>NZ_JABFDF010000010.1 GCF_013403985.1 Winogradskyella ludwigii
TTCTAAACGGCTAAAAGAAATCTTTTGAACGTCTAAATATTAACCAAAAAGAGTCAACCTATATCAGTATAATACATTCATTGAAATTAAAGGCATTTATTAAGTTGCTTAAAATTCTATGTCTTCAATTTTTGTGTTCCCATAAAAAAGGGTCGCATTTTTAGTGCTTTTTAATATTGGAAAATATAAGTTTATATTTCGTTTTCTTAATTCTTTTGGCTCAAAATACGTTTCATGTGCTACTTTTTTTGGATTTTTAAAGCTTATTTTGTATTTATCATAGGCTTCGTATTTTATAGGAAAAGTACAATTTGTAATTCCTTTAAATTCGTAATCTAAAAATGTATCCTTGATATCCGGATTGTATCTATGCTCTAAAGATTTATAGTTGGGTTTGTTCTTTATTAATTTTGCAAAGTGCCACTTATCTGTGAAATTTGTATAGGCTACATCAATTGGTCGGAACCTTAAACTGTCTTGATAATCTATAAGTGAAAATTTGTTAGGGTCAAACCGTCTTTTTTTATTATCCAACATTTCAATTCTAACTTTGATGTTGTATTGGACTATTTTTTCTGTTTTAGTTCTAACATTAGTTACTGCACCTATAAACTGACTCGCCTTTTTAGTTTTTTCATATTCAATAGTGAGGCTGTCTTCTTGTATCTTAATCTGAGCATAAAATATTTGAGTGAATAGTAACGCTAGTAATATTAATTTTGTTTTCATATTAATTAGATCAATTGTAAATATTGTTTGCGAATTTTTCGTGTTTCGGTATTTAAAAATACCAGTCTAGTTTGTTTCTCTGCTTTAACTAAATTGTATTTGGTTATGCACTAAGTTAGCAAACAAATAACTGGTAGAATATTCTAAAGGAATGTTTGTAAGTAGGCTATAAAGAGTAATTATTTAGACATGGCGTTGGCGTAGTTATTTAGGCATAAATCTATTTGGGTCCTCTTTATTGATTTCGTTTTTTTGTTCTTTAATTTTTTCTTCAATCTCCTTTGTTGGTTCATATTTTGCTTTTTTTAGGATTACTTTTTTTGAAAAATAAAAGCCAAATAATTCATGTTTCTCTAAATAATTTTGAACGTGTGTTTGAAGTAATGGAATGCCGATTGGGAATGTAAATATTAATAGAAAATGTGGTATTTCAATGGTGAATAATTTCACTTTTTCAATAGATAGTTTCGTTATTATTTTTGCTGTGAATATTGTTAAATATATATACGAAGCCAGAACAAGTAAAGTATAAATAGACATTAAGATATCGATAAGGCTAATAATATTATTATCTAGATACCATCCTTTTTTATATATATCAAGATTTAGCTGGCTTATAAATTCTAATAATCTGTATAAAAGTAAAATAAAGAAACCTATTTTAAAAAGTGTATTATTAATTTTCAACACTTTTCTATTTATGGTTACAGAGAAGAACCAAATCCATAGCATAAAGATCATGTGAACTATTAGTATTGCTAAACGGAATAATGGGATTGGAAACTCAGCATCCAAAAATATTGAAATAAAAGAGATCAATCCATTCACTATACCAACAAGAAAAGGCATTAAAAGTAATATTAGCCCAATTTGTAATGGGCTTAAATTCATTAACCATTTGGTCACTTTTACCATAACTGTAGATTTTTATATTAAATGTAGAAACAGCAGAATTAATTACTGCTGCCACAATTGTTTTATAAGGTGTTATGCTTGGTTATTATTCTTCAAATTGTTTGATTAAATTATGTAATCTATCGGTTTTAGAAAGTCTTTCAATCCATGTTCTAGCGGTTATTCCGTGGTTATTTATTTTATCTAAATCGGCTCCGCGATTAAGCAGTTCTTGTATAATTTTAAACCTCAATTGGTTAATTTCCTTTTGTTCTTCTCGCCACGTCAGACCATATTCTCTAATTGCGGTGAATATTAGGTTATTCCCGTGTTTTTCAGTCGAGTTAATTTCGGCTTTTCCTGTTTTTATCAAAATTAATGAAATATTGGACATGTTATGAAAAGCTAAAGCGACTTCTAGCGCATTATATCCGTCTTCAGTTTTTGTGTTAATTTCAGCTCCTTTGTCTATTAAGTAAGAAATTAATCTGACATGATTTTCAGAACCTTTTAGTTCAGATTTACAGTCGCTAATTGCTGTTATTAATAGCGTACTAGATTTTTCAGAACTGGTAAAGCTATTAATATCAATATGTTCTTTTTCAATTATTTCGATTGCTTTTTGAGTAGAAGCCTCAAACAAATATCTAAAAAGTTCTCGTCTTGTCTTATCATTAATTTCGTACAGTTGTTTAGTTCTATTTATTTTAGATTCAGAGGGTTTTGATGAAAATAATTTTTTAAATAAATTCACTATTTTATTATTTATTCTATTGCAGTATAACGTGATAGTGTGTGTTTAGTGTTGTAGTTAAGCTCCTAATTTAATAAATTAAAATAGAGATATATTATATTAAAGTCTTCTGTTTAATTTTTCGAAAATTTCAATAGTATTCAAACGATGTGTTTGACTTTCTTCAAAAATAAGCAGAATGTTTTTAATTATTTCATAATCAATTTTTATAATTGTTTACAAAGTGTTTGTTTTGTAGTTAGTTATGTGGAGTAATAACTAAGTTGGTAAACAATTGCTGAATATAGAATCCGTGAAGATTTTTGCGTATTGGTAAGAACGAAACTGTAAATTAGATATGGTTTTGGCAGTAGTTATTTATCTGCTGTATTTATTTTTAAATCAATCTTATTTATTAAATCCTCTATGTTTTTTTGCAATCCTGACAATACGCTGCCAGAAAAATCAATTTGCATAGACATTTGCATTAAACTACTAATTGTTTTTTCGTCATTATTAAGACCAACAATATATTCCTGGTTGTTTAACTCAAAGTCTAGTCCTGTAAGTTTTTTAAGAGACCAATTACTTATGGTTTTTGGAATAATATACTCTTTAAATTGTCGCGTATTATTTTTTTCCACTTCCATTGCTCCTATGTTTGCAGAGGTACTTAAATAGTATTGGGTTAAGAGGTTTTTTAACTCTCTATTTTTTATCAGTTCTATGTTTCCTGAGTAAATCAAATTATCATAACCAACACTTTTAGAAATAAACTCTCTAATTTCAAAAATGGTTCCTGTTGTAAAATATCCTAAAAGTATATTCCTATTTTCTTCTGAAGGCTTATTTTCAGAGATAATTTGTAATATATTATAAATCTCATTTTTCTTTGCTTTATGGAATTTTGAAATTCCATTAATTTTAATTGTGTCAGCTACTAAGTTTTCTCTAATTTCAGATAGTACAATTATTTCTTTTTTAGAGTTTTGGTATGAATTGTTTAATTTATTAATCCAAAGAGCTATTAAAATACCAATAACAACAAGTACAATCTCTCCTATTGCATAAATAAAATATTTACGAAATCTATTTTCTTTTACCATTTTTTTGCGAAATGTTCTAAAAAATTTTGCCATTATTTAATTTATATTTAAAATACAATCCTGTTTCTAATATTGCTCCTGGTGATTCACTATTGTAAGTAGATATTAGTCTCAAGCCATATTCATAATTATCAGTTTGAGAAATAAATGCTCTTACACCCAAATCCATTCCAAATCCATTTCCATCATCTAAATTTAATTTATTATCGAAATCCATATAAGAAAAACCCATAATTGAGGCTATTCCAAATTTTGAATCTTCTGAATTGAATCTATAGTCGACATTAAAATAGTATTTATTAATGTCGTAATCATCATTTATCAAATCACTATCGATTGTTCCATTCATATAACCTAAAATTAAATTTATTCGGTTTGATACTTGGTAACCTAAACCTGCTCCTTATGCTAATCCTGCTTCGTTTTTAATCATCAAAGATGTTCCATACGCTTCTGCATTAAATTTTGATTGAGCCATCATTGTCATTGGTAAGACTAATAAGATAAGTGAAAGTGCTTTCATTTTTTGGTCGTTGTTATGGTTAATGTTGAGTTTAGATTGTTGTTAATGTGTTTGTTTTTGAGTTGGTTAAATTTTTTAGCAACTAATTTAGCAAACTTTTACGAACCTGTTAAAATTCCGCATGAATATTCGTTAGTCGTTAGTGGCCAATAAATTAATTGTGCACGGTGTTGTGTTTAGTTATTTATCCGGTTAAATTTATGATTTTGGACATGTCTATTTCCACCTGCCACCATTAATATCATTACTTCATTTACACTTCCAGTTACTAAAACTAAATTTCCGTTCAAATCGTTTCCAAGAATTGTTTTTGTTTCCATATTGACGTAATACACAGGAATAAAAGGATAAAGAGTTAATTTTCTGTCAATAGTAAAAAAATTGCCTTTAATTCTGCCTTTTAAATTAAATTCTCCAATTACATAATCATTTGATTTATTTAATAATTGAACGTTTAAATTCTCATTATCTAATAAAGTCAGTTTGACGTTATTGTTTTCCAAGTTTATTGTGTCGGTTTTATCAGTATAACTCGATTTTAATGTCGCCCATAAATTTTTTGGTATACTATCATTCAAACCATTACTGTAGATTCCATTTATACTTTGATTATTAAAAGCAGACGTTTCAAAATCATTTTCACGTATCAGTCTTTTCGTCGTATAGCAACTTGAAAATGAGAGAATAAATATAAGAAGTAGTATTTTGGTCGCTCGCAATTTCGGTTTTTTTTAATTAAGCACTAAACCGCAATTATTTTTATACGGTGTTACCCACAGTTTTTATTTCGCATTTTGATAGGATTCTTTCAGCCATTTTTTTAGTTCGCTGTCAATTTCGTTGACATTTGAAAGCTTCACTCTGTGTGTACACATTGTTCCAAAAGGCCCTGAATTTCCAAGTCGGTCAGTTATTGGTTTGTCCTTAAATTTTAATCCTAAATCAATTCTGGTTTTAGTTGCAGGTTTTATTAGCGCAAATTGTTTTTTTCTGATTATGCTTACACTTGTCTTCTTTGGTGTGATTGTAACATCTTTGCCAAATTCTTTGACCACAGCTAACAGACTTTCGTAAATCGGAAGCAAATTTTCCTTTCCTTCGTATTGGTTTTTAACAAGGTCGGTTGGCGATTCAGCTTCTTCTTTTGATAATGCTACTATCGTATTTGCAAATCCGTGAGTTACATTGTGTTCTTTTTTAAGAAAGTTTACCGCCTCTGAATGTTTGGAAAAGGACTTTGTTTTAAGCACCTTTTTCCATTCGTTCAAGGATTTACCCGTTTTTTCGGGCATATTGTCAATCATTGTTTGAAGTGCTTTGTCCATATTATTCTTTTTTTGTTTTTGTATCTGTTTCCAAATATAAAATTAAGTTCATTAATAATATTTCGTTAGCAGGTATGAAATATTCCATCAGCGAAAGATATTTTGGATTGTTCTTATATCCAATTCCGTAGGATTTGACGTTTGTTTTTCCTTTTTCGGATTCGTCAAAGTATATGACATTGTAAAAGTCCTTTGCTTCTTTTTTCATAAATTCAGGAAAGTTGTTGGTAATCTCTGCTTGAAGCGTAATCAGTTTTTTGGGAACATAATTTATAATATGTGTTACGATTGTTGTGCTATCTCCGATTTTCCCTGCTTTGTTGTAATTTGTTTTTATAAATCCACCAACTTTTAAATCAATTTCAGCGAGAGGAACTGCCCAACTTTCCCAACCTTTTTTAGTTGTATAAGCATTCCAAACAGAATCGATTGGTGAATTGACTGTAAATTCTTGAATTAAAACTAACTCTTGCGTTTTGGTCGAATCAATTATTGATACAACTCTTTTTTCTTGTCCGAATGTGAATGAAGTCAAAAAGACTGTAAAAAGTATAATCAGTATGTTTTTCATATCGGTCTTTTTTGGTAGTTACGATTTTTTTCAAATTGTGGGTAACGTGTTTGTGTATGGTTAGTTGCGTGGTTTAGCAACTAAATTAGTAAACTTTTACGAACCTGTGAATATTCCGCAGGAATATTCGCAAGTAGAGAAGAATACAGCAATTAATTATACACGGTGTTAGCTTTAGTTTTTATTGTTCAATTTCAGATTCAAATTCAGGTAGCTTAAATTTTTCATCAGAAACTTCCATCTTTTTAAATTGAATTACCTCTATATTGAAAGTCATAGCTTTTATCCTAAAAGGTAAACATCCATATTTTTCAAATATCAAATTCTTATGGTCTAATTTGAATTCAGAATAATCTTTTGGATTAATTTTTAAATATTCACTATTATACCATAATTCTGCTGTACCCATTTTAGATTTCAGTAGAACTTTTTTACAAAGAACATTTAAAATAGTATCAGTTTCTTTAGTTTCAACGAATTCAACAAAAGCGTCCATTTCAGGATGTTCATTTGTTTTTTTGACTATGGCTTGAGTTGAATTCTCTTTCCACGCATAAACTTTCTTTTTTTCAGGTGAGTATAATTCAAATCCGTTTTCCAGTCCAGTTGATGTTACGGACATAAACCTATTTTCTTTATAAAAGTAATTCTGAAGCATAAACCCTTGTTCTCCAAAAGCAGGTTTTAAAACCTTTTCCTTAAACACACTATCTGTCATCATTTCTGGAAAGGGATTTTCCATGGTCGTTTTGTAGGTAACTTGTCCTTCAAAATTTTGACTATAAGCAAAACTTGTAAAAAGTATTAAAGTCAGATAAATTATGTTTTTCATTCAGTTTGTGTATTATACTGATATAGGTTGACTCTTTTTGGTTAATATTTAGACGTTCAAAAGATTTCTTTTAGCCGTTTAGAAG
>NZ_JABFDF010000011.1 GCF_013403985.1 Winogradskyella ludwigii
GATTTGGGTCAGAAATAATGTCAAAATTCCAATTGAAAATAATTGTCTCAAAGTTTTGTTCATATTGTGCCTAACGTGATTGTGTATGGTTAGTTGCGTGGTTAAGTAACTAAATTAGCAAACTTTTACGAACCCGTGAATATTCCGCAGGAATATTCGCAAGTAGGCTAGAACCAAGCAATTAATTATACACGGTGTTACAGCACGTATTTATTTTCAGTTTTATGGTAATTTAAAAGTCGGATTATCGAAACAGCTTTCCGAATATTTTTTTCCGATTAATTGTTCGATAATTTGTCCTGTTTTTAAATGACAATATTTATGACTTTCGGCAAAGTCCAATATTTTATTAATTCCATCAGACAAAGTTCCAGAACTTTCTATTTCGAAAATTTCTAACCAATCTTCATTTACTATTACATAATAACGATTTTGGTCATATTCCTCATTTAAGAATTCAAATGAATAAACTCCACAATCAATATTTTCTTTTTTGTCAATTCCATAATAGATTTCGAATGTTCTAACCATTAAGAATAAATCATACTCAAAGTAGTATTCTATATTTTCAATTTCGTTTTGTTTTACAAGAAATTCAGCAAGTTTTAATCTTAGAGATTTTAACTCATAAGTGCTTTTAGTTGGCTTCAACTCAAATTCACAATTTTTATTCAATCGACGATTTGGATTTCTATTTATCCTAAAGTGAATATCTACTAACCTTGAAATATAGTCTTGTATGATTTCTGCACAATATTTTTGCTCGTTCGCAAATTCTAATGTTCTTGCAATTGAGTCTTTCAGTCCTTGTAAGGTTGAGATGTCTAAAATGCTAAATGAATTATTTTCGATAATAACAAAAAACGAAAGACTGTGACTTGAAGCATTATTAAAAACATAAATTCCATTTAATAGTTCATTTTCTAATTCTTTTCGGTGAATTCCACCAAAGTATAGGTTCAGATTTTTGGTAGTGTATGCTTCTAAATTCTTTATCTGCTTTTTCTTTACTAAAAATTCAGCAAGTTCAAGTTTTAAATTTTCCACAGTCAATTTTTCGGTTTCTTGACAAAAACCAAAGTTTGATACAAGTAAAATTGTTATTAGAAGTACGATTCTCATATGTGCTGTAACGTTAATGTATATGGTTTGTTGCGTGTTTTAAGCACTAAAGTTAGTAAATAAAAACTGAATAGAAAATCCGAGAGGATTTTCGTAAGTAGGCTAGAACTAGCAATAAATTATATACGGTGTTGTAGCCAGTTTTTATCTCATCCACCCTTCGATTATATAATTTTTTTCAAATACTTTCTTTTCCTTTTCACCATTTTCTGGTTTGAACCAAATTTCAAACCTTGCTCCATATGGTTTTCCCCAATCCCCTTCATAAATTGTAAAATGGTCGTTTGTTCCAAATTTTTTCAATTTCCCATTAGTGTTTTCAATTCTAATTGAAGAACGTTCACGTAATCTAGATTCTGATAGCTGGACTTCTTGGGTTATTTCATAAACTTTTAAGTAAACAGTTCCGTTTAAATTTGAATCTGTCCAAAAGTCGTATTCATAAAGTCCTGGTTGAAAAGAATTATATAGCTGAAAGTCAATATTTTTTCTTTCGATTTCTGATGTAGGACGTAAGTATTCAAAATCTTCGCCACTCAATAAATCAATTGGATAATCTAATTTTACGTTTTTTGGCAATTCCAAATTGTCAGTAAAAGTATCATTATCTGGTCCAAATATTGTCATAAATGTAAACGCAAAAATTCCAATTACAAAAACTACGCAAAATGAAATTCCTAAATTAAGAATTCCCGCCAGCCATTTCTTATTAAATAACTGAATGATACCTGCGATAACTAAAAATAAAAACCCAATAACTCCTATGAAATATGGATTTGGAATTTGTAAATAAGAAGCAAAAAAGAAAAGGAATACTGATAGAAAAAAGGAAATGGTCGGAATCCACCACTTTTGTATTATATATTTTCGGATTAAACTTTTCATTTTTTTTTAATTGGCTACAACGGTTTCGTATAAGAATAGTTGCGGGTTTGCGTGCGAGGAATTTCCGAAGGAAATTCAGACGTAGCAAACACGCAACGACCTTTGATTTAGCACTAAACCGCAATTATTTTTATACATTGTTGTAAACAGTATTTATTTTATTTCCTCTTTTAGATTCAAAATCCATAAATCTGCCATATATTTTAATTCGTTATTTTTTGTTATTTCTCTCATAATTTGAAAATCAGAAATTGCCTTTTGAAAATCACTTTTTTTATGATATAAAAAACCTCTTGCTAAATATGCACTCTCAATATTTGAGTCCAATTTAATTGATTGATTTATTAGTTTTTCTGCTTGTTCAAAATTTTTATTGACTATTTCTAATTCAGATAATCTTATTAAATTGACAGTCTTATTTTCGTTATTATTAATTTTTTCCAGCAATTCATTTCGTTGAATTTCCGTAATCTTTCTGTTAGAATATTTATTTAGTAGAACTTCGTTAAAATCCTTTTGATACTGTTCGCAATTAGAGATGAGATTTTTTGTCAATTTGGTCAACTCTACTTTATATAATTCCTCCGAATTCAGTTTTTCGTTTTGATTCAGTTCAGCATTGAATTCCGATAAACAACCATTTAATTTTTGGTCAAATTGTGTAAGTTCAGATTCAGAATAACAATTACATATCGATTCAGTAGAATAATTTTTATTCCTACAGCCTGATAAAATCAATAAGCAAATTAGAATTCTAAAAGTTTCTCTCATATTGTTTACAACGTGTTTGTGTATGGTTAGTTGCGTGGTTAAGCAACTAATTTAGCAAATAAATCACAGATAGAATATTCCGCAGGAATGTTCGTAAGTCGGCAGTGACCAAGCAATTAATTATACACGGTGTTGTACACCGTTTTTATTTCCGTTTCAATATTTGTTGGACATATTTTCTGTGATTTTCAAAGCCGTTTTTCTCTGGATTTTCCAAGTCAACCATTCCATCAATTCCCGAGTCATAAATTTGCCAATTATGTTTTTTTGCTAATTCAATTAGTTCGTAAAGTCCATTTTCTCCATATAAGCTTAACATTGTATTGCTCACGGGTTCATTATGAACAATAAAGTCAATTGTGAAATCAGTTCCGATTATTTCTCTGTGATTTTCATCTTTTTTAATTCGGTCAAATGAGTTGCCCAAAATCCCATCAAAATCAGTCGGTTCGAGTTGATTTTCATCCAATTCCGCAACTGATTCTATTTTCTGTTTTGAATTAAAAAGTACAATATCCCAACTCATAATTATTCTGTCATTATTCCTGATCGGTCTAAATATTCGCCAATCGAATATCTTGGTAACCCTTTTTCATAACCTAACCTGTAAAATCCAATTCCGTTACTTAATTGGTCATTCACTGATTCTTGAATTTCTTTTGCTTTTAAAATTATATCAAGTTTCGATAATTCCGATTCGCTTTCTATAATTTCTCCTTTTTGATAACCACCTTTTTTTCCAATTGGAACCAGAACAATTTTGTTCGTATTTAATTTCCGATTACTAAATTCAGATTTTAAGTTTTCAATTCCGTCAGCATCAAATGAGTTCCAATTAATTTTTTTTGTTCGTCCGAATCTCATAGGTAAGTCAGGTCGGAAATACTTGAGTTCCTTTTCGGTCAATTCTTGAAAATCAATTAATTCAGATTTACTTTTAAAAAAGTCAGTTGACATTCTGTAAAAAATACTTTTTCCTCTAAAGTTCTCTGAAAAAGTCCAATTATTTTCTGACCATAAACAGTCATAAAAGACTTCGTATTCATCAAGTCCGATTATTCTAAATGGCCTTTCGTCAAATTCTGTTTTATAAATTTCTCCTAATTTCAATTCTTTCTATCGGTTTTCTCAAATGGTGTACAACGTTGTTGTATATGGTTTGTTGCGTGGTTAAGCACGTAATTTAGCAAATAAAAACCGAATAGAAAATCCGCGAGGATTTTCGTAAGTAGGCTAGAACTAGCAATAAATTATATACGGTGTTGTGCAACGTTTTTATCTTATTGATATTGGTGGTGGTTTCGAAATATCTTTTCTCAATTCTCTTTTTAATTCAGTCGAGTCAATATTTAAGAATATAAGATTTTTACTTCGCATTAGTCTTTGTATATCATCTTTCCCTCTTATGTTCAAGAGATTAATCAATAACTTAGACTTAGAGGCTTTACTGTGATGTATAATTACAATTGTTTTAATTTTTGATTTTAAATTATTCACAAAGTCAAATACTTCATTAATATAATCTTCATCTGAAGTATCTAAAGAATGACCAAAAAAGAAAAATTGAAAATTTGAATTCTTTCTTTTTTCGAAGTCAGTAATAAATTCAAAATCAGTATTGTTATTTAATTTTTGATAGTACTTAGTAAATGGTAAAAAATATCTCTTATCTAAATCATCATTTGGAATTTCATTAATGCCTAAAACAATTTCATTGGAATCTGAATCAATTTTTCCGTGTAAAAAACTTGTCTTATTTACTTTTTTATAGATTTTCTCAAAAGTTGGTGTGTAATTAAATGTATAGTGTTTTGTTATTGTTAAAAACAAGCTTTTGTCAACTCTAGTTTTTTGATTGTCATAAAATGGAAATACGAAAACCTCAAAATATAAATTGAATATTTTTTTAAAGTCTTTTAATTCCTCTATTAATTTTTGAGTTATTTTATTTAGGTCTACATCTATAAAGAAATCATATTTTTTTATAAGGTAATTTACATTTAAAGTGATGTCAAAATTTGCATCTAGAGTAATTATATTAAATCTCTTTAGTACTTGTAATATCTCAACGTCATTATTAAATAGCAATGGTTTATAATTTATTTTATCTTCAGAAAGTGAACCTTTTGAAAATATATTGTCTTTGATGTATTTTACAGATGTGAATAGATTATTTAATACATATTCAATTTTATTTTCAAAGTCAATCCAAGTTTCTATTTCCAATTCGTTTTGGAAAAACTGGAACCATAAATTATTTTGAATTTCAATTTTTAAAGTTTCGATTTTTTCATAATCGAAACTAAACACTTTATATTTTTCAGTTATTTGTTCATAATTGGAACTGTTACTATAAACAGAGTCAAAATCAATATCTCCGTAATTGTGAAGTGAGTTTAATATATTAATAAAATCGCTATAAGATGTAGGTAAACCTAAGCTTAAATCAAATCCATTTCCTGTAATTAATATTTTTGGCATAGGTTTTTCTCAAATGTTGCACAACGGTCTTGTGTATGGTTAGTTGCGTGTTTAAGTAACTAATTTAGTAAACAAAAACGAACGCGAGAAAATTCCGAAGGAATTTTCCAAATAAGCACTTGCCAAAGCAATTAATTATACACGTTGTTGCCACACGTATTTTATTTTTCCTCAATTGTTATTAATTTGTCAGAATTAAACATTTCGGCTGGGGAAATTACTTTTTCATTCGCAGGTATATTTTCTCCATATCTTTCTTTCATTTTATTCTGTACAATTTCATTAGATAAGTCAAAGTCAGAAAGTCGTTCAAGTTTTCCAATTTCGATATTCGCTATTTCTTTATAAATTTTCCAAACGAGTTCAGAGCAATATATTTTATCGTCAGACCATTCGAAGTATATATCATAAGGTTTTCCTTTAAATTTTTCTCCGTAAACTTTCATTTTCTCTACAACTCTTTTTGTTAAGATACTTTCAGAGTTTTTAAGTCGTTTAACAACATAATGTCCATTTTCTCCTCGATTTATCCATTCTTGTATTGGTGTTAACTTAACTGGCTGAACTGCTTCATAAACAAAATATTTTCCGTCATTCTCGTATATAATTCCCATATGACTGTATTTCGAGTTTGTCGCCAATTGAATTGCTTTACTTTGACTCGATTTTGATGTTTGGAATATTATATTTCCATTTTTCAGTTTATCATTAGTATAATTTTCAATTTTAGCAGTTTCAGTTTGTGTTGGGTTGTCATATTCCAACGTTTTCATATAAATGTAAAAAGTAGTAATTGGTAATAATCCAATTAGTACTTGCCAAAATCTGAAGTTGGGAAGTCTTTTAGTGATTTTATTAATTGTCAAGAATAAAATTCCGATTGCCATTGAAATGAAAAAGAGATAAGTAGGCCACATATCTTCAGTAAACATTCGGATATTCATTACTAATCCATAAACAAGATATGCAATTCCAAATATCCCTAATGGTGTCGTTAAGTTCTTCATTTATATGTGTGGCAACGTGGTTGTGTATGAGTTAGTTGCGTGGTTTGGCAACTAAGTTACTAAATATTTACCGAATAGAAAATCCGAGAGGATT
>NZ_JABFDF010000012.1 GCF_013403985.1 Winogradskyella ludwigii
ATAAACAAAAAAAACCCTTACTAGTTATCTAGTAAGGGTTCTTAAAAAAGGCGGCGACCTACTCTTCCACAGTTAAGCAGTACCATCGGCGCAAACGGGCTTAACTACTCTGTTCGGAATGGTTAGAGGTGAGCCCCGTCGCTATAACCACCTTAAATCTTGGGTTGTTATAAATAATCAACACTAATATTGTTGACATATTGAAAAAGTGACATGAATTATATTGTATAGTACTTTATATAAAAAAACTGACTCGCTCGTTAACCATTGCTGGTTATCCGAGCGAAGTCGAAGTGACAATAAGCCTATGGGTTATTAGTACTACTCGGCTATGACATTACTGCCTTTACACCTATAGCCTATCAACGTGGTCATCTTCCACGACCCTTTAAAGAAATCTCATCTTGTGGTGGGTTTCGCGCTTATATGCTTTCAGCGCTTATCCCTTCCGAACGTAGCTACCCTGCAATGCTCCTGGCGGAACAACAGGTACACCAGAGGTTCGTCCAACTCGGTCCTCTCGTACTAGAGTCAGATCCACTCAAATTTCTAACGCCCACAGTAGATAGAGACCGAACTGTCTCACGACGTTCTGAACCCAGCTCGCGTGCCACTTTAATGGGCGAACAGCCCAACCCTTGGGACCTTCTCCAGCCCCAGGATGTGACGAGCCGACATCGAGGTGCCAAACCCCCCCGTCGATATGAGCTCTTGGGGGAGATCAGCCTGTTATCCCCGGCGTACCTTTTATCCTTTGAGCGATGGCCCTTCCATACGGAACCACCGGATCACTATGCTCTACTTTCGTACCTGATCGACCTGTATGTCTCTCAGTCAAGCTCCCTTATGCCATTGCACTCTACGCACGATTACCAACCGTGCTGAGGGAACCTTTAGAAGCCTCCGTTACTCTTTTGGAGGCGACCACCCCAGTCAAACTACCCACCAAGCACTGTCCTTTCATTGAAAGTTAGACTCTAGATAAGCAAAGGGTGGTATTTCAACAATGACTCACACACGCCTAGCGACGCATGATCGAAGTCTCCCACCTATCCTACACATTACTTATCCAAAACCAATACTAAGCTATAGTAAAGGTGCACGGGGTCTTTTCGTCCCACTGCGGGTAATCGGCATCTTCACCGATACTACAATTTCACCGAGCTCATGGCTGAGACAGTGTCCAGATCGTTACACCATTCGTGCAGGTCGGAACTTACCCGACAAGGAATTTCGCTACCTTAGGACCGTTATAGTTACGGCCGCCGTTTACTGGGGCTTCATTTGAGATCTTCGAAGTAAACTTCTAAACCCTCCACTTAACCTTCCAGCACCGGGCAGGTGTCAGGCCCTATACATCATCTTTCGATTTAGCAGAGCCCTGTGTTTTTGATAAACAGTCGCCTGGACTTTTTCACTGCGGCCCCCCATAAGGGGGCGACGCTTCTCCCGAAGTTACGCGTCAATTTTGCCTAGTTCCTTAGCCATGAATCTCTCGAGCACCTTAGAATTCTCATCCCAACTACCTGTGTCGGTTTAGGGTACGGGCTGCTTCACTCGCTTTTCTTGGAAGTCGATTTGCTAGATTATCACCTTGACCGTAGTCTCAGTGTACTATCGCGGTATTACTACTCGCTTCAACGTACTATTCCGTCAGTACGCACTAACTTTTCGCCTCCGTCACTTTTAGTGTGAGCAGGTACAGGAATATTAACCTGTTGTCCATCCACTACCCCTTTCGGGTTCGCGTTAGGTCCCGACTAACCCTCAGCTGATTAGCATAGCTGAGGAAACCTTAGTCTTTCGGTGTGCGGGTTTCTCGCCCGCATTATCGTTACTTATGCCTACATTTTCTTTTGTAGCTTCTCCAGCATGCCTCACAGCACACCTTCGACGACACTACAATGCTCCCCTACCACTTTTACAAGTCCATAGCTTCGGTAATATGTTTATGCCCGATTATTATCCATGCCGAACCGCTCGACTAGTGAGCTGTTACGCACTCTTTAAATGAATGGCTGCTTCCAAGCCAACATCCTAGCTGTCTAAGCAGTTCAACCTCGTTTATTCAACTTAACATATATTTGGGGACCTTAGCTGATGGTCTGGGTTCTTTCCCTCTCGGACATGGACCTTAGCACCCATGCCCTCACTGCTGATTAACATTTTATAGCATTCGGAGTTTGTCAGGAATTGGTAGGCGGTGAAGCCCCCGCATCCAATCAGTAGCTCTACCTCTATAAAACTATAAATCAACGCTGCACCTAAATGCATTTCGGGGAGTACGAGCTATTTCCGAGTTTGATTGGCCTTTCACCCCTACCCACAGGTCATCCGAACACTTTTCAACGTATATCGGTTCGGGCCTCCACTGTATGTTACTACAGCTTCACCCTGCCCATGGGTAGATCACACGGTTTCGCGTCTACCACTACTAACTAAAGCGCCCTATTCAGACTCGCTTTCGCTACGGATCCGGACCTGAAGTCCTTAACCTTGCTAGCAACGGTAACTCGTAGGCTCATTATGCAAAAGGCACGCCGTCACAGATCAAGTCTGCTCCGACCGCTTGTAAGCGTATGGTTTCAGGTTCTATTTCACTCCCTTATTCAGGGTTCTTTTCACCTTTCCCTCACGGTACTAGTTCACTATCGGTCTCTCAGGAGTATTTAGCCTTATCGGATGGTCCCGACTGATTCACACAGGGTTTCACGTGCCCCGCACTACTCAGGATACCACTATATCCACATTCTTTACTTATACCGGGCTATCACCGTCTACGGCTTGTCTTTCCAAACAATTCTAATTCATCCTGCTTCTAATATCGTGGTCCTACAACCCCAGCATTGCCGTAACAATACTGGTTTGGGCTAATCCAATTTCGCTCGCCGCTACTATCGGAATCACTTTTGTTTTCTTCTCCTCCGGGTACTTAGATGTTTCAGTTCTCCGGGTTTGCTCACCTTACGGTGTACTATATCTTCAATATAGTGGGTTGCCCCATTCGGATATCTACGGATCAATTTGTATGTGCCAATCCCCGTAGCTTTTCGCAGCTTATCACGTCCTTCATCGCCTCTGAGAGCCTAGGCATTCCCCATACGCTCTTATTTAGCTTATTGTACTTTTGTCTTTTTAATGAGTTACTATTTTAGTCTAAGCCCGAAAGCTATAAACTAAAATTTATGATTAATTAGAGATCGCTCGTGGTGATTCTAATTAATCTTACAATTTTTATTATATAATTAGATAAATCTAATCATACTTTTCATGTATCTTTTTCAATATGTCAATGAACTTTCAAATACCCAATAAATTGAATACTTTTTGTGGAGAATATCGGAGTCGAACCGATGACCTCCTGCGTGCAAGGCAGGCGCTCTAGCCAGCTGAGCTAATCCCCCATTTGCAAATCCTAACTTGTAGAATCCTTAATGTGAATTTAGAATTCTCAGTTCTAGAATTTCCTTTAATTTAGTAGTCTCAGGCAGACTCGAACTGCCGACCTCTACATTATCAGTGTAGCGCTCTAACCAGCTGAGCTATGAGACTCTACTTAATTATTATAAATTTAAATTAACAGCAAAAGAATAAACTAAATATTTCCTCTTTATTGAACTTTTCTTATTAGTCATCTTTCTCTAGAAAGGAGGTGTTCCAGCCGCACCTTCCGGTACGGCTACCTTGTTACGACTTAGCCCTAGTTACCAATTTTACCCTAGGCCGCTCCTTACGGTGACGGACTTCAGGCACTCCCAGCTTCCATGGCTTGACGGGCGGTGTGTACAAGGCCCGGGAACGTATTCACCGCATCATGGCTGATATGCGATTACTAGCGATTCCAGCTTCACGGAGTCGAGTTGCAGACTCCGATCCGAACTGTGATAGGGTTTATAGATTCGCTCCTTCTCGCGAAGTGGCTGCTCTCTGTCCCTACCATTGTAGCACGTGTGTAGCCCAGGACGTAAGGGCCGTGATGATTTGACGTCATCCCCACCTTCCTCACAGTTTGCACTGGCAGTCTTGTTAGAGTTCCCGACATGACTCGCTGGCAACTAACAACAGGGGTTGCGCTCGTTATAGGACTTAACCTGACACCTCACGGCACGAGCTGACGACAACCATGCAGCACCTTGTAAGTGGTCCGAAGAAATAGCTATCTCTAACTAATGCAACTTACATTTAAGCCCTGGTAAGGTTCCTCGCGTATCATCGAATTAAACCACATGCTCCACCGCTTGTGCGGGCCCCCGTCAATTCCTTTGAGTTTCATTCTTGCGAACGTACTCCCCAGGTGGGATACTTATCACTTTCGCTTAGCCACTCAGTCCGAAAACCGAACAGCTAGTATCCATCGTTTACGGCGTGGACTACCAGGGTATCTAATCCTGTTCGCTCCCCACGCTTTCGTCCATCAGTGTCAATATATTGTTAGTGATCTGCCTTCGCAATTGGTATTCTATGTAATATCTATGCATTTCACCGCTACACTACATATTCTAACCACTTCACAATAATTCAAGACAACCAGTATCAAGGGCAATTCTACAGTTGAGCTGCAGACTTTCACCCCTGACTTAATTATCCACCTACGGACCCTTTAAACCCAATGATTCCGGATAACGCTTGGATCCTCCGTATTACCGCGGCTGCTGGCACGGAGTTAGCCGATCCTTATTCTTACGGTACCGTCAGCTAGTCACACGTGACTAGGTTTCTTCCCGTATAAAAGCAGTTTACAACCCATAGGGCAGTCTTCCTGCACGCGGCATGGCTGGATCAGGCTCCCGCCCATTGTCCAATATTCCTCACTGCTGCCTCCCGTAGGAGTCTGGTCCGTGTCTCAGTACCAGTGTGGGGGATCCCCCTCTCAGGGCCCCTATCTATCGTTGCCATGGTGTGCCGTTACCACACCATCTAGCTAATAGAACGCATACTCATCTTTTACCGCCGAAGCTTTAAAGTTACTATCATGCAATGATAACTTACTATGGGATATTAATCTTCATTTCTAAAGGCTATCCCCCTGTAAAAGGTAGATTGTATACGCGTTACTCACCCGTGCGCCACTCGTCAGCATAAAAGCAAGCTCTTATCTGTTACCGTTCGACTTGCATGTGTTAGGCCTGCCGCTAGCGTTCATCCTGAGCCAGGATCAAACTCTTCATCGTTAAATTTTAAGTCTTACGACTATTTCTTTAACAACTAATAGGAATTATTCTAGTACTCTAAATGATTTATTCTTTTGTTTTTAATCAACCGTTTCCAGTTGATCTTTACGCTGTCAATTCAATATGTTAATGAACTTTTCTTTACTTTCTCTTAACGTTGTTGCGCTAAGCGGGTGCAAATATAAAACCCTTTT
>NZ_JABFDF010000013.1 GCF_013403985.1 Winogradskyella ludwigii
AGAGTAGAGTTCTTTTTCGGTTATTGGTTTCCAAATATTCATTTCAGTTCTGGTGTTTCTCAAATTGCATACAACGTGATTGTGTATGGTTAGTTGCGTGTTTAAGCAACTAATTTAGTAAACAAAAACGAACGCGAGAAAATTCCGAAGGAATTTTCCAAATAAGCACTTGCCAAAGCAATTAATTATACACGTTGTTGTGTGTAGTTTTTATTCCGATTTTTGTTTTTCATTTTTTTTCTCCATAATTAGTTTAAATAAGTTCAAAATCCCCAATATTGGCAGATACATAAAAAACCCGATTACTAAATATGTATATGTCACTCCTGCAAATATTCCATCACCTTTGAAATTTATAGAAATCAAAAACCAAGTTATAGGAATTAAAATTAATCCAATTATCCCTTGTATTTTAAGAGACTTATTAATTGTTCTAATCAGATTTATAAAACTAAAAGATTTCAAAATTCCATTTTTTTGCGCATTCCATAAAATTGGAATTCCAAATAGTAAAATGACTAAAACAGTCACGGTTTCTATATTAGATACAATCATTTTAGAATAAGATAAAATAAACTTATTAATGTTATGAATATGACTAAACTAACTAAAATCAATGATTTAAATAATTTCGGTGCAAATGTCAGACTGCGTTTCCTGAACAGTTCTGAAATCCATCCGAAACTATATATAAAATTCAAAACTAATGTTAGTCCAATTAAGATTAGAAATATGAAATATTCTCCATTTCCCATTTCTATTTCCAGAATATTTAATCCTATAATTTTTAAACTAAAGTAAACAGCAGTTAATAAAATTAGATTAAATAAAATTCTTCTTAATTCCCACCATATAATTATTTGAAAGCGAGTTCTTTCTATTTTTTTTACGGAAAATATATTTGATAGAAACATTTTTTTGATTTTGTATCTCTTCCTTTTCTAAGTTTTTGTTTAATTACACACAACGTGTTTGTATATGGTTTGTTGCGTGGTTAAGCAACTAATTTAGCAAATAAAAACCGAATAGAAAATCCGCGAGGATTTTCGTAAGTAGACTAGAACTAGCAATAAATTATATACGGTGTTGGCAACTGGCTTTTTTTCAAAAGTCTAATGAATAGAAAAAATTATCTATAAATTCCCAACTCATATTTTCTTTTCCATTCATTCCCATTTGTCCATCATCCGCTTTACAAATCATTCTTAAAACAATCTCTTTTGATTTTTCGTTATCGTATAATTGATAAACAATATCCATCGTTATTTCTGAGATTGCTGGTGCTTCGTCTCTAACAGATTTAATCTTAAAAGAAATCAGTTTTTTGTATTCAAGTTCACGTCTTATTTTTCCAGCTTCTTTTCCAATATTTATTTCCTTGTTACTAAACCTATGAATTAATTTAGCAATATTACCATAGTTTTTATTTTTCCAACTTTCCGCTATTTCGAATGCTGTTTTTTCTGGACTGAATTCATTAAAATTAGATGGTTCAATATTTATATTTTCTCTCGGTTTCCAATTATCAAGTTCTTTCCATCTTAAATCACTTTTTACTTTCCATTCTTGATGTTCAATGATAGTTTCCTTTAATTCTCTCAAACTTTCTCCAAAAGTCAATTGTTTTTCTGGAATTGGTGGGTTTTCTTTTTCCTCTTTTAAAGCTCTTGCCCAATCATTTACTGCAAATAGTGTTGACCAACATTTTCCAACAACCAATTGATTGTCAAATTTTAAATCTCTACCGTGTAAAATTCCGTTTCTATAAGGCAGAAATATATCTTCAGAGTTGGTCTTTTTTCTTGAAGCATTAAAAATATCTTTAATTGCTGTTAGTCCACTGCTGTGTGCAGCAATACTATCCCAAGCTTTTAATTCTGTATTTTCTGAAAAAAAGCCTTTACTTTTACTAATATCATTAACTGCTCCATCTATTATCGTTAATAATAGAGGAACGCAAGAATGAAAGCGTTTTTCAAGAGTGTCTTTATAGGCTTTTTCTATTAATTCAAAGCGTATTGAAAATGCAGGTAAAACTCTGAATCTATGTTGTAGCCAACTAATTTCTGTTGATGTGAAATGATTAGCTAAAATTGTTTCTGCTCCTGAAATGTCATTATTATCTGCTAATTCAACCGCTTTTTCCATTAGAGGCGAATTCATAGATTCGTGCGAAATCCACCCTAAACTGGCGAAATGTGAATTGAATCTGTCAGGTAATGTAGAAAGATGTTCTACTTCTTTTTTTAAGTTAGGAATTTTAGAAAAGGCTTCATTTAATCCATCATTTTTAATTCCAAAAAATGAAAGGAATTTGACAACTTTACCAATCGCATTTGCTCCTTGAACATCTTTTCTAATTTTAGAATATGATGGTAAATCAGCTATGTTGTCTTTTTCTTCCATTAAGTTTTTTTAGCTTGTTGCCAACGTGGTTGGGTATGATTAGTTGCTATTAGATATAACTATCTTTTCGGGCTAAAAATGCACAATGTAATGAAACTGTAATTAAGGTATTGCGAATAGTAGCAATTAATTATACACGTTGTTAGCAAATCGTTTTATTATTATGGCACAATCGACTTATAGTAATCCAAAAATTAAACCTAAACAATATATTCTTAACGTTGTAGAACAATTAAAAGGATTATCAGTTCACGATTCTAAAAACATTCTATACGAAGCTAAAAAATACATAGAAGAAGAAACTAAGGTTTAGTTATCTGTTTTCTAAACTATCCTTTATTTTGTTTAACACATGATATTCGTCTGTCAAGTCGTTTATTTTATCTGTATTAGATTCTATAAAACTTAATCTTGATACAATATCTTCTAATAGAGATATTATTTTGTTTGCTTGTTCTTCTTTCATTATTAACTAAAATTTTAAATTATTATGGATAAAAATTGTATTTCTATTATTTCGTTTCATCCTGACAACGAATTTTGTAAAGATGTTTTAAAGTTGGCTCAAAAACACGGCTACAATAATGTCAATATTGATACTTCTGAAATTAACGATGACGAGCCTCGTTTGGTTATGGTTATTAATGATGAAATTGAATCATAGTATCTAAAAACATTTTTTTACCTGATTTTTTAAAAGCGTCATAATGAGCCATTACAGCAACTTTAAATTCTCTTGAATTATTGTTTTTTAAAAGTTCTTTTTTTAATTCTAACTTTTCTTTTAAGTCGTTGGAATTATAATATTCATTTATTAAATCACTCATTATTAACTAAAATTTTAAATTATTATGTTCACTTCAAAGAGTCGTTTTTATCAATCCTTAAAATATTTATCTCGTTTTTTATCTCATGCAATTGCTTCTGATAATTTTCGATGTTTTGTTCTAGGTATAATGTTTTCAACTTTAGTTTTTCAAGTTTTTTCGCACTTTCTACGTCATTAAAATCTTTGTAAATAGCATATGAAAAAGAAAACAAAGCTATTAGTAACATTGCTATGTTTATTAATTTAGCTTTCTTATTATTCCTTTCAATATCTTTTCTAAATTCATTTACCGATACTACATTTAACGGCAATAAGGCTTCGTATTCCTCTTTTTCTTTCATATCGTTCATTAGGTCAACAATCTTTGGAAACTCTATATTTCTCCCCATAACAGTGGTTAAATGTTTGCTAACGTGTTTGTGTATGATTAGTGGCGTGTTTAAGCACCTAATTTAGCAAATAAAAACCGAATAGAAAATCCGCGAGGATTTTCGTAAGTAGGCGAGAACTAGCCATTAATTATACACGTTGTTATGTGTTGTTTTTATTATTCACGTCTTACAAGTCCTGAGCCACCGCTTATTTCAAATATATCTTTTAAACCTGCAGCAATATTCATTTTTTCAACAATTTCGAATGCTGTTATTACTTCAGATTTATAAAACATCAGGTGATAAAAAGTCATAAAAGCAATTAAAGAATCCGCCCAATCAACTGCTACATTTGGACCAACTAATTGTAAATATTTGTTGTCTTCAAATCCTTGTTGAATTTTTATAGCATTAATTCCTTTACAAACAGAAAAGGATAAATTTAAGCGACTAAATTCTCTTGCGTTATCAGAATCATCAAACTTCACTTTTCCAATTATAGAGTTCGCGTAATCTATTTTTTTTCTCAACTTACTCCAGTCAATAAAATCATTATTTGTTAAGCCTATTCCAGATTCATTACCGTGAGCAGAAAAGTGTATAAAAGGAACAATTAGTTTTCCATTTGAAACTAATTCCTTTATGTTTTCACTAATTTTTAAAATTGCTTTATCAAGCATTTTCTCATTAATTACTTGATAATATTCATTAGAAATTCCAGCTAATTTTAGTCCAGAAGAAAGTGCATTTCCTTCCGTTCTACCATCAAAAATATCGTTGTCGCTTTGTGATTCAATTATATATATCTTACATTTTCCAATAATGTCTTTCATAAATGTTGCAGTCTGTTTTTCCGTAATAACACATAACGTGTGTGTGTATGGTTAGTTGCGTGGTTAAGCAACTAAATTAGTAAACTTTTACGAACCCGTGAATATTCCGCAGGAATATTCGCAAGTAGTGAAGAACCTAGCAATTAATTATACACGGTGTTGTGGTTTCGTGATTGTTCTTCATATTAATTCATTCACATATTGATAGTGTCTTATTTTTTCTTTTGTGTGGGCAAACTTAATTCCAATTCCTTTGGCAATTTCCAATACTTTTTCCAGTTCATCCTCAAGTAGAAGAGCATTATCTTCGTTCATTAATTTTGTTCCATAATCTTTTGTCAACTGTCCTCCTTTATATTCTGGGTCTTCAACAATATATTCTCTTAACAACTGTCCGTTTTTAAAGTATCTAAAATCAAACGAATGGTCTGAATCGCCAACTGCACAAGTGTAAATATCGAATTTCTCTGCAAGTTTAATTATTCGTTTATTTTCATTCTCGTTGTGATATAAACAATAATCCCAAAAATCCATTATGTGAATCCAATTTGAATCGTCTGTTATGAAGATTGAAGTTGTTTTATTTTTTGTATTTCCGTTCGTAACTATTTGGGCATTTTGTATTCCAAAGAAATCAAGAATTTCAATATCCGTCAACTTATCAACTCCTTTTATGAAAACATAAAAAGGTGAAAAAACAACTCCGTTATTTATTTGTATACGTTCCATTTTTTTCATGAACCACAACGTTGTTGTATATGGTTTGTTGCGTGTTTCAAGCAACTAATTTAGTAAATAATTACGGACAAAGAAAGTCCAC
>NZ_JABFDF010000014.1 GCF_013403985.1 Winogradskyella ludwigii
TTGTGTTTGGTTCGTCATACTCTACTGTAAACCAGTAGTCACTTGTTGGCATTGCTTCACCATTAAATGTTCCGTTCCAACCATCTCCTCCAGGACTTAATTGTTTTAACAACTTTCCGTATCGGTCAAATATATAAATTTTTGCACTACTTCCAATACCTTCAATGTTCCAAGTTTCATTATTTCCATCTCCATTTGGCGTAAAATACAGTGGATAGTCAAATACAAACGCTGGTTCTGTTGTGATACCACAGCCATTCTTGTCTCTCGCGGTAATAATATGATCTCCTGCTGATACATTGGTAAACACACCACTATCTTGCCATGGACCATCATCTAAACTGTATTCGTAATCCCCAAATCCACTCGCTGTTGCTTCTAAAACGTGATTATTTGCAAAAGCTTGTGTTAAATTTTCAATTATTAATGTTGGTGGCTCACTCTCTAGAACTTCGGTGGTGTCGTCATTTGGACAACTTGTTTCTGTAGAGGTACTGATATCAGTCACTACTACTTTATAAGTTCCTCCTTCTGTTGGCATTATACTTGGCCCTGTCTCTCCTGTAATGTCTACACCATTATAACTCCATACAAAACTATAGTCTGTTGCAGATAATTCAGTATCGATCACTAATGGATCTAGAACTTCTGTGCCATCGGTATTTAAACATAGCGTATAAGTATCTTCTAAGTTAAATTCTGGCAATGGATTAACTTGTAAGGTTAATGTTGTAATTGCATAACAGATAGAGGTGTCTGCACCTGTAACACTATCTGGTGTGTTATTATCTACTCTTGCATAAATGATTTGTGGATTAGTCACATTCTCATACAACGTTGGTAATGGACTTACATTTAAGTTCGCATCGTCTTCTGTTGCATAATAGGTCACGATATAATCATCTGCATCTTGACCGTCTAACACTTCTAAATCTTGAGTTGTTAAATCGAATTGGTAACTATCATTACTTGGATTTCCATCGGTTTCCATATTATCATCACAGATTTCAAAAATTTCCATATCTGGATTCGCTTGTGCTGCTTCATGAACTTCTATATTAAAACTCTGTGTACTAATAGAACAACCTGTTACAGTATTTGTAATGGTTACAAAAATCTGTTGTGGGTTTGAAATATTGATATAAGGACTCACTAAACCATTCATCCCTGCTTCTGCATCAACCAATTCAGAATGATAGCTCACTATAAATTGTGTGGCATCTTGTCCGTTTAAGATCTCTTCATCTTTTGTGGTTAAATCAAAACTATCAAAGCCATCAGTGAATAATTCACATTGTATAAAGTCTGTTACCGCTACAACATCTGGTAAGGGATGCACTACGATTGTAAAATCTACTAAGGCATAACAGCCTGTTGCATCTTTGGTCATTCTTACATAAATCTCTTGCGTTGGACTTTCTGTATTGGTATACTGTGTTGGATCTGGAATCGCATTACTTCCTGAATCTGCATCTTCTGCCGTTTCGTAATAAGTGATCGTTACTCCTGCTTCGTTATTACGTATCAATGTTTCATTTTCTGTAAGATCAAACACCTCTACTCCATCTCCTGTATTCACTTCATCACACAACTCTAAATCTGGTATTAAATCACTTTCGGTTGGTGTTGGGTTGGGCAATACTCTTATGGTTAGTATTACAAAATCTACACAACCGGTATCTGTATCTGTAACCACAACATATAATGTTTGTGGGTTGGCATCTAAACCGTTTATTGAAGCATTAGTATATTGTGTTGCATCTGGTATAACATTAGTTTGAGATTGTGCATCTGCACTGGTCTCATAATAAGCTACTGACCAACTGGCATTACCTCCGGTAATTTCAGCATCTTTTACAGTAAGATCAAACACCGTAAAGCCATCTCCTGGTGCTTCCCCTAAATCATCACAAATACTTAATGGTGTCGGTTGTACTGCTACTGGTGGTAAGTTTACTTCCAATTCAAATTCTCCAGTGTCTTCACATCCTGTGATTGGATTGTATAATCTTACATAAATCACTTGTGGATTTGTGGTGTTGGTGTAATTACCAACATTAATAATTGGATTATTACCTGAAGCAGCTTCTAAAGCAGTTACATGGTAAGTGAGTACAACATCTAATGGATTTTGACCATTAAGAATCTCACTATCTTTGGTGGTTAAATCAAATTGTGTAACTCCATTATCATCGTCATCACATAGAACATAAGGCATAATAGTTACAGGGACTTCTGGTGATGGATTTACAATTAACTCTAGTGTGTTCTGAGTAAGACTATAACAACCTGTTATGGTATTCTCTGAACGCACATGAATCATTTGATTATTGGCTACAATGTTGGTATATAATCCTGTGATAGCATTATCTCCACTCTCTGCTTCTGCCTCTGTTTCGTGATAGGTAACGACAACATCAGATTCCCCATTGGTGATCGCTATAGTGCGTTGTTCTAAATCGAACTCTGCAAAGCCATCATTATCTTCATCACAAACCTCAATAGATTCTGGTGACACTTCTGGTGATGGCAATGGATTTACCCTAAGGGTTACACTCACGGTATTGTAACAACTCGTAACATCATTTTGTGCACGTACAAATATCGTTTGAGCATTTTGAGTTGGACTAATCGTATTCACATAAGGACTTACAATAGGATCGGTTGCAGTATCTGCATCAGACTGTGTTTGGTAATACGTTAAAGTGATGCCTGTTTGGCCGTTTAGGATTTCTGCGTTAGCATCTTCTAAGATAAAGGCTTCTTGACCATCGTTTAATGTGATAGCATCACACAACTCTAATGGTGCTGGTGTTACTAAGACAGGTAATGGATTTACTATTAATTCTAAACTCGTTAGTTTATAACAGCCTTCTACTGTAGTGTTATCTTCTACACGGATCCAAATGATTTGATTAAAATCGTCTGTATTGGTATAAGCTAATGGATTTGCTATAGGGTTTGAATCGGCTTCAGCATTCGCTTCTGTTTCGTAATAACTTAGAATGTATTGCGTTGGGTTTTGACCGTTTAAGACTTCTGCAGCTGCACTTGTAAGATCAAAAGTCGCAAAGCCATCTGCTGAGATATCATCACAGGCTTCTAAGGCTGTTGGTGCAATTAACTGTGGCGTTGGTTCTACGATTAACTCTAATAAAACGATAGTGGCACAATTTGTAGCTATCGTTGGACTTTCTACACGTACATATAGCGTTTGTGCTTCGGGTACAATGTTGTTATAAATAACACTCGTATCTATAGCATTGACACCAATAATTGCATTCTCTTCCGTCTCATGGTACGTTACCAATAATCCTGAAGCTCCTCCGCGTATTTCATTGTCTGATGCACTAAGTGTAAACTCTCCAATTCCGTCATTATCCGGATCACAGTAACGTTGCGCTTCTGGTGTATAAGCTATTGGAGCTTGCTGAACTACTAATTCTAAACTCGTGGTATCATAACAACCTGTTGTAGTATCTTCTACTCGTACAAATATAATTTGACCATTAATTGTATTAGTATATAGCGTTGGTAAAGGATTAATTTCGTCTTCTGCGTCTGTTAAAAACTCGTAATAGCTAACAGAATAGCCTGGATTACCTCCTGAGATTTCGGTATTCTTTAGACTTAAATCAATCTCTGTAATACCATCTGGTGTGCCATCATCACAAACTTCTAAAGCCGTTGGTACGATTAATAATGGTAATGGGTTAACCACTAAATCGAAGCTTACACTAGAACTACAATTAGTTAGTGTATTGGTAAGCACAGCCACTACAGTCTCTGGATTGCTAATGTTGGTATAAGGTGTGGTTATTTCGTTAAGCCCTGCTTCTGCATCTGTGGCATTGGCATAATAACGAACTGCTACACTCACTTGACCATCTAAAATCTCTGTTGTTTTTGTACTCAGATCAAAGGCTTCTTCTTCGTCTCCGGTGTTTGTACTATCACACAACTCATAAGCAGTTACCGCAAGCGTTGTTGGTAATGGATCTACAATAAGCTGTAAGGTGGTCGTTGCGGAACAGCCTGTACTACTATTTTCTATACGAACATAAATTTCTTGTGCTTCTGATTGTGTGTTGGTATAGTTGGTTGGCAATGGGTTATCTCCAGATATGGCGTCAGCTGGGTTAACATGATAACTCACTGACATACCTGACTGTGAACCTACGACTTCGGCATCTTTTAAGCTTAAATCAAAAATCGTAAAACCATCAGTATCATCATCACAGACATCTAACGACGTTAAAACATTAGCTATAGGATTCTCTAAAACCTCTAACTGTAAGGTGTTCACATTATAACAATTGGTCGTGTTATTTTCTAAACGTACAAATATGGTTTCTGTAGTCATGGTACTATTAATGTAACCATCAAATAGCTCTAAAGTATCGGTTTCTGCTCCGGCTAAACTGCTATGAAAGGAAACCTCTATATCTGTTTGTCCGTTTAA
>NZ_JABFDF010000015.1 GCF_013403985.1 Winogradskyella ludwigii
CTTCTAAACGGCTAAAAGAAATCTTTTGAACGTCTAAATATTAACCAAAAAGAGTCAACCTATATCAGTATAATACACGCAACCTTTCTACATTTTATGCATCTATAAGAAAAACACTTTTACTATGAAAAAAATAAAAATTATTCTTTTGATTACACTTTTCGCAACTATTTTAGGTTGCGATTCAGATGAACAAAGTAATGAAAACGAAAATTTAATGAGCTGCATCCCTAATAATCTACAAAATTCGGTTGTTGCTTATTTCCCATTTTCAAATGGGTCTATCAATGATTTTTCTGGCAACAACCAAAATTTAATAAATACGACAACAGCATCATCAACTTCTGACAGAAATTTAAACGAGAATTGCGCTTTTGAATTTGATTTTTTATCTGGAACTAATGAATATTTATCAACAGCTAATACTAATTCACTTGACCTTTTAACGGATTTCTCAATATCTATTTGGTACCAACCGCTTCAAGAAAGAGATCCTGGAAACTATGAATTACTAATTGGTAGAGGTGAGTTATTTGAACAATGGGATTTAGGTTTATATGATTGTAGAAAAGCAATGTTCAACATTACAAATCAAGTATGGGATAATGATTCAAATTTTGACTGTGGATTTTCAGATTTAAATAACGATTGGCATCATTTAGTTGCGACCTTTGATAGTATCTCAAATACAATGAAACTTTATAGAAACGGTATGTTACAGGAATCTTTAGGATTAGCTAGTAACTCAAGTATAATACAAATTAACGACTTAATAATTGGAAAAGGCTATACTGGAAAAGTTGATGATATTATCATTTTTAATTTTTCTCTAGAACAATCAGATATTGATTCTTTATTTGCGATGGATGTTTGCTGTGAATAATAAAACGTGTTACAACACCGTGTATAATTAATTGCTTCATTGAGCCTACTTACGAATATTCCTGCGGAATATTCACGGGTTCGTAAATGTTTATTAACTTAGTTGCTTAACCACGCAACTAACCATACACCTTTACGTTGGCAATAATTTGAAAAAAGTCGTCTACATATTGAACTTAATGCTTATTCTATTGGCTTTTTCTTGTGGACAAAATTCATCTGAAAAAGACCTAACTGGAGATTGGCGTGAAATTGAAAGTGAATTCAGCACTTGGCATTTTTATCCAGATAGTCTAATTTTAAAATTCCCAGGTGAATGGGATGAAAAAACAGAATGGAAAGCTAATAATTCCCAAATTGAATTTGAACTTCCAACCTTTTTCTGGGACTCATTAGGAACACCAAGGGATACAATTAATAAGATTTTGATTAGTTATGAGCTTTCTGACAACAAAGACAGCCTTTTTGGTACTCTGAATAATAATTGGAGTGAACATAAATTCAGTTTATTAAGAACCAAAAGCTATATTGATTATCTAAAGAAAAAGTTCGGTATTCAATTTACACTACCGAATGATAGTTCTGGTATATATATGGGAAGTACGTCTTTCTCAACAATTGGTGGTTACAAACTGCACCCTATATATGGATTAAAAATTTTTATGAAAAGTTCCAAAAGCGGAGTTATAGTAAAAACAGAGCTTTCTGAAAACCTAAATAATTTGGAGTTTGACATTAAAAGGTTTAAGGATAATATTAAACACTGGGACGAACCACCTATTGGTACTAACGAAATGTACTTGGATGAACGATTACATTTGCGAGTATTTGCTGATAAAAGCATTCCTGATTCAATAATTACAAATAAACTAAAGGTTACAATAAATCAGAACAGCAATGAATTTAACAAACATTATTCTGACACATTACCTATTAGGATTTATAGAATATTAAAATCCCAAGGAATTGAACCTCGAAATATCAAAGGAAAAGAAATAAAAACTATTGCCAACACCGTGTATAATTAATTGCTTCATTGAGCTTACTTGCGAATATTCCTTCGGAATATTCACGGGTTCGTAAATTTTTACTAACTTAGTTACTTAACCACGCAACTAACCATACACAATCACGTTGGCAACAATTTGGAAGTGATTCGTATTTGATGTATATTTACACCAAACAATTGAATTATGTCAAGACAAAGTATATCATTTACAGAACCTAACGACGAATGGCTGAAAGCACAAGTCAATGGTAAAGAATATTCAAGCAAAAGCGAATTAGTTAACGATTTAATTAGACAAGCTAGAAAACAACAAATCGAAATTGATTGGGTTCGAACTAAATTGGAAAAAGCTGAAAATAGCGGATTTACAAGCGAATCAAAAAATGAAATTTTAGCTGAATCAAAAACTTTACTGAATGGCTAAATATCGATTAAGTAACGAAGCTAAAAATGACTTAATCCGAATCCATCACTATGGAGTTAAAAAATTTGGAATGACTCAAGCAGATAAATATTTTGAATCATTCTTTAAATATTTTGAAATTATTTCCCAAAGGCCTTTTTCATTCGAGTCGGTTGATTATATAAAAAAAGACTACAGAAGATGTGTTTGCGGTATAGATAGTATTTACTATAAAATAAATAATGACGTTGTTGAAATAATGGCAATTGTCGGAAGACAAGATTTAAACGACATACTGTAATCTGAATAATAAAAACTGTTGCCAACACCGTGTATAATTAATTGCTTCATTGAGCTTACTTGTTAATATTCCTTCGGAATATTCACAGGTTCGTAAATGTTTGCTAACTTAGTTGCTTAACCACGCAACTAACCATACACAATCACGTTGGCAGCAATGCGTGTGCGGCAAAATCCAACTCTAAATTGGAACTTATACAACTCTGAATTTTAAGAATAAAAATAAAATTGGATTTCCAAACGTTAGAATGAAAATCACAACGCAGGAATTACAAGCAGAACGAAAAATTACGGTTAGAAAATAACTTCATCGTAATAAAAAAGCCTAGTTTCTTTTTCGCGATTTTTTTTTTTGACTTTTAAGTAAGTAAAATCAGAAAAAATGGAGTCGAAAATTTTAATTTCTTGCGGAACTAAACTAGAATAATCATATAATTGATTTAACATAAGAACTGGAATTTGACAAGTTTCCTCGATATTAAAAATATAACGCAGGATTTCCAAGCTGAACGTAAAATGCGTGTCTGATTAGCAACAACGCAGGACTAAAAACAGATTATGGCTCGATTTATTTAATGTTTAAGTTAATTAGAGAACTAATTGAACTATATTAAATTATCGTTTATTAAAAAAACATAGCGGATAAAAAAATAAGCACAGCTGCCAACACCGTGTATATTTAATTGCTTTGTTTCTGCTTATCTGGAATATTCCTTCGGAATATTCACAGGTTCGTAAAAGTTTACTAAATTAGTTGTCTAACCACGCAACTAAGCATACACAAACACGTTAACTGTAATAACGAAGCGCAACCAAATTCGGAACTTTAAGCAAAAAAAAAAAGTTGCTTAAGCCGAATTGAATGCAAAAATCTCACTCGAATTCTGAATTTTAAAACGTTAGATTGATAAACACAAC
>NZ_JABFDF010000016.1 GCF_013403985.1 Winogradskyella ludwigii
TGCGTGTTTGTAACGTCTGATTTTCCTTCGGAAAATCCTCGTATACAAACCCGCAACTATTCTTATACATAAACGTTGTGCTTCATTATGACAAACCGCTAACCAATGATAAAATTCTTTAGAAAAATTAGACAAGATTTACTTTCAAAAGGGAAAACTGGAAAGTATTTTAAATACGCCATTGGAGAAATTGTGCTAGTGGTAATTGGAATTTTAATTGCTCTACAGATAAATAATTGGAATGAGAATAGAAAGCTGGAAAACAGCAAAAACAACCTCATGCTAGCCTTAAAAAAGGAATTGCTTAACAATAAAAATGAGTTGGATAATTACCTACTTGGAATACATGAAAGTAATAGTAAATTTAATAAAGTGCTTCTGTATTCAGTAGGAGATTATGCCATTCCTATTGATAGTCTAAAGTATTATCTGTCTGAAATGATTTATGATAGAACATTATCTTTATTGAATTCCGTTCAAGAAGAAGCAATTAATTCTGGTAAATTTGAAATGTTAAGTGATAGCTTAAAGCAGAACTTGTCTAAACTAAAAGACTATACTAGTTCTAGAAACGCAATTACCGACAGGAGAACTGATATGCTATATGTTGATAATGATAATAAGATCGTAAATTTAATGGCTAGATTATACATGCTTCCCGTAATTCCAGAAGAATATTTAATTCATCCATTAATTCCAACACATCCTAATTTTTTATTAAGCAATAAGGAATTATCAGCTCTAGTTAAAGATCCTGACACCTATCTAACATTAAATAAAATATATTTAAATCATGCAGCCGATGAAGTTTGGCTTAAATATGGTCTTGTTAGATTAACAAATAAAACTATTGCAATAATTGACAATGAATTGAATGAAAAATAACGAAAGCACAACACCGTGTATAATTCATTGCTGGTTTTAGCCTACTTACGAAAGTCCTCGCGGACTTTCTATCTGTGATTTATTTGCTAAATTAGTTGCTTAAACACGCAACGAAATCATACACAAACACGTTGTGCATAATTTAACCCAAGAAACGTGAAAAAAATATTAATCTTGACTTTACTCTCATTTTTCGGTTGTAAAAACGAACCAATCTGTACTGTTAATGAAAATAACGCTGGAAAAGAAATCTATGATTTAGATGAAGCGACTTGTTTCATTGCATTAAAGCTGAATAAGAAAAAATCTGACTTGAATTTGATTCGTGGCGCTCTACTTGCGGAAATGAATTATATGGAGAAAACTGGTCTGACTTCTGAAAATCCAAATCCTGAAAGCGAACCTGAATCGAATGTCGAATTGGATATTAACCAAATGGTGGAATATGCTCTGAATGAGGAAAAAGTAAAATTAACAAAGGATGAACTACTCGAAATTTATGATACCGAAATTGAGTATTTAATGTTTATTGGAGTTGTATCAGAATAAAAGAACTATGAGAATATTAATCATGCTTACTTTAATTCTTGGAATTAATTCTTGCAAAGCACAATCCATATCGGAAAACAAACTAATCGGAAAATGGGTTTTAGTTGCAGAAACGGACTCTTTTCCTGACGATATTGAACCACTAACTGAAAAAGAATCTGAATCTAACTCAAAATCTGAACTAGAAACTACTCTGACTTTTAATAAAGACAAAACAATATTTATTAACCAAATGGGAAATGAATACCAAGCAATTTATAAATTGTCTGACTCAATTCTGACAATTGGGAATCGGAATTACATTCTGATTGAAATTGATGAAAATAAGCTGATTTATAAAAATAAAGGTGGTCTGTTCAATAAGCATTATGAATACAAAAAGATAAAATAAAAACTATGCACAACAATGTGTATAATTCATTGCTAGTTAGAGCTTACTTACGAAAATTCCGCTGGAATTTTCTATCTGTGATTTGTTTGCTAACTTTAATGCTTAAACACGCAACGAAATCATACACTAGACCGTTGGCAATAATATCAACGGAACGTAAAAAATGAACAATTTGATTAATGAAATATAGCATTCCAGATAAAAGAGAAGTGACAAAATCCGAAATTGAATTTCTGACTTATCTGTTTGGAAAAGAAAAATCAGAATGGACTAATTTAATCGGAAATCTAAAAGTTATTGCGAGATGTGGTTGCGGAAAATGTCCTACTATAATATTTGGAAAAACATTTGACTCGGAAATTCAAAACGGGAATTTAATAATAGATTACGCTGGAAAAGGTAAAAATGGAGAATTGATTGGAATATCTGTATTCGGAACTGACCAAATGCCGACTGAATTGGAATTTTACTCAATAGACGGAGAATCTGATATTACAGAAATGCCGAAAATTGATACTCTGAAATCTATAACGGAAAATCTAACTGAATAAAAATACTATTGCCAACACCGTGTATAATTAATTGCTTCATTGAGCTTACTTGCGAATATTCCTGCGGAATATTCACGGGTTCGTAAAAGTTTACTAATTTAGTTGCTTAACCACGCAACTAACCATACACAAACACGTTAACTGTAATAACGCAGCGCAACCAAATTCGGAACTTTAAGCAAAAAAAACAAGTTGCTTAAGCCGAATTGAATGCAAAAATCTCACTCGAATTCTGAATTTTAAAACGTTAGATTGATAAACACAAC
>NZ_JABFDF010000017.1 GCF_013403985.1 Winogradskyella ludwigii
CAGTGTTCATTTTGTGTTTTCATAAGTGACTATAATTAATGGTTTAATTTTTAGTCAACCTATTTCAGGAAAGTTCATGATTCTAATGTTTGCTAACGTTTATGTATAAGAATAGTGCGGTTTTGTTTGCGAGGATTTTCCGCAGGAAAATCAGACGTAACAAGAGCGCACGGACTCTTGATTAAGCACTAAACTAAGCATTATTTTTATACGGTGTTAGCAAACGTATTTACTTTTCAATTTCAATTATTTTTGATTCGCTATTATCATCCTGTTTAGAATATTTGAATTCAGTCATTACTTTTTTTAATTGCTTTATAGTCTCTCTATAGCTATAATCGTTAAACTCTTTAAGAACTTTAATATAGACAGAATCATAAGGTTTTCTTTTAATTGCTAATTTTAGTAATTCTTTGCTTTTAATACTATCACCAATCATCATAAACATTGATGCCATACTCAATGTGTCTGTTTTTGCCCAATATTCTTTTTCTTTTTTAGCAAATGCTTCTCTTCCTTTTTCATAGTACAATTCCGCTTTCTCATTTTTATCAAATAAAGCTAATAATAGTCCTGTTTTTGAATAGTATTGATACGCATCTGGTTTAAGTTCTATAAGTTTTTTATTCAATTCTAATGACTTTTCAAAATCACCAGTTTCAAAAGCTAATTCAGACAAAACTCTATATGCGTCAATATTTGAATTGTCTAACGATATAATCTTTTGACAATCTTTAATGGCATCATATTTTTACCCAAGATTCTGTTATCATTTACTTGCTTAAATAGTTCAGTAATTTCTTTGTCGTTATTAGAATTACAGCTAAATAGTAATAGAATTAATGATATGCAGATAGTTTGTCTCATATGTTTGCTAACGTGATTGTGTATGGTTAGTTGCGTGGTTAAGCAACTAATTTAGCAAACTTTTACGAACCCGTGAATATTCCGCAGGAATATTCACAAGTAGTTAATAGCCAAGCAATTAATTATGCACGGTGTTGTGGGTAGTTTTATTTCTCATAGAATTCCAAACCATCTGTTGATAAATAATAGTAAACATTATTAGGGATAAATACTTTTAAGAAATCAGTAGAGCCATATTTATAAATTGGTTTTGGGATTTCACTAAATTTTGGTGGTAAAAAAGTCAATTCCCGATTTCTATAAGCTACACCTTTCAACCCATTATTTGAATATCTTAATTCAGATTGAAATACTTGTAATTCTTCGAACTCAAAATCCTGAATTTTGTTTAAATAGAAGATACTTTTTTTCCCATTTGACTTTTCTAAAACTAAGAAAAATGTTTCACGGTACTTACTTAATTTATATAGTAACACATTTTTGTATATGGGTTCAACCAAAACGTTATCTGGTAAAAATGCTTCATCCTTTTTTGCTATACCAAACTTTTTTGCTTTAGAAGACTGAATGAGTCTAATTTCGCTATGATATTTACCTGTTAAAATGTATTTGTTTTTCTTCTTAGTTTTATATTTTTTACTATCGTTGGTACTGTCAATACTAAATTTAGTGTTTGTTGAGAGTTTTTGGTTCTTTTTTGAGCTTATACGATGAACTACCTTATCTTCGATTTCCAATATTTCAGTAGTAGGAACCTTAATAAACCTCTCCAGTTTATTTTTTCCATATCCATATTGGTAGAAAACATATTGTTGGTGCGAATTTGGATTTGTAAATAATAGAGGATACATTTTAGGATGTTCAGGTTGTTCTGTTGTTACATAAGTTACATTATTATCTTTTTCGCTTTTAATAATTTCTTTCTTTTGATTTATGATTTTATAAAATAAAGCAGATGTTTCTTTTTTTAGATTGAAATATTGCTTTTCATTAACAATTTTATTAATCTCAAAAATACTATCTAATACAATGGCTTTTGGTCTTCCTCCAACAATTTGCCTATACCAAACATCATTTTTGTTTTGCCTTTTTAGTATAACAGTAAAGTCGTACTTTTCTTCAATAAAATAATCTATAAAATAATCTTTTTTATCAAAAGCATTTTTGAATTTGTTATTTAAAAATCTGAAACTCCCATTTTTCCATAAAGCAGTATTTTTATTAACAAAACCAAGATTCGTTATAGAATCGTACTCAATAGGAACTACTAGTTCATAATTTTTTTTATCTGCATTATATGCAAACAATCCCCATTTTCCATTCTTAGAAACTTTTGGAATCCAACGAAGTTTTTTTAAAAAGTCATGGTTGACAGAATCATATATTGGTTTAACTAATATTTCTTTAGATTTTCTGTCAGCATAACCCCATAAATTACCCTTTCTGTATGGAATAACTTTATCCGTTAGATTGTAATACGTTTGAGCTGATAAGCCAATTGGGACTACTAGGAATATTATAATAAATATTTTATTCATTATTTTAAAATTTTATAATTTGTTTTCAACGTAGCAGGAATTACCCACAATCTGGTTGTGTATGAGTTAGTTGCGTGGTTTGGCAACTAAGTTACTAAATATTTACCGAATAGAAAATCCGAGAGGATT
>NZ_JABFDF010000018.1 GCF_013403985.1 Winogradskyella ludwigii
CAATTAGAAGTGGAAATTATAAATTGTATAAAATCTATGATAACGGAGATTATTATAAAGCTTACCAATTATATAATGACGATGGATCTGACAGTGATATAGAAGAGATGTTTGATGTTATAGATACGATGCCTGTATCGCTTAAAAATGAAATGATCTTAAAACTAGAGACTCTTTTAGCTGAAAATGATACAAGAATACCACATTTTAATCCAGATTATAATGGTGATCCTTTAGTTAATCAAGATATTGTTCCTTCTATAACTTCAACAGTTTATGATGAGAATACAGGTGTAGCCACAGCAACCCTAACTACTAATCCTGGAGATGCAATTATTGAAACCGCTTATTTGCTTTATAGGATAGAAGAAGTAGACACACCAGAAGAAGAATGGTTTGAACTTCCTGCAACCATAGATGGTAACGTGATTACAGCCGATGTGCCAGAAGTAGCTACAGGAGTTGTGTTTACGTTAATAGATGAAAATAATTTTGTAGTCATATCGGATGCCATATCAATATTTAACCCTCATAAGATAATACTTGCTAACGCTGTTGGAGAACAAGCTTTTAAAGTAGTAGATGAATATGCTGAGTTAATTGGGAATACAACGATAGGTGGTACAGCTTATTTACAAGCAAGGACTGAAGAAGGCGGAGATGGAGCAAAATTTTATGTAAAAGCTCCTGCAGATGTTGAAACTATAACTTGTGATAAAATTACATTAGGAATTATATCTCAATCAGCAGATACTGTAAATGTTGATATTATTATTGATGGAGAAACACAAAGTTTTACGTATACAAGTACAAATAATAATACTCCAGAATTATTTGAATTTGATACTCCAGTGACATTTACACAGTCATCTAAAGAAATACAGGTCATAACAACCTCACTTTCTAATTCAAGTGGGTTAACACCAAGAGTAAGATTTGTAGATCTCTTCTTTAATGTTTTAGGAGCTACACAACCACTTAGTGAAATAACGCTTAATACAACGGAAGAAGAACAACAATTTGAACCAGAAAGTACAGATGTATATGCAGAATTGATAGGAAATACTACTACAGGTGGTGCATTTGTACAAATGAGAACAGAAGGCGGAGGCGATGGTTTTAATATCAATGTTAAAGCTACTGAATCTGTATTATGTGAAAAGATAGTATTTAGAGTGCGGTCACTTGCAGGTGATACGGCAAACTTTGATGTTACCATTGGTGGTGAGACCCAGAGTTTTGAATACATAAGTACTAACAGTACAGCTGATTTATATTATGAATTTGATATGCCAACAACAATAACTGAAGCGGCGCAAACTATGGAGTTTTTAGTAACTAACCTTTCCAATGCTACTATAGATACTACACCAAGATTTAGAGTTTACGCTGTTACATACCATTTAGATTTAAGTACATTAGGTGTTAATGAGGTGATAGAGGCTAGAGAAACACTTAAGTTATTTCCTAATCCTGTTAAAGGCACTTTTAGTCTTTCAAAATCCGTAGCATCAGGTATATTGTATAGTGTACATGGAGCTAAAGCATACGAATTTAATAATCAGTATCAAGACATCGATATCTCAGAACTCAAAACAGGCTTATACTTTTTGCAAGTCATACATGAAGATGGTAGTAAATCGACTTTAAAATTATTAAAAGAGTAAGGTTCATTTTTTACAATTAAAATCTAACGACTACTTTACTATTAAAGTAATCGTCAGATTTTAAAGTTATTAGACACCTATTTTCTACTCTATATAAATTTATAACCAATTGAAACAACTAGTTTCTAGGTTATTCAATTTGATAGCGTATTAATATGTATTGCAGTTAATAGTTAAAATTATTGCAAATTGAAAGAAGCACAATAGCGTTAAAACCTATTGTGCTTCTTTTATTTATATGAAATGATAGATATGAGAAACGTTTTGATTGAATATAGTAGAATCTAAATCTCTTTAAACTCTATTTTTGGCTAAACTAATTTCATGATGAGAAACACGACGCTACTTTTATTATTCAGCATTCTTTTTTTAACACAAATAAATGGTCAAGAGATAATTAAACCAAATATTGTTTTTATTTATGCAGATGATTTAGGCTGGCAGGACACTCAGTTAAATGATGTTGGTGATGTTGTTCCTTGGGAAACACCTAATATGTTAGCATTGGCTGAGAATGGAGCTAATTTTTCACAAGCCTATGCTTCAGCACCAAGTTGTGCACCGTCAAGAGGAGGTACAATGAGTGGTAGAATGCCTCTTAAAACCAAAATGACTCATGTCGCAGGAGGGC
>NZ_JABFDF010000019.1 GCF_013403985.1 Winogradskyella ludwigii
TGTTATTTCCTCAAGTTCTTTCTTCATTACTTTCAATTTGTTTTTTAGAGTGCCGTTCGTAAATTACTGGCAACGTGTTTGTATATGGTTTGTTGCGTGGTTTAAGCACCTAATTTAGTAAATAATTACCGACCAAGAAAGTCCGCGAGGACTTTCGTAAGGAAGCAAGAAGCCAGCAATAAATTATATACGGTGTTGTAAAACGTTTTATTCATTTTCTTTATTTCCAAATGTGTATTTAAATTCTCCTTCGAATATGACATATTTATGTGCATTCCTCATAATCTTTTGTTGAATATCAAAATTTTGGTCGTCAGTTGCATTGTAAATTTGATTAGTTGCATAACTGCGTAATTCGTTCACTTTATCATCTGAATTTTCAAAATGTAAATAAGCTAAATATTTCGGGTTTATCGGAAAGTAAACTTCACTTTCTTTTTGCATAATTTCCAATCTTGCAGTTCTATTTTCTAAAATGACAGGATTGTCAGATGTAAACCAAGGTTTTCCTTCTTGTGCTTGTATAATTACAATTTCGTAATGTCCAATTCTACGAAGCAAATGGTCTGTAAAGAACATTAATGCTCTATTAACAATTTCTTCAACTGGACTATCAACCATTTTCCTGAAAAAATCTTTATATTCAAGGTCTTCAAAACTTTCAGCGAGATGTGCGCAAATTACTTTTAAAAAATTTTCTTTGGCATCAGATTCCAAAATGTGAATTACAAAAGCTCTCCAAGTGTCACTTCTTGCTATGAAATTTGGAATTAATTGCAATAATACAGCATAAGATTTTTCGCTTAATTTTTTGTCATTTTCTAAATCAGTAACAATATCATTGTATTCATTCTCAATATCACAATTCAATCCTTCAAAAATTCTTTCTATTTCAGGATTTTCACTCTCTATATCATAGATATTTGTTTCTGCCAAAAATTTTTTAATACTTTTTTGTCTTATGAACTTTTCGCCAAGTTTTAAAACTGAAACTTTATTTTGTTCGTGAAATTTATATCCAAATTGCTTTAGATAAACTTGCGGTACTTTATGTTGATTTTGGTTGGCAGGTCGTTTCATAAATGTTTTACAACGTGTTTGTGTATGGTTAGTTGCGTGGTTTAGCAACTAAGTTAGTAAACTTTTACGAACCCGTGAATATTCCGCAGGAATATTCGCAAGTAGAGAAGAATACAGCAATTAATTATACACGGTGTTGTAAGTAGTTATTTATTTCTACTATATTTTGATATATCAACGTTGCCTGCTTTAAAAACACCTTTTTTTATTTGCTTATTAATTTCAGCTATTGATTTGTCAAACTCTTCAGGGTTTTCAAAAGTTGAACTTATGTAAGGTCCAGTTTCTATTCCGCTTGGTCCAGTCCATCCTAACTTAATGTTTGAATAAAGCTCTTTTCCTATTTTGAACCATAAGTTGTTTAAATCTTCGTTAACTTTTTCTGTCAGCTTAAATTTAGTAGAAACTTTAGTATACTTTTTGGGAATAGGATATCTACCCCAATATGGTATTGCATCTGACAAAATCGACAATAATTTTCTTTCATTTTTATCAAATGATATTGAATCAATTTTGTCAACAAGTATTTCTAAATTATGATTTGAACTTATTTCAGGTGATATTTTTCCATCAGAAACATAAGAGTTATTTTCAGATATTATGAGTCCTTTCAATATGTTTTCAATTGAAAACCCATAATTTAAAAAGTAACCTCTTTCAAGTCTTAAACCTTTTTCGTTTTCAGGATATCTATTAATTTCAGTTACTGAATTAGAGAAGATGAGTTCTGCAATTTCTTTTAGTTCCTCTGAATAGTCTAACCAAGAAGTAGGAGCAGAGTCAACATCAAAAGTATATTGTTTATTATGTTCAAATTTCCCCATTAGATTGGCTAATTACTTACAACGTGGTTGTGTATGAGTTAGTTGCGTGGTTTGGCAACTAAGTTACTAAATATTTACCGAATAGAAAATCCGAGA
>NZ_JABFDF010000001.1 GCF_013403985.1 Winogradskyella ludwigii
CTTCTAAACGGCTAAAAGAAATCTTTTGAACGTCTAAATATTAACCAAAAAGAGTCAACCTATATCAGTATAATACAAAACAGAACGCAAATGAAAAATAATTTGATTTTACTCTTTTTAACTTTCACTATTGGATTGTCTTTTGGACAAACTAATAAAGTGACTGAAAAATCTTTTCCGACAAACTTTGACCAAACAAAATTTAATAAGATTAAAAAATTCACGAATAAAATGATTGCGTATGACGCGAATATTCTTGAAATAAAAAATAGCAGAAATAATACACCTTTTTACAAATTAGAGTTGGGAGAAGGAAATTATTTATGGACTGTCTTAATGTTCAAAAATGAGGAAAATGTGATTGGAGATAAGATTAGAGTTGTTGGCTATTTAAATAAAATTGACTCAAAAAATACTGATGAGGAATACTTAGAAGGAGAAAAACATATGGTTATAGCATTAGGTTTAGTTGATTTTGAAAAAGAGAATTTTCTTTTTGTCAGTTCTGGCTATAAACAGAAAGAACAATGGATTAAAGGCGAAATCCCTAGTCAATGAGAAACACTACCTACAACACCGTGTATAATTAATTGCTAGGTTCTTCCCTACTTGCGAATATTCCTGCGGAATATTCACAGGTTCGTAAAAGTTTGCTAAATTAGTTGCTGAACCTCGCAACTAACCATACACAAAAACGTTATGCACAAGCTGAAAAAACGCCTATGAGAAATACAATCGTAATTGCTTTATTATTAATTTTGGGTTTTTCATCGTGTAAAGATGACCGAAATTCCATCGCTGAAAATAAAGCTAAAATATTCTCTGAAATATACAATCAAGATAATATTGAAAGTGAATATTTCAATATTGACATAAAAACTGACACAACTCTCGTTACAAAAAATGGTTCTATTTATAGAATTTATGCCAATACCTTTGAAATAGAGACAGGAGATTCAATTAATCAAATACAAATTGAAATAAAAGAAATATTTAATCCAATTGACTTTGTAATTGGAAACTTAACCACGACTAGTAACAATAAACTTTTATCCAGTGGTGGAATGTTATACATAAATGCTTCTATAAACGACAAAATAACAAAACTAAAAAGCGGAAAAGAAATCGGAATTATGATTCCAACATCAGAATTAGATGATGAAATGTTGATTTTTGAAGGAGTAAAAGATAGTTTATCAATAAATTGGACAAACCAAAAAAGCATTCTTAATAAAGAATTAAAGGAACTTGAACAATCTTATAAAACTATTACTTACCAATTTGACAATATTGCTGACTTTGAAAGTAAAGAACTTGATAAATGGTTTTGGAGTCCTGAACGAAAAATAGGAGATAAAACCCAGTTTCAAAAAGCTAATATAAAAATAATTGATATCTCAAGAGATACGGTTAAATTAAAAGAAAGCCAAAATGGCCTATTCATTCCTGAAGTAATAACAAAAAAAGGACAAAATGGATTTGTGGAAGATTTTAATACAAGTTATATTTTTTCGGTCAGAAAATTAGGCTGGTCGAATATTGACAAATTTTTTAATGACCCAAAATCTGAAATAGTAGATTTAATCCTAAAAGTTAAAAACGAAGATTTTTCGTATGTATTCACTTCGCTTTTATTACCAAATAAGAATATGTATATTCCTGGTTACGAAAGAATGGACGGTTCTTTCGGATTCACGCACAACGACGCAGAGGATTTGATTTTACCCATTGGAGATAAAGCGTATATTATGGCGACTTCTTATATAGATGATTTACCATATTTTGATTTAATAGAATTCGAAATAAGTTCTAAAAAAGTTATGACGTTAGAATTGAAACAAACAACAGCAATAGAATTAAAAAATAAACTAGCTGAAAATATTGAGTAGTAAGCCTGTGCATAACACCGTGTATATTTAATTGCTTCATTGAGCTTACTTGCGAATATTCCTGCGGAATATTCACGGGTTCGTAAAAGTTTGCTAACTTAGTTGCTTAACCACGCAACTAACCATACACAAACACGTAAACAATTAAAAGACTCTACAAATGAAAAAAATAAAATTATTTTGCGGCATTCTAATTGGACTGATTATTTTCTCATCTTGCTCGCAGGATGATGATACCAATACAGATTCAATGTCAATTATTGGAACATGGAAACTATTAAAACAAGTCTTTGTCTGTTCAACAGGAAGTGAAGAAACTGGTGTTTTCGCAACCTGTCTTCAAGGAGAATTAACTTTTAACTCTGATGGAACAGTAAACGACATTTATTACTGTGATGATACTGGATCGCCCGGCGAATATGTCTTTGAAGGAACTTGGTCTTTATCTGGTGAAAATCTCACACAAATTTTGAATGGAATTACATTCAATACAACATTTTTAGAGGTTACAGAAGATGTTTTAAGAATTGGATATTATTATAATGAGGGAGATTTTCCTTGTGATGGTAATAATTTTCAATCACACCGCTATCAAGAATATACACGAGTGGAATAATAACTGTTTACAACAGCATATATAATTTATTGCTAGCTTTTTGCTTACTTACGAAAGTCCTCTCAGACTTTCTTGGTCAGTAATTATTTACTAATTTAGTTGCTAAACCACGCAACTAACCATACACAAACACGTTGGCAACAAGCTAAAAGACTAAATGAGATTCAATTTATTTATACTAACGACATTACTTTATTCTCTTTTTTCTTATTCACAATGCTTTGACTGCGGTCAGAGCATAGGTAGTTGGACAAATGACCACCCTGAAGATATTAATAAAGTATCTGATGGAATTATTTTCACAACTCTTCAAGGAAATTTTGGTGGAGGTGCTATTTATAAATATGATTTTAATTGTAATCTAATTTGGTCAAATAATTTCGTTACCTCTATTGGTGCTGGTTTTGGTGCTTATAAAACTACCGTAGACCAACAAGATAATATATATGTTATAGTCACAAATAATTGGAGTCAAGTCAATGTAGGTAATATCGTGATAAATTCTGGTATGAATATTGTCAAAATGGATTCTCAAGGCCAACTCTTATGGAGTAGACCTCTTGGAGGACAGCAAATTGGTAGTAACGTACATTATTGGAATGATACAATTTTTATTGTCGGGATTTTTTATACCACAATTAGTATTAATAACGAAATTACCCTTACAAGTGATGTGGAAGATTACTACATCGCTAAATTTGATTTAGAAGGAAACCTGATTGATGCAGAAAATTTTGGAGTAAACGGAGAAGATACTCTTATTGATTCTGAAATTGACATAAATGGTAATATATATTTAACAGGAACCTCTAATGACATTACGCATATTACAAAATTCGACTCAAATTTAAACCAAGAATGGATTAATGAAATATCAAGCTATTCTGCTAATAACAATAGATATAATGCATCAAACTTATATTATAATAACACAAACGATAAACTATATTTATGGGGAAGCTATTACAATTCTGTAGATGTTTTAGGAAATGTCTTTACTGTGAGTAATTGCCAATTTGGTAGTTTATTGACTGAATATTCTACAAGCGATGGAAATCTTGAAAATATTACACCCATAGATAACTGTTCAAGTTTACCTTCACCAACTATTGGTGGTAATTGGAGAACCGATAACATCAGTAATGGTTACATGTATCATAAAAATGATGAGCTATTTATTTTAACAAGTTTTAGATTGGCATTAACTTTGGGTGACACAACAATAGAAACCACCAATTTTTATACTGAAGACTTGGTGTTATTTAAAGTTAATCTTGACAGTTTTGAAAAAGAATTTGTTTTACGGTCATCTGGAGAAAGCTATTATGGAGCTGGGTATGGTTACGTAGATGGACCAGGTCCAATTTTAATAGTAGATGATGACATCTATTTAAGTGCTTTCTTCGAAAGCTCACCAATGCAAATAAACGGCACTGAAATAACTAATAATAGTGGTAACAGTAATTCAGATGTTCTTTTTTACAAATACAAAACCGATCAAACAGATTTGGATGGTTTGATTTCCTATGAAAATTCCTGTTTGGCTGAAAGTACTTCGTTCGAAATTAGTGGTGATTTTGATTCAGTATTATGGAACTTTGATAATCCTGCTTCTGGCGTAAATAATACATCTACTTTAACTAATCCCATCCATACATTTACCAACAATGGGAATTATGACGTTACCGCATTGGTTACTTGTGGAACTGAAATAGAAACTCTAAGTATTGAAGTTGTTATTAGTAATAGTCCTATTGTAAATCAAATTGCAAATAGATATAGTTGTGAAGATGTTTATGGAAGTCAAATTTCTAGTTATTTTGATACATCTTCAATAGATAATGATTTAATAGGAAGTCAGTCAAATTTGACAATTAAATATTTTAATAGTAATGGAATGGAATTACCAAGCCCATTACCCAACCCTCTTTCCAATTCTATTGTTGGTCAAGAAACTATTACAGCTAGGATTGCTTACAATAATAATTTAACGTGTTTTACAGAAGTCTCTTTCGACTTAATTGTTGAGTCTCTTCCCGAAATTAATCAGATTAGTAATATCTATGCTTGTGATGATGATGATGAAGACGGAATCACTGAGTTTGATATTAGTAATATTGAAAGCACTATTTTAGGTGAGCAAACTGGAATGACAATTATTTTTTTCTATGAAAATGGATTGCAATTGCCAAATCCACTACCTAATTCAATTCTAAACACAATTCCCAACCAAGAAACTATAACGGCAAGAATAACAAATCCTATTACTAATTGTTATAGTGAAATTTCTTTTGATTTAATTGTAAATCCATTACCGATAGCAAATTCCTTAAATGTTTTAAATGGATGTGATGATAATAATGATGGAATTTCTGAATATTTTGACACTTCTAATGTTCAAAATCAAGTTTTGAATGGTCAGACAGGAATGACTGTTAGTTATTTTAACCAAAATGGAAATGAATTATCTAGTCCTTTGCCAAACCCATACACTAATTCTAATCCATTTAATCAATTAATAACTTTAAGAGTAACTGATACCAATACAAGTTGCTATACTGAAACCACACTTGAATTACAAACCGTAACGCAACCAAACATAAATCAATCTAATAATTTGTATGCATGTGACCTAGGGAATGGATATGCTGAATTTGACACATCCAATATAGAGCAACAAATTATTGGGACTCAAACAGGTTTAATAATACAATATTATGATTCCAATAATAATTCGCTTCCAAGTCCTTTACCTGCATTTTTTCAAAACACAGAGCCTTTTTCTCAAACCATATACGTTAGAGTTGAAGATGCCTCAAATCCAATTTGTTATTCAGAAACATCTTTTGGCTTGGTTGTAAATGAGTTACCCGAAATTAATTTAGAAGAAGAATACTTCATTTGTAATTTAGAACCATCAATTTTTTTAACCGTCAATTCTGGTTTTAATTCTTATAATTGGATTTTTGAAGATGGCTCAATAATTTCAGATACTTACATAGCAGAAATAACAGAAGAAGGCAGTTATACTATATCTGTTACCCAAATTGAAAATGGTATAGCTTGTGAAAATTCGTTTACATTTAGTCTTGTTCGTTCAGACTTACCAGAAATACAGCAAGTAAATTACGGAGAATTAGGAAATAATTTTATTGAAATAATAGCCTCAGGTAATGGTGATTTTGAGTACTCAATTGATGGTGTATATTACCAAGACAGTAATTATTTCCCAAATATCATGGGAGGTTGCTACAATGTATATGTTAGAGACAAAGAAGGTTGTGGTGAGGATTCAAATGAAGTAACTATAATTGATTATCCCAAATTCTTTACCCCAAATGGTGACGGATATAACGATTTTTGGCAAATAATAGGAATAAATAAATTGCCAAATTCCAAAATATTGATATTTGACAGATATGGAAAGTTATTAACTCAATTAACATCGAATGATGTTGGTTGGGATGGATATTATAATGGAAAAGGAATGTTGTCAAACGACTATTGGTTCAAAGCTAATCTTGGAAATGGAACAATTTTTTCAGGCCATTTTTCATTGAAAAGATAAAAGCCAATTACCAACACCGTGTATAATTAATTGCTTGGTTCTTCCCTACTTGTGAATGTTTACTAACTTAGTTACTGAAACACGCAACTAACCATACACAAACACGTTTGCAACAAGCTAAAAGACTAAATGCTCTATTCAATAACTTAAGGCAACAAATTGAAAATTAAAATGAAAAGTGAATATAAGGTAGGAGATTTGATTTATGATGCGAATGTTTACGACGGAATGAATACTGACTTAACTGATTTGGAATTTTACCAAAATTGGCTACCAAAACAAAAAAATGCTCGTATACTAGAACTTTGTTGCGGAACTGGTAGACTTACAATTCCAATTGCAAAGGATGGATATAATATTAGTGGAGTTGACATCACTTCTTCAATGCTCGAACAAGCAAAACTTAAAGCTTCAGAAGCTGGTTTAGAAATTGATTTTATTCAAGCAGATATTAGAACTTTAAATTTACGTCAGAAATATGATTTAATTTTTATTCCATTTAACTCTATTCATCATTTATATCAAAACGAAGATTTATTTCAAGCACTTAATGTTGTAAAAAATCACCTTAAAGAAAAAGGATTGTTTTTGTTGGATTGCTATAATCCAAATATTCAATACATTGTAGAAAGCAGAAACGAGGAAAATGAAATTAATCAATACACAACCAAAGATGGAAGAAATGTTTTAATAAAGCAGAAAATGCGTTATGAAAACCAAAGTCAAATTAATCGGATAGAATGGAATTACTATATAAATGATGAATTTCATTCGACTCAAAATTTAGATATGAGATTGTATTTTCCTCAAGAATTAGACTCATACCTGGAATGGAATGGTTTTACAATTATTCATAAATTCGGAAGTTTTAAAGAAGAGGAATTTAACGATAGTTCAGAAAAACAAATATTTGTCTGTAGTAAATAAAATAACTACCCACAACACCGTGTACAATTAATTGCTTGGTTCTAGCCTACTTGCGAAAATTCCTGCGGAATTTTCACGGGTTCGTAAAAGTTTACTAAATTAGGTGCTTAATCACGCAACCAATTGCATAAAACAACAATTACAACTCTATGAAAAAGACGCTCTTAATCTTTTTTACAATCCTTTTAAGCCTTTCATCTTATTCGCAAATTATTTTTGAAGAAGGGTATTTTATTGACAATAGTAATCAAAAAATTAATTGTCTCATTAGAACTATTGATTGGAACAATAATCCCACTGAATTTCAATATAAAAGATCAGAAAAAGCAGAAATTAAAACAGCCAATTTAACAACCGTTAAAGAATTTGGTATTACTAATATTTCAAAATACATCAAAGCTAAAGTCAATATTGATAGATCTAGTGCAGACATTAATACATTAAGTAAACACAGAAACCCAAAATTTGAAGAAGAGACGCTTTTTCTAAAAGTCTTAATTGAAGGTGAAGCCAATTTATATCAATACCTAGATAATGGTTTAATACGTTTTTTTTATAAAAAAGAAGATTCAGAAATTGAACAATTAGTTTATAAAAGTTATAAAACAACAGAATATAAAATTGCAGAAAACAATCATTTTAGACAGCAATTATTAAATGCGCTAAAATGTCCTGACTTCAAAATGAATAAATTCAAAAATTTAGAATATGAATCAAAGGAATTAAAACAATTTTTTATTGCATACAGTGAATGTCTAGGCCAGAATTCAACTATAGTTGAACCTAAAGAAAAACGAGATTTTTTTAACTTAACAATAAGACCTCGTTATAATAGTTCGTCATTAACATTAGTAAACGCTACTTATAACTCTAAAGACGTTATAGATTTCGGAACTAAAACTGGTTTTGGAATTGGGTTAGAGGCTGAAATTGTTTTGCCTTTTGATAAAAATAAATGGACACTTATTATTGAACCTACATATCAAAGTTTTAAATCTGAAACAACAAATACTGATGTCAGCGTTATAATAGGAGGTGAATTAATGAGTAAGATTGATTACAGTTCTATTGAAATACCTGTAGGTTTAAGACATACCTTCTTTCTTAAAAATGAATCAAATATTTTTGTCAATATCTCTTATGTTTTTGATTTAAATTCAAAATCGTCCTTTGAATTTGATAGCTCTACTAGTGCTAACACTAATACTTTGCATCTTGAAACTGAACAAAATTTAGCATTTGGTGTTGGATATGAATTCCGAGATAAATTCAGTTTAGAAATAAGGTATCAAACAAGTAGAGAGCTTATTAAAATGAATAGAATTTGGAGTTCAGACTATAAAACTTTCTCAATAATATTAGGCTATTCAATATTTTAAAACAATAACTACCACATATATAACTTATTACTAGATCTAATCTTAATGCAAAATTATTTCAGATTTTCAATTTGAATTTTAATATACAGAGTACACTTTTATGAAAAAAATCCTACTGATATTAATGCTATTAATTTCTAATCATATGCTATGGTGTCAAGATATTGATGCGTTAGAGTTTCCTAAATACATAAAATCAGAGGTTTCTCAAACAGTGTATGCTTACATACATTCAAAGAACACAGAAATTACTAAAAAACTAGACTCATTAAAAGCATCTGAAAGAAAATCGCTAACTGATAATATTATAGGAACTTGGGAATATTTAGAAAGTGAATGCAATGATTGCATAGCAGTAAAAAAAGATAAAAGTAAAAAACAGTATATTCAGATTACACCGCATAAAATTCTGTTTTATGAAGGTAAAATATCTAAAAAGAATCTTATTAAAACCGAAGAGTTTGAATTTACCAACCAATTAGATATGTTTTCGGATTTAAAAAATTTAGTCTATGCTAATAAAAGCCTATGGAGTTTTAATGTAGATAAGACTGGTAAATACTTAAGAATATATTGGACAGGAAAGGAAGATAAAACGAGTAGAAATCGTGTTGCTAGCGGATTTGTTTTCAATTACTACCAGAAAATAAAATAACTTAAGTATAACAGCCTTGAAAATAAGCTAATGAAAACCAAATTACAAATATTCAAAATTGTTGCAAAACATTTAAGTTTCACAAAAGCTGCAGAACAATTACATCTTTCACAGCCTGCAATTTCTAAAGCCATTAAAAACTTAGAACAAGACTATAAAACAACACTGTTTATTAGAAAAAGAAACTCGATTGAAATGACAGCCGAGGGAAAATTATTTCTCGTCTATACCAATAAAATATTAGCGATCTATACAGAAATGGACGAAAAGTTTCTGATTAAAAAAGATAGCTTCCCAGAATTTATCACTTTTGGCGCAAGCACAACACTTTCTAACTACACGCTTCCTAAAATAATTGCGAAATTTAGAGTCCAATTTCCGCAAACCACATTTAATATTATCAGTAACAATTCTGAAATTATTGAAAATTTAATTTTAAACGAGGACATTGATTTTGGAATCACAGAAGGCAGCTCTTCTAACCCTAAGTTACAATTCGAAAAATTTATTAAAGATGAAATTGTACTTGTAACTAACAGTAATAATAACAACTTTCCAAAAGGGATTATTGATACAGAAACGTTACAGAAAATACCGATGATAGAACGTGAATTGGGTTCTGGAACCAAAGAAATTATTGATGCTTTTTTAGCTACAAATAAAATTAAGAAACTTAATGGTGTGGTATCTTTTAATAGTACTGAGGCCATTAAAAATTATTTGTACAACTCAGACCATTATGCACTGCTTTCCATCAATTCTATTGCTGATGACTTGGTAAATAACAAACTCAAAATAATAGATATTAAAGACTTAAGTATTGAGCGCTGGTTTTATTTCGTAAAAAGAACCGGATATCTTTCTACTACTTTCGACTATTTTAAAAAATTCATAAAATCTAATTATAACTTTTAGTTATCTCTAACAACTATTTAATTTGCTTATAGGTTATTTATAACATCTACTTTTGTATCAAATAATATGTAATGATATGAAAGCTATATTAGCTAAAGCGGTTTATCTTTTTATAGTTGTAATTGCCCTTTTAGGCTTTATAAATAGTCCTGTTGCTTTAACACTAGGTTTTATATATACTATTGTTTTCAATAATCCATTTAAGGCCTATAGCCATAAAGCCATTCATTATTTTTTAAAAATTTCAGTTGTAGGATTAGGTTTTGGAATGTGCTTAAAAGAAACGTTAGAAACAAGTAAAGAAGCTTTTGGTTTAACCATCTATTCTATAATCTTAACCATATTCTTGGGTTTACTGTTAACAAGGCTTTTAAAAATAGATATAAAACTAGGTCATCTTATAACATCTGGAACGGCTATTTGTGGTGGAAGTGCCATAGCTGCAATTTCACCAGTTATAAAAGCGAAAAGTAAAACTATAAGTATCGCTTTGGGCATTGTATTTCTATTAAACGCTATTGCTTTGTTTGTTTTTCCGGCAGTTGGACACTTTCTAAACTTAACACAAGAACAATTTGGCTTATGGTGCGCTGTTGCCATACATGATACAAGTTCGGTTGTTGGTGCAGCTCTAGGCTATGGAGAAGAAGCGTTAAGAATTGCTACAACAGTAAAACTATCCAGAACATTATGGATTATTCCATTATCTCTTTTTTCAATGTTTCTATTTAAAACAAAAGGCGAAAAAATAAAAATCCCTTACTTCATTCTAATATTTATAGCCGCTATTATAATAAACAGTTATCATATTCTACCTCAACCAACGACGAGCTTTATTGTACTAATGTCAAAACGGTTACTAATATTAACTTTGTTTCTTGTTGGATCTACAATTTCTATAAAAGAATTGAAATCTACAGGCATAAAACCCATTGTTTTGGCTGTTATTTTATGGGTTTCTATATCTATCTTTTCATTAATCTATATTTTAAACTAAAGCGATCTAGATATAATTTGTAGTCCTCGGCTACTTCAGAATATTTCAATGAGATACTTTACTAGCTTTATATAAATCTATTAAAATCCATCCTTAAAATCTACCATAAAAAAAGCGATCTAAAATTCAGATCGCTTTTTAATTACTATTTTTTTATTGTAATACTAGTTATCAATAATAGTTAACTCATCTACAATATGCTTAGCATTAGAGTATTTATCAATTAACCAAAGTACATATCTGATATCTACATTTATAGTACGTTGTAAATCTTTATCAAAAATAACATCACCAGCCATGGCTTCAATGTTACCATCAAAAGCTAACCCTATTAATTCACCTTTTCCGTTTACTACAGGAGAACCAGAGTTACCACCAGTAATATCATTGTCTGTTAAGAAGTTTACAGGTAATTGACCACGTTTGTTAGCATAACGACCGTAATCTTTCTTCTCGTAGATATCTAACATACCTTGATCTAAATCAAACTCAGGATCGTTTGGCTTATACTTTTTAATCATACCTTGAAATGTGGTATAATTATTCTCGTTAGCATCATTTCTTTTATCTGCAGGTAAAGCTCTCACTTTTCCGTATGATAATCTTAATGTAGAATTTGCATCAGGATATTTAATATCGCTTAATCCAGATTCACGTAAGCCTTTTACTAATAATCTAAAAGAGGCATCAAAATCATTTGTAGGCTGCTCTAAACTTTCAGGACTCTCTCTGTACTTATCTAATAATTGAGTAGATAATTTATACATAGGGTCATTCTCTAAAATCGCTTCATCAGGATATTGTAAAAATGCTAAAGCACCTTCTTTAGAAGAGAATAAGCTTAAATCAAAAATAGCATTCGTATACGCCGTAAAATCATTGTCATTTTTTTCTCCAACCTCAGCAACTAATTCCGGTAAAGAATAGTTAGATTTTGAAGCCAACAAACCTAATTGCTTTGCTAATATTTCTTTCTCTAAAGGCAAGTGATAACCTTCATAGTTACTTTCTATAAAAGCCTCTAATCGTGGTAAAAGATTTTTACGTTCTGCTTCATTCGCTCCAACGTATTGTTTAAAAGCAGACCCTATTCTATACGGCAACACTGAAAATTTACTAGCACGTAATATATTTAGTAAGTAATTAGTTTGCTTCGCCTTTTCGTTGGTTAAGCTATAGTAGTTATTGATGTTTTTAATAACATCACCATACATCGCTTTATTAGCTTTTTTATTAGCCCATTTATTAAATTTAGCTTCGGTTTTGCTCTTTTTGTCTACGGTTTTGTGCTCTGTTAAAGCTTTAATCATTCCCGCTCTATTTTTCCAATAGTTAGCAATACCTGCATAACCAGATGCATACATTAGATTTACAGATTCGTCTGCATCCATATATTTCTTCATCACGTCCATACTTAACTTTGAACCTTCAACCCAAGCAGGATATGCATATTTAACATTTTGCTCTACACCTTGAGCTGGCATCCAACGATTTGTTCTTCCAGGATAACCTAAAATCATAGCAAAATCATTTTCTTTTACACCATCTATATTTACTGGTAAATGATATTTTGCTTTTAAAGGCACATTATCTGTAGAGTATTTCGCTGGCTGTCCTTCTGCATCAGCATAAACTCTGAATAATGAAAAATCACCTGTATGTCTTGGCCATTCCCAGTTATCTGTATCTCCACCATATTTACCTACATTTTCTGGTGGTGTTCCAACTAAACGAACATCTGTATAATCTTCGTAAACAAAATAATAAAACTCGTTACCTTGATAAAATGAACGCACAGAAACTGTGTATTTTCCACCTTCGCTATTTTCTTGCTCAATTTTAGCAATCTCTTTATTAAGTGCAGCTTCACGTTCTTTTTCGCTCATGTTATCATTAACTTGAGATAACATACGTTTAGAAACATCGTCCATTCTCACAAAAAAGCGAACGTAAAGGCTTTCAGGCTTCATTTCTTCGGCCATTGATCCTGCCCAAAATCCGTTCTTTAAATGATTTTGTTCTGCTGTAGATAATTCTGCAATAGCATCATAACCACAATGATGATTGGTTAATACTAATCCGCTATCCGAAACAATACTAGCCGTACAGCCACCATTAAATTGCACAATAGCATCTTTTAAACTCCGATTGTTAACGCTGTAGATTTCTTCAGATGTTAATTGCAAACCCATTTTTTGCATATCGCGATGATTTAAACGCTCAATATGCATTAAAAACCACATGCCTTCATCTGCCATTGCTGACGAGAATGAAATAAATATGGCGATCATTGTTAAAAATATTTTCTTCATGTTCAGTTTGTTTGTTTATTTAGTATGAAGCCATAAAAGTACTGAAATTTTAATGTGATTTAAAACCGTTAATGTGTTAAAACCGTTATATTTTTAAATACTCATTTTTGAAATATTACGGTATTAAATATCGAAAAAAACGCGACGTTACATATATTAGGAATGATTAATTTTAGGTAGTTTCAAAACCTAAAAAAAAGAAATATCCTAATACAGGTTATAGCGTGGTTATAGCATGCTTAAAACATGATTAAAACAAGCTTATAGCATAAAAAAAGGCATTAAGTGATAATTAACATCAACAATGAGAGGCATAATTTAAACCCATCACCTTAAGACGCATAAAATTATTTATTTAGTTTTAGACGATATATAAAACACGCTCCGATTTTGACGCAACCATTTGATAATTCTTGTATCTACTTAAAAAATAAATTATTATGAAAAAACACCTTCTACTTTTAATGGCCATTGGTATTTTATGCGCTTGTTCTAACGATGATGTAACGTTTTCTGAAATAACTACCATGCGCATTAATCATTATCAAAATACAGCTATTGCTTTAGAACCCGTTTTAACTTTGCTTGTGCAATATGATGATAACATTGGAACAAATAGTTGGAACAACTTCTACGCTACTATTGAAGGTTTTAATTATGTTCCTGGACATATTTATGATCTTTCTGTGAGGGTTGATCAATTTGGCAATCCAGCTGCTGATGACGGCTCATTTAAAAACACACTCTTAGAGGTTATATCAGTACAAGACGTGCCAGCTGAAACTGAATTTGAACTAAATTTAAAACTAAACGACAACGTTTTTATTACTACAGATTCTGGTTACCAATTACTGAATCAAATTGATATAGACTGCAATACCTTATGTGATACGCTAGATTTATTATTAGAGAATCAAGATATAATCGTTGGTACTTTTAAACATCTTGATAATGATAGCATACAGTTGATTGAACTTGAATAGACTTAAAACCTAATCTTTATTCATATTTAATTAAAAGCAAAAAAACACCTACTCTTTCGAGCAGGTGCCTTTACCAACAAAAAAACTCAAAAACACCATGAAAACTCATGATTTAATTAACCTCCCTTAGAGATTAATCTTTCTTGCTAGCAACCAATCAACTCAACTTAATCTGCTTCCCCACAGCTTAAGCGCTGAAAGTTCTTATACCATTTCTGTTAAAAACTGGTCTTAAAATCTATAGCTTATCGTTCCTTTTAAAAAGAATGGTGTACCTGGAGTAAAATGTATTTCTTCTACAGATTGTGCTTCGTTTTGTAATCTAGATTCTGTTGCAAATTGGGTTTCATTCCATTCTACATCAAACAAGTTCTCAATAGCTAAACCAAGTGTTATATTTTTTAATTTATAATTCACATTGAAATCGGTAACCATATACCCTTCTGCAACAATAGAATTATCTTCATTTGCCGCTCTATCATCTAAATATCTAAAACGTAATCCTCCTGAAAAACCATTAAGATCATCTACAGATAAACCACCTGTTAACGTAAAGTCTGGTGCCAAAGGAATGTAATCTTGTCCATCTGGCTCGTCTATACTTCTGGCATTGGTTATTGTAGCATCAGAATCTAAGAACAACCAATCATTCAATTGGTAACGCAATCCTAAATCTAATCCGTAACGTCTTGTTTTCCCGCTTGGCTCAACAATTCCGGCATCTCCAACATATACAAACTCTTGCTCTAAAAATAAATACCAAAGTGCTGAGTTGACTACTAGTTTTGGAAATGGTTTCCATACCGAACCTAAATCTGCTCCGTAAGAACGTGGTAAAATATCTTCACCTCCATTGGCAACTACGACTCTAGTATCGTTGGAATGAAATCCTAATCCTGATTTTAAATACAATTGTAAATTATCTTGTGCGTTGTAATAAAAATTTAACTTAGGACTTACAATAGTTTTAGTCTCTGATAACGTTTGATAATTTGACTGTAAAGCATCGTTGTACATAAACTTGAAATAATCTAAGCGCAATGCTGGTGCAATTTTAAATTTTCCGAAATCAAATTCAGCCTTAACAAACGCATCAATATTAGTTTGATTTACATCTCCTAACTGAATATTCTCTAACGTTGTACTTCTATTTAATGTTCTAGATAATTCTACATCATCAGCAATATCATGTCTTAATCCTAAACCAGAAGTCAGCGTTAATTCTGTATCACCTAAATATTTGGTATGAGTAATCGCTGTGTTAGCTCCAAAAATTTGTCTGTCTTCTTTTTGAAAAATTTGATCTCCATTAATTGGATCTTCCAAAAAGAACGTGAAATTTGAATACAATTGAAACGCATAATGCGAATAAAAGGCATTGGTACTTAATTGCGTATGGTCATCTATATATTTATCGAAGGTAACATTCAAATTGGTACGTTCTGTTTCTCCTCCCTCAGTATCATCTATAGCTCCAAATCTTGAAATATTCCCGTTATCTACTTCACGTTGCGGAATTTGCCCTGATGCATCCCAACGGCTCGTAAAATGTGACGCTGTTAAAGTTAGCTTATCATTTTCAGGTGAAAACATCACATATTTTGCAAAAAGGTTTAAGCGATTAAAATTCTGAGGAGAATCATAAGGACCATCTGTAGCAATATATTCCATAGCTACGTAAGCATTTTGATTCTTAGTATTCTCTAACAAATTGAATAAACCAACCGTTCTCAAACTATTAAACTGACCTGCAGAAAATGAAATTTCACTTTCTTTTAAATAGTCTTTAGTTTTAAAGTTAACGTAACCAGCGGTGTTAAAGTCTCCTTCTTGCGCGTAATAACCACCTTTACCAAAATCAATTTTATTAACCGTTTCTGGAATTACAAAATGTAAATCACTATAGCCTTGACCATGTGCATGAGACACCATATTAACAGGCATACCGTCTACTGAAAGTGCAATATCAGTACCATGATCGATATCAAATCCACGAAGAAATATTTGTTCTGCTTTACCTCCACCTGCATGCTGACCTATAAATAAACCAGGTACTTTTCTTAAGACTTCTTGTGAAGAATTTACTGGTGTTAGATTTAAATCTAATCGTGAAATTGTACTTACTGTATTTAATTCTTCCGTAATAACCATTTCATCTAACTGAAAAGCTTTTTCTTCAAGAGTAATACTTAGATTTTCAGTAGACTCTAACCTTATAAATTGGGTTTTATAGCCTAGTAAACCAATTCTTAAAGAGTCGCCTACTTCTGTATTCATAATTACAAATACACCATTTTCTAATGTGTGAGCGTGACTTTCTGTATTTTGGTTATATATATAAGCACCTTCTAGAGGCTGTTTTAATTCATTAATTATGCGCCCTTTTATATTTTGACTATAAGCTGTTAAGGCAAAACAACTTAAAAAAAGAGTTAATATGCTGATTTGTTTCATTTTGAAAAATTTAAAATTAGTTGGATAATTTACAGAGTAGCAAACATAATTATTCTGCTATATTTTACACATATTACAGTTGATAAATCTTATCCACCATGGTAGGTCCTAGTTCGTAAAGACTAGCAGTAAGTTCGGATTTTAAATGTTTAACTTCTTTTGTTTTTCCAACTGCTTTATAAATTTCAGCAACATGGTAAAGTACTGAGGGTTCAAATGTTTTTCCATCTACAAAATTCTCAATAATTTCGTTGGCTTTATTAATGTTACCAAGTTTATAGTAGCTCCAAGCTAATAAATCATAAGATTGTGGTGTTGGTCTGTTTTCAACTTCTTTCATGGCGATTTCTAATGCACGTTCTGGCAATAGTAAATCGTCTGAAAAAACCATTACATTATACTTGTTATACATATCTCCATACAGCACATTTTTAACTGAAGTTTGATAGTTTTCTAAGGATTGTAATTTTAAATCAGAATCTTTATTGAATTCTGCAATTTCTGCTTTCAATAAATCGTAATCCGGAGTATTATGATACGATGTTACATGGTTTAAAATAGTTAAAGCTTCCTTTGGGTTTTTCTCGTAAGAATACACAATCCAAGCAATTCCTTTTTTGGCATAGGCATTATCAGGATCTAATTCTAAAGATTTCAGATAATAGCTATATGATTTTTCTATCTCGCCTGCATGACCATAAAAATCTGCAATATTGGTATAAGACCAAAGTTTCATACCTGTTAAGTTAGATTCTTCTGCAATTGCCATTGCTTTTTCCATGTTTTCTATAGCGCCATCAAGATTACCTTTGTGGTCTTCTAGTTTCGCTAAACGAATAAGATAATCGAAACTCGTTGTGTTTTTCAAATCCTTTAAATAGGCTTCTGCATAGATGTAATTTCCTAATTCTAAATGCACATCGAAAAGCATTTTTTTAGTTCCGTTAAGTTTTGAACCGTTAGCTTCTGCTTTATTAAGTAAGACTAGAGCTTCTTTAAAACGGTGTTGTGAAATATAATTTGATGCTAAGTTTTTTAATAGACCTGCGTCTTTATCTTTCACTATTTTATTTGCTTCAATAAGATCTTTTTCAGCATTTATTAAATAATCAATGTTTCCAGTGGTGTTAAATACTTTAGTATAAGCATTAGCACGACTTATTAAATAAGAATAAGAACTAGAACTATTTTCTATTCTATTGGTCCAGAAATTTACATTTTCTAAAAGTTCAGTAGTATTAATTTTAGTAGAGAGGTATTGATTGTAATCTGCTTTATTAGTAACCTTTTCAGAATTACAACTAAGCAATGTTAGTATTACAACAATGGGAAGTATGTTTTTAATACGCATAATAAGTTGTTTTTGAGTTTGTATTAATGTGTTTTGGTAATTGATAATAATCTAAAATGAGATCTTTCGACCTCATTTTAGAATACTAAATCAATCGCTTACCAAGGAGACGCTAAGTAAGGGAAAGACGTCAAAAATGCTTTATCATTAGAGGATACGTTATCACTAACTAATCCTGGAAATTCTGGGTTAGTTAATCCTTCTTCACCACCAAATATTAAGATCAATTCTACATCAATAACATCGTCAGTTAAATTTCTACCTGTTAAGATATTTGTACCATCAAAAAATGTTGTTGGTGCATCTAAAGATACCGTCAATACATCTGTAGCTAATACTCCTGTAAATTGTGCCGCTGTAAAACCTAAGGCATTTGCGTCATCTGGAGAAGCAGGATCATATGCTGGACTCAACGTTTCTAATTTTGTTTGAAATGCGCTTTGAAATGCAGCTCCCATATCTGAAGGTATTGTGGTATTAAAAGCATCTTTCATACCGTCGTTTACAAAAACAGTATTAATTGCTGGTCTACCCATTTGGTCTTCCTGAGCGTAAGTTCCTGTGAAACTTATATCTGTAGATCCTGTTGTGTTATCGTCGTCATTACTACAGTTCATAGCTGTCATAGACGCTAAAATTGCAACTGCAAAAAGTTTTATATTATTGAATTTCATGTTTTTAAATTTTTATTATTAATTAATACCATTAGTAACCTTTAGGTGTTGATTAAATTATTTTCAACTTAAATCTTAAGGTGTCACAATGACCACTAGTTTTAAATTATTGTTTTCTTTTAGATTCTACCCAAGTATTAATAGTACCACTACCACCAATCATAGATTTAGGAACCTCAACAACTACAGATAATACGTTAGAACCTGCAAAAGTATCGTCGCCAGGACTATCAAATCCTGAAGCATCTCCAGCAATAATCTCTGTGTATTTGTTAAAATCGAAAAAGAAAGGATCATCTCTTGGTCCTGCAAAGAATTTCATACCTGCAAACTCTTCTACCATTGCAGTTTCTCCATAAGCTGTAATATCTACTGAAGCTGCATTTGCAGTTGTTGTTACAATTGTACTATTTAAACCTGTTTGTGCAGGAGCCGTTGGTCCAAAGAAATACATTTTCCCATCTCTTGGTGTTGCTTGGATCACTAGGTCTTCTACATTATCACCATCGGTATCAATATTGAATTCTAATAATACACGCTCATCAAATGAAGCAGCACCAGTGTCTCCAGGTAATAAAAGCCCTTGAACATTAGCAACGAGTACTAAATTTGATTCTGTTTCGCCTCTAAAGGCATAAAAGTCTGTGATATCACTTGTTCCACCTTGTACGGCAGGAGCATCGATGTGATCTGCTGCAATAGCAACGAATGTTGCAATACCTAATACTGCTGTTGCAATTAAAATTTTTGTTTTTTTCATAATTTTTGAGATTTATTGATTTTTGTTGTCTCTGTTCTACCTACGAAAAAATCTAAGAGGTGGTTTTGTTAAAATTTTGTTAATGAAATAAATTCATGATTTATAAGCAGAAAAAATTAACTTTGAGCCTTCAAATTAAGATGCTATGAATCCATCAGCTAGTGGCTGGATAAAAAAATTGCTAAATCAAGTTTCTGAAACCATGTATTCTCAAACTGAGACTGATGTGTTTTATAATAACTTAAAGCATGTTGGGTTTATATATGGTAGTAATATTAAAGTAGTCCTTAATATTGTTAAACCCTTTGATCTTAGTGAAGAGGAACGTTGCAAGACCAATTTACTGCTTACCTACTATTTTATTTATAATAAAGAAGAAACAAAAACAAACGAGGAGTTTACAGAGAGTCTTATTAGATATTACAAGTCTATTAGCGACCAAAAACGTTCGTTTTTTGAAGACCTATTTAGCGATAAATCACCTGATGGTTTACTCGAAAAAATCATTCATAAACGCATACATATTGATGATAATTTTATTTCAAAAAGTTTTAATTATTTTTTAATTAATGCCCTTTTATTTGTTGATGTTTTAGGATATCAACGTTTTTTAAAAGACGAAACAGATATTAAAGACTATGTTAAAAACTTGGAATCGGCTTTAGAAACCATTGTATTCTCGGTTATAGAAAATAAAAGTGAAAAATCTGAATATGATGAGAATCTTATTAAGCTGTTTGAAGGTTCTATAAGACATAAAAATGCTAAACTTCTAACTTATAGTGATGCTATTGCTATAATAAATGAACCGTTAGAAAAACTATATGTTATCGATTTGGTCTGTATGGCGTCATGGACCGACAAGATTATTGATCGCGAAGAACAAAACTTTTTAAATCAATTAAAAACAGATTTAAACGTTGATAATACCGTCATTGTTAGATCTGTAAATGACATCAATCTTTTTTATGATGAGCACAAAGAAGATGTTGCCTTTTTAAGTTCTAAAAACTTAGCGCAAAGTTTTTATGATAATAGTAGCAAAGTTGTTTCTAAGCTTATTACACGTAATAGTAAACGCTTAATTAAAGAACTATCTGAAAGTAAAGAAGCCATGACACTTTTGGCACAATCTACAACGCGAAACCTTACTGACGAAGAACAAAAGAAAATTCAAACGCAATTATTAGATATTTTTAAGTCTATTCCAAGTCTAGCAATTTTTATGCTACCTGGTGGTATGCTGCTTTTGCCATTGTTTGTGAAGTTTATTCCTAAATTATTACCATCTGCTTTTGATGATAATAGAATTACAGAAGACAAAAAGAAATTGGACTAGTTTATTCTAACCAGTTCTTAAAATCTTTTACACGCTCTCTTGCGACAATAATATCTTGTTCGTTAAAACGGTTTAATTTTATGCGAAGTCTTGAGTTGGTATAGCTTACCATATCTTTTATGGCATTAATATTTACATAGAACTTTCTACTAATTCTGAAGAAGACATCGGGCTCTAAATCGGCTTCTAACTGATCTAAAGTTACATCTAATAGGTAATTCCGACCTTCATTAGTATAAGCATATGTGCCTTTGTTTTCACTATAAATACATTCTATGTCTTCAATATTTATCAATTTTAAATGCTGACCAACCTTTACCGAAAATCGTTTTTTGTACTCGCGCTCTATTGGGTTAACCAGAAGGTTTTTAATATCATTAAAATCTAAGGTTACGGATTGTTGTTGCGGCAATCTTCCTTTATATTTTTCGACAGCAATTTTTAAATCGTCATCGTCAATTGGCTTTAATAAATAATCTATACTATTTAATTTGAAGGCTTGCAATGCATATTCATCATATGCAGTTGTAAAGATTACAGCCGATTTAATCTCAATAGCTTCAAAGATCTCAAAAGACAACCCATCACTTAACTGAATATCTAAAAAAATTAAATCAGGATGCTCGTTATTTTGAAACCATTCAATAGATTCTTCAACAGAATGCAACATTGTTTCTGCATCAATGTCTAAAACTTTTAACATACGTTGTAAACGTCTTGCAGATGGTTTTTCGTCTTCTATTATAATTACATTCATTGCTATTTATTTTGGTAGATTGACACTTATTCGTAACGATTGACTTCTTTAGACTCTTGCTCCATAAACGCTTTAATCTTGCGTTCTTCCCAATTTTTTCCAAATAGTAAACCTGGAAGAAACACAGAACCTGCATGTGCTAATACACCAATTCCCCAGAATGAAAATGTGATAAAATTACGCCATTGAAAATAGCTTTCGCCATCACTTAAATTTTCAATATTGATAAAAACAAAGATGAGATTAACAATAATATAAATGGTTAAATGCGTATAAAATCCTTTGAGTTGTTTTACTCTTTTTGCTGCAAATTTATAACGCTCTTTTTGCAAAAAATCATTTGTGTTGTTCATTATTCCCAGTGTTTATTGTCTTTATCCATTAGCTCTTTAATCTTGCGTTCTTCCCAGTTGTCTCCTAAGAAAAAACGAGGTCCAAAAACTCCCACAAAATGAAAAGCTAGTCCTATTCCCCAAAAAAATGCGGTTGAGAATGTTCCGAAGCTAAAAAACTTAACACCGCTCGAAGTTATCAAAATGATTAGGAATACATTGACAATCACATAAGAAGCTAAATGCCAGTAAAATCCAACAATTGCTTTTACTCTTTTTTTAGCTCTTAAATAGGCTTCTTCTTTTCCCCAAGCGCTTTGAGCATTACTATTCTCGAAGGGTTCTATATTATTTTTCATGATATTTTATACTTTCTGATTTAAAAAACGTTCTTCCACTTCCATACATTCTTGGAGCTTTTTGCTTTCCCAGTTTTTGCCTAAGAAGTAATCAAACCCATACACTGAAAATGCATGAAATGCTATTCCTACTCCCCAGATTAGCCAAAGCGCTATTGTTCCAAAGTCAAATAAAGCTTCCTGTAATGTTTTTCCTTCATCTAAATCATCGATGATCTTAATAGTCGTAATGGTTGTATTAAATATAAAATAACCAATGAAATGTATATAAAACGCTCTAAGATTATCTACTTTATCTTTTATTCTTTGATACCTATGTGCTTCTGTAAATTTTTCCATGCTATTAAAAATTAATTCCAACGTTGCTCTTCCTCTTCACGCATAAACTTTTCAATTTTACGTTTTTCCCATCCATTACCTAAAACACCATCATTTACATAAATTTTATAGGCCTGAAATGCTAAGCTCATTCCCCAACCTAGCATTGGAAACCAAAACCATTGGATGGTATGTGGTGTATAACGAAACCAAATAAAAATTAAAAATGGTATCACAATGCAGTAAGAAATTAAACTATAATAAAATTCTTTCATCTCTTCAACACGTTTACGTGCTCTAACATATCTGTCGTCAAATTGTGTTTTAGGTTCTATGGTTCTCATAATTGATACTTGTTTTGTAAGCATTGGTATTGCTACCGAAAAACTGCTTGTTGATTGATTGATTGATACGGTTTTGTTTGATAATAATTTGTAACGTTGTTTTATATTCTCTAATCCAACACCTGTACTCTTTTTTACAATTTGTTTTAGTTGAAGGTTATTTTCGACAATGAGCATGCCTTGTTTTTGATAAATTTTAATATGCAAAGGTTTGCTACTCGTTACCATATTATGTTTTACTGCATTTTCTAACAGTAACTGCAAGGATAATGGCACTACTTTACTTTCTGGGTTTGATGCCTTATCTGGAATTTCGAAAATAATGCTATCTTCAAAACGCATTTTTAAAAGCGACATGTATGTTCTAGCAAAATTCAGCTCTTCATCTACAGTCACTAATTCCTTACTCTTCTGCTCTAAAACATAACGATAGACTTTAGATAATGAGGTTGTGAATTTTTGAGCGTTTTTAGGATTTTCTTCAATTAAACTCGTTAATACATTTAAGCTATTAAATAAAAAATGAGGATCTAATTGATTCTTTAATGCATCGAACTTTGCACTTGCTGTACCTGCAATTACTTTTTGCTCTTTTATTTTATTCTTTTGATAACGGTTATAAAAGTATATAATATGAAAAACAGTAATGATGCTCAATGTAATCCAAAGCCCAAAAGAATAGCCGTTCCAAGATTCATTATTCAAAAAAGATTCAAAATCTATATGATATAAAACTAGAGCAGTAAATGTTCTTAAAACGAATATTCCTATAAGTGTTATAATTGTTGCAACTACAATTCCTATCACAATTCGTTTTATGGTCTCACCATTTTTCCAGGTTCTCTTTTCCATATAGTAGAAAAACTCCATGTTAGAATAACCTAAAACAAAAGCATATAATTGATAGAAGCCAAAATCTATTAAAAAGTCATTTACAGATTTAAAATTAAAACCATCGAAAAACAAATGGCCTATTACAAAAACTACTGTTCCTATAATGAAGGTGATAATAATTCTCTTAAATGACGATTTCATAATTTATTAGGCTTTACAATCTTTAGCAACAGTTTGTGCACGTTCTTTTCCCCAATTTGGATGTAATTGACTCTCTGGCTTAAAGGTATCAAAAAGTTCTAATGATGCTTCTATCTCTTTACAATAAGGAGCTACGTCCTTTCCAAAATATTTTGCACTTCCCATTGCCCATTCTGCTTTTCCAAAAGCAACTCTTGGATTTGTTGGATCTAGCACAGATGCTTTTTCATAGAGTTCTGCTATTTTTGCACCATATTTCATACCGTACGTCATACCATCATAAGCGACCCAATTGGTTAACACTTGTGCTTGCATTACTAGTAATTCAGCATTGTTTTCATTTTTCAGCATAGCGCTATCTAAATGTTGTTGTGCTTTATCTAATTGTGCTTTCAGTACAGTTGCATCCTTTTCACTCCAGCTTTTTAAACTGTTAATTTGAGCAATATAATAGTTTGGTAACCATTCTTTTGGCTCTGCCTTAGCAATACGTTCAAACATATTCTCGGCTTCGTCTGTTTTATCTGATTGCCATAATTCAAAGGCTTTGTTCATGCCCTTTTCAAAATTTGTTTGTGCCTCAGTAAGTCCTGTAATTATTAGTATGGCAACGATGAATAGATTTTTCATAGGTCTAAATTTTATATTTTATAGTGTTATTTTAATCGTCTTATTCTCTTTTAACTCAAACTTAGCATCATCCCATTTTGGTGGTCCCATAAAACCTGTAGCATCATTTGAACAGCCATAATCTTCTTTGGGAATATGCATAAAATTAGTATCCATTTTTCCGTTATCATTTTCATCATGAAAAATTGAAACTGCATAAGTGCCTTTAGGAATAGCTTCAAAAGTTATTACAGATGCCTTGTTTTCAATTTCACTGATTGTGCTTTTATAAGATTTCTTTAAAAAACCCACTTCAGAATTATAAAGTGCAATAAACATTTTTCCATTATTGCTATTTGCTTCTTCAACCTTTATAGTGACGTTGAATTTTTCTTGAGCTTCTATGTGAAAGCTTATAATACTAATAAGAAAAATAATGATGATTTTTACAAGTGAATTCATGGTTTATGTTTTGTTTGATTCAAATATCGGATACAAGTTCTGTTTTTTAAAATTGGAATTACTGAATTGTAACTTTTTAATGACCAATTGTAACTTTTAAAAAAATCTAAAACCACCAACTTAGAGCTTGTTAGTAATACGTTAAAAAACATACCACATGTACTTTTTTATATATCTTTACGATATGCAGCAAGAATTAAAATCACAACTCACAAAACAGCACATTGTAAATGAAGCCTTTACGTTGTTTTATGAACATGGATTTAAATCTACAAGTATTAATGACGTGATGAAAGCTGCAAAAATGACAAAAGGAGCATTTTATCACCATTATAAAAGTAAACAGCAACTTGGTATAGAAGTTATAGAATTAAAAGTTCAAAAACGTGTTTATGATGGTATGATTTTACCATTAAAGCAACAAGGTAATGCTATGGAAATTTTAGAAAGTACATTTCTGAATAGACTAAAGTCGTTCCCGTTTTATGACAAGCAACATGGTTGTCCTATGAATAATTTAATCAATGAAATAGGAAATTATGAGGCCAGCTATCAATTGGCTTTAAAACATATTGTAGAAAAGTGGAAATCAGCATTGGTTCTTCTCATAAAAAGAGGTCAAGACGAGAATATTATAAAAAAAGACGTATCAGGTGAAGCCATTGCGATCTATCTCATTAGTGCGTTTGAAGGCATTAGAGGCCTTAGAAAACTATATAATGACGATTATATTTTAGATCAATACATCAAAGGGCTATCACTATACTTACATCAATTAAAAGTTTAATTTTTTTTAACCAAAAAACATACCGCAAAGAATGTTTTAATTATAATAATTCATGAAAAACAACAGAAGAAATTTTATTAAAAACACGGCATTACTCGGAATTGCAGGAGCTACAATACCTCAATTTGGATTTGCTGCTACGAAAAACGAAACACAAGAAAGTCCGATTATAAATACACGACCAAAAGTTATATTTTTTGACGTTAATGAAACGTTATTAGACTTAACGGTTATGAAAAAAAGTGTAGGTGACATGCTTGGAGGAAGAAGTGAATTATTACCTCTATGGTTTACAACTATGCTGCAATATTCATTAGTAACTACAGTAGGTAGACAATATAATGACTTTGGGATAATAGGTGCTGCAGCGCTGCAAATGGTAGGTGCAAACAATGGCATTACTATAACTGAACAACAAGCTAAAGACGCTATTTTGGGTCCTATTCGTTCTTTACCTGCGCATCCTGAAGTAAAGGCCTCTTTACAAAGTTTAAAAGATGCTGGTTACAAACTTGTTTCTTTTACAAACTCATCTAATAAAGGAGTAAAAACACAGTTTGAAAACTCAGGATTACTAGACTATTTTGAAGAACGCCTTAGTATTGAAGATATGGGGAAATTTAAACCTGATGCAGATGCTTACGATTGGGCAGCAAGAAAAATGAAAATAAAACCTTCTGAATGTTTGTTGGTCGCGGCACATGGATGGGATATTGCAGGTGCACTTTGGGCTGGTTGGAGAGGTGCTTTTATTAGCAGACCAGGAGCACAATTATATCCGCTTTCTCCAAAACCAGAAATTAACGAACAAAATTTAGACCTTGTCGCTAAAAATTTAATCGCTTTAAAATAACATATTATGAAACTAAAAAATAAAGTCGTCATTGTAACAGGTGCCTCTAGAGGCATCGGTAAAGAAGTCGCCTTACTGTTAGCTAAAAATGGAGCTACCGTAATAGTTAACCATTCAAATAGCGAAGATGAAGCCAACCAAACCGTAAAAGACATCATTGATAATGGTGGCAAAGCATTAGCAATTAAAGCAGATGTGAGTCAGAAAGATCAAGTAACCAATCTTTTCGATACAACCATTGAAACCTATGGTAAAGTCGATGTTTTAATAAATAATGCTGGCATTATGTATAATAAATTTCTAAAAGATAATACCCAAGAGGAATTTACTAAACTCTTTGATGTAAACGTTAGAGGTATTTTTAACACGCTTCAAGAGGCAGACCAAAAACTAGCTGACAATGGCATCATTATAAACTTCTCATCGAGTACAGCAAAACTGATGTTTCCAAAATATGCATTATACTCAGCGACAAAAGCAGCTGTAGAACAAATTACAAGAGTTTTTTCTAAGGAAGTTGGAAGAGGTATTTCGGTTAATGCTATCGCTCCAGGTGCCACAGCAACAGAATTATTCTTAAACGGAAAATCACAAGAAATCATTGATAAAATGAGTGCAATGAATGCATTTAATAGACTTGCTGAACCTATAGATATTGCCAGAGTTGTTTTATTCATGGCTAGCGATGATTCTAAATGGATTTCTGGACAAGTTATTGGCGCCAATGGTGCATTGGTGTAACAGACGATTAATCAAAAAGGATTTTTAGAGGAACTTTAAAAACATCCCGTTTACAATACCACTTAGTATTTTATGTTATAAAAAAAGACCATCTTTTTAGAAAGATGGTCTTTTTAATATGATATAATGTTTTGACTAAAACATATCTCTACCTGCAAAATGGAAAGCACCTTCAATAGCTGCATTTTCATCGCTATCACTTCCGTGAGCTGCATTTTCTCCAATAGAAGCTGCATATAATTTACGGATAGTACCTTCTGCTGCATCAGCAGGATTAGTAGCACCAATCAATGTTCTAAAATCCTCTACTGCGTTATCTTTTTCTAAGATAGCTGCAACGATAGGACCACGTGTCATATATTCAACTAACTCTCCAAAAAATGGACGTTCGTTGTGTATTGCATAAAATTCTTCAGCATCTGCTGTAGTCATTTGTGTCAATTTCATTGCTACGATTCTAAAACCTGAAGCAGTAATTTTTTCTAATATTGCGCCAATGTGTCCTTTTTCAACAGCATCAGGCTTTAACATTGTAAATGTTCTGTTAGTTGCCATGTATTTTTTTTAAATGAGCTGCAAAAGTAATACATTTCTTTAATTAATCAAGAGCTGTTAATCATTAATTTAGCATCTACTATATAGCCTTTGAAGACCGTATTACAAAAGGAATTTGGCTTCTAAAATCAATGATAAACAATTACCAAATTTTAAATCAAATACGTTTTAAGTCATTATAACAGAAAAATTACAAATTTTTAGCATTTCAAATTGACAATTCTTTATCATAAAATGTAAAAAAACGTATCTTCGCCACCTATGAATACAGCAGAAATATCAGAAGTAAAAGCATTATTATCAAAACCAAAGAACATTGTTATTGTTCCGCATAGAAACCCAGATGGAGATGCTATGGGTTCTACTTTAGGATTGTATCATTATTTAAAATTATACAATCATAATGTAACCGTTATTGCGCCTAATGATTATCCTGATTTTTTAAAATGGTTACCAGGAGATGAAACCGTTTTAAAGTTTGAAACACAACAAAAAGACTGTAATACACTAATTGAAAAAGCAGATCTTATTTTTACTTTAGATTTTAATGCATTTCATAGAGCAGGACAACCAATGGCTGAAGTCTTAGAAGCCTCTTCTGCAACAAAACTGATGATAGACCATCACCAACAACCAGATGATTATGCCAAATACATGTATTCTGATGTAAAGATGTCTTCAACCTGTGAAATGGTTTATAATTTTATTGAAATGCTTAGTGATGTAGAAAAAATCAATTCTACTATTGCAACTTGCTTATATGTTGGTATTATGACAGACACAGGTTCTTTCAGATTTCCAGCGACAACGAGTAGAACGCACTATGTTATTGGAAATTTGATTGAGAAAGGAGCTAACAACTCTCAAATTCATAATAATATATATGATACTAATAGTTATAGTCGTTTGCAATTATTAGGTAGAGCTATGCAAAACCTCAAGGTCATTCCAGAATCAAGAACCGCATATATGTCGCTTTCTCAAGCGGAATTGGATGAATTCAACTTTAAAAAAGGAGATACTGAAGGTTTTGTAAATTATGCATTATCCTTAAATAATATTATTTTTGCTGCGATTTTTATAGAAAGTAAACAGGATCAAATTATAAAAATTTCATTACGTAGTAAAGGTGAGTTTTCAGTAAACGAATTCTCGAGAGCCCATTTTCATGGAGGTGGCCATACCAATGCTGCTGGAGGACGTAGTGATGATGATATGCAAACAACAATAACCAATTTTATTAGTATATTACCACAATATAAACAAGATTTGATCCAGTAAGCCCCAAAATTGGCTTCAAATTAAATATTTAAACATGAAAAACCTATTTATACTCGCTGCAGTATTATTGTTGTGTTTTAGTTGTAAAACTCCCGAAGCACGACGACCAGAATCTGTGCAGTCTGGTTCTTTTTTAAAAGCCTCTGCAGAACGTAACAAAAAACTGAATGAACTTGAAAGAGGACAAATTCAAGACATTATAAAAAGTAATCCTGCAAACAACTATATCGCTTCAGAAAGTGGTTTTTGGTATTATTACTCTACTAAAATCGAAAGCGATACTATACAGCCTCAATTTGGTGATGTTATAAATTTCACCTTTGATGTTTCTAATCTTGAAGGTGACGAAATTTACTCAAACACAACTAAAACCTACGTTATGGACAAAGAAGAATTGTTCACAGGTTTACGAGAAGGCTTAAAACTTTTAAAACCTACCGAATCCGTAACTTTCATATTTCCATCACAAAAAGCATTTGGTTATTATGGAGATGAAGATAAAATAGGAACCAATGTTCCCTTAATTTGCGACGTAACTTTAAACACTATAATTCAAAAAAATGATTAAAAAAGCACTTACAGCATTAGTTGTACTATTAGTATTGGCAAATATATCTTGCCAGGCACGTTATTCTGATTTAGAAGATGGGCTTTATGCCGAAATTGTAACTTCTAAAGACACCATGGTTGCAAAACTGTTTTTTGAAAAAGCACCTGTTACTGTAGCAAATTTTGTTGCTTTAGCGGAAGGTACTCACCCTTTGGTAGAAGAAGAATTTAAAGGAAAACCTTTTTATGACGATTTAACCTTTCATCGTGTAATGAACAATTTCATGATACAAGGAGGTGATCCAACAGGAACTGGAACTGGTGATCCTGGGTATAAGTTTGAAGATGAAATTATTGAAGAATTAAAACATGATAAACCAGGAATGCTTTCAATGGCCAATTCTGGCGTTAATTCTAATGGAAGCCAATTTTTTATCACAGAAAAAGCAACTCCATGGTTAGATGGTTATGATGCAGAAGGCATGATAAAAGATTGTAGCAATCCTAGAGTAGCTTGTCATGCTGTTTTTGGTGAATTAGTAAAAGGACTTGCAATATTAGATACTATATCTAATGTAAAAGTTCAACCAAGATCCAATAAACCACTTGAAGATGTTGTTATTAAGAAAATTAGCATCATAAGAAAAGGTTCAGCTGCAAAAAAGTTCGATGCTCCTAAAGTATTCACTGAAGAATTACCAAAAATAAAAGAACGTGTTGCAGCGGCAAAAGCAGAAGCTGCTGTTAAAGCCGAAGAAGCTAAAAAAGCTGCTAAAGCGAAAGCTGAAGAAGCAAAAAATGATTTCTTAAATAGGAATGCCGAATTAAAAGGACGTAAAATTGAATCTCCAACAGGAATGGCAATGATCTTTACACACGAAAGTAAAGGTGTTACTCCAAAAGCAACAGACCGTGTTAATATTGATTGTGCTGGTTATTTAGAAAATGGAGATTTATTTTGGACAACACAAAAAGACGTTGCTCAGAAAAATGGAAAATATGACGAAAGACAAGACCAAGCAGGACGCTACGTTCCTTTTGATATGCCTTACAACGAAACCGCTGGTTTAATTGCAGGTTTCAGAGAAGCAATGTTAAACATGAAAATTGGGGATAAAGCAAGAGTCTTTATTCCGTACTATTTAGGTTATGGAGAAAGAGGAAATCCTCCTGTTATTCCTGCAAGTGCTAACCTTGTTTTTGATGTGGAATTGGTAAGTATTAAATAATACGTTTCTTAATACAAGACATAAAAAAGCAGCTAATCAAAATTTCTTGATTAGCTGCTTTTTGTTTTAATATATTTAGATATTTAGACCTGTCAAGTTTTAAAAACCTGACAGGTCTTTTTTATGCATTTTAAGCTTTAGGAATATTTTCTAATATCTCAAGTACAAACTTCCAATACTTCTGTGCAGAAGATATTTGAGCACGTTCATCTGGTGAGTGTGCTCCTTTAATATTAGGACCAAAACTAATCATATCCATATCAGGATAGTTAGTTCCTAAAATACCACATTCTAATCCTGCATGGCAAGCTGCAACATGTGGTTTTTCTCCATTATTTAAACGTTCGTAAATTGGTACTAGTACTTTTAAGATATCAGAATCCATGTTAGGAGCCCATCCAGGATAATCTCCAGACAATTCTACTTCACAACCTGTAAGTTCAAAAACAGCGCGCAATGTATTGGCTAAATCTAACTTTGTACTCTCTACAGAACTACGCGTTAAACAACCAATTTTAATATGTCCATCTTTTACAATAACTCTAGCGATATTGTTAGACGTTTCTACTAAACCTTCAATATCTGGACTCATTCTATAAACACCATTCCAAGCAGCATACAAAGCTCTAGTTAGACCTTCTTGCACACCTAAATCCATTATTTTTTCTGGAGTCTCTATTTTAGAAACCACAATTTCTAAATCTGGTTCCATCGTTTTAAACTCTACTTTTAGCATGTCTGCAAAGTCTTTCATTTCAGATTCAAAAGCATCTTCATGAACAGCATCGATTGCAACGGTTGCATTACTTTCTCTTGGAATTGCATTACGTAAACTTCCACCATCAATTTCAGAAATACGTAGACCGAAGTTTTCAAAGCCATCAAATAATAAACGGTTCATTAATTTGTTGGCATTTCCTAGACCTTCGTGAATTTGCATTCCAGAATGGCCACCTTGTAAACCTTTTACGGTGATTTTATACCCTAATTTAAACTCAGGAGTTTCTTCTTCATTGTAATCACGTGTCGCAGTTACATCAATTCCTCCTGCACAACCTACTCCAATTTCATCATCTTCTTCGGTATCTAAATTTAAAAGAATCTCACCCTTAAGTAAACCACCTTTTAAACCTTGAGCACCTGTCATTCCTGTTTCTTCGTCAATAGTAAATAAGGCTTCCAATGAAGGATGTGCAATAGTATCGCTTTCTAAAATTGCCATAATAGTGGCAACGCCTAAACCATTATCCGCTCCAAGAGTTGTTCCTTTTGCTTTTACCCAATCACCAACAACATGCATTTCTATACCTTGTTCATCAAAATCAAAAACAGTGTCATTATTTTTTTGATGTACCATATCTAAATGCGATTGCATCACAATGGCTTTTCTATCTTCCATACCTTTTGTGGCAGGCTTGCGGATAATTACATTTCCAACTTCGTCTTCTATGGTTTCTAAACCTAAATTGTTTCCGAAATCTTTCATGAATTGAATCACACGTTCTTCTTTTTTAGAAGGTCGTGGCACAGCATTTAAATCTGCAAATTTATTCCAAAGTTGTTTTGGCTCTAAGGCTCTTATTTCTGAACTCATATGTCTTGATTATATTGAATTGCAAAGGTACAAAATACGATTATCTCTTTATTAGCATTGTCAACTTGTTTCTCTACTACAAAGTAATTAGGAAATTCAATCTTTTCCCTATTTTTGATACATGCGAAAAAACGTAAAACTTATTCTTGTTATTTTCTTCGGAATTCAATTGCTTTTCTTATCTCAATTGAAGCATTATCCGGAATTTGTTGAGCAATTTTACAGCAATGGACTTTATGTTTTCTTGTCTAAACTTAGTCGCTATATTTTTGGTTGGATTCCTTTTTCGGTTGGAGATATTTTATACACACTAGCCGGAATTTATTTGATAAGATGGTTAATTATAAATCGGAAACGCATCATTAAAGACACGAAGAATTGGTTTCTAGATATTGGTGCCACTTTATCTATTGTATATTTCGCATTTCATATGCTTTGGGCTTTTAACTATTACAGACAACCCTTATATAAATCCTTAAACCTTAAAGCCGATTATACCAGTGAGGAACTCGTTTCATTCACTAAACGTTTAATTTTAAAATCGAATGACTTACAATTTCAACTTACAAAAAACGATACTGTCAAAGTTGAATTGCCTTATAGTAAAGCTGAAATTTTCAATAAAGTAAAAGACGGTTACCAAACACTTTCAGAAATTTATCCTCATCTTGAATACCATCCAAAAAGCATTAAAAAATCAATTTATAGTTTGCCTTTAACTTATATGGGATTTTCTGGTTATCTAAACCCATTTACCAATGAAGCTCAGGTTAACGGCTTAATTTCAACTTATAAGTTTCCAACAACCTCTTGTCACGAAGCTGCTCACCAACTAGGTTACGCAGCAGAAAATGAAGCCAATTTTATAGGAAGCTTAGCTGCTATTCATAATGATGATACGTATTTTAAATATTCAGGCTACACGTTTGCATTGCGTTATTGTTTAGCCGAAGTTTATAAAAGAGATCCTGAATTATACGAGAAATTGCTACCTACTATAAATAAAGGTATCTTAAAAAATTATCAAGAGGTAAAAGATTTCTGGAACGCATACGAAAATCCAATCGAACCTATCTTTGAAGTAACCTTTGACAATTTCTTAAAAGCAAATAATCAATCTTCGGGTATGCAGAGCTACAGCTATGTGGTGGCACTTTTGGTTAACTATTACACAGACAAAAACCTATAGCATATCTTAAATATCTGTTTAATCTAAGGTGAAATATTGATAAAAAACAGTTTCTTATAAATGGTGCTTAAGACGACATCTATCGTCCTTTAAAACGTTAAAATATTGAATTTAAAAGCCCTTTCAAGCTTTAATTCCTATATTTAGATCGTTAATTCAACCAACCATTTTATGATAAAAACACATTTACGGCTGCTCATTCTCATGTGCAGTTTTTCGCTTTTCGCACAAGACTACTTTCCTAGTAATTCTGGCGTGGTCTCAAATAATTCGAATTACACCGCATTTACAAATGCCACAATTCATGTTTCTCCAACCGAAATAATAGACAATGCCACACTCCTTATAAAGGATGGTAAAGTTGTTAGCGTTGGAAAATCGGTAAATATCCCGAAGAATACCACAAAAATTAATCTTTCAGGAAAAACTATTTACCCATCTTTTATTGATATGTACACAACCTTTGGTGTAAAAAAACCAAAACGTGGTGGCAATGGTCCACAATATGGTGCGAGTCGAAGTGGTTATTACTGGAACGATCATATTATGCCAGAACAAGATGTAATGGCTACTTTTGAATATGATAAAAAATCGGCTTCAGAATTACATAAACTAGGATTTGGAGTTGTTAATACACACATGCCAGATGGTGTTGTTCGTGGTACAGGTGCTTTAATTGCGCTGAATAATAATGCCGATAATTCTATGCGTGTTGTAGATGGCGAAACCACACAGCATTTATCATTTAGTAAAAGTGTAACCTCGCAACAACGTTATCCGTCCTCTATAATGGGAAGTATGGCCTTATTGCGTCAAATGTATAATGATGCCAGCTGGTATGAAGCAGGAAACATTGATACTAAAGATTTATCACTTGAAGCGCTAAACAAAAATAAAAACTTACTTCAAATTTTTGAAGCTGGCAGTAGAGTCAATTTAATGCGCGCAGATAAAGTTGGAGATGCTTTTAACATACAATACACTATTGTTGGTGGTGGTGATGAATATGAACGTATCCCTGAAATAAAAAGTACTAATGCAACTATAATTTTACCAATAGATTTTCAATTGGCTTATGATGTTGATGATCCATTCTTGGCAAGTACAATCTCTTTAAGTGATATGCGCTCTTGGAATCAGCAACCACATAACCCAAGACTATTAGCAGAAAACGGAATTAAATTTGCCTTAACAACGCATGGTTTAAAATCTAACAAAACCTTTTCTTCTAATTTATTAAAGGCTATTGAAATGGGACTTTCAAAACAAAAAGCTTTAGAAGCCTTAACCACAATTCCTGCTTCTTTATTAGGTAAATCTGATATTTTAGGAACCCTAAAAGCTGGAAGCTATGCCAATTTCTTAATTACAGATGGTGATATTTTTGAAAAGAAAACCAAACTCTACGAAAATTGGGTTCAAGGGTCTCCAAACGTCATTGCTAATATGAATACAAAAAATATTGATGGTGATTATAATTTTAAACTTGATAATACGGACTTTAAATTGTCTATTTCAGAAAGTACAAGTAAACCAAAAGCTAAACTAGAAAGTAATGACAAAACGTTAGGCTCAAAATTGAGTTATAAAGACGATTGGATGAACCTTACTTTTAAAACCGCTGATAGTACTAAAAAAGAATATATAAGAATCGTTGCTAATGCGTCGGGAAATAATTCATTAAACGGAAAAGCAATATTACCGAACGGGAATGAAATAGCATTCTATGCGAATAAATCTAAAACCGAAGATTCTGGTAAAAAAGGAGACAAAAAGAAAGCTGACGATGATACAGACACTCCTTTAATGAGTCCTATTACATATCCAAATTTAGCATACGGATTTACAGAGAAACCAAAATCGGAAACTTTATTATTCAAAAATGCCACCGTTTGGACTAATGAAAAAGAAGGTATTCTAGAACATACGGATGTTTTAGTTAAAGATGGAAAAATCTCAAAAATTGGAAAGAACCTTTCTAATAAAAACGCTACAGTTATTGATGCCACAGGAAAACATGTTACTGCTGGTATTATTGATGAGCATTCGCACATTGCAGCATCGTCTATAAATGAAGGAGGACAAAATTCTTCAGCAGAAGTTACTATTGAAGATGTTTTAGATGACGAATCTATTGATATCTATCGCAACTTGGCAGGAGGCGTGACGTCAATTCAAATTTTACATGGCTCGGCAAATCCTATTGGAGGACGTTCTGCAATTATCAAACTAAAATGGGGAGAAGCTGCAGATGATTTAGTTTATGATGATTCTCCTAAATTTATAAAATTCGCTTTAGGGGAAAATGTAAAGCAATCGCGTAGCAGAACGAATTCGCGTTTCCCACAATCAAGAATGGGAGTTGAACAGGTATTTGTCGATTATTTTACAAGAGCAAAAGCTTACGATAAATTAAAGAAAAGCGGTAAACCTTATAGATATGATGCCGAAATGGAAACACTTGCTGAAATTCTTAATGGTGAGCGATTTATTTCATGTCATTCTTATGTGCAAAGTGAAATTAATATGTTGATGAAAGTTGCAGAGCAATTCGATTTTAAGATTAACACCTTCACGCATATTCTGGAAGGTTATAAAGTGGCCGATAAAATGAAAGCACACGGAGTTGGCGGTTCTACTTTTAGTGATTGGTGGGCTTATAAATATGAAGTAAATGACGCTATTCCTTACAATGCTGCAATTATGCACAACGCAGGAATTACAGTTGCCATTAACAGTGACGATCCTGAAATGTCGCGTCGTCTAAATCAAGAAGCTGCAAAGTCTGTAAAATATGGTGGAGTTAGCGAAGAAGAGGCTTGGAAATTTGTGACTTTAAATCCGGCTAAACTATTACATTTAGATCAACGTGTTGGAAGTCTTAAAGTTGGTAAAGATGCAGATATGGTATTATGGTCTGACCATCCTTTATCAATTTATGCAAAAGCAGAAAAAACAATTATTGAAGGGGTGACTTATTTTGATTTAGAAACTGATAAGCAAATGAGGGAAGCTATTAAAAAAGAAAAAGGAGAGCTTATTAATTTGATGCTTCAAGATAAAAATAAAGGCTTAAAAACACAACCGGTTAAGAAAAAAGAGAATCACACATTACATTGTGACTCAATGGATTTACACAACTAAAAAGGATTTTAAAATGAAAAACTTAAATAAAATAAACATTGTATTGTTTATGTTGTGTACCGCTTTCGGATTCGCACAACAAACACCAGGACCAAAGCAAACTAAAGATTTTGCTATTGTAGGTGCTACAGCCCATATTGGTAATGGCACAGTCATTGAAAACAGTATTATAGTAGTAAGTAATGGAAAAATAACGACTATTGGACCAGAAACTACTACACCACTCACCAAACAATCCATGACTATTATTGATGCCAAAGACAAACATGTATATCCTGGATTTATTGTTGCTAATGGCACGTTAGGTTTGGTTGAAGTTGATGCTGTAAAAGCCTCTGACGACTTATCTGAATTAGGAACTTTTAATCCACATATTAGAAGTATCATCGCTTATAATACAGAATCTAAAGTTACTGAATCCATGAGACCTAATGGTGTTTTACTTGGACAAGTAGTACCAAGAGGAGGCCGTATTTCTGGAACCTCATCTGTGGTTCAATACGATGCTTGGAACTGGGAAGATGCTGCTATTAAATTAGATAATGGTATTCATGTTAATTGGCCAAGTAGTTTTAGACGCGGGCGATGGTGGCTCGGAGAAGAACGTGGTTTAAAACCAAATAAGGATTACGCTAAACAAGTTAAAGAACTAAACGATTACTTTACAGAATCCAAAAGTTATAGTAACGGAGACAAAACAGAACGTCATTTACCATACGAAGCTATGATTGGATTGTTTGATGGTTCAAAACACTTATACATTAATGCTAATGACGAGAAAAGTATTACTGATGCTGTGAATTTAGCGAAATCGCAAGGTGTTTCTAAAATCACCATTGTTGGTGGCTACCAAGCTAGTAATATTACCAGTTTTTTAAAGCAAAATGATATATCTGTATTTTTAACGCGTGTGCATTCAAGACCAGAACAAGAAGATGACGATTATGATTATGCCTTTAAACAAGCTAAGATATTAGTGGACGCTGGTATTTTAGTTGCCTTAGAACCTAGCGGACAAATGGAACGTATGAATTCTCGTAATCTTCCGTTTTACGCAGGTACAACAGTTGCTCATGGCTTAACAAAAGCGCAAGCCTTGCAATTAATCACTCAAAACCCGGCAAAAATTATGGGTATAGATGATAGTTATGGCACGTTAGAAGTTGGTAAAAGTGCTACACTTTTTATTAGTGAAGGTGATGCATTAGACATGCGAACTAACATTTTAACCAAAGCATTTATTGATGGTAGACCTGTAAGTCTAGAAACGCACCAAACTAAGCTTTGGAAACGTTATTCTGAGAAACCTAATCAAGTAGATTAATAAAAAAAAGCGAGCCAAATGGCTCGCTTTTTTTTTTACTTTATAATTAATTATCTATATTAGTCTATAACCTTAGCACTTTCTGGTTTTAAAAATATAGCTTTATCTAAAGCTTTTTCAGAAAGCATTACATCTGTAAACTCAACTGTATTTCGTTTTTCAGTAGGTACATTGTTTTCATAATTATACCAATCAATACTCTTTGGTATTACCAAACCATTAACGGTTTGCCAATTGTTATATCTTATAAAATGAAAATCTGGACTAGCTTCTGCTTTCCCAAAGGTTACTGTATACCCTAACCATTCCATCTGACCTGTTTCTGCGTCGTAAAAAATCTTATACTGATCGTCTGAAGATTCACCAATACCAGCTTCGTAAGAAATTAAGATTCCTGGATATGTTTTTCCTTCAAAAACTAATGGATCCGTTTCTTTATAAGACACTCCATCATCACCAAAAACAAAAGGCATTCCGTAGAAGTAAAACATTAATCCTTTATAAAATTGAGGTTTTCCTCTATATGCATTACCATCTTTTTCATTAATCCAAAGGGTTTCACCATCAAATCCTTGTGTATATGTTGGTGTGTCTATTAATTCTGCTCTAGTTTTTAAATCTTTGGTAGTCTTTTCTTTTCCTGTAGGTTTTGTTATGGTAAAAGAAAGCGTATTCATTTTATTCCATTGCTCAATGCTTCCGTGTGCATTGAAAACTTTAGTAATAGATTCTGGATAAATACTGGTCATAATTTGCTCTTGTTTAACCTCCTCAACAACTGTAGATTCTTGTTTTGGTTCGTTTTTACAAGCTGTAATTAAAATTGCTAAGAGTAGAGTTTGTCCTATTTTTTTCATGATATGGTTTTGATTAGATTCTTTCGACGTGAATAAATACAATACATTACAAAAAAAAGCTTCAGAATTTATCTGAAGCTTTTTAAAATATTAAATAAAGTTAAATTTAATTCACAATTAACTTCTGAACGGTTGCTGTATTTCCTATAGTTAATTCTACAAAATACAAGCCGCTTTCTAAATTAGAAATATCTAAAACCGAAGAATTCCCTTCAAAATTAATAGGTTTCAAAATTGCTTTACCTTGAATGTTGAAGATATTCACGTTTCCTGTTCCAAAATTAGATGTTGCTAATTGAATGGTTACGTTTTCTTTTGCTGGATTAGGGAACATATTAAAGCGAGTGACATTAAATTCATTTAAACTTAAAGCTACTGAACTTTCAAGATAATCTGGAATCGTGTTGCTATTTGTATCATCGTCTGTTGGATCTCCGTTATCATTATAATCTTCGTCTATCGTTAGAATGCCATCACCATCATCGTCGTCATCTAAATAATTCTCAATAAGATCATTATCTGTATCCACAAATGGATGAATGGTATTTCTTCCTAATACAATATTGATCTCAACACTAGTAGCAACACCATCACCATCGTCATCATCATCTAAATAATTTGGAATGTCATCACCATCGGTATCATCATCTTCTAGATTACCATTGCCATTTACATCTTCATCACTATCAATGACTCCATCATTATCCGCATCTGTGCAAATAACTTCCTCTACGTTAATCATTGTAGTAACTGCTCCACATCCAGACAAAGCAATAACTGTAACATTATACAAACCAGGTTGTATTACCGTAATAGACGATTGCGCTTCACCTGGTATAGGATTACCATTAAACACCCATTGAAAACTATAATCTGAAGTAGATAATTCTGTATCTAATACCAATGTATCGCCAGCACAAAAAGCATAACTACTTTCTATATTTAATTCTGGCAATGAAGTTACATAAATATCAAAATCAGTAAGCGCGAAGCAGCCACTTAATCCTTCAACTCTAACATAAATAGTTTGTGGATTACTTATGTTTGTAAAATTAGTTGGATCTAAAGGAACAAAATTACCTAAGGCATCAGCTTCATTTATAAAATAAGATAGCGTAAAGGGCTCTCCTGACGGATTTATTTCACCCTCGTTTAGTGTTAGATCAAAATCGGTAATTCCATCATTATCATCATCGCAAAGCATAATATCACTTGGAGTTCCGATAGCACTAGAAGGATTTGGTAAAACACGTATGGTTAATGTGGTGTAATCTACACAACCTGTATTAATATCAGTCACTACAACAAATAAAGTTTGTGGATTAGCTCCATATCCATTTACTGAATTATTTGTATATGCCGTTGGATTTGTAATAACGTTGGTCTGTGCTTGTGCATCTGCATTGGTTTCATAATAAGTTACGGACCAATCTGTATTCCCATTTGTAATCTCAGTATCTTTTACAGTTAAATCGAATACAGCGGTCTCATCTGCATTATCGTCACATAACTCTAAAGATGTTGATGCCGTAACTATAGGTGTTGGATTTACAACTAAGGCTAATTCAGTAAGCGCATAATTCCCTGTAGCATTAGCTTCTAATCGTACATATAGTATCTGAAACCCACTAGTTATATTCATATACGAACCGTTTATCGCAGTAGTACCGTTGGTAGCATTACTCTGCGTTTCATGATATGTTATTGTAAAATCTATTGCACTCTGACTTCCTAAAACTTGTGCATCTGCAATAGTTAAATCGAATAAAGCAAAACCATCATTGTCATCATCGCAAACTACGTAAGCATTTGGTTGATTAGCCACCTGAGCAAATGAAGTTATACTGATCGTTAAGAATAAAAATAGGTAAAGTAGTTTTTGTTTCATAATGAAGTTTTTGGGGTTGCTTAAAGATATAAGAAAATATCAATTTAAATTACTCCAATAAAAAAAGCTTCAGAATATATCTGAAGCTTTTTTTTATTAAATATTATATCAGCTTAATTCACAATTAGTTTTTGAACGGTTGCAGTATTTCCTATAGTTAATTCTACAAAATACAAGCCGCTTTCTAAACTTGAAATATCAATGACTGATGTATTCGCTTGAAGCGTTATTTGTTTCAAAATTGCTTTTCCCTGGATATTGTAAATATTTACGCTTCCAGTTCCAAAATTAGACGATGCCAATTGAATGGTTACGTTTTCTTTTGCTGGATTAGGAAAGAGACTAAAACTATTACTATCAAAACCATTTACAGATAATGTTTCTACAAACTCAGTTTGAAACGTATTGGTTATTATAGGAGCATTAAAATCGAAATAAATAGCTGCTGAGTTTTCAATAATATCTCCAATAGCATAACCTGCATTTGGCTTTATTTTAAAATACACAAAACCATTGCTACCTTCTGCGTCATCTTGTTCTGCTGGTAAGTTGATATTATCAAAATTCCATTCTAAATTATTAGCTGTTCTAGTAACTACGTAATCATGGCTAGAACGTAACATTTGAAAAGTAGAAGCATCTAATTGTATATCTAAGACATCTTCAATTCTAACTTTGATCGCTTCTGCTGTACCCACATTTTGAAAACGAATGGTGTAATATAAATATTCATCTGAAGTTACAAAATCATCATAGAGAATGTCTTTTCCATGGGATTCCATTTTATCGTTAGGATCGTAAGAACCGATAATTTCTTCGGTAACAGAAGATTCATTGTTCTCTGAAACTATATCATTCGAAGACGTTGTATACGTTGCCGTGGTGGTAACTAAATCACCAAGGTTCGCAGAGGTTGCTGTTTGTAAATTTACATTCACAATTATCGTTTGTTGAGGTAATAAATTAACAAAATCGAGACTAAAACCATCGGCATTTAGTGTCGTTGTATAATTACTGTTTGTACTTATATTACTGATACTAAGGTTTGAATCTAAGCTATAATTAATAGTACCTGAAGTTGGTGTTAAACCTAAGTTTTGAATTATTAAATAGTTAGTATGTCCAAAACCTGGTCTTGGAGATTGTTCATTTATAAGATACACCGAAATATCTTCACAACTCTGCTCGTCTACAATTGGAAATTCTACAGCTATATTTTCTCCATTTAACACAGTGATATCTTGAAATGATGCTATAGAAACATCATAACAATCACTATATTCATCATAGAAATAATAATTGATATCAATAGTATCGGTGTCGTCATAACTCGCAATAGTAAAGTTTCCTGTAGAAGATGCTACTGTATTAATTATACCATCATTATTGGCTTCATACGTAAAATAACCATTTGCATAATGGGTTTCATTTGAATCGAAAACAGTATTCTCGTTATCATCATAAAAAGCAGACACATTGATTAAGCCCACATCGTCACAGTTATTAAATGTTATGATAATGTCATCGGTAGAACTTGAGGAACATAAGTCATTATTTACAAAAACACTATATGTGCCACTTTCAGTAACCGTCAGTGTTGCATTAGTTTCTCCTGTAATGACATTACTTTCATAATACCATTGATAACTGTCACCTAATGCTGTCGTTGCATCTAATTGATAAGCGTTTACACCGCATAAATTTTGATCAGGCCCTAAATCGATTTCAAAATCTGCCTTTAAAGATCCCGAATCAGGTTGACCAAAATTAGTTTGACTAATATATGTAGTCCCTTCCTGGTCGGAATAATTAGTGGTTAGAAGAATATAAATTTCATCTGATAATGCATTAGTAATCGTGAAGTTTTCTACTGAAGATACAGAATAACTACAATCGATAATATTTTGACATGAAGTACAACCTTCAACTATTTCGTCGCATGCATAATCTACCGATTCAAAAGGCCCAAACAATACAAAATCAACATCTAAATTAGTGCCTTCAGTGCTTAACTGACTAATTTCAATTTCAATAGCTCCGTCATCATCAATTTGAAGAATATTCCAAGATGGGTTTGGTGCTGAAGCTAAACAAGACATACTATAAGAACTCGGTACTCCTGTAATATTAGGTGTTGTAATTTCATTACCATTAGAGCAAAATGCTACTGCACTTTCACACACAGTATTTGCAACGGCCTCTTTTATACACAATTCAAAAGTAGAGGTTTCGGACACCATATCTGCCGAGAAAACTCTTACATAATATGTGTTTCCAATAATTAAATTTTGAGCAACAATAGATGTACTTTCAGAACAACTTAATTCTGTCAATGCTCCACAAGTCCCTTCGAATAGTGTTAGGTTTAAATTATAGGTCCCTCCTGCTATATTTTGGATTAAAATATTTTGTATTTCAGATAAAGCTGTAAAAGAAAACCAGACATCGTCGTTTGGCACTCCAGGACAATTGTCATTTGAAACACCAGAGTCCGTAGCTAAATTTATAGTCCCAGAAGTTAAAACATCACAAGATATTCCACTATTAACTGGTACAACTATCGCCGCCTCACATTCGTCATTAATAGGAGGGCAACCCAAAACTTGAATCATCGAGCTATTAATACTACAATTATCGTCTTGATCATTGTCTACAGTAACCATTACATCAATTAAAAAAGGAAAAGGTCCAATTTGATAAACTCCTGTTGCTGTTACAGATGTTGTTTCTTCATTATTATTATTTGAAATGGTTAATGATGTTGCGTCACCCAAACTTGCAACATCTACATCGATTAAAAATTGCTCTCCATTTTCACAATCATTAACCACTTCAAATGTAGCTGTTGGATAAATACACGTAGCACATGAAACCGTATAATTAATGCCATTCATTAAACTTCCACTTTGGCAACTTAAAGAAGCATCTGAATTTATGTAGAATGAAATAGAATCTCCTGTTGACTGAAAAGTTAGCCCAGTTAAATCACCACCATTTCCATAATTCTCATCTTCTGCGGCATAACCAGGAAATGTAGAGCCATCAGAATCTATAACAACTAACTCATCCCAACCATTTTCTACAAATCCAGAATTGAATGTTAAATTTACTGGTGTAATTCCGTCAGCACTTGTATAAGTAAAAATAACTGGATTAGTCGCTCCACCACTATCGTAACAGTAATCTTGAGTAAGTAAACCGTTCGCAACGCAATCTATATCAAAATTAGTTTGAAGTGTTGTTGTAAATGTAAATGGTCCTGCAAAATTAGAATTTTCTTCGCCACATACCGATTGAACATAATAATCATATTCTGTGTTATTAGTTAAGTCTGTTACACTATAAAATGTTTCAGTAAGCCCAATAATCATGGTTCCCGTTCCTAGTGTAAAACCTGCAACTCCATATTCTATATTCCATGAGGTTGCTGTTCCTTGTTCTTCCCAGCTAATATCTGCCGAAGTAAAGTTTAAATTATTAGCATTAAGCGCTATTGGTTCGAAACAAGTAATCAAATTTCTCACTCTAAAATTATCGACAAATACTTCTACGTCTTCAAAATCATCGACTTCGCCTTCTGAAGCTAATATTCCAAATTGAACAGTGTCGCCACTATAAGCCGTTAAATCAATAATAGGATGTTCACCTTCAACAGATACCTCTGAGTTTTCATTATACGTTAATAGCGGTATCCATGTTGTACCACCATCATTGGTTAATAACAATTGAACCGTATCATCAGATCCCAACGTACCTGCAGTGGTACTACTATCCCATGCCATGATGCCAAAATCAAAATCCACCTGAAAAGGACCACCTGACAAATCAAACTCTGGAGACAAAAGCCAATCACTTTTATTAGCTAAGTATAGGTTGATTCGGTAAGCACCACTAAGCCCATTATTTAAGAAACCCTCTGAGCCCCATGATCCAGATCCTATATCCATAGGTCCAGATTCAGCATCTCCACTATCTGCTTCTTCCCAACATTCATTAGGTATTACAGAAAAGTCTTCATAATAATTTGGCGTAACGATATCACATTGCGCTGAAGCAATCATCGTAATAAATAGTGTAATAAAAAATAAAAGTAGTTTTTGTTTCATAATGAGGTTTTTGGGGTTGGTTAAAGATATAAGAAAAAATCTATTTCATATTCTAATAAAAAAGCTTCAGAATATATCTGAAGCTTTTCATATAAAATATGTTTTCAACTTAATTCACAATTAGTTTTTGAACGGTTGCAGTATTTCCTATAGTTAATTCTACAAAATACAAGCCGCTTTCTAAACTTGAAATATCTATTGTTGAAGCATTTGTTTCTAACTTAATATCATTAAGAATGATTTTCCCCTGAATGTTGTAAATATTGACGCTTCCAGTTTCAAAATTAGACGATGCCAATTGAATGGTTACCTTTTCTTTTGCTGGATTAGGAAAGAGGCTAAAACTATTACTATCAAAACCGTTTACAGATAATGTTTCTATAAATTCAGTTTGAAACGTATTGGTTATTATAGGTGCATTAAAATCGAAATAAATGGATGCTGAGTTCTCAATTACATCTCCAATAGCATAACCTGCATTTGGTTTTATTTTAAAATACACAAAACCATTACTGCCTTCGGCATCATTTTGTTCTGCTGGTAAGTTGATATTATCAAAATTCCATTCTAAATTATTAGCTGTTCTAGTAACTACGTAATCATGGCTAGAACGTAACATTTGAAAAGTAGAAGCATCTAATTGTGTATCTAAAACATCTTCAATTCTAACATTGATAGCTTCTGCTGTACCCACATTTTGAAAACGAATGGTGTAGTATAAATATTCATCTGATGCTGCAAAATCATCATAGAGAATATCTTTTCCATGGGATTCCATTTTATCGTTAGGATCGTAAGAACCGATGACTATTTCTGATAACGACGACTGATTGTTAGCTGATAACATATCGTTAGACACTGTTGTATAAGTTGCTGTATTAGTAACTAACTCGCCTAAAGCAACCGTTGCAGGACACAATAAATTAATTAATACCGTTTCGGACTCACCTGCTCCTAAGTTTATAAAATTTAAAGTAAAACCTGATGTCGTCATCGTTACAGTTATACTTGGATCCGTTAAGACGGTACTATTTATTAATAAATCTTCATCTAGCGCAAAGTCCACAGAACCAGAAGCTATATTGGCACCACTTAAATTCTCTATAACCAAAGCATTACTATACTCAAAGCCTGGTCTTGGTGACTCAAATGAGTTAATGAGATGAACCGCTAAATCTTCACAAATTAAATTATCTTCTACTGGAAATTCAATTTGAGCTAGCTCACCAAATACAACATTAACATCATTAAACAATGTAACGTTTTGGGTATAACAATTTGTAAAATCAGAATTTACCGTAAATGTAATATCATAAGTATCACTTTCATCTGTACTTAGAATAGTGAAACTTCCATTTGAAGAATTGACCACATTAATTATTCCATCGTTATTTTTCTCATAAGTGAAAGTACCATTAGTAAAATTAGATTCTCCACTATCTAAATTACCATTGGTATTGGTATCGTTAAAAGCTTTTAAACTAATTAATCCTGTATCTTCACAAAGACTACCTATATCAAAACTTCCAGCTTTAAAAAAGACAGCAGAATCATATCCTGAGTCAACATCATCCGCTATCACTAATTTTATATGATACGTTTCCCCAATGTTTACTTCGGCTTGCGCAGTAAAACTTACTGTTCTGCCGTTAAAGCGAAAAGGTGGAGAGTTTTCGAAAGTGTAACCTGCAAAAAACTCAGGATTTGCAGCATCGCATGAGCTGTTGGCATTGTGAATATTAGTCACCGTTATTGGCAATTCAGTTCCTGGAATTAAAGCCAAATTAGTAGTATTACCCATTGGATCGGTAAGCAAAAAAGCAAATGCATCTGAAAATTGACATTCAAAATCACCTCCATTATATTCTTCTGAAGCCATTAAAAACTCAAAATTGATTTGATTAACCACTGGCACAAAGTCAAACTCAATAGTGGTTGCATTGTTTGATTGCACTTCTAAAGTAGTATCTAAATCAACATCTCCAGGCCAACCATTTGAACCTGAACTTATATTACTATCATTAGGTCCTGCAACATCAGCAGCTTCACCTGTACTTAAAAGTAATCCTTCAGAAAAAGGAAAATCATCACCAGCATAAACAAAATAACCAATGCCATTAGGTTCTACAGTACTAAATGTACTTCCGGTAGAATATATAATGTTTGAAATTTGACTACACTCATTATTTATAAGTACATTTTGAATAAGTTCTTCTACTGTAAACTGTGATTGGTCTACACTTAGAAATTCACCTAAAATTATAACTTCGATACTAATAGACGCAGTACAACCTTCTGGATTATTATCAGTAACAGTTAATGTTGCTGTGTAATTTCCTGTTTGTGAATATGAGTGGACAACAGACAATCCTGAAGCCATATTATTATCTCCAAAGTCCCAACTATAAGTTGCATCTGTGCCATCGTTAGAGAAAACAGCATTACCAATAAAATTTATGTTATCATTTATTTGAGCTACAATGATACCAGAATTATTAATTCCTGGTAGTGTACTATCTATAGTTAATCCGATATCTTGGCAAGGCATACAATTTACATCCGCAACAAGGTTAAAACTTTGCACTTCTATATTACAACCATAATAATCGGATACCGCAACATAAATTGTTTCCGGATTAGACGTATTAGTATAAAGATCTGGCAATGCATTTATTTGACTTTGCGCATCACTTTCACTTGAATGATACGTAACAAACAATTCAAAATTATATTGATTTACTAGAACTTCGTTATTTTTAGTTTGTAGGTTAAATTCGGCAAATCCATCTTGGTCTTCATCACAAACAATATAGTCTGAAATGGTAGGTAAAGGTGCGACGCCAGAAACTATCAGATTTAAGAAAGCCATCTCCACACAATCAGAAGTAGTACTTTCTACTCTTACATAGAGTATTTGGTAATTGGGAATTATATTAGCATATGGACTTATAGCATTAAGTGGATTAACATTATTATCTGCATCTGCCTGTGTTTCATAATAGCTTACTGTTACATCTGTTTGGCTTCCTATAATAAGCGGTGTTGCTTGCGAGAGATCGAATTGAGCAAAACCACTACCATCAAAACTACAAGCATATAATACGGTTTGTTGGTTAACACTTGGTCCTTGTAACACAGACACGGAGACGGTAGAACTACTACTTGGGCATGAACCACCTCCTTGAACGGTATATGTATAAATTCCGGATGCATCAATATTAGGACTAAAAATACCTGTACCACTTGCCAATCCAGGTAACCAAGTACCACCCAATTGAGGTGAGCCTCCAAGCACATAAAAAAGATCTATAGGTGATTCGTTGTTACATATCTCTAAATAGCCATCAGAACCAGCATCTGTTGCTTGAATTACTATCAAATCTAATGTTGTAGTATCAAAATTACCAGTGACATTATCGGTGACTGTTGCAAAAATAGTTTGTGGGTTAGTAAAATTTGTAAAAGGACTAGACAATGAATTAATGCCATTGTCAGCATCTTGTTGAGAAAGATAATAGCTAACCGAAAAAGTTACAGGATCTTGACCTTGCAATATTTCGGCATCTTTTATAATTAAATTAAATTCTGCAATTTCACTATTAAAGCCATCATCACAAAGGTTATAATCAGTTGGCTGATTTGCAACTTGAGCAAAGAGCCCAAAGGTTAAAAAGCATAAAATAGAAACTAGTAGTTGTTTTTTCATATTGGGCTGGATTTAATAATTTAAAATTGGTAATAACTACAAATAAAACAAGTTAACACCTTGATTCCCTACTTGCATGTCAAGATTTTAAAAATACATTAAAATTTAACGTGTTTTATTTTTTATACAATTTCTATTTTCAAAAAAAGTCCAGAGCATGTAAAAAATCCAATCAATTTTTAATTGAAACTTACATTAGCCATAAAATGTGGTTATAAAACTGAAAATTTACTATTCTTTCCAGATTTATTTTCGCAAAGCAAAGCGAAAGCTATGTGCAATACAATATTGAGCTTATAGAAATATCCAAAGACGTATTTCAGAAATTAGCATATAGAGGTACCAGTGAAAGTGTCATTGCTGTTATAACTTCAAAAAAGAAAATAAAAACACACTCGAAGATTTAAAACTCACTTCTAAAAATTCATTAATTTTAGTAGCAGAAGCACCTGAGAAACGACGAAATATTCGATCTTTTTTATGTACAACAAATGTTGATGCCGTTATTATTGCTAATCTAAAGCATTCTAGTCTAAGAGAATTTCAGGATTTTTACTTCGAGAGAAAAAGATTCAAACCCATCACCATTTTGGTCACACCTTATAAAATCGCTTGGTTGATTGGCTATTTGGGCAAATGAAGCTACACTGATTGTTAAGAATAGAAATAGGTTAAATAGTTTTTGTTTTAGAGCCATTTTAATCCAATTATAAAATAACACACTCTTTTAAAAACTAAGATCTATTACCTATTTTATTTTCAAAGCAATACAATGGAGATACGTTAAAAAGCTTTGACTCTTCTTTTTTATAATATCTATGGTTTCGGAGTTGCTTACTCATAAATTCTGCTGTATTGTAGACTTCGTATATAAACAACTTATTATTTTTCCCTATTCCAGAATTAACTTCTAATTCTATTTTAGATATCAAATTATTTATTTCTTCAGGGTATTTTAAACTCATCGTTTTTACAGATGAAAACGAAGAATTGCTTTCATACACTACCCAATACATCGTATTATCTTCTAAATGATTCTCTAGTGAATCTTGTTTAGTTATTACAGATTTATCCTTTGAATCTTTAGCTGCAACAGAAATATGATTCAGTTTTGTATTGATCTTAGCATCCGTAAAATTTAAACCTGTACTTGAGTATTCTCTTTTTACCATATACATAACAACCCAATGCTTATCAACTCTGGCTTGTATAACATAGTTACCATGTGGCAATTTTGTAAGATCAATCTTCGCCTTTGTACTATCTACTTTTATAGTTTCCAAATAGTCGTCATTTAATATATCGACTTGGCTAATCTTTATTTTGCCACTTTCTAAGATTAAACTATCCTTGTTTCTATTCAATTTTTGAACCACTAATAATTTAGTAGCATTAGAACTTCCATTTTTTTGAAACGTAATTTCTTGACCATATGAAAATAGGCTAACTATAATAAACACAAATAAGCTATATTTTTTAATCATCATTTTGGACACTACGTATTACAATTTTAAATGTTTTTAATTCTACACATATAAACTTTAGCGCCTCAAATTTTAGCTCAACATAAATACGGTATCTATTGGACATCATTTAACTCAAATAGTCACAATTATTTTATATTGCAACAATTGCTCCAATAAATAGTTTCCACTTAAATTAGATCGCTTTATTTGTTATACTAAACAACCTTTAAATCGAGCCTAGACTCGATTGGTTTTCAAAATTATTATTTAAAACGCAGTAAATTCTTAACTTTAGCTTTTCTTTAGCATGTACAACTTTTAATTGCGTTGTATCCATAAAGGCTATCAAATAATTAATATGAATAAAACGATATCAAGCACACAAAATCCTTTAATAAAACAACTGCTTCTACTTAAAGAAAAGTCTAGAGCACGCAAAAAATCTGGTCAGTTTTTAATTGAAGGAAAACGCGAACTATCGCTAGCTATAAAAGGAGGATATAAAGTTGAAACGGTATTATTTTATCCTGAATTATTTTCGGAAAGCGAAGCAAAATCGATGTCTCAATATAATATTGAAATTATAGAAATATCAAAAGACGTTTTTCAGAAACTAGCACATAGAGATACAACGGAAGGTGTTATTGCTGTTGTCAGTTCAAAAACACACCAACTAGACGATTTAAAAATTACCTCTAAAAATCCATTAATCTTAGTCGCTGAAGCACCGGAAAAACCCGGGAATATTGGCGCTATTTTACGTACTGCAGATGCTGCAAATGTAGATGCTGTGATTATTGCGAATCCAAAATCGGATTTATATAATCCTAATATTATCCGTTCTAGTGTTGGTTGCGTTTTTACTACAGAAATTGCGATGGCCACTTCTGATGAAGCTATTGATTTTCTAAAAAAATATAATTTCAATATTTTCTCTGCTATTTTACAAGAATCCGAACCTTACCACTCACAAGATTATACCTTACCAACAGCAATTGTGGTTGGTACAGAAGCCACAGGTTTAACTGAAGAATGGCGCCAAGCTGCAACAAAAAACGTAAGCATACCAATGCAAGGTGTTATAGATTCTATGAATGTTTCTGTAGCTGCAGGAATTCTTATTTTTGAAGCCAAACGCCAACGCGATTTTAAATAATTATAAACGTCAGTTCGAGTGATTTTCGAAGTCTGATAAAATTACATCGAGAACCATTACTACTAGAAATATCTCGATGCAAATTTCTTGAAAAAAGAATTTCACTCGAAGTAACGGAAACGCACATAAAACATAAATGACAGCACATACTCTTTTCTATATCATTATTGCCATTATCGTCATCAATTTTATCATTGATAAAGTGCTTGATGCTATAAATGCAAAACATTACAACGACCCAATTCCTGAAGAATTAAATGACGTTTACGATGAAACAGAATACAAAAAATCGCAAGCCTATAAATCCGTTAATTATAAGTTTGGACTCGGAACATCCTTGTTTTCTTTTGCCTTAACCTTAGGGTTCTTGCTTTTAGATGGTTTTGAATACGTTGATAATTTCGCTAGAAGTTATTCTGAAAACCCAATCCTTGTCGCTTTAATTTTCTTTGGAATTATAATGATAGCAAGCGATATTATTACCACACCTTTTGAATATTATAAAGCTTTTGTTATTGAAGAAAAATTCGGATTTAATAAGTCCTCAAAAAAAACTTTCATTTTAGATAAATTAAAAGGATTACTCATGACAGTACTTCTTGGCGGAGGTATTATTGCACTTATTGTTTGGTTTTATCAATTAACAGGCAATCAATTTTGGCTATATGCTTGGGGAATTGTAACCATATTCACTGTTTTTATGAACATGTTTTACTCTAAACTTATTGTCCCACTATTCAATAAACAAACTCCTTTAAAGGATGGAGAATTACGAAACAAGATTTCAGCTTATGCCGAATCGGTAGGTTTTAATCTCGATAAAATTTTTATTATCGATGGCTCAAAACGAAGTACCAAAGCCAACGCCTATTTTTCGGGCTTTGGAAGTGAAAAACGCGTTACACTTTACGATACTTTAGTCAACGATTTAGACGATGAAGAAATCGTTGCCGTTTTAGCACACGAAGTTGGTCATTATAAAAAAAAGCATATTATATTTAATTTAGTAACCTCTATCCTACTCACCGGATTAACCCTTTTCATCTTATCCATTTTTATTTCGAATCCATTATTATCTAATGCCATTGGAGTTGAAAAACCAAGTTTCCATGTTGGACTCATTGCTTTTGGGTTACTTTATTCTCCTATTTCAGAAATCACAGGATTAATAATGAATTACGTTTCTCGCGTTTTTGAATACCAAGCAGATGATTATGCTAAAAACACTTATAAAGCCGAACCTCTAGTTACTTCTTTAAAGAAATTATCTAAAAATAGCTTAAGTAATTTAACACCTCATAAAGCGTATGTGTTTATGCATTATTCGCATCCTACGCTTTTGGAACGTGTTAGGAATTTGAAGAAATAAAACAAACTTCGTAAAACGTGAATACCTCAAAAACAGACGACGACTTTATAAATATGGACATCATTGAGTCACCAGAATCAGATTATTTATATACTGAATCTTCACAAATTAAAGACGCTGGAAAAGGATTATTTACAGCTATAGAAATCTTTGAACACGAAATAATTTCAATATTCAAAGGAGAAATTATCACAAACCAAGAAGCCGAAAAAAGAGCACAACAAAACGAGGATCGGTATTTTATTAATTTATTAGATGGTAATATTATGGATAGCATGTATACAGACTGTTATGCAAAGTATGCCAATGACGCTAAAGGAATATCGCATAGTCTTTTTAAAAACAATGCCATTATTACTTTAGATGAAGACGATAATGTGTGTATTAAAGCATCAAAAGACATAAATCCCGGTGAGGAAATATTTTGCAGTTATGGTAAACCATATTGGAAAAAACACAGTAAATAAAACCAAAAACTTACATTTCAAAGTTTTATAACTTATTATGAAATTCAGACAGTAACTTCACATTTTTATAACACTATAAAGCTACATTTTTTATAACTTTGAATAAAAGAAAATATAAAATCATGACAGAGTTAAAAAATAGAAAAGCAATAATAACAGGAGGAGGAAGAGGTTTAGGAAAAGCAACAGCTATAGCTTTTGCAAAAGAAGGCATCGATGTTGCAATTACAGGTAGAAATGAAGCCGTTTTAAAAGAAACCGTTTCAGAATTAAAAGCACTTGGTGTTAATGCCATTTATGCTGCTTTTGATGTTAGCAATTACGAGGAAGTTCAAAAAAGTATAAAATCTTTAATTGACACTCTAGGTTCTATAGACATCTTAGTAAACAATGCTGGTATTGCTGCTTTTGGGTCGCTTAATGATATGGAAGTAAACCAATGGAGGCAAATTATACAAACCAACGTTATGGGAATGTATTATGTAACTAAAGAAGTTTTACCACATTTAATAGCTAAAAACGAAGGTGACATTATAAATGTATCATCTACTGCTGGATTAAGTGGTAACGCAACAACATCTGCGTATTCTGCTTCAAAATTCGCCGTGATTGGAATGTCTCAATCGTTAATGAAAGAAGTGAGAAAAAACAACATTAGAGTTTGTACCTTAACGCCAAGTACAATTGCTTCAGATATGTCAATAGATTTAGGTATTGCTAAAAAAGATTCTGAAGACAGCGTTTTACAACCTGAAGATTTTGCAGAATTAATTGTATCTGGTTTAAAATTACCAAGAAGAGCTATGATGGCAAATGCATCATTATGGTCTACTAATCCATAAGTTTCAATTTCAAATAAAATCACAACAGAACCCACTTATTTGTGGGTTCTGTTGTTTTTTTTTAAAATTTAGAACTCTACAATATAAATAAATTCTAAATTTCCTTCAAAAAAACAATTGCCCATTAAAAAGCAATTCACTAATTTAGTTCTATGACAGAAGAGGACATTGAAAAAGAGAACGCAGCCATTGCTAAAGCTTACAAAGAATTACTTAAAGTAAGCTACCTTACCTTAACCACTGAGGATAAAAAATTAATTCGTCATGCTTTTGAAGTTGCAGTAGACGCACACAAAAACCAAAGACGTAAATCTGGAGAAGCCTATATTTTTCATCCCATTGCTGTAGCCAAAATTGTAGCGCAAGAAATTGGTATGGATGCCACATCTATTGCAGCAGCATTGTTGCATGATGTCGTAGAAGATAACCCAGACTACACTATTGACGACATGGAGCAACTCTTTGGAGAAACTGTTGCTCGAATTGTAGATGGACTTACCAAAATTTCTTCATTAAAAAAAGACATGGATGTGTCTTTACAAGCAGAGAATTTCAGAAAAATGCTGCTTACTTTAAATGATGATGTTCGCGTTATTATTATAAAAATAGCAGACCGTTTGCACAATATGCAAACCATGGACTCTATGCGAGCAGACAAGCAGGTTAAAATAGCTTCTGAAACCCTATACATTTACGCACCACTTGCGCACAGAATTGGACTCTACAACATAAAAACCGAACTCGAAGACTTAGGATTAAAATATACCGAACCAGAAGTCTACAACGATATTCATGAAAAAATAAAAGAAAGTAAAGAAGACCAGGACGCTTATATTAAAGCATTTTCTAAGGTTATAGAAGACTCTTTAAATACAGAAGGTTTACACTACGAAATTAAAGGGAGACCAAAATCTATTTTTAGTATTCGTAGAAAAATGGTAAAACAAGGCGTTTCATTTGATGAAGTCTACGATAAATTTGCCGTTAGAATTATCTATAAAACCGATGTTGCAAACGAAAAATTCTTAGCATGGAAAATATATTCCATCGTTACAGATCATTTTACACCCAACCCTATTAGACTTCGTGATTGGATATCATCTCCAAAATCTACAGGTTATGAAGCACTTCATATTACAGTTGTAGGACCAAAAAGTCGTTGGGTCGAAGTTCAGATTCGTAGTGAACGTATGAATGAAATTGCAGAAAAAGGTTATGCTGCGCACTATAAATACAAAAATGCAGATGACAAAGAGGATAATCTAGACTTATGGATTAACCGTTTGCAAGAAGCTTTAGAAAACAATGAAGCAGATGCTGTAGATTTTGTAGAACAATTTAAACTCAACTTATATTCTAAAGAAATTTTTGTCTTTTCGCCTAAAGGAGATTTAAAATCACTCCCAAAAGGAGCCACGCCTCTCGATTTTGCATTTAGCATACATACAGAAGTTGGTTTAAGAACACGTGGTGCAAAAGTAAATGGTAAATTAATGCCTTTAAGTCATGTGTTGCAAAGTGGAGATCGGGTTGAGATTATGACGTCAGATAGTGCCAAACCAAATGCCAATTGGCTAGATTATGCAACAACTGCAAGAGCACGAAGCAAAATTAAATCGGCATTAAATGAAGATACTAAGCTTATAGCAGAAGAAGGAAAAGAGATTTTAAGACGAAAATTAAAACAACTTAAAGTTTCATTAAATGAAAGCTCTATTAATGAATTAGTAAGCTATTTTAAACTGAATACCTCTTTAGATTTATTTTACCGAGTTGGTATAGGTAGCATTGATAACACCAAATTAAAAGCTTTTGCCTCGTCCCGTAGTAATGCGTTGGTCAGTTATTTTAAAAACAAAATCTATAAACCTACTGTACATAAAGACATTCATAAAGAAGAGATTACCTCTAAATATGATATGTTAGTTTTTGGTAAAGAAGAAGAAAAGCTTAACTATACTTTAGCCAATTGTTGTAATCCAATTCCAGGAGATAAAGTTTTTGGGTTTCTAACGATTAATGATGGGATTAAAATTCATAAGAAAAATTGTCCAAATGCTGTAAGTCTTCAATCTAATTATGCTTATCGAATTTTACAAGCCAAATGGATAGATTCGTCGCAGCAAGTGTACACATCACAAATTACCTTATCTGGTATTGATGATATGGGACTGGTAAATCATATTACCAAACTGATTTCAGAAAACATGCACGTTAATATGAAAAGCTTAAGTTTCTCTAGTGACGACGGAGTATTCACAGGAAAAATAACTGTTGAAGTAAAAAACCAAACCATGCTTAAGAAAGTTATTGACAAGCTTAAAAAGATTAATGGGATAGATAAGGTAACTAGAGTTTGATCTTTTCTTCATGTTTAAAAAAGTTATTAAAAACATGTTCATTTCTTTAGCTGTTAATAGTTGTATTTATAATTCATATCCTATAAAAATTACTTAAATTTGTTTCTTAATTATGAATGCAAACACACAAGAAAACAATCAGGAAATTGTAAAGCGCGTATTTACGCAATTCCTTGAAGGAAAAGGTCACCGAAAAACACCAGAGCGCTACGCAATACTTCAAGAAATTTACGATAGTAAAGAGCATTTTGATATCGAGTCTTTATATATTAAAATGAAGAATAAAAACTATCGTGTAAGTAGAGCAACCCTTTATAACACAATAGAATTACTTTTAGAGTGTGCTTTAGTTCGCAAGCATCAATTTGGACAAAGTCAGGCACACTACGAAAAATCATATTTCGATAAAAATCACGATCATGTAATTCTCACAGATACAGGTGAGGTTATAGAATTTTGTGACCCACGAATTCAATCCATCAAAAAAACCATAGAAGAGGTTTTTGATATTCAGATAACTAATCATTCACTATATTTTTACGGTAATCGTAAAAAAGACGACTAATAAGATTTAAAATGGCAGTAGATTTACTACTTGGATTACAATGGGGAGATGAAGGCAAAGGAAAAATTGTCGATGTATTTACCTCTAATTACGATATTATTGCACGCTTTCAAGGTGGCCCAAATGCAGGACACACGTTAGTTTTTAACGGAAAAAAGCATGTCTTACACACTATTCCTTCGGGAATTTTCCATGAAGACAAGGTTAACCTTGTTGGTAATGGTGTAGTAATAGATCCTGTAATTTTCAAAAAGGAACTCGATAAATTAGCAGAGCAAAATGTTGATTATAGAAAATCACTTTGCATCTCTCGTAAAGCCCATATTATTTTACCAACGCATCGTTTATTAGATGCTGCAAGTGAAGCTTCTAAAGGTAAAGCTAAAATTGGCTCTACACTTAAAGGTATTGGTCCAACTTACATGGACAAAACGGGTAGAAACGGTATACGTGTTGGTGATATTGAATTAGCTGATTTTAAAGACAAATACAGAGCTTTAGCAGATAAGCATGAAGCAATGATTGAATTTTACAACGTAGATATTCAATATGATTTAAAAGAATTAGAAGCTGATTTCTTTGAAGCTATTGAGACTTTAAAAAGTTTAAAATTCATAGATTCTGAAGAATACATACATCAAGCACAAGTTTCTGGAAAATCTATTTTAGCAGAAGGAGCGCAAGGTTCTTTGTTAGATATTGATTTTGGAACATATCCTTTTGTAACATCATCAAACACCACAGCCGCAGGAGCTTGTACAGGTTTAGGTGTTGCACCAAACCAAATTGGCGAAGTCTTCGGTATTTTTAAAGCCTATACAACTCGTGTTGGTTCAGGACCGTTTCCTACAGAATTATTTGATGAAGACGGAGAAACTATGGGTCGCGTTGGTCAAGAATTTGGAGCAACAACAGGAAGATCTAGACGTTGTGGTTGGTTAGATTTAGTTGCTTTACGCTATGCTTGTCAAGTCAATGGTGTAACACAATTAATTATGATGAAAGGTGATGTACTTTCTGGTTTTAAAACCTTAAAAGTATGTACGGCTTATAATTATAAAGGTGAAACCATCACGCATTTACCATATAATATCGAAGCAGAAAACGTTACTCCTATTTATACAGAAGTAAAAGGTTGGGCTGCAGATTTAACAGGAATGACAGAAGCTTCAGAATTACCAGATAATTTAAATGCTTATGTAGAATTCTTAGAGCAAGAATTAAATATTCCTATTACAATTGTTTCTGTTGGACCAGATCGTAAGCAGACAATTATTCGTAAAACGGTATAATTAGACCTCAATAAATTATTGGTTTTTTTGTGAAAATTTAGAGTAAAGATATATAGTCTTTGCTTTAAACTCTTTCTCAAAAAAACCAATACTTTTATCTACTATAATGGTTTGTAAGCTATACAGTTCTGTTAAAAAAAACGTTAACACATACTAAAGCAAATCTATTAAGTGTTATTTTGTAAAAAACATATGCCTTTGAAACGTTTTAAACAACTCGTATTTCTATTATGCTTCACCTTTGCTTTTTTTAGCTATGCGCAAGAAAAACAAAAAATAACTATTGAATATGCTGGTAATGCCTCAACAGCTCCAGAAATTGAAGATGGTGCACTTGTATTCTTAAGAGACAAATCGCAGCAAGTTCATTTTATTCATAAAGGTATTAATATGTGGTGCGATAAAGCCATTTATTATGAAGACCAAGATTTTATAGAAGCTTTTAGTAATGTTGTATTGAAACAAGGCGACTCTATAAATATGGTGGCCAAATATTTAGAATATAGCGGAAAATCTCAATTAGCTATCGCGAGAGGAGACGTTGTTTTAACAGAACCACAATCCATATTAAAAACTGATACGCTTTACTTTGATAGAGCAAAGCAACAAGCTTATTACAACACTAAAGGAACTGTTGAAAGAGATTCTTCAGGAACCATTACAAGCCAAATTGGTAGATATTACATGAATACGAGTAAATACCAATTTATTCAAGATGTGGTTCTTGTAAATCCTGATTATACCTTAAAAACTGAACGTCTCGATTTCTTTACAGAAAATGGACATGCTTATCTCTTTGGACCATCTACAATTGTTGGAGAAACGAGTAAAATTTATTCAGAACGTGGATTTTACGACACCAATAATAATATAGGACATTTTCAACGTAATTCAAAAATCGACTATGACAATCGCACTATTGAAGGAGATAGCTTATATTTTGATCGCGATAAAAGTTTTGCCTCCGCAACCAATAATATTACAGTTACCGATACACTTAATAATAGCATTGTAAAAGGTCATTATGCTGAAGTTTGGCGTGCAAAAGACTCCATGTATATTACAAAACGTGCTTTAGCGATTACAGTTCAAGAAAATGATTCAATTTACATGCATGCAGATACGTTATTGGTTACAGGAAAACCTAAGAATCGCATAACACGTGCTTATTACAATGCAAGACTTTATAAAAGTGACATGGCAGGAAAAGCAGATTCCATTCATGTAGACCATAAAAAAGGGTTAACACAAATGATTAATCTAAGTCGGTTTAGTTCTACAGATGCTTTCGCACTACAACGAAAACCAGTGCTTTGGAATATTGGAAATCAGATGACCGGAGACACCATTCATTTAATTTCTAATCCTAAAACTGAACAACTAGATTCTCTAAAGGTATTTGAAAACTCATTCTTAATAAGTAAAGACACGATAAGTGAAGATGCATTCAACCAAATAAAAGGACTACGATTAATTGGCTTATTTGAAGATAATGCTCTTTACAATGTAGATATTATTAAAAATGCTGAAACGATACGTTATTTAAGAAATGATGACAACGAACTCATAGGTATTCAAAAATCGAAATCTGGAAATATCAATGTAAAAATCCTAGATCAAGCTATTGATGAAGTCCGATTTATCAACCAAGTTGATGGTGATATTTTTCCAGAATCAGATTTTCCTAAAAGTGCTAGAAAACTAAGAGGTTTTGATTGGCGAGGAGAAGAACAGCCTTTATCTGTAGACGATTTATTTAAAGATGATCCTCCATTAAATCTAACAAAAATTAAAGGTTTAGACGATTATGTTCCACCTGAAGAATTTATAGACGACAAATTAACTGAGCGTGTAAAAGAAGCCGGAAAAGCCACTCCTAAAAAGGAAAATAAAGCCGCAAGAAGTCTACCTCAAAAGCCCACAGTTAAGCCTTTAAAATCAGAGACAGAAACAGATCAAACGACAAACGAAACAACTAAAAAAGAAGGTCAATAATTGAAACACGACTTTTTAAAATATCAAGCACAAACGACACCGCATCCTTTAGCGATGGAAATTAGTCATGCCAAAGGAAGTTATATTTACGACAGTAAAGACAAAGCATATCTCGATTTTGTTGCTGGAGTTTCCGCTTGTAGCTTAGGCCATTCACACCCTAAAGTTGTTAATGCTATAAAGGAACAATTAGATAAGTATCTTCATGTAATGGTTTATGGTGAATATATCCAACAACCAGCTTTAGAATTAACGAAGTTATTAGCCAAACACTTACCTAAACCTTTAGAATCTACATATCTCGTAAACTCAGGAACAGAAGCTATTGAAGGCAGTTTAAAATTAGCGAGACGCTACACAGGGCGCTCAGAAATTATTGCTGCAAAAAATGCTTATCATGGGAATACTATGGGTTCTCTAAGCCTTATGGATTATGAAGAACGCAAGCAACCCTTTTTACCACTAATACCAGATATTAAACATATTGAATTTAATTCTGAAGCCGATTTAAATCAAATTACAAATAAAACCGCAGCAGTTATTCTAGAAACTATTCAAGGAGGAGCCGGATTTATTGAACCAACTAATAATTATCTAACTAAAGTACAACAACGCTGTAACGAAGTTGGAGCCGTATTTATTTTAGATGAAATTCAGCCAGGTATAGGAAGAACAGGAAAACTATTTGGTTTTGAGAATTACAACTGCCAACCAGATATTGTAGTTACAGGAAAAGGATTAGGAGGTGGTTTACCTATTGGTGCGTTTACGGCATCTAAACAAATGATGGATTGCTTAAGTGACAATCCTAAACTAGGCCATATAACAACCTTTGGAGGCAACGCTATTATTGCCGCTGCTGCTTTAGCAACCTTGAAAGAAATTACGGAATCCAATCTAATGGCTGAGACCTTAGAAAAGGAACAATTGATTAGAAAACATCTTCAGCACAAGCATATTAAAGATATTAGAGGTCGTGGACTAATGTTAGCCGCATTTACAGAAAGTGCAGATCTTACAAGTCAAGTAATTTTGAAGGCTCAAGACCAAGGATTAATCTTGTTTTGGTTACTTTTTGAACCCAAAGCCATCCGAATTACACCTCCATTAACCATTTCTAATGATGAAATAATTAAAGGATGTGCTATTATAACTTCAATATTAGACGAAATTTAAATATTAAAAAACAACACTAACGATCTAATAAACAAACCCTTAACTCACTTAACATAAAGTAATATCTCAATGTTAATTATTTTGTTAAGAACATTAGTTTAAAAAGTCATCTCGCGCAGTGGATAACTGTAATTTTATTTCAGCTAATTATTAAACCATTTATGCAATATAGTCAAGACGACGAAAACTTCCCTCTTACTCGATTTGAATCGATGTTAAAGACCAATAATATATTGTTCTTTGATTCGAACGATTTCGAAAACATCATTCATCATTACCTTGAAAATGGTAAGGTTGCATTATCTAAACGTGCCATAAAACTAGGTTTAGAACAGCATCCTTCATCTATTAATCTTAGATTATTTCAAGTTGAAATGTTGGTGATTGAAAATAAATTTAAAGAAGCAGATGAGCTTTTAGATCGTCTTCATAATCTTGAACCTACGAACGAAGAGATTTTCATTCAAAAAGCAAATGTACTTTCTAAGCAAGACAAGCATCAAATGGCAATAGACACGTTGCTTATTGCAATTGAAATGTCTAGCACACCAGAAGACGATGCAGATCTCTACGCTCTAGTTGGTATGGAATATTTATTTTTAGATCAATTTGAAAGCGCCATTATTTATTTCAAAAAATGTTTAGAGACAGATACTTCAGATTATTCTGCGCTACATAATATTGTATACTGCTATGATTTCTTAAAATTACACAAAGAAGCTATCGAATATTTAAATAAATTCTTAGATACCAATCCTTATTGTGAAGTGGCTTGGCATCAATTAGGTCGTCAATATTATACAACCAAAAATTACGAAAAAGCAAATGATGCTTTCGATTTTGCTATAATTTCCGATGACACCTTTGTAGGTGCATATATTGAAAAAGGTAAAGTATTAGAAAAATTAGACAACTATACAGAAGCTCTCGAAAATTATAAAATTACATTAGCTTTAGAGGACCCAACATCTTTTGCCCTTTTACGCATTGGCCATTGTTATGCCAAACTCGATGAAGAGGATTTAGCTGTTCAGTTTTTCAAAAAAACCATAGACGAAGACCCTTTATTAGATAAAGGTTGGATTGCCATTACCAAATTTTATATGAAGCGTCTCAACTATCAAAAAGCGCTACATTACATAAACAAGGCTGTTATTATTGATGGAGACAATGTTGTATATTGGAAAATGTACGCGACTATTAATAAACGCTTAAATTTTCTTGAAGAAGCAGAACGTGGTTATAAGCAAGCTTTAGAATTAGGTAATTTTGAATTAGATACATGGATAAACCGATCAGATGTTTTAATTATTTTAGGAGAATACGATGCCGCAATTTTTAATTTATTGCAAGCGTCAGAGTTTTATCCTGAAAATGCTGAAGTAGAATATAGACTATCAGGTCTGTATTTTACGGTTCATCAATATGAAGAAGGTAGTTTTCATCTTAAAAATGCCACACGCCTAAATATTGACTACAACTTTATAATTGCAGAAATTTTCCCTCAGCTTGCAGACAAGCCAATGATTAACACGATAATTTCAGAAGCTAAAAAGTCTTCAAACTAAAAAAAATCTTACCTTAGCACCACTCATTAATAGAAGAATGCAAAGACGATTTATAGATTATTTAGTAATTACATTTAAAGGTATTGCCATGGGAGCAGCAGATGTTGTCCCAGGAGTTTCTGGCGGAACCATAGCTTTTATATCTGGTATTTACGAAGAACTTCTTGAAAGTATAGACAAGGTAAATCTTGGTGTTTTTAAAGTTTGGAAAAAAGAGGGTTTTAAAAAAGCTTGGAATTCTATCAACGGCAACTTTTTACTGGCTCTATTTTCTGGAATAGCAATTAGTATTTTGTCCTTAGCAAAACTTATTAAATGGCTTTTACATCATGAGCCAGTTTTACTTTGGTCATTCTTTTTTGGATTGGTTTTAGCAAGTATTCTATATATAGCAAAACAAATTAAAGGTTGGTCTATCAAAATAATTTTAGCGATAGCCATCACTTCGGTATTATCTTTTTATATCACGCTTGCAGAACCATTTGCATCACCAGATAGTCCTTTCTATTTATTGTTTTGTGGATTTATTGCCATTATAGCAATGATATTACCAGGTGTTTCTGGCGCTTTTATTTTGTTAATTCTTGGTGCTTATCAAACTGCAATTGATACTATTAATAATTTAAGAGACGGTATTCTAACAGGAAATATGGAGCTTTTTAAAGATGCTTTTTTCAAGTTTATACTCCTTGCTGTAGGTGCTATAATTGGACTTAAGGTCTTTTCTAAAGCTTTAAATTGGATGTTTAAACACCATAAAAATCTCACCTTAGCTATTTTAACAGGCTTTATGATTGGGTCTCTTAATAAAATATGGCCTTGGAAAGAGGTTTTAAAAACCCGTGTTAATTCTGAAGGTGAAATTGTAACCTTATTAGATAAAAGTATTTTACCATCGTCTTATATTGGCGATAATGAAATGGTAATGGCTTTAGTATTTATGGTTATTGGTTTTGCTGCTATCCTTCTTTTAGAAACTCTGGGGAAACAAAAAGATAAGGCCTAATGCAAAGTACAAGAGCCCTTAAAGATCGTGTATTCTTGGTCATTAAAGGTTTGGCTATGGGAGCTGCAAATAAAGTTCCTGGAGTTTCTGGTGGTGTTGTCGCTTTTGTTGCTGGCTTCTACGAAGAATTTATCTACTCATTACAACGCGTAAATAAAACGGCTTTTCTACTATTATTAAATGCACGATTTAGCAGTTTCTATCGTTACATAAATGGTAAGTTTTTAAGCTTATTATTTCTAGGAATGATAGTCAGTTATTTTAGTGTTTCTAAACTATTAGACTACCTTATTATTAATTTCGAACTCTATGTTTGGAGTGCATTCTTTGGAATGATTTTAGGATCTATATACTACATCAGTAAGGATTTTAAAGAATGGAACAAAACAACTTTTATTGCCATAACGCTTGGTGCAATTGCAGGTTTAAGCATTAGCTTTTTAGATCCTGCTACTGAAAACGACAATCTGTTTTTTGTATTCTTTTGCGGTATAATTAGTGTTTCTGGAATGACGCTGCCTGGTTTCTCTGGATCATTTATATTAATCATTTTAGGTAATTACGTGCTGTTACTCGTCGATTCTGTAAATGCGCTTTATGATACCATTTTTGATATAATGAGTGGTAATTTTGAATTTATTCATAACGTCCAAAGAATTAGAATGCTAAAAGTCTTAGCCGTGTTTACATTAGGTTCTGTTGTTGGTTTGGTTACTTTTTCTCATATTTTAAATTACATCTTAAAACACTATAAAAATATAACCCTCGCTACTATTATGGGTTTTATAATAGGCTCACTTGGAGTGGTTTGGCCTTGGAAAAACACCGTCTTTAAAACCAATTTAGATGGTTCGCTTATTTTAGATGCAACTGGAAAACAAATCATTTCCAATTACGATCGCTTTTTACCAGAATTGAACACACAAACTTACATTGCAATTGTTTATATTGCCCTTGGAATTCTTATAGTTTTAGGATTAGAATGGTATGGAAAACGCACAAGACAAATTAAATTATAAATTCGGACTCGTAGGTAAAGACATCTCCTACTCTTTCTCTAGAGGTTATTTTGCCGATAAATTCAAAAAAGAAGACTTACAGCACACCTATGTAAATTTTGACTTACAATCCATAGACGAGCTTAAAGCCATTATTAAAGATACATCCAATTTAAAAGGCTTAAATGTTACTATTCCTTATAAAGAACAAGTAATACCTTTATTAGACAAATTAAATAAACGTGCAAAAGAAATAGGTGCTGTAAACACCATTCGAATTACAAAAAACAATAAACTAAAAGGTTACAATACCGATTTTTATGGTTTTAAAAATTCATTAAAACCACACTTAAAATCACATCATAAAAAAGCATTAATTCTAGGTACTGGAGGTGCTTCTAAAGCTATAGCCTATGCTCTAAAAAAGCTAAAAATTAAATATGATTTTGTCTCACGCTCTCAAAAGGAAAACGTAACCTATTTGTACTCAGACTTAACAAGCGACATTATTTCAAAGTATACAATTATTATCAATTGCACACCTATTGGCACATTCCCTAAGGTTAATCAGTGTCCAAACATTCCGTATGATGCCATTACAAGTAAGCATATTTTATACGATCTTATTTACAATCCTGAGCAAACAAAATTCTTGCAATGTGGAGAACTTAAAGGAGCAACAACTATAAATGGCTCGGAAATGTTGAGATTACAGGCCGAGAAATCATGGGAAATATGGTTTAAGAATAAATTAGGCATATAATCCCGTATTGATATAAATCATAATTTAAAACCTCTAGATACATTTCCTTTGTAGTTCTAACAACTGTTAGTATCTTTAACATCCTAATAAAAAACATTGACGTATGTCTGAGAATGATAACCTGCCAGAAGCAGATGGAAAAAAAGAAGTAGAATCAACAGAAACTACTCCAACACAAGAAACAACTCCTGTAGTTGAAGCAAAACTAGAACTTGAGCAAGATGCCGAAGTAACATCGGATAAAGCAGAAGTTAAAACTGAAACAACTACAACAGTAGAAGCCGAAGGTGTTTCAAAAACTGATGAAGATAAAAATCATGTAAACGAAATAGATGAATCTAACGCTGAGGATGCTGAGGATGAATCTAATGCCGAACGTCATGAGGTTGAGGAAAAAGATTATCACGCCATGTCTATGGATGAGCTAACTGTAGAAGTTAGTAGACTATTAAAAAGTCATAAAATCCAGACCATTTCTAAACACATCAATGAGATAAAAACCGAGTTTAATGCTAAATTCAGTGAACTTATAGATGAGAAAAAGGAAGAGTTTATTGCAGAAGGTGGTAATATTATAGATTTCTATTACACCAACGACACCAAAAAATCATTCAACACGCTATATAAAGAATACAAACATTCTATAAATGCTTATTACAAAGCGCGTGAACAAAATCTTCAAGAAAATCTTAATAATAGATTACAAATTATAGAGGATATTAAAGGTTTGCTTAGTGTTGAAGAAAACATGGGTACCACCTATAAACATTTTAAAGAACTCCAAGAACAGTGGCGAAATGCAGGCCCAATTCCTAGAGACAAATACAATAATGCTTGGAATACTTACCATCATCATGTAGAACGTTTTTACGACTTTTTACATCTTAATAATGATTTAAGAGATATGGACTTTAAGCATAACTATGATCAGAAATTAAAAATCATAGAACGTGCGGAAGAGTTAGCTTTAGATGAGAATACTAACCGCTCGTTTAGAGAATTACAAGTTTTGCATAAACTATGGAAAGAAGAACTTGGCCCAGTTGGCAAAGAGCATAGAGAAGTTATTTGGGAACGTTTTAGTAATGCAACAAAATCTATCCATGATAAGCGACAAGCATATTATGCAGACATGGATAAAGCTCATGAAAAAAACCTTGAGCGCAAAGAAGAAATTATAGCTAAAATTACAGCTATTGCAGAAGATAAAACGGATTCTCATAGTGCTTGGCAGAAAAAGATTAAAGAAATTGAAGCACTAAGAGATGCATTCTTTAAAGCTGGTAAAGTCCCTTTAAAAGTCAATGAAAGCACTTGGGCTAAATTTAAAGATGCTGTTAGAACTTTTAATCGTGGTAAGAATAATTTCTACAAAGATTTAAAGAAAGACCAGTACGATAACCTTAAAAAGAAAAAGGATTTAATACAAATTGCAGAAGACAACAAAGACAGTGATGACTTTGCTACTGTAACTCCATTAATGAAGAATATTCAGAACGAATGGAAAAAAATAGGTCACGTACCAAGACGTGATAGCGATAAAATCTGGAAGCAATTTAAAGGAGCATGTAATCATTATTTTGACAAAATGCACTCTGCTCGTAAAGCTGAAGACCAACACTTATTTGATGCTTTTGATAAGAAAGTGAAACTTCTAGACGCATTAAAAACATTAGAACTCACCGAAGACCCAAAAGCAGATATCGAAGTTCTAAAAGCTAAAATCTCGGAGTGGAAAGAAATTGGCCATGTACCACAAAGCAAACGCTATATAGATGGAAAATTCTATAAGGCAATCGATGATAGTTTCGATAAGCTTAAAATGGACAAGGCGAAATTAGAAATGATTAAGTTTGAAAGTAAACTTGAAAATTTAGCAAATCCGAACGATACAAGATTACTAGATAACGAGTATAGCTTTATCAAAAAGAGGATGGATGACATTAAATCTGAAATCAACCAATTAGAAAATAACTTACAGTTTTTCTCTAATGTAAAATCAGATAATCCTTTAGTTAAAGACGTGCATAACAATATTGCTAACCATAAAAAGGATTTAGAGTTGTGGAAATCTAAATTAACTAAGGTTCGTAGTATGTATAGCTAAACTAACAAAATACTGTAAAATTTATTTTATAAATTTTACAGTATTTACTTTAAAAGAGAATTTTTAAACATAAAAATTGTTTGTATTTTAGTCGCTTTGTTCTTTATGAATAAAAGATTCAAATCAATTAATATTTAAAAATTATCTTATGCAAAAAAAATTACTCATTCTACTATTATTATGCTTACCTACCATTGCTTTATCTCAAGTCACATTAGGACAGGTAGACGATTTTGAAGATTTCACCTTCAGTAATTGGACAAAGAACAGTTCTATTCCAAATGAAAATATTTATGATGGAGGACCGTTAGGAGATGATGACAACTTTCTACGTGTGACCTCTAGTGGTTCTGGTTCAGATTTAGAATTGATGACAAAAAATAATGGCCAATGGAATGGTGATTATTATCAAGGAAACTTATCTGATCGTATAAAATACATTTCTATGGATGTTAGAAACTCTGGATCTAACGTTATTTTCTTAAGAATAGGCTTTCAGACAGATTATGGTTTAATTTACCGTTGTAGCACCACTAATGCTATTGCTGTAATACCAAATGAAGGTTGGAAGAGGATATCTTTTTCTATTCTTGAAGACAATATTACTGAACTTTCTGACCCTTTCAACTATGCTGTAACTTTTGGAAGCTCTAGTCAAGGTGTAGAAGAATTTAGAATATTACATAGTTCAGTACCTGCTTGGGAATCTGAACCTATTGATGCTATACTAGATATTGATAACATTATAGCAGAAAATCAACCTTTAAATGTGTTCGATTATGAATTTAACACAGAATTAAAAATCTACCCAAATCCTTCAGAAGGAGTATTCACTGTTTCAAGTAACGAAAACATTACAGAAGATATTAGCTATACAATTACAGATGTTTTAGGAAGAACTGTTAGAACAGGAAACTCTAAAATAAATGAAGAAATTAATATTCAAGATTTAAATAGTGGAAATTACATTGTTGAAATCAAAAATAATAGCGGAGAAATATCAAGAATGAAACTTATAAAAAAGTAATCTTTTTACGCTATATCATTAAATATCAAAACCCATCTGTATTAACAGATGGGTTTTGCCCTAACTAAACTAAATTAACCTTAATTACAACCGCTTAAAATAATAATTAAGATTCTACTAAGAATATAAAAAACGTTTATTGTTTTTATATATAGTAATTACGCACAAAAGCTAGTTTTGGATGTTTTGTAAATGAAATTTTTAAATTTTAACATTAATTGACTTACATCTACTAAGATCTAATAATCAAAAAGCGATATTTAGAATTAAAGTCCGAAGGTTTGGATCTGTAAATGTGTAAATTTATAGTGCGATAAAAAGACTTAATTAGTAACTAGACTTTGATAAAATATCTTATTTAAAACCGAGTACTTTTAGAGTTCACTAAAGCAATTTTGCCTCTTCCCAAAACACATCCATTTCAGAAAGCGTCATATCTTTTAAAGACTTGTCTAATTCTTTAGCTTTGCCTTCAAGATATTGAAAGCGTTTTATGAATTTTTTATTGGTGCGCTCTAAAGCATTTTCAGGATTTATTTTAAGAAAACGCGCATAATTTATCATAGAAAACATAACGTCACCAAATTCACTTTCAATAGCATCTTGGTCACCTTTTAGGATTTCAACTTTTAATTCAGCAATCTCCTCTTCTACTTTTTCAAAAACTTGTTCTGGCTTTTCCCAATCAAATCCTACTCCTGCAACTTTTTCTTGTATTCTGCTTGCTTTTACAACTGCAGGTAAACTTTTTGGCACTCCTTCAAGCACACTTGTTTTACCTTCTTTAAGTTTCAGTTGCTCCCAATTTCGTTTTACTTCTGCTTCGTCTTTAACCACAACATCACCATAAATATGTGGATGACGATGAATTAACTTATCGCAAATACTATTACAAACATCTGCAATATCAAAATTGTTGGTTTCACTTCCTATTTTAGAATAGAAAACAATATGAAGTAACACATCTCCCAATTCCTTTTTAACCTCTTCTAAATCATTGTCTAAAATAGCATCGCCAAGTTCGTAAACCTCTTCTATGGTAAGATGACGTAACGACTCCATGGTTTGTTTCTTATCCCATGGACACTGCTCACGCAGCTCGTCCATGATAGTTAACAAACGCTCAAAGGCTTTTAATTGGGCTGTTTTATCTGACATAGCTTCAGTATAAAATATGGTCTCGATACGATTTTTGTTCCGAAAAGTTTCAGAACAAAAATCACTCGAACTGACGTATTATTTATTCTTCTTCGTCAGAAGCTTCTTTAGCTTCTTTTGTTTCTTCAAGAGAACCTAAAAGGTCATTCTTTTGAAGTAAATTGTACCATTGTACCACTTTCTTAATATCTGAAGGATACACACGATCCTCATCATAATCTGGTAAAACCTCAAAGAAAAATTCTTCTAAAACATCTTTACTATCCTTATGACTTATAGTTGTTGGCTTACCACCTTCTTTTTCCTTAACTTTCTTAAGCACATCTCTTAAAGGCACTTCTTCCGCTAACGTATAAATAGCAATCTCACTAAGAATACTAATGTTACTATGCGCACCAACTGTAATTCGTTTATTATCGATTAACGATTCTACAACAGCACCTGTCCTTGTTTGCTTAACTATTTGAAATAAACCTGGTTTTCCAGAGATGGATAAAATTTTGTCTAAACTCATATATATTTTATTAACGTTTTTTGCTCATTGCAGGAAAACGCATTCTGTAATCTATTTTAATTTTTCCTTTTGAAATATTTGTCAAACGTCCTTTTATTAAACGTTTTTTAAATGATGATAATTTATCTGTAAATAACACACCTTCAATATGATCATATTCATGCTGAATAACTCTAGCAATTAAACCATCATACTCTTCTATATGTGTTTCAAAATTTTCATCTTGATATTGAATTTTAATCTTTGGTTGTCTATATACATCTTCCCTTACATCTGGAATACTTAAACAGCCTTCATTAAAAGCCCATTCTTCACCTTCTTCTTCTAAAATCTGAGCGTTAATAAATGTTTTTTTGAACGTTTTAAGTTGTTCTTGTTCTTCTTTAGATAAATCTTCGTCTTCTGCAAACGGAGTTGCATCTACTAAGAACAAACGAATAGGTAAACCTATTTGAGGAGCAGCTAAACCAACGCCAAATGCACCATACATGGTTTCGTACATGTTTTCTATCAGTTCTTCTAACTTAGGGTAATCTTTATCAATGGTCTTTGCTTGTTTCTTTAAAACAGCATCACCATAGGCAACGATTGGTAAAATCATAATTCTTGTATTTTCGGATGCAAAAGTATTAATTTATGTGGATAATATTTCAAAACTAGACAACAAAATCACTTAGTTAGGTCATTGTAAACCAAGAGCGGCAATCTTGTAAAACATCCAATTCAGTTTCATAGTTTTATTGATGCGTGCTTCATCTTTAATTTATCTAGCAGAAAAATAGAATCTATTAACAACTACACTATTAAAATGAATGACTAGAAAGGTAACTTTGTAATATTAAGGTTGCACTAATCTCATCTACCAATGCTTTGTTACGTCTCTGTTTTTTCTTTAGTCCGCTATCAATCATCGTTTGAAATGCCATTTTTGAAGTAAAACGTTCATCTACACGATCTACAGAAATCTCAGGCATGGCTTTTTCTAATTGTACTAAAAACTTCTGAATATAGACTTCACTTTCTGAAGCTGTATTATCCATTTGTTTAGGCAAACCAACTACAATTTTGTCAACGTTTTCTTTTGAAACATATTCTTTTAAAAACTGAAGAAGATCTTTAGTTTCTACAGTAGTAAGTCCGGATGCTATAATTTGCATTTCGTCAGTAACGGCTAAACCTGTTCGTTTTGTACCATAATCAATAGCTAAAATTCTTCCCATAGCAACAAAGGTAATGTAATACCAAATAATTATTAAAATAGACCTCATAAAAAAAACGCCTCTTTATAAAAAAGAAGCGTTTTTTTAATATTTGTATAAACCAATCTAACTTTACGATTATATCCCTCTAAAAACAAATCATGTTGTTAACTATTATTAAGACACTACATTTTCAGATAGGTCACATTTTATTTTAGTTCATTACAAAATAATAGAAATAATTCTTCCCAAAACAACAAATCTGATGCTTAATCAAATACATATTGAAACTGATCTCATAAAAAAAACGCCTCTTTATAAAAAAAGAAGCGTTTTTAAATATTTGTATAAACCAATCTAACTTTACGATTATATCCCTCTAAAAACAAATCATGTTGTTAACTATTATTAAGACACTACATTTTCAGATAGGTCACATTTTATTTTAGTTCATTACAAAATAATAGAAATAATTCTTCCCAAAACAACAAATCTGATGCTTAATCAAATACATATTGAAACTGATCTCATAAAAAAAACGCCTCTTTATAAAAAAAGAAGCGTTTTTAAATATTTGTATAAACCAATCTAACTTTACGATTATATCCCTCTAAAAACAAATCATGTTGTTAACTATTATTAAGACACTACATTTTCAGATAGGTCACATTTTATTTTTAATTCATTTTAAAATACTAGTAATAATGTTTTCCTTAATAGCAAATATGATTCATTATCAAATACATATTGAAATTGACTTCATAAAAAAAAAAAAAAAAACGCTTCTTTACAAAAAAGAAACGTTTTTAAATCAATCAATCTTACAATACGATTATATCCCTTTAAAATAAATCATGTTGCTAATTGTTATTAAGACCCTACGTGATCTGATGGGTCACATTTTATTTTTAATTGATTACATAAAATGAAAACTCCCCATTATAAGGGGAGAGGAGTTTTCGGAATTAGCTATTAATTAAATTCATAGATATTTAAAAATCAATGTATTCAACACCATTAAGACACTACCTTTTTCCTTAAAGTCACATATTTTTCAAAAAACTTTTTAGCTTCAACTATTATAAAAGTATCTTTGAAAATAAAATTCAAAAGAAAAGATGAAACAACTACAATCTACAATAGAAAATGCTTGGAACGATCGTTCGCTTCTAACTAATCAATCAACTATCGATGCCATAAGAAGCGTCGTAGATCTTTTAGACGCTGGCGAGTTACGTGTAGCAGAGCCAACGGCAAATGGATGGCAGGTAAATGAATGGGTAAAAAAAGCAGTTGTTTTATATTTCCCGATTCAGAAAATGGAAACTTTTGAAGTTGGTATTTTTGAATATCATGACAAAATTCCATTAAAGAAAAACTATGCCGAACGTGGTATTAGAGTTGTACCTAATGCAGTAGCAAGACACGGATCATATATTTCTGCTGGCACTATTTTAATGCCAAGTTATGTAAATATTGGTGCTTACGTAGATGAAGGCACAATGGTAGATACTTGGGCAACTGTTGGTAGTTGTGCACAAATTGGCAAAAACGTTCACCTTTCTGGAGGTGTTGGTATTGGTGGTGTTTTAGAACCCTTACAAGCCGCTCCTGTAATTATAGAAGATGGCGCTTTTATTGGTAGTCGTTGTATTGTTGTTGAAGGTGTGCGTGTAGAAAAAGAGGCTGTATTAGGTGCGAATGTAGTTTTAACTATGAGTACAAAAATTATTGATGTTACTGGAGATGAGCCTGTAGAAACAAAAGGTGTTGTTCCTGCACGTTCTGTAGTAATACCAGGAAGCTATACTAAAAAGTTCGCGGCTGGAGAATTTCAAGTGCCATGTGCTTTGATTATTGGGAAACGTAAAGAAAGCACCAATAAAAAGACATCGCTTAATGATGCTTTACGTGAGTATGATGTGGCTGTTTAAAAGAATATTATTCTGTGGTTAATTCCTGAAATTAGAAGCTGATATCATCAGATCCATAATCAGGAATTAACTTGGTTTAATCATAAATCTATCAATAAACCCTGTGTATAATGCAAACTTTCTAGACAGTATCGTTGATATGTGTTTGGTTATAGGTTGCTATAAGGTATTAAAAAAATAAGTTTATAGTATATTTACTGAAATCAATGAATAATGCCAAATAAAATACGTCGATCCATATTAAGACAGTTAAGAAAAATGCGGTTTTTACCTTCTAAACTGTATGTGCATTTCCATTATGAATACTTTTCAGGCAAAAAATTAGATTTAAATAATCCAAAAGATTTTAATGCCAAAATTGAATGGTATAAGGTTTTTTACCGTCCAAAAATTCTAAATCAATTAGTAGATAAATATGCTGTCAGAGCTTATGTCGAAGAAAAAATTGGTGCACAATATTTAAATGAAATTTATGGTGTTTATGATAAACCAGAAGCTATTCCTTTTGAAGATTTACCAAACAAGTTTGTAATAAAAGCGACACATACAAGCAGCCATAATCTCATTGTTTCTGATAAGGAAAAGCTTGATAAAACTAAAGCCATAAAGAAAATTGGAAAATGGTTAACTAAAAACCAATATTATAGAATGGGACAAGAATGGGCGTATAAAGATGTGCCACCCAGAATAATAATTGAAAAATTTTTAAAGGAAGATGATAAAAGCACCTTAACGGACTATAAGTTTTACTGCTTTAACGGCATTCCTAAATTTATAGATGTACATATAGATAGAGACGAAGACCATAAACAAGGTTGTTTTGATTTAGAATTTAATTTATTACCTTTTGGAAAAAGTAAAACCTACAAAACAATTTCGGCCGGAATCCCAAAACCTACTAACCTTAAAGAAATGGTAGATTTATCTGTGATTTTATCTAAGAAACTCCCTTTTGTTAGAGTAGATTTTTACTCCGTTAATGGAAAAACGATATTTGGAGAAATGACGTTTTATCCATCTGACGCTAGAAAAGAATTTTATCCAGACCAATACAATACCATTATTGGAGACTATTTTAAATTACCCATTTTGGAAAACGGCAAAAACGTAATTACTGAATTTTAAGAACGTTCATTTAATTCAATTTTATTATAAATTATGACAGAAGGTAGTATTGAACAAAATGAGATTGATGCCGTAATTCTTTGGGTAGATGGAGATGATGAAAATCATAAAGCCAAAATGTTACCTTATATAGAAGATAAAACGAAGCTTAAATCTGTAAAATTTAGAACGCGTTACAATCAGGTTAATGAAATTAAATTTACTATTGATTCTATCTTAAAATATGCACCATATATTAGAAATATTCATATTATAACAGATAACCAAACACCCGATTTTTTAAAAAATAGAAACGGAGATACTTACAACAAAGTTTCTATCGTTGATCATACGGTTGTTTTTCAAGGTTATGAAGAGTATTTACCTACTTTTAATTGCAGACCAATTGAAACCTGTTTGTACAGAATTCCTAATTTAGCTGAGCACTTTATTTATTTTAATGATGATTTCTTTTTAATAAACGATACAAAGCCTACTGATTTCTTTAAAGACGGACTTCCTATTTTAAGAGGGAAATGGCTAAAGTTTGATAAAGATATCTTTTATAAAAAATTTAAAAAACCAAGAGTTGGACATAAATCTATTCAACAAAATGCGGCTAGACTAGTTGGTTTTAATAAGTATTACAATTTTAAGCACACTCCTCACCCACTAAGAAAATCGACTTTTGAAAACTATTTTAAGGCCAACGAAAATGTTCTTGTCGAAAATATAAAACATCGGTTTAGAAAAACAAGTCAGTTTACACCTCAAGGATTAGCCAACCATTTAGAGATAAAAAATAAAACGTGTTATTTTAAAGATGATTTACAGTTAATGTATTTTAGATCTTATAAAAAACCGTTGTATTGGTATAGATTCAATTTAGATGTGAAGACTAAAGGAAAATTATTCTTAGGGCTTCAAAGTTTAGATCGTAGTCCGCCTCAAATTCTGGCGTATATATTAAATTGGTTAGAAAAACGAATGTCATAAATTAATCACGTGTATGCCTTATAAATTTTTAATATATATTTCTTACAGTTATGCTTTACCTATAGGCAATCCTTTAGAAAAGGAAATCTTAAGCAGAGGAGACACTGTAATGTGGTACAGTGATCTTAAAGATGGCAAAGAAGCATTGAAAGGAAAGGCTAATGTTTTAAGCACTATACAGGATGTTGTAGCCTATAAACCTGATATTGTTTTAACAGCAACCAATGATGTCCCTGATTTTATTACAGGACTTAAAGTACAAATATTTCATGGTTTTTTAGCTCAAAAAAGACCCTCTAAAAAACACATTTTCAGCGAATTTAGAATTCGTGGTTTCTTTGATTTATACTGTACACAAGGTCCAAGTACCACGTCTATTTTTAAACAACTAGAGAAAAAACATAAACACTTTAAGGTAACTGAAACAGGTTGGAGTAAAGTTGATCCTCTTTTCCCTATTAGTAATCAGAAATCAAACCATAAACCAAAAATATTAATAGCTTCTACGTTTACAGAAAGGTTGAGTCTCGCTTTTGATGAAACCGTATTTAATGAAATTAAGAAATTATCTCTAACAGATAAATACACATTTGATATGGTATTGCATCCTAAAATACCTGACGACATAAAAAACAAATGGAAATCACTTGAGAATGCGAATTTCACGTATCACAATACGACCAACCTCATTCCAATATTCCAACATTCTGATATTTTATTCGCAGACACCACTTCTGCTATTCAAGAGTTTTTATTACAAAAGAAACCTGTAGTGAGTTTTAAACATACATTTAATCATGATTATTTAATTCATGTAGACAAAGCAGCTCAACTAGAAGAGATGTTTAACTACGCGCTAAGCTACCCTGAAGATTTAATAAAAAAAATAGACCCTTTTATTAAGAATTTACATCCGTATCAGGACGGCAAATCAAGTAAGCGTGTTATAGAGACCTGTATTTCATATTTACACGAAGACAAAAGTCATTTAAAAAACAAACCTATCAATTTAATTAGAAAGTATAAAATAAGAAAACGTCTGGGTTATTTTACTTGGAAGAGCTACTCAAAACCCTATACTATAAAGAAATAGTTGCATCTTTTTTAATGCCAAATTTGGTGTAAGTAGATTTCTCTTGTTTAGTGTTTTTTCTAATTTGCTTGTTTATTTTAAGAGCTTCTTCATTTTTATAAGGCCGTTCATGATGTAAATGCACACAAATGGCACTATAACGAATCTGTAAAAATTTAACACCGTTATACATCATTCGCTCACCCACTTCTCTATCCTCTCCTCCATATTTCATACGCTCGTCAAAACCATTTACTGCTAGAATATCGTTCTTCCAACAAGACACATTCATGCCATCAAAAGTGGCTTTTGTTGGAGTTATGAAATTTAAATACTTTGCCTTTGTATTAGACTTTGTAAGCTTGTTCATTTTAAACGTTTTTGGCTGTCCTTGAGCTATAAGCCAATCCTTTTCAAAACAGTTTTGCTGTCTAATTACTTGTTCATTTACTTCCCTAGAAACTACATCTGTTAGTTTAAAGTATCCACCAGAAAGTGCCTGTTTTAAATGCCTTAATTTTAAATGTGTTTCAACAAAATCTTTACGAGCAATACAATCTCCATCTGTAAAAATTAAATAGTCAGCGTTTGAAGCTAAAATGGCTTTATTTAAAATTTTTGTTTTCTGAAAACCGTTATTTTCCTGCCAAACATGAACAACTTTCAGGTCTGAGTGTTCAGAAAATTCATTTATAACAGTTTTCGTTTTTTCATCAGAACCATCATCTGCAATAATAATTTCAAAGTTCTTAGTCGTTTGAATATCAAAACTGAGCAATACCAGCTTAAGCCATTCTGGTTTATTAAAGGTGCTTACAATTATTGTTGCTTGTAGATTAGATTGCATTTAGCAAAAATACTATTTTTACAGCATTGAAATCAATAAGATGCTGAAACTGTCTGGAGTCATTATTACTTTTAATGAAGAACGGAACATTGAACAATGTTTAGCGTCTTTAGTTAATGTCGTGGATGAAATTATCGTTGTGGATTCGTTTTCTACAGACAACACTAAAACCATTTGCGAACGGTTTAACGTCAAATTTATTGAACAAAAATTCTTAGGTTATATAGAACAAAAGAATTTTGCCTTATCACAAGCAAGCTATGACCATATTGTATCTTTAGATGGTGATGAGGCTTTATCTGAAACATTACAGCAATCTATAATTGACCTAAAATCTAATTGGAAATTTGATGGTTATTATACTAATCGTTTTAATAACTTTTGTGGACAATGGATAAAGCATTCTGATTGGTATCCTAATAAAAAGCTACGTGTTTTTGATAAACGAAAAGCTTCTTGGACAGGTCATAAAATCCATGAAACTATTAGTTTTAATTCTAATAATTCAAAATCAGGACATCTAAAAGGAGATATTTTACATTATACGTATCAAACCTATTCTGAATTTAATCTAAAAACAGAATATTTTTCATCGCTATCGGCACAATCTTATTTTGAATTAGGAAAAAAAGCACCAATTTGGAAAATTATATTGAATCCAACATGGGCTTTTTTTAAAACTTACTTTTTAAGATTAGGTATTTTAGATGGCTTTAATGGTTATATGATTGCAGTACAAACAGCAAATATCACATTTTTGAAATACTCTAAATTAAGAGCACTTAACAACGAAAAATAGTTTCTATTTCCAGAACTTAAGTAGTTTCTTTAACTTTTTTTTACGCTCTATTTTTCCTCTAAAAAGTTGTACTTCTTTCCACATTAAATTAAAAACCTCTTCATAAGATTTCCCATAACATTTAGCATACTCATCACTCATTATCTCAACCATATGCTTGTATTTGGATAATCTTGCAAAATTTTTCATTCGCGCATTAAAATCCATCGAAACAAATTGCATTCGGTTTAAATCAACGAGATAAAATTTATAAGTATTATTATCCGTAGTTATTAAGGTATTTCCTGGAGAATGATCCAAAAAATTAATTCCCTTTTCATGCAAATCAAAAGTAAATCTTGTAAAAGCTCTCAAAATAGGGTCGTAATTAGGATAATTAAAATCTGTAATTAATTCTCTATACGTTAAATCGCATTCTAAATGTTCTGAAATATAGTAGCTCTTATTAAACAAAAAGCTCGATGTATATTCATAATATGCAACAGGTTGTGGAGTGCCAACACCTAGGTTCTGAAGTTCTTTTGCATACTCAAAAGAGCGCTGTGCTTTACTTTTTCGTAAAAACCGATAAGCAATCTGATTGATGACATTTGGTACTCTAAACGACTTTACATTGAGTGTTTTCTCTTCAAGCTTAAAAAGCTTTAAAGAATTCCGCTTTTGATTACCGTAATCTTCGCCTTTAGAATCATAATTGGTTATAATATCGTCTAAAAACCCTTCATGTGGTCTAAAATTATCGTGTATGTTTTTTGTTCTATTCACTACGTGCTATTCAACGATTTTGAAACTACTTAATTACTTCTTTGTAGAGATCTTATACGTGGCATTAGATCACAAAAATAGTCATATTTATATATTCCATTCTTTATTTACAAATTAAATCCGAAAGGCTGTTTCCTTTAAATCAAGTAGTTTTTATAACTCAGCTTCATATTGCCTTAAATTATAAAATCATTATCTTAAATTTACAGTAAATAAAACTTCAAATGCAGCCATTAGATCTCATAGGCAGAAAAACCGAATTGTTTGCACAAGATATAAAGACGCATACTAACGAATTAAACTCAATTGTTTCATCATCAAGATTCTTAGTACTTGGAGGAGCAGGTTCCATAGGACAAGCTGTAACTAAAGAAATTTTCAAACGTCATCCTAAAAAACTTCATATTGTAGATATCAGCGAAAACAATTTGGTAGAATTGGTAAGAGATCTCAGAAGTACTTTTGGTTATATAAATGGTGATTTTAAAACCTTTGCTTTAGATATTGGCTCTATTGCATATGATGCTTTTATCGCTACAGATGGAAGTTACGATTATGTATTGAATCTTTCAGCCTTAAAACATGTGCGAAGCGAAGAAGATCCGTTTACCTTAATGCGAATGCTTGATGTAAACATTTTTAACACTATAAAAACTATTGAACAATCTATTATTTCTGGTGTAAAAAAATATTTCTGCGTTTCTACAGACAAAGCCACAGATCCTGTGAATATGATGGGAGCTTCTAAACGTATTATGGAACTATTTTTATTTCAAAAAAGCAAGTCTATAAATATTTCTACAGCACGGTTTGCTAATGTTGCTTTTTCGGATGGTTCTTTACTACACAGCTTTGACCAGCGCATAAAAAAACAGCAACCAATTGTGGCACCTAACGATATAAAAAGACACTTTATAACACTTGAAGAAGCTGGAAAACTATGTTTAATGTCTTGTGTCTTTGGTGAAAACAGAGATGTTTTATTTCCTAAGCTAACCGAAGATTCACCTCAAATAAACTTTGCAGATATTGCCTTAAAATATATTAAAAACTTAGGTTATAAGGCTCATCTGTGTAAAGATGAAGATGATGCAAGAGCCTTTACAAAAATGTTACCTCACAATAATAAATGGCCTTGTTTATTTACTAAAAGTGATACTACTGGAGAAAAAGACACAGAAGCTTTCTTTACAGAAGATGAAACTTTAGATATGAATCGCTTTATTGATATTGGAATCATTAAAAATGAATTTGATGTTAATAATGAAGATGATCTCAACCTATTTACTCAAGGTATAAACCAACTTAAATCAAAAAAATCTTGGGCAAAGGAAGATATAATCCTTCAATTTCATAAAATTTTACCGAACTTTAACCACCTTGAAAAAGGCAAATATTTAGATCATAAAATGTAATTGATGCATAACAAAATTGATGTTGTAATAATGGCTGGTGGTAAAGGCAAGCGTTTAAATCCGTTGACCAATCTAACACCTAAACCACTTTTAAAAATTGGTGATAAACCTATAATTGCATACTGTACAGAACTTATTGCATCGCATGGTGTAAAACATATAAATGTTACCATAAATTATTTAGGCGAACAAATTGTTGATTATTTCAAAACCAATAATAAACATCAAATTGATTTTAATTTCATTAAAGAAGCGCAACCTTTAGGTACTATTGGCGCGTTAAAACTTATAAAAAACTTTAAAACGGATTACATTTTAGTGATGAATGCAGATTTGCTCACTAATGTAAATTTAAAAGCTCTTTTTAACCATTTTCTATCAAAAAAAGCGGATGCTTTAATAGCCACTATTCCATACCAAGTCAACGTTCCGCATGATCTCGTAGAAACAGAAGAAGGCTATGTAACGTCTTTAAAAGCGAAACATTCTTATTCTTATCATTTAAATTCGGGCATCTATATCTTTAAAAAATCGTGTTTAGATTTTATTCCAGAAAACACATTTTTTGATGCTACAGATTTAATTAAAGTTTTATTATCTAATGGAATTAAGATTATTAACTATCCTATTCACGATTATTGGATTGATATAGGAAAACCTAAAGATTTTAAAAAAGCACAAGAAGATGTTAAGCATACCAAATTTTAGTGCTCGTTTTTAATTATTTCACAAGATTCTAAATAATTATCCCATAACAAAAAGCGCCATATTCATTTTAATAGATTAGCCTTGTGTTGTATCTTTGCACAGCTAAAAAACAGTTGCTTTTCAATTTATTTAGAGAGTACCTGTTGTTTCAATTAACTTATGAATCACAAACAAGCTTTACAACACGGTATTTTTAAATACATCACTCAATCTGCTGAAGAACTGCAAGTAGAAAGCTACGTCATTGGCGGCTTTGTACGCGATTATTTATTAGAACGTGGAAACGCAAAAGATATTGATGTTGTTGCTGTTGGCAGTGGCATTGAATTAGCAAAGCAAGTTGCAAAAAACTTACCTAACCAACCAAAGGTTCAAGTTTTTAAAACTTACGGCACTGCAATGCTTATTTTTGAAGGTGTTGAAGTTGAATTTGTTGGTGCTAGAAAAGAAAGTTATAACGAAGATAGCAGAAATCCTATTGTTGAAAACGGCACTTTAGAAGACGACCAAAACCGACGTGATTTTACTATAAATGCTTTAGCTTTAAGTTTAAATAAAAATAATTTTGGTGAACTTTTAGATCCTTTTAATGGACTAAGCGATTTAGACAAAGGCATTATTCGCACACCTCTAGACCCAAATATCACGTATAGTGACGATCCTTTGCGAATGATGCGAGCAATCAGGTTTGCAACGCAACTTAATTTTGAAATTGAAGCGACATCACTTCAAGCCATTGCAGATAATAACGAGCGTATTAACATTATTACCAAAGAACGCATTGTTGTTGAAGTCAACAAAATTTTAGAAAGTAAAGTACCTTCCATTGGTTTTATTCATTTGGAAAAAACAGGATTATTAAAATACATTCTACCTGAATTAACAGCCTTAAAAGGCATTGACGAAATTGAAGGTCAGAGACATAAAGATAATTTTTATCACACCTTAGAAGTTGTAGATAATATTGCAAGAACAACAGATAACCTATGGTTACGTTGGGCTGCTTTGTTACATGATATAGGAAAAGCACCAACCAAGAAATTCCACAAAAAAATTGGCTGGACATTTCATGCGCACGAATTTGTAGGCTCAAAAATGGTTTACAAGCTTTTTAAAAGATTGAAAATGCCTTTAAATGACAAAATGAAATTTGTTCAGAAAATGGTATTTATGAGTTCAAGACCAATTGTATTAGCTACAGATGTTACTGATGCAGCTGTAAGACGTTTGGTGTTTGATGCTGGTGATTATGTTGAAGATTTAATGACGCTCTGTGAAGCAGACATCACAACTAAGAATCCAAAAAAATTCAAAAAATATCATAACAACTTTCAAAAGGTTAGAGATAAAATTGTAGAAGTAGAAGAACGCGATCAGGTTCGTAATTTTCAACCTCCAGTTTCTGGTGAAGAAATTATGGAAACGTTTAACTTAAAACCGTCGCGAGAAATCGGACTGATAAAGGAGGCAATAAAAGAAGCTATTTTAGAAGGAGAAATTCCAAATGAACATAAGGCTGCTTTTCAATTGATGTTGGAGAAAGGAAAGAAATTAGGGTTAGAAGTTTCAACAAACTAAATCTTAAAAAATACAAATGCTATGAAAAAAGATAGTAAAGCTGTCATCTATTGGCTACTCACTGGCTGTATTCTTATTTTTATTATGGTTGTGGTTGGAGGTATAACCAGACTGACACATTCTGGTTTATCAATTTCTAATTATAAATTGATTTCTGGTACCATTCCACCAATGAATGAGGTAGAATGGAACGAGGCTTTTGAACTTTATAAGCAATATCCTGAATATCAAAAACTTCATAATCATTTTAATTTAGAAGAATTTAAGGACATTTATTTCTGGGAATGGATTCACAGAGTTATTGGTCGTTTTATAGGTATGGTATTTGTTATTCCATTTATATACTTCTTAATTAAAAAACGACTTTCAAAATCTACAATTAAGAAAGCCGCTATTCTATTGTTTCTGGGAGGTTTTCAAGGGTTCTTAGGTTGGTACATGGTAAAATCTGGATTAATAGATGAGCCAAACGTAAGTCATTATAGATTAGCAGCACATTTAACTACGGCATTTATAACCTTTGCTTATACGTTTTGGGTGGCACTAGATTTAATGTTTCCTAACAAAAAAGTCATAGATAAAAAATTACGGAATTTTATAAGAATCAGTTTAGTTGTTCTTATCATTCAAATAATATATGGTGCTTTTGTGGCTGGTTTAGATGCAGGATGGATTCATAATCATTGGCCATTAATGAACGAAGGAAAATGGATTCACGAAACGGTTTATATAGAACAAAACCCAACATACTTAAACTTTACAGAAGGTAAAAGTGGTGTTCAATTTGTACACAGAACTTTCGCTTATGTTGTTGTCATTTTCATTCTAGCAATTTGGTATAAAGGAAGTAGAATACAATTAACTCCATTTCAATCTAAAGGTATTAACGGACTTTTAATCATGGTTGGATTTCAGTTTTTATTGGGTGTTTTAACTTTAGTTTTTGCCGTTCCGGTTTGGTTAGGCGTTCTACACCAAGTTGGTGCATTTATTTTACTAACATTGATGACATTTACATTACATCGTTTCAGTAAATAATTAAAAATAAATTAACTTTGCAACATGATTTACAGATTTAGAGTTATACTTGATAACGATACCGAAGATGATGTGTTCCGTGATATTGAAATTCGCGAAAGTGACACAATGGAAGATTTACACAACACTATTACCCAATCTTTTGGGTTTAATGGTATGGAAATGGCGTCTTTTTACATGAGTGATGAGCAGTGGAATCAAGGTGAGGAAATCGCTATGATGGACATGAGTGAAGCTGGTAATGAAGTAAAAATGATGAGTACTACCATCATTAAAGATATGGTTCATGAAGCATCTACGCGACTAATCTATTTATACGATTTTATGAACATGTGGACGTTCTACGTAGAATTAGGTGAAATTGTTGAAGAAGCTGAAGGTACAGACTACCCTAACTTAATGTATGTTCATGGTCAAATTCCTGATGAAGCTCCAGAAAAAAACTTTGAAGCTGAAGAAGATGAGGATGATTACGATGAATTTGAAGACGATTTAGATCCTAATGATTATGATAATTTGAATTTTGATGAGAACTGGAATTAATATTTAATAAAGTTAAAACCCAAATTAAGTTCTTTTTTAAATTCTAAAAGTTAATAATCGACGCTTATAATAAATCTAAGTTTTTAATTGATCTATAATAACCGTTTTAAACTAACATCTTCATAATTTCGCTTTACAAAATCGAGTGCATTTGTAAGCACCTCTCCCATATTCTTGCTGTTTCTAAAGTTTAAATCCATAGTATAATCATAGATTTGTTCTTTTAGCATTTCAATATGTTCTGGTATAGAAATTTCATCTACAACCATACAATCCAGTAAGGCGTTTAATCTTGTGTGATAACTAATCATTCTTCGCGCAACTATGGAGCGTTCCTCAATTTTATACTGATCTATGGATTCATGCTGAATTTTTTCTCGTACTAATTCAACCATTTTAAAGTTTTCCTTAAAAAATTGAGGTCTATATATTTTTAAATTGCCTTCATAAGATTGCTGATCAAAATCAATAGCTCTAATTTTAAAAACTACGTGATCAAAATCATGTGTTGGCACAATCACATAATTGTAAGATCGCATGTCTCCTAACAACCTAATTAAACAACGTTCATTAAACTTAACAAACTCCTTTGCTATTTGCGATTTTTCGGAAGCACTACAATCAGGTAACATATCTTTTATAAATTCATCTCCCGGAATTCCTGCAATATGTTCTTCAATTAGTGTATCCTTACATACTAAAAAATTAATTTGATATGGAGATAACATTTGCTCCAACTCTAAGCCATACACTCGTGATGCATCTGCTGTTTTAACATAGAAGTGCGTATAATTATCATTAAGAATATTTCTAACTTTAATTCTAAAAGGCTTAGAATTACCAAACGTACAAAAATCAATAGCATCTACAGTAAGGTACTTTAGGATACTGGTACCACCATCAGAAATTAAACTCGAGTAAACTTGTTTTAAACTTGCGTCTATTTCCTCGCGTTCAAAGTCATTATAATACACACGTACCCAAAGGGTATCTACATCATTTTTATCATAAACGACAATAGAACCTTGAAAACGTAATAAGTCTGAATAAAAAATAGGAAGATCTATATTTCTTCTATATTTAGACAAATACGCGTCTAATTTAGTAGATATGGTATAGGTTGGTTTCCTTTTTAATATTTTTAAATCTTCACTCATCTGCTAAATTTAAGGGTTTTAAAATGAATACTGAAAAATGTTTTGAACTTTTCAAGTTATTAAATTTATAGTTCCATAACATTCAATTGATTCAAGAATTAACGCTATTAATTTATTATCATTGTAACAAACAAAAGCATTACTCGTCTAACATATATAACCAACTTATGCTAAGCTTTATTTAGCATATTAAAAATCATTTATTTTGGAGCCAATCCTTACCATTAATAATCTCACAAAGAAATTTGGATACTTAACAGCCGTAAAAAATCTAAGTTTCTCTATTCAAAAAGGCAACGTTTACGGTATTTTAGGACCAAACGGAAGTGGTAAATCTACAACATTAGGTATTGTTTTAAATGTTGTAAATAAAACAAAAGGCGATTTCCATTGGTTTGATGGCAACGTCTCAACACACGATGCTTTAAAACGTGTGGGTGCCATTATAGAGCGACCAAATTTTTATCCATACATGTCAGCCGAGCAAAACTTAAAATTAGTTTGCAGAATAAAAGGTGTTTCTGAAAGTAAGATTGACGAAAAACTTGCCGTTGTTGGTTTGTTGGATAGAAAAGATCATAAGTTTAGAACGTACTCTTTGGGTATGAAACAACGTTTGGCTATTGCTTCTGCTCTACTAAACGATCCTGAAATTCTAATTTTAGATGAACCAACAAATGGTTTAGATCCACAAGGAATTCACCAAATACGTCAAATTATAAAAGATATTGCAGCTAAAGGCACCACTATTCTTTTGGCTTCGCACCTTTTAGACGAAGTTGAAAAAGTATGTTCACATGTTGTAGTATTGCGTAAAGGAGAAAAATTATACTCAGGTCGCGTAGACGAAATGATTAACAGTTACGGCTTTTTTGAGTTGAAAACTGAAAATGATCTGGCATTATTAGAAGCTTTAAAAGCACATACTAATATTGGCAACGTAAAAGTTGAAGGCGATTTAATTACGGCTTTTTTAAACGGACCAATGTCTGCTTCAGATTTTAATAAATTAATGTTTGAAAAAGGGATTTTTCTATCTCATCTTGTAAAACGAAAAGAGAGTTTAGAAGAGCAATTCTTACAACTTACAGATAATTTAAACTAAAATAAGTTAAAACGTTTGTCACATAAAGCATTGCTAAAGTGATATCACAACTAAACCAACACATCATATGTTACGTCTTGTACAAATAGAATTTCAAAAACTTTGGCTTAATAAAGTTAGTCTTGTTTTAATTTTCATATCCTTTATTTTACCATTTACAGTTTTAATTCTATCGTCTATTAAAATCAATTTTTTCGGGTTTTTTACACTTGAATTAGGCGAACTTGGTATTTTTAATTTTCCAATCATTTGGCATATAACCACCTTTTTTGCATCGTATTTTAAATTCTTTTTTGCTATAGTTGTCGTTAGCATGATTGGTAATGAATACAGTAATAAAACGCTGAAGCAAAATTTAATAGATGGATTAAGCAAGAAGGAATTTGTGCTGTCAAAATTCTATACTATTGTATTTTTCTCTTTGTGTGCCACCCTACTTATTGGCGTGGCTACATTTGTAATTGGCATGTATTACTCAAGCTATACTGAAGCTACAATTATTTTCCGGGAAGTAGAATTCTTACTCGCGTATTTTGTAAAGCTTGTTGGTTTCTTTAGTTTATGTCTGTTTTTTGGAATGCTATTGAAGCGTTCTGCCTTCGCCTTAGCATTCTTAGTCATTCTATATATTTTTGAATGGATTGTATTTTGGGTTTCTGTATATATTTTTGGAACTGTAGATGCGGCGTTTAAAGTTAAAAGTTTTATGCCATTAGAGTCTATGTACAATCTTATTAACCAACCTATCCAACGGATTGTAATGACAAAATTTCCTGAAAAAGCAGATATTATGTACGACTATGGAGTGCATTGGTATGAAATTGCCATTGTTTTAGGTTGGACTGCTATATTCATTTTCTTATCTTATAGATTATTAAAAAAGAGAGATTTATAAAAACTTTGACATCATAGCTACATACGTTTTTAAACATTGAAAATGGTATAAATAATGTTTCAATATTTAAATTAGGAGTTTTTTAAATTCTAGTTGTTATATTAGTATCCGTTATGTGTTTACACACATTCAGCACGTATGAAAAGGAACTATTTATTTTTATTATCTCTACTTATTAGCACCCAAATTTTTGCACAAAATGAAGCTTCATTTTGGTATTTTGGAAGGAATGCTGGCTTGCAATTTAATGCGCAATCTGGTACTGTAAATGCGATAACTGATGGTCAAATAAATACTTTAGAAGGTTGTACATCTATTTCTGATTCTGATGGACTTTTGCAATTTTACTCTGATGGTAGAACCGTTTGGAATCGCAACCATCAAATAATGTCTAATGGAGATTATTTTGCTGGAACAGGACTTTTAGGAGATCCATCAAGTACATCTTCTGGACTTATAGTACCCAAACCAAATGATCCTGATAAGTACTACCTTTTTACTGTAGATGAACCTCATCAAGATAATGCCAACGCTTATCCTAACCAATTTACAGGAACTTATGTAGAAGGAGGAACTATACCTGCTTCAGACGATGGTTTTAATAATGGTTTCAACTATTCTTTAATAGACATGACACTTAACGGTGGATTAGGGGATGTTGACATTAATGAAAAAAACCAACATTTAGTAACTTACGATCCTAACATTCCTTTAGAAATTCAGTATAAATGTTCAGAGAAAATTACGGCAGTTCGTGCTGAGGATTGTTCTTCTTTCTGGGTTATTACTCATTTTGGAAATAAATTTTACGCTTTTAAGATTGATCTTAATGGCGTAAGTACAACTCCTGTAATATCAACTGTTGGTCCATACATTCCTGTAGAAGGCTACAGACGAAATTCATTAGGTTACATTAAAACATCTCCAGATGCATCGCAACTTATTGCTGCAAATTTTGGGGAAGCCACTTTAACAGGTGAAAATGCTGGAGGAAGTATTAATTTATTTGACTTTAACAATGAAACTGGTATTGTTTCTAACCCTTTAGAACTTTATAGCGCACAAAACAATGACAGTCCTTATGGTGTAGAATTTTCTGCAGAAAGTCGTAAAGTATATGCAACAGTTGGTATTGGAGTCGCTGGAAATGGAGCAAGCCAAGTTTTACAATGGGACTTAGAAAGCACAGATATTCCTGGTTCGCAACAAATTATTCATACGTCAAATGATATATCTGCAGGAGCTTTACAACTAGGAATAGACAGACGTATTTACAGAGCGCAGTTAAGCTTTACTGGAAATCAAAATATAGGAAAATACTTGGGAGTTATTACTAATCCTGAAGCCAATGCTGAAGCTATTAATTATAATGAACAAGGTGTTCTTTTAGATATTAACGGTTCTAACCAAAATGTGAGTCAGATTGGCTTACCTCCTTTTATCCAATCTTTATTTAATTCTGAAATAGACATTATTCAAAATGGTATAAGCACTACCGAATTAAAACTCTGTACAAACGACACCTATACTTTAGAAGCAACTGATATTATTGGTGCAGATTACGTTTGGTCATTTAATGGTTTACCAGTATCCGAAACGTCATCACAATTGTTTATAGATACTCCCGGTTTTTACGAAGTATATATTGAACCAAATAATGGTGAGTGCCCAATAGAAGGTTCTGCTGTAGTTGGTGTTTTTGAAATCCCTGTCGCGAATCCACTTGCTGATGTTTTTAACTGTGATGATTTAGATAACGATGGATTTTCAACCTTTGATTTTACCATTAAAGACTCAGAAGCCTTATTAACTCAGGATCCATTACAAAATAATGTAAATTATTATGAAACGCTTGAAGATGCAGATGCTGCAGTAAACGAAATTACGTTTCCGTACACCAATACAAGCAGTCCTCAAACTATTTTTGTTCGTGTAGATAATATCGAAAACCCTAATTGCTATGCCTTAAATTCATTTGATATTGAAGTCATTTATTTGCCACAAATAGAAGCAATAAATACCATTGAATTTTGTGATAATGTTGGTGATGTTATGGATGGCATTGCAACACTAGAATTAGGAGATTTAATTCCAACAATTAGAGGAGAGCAACCGGAATCTGAAACTCAAATTACTTTTCATAACTCTCAAGATGATGCCGATTTAAATGAGAACGCCTTACCTCTAACCTATACAAACACAACAGCAATTAACGAAACTATTTTTGTTAGAATAGAAAGCACATTCTCTTCCAATTGCTTCACTACAGGCAGTTTTAATGTCATTATTAATCCTATTCCTGTAGCTAATAATATATCAATTGTTCAATGTGATGAAGATGGTATTCCTGAAGGATTTACAACATTTAATATTACAGATAGAATTGAAGATATTATAGATGTAACTTCTAATCGCAGTATAGAATTTTACACTAACCAAACTGATGCAGAAAATCAAGTAAACTCAATAAATGGTGATGCTTTTGAAAATTATTTCAATCCTCAAATTATCGTTGCAAGAGTTACGAATACAGATTCTGGTTGTATTAATTTTAGTGAAGTTTCTTTAGAAGTTAGCACTACATCTACAAACGACGTCAGTTTAAGCGTATGCGATACAGATGGCTTAGAGGATGGTTTTATGACTTTTAATTTAACAGAAGCTAGTTCTACTATGTTAGCAAATTCACCTTCTGGATTAGACATTTCATATTATGAAACCTATGAAGATGCCTTACTAGAAACAAACACTTTAAGCACCACATTTACTAATACAAGTTCTTATTCTCAAACAATATATGCTCGTGCAGAAAACACGAATGCTTGTTATGGTATTAGTCAAATTGAATTAACTGTTTTTAATTTGCCCAATATTGAAACTGAATTTGAGACTTTCTATTGTTTAAATTTCTCTCCAGAACCTCTCACATTAAATGGCGGAATCATAGATGATGTGGCTAATAATTATTATTACGAATGGTCTACAGGTGAGACTACATCAGAAATTGAAGTAAATGCTCCAGGAATATATACTGTTACAGTATCTAACACCAACGGTTGTTCCAAAATCAGAACTATTACTGTTTTACCATCCAATATCGCTTCGATAAGACATATTGAAATCACTGATGCCTCTCAAAATAATTCTATTTCCGTAATTGTAGATGGTGAAGGTTCATATGAATATGTCTTAGATACTATTAATGGCACATACCAAGACAGCAATACTTTTAATTCTTTAGCACCAGGATTATACACCGTTTACGTTAGAGATAAAAACAATTGTGGCATTGCAGAGCGTTTGGTATCAGTTATAGGTTTTCCTAAATTTTTCACTCCAAACAATGATACTAAGCATGATTATTGGCAAGTTTATGGTATTACTAACGATTTCCAGGCCAATGCCTCTATTTTCATCTTTGATAAATACGGAAAACTTTTAATAGAGCTTGATCCATTGAGTCCTGGTTGGGATGGTACCTACAATGGTAAAAATATGCCAACTAGCGACTATTGGTTTAAAGTTACTTTAGAAGATGGCCGTATATTTACAAATCACTTTACATTAAAACGATGATCAAATCCCCTAATCTTTTTATAAAATATATAATATCATTAACCTTCATCTATTGCTTTACAGCTCTTAGTTATGCCCAACAACCTAACGATTGTCAATTTGCCGTAACCGTTTGTGGTAATTCAGATTTCAGTTTAGATGTTAGTGGTATTGGCACGCAAGAATTAAATAACTCTAACACGTGCGGTAGTAGCGAAAACAACAGTATTTGGCTAGAAGTTAATATCGCAACAGCTGGGACATTAGCTTTTACCTTAACACCAGGAAGTACTGCTATTAGTGAGGATTACGATTTTTTTATTTTTGGACCTAATGTAAGCTGTGGTAATATTGGACAAGCGATCCGCTGTTCTACCACAAATCCTGCAGCAGCAAACCAAGGAAATAATTTAACAGGATTAAATTCTACAGATCCAAACCCTACTGAAGGTCCAGGTACAGATGGAGACAGTTTTGTAAGTGCTATTGATGTCTTAGCAGGAGAAAGTTATTACATCGTTATAGACAGACCTGTTGGTAATAGTCCTTTTTCTTTAGAATGGACAGGCACAGCAGCCTTTCCCGAAGCTCCATCTAATCCTTTAGCTACCAATGCAGCTTCAACAAGTTTACCAAACATGGACGTTTGCGATGCCACAGCACCTTTTAATGATAATATTACAGCATTTGATTTGACAACATTAACTCAAGATATAATTAACGGCGAGTCTGATGTTATAGTTACTTATCACGAATCAGAAAGTGATGCTAACATAAACCTAAACTCTTTAGGAACTGTTTTTAATAATTCTTCAAATAACCAAACAATCTATATTAGAGTTGAAAACAGTACAACAGGCTGTTATATTATTAATGATTTTGACATTAATGTTTCTACACTAACCAACTATAATGAAACTTCAGATTATGAAGTTTGTGATGATGATTTAGATGGAGATGATCAAAATGGCATTTCAACTTTCGATTTTAATCTTAAAACACAAGAAGTTATTGAAGGTATTATTGGTGCTAATTATAGTATCAGTTACCACTTAACTTCTGCTAGTGCTGAAACAGCTGCTGCTCCATTGCCTATTTTATATCAAAATACAACACCTGGTCTAACGGAAATATTTGTTAGAATTGAAGATTTAGATTCCGGTTGTATTGGTTTCACATCTTTCAATATCAATGTGTTACCAAAACCCATAGCTAATAATGTTTCGCTAATTCAATGTGATGAAGATGGCATTCCTGAAGGTTTTACAACATTTAACATCACTGAAATATCTGATGAGATAACTAATGGAGATCCCAATTCGACTATAGAATACTATCTATCGGAATCAGATGCAGAGACTCAAAATAATCCCATTGATGGCAATGCTTTCGATAATTTTTTCAATCCACAAATTGTTTATGCTAGAGTAACTAATAGTAGTACAAGTTGTATAAATTTTAGCGAAATTACTTTGGAAGTCAGCACCACTTCAACTAACAATACGACTTTAGAATTGTGTGACATTGATGGTACAGAAGATGGTTTTATGACCTTTAATCTATCTGATGCTAACACTAATATATTAGCAGGCTCACCTGCTGGATTAGATGTTGTCTTTTATGAAACCTATAATGATGCCTTAATTGAGATCAATCCACTAGACACAACATTTACTAATACTATTCCTTACAATCAAACAATTTATGCTCGTGTTGAAAATACAAATGCTTGCTATGGCATTAGTTCCATAGAACTTTCTGTTTTCGAATTACCAAATATTGAAACCACGTTTGAAACACAATACTGTCTCAACTTCTTTCCAGAAACAATGACGCTTTATGGAGGCGTAATTGACGACCTTCCAAACAACTATTATTATGAATGGTCTACAGGAGAAGACACTGCAACTATAGAAATTAACGCACCTGGAGTTTATACTGTAAAAGTATCTAATACTAATGGCTGTTTTAAGAATAGAACGATCACAGTAAACTCTTCAAATATTGCTACAGATTATACTATTGAAGTTATTGATGCAACTCAAAATAATTCAATAACTATTTTTATCGAAGACACAGATGATTATGAATTTGCTCTAGATAATAGTAATGGGCCTTACCAAGACTCGGCTACGTTTACAAACGTACAACCTGGACTCTATACAGTTTATATTAGAAATAAATATGATTGTGGGACCACAGATGCTTTGGTGTCTGTAATTGGTTTTCCAAAGTTTTTCACACCAAATGGAGATGACACCAATGATTTTTGGCAAGTAAAAGGTATTTCTTCCTTATTTCAATCTAATTCTGTGGTATTAATATTTGATCGTTATGGAAAATTATTAATAGAACTCGATCCTTTAAGTGTTGGTTGGGATGGCACCTTAAATGGTGAAAAACTACCTTCTAGTGATTATTGGTTTAGTGTTAAACTTCAAGATGGAAGATTATTTACAAATCATTTTACGTTGAAACGCTAATTTAAAATATGTACTTTTAAGCTTATCAAGTCCATAAATTGAAAAAAAACATTTACATATACTGTTTTCTATTCTTTATAATAACTCATCCGTTATTAGCTCAAGACGTTTCATTATTTCAGCAGTTTAATGGCAGATATGATTATACAGCGATTGGTAATACAATGAATACGGAAGAAAATGGTACCTCAGGACCGTGTACTATTCTAAACTCATCATCAGCAAATTTAACTTTAGACAGTAATCAAAATGTGATTGCAGCTTATCTGTATTGGGCAGGTAGTGGATATGGCGATTTTAATATTTCTATTAATGATATCGCTATTGTTGCAGAACGCACATTTAATGATTCCTTAGATACCGAACGTGTATTTTTTGCAGCGTTTGCAGATATAACAACGATTATTACAAATCAAGGCAATTCTGAATATACCATTTCTAATTTTGACTTAAGTAGTGTTATTGATCCTTATTGTCCTACAGGCACAAATTTTGGTGGTTGGGCAATTACTGTAATTTATGAGGACGAGAATCTTCCTTTAAATCAGCTTAACGTATATGATGGTCTGCAAAGTGTTCCTGATTTTTTAAGCATCACACTTGAAAATTTAGATGTACTTGACAACGAAAATGCTAAAATTGGATTTATTGCTTGGGAAGGAGATAGTGCCATTGCTGTTAATGAGCAGTTAACAATTAATGGAACTGTTATTAGTAATTATCCCCTAAACCCAGCAAATAATGCGTTTAATGGCACTAATTCTTTTACTGGAGAATCTAATCTTTACAATATGGACATTGATGTTTATAGTATTCAAAACCATATTAATATAGGAGATACTTCTGCAACTATTGCACTCACTTCTGGCCAAGATTTTGTGATGATAAATAATGTAATTACAGTTCTTAATAGTCAATTGCCAGATGCCACCATTACATTAGAAGGCGATACCGTGAATTGTGGAGATCAAACTATTCAAGTTTTTTATACGGTCCATAATAACAATAGTACAGCCAACTTACCTGCCAACACTCCTATTGCTTTTTATAGTAATGGTATATTAATTGGTACAAGCGAAACAGTAAATATAATTCCTATAAATGGAAACGAAAGTAGTTTTATACTTCTTAATTTACCAGAAGACAGCGGCTCTATTACAACCATTACAGCGGTTGTAGACGATGATGGCACTTCGATTGGAGTGGTTACAGAAACGAATGAAAGTAACAATAGTGCATTTAGAGATATTGAATTATTGCTTGTTCCTGAGATAACCATACTTCCCAACCTTATAGGTTGCAATGAAGGATTTAAAATTGCTACCTATAATTTATTAGATGCCATTGATACCAATACTTATAATATTGACAATATTTCATTTTATCGTTCTTTAGACGATTTAGAAATGGGCTTTAATGCTATACTAATGCCAACGGATTATAATAATGTTTCTAATACTGAAACTATTTATGTGCGACTGCTAACGTCATCATGTTATGAGATCTTTCAATTTAATCTCACTATAGAAAATTGCCCGCCTTATATTCCACAAGGATTTTCACCTAATAACGATACTAAAAACGATTGGTTTAATATTCAAGGTTTATATGATATTTTCACAGATCATGAATTGCAAATTTACAATCGTTATGGAGAACTCATCTTTATTGGCAATAATAACAAACCATGGTATGGTAAGATTAATAGAGGACTAAACAATAGAGGGAATATAGTCCCTGTTGGTACCTATTATTATATTCTGAACTTAAATGACCAAAACTACCAACCATTTATGGGTTGGGTATATGTAAATTATTAAGATTACTATTGAATCTATTATTTTATTCAACATACCATTATTTTATCTTACTTAGGATTTCTTAAATTTATTTTTGAAAAGAACTAAAATGAATATTCCTTAATAAATAACAAAATCATTTACTGGATCTACTCATTTCATCGGATAAATTAATAAGATGTAACATTAAATTGTTAAAATTTTAGTCCATTCATCTTATTTCTTCGTAAATATCTTTACTTCTATTAGTTTTATCACTAGCAACAAGATTTCGCTGCAAACTTCTCTTTTTAATTTAAAGACTCCCTCAAAAAAAAACTTATAGTTAAATCTAAGATCGATTATTTTATCATTAGGTTTTTATATTTAAATAAGGCATGTTATTCAATTTAAGGCATCTATAAAAATGTTGGCCTATAATTTGAATTTAGTACTTCAAAAATCACTTTTTAGTGCCTTTTATCAAAAAAAAGTGAAATAAACGGGTTCAAATGTTAACATTTAGTGTATTTCGTCGTATTATTTTGTATTTCGTCTTTATTTAATATACTTTTCGCCCACATTGAAAAGTACACGCTGTTTTACATTCAAATCGATTCAGCAAACATTGAACTAAACCTAACAAATCTAATGACCTACTTAACACGTCCCTTGTGCCTAATTTTTGGCTTAATCTGTAGTTTATCATTTGCCCAGCAAGTATCTATAGATAACACAGTTTCACCTCAAGACTTAATTCAAAACACCTTAATACAAGGTTGTGTTGAAGTCTCAAACATTTCATCTCCCTCAAACGGATCCTCTATTAGTATAGGTAGTTTTGGGTATTTTGAACGCGCCTCTTCAAATTTTCCTTTTGAAAACGGTATTGTACTTACCACAGGTAATGCTACCTCTGCTGGTAACGGACAAAATAATGATATTTTAAATGATGGTGATGCCACTTGGTTAACTGATACTGACCTAGAAACTGCTTTAGGCATTTCAGGAACTGTAAATGCAACATCAATAGAATTTGATTTTATTTCAATTTCTAATCAAATACAATTTAATTACATTCTGGCTTCGGAAGAATACTTTGGTAATTTCCCCTGTGAATATTCAGATGGTTTTGCTTTTTTAATCAGAGAATCAGGAACCAATGACCCTTATACAAACATTGCACTAATTCCAGGCACTACAATACCTGTTAACACTAATACGGTTCACGATGAAATTGTTGGGTTCTGTGACGCTTCAAACGAAGAGTATTTTGATGCTTATAATATTGGAGACACTAATTATAATGGTAGGACTACCGTGCTTTCTGCAACAGCTGCAATTATACCTAATGTACAATATCAAATTAAATTAGTTATTGCAGATCAAACCGATCAAAATTATGATTCTGCAGTATTTATAGAAGGAAATAGTTTTGATGCTTCTGTAGATTTAGGTGAAGATTACTCTACATGTTCTAGTAATGTTAGCTTAGATGGAAATATTGGAAACCCTAATGCAACTTACGAGTGGTTTCTTGATGATGTTCTAATTCCGTCAGAAAATCTTTCAACTTTAACAGCAACCACATCTGGTAACTACCGTGTTGAAATTCAACTTCCTCTAGCTGGAAGCTCTTGTGTTATTGAAGATGACATTAATTTAACATTAAGTTCTACGCAAACTTCAGATCCTATTACAGATTATCAGTTATGTGATGATGCAAGTGGTGATGGTTTTGAAATGTTTGATTTATCGACTAAAGATTCTGAAGTTTTAGGTTCTGTACCAGCGTCAGTTTACACCATATCTTATCACTATAATTATACAGATGCTATAGATAATACGAATGCAATTACAGCCCCTATTCAAAATACAGCTAATCCACAAGAAATACATGTAAGAATCGAAGACACTGTTAATGGTTGTTTAGCTTATTCTACATTTAATTTAATTGTAAATTCATCTCCTATCATTTCAAACCCAACACAATTAATAGTTTGTGATGATGATACAGCAGATGGAAGTACATCTATGAATCTAAACGATCTTAAGGATAGTGAAATTACACTTTCGCAAGCTAATCTAGTGGTATCTTACCACAGTTCTGCTGCAGATGCTGCTTCTGGAATTAACGCATATCCAATGCCTTTTACCAATACAACAGCTACACAACAAGTATTTGCAAGTGTAAAAAACACAGAAACAGGATGTATAAGCACTACGACTTTAGATATTAGTGTTATTAGCAGTCCTGTAATTAACGTAGAACCACATTACATAGATGCTTGTGATGATGACCATGATGGTTTTGCTAATTTTGATTTAACAACTATAATTCCAGAAGTATTAGAAGGATTAACTGATGTGTCTACTACATTTCACCTTACTCCAGAAGATGCACTTTCTGGTTCTAATCCAATAGCTGATGATACAAATTATTTAAATACTACTGCAGAAGAGCAAACTATATACATTAGAGCAGAAAACACGACTTCGGGTTGTGCTTCAATGACACCAATAGAGCTTCATACCAATTTATTACTTACAGCTACAAACATTAGAGACGTAAATGCCTGTGATATTGATGATGATGGCACAGAAGATTTTGATTTCGATAATATTGCAACAGGTATGATGAACACATTACCTGACGTTGAAATTCTATTTTACGAAACTGAAGAAGATAGAGATAATGGAACAAATGCTATTGATACCTCTGTACCATATAGCTCTCTAAGTAATCCTCAAACAATATATATCACTTTAGAGAACCTAACTTGTACGGAAGTTTCGGATTTTGATTTGGTATTATTTCCAATTATTCAATTTGAATCTGTTATCAGTTTAATAGTTTGTGATACAGACCAAGATGGTTTTACAGAAACTAACTTATCTTCTTTAAGTGGAGATGTTACTAATGGTGAAGAAGGATTTAGTGTTACTTATTTCCTTACAGAGCAAGATGCTATAGATAACACTAACGCATTACCTAATTTATATACAAACGTTTCTAATCCATTTACATTATTCCCGAGAATTACATTTACTCAAACAGGCTGTTATGACTATAATTCTTTTGAAGTTACAGTTCTACCAGCTCCAGAAAGTGAAAAACCAGAAGATATTATTATTTGTGATGCAGATATGGATGGGTTCTCACCTATTGATTTAAACAATAGCATTCCTAACTCTATTTTATCAACGCCAAACCGAACAGTTACATTTCATAACAGTTTAGCAGATGCGAGATCAGATAATAATCCTATTGTTGATATTTCAAACTATGCTGCACAAACTGAAATCGTTTATATGCGTGTTGCCAATAGTACAACAGGCTGTTACTCTATTGAAGAATTAGACATTATAGTAAATACACTACCATTTATAGGCGATTTATCTAATTATGTAGAAGAATACATTTTTTGTGAAGATCAATCAGATGGTAAAGGTGAATTTATTTTCGAAAACAAGGATGCTGAAGCTTTAAGCGGTCAAACCGGTAAAGAAGTCACTTACTATCTTAATCAATCTGATGCAGATAATAAAACTAATGCTATTGATAAAACTAGTGTTTATGAAAACATTACTAATCCACAACAAATCTATGTTAGAATTGATAATATTACAGACGAGTCTTGCTACTCTACCTCATCTTTTGCTGTTGAAGTAGGTACAAACCCTGTATACAACGAACCAACTAATTGGTTTGTATGTGATGATATCTCTAACGATGGATCTGTATTATTTGACTTTTCAAGTAAAGTTGACGAAATAACGGATGGTATTTCAGATATTCAAAGTGTTACTTTTTACACTACTGAAGACGATGCTAGAAACAGTACTAACAGTATACCTCTAGAATACGCTAATACAGTGAATCCGCAACAAATCTATGTACAAATAGATAATGGTACCATTTGTAAATCTATTACTTCATTTGTAGTTAATGTTATAAAAGTTCCAGATGTAACACTTGCAGAACCTATGATAGAATGTGATGACGATACTGACGGTTCTCTTCAATTCGATTTAACGGTTGCACAATCTAATATTACAGATGTAAGACAGGAAAACATTATTATAGAATATTATGCTAGTTATGAAGATTCTGAGTCTAACTCTAATCCGATTGCAAACCCTACAAATTATACCAATACATCAAACCCTCAAACTGTTTACATGAAGGTTACCAATACAGTATCTAATTGTTATGCTGCACTTCCTATAGAGTTAATAGTAAACCAACCTCCTATTATTACTGATTTTGAAGACTATACTGTTTGTGCTAATGACACTAACACTGTAGATTTAACAGAAGTGAATACTATTGCAACTGCTAATTCTTATAACGTGTTGTTTAGCTATTTTTCTAACGAAGCAGATGCTATAGCAAACACTAATGCTTTAGACACTAACTATACGTATCAAACTAATTCTGATACACTATATGTAAGATCAGAATACAGTACTACACATTGTTCTATGTATTATGAGTTTAATTTAATTGTAGAACCACTACCAATAGCTAATCAACCTGCTAATTTAATGGCTTGTGATGATGATTTTGATGGTATTTTAGAATTTGATTTAACCCAACAAAACTCAAGTATTTTAGGTGGTCAGAATTCAAATTTATTCTCAGTTACCTATTTTGATTCAGAGTTAAAGGCTAATGAAAATAATTCTGCTTTAGACACAGATTATATGGCTTACAATGATGAAGTGATTTATGCTCGTGTAGAAAACAATACTACAGGTTGTTACAGTATTACATCATTCTCTGCAATCATTAACCCTATTCCTTTTATAGATATTGAGGACCAAGTAATTTGTTTAGATAATATGCCACTATTGGTATCTGCTAATACTAATAATGCAACAGACTCCTACTTATGGTCTACTGGAGAAACGACTCCTGAAATAGACATTACCACTGTTGGGAACTATTGGGTAAAAGTTACATCTCAGTTTGGCTGTCCTAACACACGATACTTCGGAGTAACAGAATCGCAATCTGCAACTATAGAAACTACAGAAATATTAGATTTCTCAGATCCAAATAATATTACAGTAACCGTAAGCGGAATCGGTGAATACCTTTATCAACTAGATGATTTTGATCCACAAGAATCTAATTTTTTCCAAAATGTAGCAATGGGTTACCATACTTTAACCATTATAGATTTAAATGGTTGTGCTAACATTACCAAAGAAGTATTAGTGGTTGATATACCAAAATTCTTTACACCAAATAATGATGGAGATTTTGATACTTGGCATATTGTTGGTATTGAAACATTACCAGGAACTATTATAAATGTATTTGATCGTTACGGAAAAGTGATGGCTATATTAAACTCTAATTCTCCGGGTTGGAATGGCTATTACAATGGCCATGAAATGCCAACTAGTGATTATTGGTTTACTGCAGACGTGCAACGTGGCTCAATTGCGTTTCAAGTTAAAGGGCATTTCACTTTAAAACGTTAAACAATAAGCCATCCAATGAATGACTAGATTTAGCTATTTGTCATTCATCCAACTAAAAATGTAATTTACCCTTAAAAATCCCCAATGTTGGGGATTTTTTGTTACTTATTCCCATCTAAAAACCAAATTATATAAATTTTAGATTTAGTTAAACCAAGGCCATTTTCAAATCAAAACTGTGAGATTAAATTACTTACTCCCTTTCTTAATAACGCTTATAACTATTTACTCTAGTTATTCGCAACAAATCACAACAGACGATTCTTTACCTTTAGAACAACTTATACAAGAAAGTTTAGGCCAGAGTTGTGTAGAAATTTCGGATATATCCTCTAGCGTTAATGGAGTTAGTCATGGTTTTAATAGTTTTGGCTATTTTGAACGGAATAATTCAAATTTTCCTTTTGCCAATGGTATTCTCTTAACCACAGGTAGCGTAAATTCTGCTGGAAATATGATGAATACAAATCCCCTAAATGAAGGTCATGACTCTTGGCTAACTGATTCCGATTTAGAAAATGCTTTAGGCATTACAAATACACAAAATGCAACCTCTATACAATTCAACTTTACATCTATTGCCAATCAAATTCAATTTAATTACTTGTTAGCTTCAGAAGAGTACCAACAAGAATTTCCTTGCTTCTACTCCGACGGATTTGCTTTTTTAATTAGAGAAGCAGGATCAACTGGTCCATATACAAATATTGCGCTAGTTCCAGGCACCTCTACTCCTGTAAATACTAATACTATACACGATGAAATTGAAGGGTTCTGTACCGCAGAAAACGACACCTTTTTTGATGGCTACAGTCTGGGTGACACCAATTATGATGGACGAACAACTGTACTAACAGCCACGGCAACAATTTTACCAAGTGTTGAATATGAAATTAAATTAATAATAGCAGATCAAACTGACAATAATTTTGATTCGGCTGTATTTATAGAAGGTAATAGTTTCAATGCCAACGGTATTGTTGATTTGGGTCCTGATATTAGCACTTGTGGGAATTCTGTAACGTTAAACGGAGATATTCAGAATCCTCAAGCTGTATATGCATGGTACCAAAATAATACACTTATCGCTGGAGAAGACAATCCAACGTTAGAAGCCTTATCTTCTGGGACCTATAATGTTCAAATTACAATACCGCTAAACACGACTTCATGTGTGATTGAAGATACTATTGTCGTTACACTTGACACAGAGCAATCTGCAGATGACATCTCTGATATGGTATATTGTTATGACGATGTTGACAATAATATTGGGACTTTTGACCTTAGCACTAAAAATAATGATGTTCTAGCTGCTGTACCACCTTCAAGTTATAGTATCAGTTATCATTACACTAGCGAAGATGCAGAAAATGGTATTAATCCTATTACAACACCTATTCAAAATACCAGTTCGCCTCAAGCTATCTATGTTAAAATTGAAGATACTATAAACGGTTGTTTAGCCTATTCTACATTTAACTTAGTGGTTAATGAAAAACCAGTATATGTAGATCCAGATCCAATTACGGTTTGTGAAGATCCTAGTTTAAATGGATATACCTTTGTAGACCTAAGCATTGCTAACGACCAGATTATAAACGGCAATAGTAATTTAGAGATCTCCTATTATTTTTCGCAAACAGAAGCAGAGTTAGATTCAAATCCTATTGCTTCACCTTACGAGAATTTTAATACCTCACAAACACTTTACGTAAGAGTTTATGATAATGTTACAGGTTGTTTTTCAACGACAACGATTGATATTCTATTTCAAGAAAAACCAACAATTAACACAGAAATTCAATGGATTAATGCTTGTGAACAAGATGAAGATGGTTTTGAAGTTTTCGATTTAACAAGCATTATAGATAACGTATTACAAGGAGTTACAGGTTTAAATGTGAGCTATCATATTACTGAATTTGATGCGCTTAATAACTTAAATGCCATCTCAAATCCTGAAAACTATCAAAATACTATACCCAACTTTCAGATGGTTTATATACGTATTCAGGATCCTACAACAGGATGTTATACGGTTACAAATATAGAATTGTATGCTAACATTATAAAATTAGGATTTTTAACAGATCCCTTTATCGTTTGTGATGACACTTCTAATGATGGTATTGCAGATTTTGATTTAAATGAAGTAGAAACAAATCTTATTAATGGTTATGAAGGGTATGAAATTTCATTTTACACCACAGAAGAAGACAGAGAGAATGGAATAAATATAGTAGACAAAAATCCCCCTTTCAATGTCATTAATAATGGTACCATAATATACGTCATTGCAGCAGATGACTCATGTATAGAATTTATAGATCTAACACTAGAAATTGCACCAGCTATAATTTTAGTACCAACAACTGTTGATTATTGTGATGAAGATGATAATGGGTTTACCTCAATATTAATGGAAACTTTTGATAGCGCAGTTAGTCAAAGTACACAACCCGTAAATGTAACCTACTATCTCACTGAAGACGATGCTATAGATAACCTAAATATTTTACCCAATTATGTAAACAATACGACCAACCCTCAATTGTTTCATGTAAGAGTTACCGACGCACTATCAGGATGTTTTGACATTTCCACTGTAGAAATCAATATTCTAAGTGCCCCAATAATTATGTATCCCGAATCTATAATTATTTGTGACGATGATCAAGATGGTATTTCTAACATAAATTTAGATGCTAAAATTCCAGAAATTGTTACTTCTACAGCAGGTTTAGATATTACGTTTTACAACAATTTGGATGCTGCTAATAACGGCGAAAATGAAATTAATACAACAGATAATTATTTTACAGAAAGCGTATATATTTATGCTCGTGTAGAAAATGAATTAACAGGCTGTTACAGTCTTTCTGGATTTGATGTAATCATAAATACACAACCTGAATTTGTTCCAATAAGTAATTTTGAAAATTGTGAGGAAGCTATTATTGGTGTTGCTGACTTCTATCTTAATTTAAAGGACAACGAAATACTTAATGGACAACTAGACAAACAAGTACTTTATTACGAAACAGAAGCCGATGCTATTGCAGGAACAAATGTAATAGACAAATATTCAATTTACAACAATACCTCAAATCCACAAACGATCTACACAAGAGTAGAAAGTATTACAGACTCCGATTGTTTTGGAACCTCTTCCTTTGAGTTAGAAGTAGGCTCAATTCCTATATTCAATGCTGCAACAGCTATTTTTGTCTGTGATGATATTAGCAATGATGGTATTGTAACTGTTGATTTGAATGAAAAAATAACTGAAATAATCACTGGAAGTCCAGAAAATTTAGACGTTACATTTTTTACATCTGCTTTAGATGCTGAAAACAACAATAACCAAGTCCCTTTAATTTATACCAACACTACAAACCCACAAGTGCTATTTGCTAGAGTAGATAATGGTAATTATTGTAAAGGTATTTCTTCATTTAATATCAATATTATTTCCGCCCCTACTGTTACTTTACCTACTCCATTAGAACGTTGTGATGATAACTATGACGGAGTTCTAACATGGGATTTAACAGATGCTGAAACTGAATTTCTTGGTGCGAGACAAGTAAATATTGAAATTTCTTATTTTGAAACCATTGAAGATTTGGAAGCTGACTTAAATGCCATTCCAGATCCTGAAAACTATGACAACATTAGCAATCCGCAAACCATATATATCAAAATAAATAATACGGTAAGCCATTGCTTTATAAGCGTTCCATTAGATTTAATAACTAATTTACCTCCACAAATTAATGATTTTGAATCTTTTGAAATTTGTGACAACCCAACGTCAAGCTTTGACTTAACAACGATAAACGAAGTCATAGTAGACACCAATTACAATGTACTTTTTAGTTATTTTTCTTCGGAAGCTGATGCTATAGCCAATCAAAATTCATTAGATACTAATTATAATTACACCAGCACTAATGATATGATTTATGCTCGTGTAGAGTTTAGTACCACACATTGTTCTTTTGTTTATCCTTTTCAACTTCTTGTAAACCCATTGCCAATAGCAAATCAACCACCAAACCTAACCGCTTGTGATGATAATTATGACAGCTATTTTGATTTTAACTTAAATGAACAGAATAGTTTTGTTTTAGGTTTTCAAAATCCAACAGATTATAGTGTTACCTATTTTAATACTATTAGTGATGCTGAAGAAGGCGCAAATACCATAAATAGCGATTCTTATAATGGCTTTAATAACGAAATTATAACAGCACGAATAGAGAACAACACTACTGGATGTTATCAGCTAGTAAATTTTTCACTTATTGTAAACAGGAAACCTTTCGTTGCTATTCCTGATCAGGTTGTTTGTACAGATAACTTGCCCTTAGTCGTTTCTGCAGAAACTTACTTTACAACAGATACGTATTTATGGTCTACAAATGAAACTGCTTCATCCATTGAAATTACAGAAATTGGGGAGTATTCGGTTACAGTAACTTCAGAATTTGGCTGTGTAAGCATGAGTACTTTTAATGTTACAGAATCTGAATCTGCTTATATAGAGCTAACAGAAACGGTAGACTTTTCAGACCCAAATAATATAACAATTACTGTTAGCGGTAGTGGAAATTACCTCTATATTTTAAATGATGGAGTACCTCAACAATCTAATATTTTCGAAAACGTACGCCTTGGATATAACACTATTAGAATTATTGATTTAAATGGTTGTGCAGACACCACGAAAGAAGTCCTTGTTATTGACGCTCCTAAATTCTTCACACCAAACAGCGATAGAAAACATGATACATGGCATATTGTAGGTATTGAAACTTTACCAGGAAGTATTATCTATATATTTAACCGTCAAGGAAAACTAATAACACAATTAAGCGCTAATACACCAGGATGGGATGGCACTTTAAATGGCTATAACTTACCAGCTAGCGATTATTGGTTTTCAGCAGAAATTAAGCAGGACAACAAGGCTTTTAAAGTGCAAGGTCATTTTGCGCTGAGACGTTAATCTATTAGAATATAAATCAAAAATTAGCCTGTAGTTAGTTTGCAAAACTTAATGTCATTGAAGATTCAAGTACACGACACAAAAACTATAATGTATAACTATCGTTTTAAGGCAAAATGTCCTGTATACTTTTTACCATCAATAAAATGAGCGACAAACCAATAGTCATCCGTAGGTAATTTACGGTCGTTGTAGGTACCGTCCCAACCTACGTCTAAGGATTTCTGCACTGAAACCAACTTTCCATATCGATTAAAGATATGTACGGATTTAATTTGGCTAAACTGTGCATTTTCACCAATAACACGCCAAGTATCAAAGTCTCCATCACTATTTGGTGTAAAGAATTTTGGAAAACCTAAAACAGATATTTCTTGTTCTGTTACACCACAACCATTTCGGTCTTTAATATAAACGGTATAAAATCCTTCTGAAAGATTAAAAAACACATTACTATCTTGATATAAGCCATCAACACCAATAGCAAACTCATAATCACTAGGATCATTAACATTTATTGTAACTACATTATTTGGCGCAACCCCTTCTACAGAAACACTTTCTACCTCTGCTGTATTAGAAGGATTAACAGTAATTGTTCTACTAGAAGAACAGCCATTAGGATCGGTTACAATAACGTCATATATTCCTGCTTCATTTACCTCATTAAAAGTGGTATTAACTTCTGTAGACACTCCGTTAAACAACCACTCGTAATAATAATTATTAGGCAAATCATTTAGCACACCACCCAATAAAGTAATGGTTTCCGGATATGTGTTAGTACAGTAAATCACTGTTTCATCAGCTTCTAAAACCGGAGTATACAAAACACTGATATTAGCCATGGAAATACTAAAACACTGATTACCATTTTTAACTTTTACATATATGGTTTGAAAATTAGCTATCGTATTTTCATAAGTATTTGAAAGTGCATTAGTTTCACTAAACGCATCTTCTTCTGTTGCATAAAAAGCTAATGAAGCTCCTATAGGAATTTGATTTTGGATTGCTAATTCAAAATCATTTAAATTAAAAGTTGCAAATCCATCTACAACCACTCCATCACAAGCTTCAAGATCTGGAATAACCAACATATTATTTGAAGTTTGTAATTCTAATTCTGCAATTTCATAACAATTTGCTTGATTTACAACGTAAGCAAATACGGTTTGAAAAGGTGTTGTATTTTCAAAACTTTGTGGATTAGAAATTGGATTTATAAGATCTAAAGCCTCTTGTTCAGTTAGAAAAAAACTGGCGACTGCTAAAGCTCCATTAGCGCCAGTTAAATCTGTAGTAGCATCAAATAAATTATACGTAGTTAAACCATCTTGATTAACATCACATTCAATTAAAATAGAATCAACGGCAATTGGTAAAGGTGCATATTCAATAACAACTTCTCCATAAGAGATACAACCATCATCTAAACCAACTTCAACGTTGTATGTTCCAGATTCAGTGACCGTAAATATGCCACAATCTACACAACCATTTGGAGTAGATTGTACTAAAACGCCATCTTTAAACCAATTGTATGACGGTGATCCTACATCGTTAATATTTAATTCTAAAGTTTCTCCTTCACACAGTGCATTCTGTGTAGCGAGTAATCTATTAGGACCAACATCGGTAGATAACTCAAAACTCCCTGCTTCTAAAAACACAACAGAGTCATATCTGTAATTTTGTTCGTCTGCAATAACTAATTTTACATGATACGTTTCGTTAGGTATTACGTTGGCAGTTGCTGTTAAGATAGCTGTTTGCCCATTAAAATTTATAGATGCATTTGCATCGTTATAATTCCCAAAATAAGTCTCATTTTGAGGTTCACAACTACCCTGGACACCTGGTGTGACAGTCGTAGCTTTTACAGGAGTATTTGTATCTGGAACTAAAGCAATATTCTCATAGAGATCTTGACTTGATGCAGGACGAATTAAAAACCCAAATAAATCTGAAAATTGACAACTGTTAGAGTTTCCTTCTTGATATTCTTCTGAAGCAAAAATATACCTAAAACTAATTTGCGACGCTACAGAGGTAAACTCGAATTCTAAAATTGTAGCATTTATAGTACCCGATTCACTTAAAGCGACTTCTAAATCTACATCTCCTTGCCAGTTTGGAGCATCATCATCACTTAAACTTGTATTTGGACCGGGAACATTTTCAAGTCTTCCTGTACTAAGTACCAAACCACTTTGAAAAGGAAAGGTTGTACCTGTGGCATCAAAATAACCATAACTCTGATCTGTACCTCCAAAATCACCACCTGAGATATTTGTAACAATGACATTCTCTATACAGTCACTATCGATAAGTATGTTTTCTATAAGCTGCTGTGGAGAATAGGTTTGACTGTCTACAGAAATATTCTGAGCATAATTCCATAGCGAAAATAAAAGGGTAACAATTAGTAAATTTCTCTTACTTTTCATCTTCATTTTTAAGGGAATGCAAAGATACATATCTAAGTTTTACTAAAAACGAAATAAGATGTTAAAAGATTTGTTAACAGGTCTTGATTTTTACTACATACATCGTGCTTTAACGTCAAAATATTCGAGATACAAGTAATGATTCAAAGAGATAACAATAAATTAAAACCAACCTAACATTAACGGTAGGAAAAGACTCAATTTATTTTTATACATTAGCAGACTATTTTTTATATATAATAATGAAGAAATCTATTTTTTTACTTTCAGCTTTTGTTCTATTTTTTAACTTCTCATTTTTGTCTGGGACCAACGCTCTCACAAAAGAAACAATAATTAGTGAAGCTTGTCCAGATCCAATTATTAATCTCTTTAGCCCATCAAGCGGACCTATAAACACAGAAATAACAGTAACTGGTAGTGATTTTACAAGCATCAATTCTGTAGATTTTAATGGTATTAATGCAACATTTTCTATTACTAATGACACTGAAATCTTAGTAACTGTTCCTGCTGGTGTTTCTAACACTTCAAATATTACATTAACTACTTCAGGCGGATGTTCAGTTACAACAGCGAGTAGTTATACATTAATAGACTCTGATTGTGATACAGCTTCCGAAATTTATATCTCAGAAGCTTATGATTCCGATGGAGGGAGTTATGGTGTTATAGAACTTTACAACCCAACAAATACAACTATAAGCTTAAGCCCTAATTACGAAGTTATACGCTATGGTGATATTGGTGATACAAGTTCTAGTACTGTTATTCCATTAATAGGTAGTATTGCACCTTTTAGCACTTATATTATAGAAATGGGTAACACCGGGAATACTTGTAGCGGATTATCTGCAGATGTTACTATTGCTGCAGGTATAAATGAAGATGATGAACTAAACTTAGTAAAAAACGGTTCTGTAATTGATGTTTTATACACTGATGATGAAATTGGATTTACCTTTATTAGAAATGCCGATGCAGCGGCACCAAGTACGACATATAATGCTAACGAATGGCTTTTATTAGAAGATGAAGATTGTTCTAATTTAGGTTCACATACAGCAACTGGAGGTTCTTCTTCTAGTATTACACAACCTATTAACCAAACTATTTGTGAAAATGGAACTACTAATTTTTCAGTATCTGTAACTACAGGAACTTACACTTACCAATGGTTTGTGCTTAATGACTCTGGCAATTGGGTTAATGTTACAAATGATAGTAATTATTCTGGAACAACAAGTAATACATTAACAATTTCTAACGTTCCTGAGACTTTTAATGGATATCAGTATTACTGTATTTTAACAGCTACAGGTTGCGAACTTATTTCTAATGCCGCACAACTTGAAGTTTCAAATCCAGAAGTAGATACACTTCCTAATCAAATTGAATGTTCAGGATACACTTTACCTGCGCTAACAAATGGTAATTATTTTACAGGAACTAATGGTTCTGGAGCACAACTTAGTGCTGGTAACGCTGTTTCATCTTCACTTACTATTTACATTTATAATGAAGTTGGAACGGGATCAAACCTCTGTTCTAACGAGAGTAGTTTTAATGTTACTATAGTTGGCACTCCAGATGTAGATACATTATCTAATCAGTCTGTTTGCTCAGAATACACTTTACCAACATTAACAAATGGTAACTATTTTACAGGCACTAATGGTTCTGGTACGCTACTTAATACTGGTGATACAATTGTAACATCACAAACAATTTATATTTATAATGAAATTGGGACTGCGCCTGATGTTTGCTCTAACGAAAGCAGTTTTAACATTACTATAATTGATGCGCCTGATGTAGACACGCTCTCTGATCAATCTGTGTGTTCAGAATACACATTACCGACACTTACCAATGGTAATTATTATACTGGAACTAGTGGTTCTGGAACTTTACTTAATGCTAGTGATACAATTTCAACATCACAACTTATTTATATTTATAATGAAGTTGGTACAGCTCCAAACACGTGTTCAAATGAGAGTAGTTTTCAAATTACAATCTATCCTTCAGTGGCGTTTACTCTTGACGCTAGTAATTTCACTATAAATGATGACACCATTACTGTTACAATGACGGATACATCAATAAATTATGAATACGCTATTGATAGTTCTAGTTTTCAAACGGATAATGAATTCACAAATATTTCTGGAGGTACTCATATACTATATGTGCAAGATAGTAATGGTTGTGTTGTAGAATCTATCAGTTTTGAGATTCCTTCGGTTCCTGAAGATTTAATTATACCGAGTGGTTTTTCACCTAATAATGATGGAAAAAATGATTGGTTTAATATTCAGGGATTATATGATGTATATCCAAATCACAAATTAGAAATATATAACCGTTACGGAACATTAGTTTTTCAAGGAAATAATGATAATAAATGGTACGGAATAGCAAACAAAGGTATTTTAAATAGCGATAACGTACTACCTGTAGGCACTTACTTTTATATATTAAATTTAAATAATTCAAATAGTGATTCTGAGCCTATAGCGGGATGGATTTATCTCAATAAATAAATTCAATTATTTTTCAATATTTAAATAAAAGTAATGAAACGCATTAAACAATTAATTTACTGTATCTATACCCTGTGCTTAATTTTTACGAGTACAGGTTTTGCTGTAACAAATAATGAAACATTAAAGGAGAACATACTTTGTCCTGCAGCAATAATTAATGCTTTTACACCTTCAAATGGACCAGAAAACACATTGATTACTATTAGTGGTAGTAATTTTAGTACTGCAGCCACTGTTACTATTGATGGTATTGCTACTACTTTTACAATTATTGATGATTCTCAAATTACGGCACTTGTACCAGCTGGCATAGGTAATTCTTCTGGTATTTCTATAATAAGTACTGGTGGCTGTACAGGAACTTCAGCTTCAGATTTCACTTTGATAGCCTCAGATTGTTCTTCTGCTGATATTTATATTTCTGAAATTTATGATGCTAGTTCTGGTGATTATGCTGTTATAGAACTTTATAATCCTACAACCTCTCCTGTGGTAATTGATGGTACGTATGTTATTGTCCGTTACGGAGATGTTGGCAATGCAACGCCAAATAATACTTTTGATAATATTACAGGTACAATTCCACCAATGGATACTTTTGTGATTCAAATGGGAACCGGAACTAACTGTTCTCCGTTAGATGTTGACTTCAATATTCCAACAGGGATTAATGATAATGATGAATTTGAACTTTTAAACAATGGTGTTCTTATTGATATCGTAAACGCTCCTGATGAAAGAGGCTATACAGTTATTAGAAATGCAGATGCGCCAATTCCTCAAACTACTTACGATATCAGTAATTGGAATATTAATTCTAATGAAGATTGTTCGGATTTAGGTACGCATACAGCTGATCCAATTACAAATAATTTACCAGAGATTATAGACCCTATAACACAAACTATTTGTGAAAATGGTAGTGTAACTTTTACAACATCTTTAAACAATAGTATTTTTCAATACCAATGGAAAGTTCTTGATTCTTCTGGAAATTGGACCAATGTTCCTAATAGTAGTCCATATTCTAATCCTCAAAATAGTTGGCTAGATATTACAAGTGCTCCTTCTAGTTTTAATGGAAATCAATACTATTGTGAAGTCACTTATAACGCTTGTCCTTTAATTACAAATACTGCTCAATTAAATATTGATAATCCTGCTGTAGATGCTATTGCAGACCAAACGGTGTGTACCCAATACATATTACCAACACTTACCAATGGTAATTATTTTACAGGAACAGACGGTTCAGGAACAGCGCTTAATGCTGGTGATGCCATTTCCTCTTCACAAACCATTTACATTTATAACGCCATTGGAACTGCGCCTAACATTTGTGATAACGAAACGAGTTTTAACGTCACTGTGAGCACGACTCCTGCTGTAGATAGTATTGCAGACCAAACGGTGTGCGCCGAATACATATTACCAACTCTTACCAATGGTAATTATTTTACAGGAACAGATGGTTCGGGAACAGCACTTAATGCTGGTGATGCCATTTCCTCTTCACAAACCATTTACATTTATAGTGCTATTGGAACTGCTCCTAACATTTGTGATAACGAAACCAGTTTTGACGTCACTGTGAGCACGACTCCTGCTGTAGATAGTATTGCAGACCAAACGGTGTGTGCCGAATACATATTACCAACTCTTACCAATGGTAATTATTTTACAGGAACTGATGGTTCGGGAACAGCACTTAATGCTGGTGATGCCATTTCTTCTTCACAAACCATTTACATTTATAGTGCTATTGGAGCTGCACCTAACATTTGTGATAACGAAACGAGTTTTGACGTCACTGTGAGCACGACTCCTGCTGTAGATAGTATTGCAGACCAAACGGTGTGCGCCGAATACATATTACCAACTCTTACCAATGGTAATTATTTTACAGGAACAGATGGTTCGGGAACAGCACTTAATGCTGGTGATGCCATTTCCTCTTCACAAACCATTTACATTTATAGTGCTATTGGAACTGCTCCTAACATTTGTGATAACGAAACCAGTTTTGACGTCACTGTGAGCACGACTCCTGCTGTAGATAGTATTGCAGACCAAACGGTGTGTGCCGAATACATATTACCAACTCTTACCAATGGTAATTATTTTACAGGAACAGATGGTTCGGGAACAGCACTTAATGCTGGTGATGCCATTTCTTCTTCACAAACCATTTACATTTATAACGAAATTGGCACAACGCCTAACATTTGCTTTAGCGAAAGTAATTTTGATATAGAAATTAACGCAGCTTTAGATTTTTCATTAGACGAATCTAATATTAGTATAAATACAAATACAATTAGCATCAGCATGACTGATACTTCTATCGATTATGAATACGCTATAGACAATTCTATTTTTCAGGCATCAAATACCTTTAACAATCTTGCAGACGGTTCACATATTTTATATGTTAGAGATAAAAATGGGTGTGTTTTAAAATCACTTAACTTCGAAATTACAGCAGCAGTAGAACTTTTTATTCCTGTATTTTTCACACCTAATAATGATACGTTTAATGATTCATGGACCGTTGTTGACCCTAATAATATTGTTGAAGAGATTCTCATATTTAATAGATACGGAAAACTTATTAAACAACTAATTCCAAGCAACTATTCTTGGGATGGATATTATAACGGAAAAATGTTAGAGTCCAATGATTTTTGGTACCTAATCACGTTAAAAAACGCAAAACAACTTAAAGGTCATTTTGCTTTAAAGCATTAGGTTTTATAACTCCTACTTTCTAATTTTAAAAAATGCCTCACACATATTACAATCTATAAAATGGACTTCAGAATTAATATCTTGAAGTCTATTTTATTTTAACGCAATTGTAACTCACTTCACAATTAAAATATAATCGCTTTATCGTAACTTTGCTAAATGCGATTTAAAATTGAATCTGAATTTAAACCTACTGGTGATCAGCCACAAGCTATAAAAAAACTAGCCAAAGGCATTACTGATAAAGAAAAATACCAAACCCTTTTAGGAGTTACAGGTTCTGGTAAAACCTTTACAGTTGCTAATGTTATCGAAGAAGTGCAACGCCCAACTTTGGTTTTGGCTCACAATAAAACCTTGGCAGCCCAACTCTATTCAGAATTTAAGCAGTTTTTTCCGGAAAATGCCGTTGAGTATTTTGTATCCTACTACGATTATTACCAACCTGAAGCTTACATTCCTGTATCTGGTGTTTACATTGAAAAAGATTTATCTATAAACGAAGAAATTGAGAAAATGCGATTGAGTACAACCTCTTCTCTACTCTCTGGTCGTCGTGACGTCATTGTAATTGCGTCAGTATCGTGTTTATATGGTATTGGTAATCCTGTGGAATTTCAGAAGAATGTAATTTCTATAGAGAAAGATCAAGTTATTTCGCGTACCAAATTATTACATCAATTAGTACAAAGTTTATACTCTAGAACAGAATCCGAATTTAAAAATGGAAATTTCAGAATAAAAGGAGATACCGTCGATGTATTCCCTGGTTACTCTGATAATGCTTTTAGAATTCACTTTTTCGGAGATGAAATCGAAGAAATTGAAGCCTTTGATTCTAGAACTAATGAGATTATAGAACGTTACGATCGTTTAAATATCTATCCTGCCAATATGTTTGTAACGTCTCCAGATGTTTTGAATGGTGCGATAAAAGACATACAAGACGATCTCGTAAAACAGTTCGATTATTTTAAAGATATAGGTAAACATCTAGAAGCAAAACGTTTAAAAGAGCGTACCGAATTCGATTTAGAGATGATACGTGAATTGGGTTACTGCTCTGGTATTGAAAATTACTCAAGATATTTAGACGGAAGATTACCAGGAACACGACCATTCTGTTTACTGGATTATTTTCCTGATGATTTTTTAATGGTTGTAGATGAAAGTCACGTAACCATTTCTCAAGTTCATGCCATGTACGGAGGAGATAGAAGCAGAAAAGTAAATCTAGTAGATTACGGATTCCGATTGCCTGCAGCCATGGATAATAGACCTTTAAAATTTGAAGAATTTGAAGCGCTTCAAAATCAAGTTATCTATGTCTCTGCAACACCTGCAGATTACGAAATGCAAAAAACCGATGGTGTTTATGTAGAGCAAGTAATTAGACCTACAGGATTATTGGATCCTATTATAGAAGTTAGACCAAGTCTAAATCAGATTGATAATTTAATTGAAGAAATCCAAGAACGTGTTGAAAAAGACGAACGTACTTTAGTTACTACACTTACTAAGCGAATGGCTGAGGAATTAACCAAATATTTAACTCGAATTTCTGTAAGAACTAGATATATACATAGTGATGTAGATACGCTAGAACGTGTAGAAATCATGCAAGATCTAAGAGCTGGAGTTTTTGATGTTTTGGTTGGTGTAAATTTACTTCGTGAAGGTTTAGATTTACCAGAAGTATCATTAGTTGCTATTTTAGATGCCGATAAAGAAGGGTTTCTACGTTCAGCAAGATCCTTAACACAGACCGTTGGTAGAGCTGCCCGAAACCTCAACGGAAAAGCTATTATGTATGCTGATAAAATTACCAAAAGCATGCAAAAAACGATGGATGAAACTGAGTATCGAAGAGAAAAACAAATTGCATACAATACAAAACACAACCTTGTCCCTAGAGCTTTAAACAAGAGTTTAGATAGTGCATTATCAAAAAATTCTGTGAGTACTTACAGAACAGAATTAGATGCCAAAATAGCCGCAGAACCTGAAAGTGAATATCTAAATAAAGGAGAACTTGAAAAGAAAATAAGAGAACGTCGCAAACTTATGGAACAAGCTGCAAAAGCTCTAGACTTTTTAGAAGCAGCACGTTTCAGAGATGAAATTACTGCGTATCAGAATAAACTTGATGGATTAAAGACTTAAGTGTTGAAGTGTTGAAGTGTTGAAGTGTTGAAGTGTTGAAGTGTTGAAGTGTTGAAGTGTAAAATCGCTTATCTTTAAATTAAAATCATCTATTTTCTCAACTAACAACACTAATTATACTGCACTTTAAAAATATCAATTAAAAAATCTGGTGGCACCATTTTATTAGGGAAACTATCCATTAAATCAAGAACACGGTTTATAGACTCATGACTTAAACCCATTCGTAATCCAAAGTTATGAATTTTAACCAATTGCTTAGGTGCTACTTTATGATCCAAATTCATGAGTAATACTAATCTATGAAACTGAACAATACGTTCGCTATGTGATTTTAAATTCACATAAGTTACAGGATGCGTAAACAGGTACTCGAAGTCTTCTTTAGAAATCTCCAACTGTTTTGCAATACTGAATAAAAATTTATATTCAATAGATTTTATATTCTCATCTGTTTGAGCAAAGGCTATCATCTCAGAAAGCAAGCTCAGTTTTTCAACACGATTAACCATGATTTATCAAGATTTATTTTACAATGTAAAGTTACATCAGTTCATTATTTTATTGTCGTTGATATAATGTATCTTGTCGAAAAATTAAATGTAATTGGTCGGCAATTTTAAACGTTTATCAATATATAATTTAGGGTACACCATGAAATTGAAGCATTTATACTTGCTAATCTTAGCATTTATCGTCAACGAAACAACAAGCCAAACAACTAAAAGTGAGAATGTTACAAGATTCACAATCGCAGCACCACAATTAGACACTTTAAAGACTATTTGGGTGTATTTACCTACAAATTATGTAAACTCTAAAAAAACCTATCCCGTAATTTATATGCACGATGCTCAAAACTTATTTGATGCAGAAACATCGTATGCAGAAGAATGGGAAGTCGATGAGTATTTAGATACGTTAACCGATAACGAAAGTATAATTATAGGTATAGAACATGGCAACGAAGAAAGAATAGAAGAACTGACGCCATATCAAAATGAAATACATGGAGGAGGGAAAGGAGATTCTTATCTCAATTTTATAAAAAACACCTTAAAACCACACATAGATAAAACCTACAGAACTCAACCTGAAGCAAAACATACAACCATATTTGGTTCTTCACTAGGTGGATTAATTTCGTTCTATGCTGTGATAAAATATCCTGAAACTTTTGGAAAAGCTGGCGTATTTTCTCCTTCATTTTGGATAAATCCTGAAATATTTGATCTAGTTAAAAACTCAGAAATTCCAAAAACATCTAAATTTTATTTTTTAGCTGGTACAAATGAAAGTGAAACTATGATCCCAGAATTAGAAAAAATGATTACCTTATTAATACAAAAAAATATAAGTACATATCAGTTTGAAGTTCATAATATAAAAGGTGGCCAACATAATGAAAAACTTTGGGCTGAACATTTTGGTATGGCTTATCAATGGTTAAGCGAATAAGCTTTTTAAACCATGAATTAATGTTTAAACTAGAAGACACAAATAGGTACAACTGACTAAAATAATTTAACCGAAGTATAAAAGTAATAAATTCCTATTTTTGAGGAATCGAAAATAAATTCAAAATGACGAATAACGACATATTCAAAAAGCTCAGAGTAGCACACAAATTAAGAGATGATGATATTATTAAAATATTAGAATTGGTAGATTTTAGAGTTTCAAAAAGTGAACTTAATGCTTTGTTTAGAAATGAAGACCATCCCAAATATATGGAATGTGGAGATCAGATTCTAAGAAACTTCTTGAATGCCTTAATAATTCATTTAAGAGGACCAATGCCTAAAAAAGGAGAGAAAAAGAAAGTGGAAAAGAAAAAAGATTAGGATTCTAGATTTCTATACTTTAACACTTATTAAAGCAAAAAAGAGCAACATTTAAATGTTGCTCTTTTTTAATTTATGTAATACCTGTTAAGTTAGATACTGAAATTAATTCAGCACAAATACCTTACAGGATATCATAGTTTATCCTAAAACTTCTTGAACCTTATCTGCAGCTTCTTGAAATTCAGTTGCACTCATTACATCTAAACCAGAATTATCAATTAATTCTTTTGCAATGTCTGCATTTGTTCCTTGTAAACGCACAATGATTGGTACAGAAATATTACCCATGTTTTTATAAGCATCAATGACACCTTGTGCAACACGATCACATCTTACAATTCCACCAAAGATGTTAATTAAGATAGCTTTTACAGCAGGATCTTTTAATATAATTTTAAAAGCTGCTTCTACTCTAGCCGCATCAGCAGTACCACCAACATCTAAAAAGTTAGCTGGCTCTCCACCTGCTTGCTTAATTAAATCCATTGTTGCCATTGCTAAACCAGCACCATTTACCATACAACCAACGTTTCCGTCTAAATCCACATAGTTTAAACCTAAAGCACCTGCTTCAACTTCAATAGGATTCTCTTCACGTAAATCACGTAATTCTGCTAAATCTTTATGTCTGTATAATGCGTTTGCATCTAAAGTTACTTTAGCATCAACTGCCATTATTTTGCTATCACTAGTTTTTAAAACTGGATTGATTTCAAATAAAGAGGCATCAGATTTATCGTAAGCTGTATATAAAGCGGTAACAAATTTTGTCATTTCTTTAAAAGCAAGACCAGATAAACCTAAGTTAAAAGCAATACGACGCGCTTGAAAAGGTAAAATCCCTGTAGCAGGATCAATTTCTTCGTTATGTATTAATTCTGGTGTTTCTTCTGCAACAGTTTCAATATCCATACCTCCTTCTGTAGAATATACAATCATATTTCTACCAGTAGCACGGTTCAATAAAACAGAGATATAAAATTCGTCTGGCTCACTTTCTCCTGGATAGTAAACATCTTCAGCAACTAAAACTTGATGAACACGTTTTCCTTCTGCAGAAGTTTGAGGTGTTACCAAATCCATTCCTATGATTTGTCCTGCAATTTCTTCAACTTCTTTAAGGTTTTTGGCCAATTTTACTCCACCACCTTTTCCACGTCCACCTGCATGAACTTGTGCTTTTATAACATGCCAACCTGTTTCAGTCTCTAATGTTAATTGCTTTGCTGCATCTACAGCTTCTTTAGCGTTGTGAGCTACAATACCACGTTGGATACGTACTCCAAAACTACTTAATAATTCTTTTCCTTGATATTCGTGTAAATTCATTTTAATCAGAAATTTATTGGTCCAACAAAAATAAGCATACTAATAGTTTTTAGCAATAGTTTTTATTATTGATTTAACGATTAACCATGCAAAACAAATCTAGACTTATAAGTCTACCACTATTTTTATAATAATCTGGTTAATCTATTAAACGTTTAATAGCCGAAAATGCTTTATCTACCAAATAATCTTCTACAACAATGGTGAATTCATTGGTTGTAGAAACCACTTCATATAATGTGATATTCTCCCAAGCTAAACGTTTAAAAATTTGATAATATAAGCCTACTATTTTAGAATTGCCTTTTGGTAAATAAATACTAATAGCAGATAATTTTTCTTGTAAACCTATTTGTGTTTCATTTTTAAAGGCTTTAAGAATACTTTCTTTTTCTGAAGTTGAAATAATAATATTACTTTCAAACACGCCACGTGTAAAGGCATAGAACTTCTGTTGATTTTCACTTATATTTTCTAAAATCCGTGAATGACTATGTATTAAAGTATTTGAATTTTGAAATGTAAAATCACTTAAATTAGAACGTACAGTTATATCTCCTAAGGCATTAAAAGCTTTTTTTAGACTTTTTGAATTCTCTAGATTTAAAGGTTGCTGATAACGTCTTAATGCCATCATTATAGCACCATCTTTCACTGGTTTTCTTAACATCTTAGAAATTGGCTCGTTTAAATCTTTCGCTAATGCCGAAAAATTAATAATCTCTCGCGATAAGCCTTCTTCTAAAAAAGGACTTGCGACTATAATATCCTGAACACAAGAGGCAATAGTTTTCATGCAGTTAAATTTTTATAGTTTTCAAATAATTAAATAGCTTTTTCATTTTGTTAACTATTTAACATTTTGTGTAAAAATAGCTTTATTTTATCATTTTTATGTTTTTAAAAAGGATTACATCTATTTTTGACCCATAACATTTAAGAAACAAAAAAAATGAAAGAGAATACCTTATTAAAGATTGCAAAGGATTTTGGAAGTCCAGTCTATGTTTATGATGCTGAAAAAATCGAATTTCAATATAAACGATTAACAAAAGCATTTAGTAAGGTAAAACAGTTAAAACTTAACTACGCAGTTAAAGCGCTTTCTAATATTTCAGTCTTAAAATTATTTAATAAATTGGGTTCTGGGATAGATACCGTTTCTATTCAAGAATTACGTTTAGGCTTAAAAGCAGGTTTTAAACCTGAAGATATTATTTTCACTCCAAACGGAGTCTCTCTTGAAGAGATTGAAGAAGCAGCAAAATTAGGGGTTCAGATTAATATTGATAACCTTTCTATATTAGAACAATTTGGAACTAAACATCCTAAGGTTCCGGTTTGCATTCGTATTAATCCTCATGTAATGGCTGGTGGTAACACCAATATTTCCGTTGGACATATTGATAGTAAATTTGGAATATCAATTCATCAGATTCCGCTTTTACTTCGTATTGTAGAAAACACAAAAATGAATATTAACGGTATTCACATGCACACGGGAAGTGACATCTTAGATATTGATGTGTTTTTATATGCGAGTGAAATCTTATTTGAAACCGCTAAAAACTTCAAAGATCTTGAATTTATTGATTTTGGTTCTGGATTTAAAGTGCCTTATAAAACAGGAGATATTGAAACAAATATTGAAGAATTAGGTGAAAAACTATCTATTCGTTTTAACGAATTCTGTAAAGAATATGGTAGAGATTTAACCTTAGCTTTTGAACCAGGGAAATTTTTAGTGAGTGAAGCTGGTGTCTTTTTAGCTAAAGTAAATGTGGTAAAACAAACAACATCTACTGTTTTTGCTCAGATAGATTCTGGATTCAATCATTTAATAAGACCAATGCTATATGGGTCTCAACATGATATTCTTAATATTTCTAATCCTAAAGGACGAGAGCGTTTTTACTCTGTAGTTGGTTATATATGTGAAACAGACACTTTTGCGAGTAACAGACGTATTTCTGAAATAAAGGAAAATGATATTTTATGTTTTAAAAATGCTGGAGCCTATTGCTATTCTATGGCTAGCAACTATAATTCGCGTTACAGACCTGCAGAAGTTTTAGTATATAAAGGAAAAGCTCATTTAATTAGAAAACGTGAGGTTTTTGAAGATATCTTAAATAACCAAATAGAAATTGCTATATAGTTCTTAATCAACTATTTTGTAACTGGGTTAACTTTTTGTGGGATTGAAGTACATTTCAATATAGTTTACAATTATCTTTGAAAGTGTAATATCATACCTATGAACCAGATTGCGCCTAAAATTATCCGTCAAATTTTTGTTTTACTATTAATCATCCTATTTGGTAGTTTGATTTTTCGTGAAATGCTCCCTTATTTGAGTGGAGTTTTAGGCGCAATTACATTTTATATTTTACTAAGGAAAGTGATGAAAACCTTAGTCCATAAATACCTTTGGAAACCTTCATTGGCAGCCATTACACTCATGCTTGCTTCTTTTGTTACTGTTCTTATTCCATTAACTGGCTTTGGATATATGTTAGGTAACAAATTATCTGAAGCCGCAGATAATAGTAAAAAAGTAATTAATGCTTTTAAAGAACAATTAGGGAGACTCGAAGCTAAAACAGGTTTTGATATTAATTCTCAAATTGATACGCAAGGTATTACCTCATGGCTATCTGAAAGCCTTCAAAGTATGGCTGGCAACACTTTTAATTTATTTATTGCAATTGGCTTAATGTATTTTATGCTTTATTTCATGCTAACCAATCGTAAGGAATTGAGACAATCCCTACGTCATTACATCCCTATGAATAATGATAATATTGCTGAAATTGGAAAAGAAGTTCAAACCATGGTAAAATCTAACGCCATCGGAATTCCTTTAGTAGCTTTAGCACAAGGTTTAATTGCGTTAATTGGTTTTCTTATTTTTGGTATAGAAGATCCCTTATTTTGGTTCGTAATTGTAACTATTGGTTCTATGATTCCTTTTGTTGGAACTTTTGTTGGTATTATACCTGTATTTATATTAACCTTATCTACAGGTGAATCTACGCAAGCATGGGGAATTTTAATTTATGGTATTGTTGTTGTAGGTTCTACAGATAATATTATTCGTTTATTTGTATTAAAAAAACTTGATGACGTACACCCTTTAATTACGCTTATTGGAGTTATCGTTGGTGTCCCTTTATTTGGTTTTATAGGATTAATTTTTGGACCATTATTGATTAGTATTTTTATGGCTTTAGTAAAAATCTATACAGAAGAATATGGTAAAACTAATGAGGTTATCGAGAATAGCGACGTTAAAAATTAACTGATATAGCTAATGCGTCTTACTTATTGAGTAATTACCCATACTATTACTCATTATTATAAGTCTCACAACACCAACTCTTGCTAATTTTCTTATTAACTTCAATTGAATATAAAATTGTAGTAAACACTACTTATAGTCATTAAAATATAAAGTGATTTGTATTTAATTATTCTCCTTATATTCCCTTTTTATAAAAAAACACAAAAGACTTAATAACAATATCTTACAACTAAAAAGTTGTATCTAGATAATAATTCTACTATCTTTTACAAAAAATATATTTTGATATTTCAGTTGAAAAAGACAAGTGAATATCAAAGTATCTATTATCAATAATTAATAGTTCAGTTATTCATAAGTGAATAACAGCAATCTCATTATTAAGTAAATCATCTCTCTAGCATGAAACCACACTATTTTATCCAAAACATTTACGTATTCATTTTATTTTTGTTTTCAAGTATTATAACTTTTGCACAAAGCACAAGATTACTCAGACAACCAGACATTAGCGCTACGCACATTACTTATACTTATGGCAGCGACATTTGGGTTTCAGAATTGAATTCGAATAAAGCAATACGTATTACCTCAACGGCTGCTGGAGAATCTAATCCTTACTTTTCACCAGATGGTAATTGGATTGCTTTTAGCTCTAACAGAGCAGGAACAAATAACGTTTACGTGGTTTCTAAAAATGGAGGAGAACCAAAACGATTAACCTGGCACCCAAGCGGATCGACAGTTAGAGGCTGGACGAATGATGGAAAGCACGTATTATTTGCTAGCAATAGAGACACTGCACCACGGCCTTACAATAGACTTTATACCATTTCTGTTGATGGTGGTGCTCCAAAACTATTAACAAAGCAATGGAGTGATGACGGTGCCTATTCTCCCAATGGAAAGCAAATGATTGTGGATAAAATGGATCGTTGGGATGTAGAATGGCGTGCTTATAGAGGAGGACAAAATACACCACTCATTATATTAGATTTAGAAAGTCAAAATGAAATACTATTACCTAATGATAGTACAACTGATATTCAACCATTATGGTTAGGTGATAAAATTTATTTTCTATCTGATAGAGATTTAGTCGCTAATATTTGGTCCTATAATCCTCAGACGAAAGCTTTAAATCAAATCACCAAATTTAAAGGTTCGGATATTAAATGGTTAAGCGGAAATGATGGTACTTTGGTTTATGAACGTGATGGTTATTTACATACCATGACTATTTTAACTGGTAGATCCACACAATTAAATATCAATGTTGTTGGCGATTTCCCTTGGGCCGAAACCAAATGGGAAGACGTTTCAAACTCAACACAGTCAGAATCATTATCTCCAAACGGAAAGCGTGCCATTATGCAATCTCGTGGAGATATATTTACAGTTCCTGTAGAATTTGGAGATTCTAGAAATATCACAGAAAGTTCTGGTACTGCAGACAGAAGACCAATTTGGTCTCCACAAGGAGATAAAATTGCGTGGTTTTCGGATGCCAATAGAAAAGGCTATGCTTTAATGTTATCTACTCAAGATGGCTTATCTAAACCTGAAGTGATCTCAATAGGAGAATCTAAATTAGGATGGAATCCAACTTGGTCTCCTGACGGAAAATATATTGCATTTGTAGATGATGATGTACGATTACGCTTCGTGAATTTAGAAACAAAAAAAATTAAAACATTTGATATTGGAGGTAACAACCTGGAACGTGGACGTATAGAATTAAAATGGTCACCTGATAGTCATTGGATTGCTTATGAAAAATCAGCATCTAATAATTTTAGACAGATTTATCTCTATTCCTTAGAAAAAGATGTTACAAAACCAATTACAGATACTTTTGCAGATTCGTTTTCACCTGCTTGGGATTTAAACCAAAAACAAATTTATTTTTTAGCAAGTACAGATGTTGCGCTCCAATCTGGTTGGGCAAATACAAGCTCTATGACAGCAGACCCTGCCTATACTGCTTATGTTATTAATTTAGATGCTAATGACGATTCGCCTTTTAAACCAAAAAGTGATGAAGAAGACATTAAAAACGACAGCGAAGAAGAAAAAAGTGATACCAAAAAGGAAGAAAAAGACAAGACCGATAAAAAAGATGACGAGGACAAAAAAATAAATATTGACTTTGAGAATATTGGTCGTAGAACTTTAGCACTACCAATGCCTTCGAGATATTATGGCTCTATCACTGCTGGACCAAAAGGCACTATGTTTATTTCTGAATATACAGCAAATGATAGAGGAGCAAAGCTGTTTAAGTTTGATCTTAATAAGCAGGAAAGCAACGAATTTGCATCTGGTGTACAGTCCCTTTCTGTAACTGCAAATGGCGAACATATGTTAGCCCAAATTAATGGAGATTGGCAAGTGGCAAACACAGGCGGTTCTGATGCCAAAGGTGGGAAACGTCTAAAAGTAAATCTTCAAATGAAATTAGATCGCTCTGCTGAATGGGAACAAATGTTTGAGGAAGCTTGGCGCTATGAGCAAGACTATTTTTACGATCCAAATACACATGGTCGCGATTGGAAATTGGTTTACAAACGTTATGCTCCATTAGTGCCATTTATAAAGCATCGTGCTGATCTCACTTATATTTTAGATCAAGTTAATGGAGAATTATCTGTTGGTCACAGTTTTGTTTTTGGTGGAGATTATCCAGATGTTGAGCGTTCTACAGCAGGTTTACTTGGAGCAGACTTAGAGACAGACAACAACTATTGGAAAATTAAACGTATTTACACCACAGAAAATTGGAACCCAGGATTATCTGGACCTTTAGATGCTCCTGGACTAAAAATAAAAGAAGGTCAATATATTGTTGGTATTAACGGCAATGAAATTAAAGCCGACGATAATTTCTATAAATACTTAGATGGCACTTCAGGAAAACAAACCATTCTTCACATCAATGACCAACCAGAGTTTAAAGGCAATTGGACTGAAATTGTAGAGCCCATTAGAAGTGAAAACTCTTTAAGACAACGTACTTGGGTTGAAGATAATCGAAGATTAGTTGATAAATTATCTAATGGTCGTTTAGGTTATATATGGGTACCTAACACAGGTGGACCAGGTTTTGTTTCTTTCAATCGTTATTATTTTGCGCAACAAGATAAAGAAGGTGCTGTGATTGATGAACGCTTTAATGGTGGAGGGTTATTAGATGATTATATGGTAGATCTAATGACACGAAGTCTAAGAGCAGGACTGACTAATGAAGTGCCAAACGGTAAACCAATGAAACTTCCTGCTGGTATTTTAGGTCCAAAGGTATTGTTGATTAATGAACTTGCAGGTTCTGGAGGAGATTTCTTTCCTTGGGTATTTAGACAACAAAAAGCTGGCAAATTAATAGGTATGACAACTTGGGGAGGATTGGTAAAATCTTCTACACATTATGCATTAATAGATGGAGGTGGATTAACGTCTCCAGACAATGCGGTCTTTGATCCTATAAATAATGAGTGGATTGCAGAAAATAAAGGTGTTTCTCCTGACATAGAGGTTAGACAAGATGCAAAAGAGCTGTCCAAAGGAAATGATCCTCAACTTGAAAAAGCCGTTGAAGAATTGATGTCACAACTGGGAATTAAAAAAGAAATTAAAGCTCCTAAATTTTTACAACCAGCGAAAGGGAATTAATAAACAATATTAGAATTAGACATTGTAATGGTATTTGCCATAAGCTTTTTCGCATTAATTAAAAGTACGGAGTGTATCTAGTATATTAGGTAAGAAAATAAAAAAACAGACCAATATATAATCTAATCAGGAATGTTTTCATTCATTTGTTTTAAAGGAGAATTAAGCCAATAATCTTCGGTTTTCAAATCGTTAATTGGCGCATGTTTTAGTGACAATGCTTTTTCTGCATACAATAGCGTACTACTTAACATTTTATCTAAAAATACGCGTTGCACAAAAAGTTCTCTGAATTGGTAGCCTTCAACTTTTGATTTTTTCATCTTAAAACCACGAACATCTTTAAAGTTTTTAAGCTTGAAACTAAATAGAGCTTCATCTACTCTATTTTGTTTATTTAAAAAACCTGAAATTTCTTTATTAAATTTAACCTCAACCGTTTTAGAATCAATAAGGTTTAAACTATAAATTGGTAGTTTTTTATCTTGAAACGATATTTTAACGTTGCTAATTTTCTCTATTGAACTTCTGTCTAAAGTTCTATTAAATTTAATAATAAATGCACTTATATTTTTATCATACAATGAACTCTCCACCTTTAACGCATCATTTTGAGTTATAAAGAAATTATTATTAAATGTGATATAATTAAGATACATCTTGTCATTTTCTTGCCTTTTGTACTCAATGTTTAAGGCCAAAATTAACTTCCTAGGACTATTTGAAAATAAATTATAATCAAATCGGTGTATTGAAAAATCGTCCTTTGAGATATAGATAAATCCATTTGCTTTATAGGCATATCTAGTAATATCTCTTTTAGCTGAAAATTCAATTTTATAAAGTTCTTCATTATCTAAAAAAATAATGCCTTTATTATAAAAATTATGATTTACAATGAAGTCTTTTTCTAAAATATAAACGAATGAAAAACTGCTAATATTAAAGTTTCGAATTGGGTTATGAATATTTAATAGTGTTAACTCATTACCAATACTACTTCCCATTTTTCCATCATTAATCTGTTTTGATTTGTTATATACAGAATTACTTAATAAAGAATCCTGTATAAATTCAGTATTTAATTTATAACTATATAATGCTGTTCTATTTGATGGATTACTAATTTTTTGCGTTAAAAAACCTTGATCAAAAACTTCAATAATACCTTCGTTTAAATTGATATATTCTTCATCTGCAAATTGATAATCTCTGTAATACGCCATATATGAAAAAGGTTCTACAGGATAATTATTTTTAATATTATCTATAGCTTTTTGAACAATTTGTCTTGCTAACAATTTCTTTTTATCATTAGCATTTATAACGACTTCATTAAGTGCTTCTGTTTTAGGAATTAGATATATGGTATGGAAAGACTTTTCCGGTAATCCTGCAAGTGAAACTCGTTTTGTACTATAACCAATACAACTAATAATTAATGAATCACTTTCAACCTTATAGCGCATTGGTATCCTAAAATCACCTAAAGCATTAGAGATAGTTCCATTCTTATTATGAGCAAATTGAATGGTAACATACGGAATAGGTTGCTTAGATTCTACGTTTAGAATCCTAAATAGCAGCTCAGATTTTTCTTGGGCTGAAGATGCAAACACACTAAATACAACAAAAACTATAATCAGATTAAAAAAGCGCATTATTTAAGTCTTTAAGTCAGGCTCTTAGGCAACTAACCCCTTACTTTCCCTAAAAAATGATTCACTTTTGGGTTCATAGGATTTCCTGTAGATCTTCTATAAACAGCCAATTGCCCACAATGCCAAATGGAATCTGCAATAGGTCCATTAATTTGATTCCAAAAAGGAATCTCGCGATCAGCAGAAATAATTTGGAATTGCGAAATATCATCACTCGTTCTTAAAATATCTGCAGCTATTTTAAGATTGTGTAACGTTTTTGATCGTAATTCAGTGTATGTTAATTCTTCTTTTTCTTTAATGTTAGGCTGCTTCAACGTGGAGTTTACAATAGTTTTAGACAAACTATAAATATGGTTTATCGTTTCTTCAGATGATTTGCCCTCTTCATTAACTTTATAAGCTAAATCTTTAGGAGTTAAACAATATGTAGACCAATAATATCGAAATCCCAAAGCATCTACCATACGTGCAGCCACAGTTCCGGCTGTAAATTCTTTTGAATATTCAGGTAATTGGTAATAGGGAAGATTGTCTTCGTTCTTATTCATTCTCCAATTGACTTCTATATAGATCTATATTTTCTTTTTGATGTGGCGGTAATTCTGGTTCTTTAATGTCTTTATATTCTTTTAATGTATCATAAAGAATTTTTGCTACAATATATCTTGCTGTTGATTTATCGTCTGCAGGAATATTATACCAAGGTGCGTGGGGTTTTGAAGTTCTATTTAAAGCATCTTCGTAAAATTCTTGATATTCATCCCAACATTTGCGCTCGTCTAAATCATCTGGAGAGAATTTCCAATTTTTTTCAGGTTTGTTTAATCGTCTTAATAATCTATGTTTTTGCTCGTCTTTAGAAAGATTTAAAAAGAACTTAAAAACAATAGTACCATTGTCTGCAATTAGCTTTTCAAAATTATTAATTTCATTGAATCGTCTGTCCCAAAACGCTTCATCTACATCATCTAAAGTATTTACATTGGGCATGTTTTCATACATTAGATATTCAGGATGTACTCTTGTTACTAAAACATTTTCGTAATGTGTTCTATTAAAAATACCAAATTTACCTCTAGCTGGTAAAGCTTTCATGTGTCTCCAAAGATAGTCGTGCTTTAACTCTAATTCTGTTGGCTTTTTAAAACTGTGTGCTATAATTCCTCTAACATTGAACTCTTTAAAAACTTCACGAATTAAGCTATCCTTACCTGCAGTATCCATACCTTGAATACACATTAAAACCGAATATTTACCATGAGCATACATGGTATTTTGAATGTCTGCTAGATTTTCGCTAAGCGTTCTTAATTCGCGTTCTATCTTCTTTTTATTTATTCCTAAATCAAAAGATGTTGGTAAATCTTTAATTTTTATTTGTGATGAAATTTTGAAATCATCTATATGTGCATCCTTCATAATTACTCTATTTTATTTTGAGGCAAATGCCTTCACATCACTTTCACTTACTTCATTTCCACCTAAGATAATTAAACGTTCTACAACATTTCTAAGTTCACGAATATTTCCTGTCCAATCATAATTCTGAAGTAATTTTATCGCTTTATCTGAAAATGATTTGCTAGTATTTCCTTGTTCGGTTGAGATCTTTTTTGTGAAATAATTGATTAATAACGGAATATCCTCTCGTCTATCATTTAAAGCTGGGACTTCAATTAAAATCACGGCTAATCTGTGGTATAAATCTTCTCTAAAATTACCATCGGCAATTTCTTTTTTAAGATTCTTATTGGTTGCTGCAACAACTCTTACATTTACCTTAATGTCTTTATCACTACCAACACGCTGAATTCTACTTTCTTGTAAAGCACGTAATACTTTGGCTTGCGCAGACAAACTCATATCTCCTATTTCATCTAAGAAAATAGTTCCTTGATTAGCTGCTTCAAACTTACCTGCTCTATCTTTTGCCGCAGATGTAAACGCACCTTTAACATGACCAAATAACTCACTTTCAATAAGCTCACTTGGAATTGCTGCACAATTAACCTCTATCATTGGTCCTTTGGAACGTTCACTTTTTTGATGTAGCCAATGTGCTACAAGCTCTTTTCCTGTTCCATTAGGACCTGTAATTAAAACACGAGCATCAGTAGGTGCAACTTTATCAATCATATCTTTGATACGAGCGATGCCATCACTATTCCCAATCATTTCGTAGTTTTTGCTCACTTTCTTTTTAAGCATCTTGTTTTCTACAACAAGCTCTTTTCTATCTAAAGCAATACGTACTGTATTTAATAATCGATTTAAATCTGGTGGCTTAGAAATATAATCAAAAGCACCAAGACGCATCGTATTGACAGCGGTATCCAAGTCGCCATGTCCAGAAATCATAACCATTGGTATTTCTGGCTTAATCTTCTTTACAGCTTCTAAGACTTCAACACCATCCATTTTTGGCATTTTAATATCACAAAGAACCAAATCATAATCATCCTTTCGTATTTTTTCAATTCCAACGAGACCATCTTCTGCTTCTTCTAACTGATAGGTATCATTTTCTTCAGAAAGTATTTTAACTAATACTCTACGTATGGCTGCTTCGTCTTCTATTATTAATATTTTTGGCATAATTATATTTTAAATTTTAATCCGCTTCTAAAATAAAAAGCGTTTAAATCATTCAACTTAAAAACATCGTTTCTGTCTTTATCTCTTAATACGTTATTTAATCTTAAGGTATAGCCTACATAAGAATAAGCCACTAGATGTTTTGTAAAACAATATTCGTACCCAAGTCCTGCAACAGCTACAGATAATGAAATATGATCTACATTTTTACCTGCTATTTCTGTGTCTTGTTGTAAATGGGCATAATAACCATCTAAACCAACAAATGTTTGGAGCATATTTTTTTCATTAAAAAAATATTTCAAATTAGATTTGGGAACACCTGCACTAAATGACCAATTATCATTAACACGTCTGTAATAACTAATAAATGGCAATGGAAAAGGCACACCTGCTGTTGTATTATATGTTAGTCCTAAAATAAGTCGGTAAGGTTTATCTATATCTGCTTTAGTTCTATCTTTTACCATGTATGCTCCTCCATTTAGAAATGTATCATCTAACGTTAACTCTTTTGTCAATGTAGATGCGATACGCGGATTTAACTTAAATCCGAAGCGCCATTTAGAATTAGACTTAAATGTATATGCAATGTTTAAATCTATGACATGCAATTTACTAAGCTGCTCAGTGTTAAACGAGTAATTATCTTCAAGATTTAATAATATTCTATTATATTCTCCTCCAATAATTAAGTAATCGTCTTCATTGAGCTTAATAGGATAATTTACTAAAGCTCTTAATCTGGTATATTGATCTTCTGATTTAGTACTTGGAATAAATGAATATTCTAAACGTGCTAAATCTGTGAGTTGAGCATTCGCAAAATGAAAACAAGATAGCATTACAATGGCTAGAATTGTATAACATTTTGAAACGCGTAAAATCATAAATTATATATTTATTTGTTTTGAATAATATGTATGTCTCTCTGTGGAAATGGAATAGATATATTATTTTCTCTAAAAAGGCGATCTATTTCAAACCGAATATCACTTTTCGGAAATTGGGCTTTAAAACTATCTGCTAGTGTAAAAACAATTTTAAAATTCAATGAACTATCTCCAAAGTCTGTAAAAACTACTGCTGGTGGAGGTTCTGACAATACAGCTTTGTTTTCTTGAGCTGCCTGAATCAATAACTTTTTCACTAATTGAACATCACTTCCATAAGCGACACCAACCTCAACACTTTCTCTGGTTGTTGTTCCGTTCTGTGTCCAATTATAAAGACTATTTTCAAGATATAAATGATTAGGAATCACCAATACTTTATTATCCAGAGTCACCGCTCTTGTAGTTCTTAACTTAATTTCTATAACTCGTCCAACTTTACCTTCTAATTCAATAATATCTCCAACATGAACTGTTTGATCGATTAAAATAAACACACCTGAAATAATGTCTTGAAACAAGGTTTGTAATGCAAGACCAATACCAATAAGAAGTGCTGCAGACGCTGCAAATACTGCAGTAACATTTACTCCAACACTATGTAATGTTATTAAAAATATGATTAAATAAACGAGCCACCTAAAATAACCATAAACAACGTTAAATTTGCCTTTATCATCATTTGGAAGGTTTCTTGTAATAATACGCAATGCTATTCTTAAGACAACAGAGGTTACAAATATTGCCGAAATAACGATTAAAACATCTAGAATAGAAACACTAATATCCTTACCAATATTCATGTGTAATCCCAGAAAATCTTTAATATTTCCCCAAGTAGAACTTCCTGTTATTTGATCTTCTATTTCACTTAAATCTTGAACCATTGTTTAATATTTCAACCATTTAAAAAGCTCTTTATAGGTTGGTTTTTTTCCATACATTAATATTCCGACTCTATAAATTTTTGCAGCAAACCAAACGGCTAGGATGAATGTCGCTATTAAAATTAACAGAGACAAACCTTGCTGCCAAAGCGGCACTCCAAAAGGAATACGCATTAACATAACTACAGGCGAGGTTAATGGTATAAAAGAAAACACTGTAGAAACGGTTCCATGAGGATCTTCAATAACCGTAAATACACCAACATAAACAGCTAACATTAACGGCATTAAAATTGGCAACATAAATTGTTGCGTATCTGTTTCATTATCTACAGCTGCACCAATAGCCGCATATAGCGAGCTGTAAAGCAAGTAACCACCAATAAAAAAGAATAAAAACGCTACAATAAGATTAGCTAAGGGTAAATTATTAATGGCTGCAATTAAATTTTCTGCCATGACCTGCGCACCATTAGCTTCCATAGCTTGGTTCATCATCTCTTGTTGTGGCGTTTGTACTTCAGTTAGATCTATACCAAAAATAGCAGACACGATAAACATTAAAACACCACCTAATATTACCCAAATTGCAAATTGTGTAACACCTGCTAACGATGTTCCTATGATTTTACCCATCATTAACTGAATAGGTTTTACAGATGAAATAATGACTTCAATAATTCTACTCGTTTTTTCTTCTATTACACTACGCATAATCATGTTACCATAAATAATAATAAACATAAATAGCAAATAACCTGCAGCACCACCAAAAGCTAGCTTAACAACATTATCTATTTTAGAACTCTTTTCTCCGTCAAAACTTTCTTGTTCAATTTCAATCTTTGTTTTAGACGCTTCAATCTGAGCCAGAGAAACACCATCTTTCTCCAACTTCATTTGTTCAAGGCGTTTTTCAATCTTTCCTTCTAAACCAGAAATCACACTAAGCGATGGAGATTCTTCAGAATAAAACTTTACATGTTTAGAAACGTCTTCTAAAGAATTCGCATCTCCAATATGTAACAAACCATAATCCTCTTTTTCTTTTACTAAAGCAATAGCATCTTCAAGATTGAGACCATTTAGAACTGTATATGTGGTATGCTCTGTACTTTCAAAAACACCTTTTAAATAACCGGTTTCATCTAAAACAGAAATAGTACGCTCTTTATCCTTATTTAATTGCGATAAATATGCAACTACTGCAAAAAGCGCTATCATTATTAACGGACTTACAAACGTCATTACAATAAATGATTTGTTTTTCACTTTTGTAAGATATTCGCGCTTTATAATTAATGGTAAATGATTCATTATTGGTTGTTTTTTACAGTTTGAATAAAAATATCACTTGCAGATGGTATCACTTCTACAAAGTGATGTACTTCTGCTTTTGATGTTAAAAACGAAAGCAAATCATTTGGTGATGCATGTTCGCCTAGTTTTATATTCAACTTAATATCATCGTTCAAGTTTCTAAATGTTGCAGGAAGCACTTCAAATTTATCCTGAATTTCAGAAAACACTTTTTCTTTGTCTAAAGATTCTAATCCAACTTCAAATGTGTTGGTTTTGAACTGACGTTTAATATCATTTAATTTTCCGTCTAAGACTTTATTAGATTTATGAATTAGAGCAATATGGTCACATAATTCTTCTACAGACTCCATTCTATGTGTCGAAAAAATAACCGTTGCTCCTTCATCTCGAAGCTGTAAAATTTCATCTTTAATTAAATTCGCATTTATAGGATCGAAACCCGAAAAAGGCTCATCAAAAATCAATAATTTTGGTTGGTGAAGCACTGTTACAATAAATTGTATTTTTTGAGCTTGTCCTTTACTTAATTCTTGAATTTTTTTATTCCACCAATCTCCTATTTCCAACTTATCAAACCAATACTTTAATCTGGTTTTTGCTTCCGTTTTGCTCAAGCCTTTTAGTTGTGCTAAATACAAACATTGCTCACCTACTTTCATAGATTTATATAAACCGCGTTCTTCTGGTAAGTAACCAATATCTCTAACATGTTCCCCCTTTAAGGGCTGCCCATCTAAAAGAACAGCACCACTATCTGGCATTGTAATTTGATTTATAATACGGATCAATGTCGTTTTTCCTGCTCCATTTGGACCAAGTAAACCAAAAATACTACCTTTTGGCACAGCGATAGACACTTGATTTAGTGCTTTAAAATCCCCGAAGTTTTTAGAAACGGAATTAGCGACTAATAAGTCATTCATATATAACTAAATTTTTGTGGTGTGGTTGTATACCAAATGAATTGTAAAGTAAGCTATAAGTGTAATAGAAAAGAATTACGCAACCAACTTTACGCTTTCATGGGTATTTGTACGTAAAGATATTAAATGTTAGAGATTTTGAATAAAAATGTGTTACTATTTATGTGATTATTAAATATTTCTTTAACTCTTTTGAAAAGCAGAAACACAATTAAACTACAAGAATGAAAATTTTGCTAAGGAACACTAAAAATGATGAATGGACTAAAAAACAAAACCCACCCTTATGGTTAGACAAGGATGGGAAAAAATTGCTATGAAAAAGAAAAATTATCGCTAATTAAATTAGCGACAAATCAAATATACTAAATAATATTAAATAGATGTGTTTTATGAAAACATATCTTTTACCTTTTCAAAAAATGATTTATCTGAACTCTCAGGTTTAGGTTCAAAATGTTCATCTTCTTTCATGCTTTCAAAAAACGCCTTTTGTTTCTTATTTAAAGTCTTTGGTGTCCAAACATTTACATGTACTAATAAATCTCCTTTACCATAGCCATTTATACTAGGAATACCTTTTCCGCGTAGTCTTAATATTTTTCCAGACTGAACTCCAGGCTCTATTTTTATTCTTACTTTTCCGGTAACGGTATCTATTTCTTTAGAGTTACCTAAGACAGCATCTGGCAAACTTACATACATATCGTAATGTAAATTATCTCCCTCTCTTTTTAACGTTGGGTGATCTTCTTCTTGTATAGCAACTAATAAATCTCCTGAAATACCATTTCCTGGTGCATCATTACCTCTACCTGTTACTTTTAGTTGCATACCATCTACTACTCCAGCTGGTATTTTTACAGTTACTGTTTCTTCTGCTACTTTTAAGCCTTGATCATCTGCATCAGAAGGTTTTTTATCAATAGATTGACCAGCTCCACCACATGTTGGACAAGCTGCAGATGTTTGCATACGACCTAAGATAGTATTGGTTACTCTAGTTACTTGACCAGCTCCACCACATGTACTACACGTTTTATATGTAGTCCCTGGCGCTTGTACTTTACGCTTTACCTTAATCTTTTTCTCTACACCATTAGCTACTTCTTCTAAGGTTAAGGTTACTCTAATACGTAAATTGCTTCCTTTAACAACACGTTGTCTGCCACCTCCGCCAAAGCCGCCTCCGCCGCCAAAGCCACCTCCAAAAATGTCGCCAAATTGACTAAAGATATCATCCATATTCATGCCGCCTCCGCCGAAGCCTCCTCCGCCTCCGCCGCCTTCGAAAGCTTGGTGACCAAATTGGTCGTAACGTGCTTTCTTATCTGCGTCACTTAATATTTCATAAGCTTCTGCTGCTTTTTTGAACTTTTCTTCGGCTCCATTATCATCAGGATTTTTATCTGGATGATATTTTAAAGCCATCTTACGATATGCTTTTTTTATTTCTGCTCCAGATGCTCCCTTTGTGATTCCTAATATCTCGTAATAATCTTCTTTCATCAACTAATTTATTCTGAGTTTCTTAAACAAGAAAAAACTCACATTTTCAATATTACTGCCCAATAACTACTTTAGGAAAACGAATAACTTTGTCTCCCAATTTATAACCATGTTCAACAACATCAATTATTTTTCCTTTTAGATCGTCAGTTGGTGCAGGAATTTGTGTAATCGCTTCGTGATTGTCTGCATCAAAAGTATCACCTTGTCTTACGTCTATTTTAGACAAGCCTTTTTGTTCTAAGGTGTTTACTAATTTATTATAAATTAATAGGACTCCTTTTCTTAACTCTTCAGCTTCTTTATCGTCTTCAATATGCGCTAGTGCACGCTCAAAATCGTCTAAAACAGGCAACATTGACACCATTAGGTCTTGACTTGCTGTTTTAAACAATTCAATACGCTCTTTTGTAGTTCGCTTTTTATAATTTTCAAATTCAGCAAACAGACGCATAAACTTGTCTTTCTCAGCAACCAATTGATCTTGCAATTGTTCTTCTGGAGTTCTTAACTCCAACTCTGCTTCTTCTGTAGTTGTTGTTTGGTCCTCTACTTGTGGGTCTTCAACCTTTGTATTTTTATCTTTTTTACTCATTTTGAGTTCTATTTTATCTTTCCATTACAATTGGCAAAAGTACTGCCATTATTATAAAAATGTCAAAATGTCATTAACATTTTTTTATCACTCTTCAATCTTACTATGATGTATCTTTACCTTTTTAAATACTAACACAAAAAAACACCACTATGAAGACTCAATTTTTCAAAATTTTCACACTAATTGCTCTAATTTCATTTGCAAGCTGCGGAGATAAAGCAAAAGAAGCAGAAACCAAGACTGCTAAAAAAGCGGCAGTTGCAGAAGCGACAGCAACATCCTATGTCGTAAACACAGACAAATCCATGATTGAATGGAAAGGTTTTAAACCAACGGGTTCTCATACTGGAACTATGACCTTAAATGCCGGGAAATTAGACCTTAACGATGGCACTATTGAAAGCGGTAATTTTACTATTGATATGAATAGCATAATGGTTACTGACATACCTGTTGAAGAAGAAGGCAATGCAAAATTAACTAATCATCTTAAAAATGCTGATTTTTTTAATGTTGAAGCGTATCCTACTGCTACTTTTGAGATTACAGGAATAGAAACTACAAACAAAAAAACAATGCTGTCTGGTAATTTAACTATCTTAGAAAAAACGAATAATATTAGTTTTCCTATTAGCACCAAAATGGATAATGGCATAATGACACTAACAAGTGAAACATTTACTATTGACCGTACGAAATGGAATATTGAATATGCTTCTAAATCATTTGTTGAAAATATAGGTGATAAATTTATCAATGATGACATGGAGTTAAAAGTAACTCTAGTAGCTAGCAAAAATTAAAGTTTAGAATTGAAGTGCAAAACAGTCATTTTATGGCTGTTTTTTTTTGCTTTATATTGAAAATATAACATCTGTTTAAATATGATCTCCTATTATCAAAAAACCTCCTATAGAAGGAGGTTTATGGTTGTTGATTTTCCTAATTCCCTACAATTAGTAATTACCAACTATTGTAATTAAAAACTTATTATTGCTAGTTTTCTTAATTCCCTAAAATTAATAATTACCAGCGGTTGTTATTAATTACAATTTATTGTGTTTAATATCTTTTTATTGTGTTTAATATCTTTTTGTTGCTATAAGTTACGAAAAAAAATCATGTAACAGCAGATAATTCATCTACTCCATAGTTATAAACTAAAAGCTAATTATTGAGGACTTATCATAACATAAATACAAGCTCATAATAAAGTAGTAAAATTACACGACATATCTCATTTTCACAATACTCAAATTGAGTATTTTACAATTCATTAAACAGTGTTCTTTTTTAAGTTAAATCCCCAATTAAGGGGATTTTCAGTAAAAGTTGGCATTCTTAATTTCCTAAAACTAATAGTTACCACCCCCCTCTACTAACATCTTTTTATTGTTTAACAAATCGTTTAATAACTGATTTATTATCAATATAGATTCTTATAAAATACGAGCCTTGAGATAAGTTTAACGTATTTACAGTACTGATATGTCCGTCAATATGATTTACTTTTTTTCCTAAAAGATCATAAATTTCAATACGTGTAATCTCTAAATCTGTAGCAATATTTAACATGCCTTTTACAGGGTTTGGATATACTTTTATTTGCTCAAGTTGCAAATGAAAATCAGACACACCAAGTGTTGGATTAATAATAGTTACTATAACAGTTACAGAGCTCGTTTGCCCACTACTATCCGTAATAGTTAATACGACGTCATATTCTCCAACTTCAGTAAATGTATCAATATCGATACTTAAACTATAGTTACAATTATCTGAAGACCCATTATCTAGATCTGATGCTAAAATGGTAACAGAGACTCCTCCTTCTAAATCGCGAGTAATATCTTGACCAATAGCTACTGGATCTATAGTATCCTCAACAGTTACAATTGCTGTTGCAGTACCTGTATTATTACTTTGATCTGTTACAGAAAGTGTCACCGTATTATCACCAACATCATCACAAGTAAAATTGGTAATATCTATACTACTGCTTGCTACACTACAATTATCTGTAGATCCATTTTCAATTTGAGCTGCAGTAATACTTGCATTTCCGTTAGCATCTAACTGTATGGTTAAATTTTGAGTAGACACAATAGGGTTTACAGTATCTACAACTGTTACTGTAGCTGTTTCCGTATCTGAATTATCACTCTGATCTGTAACGGTTAAGGTTACTGTATGTTCACCTAAATCATTACAATCAAACGTTGTAATATCTACACTAGAACTTGCTATAGAACAATTGTCTGTAGAGTTGTTATCTACCATACTTGCCGTAAGTGTAGCATTTCCATTTGCATCTAAAGAAACCGTAATATCCTGAGTAATAGCTATAGGACTTGTAACATCTTCTACGGTTACTATAGCCGTTGCCGTCCCTGTATTATTATTTCCGTCTGTGACAGAAAGTGTCACTGTATTAACACCTAAATCATTACAAGTAAAACTAGTATTATCTAAACTACTACTCACTATACTACAATTGTCTGTAGAACCATTTTCAATTTGAGACGCGGTTATAGTTGCATTTCCAGTGGCATCTAATTGTACCGTAATGTCTTGAGTTAACACAACCGGATTTATAGAATCTACAACGGTTACAGTAGCGGTATTAGACGCTGAATTATCACTATTATCCGTAACCGTAAGCGTCACTGTATTATCACCTAAATCGTCACAAGTAAAACTAGTTATGTCTATACTATAGCTAGCAATCGTACAATTATCTGTAGAGTTATTATCAATATCACTAGCTTCAAGTGTGGCATTTCCATCAGTATCTAATTGAATCGTGATATTTTGAGTGATTACTGTAGGATTTATTACATCTTCAACTGTAACAACCGCTGTTGTTTCATTAGTATTTCCGTCTGTATCTTCAACCGTAAAAGTGACTGTGTTTTCACCTAAATCATCACAATCAAAAGTAGAAACATCTAAGGTACTGCTTGCAATACTACAATTATCTGTAGACCCGTTTTCAATTTGCGAAGGCGAAACTGTAACGTCTCCATTAGCTCCTAGCTGTACCGTAATATTTTGTGACACGGCTATAGGATCAATAGGATCTACCACAGTAATTGTTACGTCTTGAGTACTAACTTTATCTTCTGCATCGGTTGCTGTAATGGTAACTGTATTTTCACCAAGATCATCGCAGGTGTAATCAAATTCTGTTTGGTTTAATACTACTGAAACCAACTCGCAATCATCATATGTTCCGTTATTAACATCGGCAAGTGTTAAAGATCCTTCTCCTGAAGCATCTAATTCAACCGTAATATCTGAATAAACTACTATGGTTGGTGGCAAATTATCGTACACATCAATGTTATCTGCCAATCTGTAAAGACCATAGTTTCCAAGTTCATTTTTAACCGAAATCCATACATCATGAATATCGCAGGTGACATCTGTTGTAGGAATTTCTATAGTATACTCATCCGGGTTTTCTGTTGCTGTGATATTTATTTCAGTTCCTAATCCAAATCCAAATGCCGTATCATATAAAAATTCTGCATCTGTTAATGGCGATACAGGATCGGTTTCAAAAATTTCATTATCTATAAGATAAAATGTTTTCCTATCGTATAAACTCCAGGTGCCGTCTAAATTTTGAGTTCGTAATCCTAACTCATGATAACCACTTTCTAAAGTTCCTAAAGGAATTGTAAAGTTCTCAGTTAACTGATTTGGATTTCCTGTAATGGCAAGTTCGGTTCCGTTCCCTGGTCCTGGATCTGAATCGAACCAATACTCCGCAGCCGCTAAATTAATTACGTCATCACTTCCTGAAATTTCTTGAGAAACATAAAAGGTAACCCTATCATATAAACTCCAGGTGCCTTCCAAATTTTGAATCCGTAAACCTATTTGATGAAAACCTTCATCTAAAGTTCCTAAAGGAATTGCAAAACTCTCGGTTAATTGATCGGGATTCCCGGTAATGGTCAATTCGGTTCCGTTGCCTGGTCCTGGATCTGAATCCATCCAATATTCTGCCGCTGCTAGATTACTTATTGCCGACGAGCCCGAAAAAGGTTCACTGACATAAAACGTTACTGCTTTATATAAACCCCAAGTATTAGCATTGTCTTTCGCTCTTATGGTGAGCCTATGAAACCCTTGATCTAGGCCTGTTAACGGAACAGCTAAAGCTTGCGTTAGGTCTCCTGTATTTGTATTTGCGCTTATCTGCGTGCCACTACCAACACCTGGATCTGTACCAAAATAATATTCTAAGTCTGTAATATTCTGTGCTGACACAGATGACATATTCAGAAAAAACATTACTATGATAAGAAAACCTAAAGGTTTAAAGTTGTGGTAAAACACCGTTATAAGAAAGCGCATTGTTTTTGGCGCTCTCATATTAATGGGCTTTAGCTGTTATAGTTACGTTTATGGTCCCATTTTTAGGTACAGCACCATCATAAGTTGTAATATCTATAGTTGGTATCCCTTTTGGATTACCACTGTTTTTATAAATAAAACCATTATTATACAAACCCATTTCGGTACCTCCTCCTCCTCCTGTTAGCGCAGGAGATGCGGCTTGAAGTGTCATGTCGTCTTCTAATCGTGCAGTTACGACATATGTAGTAGCACCTGCCATACTATCATTTACCGTATTATCTACGTCTGTAAATAATGGGTCTACGCCAAGCAGCGTATTACTATCTGAGTAAGTTGCACTACCACTTGTTGCAAAATTTAAACTATACAAATCTGCATAATTGTAGAGTAAATTGTTAGACACATTCCAATCCCCAGTTGCAAACGTAACGGTTCTATCAGCAGTACTATTTAGTAAAAACATATTATTATACAAAATTCCCGTTTCTCCTACTGCATAATTACGTAATGTAAAACCACTATTTAACCTGAAAATATTGTTTGCAATTATTATAGCTGCTGGCGAATAAATGGTTAAGGTGCTACCTGTTATAATATTATTAGAGATTAAGACATCTTGAGCATCTGGATATTGAGTTATAGTCGATAGTACACAACCTCTAGCTTCAAAACCGATTAATCTAGGGTCTGTTACACTATAACCAGCACCTATTACGATGGATGCATAACACTCATATAGCCTAATATTAGTGATCGGTGATCCAGAAATAGTAGAGTATGGTGAAACTGAACTCATTTTTAAGCCCTTTAATGTTACATCTGAAGCATTAATTGTAACAGAACCAATGGTAGATACATTATTTACTTCACTATGAGAGCGTCCCACAACGGTGAGTGCTTTATTTATAGTAACATTACCATAGCTTGTTGGAGACGGTTGTACATAGATAATGTCTCCAGCCGTAGCTGCATCGTGTGCGTCTTGCATGGTTTGGTGTGTTGTTGTAGAGCCTGGATTATTGTCTATAGTAATAATAGATTGGGCTACAACTAAATTACTTGTAAATAGGACTGCTAAAATTAAAAGCATTTGCTTAAAACGTTTAGTTGTTTTCCCTAAAAACAAGGAGTTGTTTTTTTTGTTTTTGAGCTTTTGGTTTAAAAATTTCATAATTAATTATTTGTTGATTAATAGTCTGATAAACTTACAAAAGGCTATAAATCAAAAAAATACCCAATGATGGGTATTTTTTTTAAAACTCAACTATAAAATGTTTTTTTTATCTATACAATGGAATTTTTAGTCCTAGATAAATATCTGTTGTTTTAGAACTCTCTGAAAGTAGATTGGTAAATACCGAACCAGAACCTACAGTTAATGGTCCAACTCGAAGTCCGCCTCCAAAAGACAAATCTCCATATTGTCTAAAACTAAGTGGTGCATAAAAACTAAACCACTTAGTTTCTAATCTTGGTGCCACTGTAACCGTATTAATTACAGTATTACTTAATTCTTCCCCTTTTTTAATCATAGATAAATCTGCTTGTGCACTTACAAACCATTTTTTGGCTAACCTGTAATCTACAAGCACATGTAAAGCCGTTGGTAAATTAATCTTTGCCGTTTCTTCGGTTTCTGTGCTCGTGTAATTATTATCTAAAAACTCCTCTATATCATCATCATAATTAGAGGTATCTGCTGTAGCATTTAAATTATAATTATTAACGGTAGAATTATCATAACTAATAGATCCTATATCTGTAACAGACACTCCTATTTTTAATTTGTAAGGTGTTTTGTAAGTTGGAAGACTATCATTACCTCGATCCTTATACCATTGGTAAGTAAAACCAACATCTAAACCAAAACCAGCAGATAAATCATTGAAATCTACATCATTGCTATCAAAGTCTTGGCTAGTTCCATAATTTAACTCTCCTTGTGTTGTTAATAATTCTGAAGCTGCATTGTACTGTCCTTGTAATTCTGGACTGCTCATAAAAGCACTACCTGCACCTTGTAAATATTTTAAGGTTACACCACCTTTTAAAAGGTGATTCGGTTTTTCTACAAGTATTCTTCCGTAAGCTAAACCTACTTCTGCCCAAGCATGAATGGTTCCGTTAAAGTGTTTTGAATCAAAATCAAAATCATCATCAGAATCAAGATCATCTTCAATAGATTCAAAAAGTTCTCCGTTAATATTATTAATATTGAAGTTCGCTCTAACTCTACTGACTACACCTATGCTGCTCTTTTTTGTTAAGTTAAACATAAATGAAGGTCCAACAAGATCTATATTAAAGAAGAAGTTATTAGTATCACTTGGAAACTTTTCACTATTCTCATCAAAATCGAAGGCACCGTCTGAACTCGTAATGTCACTGAGGTTAATTCCAAAATAATCACTTCCACCAAAAACACTGGCTGAAAACAAATTAATATCACCTCTTAAATTAGAACCCACAACACTTGATGGGTTATAGGTAATTCCTTGAATCCCGGAATAATTATCAATAGAATGGCCTACATAACTTTGGCCAAAAGAAAAATTTAATGCGATTATAAAAATCGAAAGCGGTAGTAGTTTAGTATATTTCATATAAATTTAGGTTGGTTAAAAGCGAAGTTAAAATTTTATTTGACTTTTCATATATTTTTTCAAATAACTAAAAATCAAAGATCAACGATTTAAATGCATTAGAACATACCTTAAACTGGGTATTTCCAATCTTAAAAATCGACTTAAAATCGATATTTCTTTTCTAAGGCATAACGCATTAATTCCCCCTTACCATGAAGTCCTAAAATACGAATCATATTTTTCCGATGTGTATCTACAGTGTGTACTCCAATAAAAAGTTCATCTGCAATCTCTCGAGACGTTTTACCTTGAGCAATTAAACCTAAAATTTCCACTTGGCGTTTGGTTAGTATGCCTTTTGACTTTTTATTAGTATTGTTTTCTTTTTCAATTTCAATATTAGCATCGAAATAGGTATGTCCATTATATACGGAACGTACTGCTTTTAACACTTCTTCTAACGGTGAGTTTTTAAGTAAATAACCCGAAGCTCCTGCTTCTAACATTTGCTGTATCGCGTCCTTTTGATCGAACATTGTAAAACCTAAAATTTTGGTATGTGGCAATTCTTTTTTTATTTCTTTTGTTGCTGTAATCCCATCCATTTTTGGCATTCTAATATCCGTAATAACCACATTGGGTTGCTTAAGACGCACCAATTCTAACAGTGCTTCACCATCATTTGCCGTGCCAACAATATCAATATCATCTTCATACTCTAATAATAATTTTATACCATCAATTAAGGATTGATGATCTTCTGCTATGGCTAATCGTATCATAATGGTATGTCTATTATTACGGTTGTTCCTTTATTCTTTTCAGACTCAATAGTGAGTTTACCATCCAAATGCTCTACACGTTTATCAATACTACTAATTCCCATACCTTTATTTGTTTTAGTAATTTGATTGGGATTAAAACCAATGCCATTATCCTCAACCATAATATTTATACTGTCGTCGTGATTGGTAAGATGAATAGTAACTTCTGAGGCTTTAGAATGCTTTATAACATTAGTAACCAGTTCTTGAATTATTCTAAAAAGCGTGAGTTCTAAACTGTTTTCTAAACGATTATCTAGGCCGTAATCTAATACCTCTATTTTTATTTTATTTGAAACTGAAACTTTATCTGCCATGTGTTGCACCGCTTTTAGCAAACCTTGTTTGGCAATAACACCAGAATTTTTAGCATGCGCCACGGAACGTACTTTTTGATAAGCTTCTTCAATTAAATTATTGGTTTTGCTATAAAGTTCTGGAGAGTCTTTATCTTTTAAAGCGTTAAAATGAAGCTTTACATTTGCCATGAGTCCGCCTAAATCGTCATGAAGATCATTAGCTATTCGTTGCCGCTCTTTTTCTTGGCCTTCTATCATAGCATCAATAGTCGTTAACTCTTGCTCTTTTAAAACGGTAGCTAATTTTTGGGTTTCTAATGCTTTTTCTTGTTCCGCCAGTTTTTGTTTTCTTTTGGTATTTTTAAAGATTAAAAATGCAATTATGCTTCCTAAAGCCAGACTTCCTCCTAGTGCTAAAGCTATGTTTTGGCTTTGTTTTCTTTTGGCTTCGATTTCTAGATTGTCTGCTCTGAGTTTTTCATTATTATATTTTTCTTCAATATCTATAATAGATGAATTTTGCTCTTTTAAGTTTATAATATCTTTTATTGAATCGTATTTATATAAATAATCATAAGCATTTACCCAATCTTCCATGTAATAAAAAGTAGCATCCATATTTGAGTAAAGGATTTTTTTACTCTTTCTATTTAATTTCGGTAATTCTAATTTTTCGGCTTTATTATAATACTCTAATGCTTTAACATACTGCTTTTTTCTTCTATACGCATTTCCTATATTATTAAAAACATTAAATTCTGTATTTAAGTTTTTAAAACTTATAGTATCTCTGTAATAGCTCTTTAAGGCATTATTATAATAGAAAATAGCGGAGTCTTGATTTTTGAATTTGCGCGAAAACGTAGAGCCAAGATTAATTGAAATATTGATTTGCATCTGTGTACTATCAATCTCATTAGCTAATTTTAAAGCTTTAAAAAAATAGAATTTAGCAGAATCTTTTAGATTTCTCTTCAAATTATCTGCACCATAATTCGTGTAATACGATGCAAGCCATTTTTTAGAATTAGAGAATTGAGCATAATTGCGTATTTCTTTTAAATAAAAGTCTTTGTTGGTCTCAAGGTTATTTTGACTATCCAATAATAGATAGATCTCTAAATTGGTTCTAGCAACTTTTTCGTCTGCTTTCTCTTTTTTATAAAAATCTAAGGCCGTTTTATAGTAACGAAGAGCATTATCTTCAAGATTTAAATTTTCATATGATTTAGCAATAACAAAATTTGCCTCAGCTAATTCCATAGTATTTGTAGACTGCAATTCAGAATCAGCAAGATTAACAATAGCTTGATAATCTCCATTTCTATAAAGTAAATTAATTTCTGAAATAGAGGCAATAGGTGTCTCTTGCCCAATAATTTTATTAGGCAAGAAAACACATATAAGTATGGTAAATACTATTTTATCCACCTGTTATGATATCGCCTTCTTGTTCTCTAGGTCTAAATGGCACTTGTACATCTTTTTCATATAATATACCACTATCCAAACCACATTCCATATGACTATATTGGGTTTCTTGTGTTACACATTTCTCTAATGCAGCTTTTTCATTCTTATCTAGTTTATCTTCATTAATAATAAAAACTTTTAAGTTTCCATCTTTTAAATGATCTTTTGACAAATCTGCTATACTAGGTATTTTTATATCGGCTATTAATTTATGTGTTACAGTATTATTTGTTGTACTTGAAGTTAAATCTGAAATATGAATTACAATTGCATTTAAATTCCTATTAGCATTATAGTCCGAAACATTAAAAACATCCAATATTTTCATATTACTACTAGAATTAGGGATTACAACATGAATATTATCCCTAGATAGATCAAAATTATTTTCGGTCTCCTTTAATACATACTTAATGCTATAACTATCTCCCGTTTCTAGCACTATGTTATTTTGTTTTATTTGAACAGAAGAAGTATCTAATTTATTTTCCTGAATATTAATGTCCTTTTCTTTCTTTTCGGATTTAATTTCTGAATTTGTTGACTCATTTTTTTCTTCATTTTTGCAACAAATCAAAACTAAAGTTAAAAATAAGTAGCAAACATTACGGAGGTTTTTCATCTGTATTAGGTTTTAGTTGGTTACATACAAAGATGCCAAATAGGAGCGCACCAAAACATACCTAGTAAAAGGTATATTTCCGAAAAGAAGTTAAAAATAAAATGTTAATCGTGTAGAAATTTCAGACAAACGGTCTAAAAAATAGTTAATTACATGAAAATAAACTTTATAGCTGTAATCATACCTATAAAACCTATAAAAGCTATGAGTATCCAAATAATGCCAGTGTAGTATTTCTTATGAATTTTAAGATCTTTACGATATTGAAAAGCAATAACGATAACAAAGGCAATAAAAAATAATATTCCAAAAATCAATTGACCAGTACTAAACATCTTCTTATTTTTATGCAAAAATAAGAATAACACAACTAAGAAACGAACAACTATGCAGGACAAAATAAATGCCGTAAAAGCTTTCCATACCGCTTTTAAAATTGGACATCGCGAAACACCAAAAGCCGACTTAGGCCTAGACAAAAATCTCTTGCGTTACGAGCTAATGCGCGAAGAAAACGAAGAATACTTAGATGCAGCGAAAGCCAATGATTTAGTGGAAGTTGCAGATGCTTTAGGAGATATGCTCTACATTCTTTGTGGTACGATTATAGAACATGGTATGCAACATAAAATTGAAGAAGTATTTGAAGAAATACAACGTAGCAATATGAGTAAATTAGGTGCAGACGGCGAACCAATATATCGCGAAGATGGTAAAGTGTTAAAAGGCCCAAATTACTTTAAACCAAACATTAAAGACATTTTAGAATCATAAAAAAAAGCAGCCAGTTGGCTGCTTTTTTCTAATATGTTTTTAATTTAAAAGACTACTTTACTTCATGTCTCCAACCGTGAACATCATCAGAAACATTATACTGAATATTCAATAAGGTTTGTTTAAATAACTTAGCATAAGAATCTTCAGCACCAGAAATCTCAAACAACTCATCATTATGCTGAAATGCAGAAATCTCACTAATAACAGCTGCTGTACCTGCACCAAAAACTTCTTTTAAGCTTCCATCTCTTGCTGCATTTTTAATTTCTTCAACTTTTACCTGTCTTACTTCACAAGTAATTCCTAAATCTTCCGCTAATTGAAGGATACTTTTTCTAGTAATTCCATCCAAAATACGATCACTAACAGGAGCCGTAATCAACGTATCATTTACTCTAAAAAAGACATTCATAGTTCCAGCTTCTTCTAGAAATGTATGTGTATCTGCATCTGTCCAAATAATTTGTTGAAAGCCTTCTTTTTGCGCTAAACTTGTAGGATAAAATTGAGCGGCATAATTACCTGCTGCTTTGGCTGCACCAACACCTCCATTTGCAGATCTACTAAATTGTTCTGCCACTAAAACACGCACTGGAGAATTGTAATACGATTGCGCTGGCGAGCAAATAATCATAAAACGATACATATTTGCAGGAGACGCAGAAATTGCAGGTTCTGTTGCAATAACAAATGGACGTATATACATTGAATTCCCAATACCTGGCTTAATCCAATCGTTATCTAATTTTAATAACTCCTCTAACCCTTCAAAAAAGTAATTTTCAGGAAAAGCTGGCATTGCCAAACGCGCAGCCGATTTATTAATACGTTCAAAATTTTGTTTTGGTCTAAAAAGAAACACTTTACCATCATCATCCTTATAAGCTTTCATACCTTCAAAAACCGCCTGTCCATAATGAAACACACGTGCAGAAGGATCAAACGTCATCGCTTGATAAGGCATAATTTTTGGCGCTTGCCATTTGCCATCTTCATAATCACAGACAAACATATGGTCTGTAAACACTCGACCAAAGTCTAATTTACTAAAATCTACCGTGTTAATTTTAGAAGTTTCAGAAGTTTCAATGCTGATTTTATCTGTATGATTCGCCATAATTATATATGATTTTCCAACAAAAGTACATAATCGGTATCTTTAATAAAAGGTTATATTCCCTTAAATTGTTTAAATTTGTAATTCTATAATAATTCAATTCAAAATCTATTAATAATGAAAAAAATCATTTTCCTTTTAGCCATTAGCTTAACTGTTTTTTCTTGTAAAAATGAAGCTAAAACCGTAGAACCTAATGTTGAAGAAGCGCAACCTGAAATTGCTTATGCTTCTTTTGGAGATAAAATAACAGATGCAGATGTCTTAACTTCTGAACGCATCATGGAGCATTACAAAACTTTAAAAGTTGGTGACACGATTAACTCTAAAATGCAAGGAAAAATCATTGAAGTTTGTTCTAAAAAAGGCTGTTGGATGACTGTAGATGTTGATGGAGACAATGAAATTATGGTGAAATTTAAGGATTACGGATTTTTTATGCCATTAAATGCTGAAGGTGATGTTGTAATGAATGGTAAAGCATTTGTTACAGAAACATCTGTAGAAGAATTAAGACACTACGCAGAAGATGCTGGTAAATCTACAGAAGAAATTGCTGCGATTACAGATCCAAAATTTGAATACCGTTTTGAAGCTGATGGCGTTTTACTTAAAGAATAAAGGTTTCTTTTTATGTCTTTCCCTTTTTATACTAACTAGCTGTAAAAATGAAGGGAAAATAGTAGAAGAACCTGTTAAAAAGAAAGTGGTATACAATATGTACCAACCTTCTGAAATGGCAGGTTTCATGAAAGCTATGTATGCTTATAATTTGCAATTAAAGTCACAAATTGTAGCTGGAGAAACACCCAATTCTCTACCTCTAGATCTTGTAAAATTACACTCAGCTGAAATGTCTAAAGGCAAATCTAGAACCCAAAACTGGCAAAGTTTTGTAAATGTATTTATTGAGTCTCAAGAAGCTGTTGTAGATACATTGTCTAATTCTGAAATAAAAGAGCGTTACAATGCCGCGATTAGCAATTGCCTTAATTGCCATAAAACAGAATGCACAGGACCAATTCCGAAGATTAAAAAATTACTGATTCAATAAAATTTGAAGAGAAATATCATTACCACATCAGACGGTTCTAAAACTATACAGATAGAAGAATGGAACGAACAATACCATTCTATTCATGGTGCAATACAAGAAGCAAATCATGTTTTTATGAAACATGGTTTGTTTTTTTATTCTGAAAAAATAGATAAAGATCAAGCCGAAATAAATCAAAGTGCAACAAAAGAGGTTAGCATTTTAGAAATAGGTTTTGGCACAGGGCTCAACGCCTTCTTAACACTAATTGAAGCTGAGAAATTAAATTTAAATATTAACTATGTAGGTGTTGAAGCTTACCCAGTTCTACTAGACGAAATTATACAGCTCAATTATATAGAACTGATATCTGAAACACATAAAACTGTTTTTGAAAAATTGCATGAAACACCTTGGGAAGAACCTAGTTCTATAACCTCTGATTTTCAATTAGAAAAACAACAAAAATTCTTTAAGGATATAAATGCCGAAAACGAATTCAACATCATCTATTTTGATGCTTTTGGTGCTCGTGTTCAACCCGAATTATGGACAGAAGACATTTTTAAAATTATGTTTAATGCTCTTAAAGAAAATGGCGTATTAGTCACCTATTCTGCAAAAGGAAGTGTAAGACGCGCTATGCAAGCTGTTGGCTTTATCGTTGAACGCTTACCTGGACCTCCAGGCAAACGTGAAATGCTGAGAGCAACGAAGCATTCAGTGAAATGAAACGAACTAAATGCTGAGAGCAACGAAGCATTCTATGAACGAATAGTGAGCTAAAAGCCACACTAGTCTTAATTCTCATCAACAAAATTATAACTCATAATTTTTAGTCACTTCGAGTGAAATTCCCTTTTTAGGAATTTCGTATCGAGAAGCAATGCGTAAAACAAAAGTTCTCGATACATTTCTCGCTCACTCAAAACACTCGAACTGACAATAGAGTGCTTAAAAAAAACATCACACTAATATTTATCACTTCGAGTGAAATTCCTCTTTTAGGAATTTTGTATCGAGAAGCAATCCATAAAACAAAAGTTCTCGATATATTTCTCGCACACTCGAAACACTCGAACTGACAATAGAGTGCTTAAAAAAAACATCACACTAATATTTATCATTGGTCACTTCGAGTGAAATTCCACTTTTAAGAATTTCGTATCGAGAAGCAATGCGTAAAACAAAAGTTCTCGATACATTTCTCGCACACTCGAAACACTCGAACTGACAATAGAGTGCTTAAAAAAAAGCAGATTAATATTTATCATTTGTCACTTCGAGTGAAATTCCCTTTTTAGGAATTTTGTATCGAGAAGCAATGCGTAAAACAAAAGTTCTCGATATATTTCTCGCTCACTCGAAACACTCGAACTGACATAAAGTGCTAATTATAAACCACCATCAATATAAAAATACTGCTAGTTCAAACGTTAAATCATATCTAAATCTCATACGCACATCTCTAACCTTTCGTATCTTTACTTAAAAAGAAAATGACCGTTTTAATAACAGGAGCGACAGGATTAATTGGACAAGAAATTGTAAAACAATGTCATGCTGCAGGAATTAATGTACATTATCTAACAACTTCAAAATCTAAACTCAGCACAGAACCCAATTATAAAGGTTTCTACTGGAATCCCAATAAAAACGAGATAGACCATAATTGTTTTAAAGGTGTTAATAGCATCATTAATATGGTTGGCGCATCTATTTCTAAACGATGGACAGATGCTTACAAAAAAGAAATTCTTGACAGCCGAACAAAAACAGCGCAACTTCTGCAAGACACTATAAAAGCCCATAATTACAACATTGAGCAAGTTGTTTCAGCGAGTGCTATTGGTATTTACCCATCAAGTTTGGTTAAATACTATGAAGAAATCGAAACTGAAATTTCAGATTCATTTTTAGGACAAGTGGTAGACCAATGGGAAGCTGCTGTTGATGGTTTTAAGTCCTTAGGTTGTAAAGTTGCTAAAATTAGAATTGGTTTAGTTTTGGCTAAAGATGGAGGTGCCTTACCTGAAATTGTAAAACCTATAAAGTTTGGTGCTGGAGCTGCTTTTGGAAATGGTAAACAATGGCAAAGCTGGATTCATGTTAAAGATTTGGCTTCTCTTTTTGTGTATGCCATACAACATAATTTTGAAGGTATTTACAATGGTGTGGCACCAAACCCTGTAAGTAATAAAGAATTAACCAAAGCAGCAGCGCGTGTTTTAAAACGTCCTTTAATTTTACCAAACATTCCAAAATTTGTAATGAAACTAATTTTAGGAGAGATGCATATTTTATTATTTGAAAGTCAACGTGTCTGTTCTAAAAAAGTGGAATCTGAAGGTTTTGATTTTAAGTTTGTAAACCTTAGACCTGCTTTAGAAGATTTGCTAGCCTAAGTTTTACACTATTTTGAAACTACAACACTATCGATAATTTGATTTTCCTGTTGGTATTTCAATCAATAATCTCGTAATCAATATCTAGTTTACGCAAAGCTCTTAACGCCGAACCTGAGTTTTTATCACTTACTTCAATATCTACAGGATCGCCTTCTAAGAGTATATCTGTAAATTCGTTAGCCAAAGCGCCATTTACATTAGAAATCTCTGTAATACATTTGGCAATTGCTCTTTTATCTGGGCGTTGTGCGTCGCAGGATAATAGGTTTAGTTTCATAGTCATTGTTTATTACTGCAATATACAACAGTTTCTTACTCTTGTGTGCACTCGTTACAAACGAACGCTAGCAAAAAGGAACAAATTAGTCTAATTTATCTAGCAAAAAATCTGCAATTTCAGGTAGATGTGTTATAAGCTCTTCAATAACCTCAGGATTACTTAGATCAGTGCGAAGGCCTGGTAGCATACTCAATTCTGGCTCGTCAAAATCGGCACAAGCCATTGCCCAATTTGAAAACAGTCGACTTTCCACAGAACGATCAAGTATCAATTTAATATTTATATGACGCGTATCATTATTAAGCCGTTGAAACAAATCTTTTATAACATCTTGTTCTCCTTCTATAATTTGAAGAAAATAGCCATTTCTATGCATCAAAAGGCCACTAATATTATCTATGGTGTTATAACCACGTGATGTGTGTAGTAAATCTAATAGGTTACGTTTTGTGAACTGCTCGGAAGCTTGACTGGTATAAATGATTTGGCGTAGTGACATAATAACCAATTTGAGAATTTATTTAGCCATACGATAAAACTAACTCTGCAACAACATGTTAAATGGGACAGCTACTCAAAGTTAATGAAAATTTCAAGAAAAAGAGGTTCATTTCTTAATCCATTTTACTTACAATATCAATAAATTATTCCCTTCCATTACGAGCGCTCTCAAAAGAGTGATATCAATAAAAACCTCTTTAAATTTTAAAATCTAAAGAGGTTTTATAATTTGATTTTTACGACTGCTTTTTAAAGTAATTCCGTTTTTAATAAATCGAATGTCATTTCTTTTCCTTCTCTTAAGATTGTAATGGATAATGCTTCTGTTTTTTGCTCAAAACTATCACTATAGATACTGCAATACTCTTCTTCTACAATGTTGGCATAATTGGTGTCATTTATACGCAATATTATGTCGTCTTGTATTAAAACCTTAGACGCACTAGACGTTTCTACAACGGCATTTACGTAAACATTGCCTTCAATATAAAACATAGAAAAACCATAGGTATTATAAGTATCGTTACCTGCTTTAGTAATTTCTATCATTCGTAATTTTTTCTTATTCCAGTTTAAGATCACTCTATAATTTTTAAAAAATGCCAAGCCTAAGTTATTACCAGCGCCACTTTTTACAGTTGTAAACAAATTATTGACTGTATGATTTCCTATTTGTAATTCGTCAATCATTGTATGGTAAAACGTTTTCTCTTCAGTACGGCCAAAGCCACCAAACGCTTTTTGACTTCCTTTTACATACTTTGTAATGAGATTGGCATCCCTTTGTTTTACAAAATAATCTCCTCGTAATAGATTAGTGCCACCATTTCCGAAATCTATGGTATTGTTTAGTACTTTCTGTCCATTAATTTTTAATGTAATAGAAGGTATGCCTGCAGTTCCGATATACATTTTAGAATCTATAGTTTCTGTTGGAATGTCTAATTTACTTTCGTCATTAACTATGGTGATGGTCTGGTTCTGAAAATCGAAATCCCAAACGGCTTTTCGCATTAAGTTAGAACCAATAAGCCCATGAATTTTTGTACAACTTACTTCTGTTATCTTATTGAGATCTGCAATACCTGTAATTGTATTTTGAAAATCTACGATACCTATTTTAACGTTATCAATTCTTGAATATTTGGTTGAATTTTTAGTGTCATTAATATCTTCTATGTCTTCAGCACCCAATACTTTTAAATTAAGCCCCTCTGCCAATTCTGTTGTTACAATATTAGAAGCACCTGTGTCTAGAATAAAATTATAAGCTTTATCTCGGATTTCTACTTCTAAAACCATCCAACCATTTACGTATGTAAAAGGAATGGTGGTTTTAAAATTTTCTTGAACAACATCTCCTTGTTTTAAAACTTTGTCGATGTTAGATCCTGCACAACTTGATAGTGTTAGTAAAATAATGAACGAATAGAATAATTGATTTAATTTCATAATGAACGTTTTTTGATTGATTGATTGATTGATTGATTGATTGATTGATTGATTGATTGATTGATGAATAGAAATAAACAATGGTTTATCCCTTTTCTATAATAGACGCTAATTATGTTGTTATGGTTGCCTGAGTGTTTTAAATAAAATTTTGATTTGTTAAAAATTATGCTTGAGAAGCCTAATTTTAAAGGGAAGTTAGGTTTGAAAATATTTATTGCTCTAATTCAAAAATAGTATTGCGTTCTGTAGTTTTCTTATATTGGTCCTTAGCAGTAAGTTCACTTTTTACTGTAGCGCTAAAATTTTTATGGTTTGGGTTGAGCATATAATCTAATTGATGTTCAATCATTTTTTCAAAAGGCATTAGAAAATCCTTTGTGTCACATTCTTCAACGTCTCCTTTCTTAAGTAAATTTAAAACGGTATAGACAGACTCAATGGTACTTAAGCAAAGTGATTCTGGTTGTTGTTTGATAATAAATTTTGATTTAATAGTATTATCAAAACTCACTCGCTTTAGGGTTTGCAAGTTCTTACTTAGTTTTAGCATTTTACGAGCACAAGGCCATGTACCATCTAGAATGAAGAGGTGTGGATTATGACCCATAAAAGACTTTACTTCTAAACTTTTGCTTACCGATAAGTTGAAATTATCTTTTCCTGGATACAATAAAAAAGAATTATTATTTTCATTAGTCAGTATCTCATTAACACGCTTATTATTAGTAAAATCGACACCAACTATAATTTCTGAATTGTCAAGTTGAAGCTTCGTCATGTGACCTGTTCCATTCTTTTCTTTCTTGTACTCCTTTGGATGCATCAGAATAATAAAACGCGTCTTAGTCTGTAACGATTGAATGTGTTTACAAATACAGGTGCTTTTAGGATTCATGCATTTGTAACAGGTGAGTCTTGGATTTTTTATGTCTGCTTGCAAATTGGGTATTTCTTTATTTTTCTAATTGGGAGGAACGCATTTGTTTTTATTAACTTTTCGACTGCTAGCGCTCGTCTGTGATGCGTGCAAATTTAGACTAAATAGTATAACAAACTTCTTAATTTGATGTGTGCTCGTTGCAAATGAGGCTAGTTAAGGGATTCTGTTGTTAGTCATCGGATTTTTGCTATTTCTGTTTTATTACATTCATTAATTTATGAAATTCAGTTCCGCTAAAGTCAAACCATTTTTTCGAGTATAATCGTTTTTCATTTTTTATTAACCTAATTTCAGGTTCAGAGCTTTTAAAATATAATTCAACGTTATATAACTTTATTACCCAACTTTTGAAATGATCATTTGGTTTTTCTAATTCTAAGTTATTCTGAAATATTATTCCGTTTGATTTAAAAATTTCAGAAAACACATTGTTCCAGTATGAGTAAGTTCGGTTTTGAGTTAGTTCAAAGTCAACAATGTCAGATATAATTTTTTCAAATCCACTATATTCATCAGTTCCGTCAATTCCGATTAAATTTCCTGTACTTCGAGTTGCATTTATATTGTAACACCCCATTCTGGTTTCGTCAAAATCAAAAGTCCAATCTGGAAAAGTAGTTACTCTCATTCTTTAAGGTTCTGGGTTTGGCAACGTGTTTTGTATAGTTTTTTACGTGGCTTAAGTACTAAAGTTAGCAAATAAAAACCATATAGAAAATCTGCTAGGATTTTACCACATTTTTTTTTCTAAATTCCATTCTCATTAATCATAACCAAAATTATCGTTATTGAAATTCCGATAACAGAAGCTATAATATTCTTATTAATCAATTCCACTTTTTTAATTCCATAAACTAGATTACTTATTTTATTTTTATTCATCAGAATGATGATCAGAAGTATGAGTATGAGTCCAATAATATTTAGAATAATCAGCGTATTATCTGTAAAGTCAATTTGAGTAGCAGGAAACACCAAATTTGTAATCAAAAAGTAGAAATAGGATTGAATTAAAATCCAACCGATTTTTTTATTAGTAAAAATTCCAATAATTGGAATTAATAAGATTAGAGAAGGTCGTAAATAATAATTGCTTGTTGAAATGTAAAAGTATTCCTCAAATCGATTTGCAGTATAATCAATAACAGCATTAAAATGTTCAATTATATTGGAAATTCCAGAAATCAATGAATAGATAAATAAGCATAATATCGATAGCTTAATTATTAAAATCAAATAATTTTCTCTTATATGTTCTGCTGTTATTCTCAAAGGTGTGTTAACGTCTCGGCTATGGTTAGTACGGGATTAAAAGGAACTATCCTTTCGATTAAGCACTTAACCAAAACTTTTTATTTTGTTTTATCTTTTCATTTTTAAAGCCAAATCAAAAGATTTGGCGGACTTTGTTAAAATTACTAAACATTGAGATTAAGCACCTGAATCCGTATTAATTATAGCCATGTTGTAGGTAGTACTTGTTCATCTAAATATGATTTAAAATTTAATTGAATCAATTTTCTTGCCTCAGATAAAGCTTTTCCAGAGGTAGGAATGTATGATGCAATTATTGATTCTAGAGTAGTGATTAATTCACTTACAGACTTATCGAGTTTAGATTGTAAATATAGGATGTAAAAAACTTTTTGTTCACTTGATGCTACAGTTGCTTTTACTTTTTCATATTCTTTCTTTATTCTGAAATAATCAACGACCATTTTTGGACATGCTTCTAATGAAAAACTAGTACTTAAAAAGAGTTCATCATAGTATTTATCAAAAATTGATTTCTTTTGATTTGTAGCTCGTTCAGGCATTCCCCTCAAAGACATTAGTACTTGCCCAAATCTCTCCATACTTATTTTATGTTTATAATTCTTAGAACTACTTAACCCAGTATCACCAGTTTTTCTAGAATATATAATATTGTGTTCATCTAAGTATTGTTCAATTTGTAATTGTTCGCCTCTTAGAGATTTTAAGTCTACATTAGATATTGAATTTTGACTATTTGTAAATTCAGCAATTTTATTGTTCAGAGAAGAATCTTTAGAGGTTTTGAAAATTCTAACTAGAATTTCACTTTTTGATAAATAATCCTCTAAATGTTTAGAATCCTCCGAATTAAACGCATGGATCGTCCTTAATGATTGACCACCATTTAAAACCTGAATAGAATCTAAATTAAGTCTTACTTTTTTATTAGCATTTACAGATTCAGCAGTAATGTCATTCGCAGTTAAAGTCAACCCATTGTTATACATGAAAAACTTTGTAGGATCATTTTTTAAACTATGAGAAATATTGTTGTTATATTTTGATTTAACAACAAGACCTCTTACGTTATCAAAAAGAACCGAGTAGTCAATTTTTACATTTATTAATGGCGTTAAATCTTCAATTGCATAATTTGTTCTTAAATTATTGTCATCACAAGTAATTCTAATAATTTCCGATAACGGTAATCTGAGTATATATGATTTTGAGGATGATATTGAGCTTTCTGAAAACGACATTATAGCGTCATTATCTACTATTAACTTTGAATGAATAGGATTAGGTCTTAATGAAACAAATTGACTAATTTGATCTAAACCGACTAGAATAATTTCTAACCCGTACATTTTTTCGAGTTGTTGTAAATGATGATCTTTGTTAATGCTTTCTATTTCCTCATTACTTACAACGTATAATGAAATCTTGTATTCATCATTACTATTTAGTTTCTCTAAAATGTTTTTAGCTCCTTTCTTAGTTTTTCCTCTTAATTGAGAAAGATCTTCTGTAACTAGAGCATTTATAAATTTTGAAGATAGAATTGTTTCATTTAAGCTTTGTTTTCCTGCGCTAAATTTATTGCGATATTTAAAGTTAAATAATTGAATATGATTTTCTTCTTCATTAACAGTAATTGCATCTATTCCACAATCATCATATTTTTCATCAAACAAGATCTTATTAAAATCTGTATCTGACACGATATCTGTAATATCAAGAATGTCATTCAAATGTGTTAAGTGTTCAATTATGAATAAATAGAATCCTAATCGTTCGATTTGTTTTTGCTCAAGGATTGAAAAATCAAAATCAAGCTCATTCGCAAGTAATTCAAAGTATTTCGAACTTTTTTTTCCTACAATTTTATAATCATTTATGTTTGCCATATTATTTTTTTCGTATTACCTACAACTAGTTATATAAAAATAAAAACACTCCTAATCCCTTTTCATTCTCGGAATAAGAGGAACTTTTATCCTTATTTATAATATTAAATTTTCAGTAAGATATTACTCTTAAAGGGTAATTAGATACGGGTTTCCGTAATGATACTTAACCCGTTATAAAACTAACAAAAAAGTAAGAAGAAACCTATACGTAAAGTCACGTACTATTTCAAATAAAAAAAAGAGACTGCAATTACGGCAACATTGGTGTTGGTTACAAAATAGATTTAGGCAATAGTTTGCGTGTCCACGTTTTTAAACGTTTGTAATTACCAACCTCAGCATCGGGATTAAAATCTAAGGTGGTTTCCCAAGAGTTTTCGGGTTTAAATTCTATTTCCATGCCTTTTAAAACACCTTTTGAGATTTGTGAGGAATTTACAACGACAACACATTCTGTGTTTAAATTGGCACTTCTTGGATCTAAATTAAAGGTCCCAACCACTGTAATTTGGTTATCAATTACCATGGATTTGGCATGTAAGCCAAAAATGGGTTTATGGTTTAAGGTGGCTTGTAATTCTCCTGTCATAATACTAAGGCGTTCTTCTGCATCTGGTTTAAATTCAAAAATACGTACTCCTGTTTTTAGTAAGGTTTCTCTATCACTTTGATAACTGCTAAAGGCTTCTACATTATCGGTTGAAGCCAAACTATTGGTTAAGATTCTAATTTTTACTCCACGTTCTGTGGCTTCTTTAAACAAATTTTGAGCTAAGGTTGTGGTTATTAAATAAGGCGTTTGGATTTCTATAGAGGACTTTGCTTTTTTAACTAAATCTATTAATGCTGTGGTAGACACTCCGCCTCCACCTAAACCTTGCTCTCCATCGTTTTTTCCAGGTTCGTCTGAAATAAATTGAACATCGTCTAACCAAACTAAATTTCCGGAAGCGTTAATCGTTTTAAAGGTGTTTGGTAAGTTGGCAATACGTGTTCTTACTTGTGGCCAGAAATTTTCGGGATTACAAGCGTATTCGTGTAATTTATCAAACCGGTTTTCTGCAGTTGCATTGGTTGGTAAATCGTCTATAATCGTGGTCACATCTTTACTTAAATCGCTATTCCAAAATTGATTGAAAGAGGCATTTATGGTTTGAGATACGTTTCCTAATAATAGAATATCTCTGTCTCTAAAATTATACTCGTGGTCGTAATCAAAATATTCGTCGGCAATATTTCGTCCGCCTGTAATGACTACTTTACCATCTACAATAAACGTTTTGTTATGCATACGTTGATTGGCAGACCTAAAATCTGTGGCAAACTTGCTTATTTTACTAAAAATGTTCTTTCCTAAATTAACTCCAGGATTATAAATTTTTACGGTAATATTTTCATGAGATGCAAAGGTGAGAATATCTTGAATATCGGCATCGACCATAATATCATCGACAATAATCCGAACTTTTACACCACGATCTGCGGCTCTAATTAGATAATCGCAAGCAATAAGCCCAACGTTATCTGTTGAAAAAATAAAGTATTGAATGTCTATGGTTTTTTCGGCATATTCGGTTAACCATGCTCTTGCCACCATAGAACCACTTCCGTCTTCTAAAACATAAACTCCCGTTTTGGTTGCCATTTGTTCTGCAACGTCTTCTAATTCTTTGGATAGTGATGTAGAATCGTTTCTGTGGATATTGGTACAGAAATCGGTTTCTGGAGTGTCTTTGGGTTGGTTGTTACAAGATGCTAGAACTAGGGACAGAAATAGAAAAAATGTAATATGTTGTTTTCCGTTTAAGTATTGAAAGTAATTTGTAGTGTTCTGCATTATTGTTTTTATACTGTTTTAACGATCTTAAAAAAAACACCTCTAAAGTTACCTCAAAAAGATAATTGAATCGAATGATGTTTTAGGTTAAAGCATCTGTTTTTTCCGCTGGTAAAATATACAGCATTGCCATATTAAAATGCACTCTAACTGAGGAATTTTACGATTTAATAGACGAATTAACTTCTAACAAAGATGCTATATATTTTTCAACTTTTGCTTAAGCATTTTGGCTGCAGACGTATAACCTCCTTCAGTGCCATCTACAAAGTGTGAGTGTTTGGTCTTTCTATCTAACACATAACAAGACATTACAGAAGCATGTGTGATATGAATACCATAAATGATTTTTTGGTCTTTTTCGAGTTGATTTAAATAGGCTATAAAAAGATCAATTTTAGATTGTTCTGCTGTAAAGACTGTATTAATCATACCATCAAGCATAAATGTATGAGATAATTGCCCAATTTGCTTTAAATATTCTTTTCCATCACTAGAAAGGTTTAAATAGAATTTACCAACAAGTGTTTCCATCCATTTTTTAAATAAGTAACCTAAATTTTGCTTGGTAAGTCTAATCTTCATTTCCTCCCATATATTGAGAATACTAAAATTTAATTTTAAGTTATTCGTTTTTATGGGTTGTCGGTTATTAAAAGTACCAAAAAACGTATCCATCTCACTTATAATATCTCTATAAATTAATCTTTGGTCGTCTTCATTTATAGCCTCTAATAATAAACAAACTACTTTTTTTTGAGATTGAACTGGCTTGATTTGCTTCCAACGACACTCCATGCCTTCTAAATTTAAAAGCGTCTTTTTAAAATCTGTTCTACTCTCTTCAAAGTTTGTTTTAATTATGTCTTCAGCTTTTTTTAAACCATTACCTAATACAATAGGAATTGATAATTGATTGGTAAGTTGGTGCTTAGCTATCTTTAAACCAAAGTCTTGACCTCTTAAATAATTAACTGAAATATGACCTACTCTAAGGATTAAATTGGTGTGATTTTTAATATGAAGGCTATAATTATCTAAGATCTGTATGATGCGCTCTAAAAATAAAGTTGGAATTATAAATGTTGCTCCATCTCCACCAAAAAAATAAGGAATTTCTATGCTTTGCTTTTCTTTTCTTATAAAGTTTAAAACGGAAATTATGGCTCCTGTTGCTGTTAGATTAACTTGATGGTGTTTTCCTTCATCTACAGCTAATGTAGAATTTAAAATATCGACTATAACCACATGCCAAGTATCTGGCACATCAGAAAAATAAGATTCATTTTCCAATAAATCTACCAAGGTATCTGTTGACTTTTTTAGTTTGTTATAGTATTTTATATCTTCCATTGTTACCGCTAAGGATTGCTCTCTCTGTCTTTAATATACGTTTAAATATTACGCTATTGAATGATTTTAAATATAATCAATTTTAAAATTAATCAACGTTATAAACCAATTGATAATTGTTGTTGACCATTAAAATATTTAATTCTATTCTAAAAGAAAAAGCACCTACATTTCTGTAAGTGCTTTTCTATATTTAAAATATTTCCTAATTAGTTCACCTCTGGAAGATGACTATAAACTTTACTGTAGTTTAACATCTGCTCTGCAAATGCATTAGGTTGTGTAACTTTAATTGCTGTAATTTCGCCAGCATCATTAGTTTCTGGTACTAACACAGGATTTACAAACCCACTGTAAGGTGGAGAAGGAAATTGCTTGTTACGCTCTAAAACCTCAGCGTGAATAGCTTGGTCTACTTTTACTCCGTAACCTTCTACTAAAGCTTCAACAGCCGCATAATCTCCTTCAGACTTAATACGTTGTGTTTCTCTTAATAACTGACCAAAAAGCTCATGTAACTTTTTGTAATCATTAATATTAAAATACGTTTTTCCGTCTCTTGTTATTTTTTCAATAACGTTGTCTGCTTTTCCTTTTTCAAAAGCCCAAGAAGATACCCATTGTCTGTTTCTCATGTGTGCTTCTTCGACATCATCACCTAAATCTAAACGAATTAATTGTGTTAACAATCCATTTCTAATGTAACCGTCATAAGCCGCTTTTCCTACTTTTTCCCAATCTTCAACTAAACCTAATTCTTGTAATTTAGAATCGTATAAATAGTATAAACCAACTAAATCTGCACGACCTTCTTCTAAAGTAGAAGCGTACGTTTTAAGTGTTTCTTTAGTTTCACCAACTCCAGGATTTAATTGTCCTGAGGCATGACCAATTACTTCGTGTAATGCGGTGTGTAACTTATCTGCTAATTGTCCGTATTCTTCTTCTAATTGTAACTCTTCTTCATCGTTTACAAATTCTGCTAAGCGTCCTGTGCTTCCTGCATTACTGTAAGCATTGATAATGTTCCCTAAGGATACTGATTTACTTCCTACTGCTGCTCTAATCCAATTTGCATTTGGTAAGTTAACACCAATTGGTGTACTTGGAGACGAATCTCCAGCTTCACCAGCAACATTGACTACTTTGTAAGTAACACCAACAACGTTTTTCTTTTTATGCTCGTCCATTAAAGGCGAATTGTCTTCGAACCATTGTGCGTTTCCTGAAACTACAGCCATTTTTTTAGACATGTCAAAATCATTAATCTGAACAACTGTTTCATAAGATCCTCTGTAACCCAATGGATCGTTATACACTTCAATAAAACTGTTGATATAATCAATATTACCTTCCGTTGCTGCTGTCCAAGCCACGTTATAATCGTCCCAAGTTTGTAAGTCTCCTGTTTTGTAATATGAAATCAATAAGCCTAAAGCGTTGCCTTGAGCTTCATTTTCTGCTACACCTTGTGCTTTTTCTAACCACTTTACAATTTCGTCTATAGCAGCACCATATAAACCGCCAGATTTATAAACACGTTCTTTTAAAACTCCGTTTTCTTTTACTAATTGAGAGTTTAAACCATAAGATAATGGCTTCGTTGGGTCTGGAGATGTTTTAGCTTTATAGAAACTAGCAACATCTGCATTTGTAACATCTGGACCATAAAAGTTAACTGCAGATTCTAATACATTATCTACACCTTTAGCTTGGTTTACTTTCTTAGCATCTTTATCGTTAAATAACACATCGAAAGCATCTCCTTCTAAAGTTGTATTTGTTGCCGCTAATAATTCGTTTAAATATGCCTTATTAAAATCTGGTACCAACTTAGCGTTAGAATAGTGATGGTGAATTCCGTTACTAAACCAAACACGTTTTAAATAGCTTTCAAAATTTGACCAATTGTCTGTAGTTTTATCTCCAGTATAGGTCGTGTAAACATTTTCTAAAGCCGTTCTTATTGTTAGGTTATGTCTGTAATTCTGATCCCACATTATATCGCGACCAGCAAGACCTGCTTGCGTTAAATAATAAACTAATTTTTGTTCTTTTAAGCTTAACGCTTCCCAACCCGGAATTTGGTAGCGTAAAATTTTAATGTCGGCAAACTCTTCTACGTTAAAACTAAAATCCGTTTCAACCGCTTCAACCATTTCAGTTGGCTCAGCTGGTTCTTTCACTTCGTTCTTACAAGCCACTATTACTAGCGCAAAAAGACAAATTTTAAATATTGATTTCAAATTCATTAAATTAAGTTTTGGTTATACACAAATGTAACACTTATATCACATATCATAAAATGACTATCTTTGATAAACGGCTAAACATCATTCTTTAAAATGAAAGGATTTAAATATGTATTATTTCTGCTTCTAATGCTAATCATAGGAGTTTCAATCTATATCGCAGTGCAACCAAATTCGTTTGAAGTTACACGAACCAAAACCATAAATGCACCACAATCTGTGATTTATGACAATGTTATTGATTTTAAGAATTGGCACTCGTGGAGTCCTTGGACTTCCGACAAACAGGAAACTGAAATCACCTTAAGCGAAAACAAAAAAGGCATTGGGAGTTCTTACCAATGGAATACGAATAACGAATTAGGATCTATAACCACAACTGACGCTAAATTAAACACATTAATTGCACAAGAGTTGCAATTGCACAAATTCCCAAAGGCAGATCTTAACATGATTTTTAAGGCTAACGACGATGGTTCTACAGATGTTACTTGGACGGTTACGAGTGAGAATCTTCCTTTTAAATTTAAAATGTGGTCTGCATTTACAGAAAGTACCGAAGAGAAAATTGGTCCTGATTTAGAGCTTGGATTAGAAGAATTAGATCGTGCCATACAAGCCGAAATGAAAGTTTACAGCATTACTGTAGAAGGCATAACGGAACATAGCGGTGGATACTATCTTTATAATACTACATCTTCTAAATTTAATGATTTTGACGAAAAGATGACCACCAAGTTAGGTGAAGTTGGTGCTTATGCTATTACACATAATATTTCTATGGCTGGAAAACCTTTTATTTTATACAATAAATGGGATGCTGAAAATGATGCTATTATATTCTCTGCTTGTATTCCAACAAATTCTAAAATTCTCTCTGAGGAACCGGAAATTTTAACCGGAAAATTAGAATCCTTTAGAACTGTAAAAACAGTTTTAAAAGGGGATTACTCCAATATGCAGGAAGCTTGGGACAAGACCTTAAACTATATCGCGGTTAATAATTTAGAAGTAATTGAAGGTGGACCAATGTTACAAACGTATTTAACTCTCCCTGAAAATTACCCTAATCCTGCAGATTGGAGAGCTGAAATCTATGTAGCTATAAAACAAGCAACGGAATTATATAACTAACTGTAGTGTAAAAACAACTAAAAAATTGAAACAACTTATTCTTGTATTTCTCGGAGGTGGTTTTGGTAGCGTGCTGCGTTTTATCATTGGAAAATGGTTAAACAATGCAGAAACCGGAATTCCTTATGGCACCTTTGCTGCAAATATCTTAGGTAGTTTACTTATTGGTGTTATTTTGGGTTTGGCTGCTAAAAATGAAACCTTATCACAGAGTCAGACCTTACTTTTAGCAACAGGTTTTTGTGGTGGTTTTACCACCTTTTCAACCTTTGCTTATGAAAATCATATGTTTCTAAAATCTGGTGACTTTATGAGTTTTGCAATTTATACCATTGCTAGTTTCGTGGTTGGATTTTTAGCGGTGTTCTTAGGTATGTTTTTGGTGAAGTAATATTTTTTTTTAGAGAGTTATAAAGTTACACAGTCTCAACGTTACAGAGTGATTTAGAAACTGTAGATAAAAACTTAACCCTTCTTATAAAATCCTTTTTCTTTAAACCCTTCTACTTCTTTTAAAATTGAAATAAAAACAACATCATCAATATCTTCAAGTGTTTTGTAGCGCAAGGATTTAACGACTTTACGATTTTCGGAGATTAAATAAGTATCCCACTTTTTAGATAAATGTGCGGAATGCCAAAAGCCAACATCGACATAATCTTTACTTTTATTAATATAGCATATTGGTCGTTTATCTATATAATAGCAAGGCATTCTCCATTTGTATAATAAATCTGCTTCTGGTAACGTGTGCTCTATTAAGACTTGCAAATGCATGAATATGGATTTGAAAGGTTCAGGTTGTTTTAGGATGTGTGCTTCTGCTGGGTTCAAAATCTCACTTTAAAATATTCCAATTACACCGATTACAATTAATCCAATTCCAATAATGGCTTTAAAAGGCATTAGCTTGGCAGATAGTTTTCTTAAGCTAGATTCTAAAGCAGGTACTTTTCCAAATACATGCGTTAAAAGTAAAATGCCGCCTAAAATACTAACGACATTAAATAACAGACCATCCCAAAATTCTAATATCGCCAAAATGATAAGGCCAAGACCTATTATGGTATCGAAAGGAGCTAAGACACCAGCAATTTTATAAAAAAAATTATGCTCACCATCCCATTTATCTAAGGTTGCTAAACCAAGTAAGATTCCACCAGAAATATTAGCTATGGCTAAAAGTAATTCAATCATATTGTTGTTGCTGTTTAACTATTCGATTATAAATTTAGTCAAATCTTAAAAATAAATTTGCGCAAACCAATTAATTTATTTTACTTTGTATTTCAAAGTACTTTAAATCATGAGCAACGAAGACTATCTAAAAGACATTAGTGAGATTAAAAACTTAATGAATAAGTCGTCTCGTTTTATTTCCTTGAGTGGATTATCTGGAATCTTAGCAGGTGTCTATGCACTTGTTGGTGCAGCCGCTACGTATTGGCTAGTTACCACGTATAGTTACGGAACACTTATACTCGATGGTTGGGTGTTTAGAAGTGTCATGCTCATTCTATTTATGATTGCATTTTTAAGCGCCATTACAGGTATTATTTTAACCACTAGGAAAGCTAAGAAGACTGGAGAAAAAATATGGGATAATTCCTCTAGACGTTTGCTCTTTAATTTTTTAATTCCGCTTGTTGCAGGTGGTTTATATACTCTCATTATATTATGGCAAGGTAAATATGGCCAAACAGGAGGTTTAATGCTTATCTTTTATGGGTTAGCTTTAGTGAATGCTTCAAAATATAGTATTGGAGATATTAAATATTTAGGATTTATTCAAATAACTTTGGGACTTATCGCAGCGCTTTATCCGGGTTATGGTTTTTGGCTTTGGGTTATTGGCTTTGGCATCATGCATATTGTTTATGGCACTTGGATGCATTTTAAATATGATGTGAAATAAAACGTATTTCAGACAAAAGACGTTAAGTCGCGGAGAAAATGAAAACTGAAAATTACAAAAAACAAACAACGAAGCTTGAGCATTATAACCAATATAAATAAACTTTTTGATCATAGAATAAGACTTGGTATTATGTCTGTTTTGATGGTAAATGAGTATGCAGACTTTAATATGCTGAAGGAATTGTTGGGTGCAACTGATGGAAATCTAGCAAGCCACACCAAAGCTTTAGAAAAAGCAGAATATATTTTGGTTGAAAAACAATTTATAGGACGAAAACCAAACACAAGATATAGTGTTTCTGAACTTGGTAAAGCCGAATTTAAAAAACACATTGAAGCCCTTGAAAAATTAATACGTAAAACTTAAGACTTCGACTACACTCAGTAGCTCGTCTATTTTTTTAATCATTCACTTTGAAAAACAAAGTACTTTTAAAACAACAAACCAAACATATGAAAAAACTAGCACTATTTATTGCAGCCCTTTTATTTAGCACTTTCTTTTATAATCAAAGTATTGGATTAAACCTATTTCTATTCAGTATTCTGACCGTTATTATTCTTTTTATTAATAATCAAAAACACTTTAAAAATAGGAAAACCCAAATCTACACCATAGCATATCTTGCTACTGGCTTAACCCTGTTTTTTCATAGTTCTACCCTTTCCGTGATTGCTAATTTTGTCGCATTCTTTACACTTATAGGGCATCTTTCTGAAACTAAATCCTCAATTTACATCTCTTGGCTCAATGGGTTGTATACCACAATTGCTGGTTTGTTTCATCGCAACTTTGCACTTAATAAAACGGAACCTAAAGCCGATGAAGAAAAAACAGCAATCGATTACGTTCATTGGGCTAAAATTATTTTAATTCCAACGGTCATAGTCATCGCATTTATTGCTCTTTACAAAGAAGGGAATCCTGTTTTCAGCAATATTATTGAGAACATCGATTTCGGGTTTATAAACATACAATGGCTTCTGTTTGCTGGTTTAGGTTATTATCTATTCAATAATATTTATGCGCCAATTGTAGTAGAACACGCTACTGAACTGGATTTACAAACTGACGACACCTTACTAAAAACAGACGCTTTTTCCATTCTTAAATTAAAACAAGAAAACCAACTTGGCGTCATTTTAATTTCGCTTTTAAATGCATTAATTGTCATGTATTTAATAACAGACATTACCTTTTTAACGTCACAGCAAGCTATTAGCGCTTCTGCTTATTCTGCCCAAGTACATAGCGGAATCAATGCACTTATCGCCTCTATTGTTATTGCTATAATGATTCTGCTGTATGTATTTAGAGGTAATCTTAATTTTTACGATCAAAACATAACACTCAAACGTCTCGCTTTTACTTGGATTATCTTAAACATTCTATTGGTTTTAAGTATTGTTTTTAAAAACAGTCAATACATCTATTATTTTGGTTTAACCTATAAGCGTATTGGAGTCGTTGTTTACCTTTTACTTGCCACCATTGGACTTATCACTACACTTCTAAAAATAAATAGCGCAAAAAACAATTGGTATTTATTCCGAATAAACACGCAAGCCGTTTTTATTATTCTTATCGCTTCGAGTACGATAAATTGGGATTATCACATTACCAATTTCAACTTTAACTATGCGCAATCAATGGATTATAACTATGTCATTGAATTATCTAACAATAACACCTTACTGTTAAATAAACAGCTAGAAAACAAAAGTTTAAGTGAAGGTTCTATTCGACTTATAAAATCAAAATACAACAAATATGTATACAAACTAGAAACGAATAATTGGCAAGAACTACAATACGATAATTTTAAAGTAAACACAAAATAATATGGCAGCATTAATCGTTTTTGCATTCTTAATTATAAGTGGATTTACGTTCATAATTATTAGAATAAGTGTGTCTTGTATGTTTTGGTTTTCGAAAAATCCCAATGACAAAATGTATGTATTTAAAACACTTTTCCCGTATTACATCATTGTTTTATTTGGGTTAGAAATAACAGCAATTATAGCTTTCAATTTCGAAATACTTTTGATTAGCTACTGTATTTGCACTTATGTTTTAGCCCTATTAATATGGAATTTTAAATTGAATCGCTGTAAAAGAAAATATAGCACTACCGAAACGATTATAGAACCACAAATCCCCAATTTACCATGAGCAACCTATTATTTAAAACTTTAAAATCTAAGCGAAAGCAGCTTATCATTTGGTTGTTTGAACATTCGCAACGCATCTACACCAATCTATTTAAAAATCATGATGCTTGGAAGCTTACAAAATCCGATTTATTAAAGCTGCCAGCACCTACTTTTGGAAGACACTTAGGAGAATTTTTAGAGCAGAATCATTTTGAATTAATTCCAAAAGTAGAACGTCACGATTGCTACCATGTACTTTGTGGTTATAGCACTAAAGTTGAAGACGAAATTGCATTACAATGTCTTTGCTTTGGCAACGGAAAACGAAGTCCGTATTTATATGGAGCTATTATTCTTGGTATTGCCATACTACCAGATTATTATAAATATTACCACAAATCATTTAAAACAGGAAAAGCTGCCAATGCCTTTCATCATTTTGATTATAGAAATCTAATGCATGTTTCTATTTCAGATTTTAGAGATGCTATTTTCCCAAAACAAGAATTATTAAATCTTAACCTTATTTCTGTATGAAGAAATTAAAAATATTGGTCTTAGCTGGACTTTGCGTCGTTCTTGGTGTTTTCATCACTTTTCATTGGGTGAGTTATAAAGCCAAAGAACTTAACTACAATGATGTAGATAACATCCCAAAAAACAAAGTAGGACTCCTTCTTGGAGCAAGCAAACTCGCGCCAAACGGAAACATTAATCTTTTCTACAAATACAGGTTAGATGCTGCTGTTGCACTCTATAAAGCTGGTAAGATAGACTACATTTTAGTCAGTGGAGATAATGGAAGAAAAGGCTATGATGAACCTACCGATTTTAAAAATGACCTCATTGCAAAAGGGATTCCTGCTGAACGTATAATCTTAGATTATGCTGGCTTTAGAACTTTGGATTCTATCGTTAGAGCAAAAGAAATCTTTGGACAGAACGCTATCACCATTATTTCACAAAAATTCCATAATGAGCGTGCTATTTATATTGCTCAACATTTTGGTATTGACGCTGTCGCTTTTAACGCAAAAGATGTATACAAAATACCTGTACGCGAATATTTAGCGCGCACCAAAGCGAGTTTAGATGTCATGTTTAATGTCCAACCAAAATTCTTAGGAGAAAAAATAATTATACAATGAACATACAATTCAATAAAACCTATTTAGCCTTAGCACACAGTCTTTTTCTCATAGAATTGGCCATCGCTTTTATTATCAAAACAGGATTTATTCGTCACACCTTTGGCGATTATCTCGTCGTTATTTTACTATATGCAATTATTAGAGGATGCACTAACTTGAATGTGAGGGTTTCGAGTTTAATCGTCCTCTTAATTGCTTATGGCATAGAAGTTCTTCAACTAACTCCATTCTTAGCTTACTTTAATTTACAAGATAGTTTTACTGCTAAACTTATTTTTGGAAGTACGTTTCAAGTTACAGACTTGGTCGCTTACACCTTAGGAATATTAACCGTTTTAATCTTTGAATCATCTCTTGTTAAATTCAAAAACTTAAAAAACATCAGATTATGGAAGCACTAAAAATATTGATTCAAACCCGATTTAAAACCTTAGTGTTAGTCACCGTCGCTTTAATATTTAGTATTATTTTACTCATGGTACGCATGAAACTCAATAAATCTTATTTCTTTTTATTTTTAATCTGGAATGTGTTTTTAGCCATTATACCTTATACAATAACTATGTATTTAAATACGAAACCGAACATTAGCAAAATTAAGCTGGCTTTTTGGAGTTTAGTTTGGTTAGCCTTTTTACCCAATGCACCTTATATTGTCACCGATTTAATTCATATTAGAATAGGAAACCATTCTCTTTTATGGCTCGATGTGTTGGTGGTGTTATCGTTTACTTTGAGTGGATTATTACTGTTTTTTATATCAATAATGGATATGCAAAAACTTTTAAAATCTAAATTTGAAAAGCTCCCTGTTGAAGCTGTAAGTATTGTTATAATTTTTCTTTGTGGATTTGGAGTTTATTTGGGACGTTTTCTCCGTTACAACTCGTGGGAAATTATAAGTCAGCCACATCTTTTATTTAAGGATATTATAACTATAATTTTTTCGCCATTTCAACATTTTGAAGCGTGGCTATTTACTCTTGGCTTTGGTGCTTTTTTAGTAGTAGGCTATTTTATGTTTAAGAATTTGAATCAATTAAAAACAAACTAAAATGATAAAACTAACTTTTATAACCGTTTGTCTATCCATATTTATGATGAGCTGTGAGGACAAATCGAAATCAATCAGTCATGATGACAGCCTTAAAACTCAAATTAAAAAAGATAGTTCAAAAATCGAAATCGCAGATTTACCGATTGCTATTGATAGTACAGACTATTTAATCCATCCTGTTGGTTATATTTCAGAATATAATTCAAGATTTTCTAGCTATAGCAGTAAAAGTGGTTCTACATCCTATTCTGTGTCGCGTTACAATAACTTTTCAATATCTGGAAAATTGAATAATATAAAATTTCAACATCTTAACTCAGAAAAAACATCAGCTTTAACAGATGAAATTATAGAAATAACTTCTGTCCATTTTCTTGAAGATATAAGAAAACAAACCGGTCTTCAATTTTTAGTTTATACCATTAGAGATGCCGACACAAATAAAGACGGAAAGCTAAATTCTAACGATGTAGAAACATTATATATAAGTCATATTGATGGTAAAAACCTCCAGAAATTGACGCCAAATTTAGCTCAAATTGTAGATTGGAAAATTGTTATATCACTGAACAGACTCTATTTTAAAAGTATATCTGACACCAACAAAAATGGTGAGTTCGATAAAAAAGATAACGTTAGTTATCAGTATATTAATTTAGAAGATGACGGATTAAAAGTCATTACATATAATCCTCTAGACTAATTTCCATCTACATAGTCTTGTAAATAACTGAAGCGCTTAGTTAGTTGTCCATTTTCTGTCATCTTAGCACGTTTTAAAATTTCCCTTTCGTCGTTATTAAAAAATGAAGGAATAACGTGTTCTAAAAATGTTTCTCCAAAACCTTCACTTGCATCTTTTGGTAATTCGCATGGCAAATTATCTACAGCCATAACAGTTATAGCTCCTTTAGCATTATAAGCGACTTCTTTTTCTGTTTTAGGATCGTAACCATAAAAAGGATCTTCAATAGTTGAAGGTCTAATTGTACTGGCTACAGGACCATCAATATCGCAAGATATATCTGCCACTAAATTAATTTTAAAGTCAGTATGTTTTGCATCTTCTCGGGTAAATAAATAAGGTGCATTATTCCCATAAAAATGACCTGCTATAAAATAATCCGTTTCTTTAGCATAAGGCATAAAATTGCTCTCATAACCAGATGGATCCTTATAAAACTTATACTTATCTCCTACTTTACCATCTTTTCGTTTAGCATATTCCATAACATCTGCCATGACAAAGACTGGTTCCGAAAATTGCGATGTTAAATACATCGCATCACTAATTTGTTTAATACCTAAATGATCTAAAATCTCCTTGGCTCCATAAGCCACTTTACCTGTACCTGATAATAAAATTTTAATATTAGGAATGGTTATTTTATCTAATTCTGATTTTACCGCATCTAAATCTGCAAGCGTTTCTACTTTTGGTAAGTTGAATAAATTATCTCGTAATCCTAAAGCTCTAAACCCGTTATAAGCACCTACTAAGCCTGCATAACGTCCAAAACCAATGAGACGTGCTGTATTCTTCTTAATTATAGTTTCGTGATCGAACATTTCTATATTTTTCTCTAACATAGCGACCAACAATTTCTTGTTATAAGGCTGCTTCTTTATGGTATGTGAGAAATAGAAATATTTTTTATTAGGAATTAAATTTTCAATTGGCACTTCTTTGACGCCAATCATCACATCTGCATGCGACACATCTTCTAAAACTTCGAATCCTAATTTTCTGTAAGCCTCATCTGGAAATATTCTTATATCTGACGATTCTACTATAAATGTAGCATCAGGAAATTGTGTTCTCGCTTCTGCTAAATGTTCAGGAGAAAACACCACACGTCTGTCTGGTGGATTTTTACGTTCTTTAATGATGGCGAATGTCATGGTAATGGAATTATCATTCCCTAAAAAGTGGGATTATTATAGTTTTTACGAAAATAGTGTGATTTAAATTATTTGTCAATTTAAACCACAACTATTTGAGAATTCCATTTTTTTAGTATTGAATATGAAACGTTTGTAATTTTAAAACTTGGATAACATCAGCCCATCAATTAATAATTATTTTCTGTGTTTTTTGTTCTGAACTATTTTTAAGATGAACTAAATACACACCTGCATTTAGCGAAGCAACATGTATTCTATTTTCTAATACAGTAGAATCAAGAAGACTAGACAACACTTTTCTGCCTTGCATGTCATAAACCTCAACTACAGTATTATTTTGAATACGTCCGCTTATAAGGACATCTTTAGCACGCTTCTCATAAAATATATTTATAGCATCAAAATTATTGTCTGTAATAGACAACGCTTCTTCTGTAGTTCGTAAAAAGAAACGGCCAGTTCCTGAAAGATCTGTTGATGGCGTTATGGTATAATCGCTGTTATTAAGTAATGTAGATGTGTTAGTTAAAACATCATCTAAAAACACGTTTACTGTTGCTGGCAATGTGGTTTCTGAAATGCTAAATGTAATTTGTTCTCCTAAGTTGGCATGCACACCTAAAGGAATAGATATATTAGATAAACTAGTTGCATTTAAGGTTTGTAATGCTATTGGTTTCCCTGTATTATCTTGTACTAAGTGAGAATAAATACTAAATTCAGGTACTACAGTTCCCCAAAGTTCAGCATCGTAACCTTTATCTAAACCTTCACTTGCATTGGCATTAAAATAGACATCTGTATTGTACGTGTTTGTGTTTGTGTTTGTGTTTGTGTTTGAACTTAAATCTATTGTAAGATAAATTAGTTCTAAGTCCGCATTACGACCAGCAATAAAATCGTCTGAAGTCCCAATGGTTTGCATTGCTGTGGTAAACTCTAAATTATATGCTGACTCATATGTGCCATCTGCACTCACAAAAAAGCCTTGACCTGGTGCTATAACTGTAGATACTGTTGTATTTGCTAAGTTGTAGATGGTCCAGCTATTTTCTTCATTAGCATTATAACCATAAATTGCGGCAGATGCATTTGTAAAAAGATCTAAGTTTGAAATACCAGTGTCTACCTCGTGGTTTAAAAACGCGTGCACATTAATATAAGAGGGATACGGATTACCCACTAAATTCCATTGAGAATAAGCGGTTGCCGTATTCATAATATTTACGCTAACGTCTGTTGGCACTGTTCCTGAAAACGTTAAGGTTTCACCTGTATCCGTTGCAGCTCTATACCCTTTACCACTGCTTAAGATTGCTGTAGTGTTGCTATCATAATTTTCATAATCACCTGTTGTTTTATCAAAAGGTGCAAAAGCATAAATGATTGGTGTTCCGCCATTATCTAATAAGGCTGTTGCATTTTCTGAACTTAAAAAATTACTCCAAGTTTCACCGGATAAAGGTGATGAGATTAGGTCGTTACCAAGACTATTAGAATTAACGAAACGGTTATAGTTTATAGTACCAGACACATTACCAGATGCTCCAATTAATAAACTTGAATAACTGGTTGAAGTAGAGTTTAATGTAATATCTGTAGCTGTTAAGGCGGCATCTAAGGTAAGCGATGCACCAGCTTCAACCGTAACTGTGTTAGCAGATGTATTAGAATTAATAGCAGCATTACCAGATGTAACAATAATATCATCTAAAGCTGTAGCCAAACCACTTGGATTATTTGGTGACCAAACATCATTGTTAAACGTGTAAGTTATACTACAAACAATATTTACTATTTGTTCTAATGTTGATTGGTTTCCATTGGTATCTGTAGCAGTCCAAGTAACTATAGTTTCTCCTTCAGGATATGTACCTGATGCATCAGAAGTACCAGTAATATCATTAGTAAGACTCACCATAGTTATAGGCGCTGCAGAGGCTATCCAATCTGTATTTGAATCCATGTTAGTTAAAAGCCCGTCATTACCATTACTAGATTTATCAATCAATACAGAACTTCCTGTTCCTTCTTCAAAATCATAGTATGCTGCTAAACCAGATTCTGTTCCTTCTAAAATCTTATTGTAGCCAGAAGTGATTTCGGATGGCTTAAGTGCCTTATTCCATATGCTTAATTCATCTATTTGACCACTAAAATATTCATTTTGATTCACAAAAATATCTTCTCCGATTGCATAATCTAAAGAAGATGTTGGTATTGAAGTATATATGGTTGTGCCCGAATTCACTTCAACACCATTAACATATATTTTAATAATACCATTATTAAAAGTACCTACTACGTGATTCCAAGTATTTAAATTTAATACATTAGGACTTAGAACAGACCCTCCGTTAGGCCCTGTAAACGCGAGTCTTAAACCTCTACCGTTGGCATAATATGTTGGAATAGAACCATCGTAGGTATCAAAAACAAATTCACCTTGGTTATTACCACCACCAGAATATTTAGTTAAGATTCTAGAATAACTATTGGCTCTTGGATAAATCCAAGCTTGTACAGAAAATTCTGTTGTAAAAGCTAAAGATGCACTGTAAGGAATGGTAACTCTATCATTAGTTCCATCAAAATCTAAAGTAGTATTTATTGTACAATTTTCTACAATTACAGGTGAAGGCACTATAACTTCAGTTGCACAAGAATCTATCAACGCATCTGAAGGATTAGAAAATGATAGAATAGGTGCTGTGGTATCGTCAATTATTATATTTTGTAATTGCGTTAAGGTATTACCAACACCATCATTGTAAGTCCAGGTTACAATTGTTGTGCCTTGTGTTGTTATTGGGAAGACAACATCTGCGGTTGCTGTAATTGTTCCACTGTTTGCTGTAGGTGCTGTTGGTGTAGCTTCACATTGTGATGTAACATCCGGTAAATTAGTTTGATCAGGGACAATAGCTGGCGGCTCCTTTTCAAAAAAGTAGGCAGAGCCTGAACTATTACCATTATCATCATTACCATTAGCACCAACAATGACATAATCGCCTTGAATAGCAACGGAATAGCCAAATTGATCACCAGCAGCAGCATCAGACGCCGTGAGTTTCTCTTCTTCTGCCCAACTGTTTCCTGAACGCACAAAAATATACGCTGAACCTGAAGAATTGCCAGCATCGTCATTACCAAAAGCTCCAACAATGGCATAATCGCCAGCTATAGAAACAGAATTGCCAAAAATATCAATAGCCGCAGCATCAGATGCTGTAAGTTTTACTTGTTCTGTCCAACTACTTCCTGAACGCACAAAGATATAGGCTGAACCTGAAGAGGAACCAGCATCGTCATTACCAAAAGCCCCAACAATGGCATAATCTCCAGCTATAGAAACAGAAGATCCAAATTGATCTCCTCCAGCAGTATCGAATGCTGTGAGTTCTTCTTGTTCTGTCCAAGTACTTCCAGAACGCACAAAAATATAGGCTGAACCTGAATTATTACCTGCATCATCATTACCATAAGCGCCAACAATGGCATAATCGCCATCAATTGCAACTGAATAGCCAAAATAATCAGAAGCAGCAGCATCAGACGCCGTGAGTTTTGTTTGTTCTGCCCAACTACCTCCTAAACGTACAAAGATATATGTTGAACCTGAAGAGCCACCAGCATCGTCATTACCAAAAGCTCCAACAATGGCATAATCGCCATCTATAGCAACGGAATAACCAAAAAAATCAGCAGTAGCAGCATCGGACGCCGTAAGTTTTGTTTGTTCTGTCCAACTGTTTCCAGAACGCTCAAAGATATATGCGGAACCTGAAGAGCCACCAGCGTCGCTATTAGCATAAGCTCCAACAATGGCATAATCGCCATCAATAGCAACAGTAGTGCCAAATTGATCACCAGCAGCAGCATCGGACGCCGTGAGTTTTGTTTGTGCTGTCCAATTGTTTCCCGAACGCACAAAGATATAGGCTGAACCTGAAGAGCCACCGGCATCGTCATTAAGATTAGCGCCAACAATGGCATAATCACCATCAATTGCAACTGAATAGCCAAAATAGTCACCAGTGCCTGCATCAGAGGCTGTGGCATTTATGATTTCGTTCCAGTTTTGAGCATTAAGGGTTAGATAGGTTGTAGATACGATTAGGGAGAGTGTAAGTAGTATTTGTTTTTTCATTATAGGTATTGTTAGAGTAATAAATGTGCTTTAGAGATCTAAGCATTTCTATAATTTGCAATTTATTAGCTATTGCTAAGAATCACAATACTCAATTTGAGTATTTTACGATAGAATCCTATTGAGCTTATTGCCATTTTTTTTGTTATTTTAATTTCATAACATATTTATGAATGATTTGAGGTGTTTAAGTGCTATTACTGACACAATTTCTGAAAACACATAGAAAACAAGATTGGTATAACTTTTGCGTTATTATTTTTAGTAATTTTGCAGCCCTTGAAATTCTATTATTGTTTCTGGGTTTAGCGCGTTAGGGATGGAAGCGGCATCCTTTTGCTTTTTTAGCAAAAGATATAGCGGACAGCCCGACCTGATAAGGTAACGCCCAAATAATTATTATTATTTATGAATTGATGAGTTCCTGAAACAAATTCAGGATTAATTCAATGACGTAAATTAAAAATTTACTATTTCATTAAGGGGTCGACTGGTTTTGACAGCGAGATTAATTAGATTGTAAGCACGTCGTGTAATGGCATTGATACACGTAAAAGGCTAGACCAAATTTTAAACGGCGAGAATAACTACGCTTTAGCTGCATAATCTGAATTATAGTAAGATTAAGCCTCGTCCTACTAGGTAGGAGAGCTAAATGTCTCGAGAAAGCCTTAGTTAATGGCGTTCTTTTTATGGCATCGTAAAAATTGACTTAGATTAGGTAGTGCTTTGATGCCTTTTCGAGATTAAGAAGATAAGCTAAAAGTGGGTTGTCTTTAACCAGCTTTAAGTCGAAAAACCAAGAAAAGAATAAACGTGTAGAAAGCCTTTTGGTTACTTGTTTGGACGAGAGTTCGATTCTCTCCGACTCCACAACACTCACAACTGCGTTATGAGTGAAAACATAAAAAAATCCGTCAAGCCAGCTTGAACGGATTTTTTTATGTTTTCACATCTGGCTTGCATAGGCTGGCTGTTGAATTTGCAAATTTGAAGTCTATAGAGAATAATGATAATTAATCTCTCCGACTCCACAATTAAACGCAACTTTATTGCGATTTTAAGCCTAAAAAACTCAACAAGTTTCACTTGATTGAGCTTTTTTGTTTAATAGCGCTTGGTATGGAAGCACATAAGGATGTCGATTCTATTACTCTAATAGTAATGGACCTTTCTTTAGATTATCTACAATACAAAAAGGAGTGTTAATGAGATGGATTGCAGCATAAAAAAAACACCCCTTTATTTGCATAAAGAGATGCTTAATCAAAAAACTAATCCCCGTTTTTACACTATAGTCCTTCTAAAAGATCTGTAATTGTTTTTGCCATTACAACACCTGGTAATTTTACTGGTGCTCCAACTTCAGCTAAGAAAGTTCCATTAACTTCTCCTGTTTTGTAAGTTGTAAAACCTATACGATATAAACCTGCTGTTAACGCTTTTGTAGGATTACCTACTTCACTTTCGTATCTTAATAATGAATTGTAACTGCGTCCACTTGGTTGTTTAGGCATTTCGCTACTGTCATCATTACTAGCAAGTTTAGTCCAAGTTGCACTTTTTGCACCTTCTTCTGAAATATCTTCTTTTTTAAAGATCGTAGAACGCTCTAAAGTAATGTAAGTATCAAAATAATCTTTAGAATCTGCATTCTCTGTGTATGCTTCTGATGTAACAGCATTTTTAACTTTTGTTTTACCTACTGGAGAAAGCATTCTTACTCCTAATTCTGGTGCTACAGCTGGTATCCAAACATATATATAATAGAATTTTTTACCGTCTTCTACTGCATCTTCGTTTCCTGGTGAAGCATAACCTGCATAAGATATCACATCTGTGTATGGTACTTTAAATGTTTTTGGTCCCACTTTTTTCTCAATTGAACTTCCAAACTTTTTTAATTTTTGAGCTTCTGCGTTAAATACACAACAGAACGCGAATACTGATAATACTGCTAATTTAATTTTCATGGTTTACTTATTTATTGATTAATTTAAAGACTATTGTTTTTATTATTTTAATTCAAAAGATACTGTTACAGTATGTGTTTGAGATGTTGATGTCCCATAACTTTGCATATACTGCTCACTTGTGTTTTGATCTACTACTGCAACAACTTCACCAATAGTTTTATCTATTTTTGTAGCTAAAGCCTCTGCTTTTTTCCTAGCATTATCTATTGCTTTTTCTGAAAGATTTACTAACTGCTCTTTAGATAAAATATTAGGTTCTATCTCTGTATTTGCAACAGACATTCCTGCAGATTTTAATCGTGTTATTTTTCTAACCTCATCTTTACTTGATGTTTTAAAATAGTAATACTCTGAGGCTCTACTAGACGAATAAGACGTTACAAACTCATAGTATGTATTTCTTTGAAAACCACTAAAATCTATACCTATCGCTTTTAATTGATTAATATAATTTTGCTTTGATTCGGCCAAAGAAGCAACTTCTACTTCTGCCTGTCCTTCATACACATATATTGGTTGTAAGCTAATTAAAATGGTGTAGCTATTATCCTCTACAGCTGCTTGTGTTTCTCCAACTACTGTAATTGTATTTCTTTGTTCTTGGGCAATTAATGGCATTGTAATTATCAATGCCATTAAAAAAATAAGTTTTTTCATAATAATCTGATTTTATGTTTTTTTTAGAAGAATAAGATTGAAGCAACAATCATCCAGCCTCCTACAAATAGACCAACAATACCAAGCTTTCCTTGTTTTGGTGCTAATTTCTCTCTAAGTGCATTTGCTTTTTCTTTAGCGGCTTCATTTTTAGATAAAAAGAATTTGTTAATAAGGCTAAATCCTAACATGAATCCTAAAACAGCTTCTACAATACTTCCTGCTAATAATGTTATCCACCAGATTGGGAATGTTGTAAGCCAACCTAAGTTTAATATTGAAAAGATAATTCCCCAAACACCATAAAAACAAAATATAATTCCGATCCATCCTTGGTATGGTTCAATTTTTTCTAAGAGTTCTTTTGCATTAGGTTTTTTTGATAATAATAAAGATGGTACTGCGATGATGCTTAATAAGATTAATGTAATTCCGAAAGTCATAATGTTTTTTTTTAAATGGTTAAATTTTTATTTTTTTTATAATTAAAACACCTTTATTTTTTTTACAGTGTCTCTCATATTCTGATACAAATTTAGGCCAGTTACCTTACCTATATAACCCCTTTTGTAGTGAAAACGAACACCCTGTAAACAGGGTAGTAATAAATAAACAACTAACAAACAGAGACTTACATTTTGTCTTTTTTGATATTTTATAGCATTAACACGTTTTTTTTCTTTGGAAAACTTAAAAGATCTCATTTTTTAAAGCCTTGATGGATTTGCTTTAAGTTTAAAACAAAACATAAGGACAAAAAAAAAAAAAAAAGACTCTATATAAATAGAGCCTTTAAATATTCTGAATATTAGAGTTGAAAAAAACTAAGACACATACCCTTTTTTTATCGCGTATTTAGTAAGTCCTGCAAGGTTTCTAACGTTTAGCTTGGTAATCAAGTTTTTCCTATAGCTTTCAATGGTATGTTTGCTTAAAAACAGTTTGTCTGCTATTTCTTGAGTAGTAAACTCTTCCGCGATAAGCGAAATCACTTCAACCTCTCGTTTTGTAAGTTTAATTTCTTTCTCTTTATTTTTTTCAAACTTATTCTGAAGATAGATATCTTTAATTTCTTTTGAGAAATATTTTTCTCCAGACAGAATAGTTTCTATCGCTTTTAAAAATTCTTCTTTTTGTGCATTTTTCTGAAGGTAACCATCGACATTATTCTCTATAAGATCATCTATGATTTCTGGTGAATTATGCATACTAACCACCAAGGTTTTTATAGAATTAGACGCTTTTTTTATCCACTTATTTAAAGTAATACCATCGACTTCTGGCATTGTAACATCTGTGATTACAAGGTCTATTTTTTCTTCGGTATTTATGGTAATATATTTTTGCACATGACCTCCATGTTTCGCTGTAAATAAAATATTATAATTACTTTCTGTTTTTAAAATACTCAACAAACCATCTAAAAACATTTTATGATCGTCTGCTATTATGAGATTATGTTTCATTTAATTAAGCTTTTAATGGAATTTCTATATTGATATTAGTACCTCTATTAGGCTGAGAGTCTATATGTAATATACCATTATAATTATCTACTCTATTCTTTATATTTGTTAAACCTATACCTAAGGTTGTTTTAGACAAATCAAATCCAATACCATCATCTTCGTAAACAAAGAACAAACATTCATTTAAAAGATCTAACTGTATATCTATTGTAGTTGCCTTAGCATACTTAAGCGTATTCGTTGTAAGCTCTTGAAAGACCGAAAACAATTCGTTTTGTAATATTTTATTGAGCGCGTTAATTTTAAATTCATCAAAAAATGAAACATTAAAAGTTATCTCACTAGCTTCTTCAACGGTGTTAATGTATTCTTTAATTAAAAATACAAAATCATTTTCTCTAATTTTTTTAGGCAATAAATTATGTGATAAATTTCTTACTTGCTCATAAGTATCATCTAATTGACTATAAATTAACTTGAGTTTTTCTGGGTGTTTAGAAAGCTGGCTAAATTGTAATTTCATAGCTGCCAAATTACCACCAACACTATCATGCATTTCTTGGGCAATTTTTTTTCGTTCCTGATCCTGCCCTCTAATAGAGGCTTTTATTAACTTTAATTCTTGATCTTTTTTTAATGAAATAACTTGCTGTTCATTAATTTCTTTCTCTTTTGAATTAAGTAAACTCTGCGCTTGTAATTTTTGATAATAATTAATTAAAAGACCAACAATAGGCACTAATAAAATAAAGAAGGCTACCAGAACAATATACTTAATCGTTTTTTCCCTATCCAATTCAACAGCCTTTAAAGCTTCTCTTTCTTTAAGTAATGTAATTTCATTTTTACGTTTTTCAACGCCATTTTGTAATTGTAATACCTGATTTTCGTTTTGTTTTGCAATTATAGTTTTTTGAAGCTTATATTTTTCTATATCTGCATTTTGATTCTTAATACTTAAACTCTTATTTAAGTTCTCTATTTTTAATAGTTTTATTGTTTTTTCCTTTTCAAGTGTTTTAAACTTAATCTCTAAATTATTAATTTCTTTTTCTGCTTGAGAATTAGCGATGGAATCTTTTATTTCATAAAATCGTTTTCCATAACGATAAGCACTTTTATAATCATCACGCCGTGCAGATAGCTTTTCTAGCATAAGATAACTATTCATTTCAATATCTAAATTACCCAGAGTCATCGCTTTAATTAACGCATCTGAAAAAACTAAAAGCGCTTCATCATCCTTTTTTTCATTGAAGAACACCTTCCCAATTTTACCTAAAACAATAAGTTCTAAATCCTGAAATCTATTTTGGTAACTTATTTTTTTTGCTTCGTTGAGTGCTAAAATTCCTTTATCAGTTTCACCTGCACTTAAATAATTATCGCCTATGTTAATCATAACATTTGCTAAAGCCTGCTTTCTGTACGTATCCTTCTCACAGATATCTTTTGCTTTTTGCAAGTAGCTATTGGATAATTCATATTTAGACAATGATGAATAAATAGCACCTAAATTGATATAACTCCCTAAAATAATATCCTCATCATTAGAGTTTTTTATACATTTTTCAAAAAGCTCCAAAGCTTCTTGTGTTTGATTAAGGGTAACATATACACTTGCTAATCCATGTAAATGGGTAAAATACAGATTAGTTTCATTGTGTTTTTCACTTAATTCAACTCCTTTAATGTGCCATTTTTTACTTTCTTGGTATAAGCCTTTATTGTTATTATTTATAGCTAGTAATTGATATGACAATATGGTTAATCTAATACCTAAAGAATCGCTAACACTTTCTTTTCCTTTAAGTGCTTGCTTAGTGTAATAGGTCGAAGAATCTATAGACACATATTTATTATGGTAGTAAGCCAATAATAAATTAATGTTTGTTATTGTTTTTTTTGATTTAGAAGTGTGTAATAAACGGTGTGCATCCTGATATGCCTTTTGATCATAACCATTATTTAGATTGTAAAAAAGCTCAGTTACTTTTTGGTCTTCAATTTTATTTATAGACATTGTCTTTTGTGCCATACTCATTGTAGTATAGCATAAAAAGAGAAAAGTAAAAATATCTTGAAACTTAAAAAACATATACAAATGTAGCTATTGCAAAACTTAGAAATATCCCAATAAACAGGGATTTATAAGTTCCCTACAAAAATCAGTAAAATACTACACACAACAAAATCCTTTGTCTGATACTATTCTTCTGATAATTCAATCTTTTACCATTTGGATAGCTATATTTAATTTTTATCAATTACGTATTAATACTTAATTTAAAAAATAATATACTTACATTTGTGTTATATCCCAAAAGATATAACGCAATAAAATGATTTCAATAAAAGACGCCATTCAACAAGTAAAAGACAATTGTAAACCACTTTTAAAAGAGGTGATTAAACCAATTGAAAAGTCTGGTAATTACCATTTATTTAAAGATATACACTCACCCATAAACATGCCACCTTTTAGGCAATCTGCAATGGACGGTTATGCTTTGAATTTACATGACAATAAAGAATATGTACTTATTGGAGAAATTAAAGCTGGTGACAGTGATAAACCTGTTTTAAAACCAGGCGAAGCTGTACGTATTTTTACAGGATCGCCTGTCCCAGACACGGCCAATGCCGTGATTATGCAAGAGAAAGTGATACAAAAAAACAATGTCATTTCTTGTGAAGGCGCAATCGTTTTAAATCAAAATATTCGTCCGTTAGGTGAACAAGTAATGAAAGGTAATTTAGCATTAGTAAAGGGTACAAAACTAACACCTGCTGCTATTGGTTATCTCACAGCTTTAGGTATTACAGAAGTTTCTGTATTTAAAAAACCATCCATTGCTTTGGTTACAACTGGCAACGAACTTATTGAAGCTGGACAACCTTTGTCTTATGGCAAGATATATGAAAGCAATTCTAAAATGCTTCAAAATGCTTTATACAATCTAAAATTTTACAATGTTACGCTTCATAAAATTGAAGATGATTATAACAAAACTTATTCCGAATTAAAAACTGTAATTAGCGAAAAGGATGTGGTTATAATCTCTGGCGGAATTTCGGTTGGTGATTATGATTTTGTTGGTAAGGCACTTAATGCTTTAGAGGTCGAAACACTTTTTTATAAAGTAAAACAAAAACCAGGCAAGCCTTTATTCTTCGGAAAAAAAGACCAAGCCACTATTTTTGCATTACCAGGAAATCCCGCTGCTGCTTTAACCTGCTTCTATGTCTATGTTTATATCGCACTACAAAAATTAATGGATCGAGAGACTTTAGAGCTTCCTAGAATTACAGCTAAATCAAACTCAGAATTCAATAAAAAAGGAGATAGACCTCAATTTCTAAAAGCATTATATAAAAATGATAACGTTAGTATTTTAGAAGGACAAAGTTCTGCTATGTTACAAACCTTTGCCCTTTCTAACGCATTTGTTTTTATGCCAAGTGAAACAACTAAGATTAATAGTAATGATGACGTTGAAGTTATTCTACTTCCAATTTAATTAAGCAATATGGATTATAAAATTAAAAGCAGAATTTGGATTGAAAACAAAGACAATGTTCTTTTAGGAGAAGGTCGTGTTACTTTGTTAAAAGCCATTGAAGAAACAGGTTCTTTATCTAAAGCTGCAAAATCTTTAAATCTATCTTACAAAAAAGCATGGCATTTAATGGATTCGGTAAACAAATCGGCTAAAAAACCTGTAACCATAAACAGTATTGGTGGCAAAGGTGGTGGTGGCACAACCTTAACCGACTACGGAAAATCATTAATCACGGCTTTCGATACTATTAACAAAAACTGTTGGGAGTTTTTAGATCATCAATTAAAACAATTTAAAGACCTATAAACTAATGCTACAAATAGAACACCTCTATTTATTTCTAGTCCTCCTACCCATAGTTGCCTTTTTATATGCAAGTGTTGGTCATGGTGGAGCGAGTGGTTATTTAGCATTAATGGCTCTATTTTCTTTTGCACCAGAAACTATGAAACCTACTGCTCTACTACTTAATTTGTTTGTTGCGAGTATTTCATTTTACTATTATTATAGAGAAGGTCATTTTAATAAAAAGTTGTTTTTATCTTTTGCTATCACTTCTATGCCATTTGCTTTTTTAGGCGGAATTATAGAAGTAGATGCCTCACTTTACAAGAAAATATTAGCCGTTTTATTAGTATTCGCTATTTTAAAAATGCTGAATGTTTTTGGAACAAAAAGCACTTCTGTTAAGAAAGTAAAACTGTGGCAAGGTTTAACTTTAGGCGCAATAATTGGTTTCTTTTCAGGATTAATTGGTATTGGCGGCGGCATTATTTTAACACCAATTATTCTACTACTACATTGGGGAAATATGAAGGAAGCTGCAGCTGTTTCAGCTTTATTCATTTTTGTTAATTCGGCTGCAGGACTAGTTGGACAACTTTCTACAGGTGTTAGTATAGAATCGAGTTCGTTCCTTTTAGTTGCCATTGCTATAATCGGAGCCATTTTAGGTAGTTATTATGGTAGTAAAAAAATTAACAACAAACACCTAAAACACATGCTTGCACTTGTTTTAGTCATCGCTTGTATAAAACTTGTTTTTACTTAAGATGATAGACAAAAAACACATAACAGGTATTATTCTTGCTGGTGGACAAAGCCAACGCATGGGAACTGACAAAGGTTTAATTCTATGGAACAACATGCCTTTTGTACAACATATTATTAACGCTTTAGAACCATTAACATCGGAAATTATTATTGTATCTAATACTAAAGAATATGACGCTTTTGGATTAAAACGAATAGAGGACGCAATAGAAAACGCAGGACCAGTTGCAGGAATTTATTCTGGTTTAAAAGCTTCAAAAACAATTTATAATTTGGTGTTAAGTTGCGACATACCATTAATAAGCACCAACATTTTAAAACAACTAATTACTAGTGTAGAGGATGACGTAGATATTGTGCAAATAGAAAGCCAAGGACAAACCATGCCTCTTATTGCTTTGTATAAAAAGCAATGCGAAACTATATTTTACAAGCTGCTTCTCGAAGATGAAAGACGTTTGAGATATGCTGTAAATACATGTAATGTTAAAACAATTATTTTAGATAAAAGTTTAAATGCAAATACAGCAAATATTAATACACCAGAACAATTAAAACAGATTAATAATGACCATTAACGTTAAATATTTTGGACTAATAGCAGAAATTACTACCTGTGAAAAAGAGCGTATTCTTTTTACTAAAAAGAATGTATCTGAATTTTTAGAGCTATTGTATTTAAAATATCCAAGTCTAAAAAACAAAGATTTTCAAGTGGCGCAAAACCAAGAATTGGTTTCGCAAGACGCATTAATTTCAGGACATGAACTAGCACTTTTACCGCCTTTTGCAGGTGGATGATTAATATGAATAGATACAAGAGACATATCGCATTATCAGAAATCGGACAAGCAGGTCAAAACAAACTTTTAAAAGCAAAAGTTTTAGTTATTGGAGCTGGTGGTTTGGGCTGCCCAATTTTACAGTATATAGCAGCTGCTGGAGTTGGCACTATTGGCATTATAGATTTGGATACTGTTGAAATTTCAAACCTACAACGACAAGTATTATTTGGCTCTGCTTCTATTGGATTGAATAAAGCGGAAGCTGCAAAAATACGTTTACAAGATTTAAACAATACCATTTCAATAACTAGTTATCCTAAAAAATTAACCCATCAAAATGCAATAACGTTATTTAAAAACTATGATATTATTGTAGATGGAACAGATAATTTTGAAACCCGTTATCTAATAAACGATGCTGCACTCATTACCAATAAACCTGTAGTTTTTGGTGCTATATATAAATTTGAAGGACAAGTATCTGTCTTTAATTATAAAAATGGTCCTAGTTACAGGTGTTTATTTTCTAATCAACAAGAAAAAGAACAATCTGGCAATTGTGGAGACGTTGGAGTTTTAGGCGTTTTACCCGGAATTATTGGTAGCATGCAAGCCAATGAAGTTCTAAAAATAATTTTAGACATAGGCAATATCCTTTCTGGAAAATTGTTGATTTATAATGCACTCAACTATCAAACTACAGTTTTAAAAATTAATAAATCGGAAGCAGAAATTAGTAAAGTTTTAGATAAAAAAGATTCATTTAAAACTAAGACTAGTAGCTTCAATTGTACTTCTGAAGTCCGTAAAATTTCAATAGCGGAAGCTTTAAAAAAGAAAAATATTCAGCTTATCGATGTTAGAGAAACTTCCGAAACACCAAAAATAGATAGTATAGCTATTACTTCCATTCCGTTAAGTGACTTAGAAAACAACTTAGATAAAATCGATTTAAAAAAAGAAATTATCCTCTTTTGTCAATCTGGAAAACGTAGCAAACAGGCCGTTTCCATATTAAAACAATTAAATATTAATAACTGTTTTTCTATAAAAGAAAACAGTTCAGAAATCAAAAAACATTTAGAAAACATATAGATTATGGCAGATAAAAAAACAAAAAACGTCTTTAAAAAAGGTGCGATTTCATCAGATTTTATAGGAACATCTATTGCAAAACACCAATCTAAAACGACTATTGGTGCACACAATATTTTCCTTGGTCAAGTGAGAGCAGATGTTATAGACAATAAAACTGTTGCTGCTATAGAATATACAGCTTACGAAGATATGGCTAACGAAAAATTTCATGCAATAAGAGAAGCAACATTTAAGAAATTCGATCTCACTTGCATGCATATTTATCACAGTTTAGGTACTGTTAAAGCTGGTGAAATATGTTTGTTTGTTTTTGCATCATCACCAAAACGAAAAATAGTTTTTAAAGCAATTGAATATATAGTTGAGGCCATAAAAGCAGACGTTCCGGTTTTTGGAAAAGAAATATTCGAAGACGAAACACATCAATGGAAAGTAAATAAATAAAAATGGTAGACATCACACATAAAATAACCACATTACGAACCGCAACTGCACAAGCTATTGTTAAAGTTAGCAAACCAGAAACCATTACAGCTATTGAAGAAGACACAGTCCCGAAAGGAAACGTGTTTGCTATGAGTAAAGCCGCAGGATTACTTGGCGTAAAAAAGACACCTTATATTCTACCAGATTGTCATCCACTTCCTATAGAATTTACAGGTGTAGAATACGAAGTAAATGAACTTGAAATTAAGATCTTATTTACCGTAAAAACCATTTACAAAACTGGTGTTGAAGTTGAAGCTATGCATGGCGCAAGTGTTGTTGCACTAAACATGTACGATATGTTAAAACCTATTGATAAAGGCATCGAAATTCACGCCATAAAACTCTTAGAGAAAAAAGGTGGGAAATCGGATTATAAAGATCGGTTTAGAAAAGATTTAACTGCTGCTGTTATTGTGTGTTCCGATAGTATTTCGGCAGGATACAAAGAAGATAAAGCTGGAAAAGTAATTATAAAAAAATTAGAAGAATGTGGTGTTTCTATTGCAGATTACACCGTTATTCCTGATGAAATAGAGAACATTCAAGAACAAGCATTAAAACATCAAAACAACAAAGTCGATTTAGTGATTTTCACAGGAGGCACAGGTCTTTCTATAAGAGATACAACACCTGAAGCACTACTTCCATTATTAGATAGAAGAATCCCAGGTATTGAAGAAGCTATTCGCAATTACGGACAAGATAGAATGCCTTATTCTATGCTATCTCGAAGTGTTGCAGGCACCATAAAAAACACCTTAGTTATTGCTTTACCAGGTTCTACCAATGGAGCAAAAGAATCTATGGATGCTATTTTCCCATCTGTTTTACATGTTTTTAAAATACTTAAAGGTGCAAGACATGACTAACACCAACAACATCGTAAATTCAAAATCTATATTAAAAGATAACTTCGGTAGAGATCATGCGTATTTACGTATTTCTCTTATAGAGCGTTGCAATTTACGGTGTTCATATTGCATGCCAGCAGAAGGCGTAAAACTATCACCCAAAAGTCATTTAATGACAAGTGATGAGATATACAATATTGCAAAAACCTTTGTAAAACATGGTGTTAAAAAAATTAGATTAACAGGAGGAGAACCTTTAATTAGAAAAGACATTCCTGTTATCTTAGAAAAATTAGCTACGCTTAATGTTACACTTTCTATAACGTCTAACGCTGTAATTATTGATAAACATATCGCTATTTTAAAGCAGAATAATGTGAATAAAATCAACATTAGTTTAGACTCTTTAGATCGAAAAAAATTCAAAGAAATTACCCTTAGAGATCAATTTGACAAAGTATACAGTAATTTATTACTTTTAGTAGAAGAAGACTTTGAAGTAAAAGTGAATGTTGTTTTAATGAAAGGTTTTAATGATAATGAAATCATAAACTTCATCAATTTAACCAAGGATTTACCTATCTCAATTCGGTTTATTGAGTTTATGCCTTTTGATGGTAATAAATGGGACAAAAATAAAATGGTATCCTACAAAGAAATCATGGCTTGTGTGAATTCAACTTATAAAACAAATGAAGTTATAAGATTAACTGACGCAAAAAACGACACGACCAAAAACTACAAAATTAAAGGTTACAAAGGTAGTTTTGGTGTTATTAGCTCTGTTACTAATCCGTTTTGCGATTCGTGTAACAGATTAAGACTAACAGCAAATGGGAAAATTAAAAACTGTTTATTTTCTGCTTCAGAATCCGATTTACTAACCACTTTACGCGAAGGAAAATCTATAGAACCTGTTATTAAAAAAGCTGTTGAAGCCAAATTTAAAGTTCGTGGCGGAATGGATACCTTAGAAAAATTACAAGAGCCAAAATTGCACAATCAAAATAGAAGTATGATTACTATTGGTGGCTAATTCTAAATAGACATTTCTTAAATTAGAATACTAAAACATATAAAATTCTTCATAACACATAACTAATACTCTTTAATAAAAAAATCCCTCAAAAGAGGGATTTAAAATAGCAACAGTCCTAATAATCATTAACACTTAAACTAACTCAACTGCTATTACCTGTTATAATAATTCTTATTTAGCAGCTCCATTTAAAAACTTAGGTTTAAGGACGATCATTGCCCAAGCCCAATTCTGACTTCCAGCTGCTAAATCATCAGTAACTCCTTTCAATTCATACATACCATCGCTTGCAAACATTTGAGAATAACCAAGAACTAAAGCATAACCTTTAAATTTTTTCTTAAAAACTAAATCTATTTCTGTACCTAAAGATTTTTCACCACTTGCCAATTCTTGTTCGCCACTAAAATTTAAAGCTTTTACTAAAAGACTAGAAGTAGCTCCCAATTTAAAATTTGCACTAGCATGTATATCTACCAAACCAATAGAGTTCGCATGATTACCTACATAGAAATAATCCATAAATCCATTAAACTTATGATTAGTGCCATATAAAGGAAAGAATGCTCCCGTTTCTCCTACTCCACCATCATTACCACTAACAATTTCCATACCAGCTCCTAAAGTCACTTTTTCTGATGTTTTATGTGTGATATCTAAACTTAACAGGTGAGCTCCTTTTATATCTACTTCCCCTTGTCTTTGACCAGTTTGAAGATAGGCATTTGCAGCAATACCAAATTTCCCTGAAGTGTATTTTAAATGCGTCCCTATAGTTTGTAAATTACTAGTACCATCTGCAGTTTCTCCATCATCTTCATACTCTTGAAATCCGTTATTCATTATTAATAAACTTCCAGAAAATTTAGACCACTTCTTGCTTAAATGTAACATTTGCATTGTTTTATAAGAAAAAAAACCTGTTGTATCATACGAGGTTCCTTCAGCCACAAAACCTGTTGGATTGCTATAATCTTGATTAAAAGCTAAAGCTACATCAAACTTAAAGTCACCTTTAGTATACTTTAATAAAGCTGCATCATGATTACGACCTTGCTGTGCCCAATCTAATCCACCTAAAATTCTCTGATCGTCATAAGACAACACTTGACGACCAATTTTAGTAGAAAAACCTTCTCCTAATTTTATATCTGCCCATGCTTGAAAAACAGCAAACGAATTATTCTGATCATAAGGTAAAAGTTGTCTATTCTCGCCCCAAACCATCACATCCTGTAAACTTAAATAGAAGTTGTAACCCTCTGTTTTAAAACCTGCATTCAGTCGTATTCTTGTTGAAATACCATAACCAGCATCCGCGTCTTCTGCTATTATACTTCCAAAACCATTTCTATACTCTGTACGTGGTCTAAATTCACCATCTAATGAAAATTGTGCTTGAGCAAATTGAGCTATTAATGTCATTAAGCCTATTAAAACATATTGTTTTTTCATGGTTCTTGTTTTTAAATTTGAATTATTATTTGATTTTTTGAATTTCATTTCTTGATTGTTTTAAGTTGTATTTCCCCTCTACTTATGAAAATTACAGCTTTCAAAAGCATTATTTTTAATTGAATAAATTGTTATTTATTTTTTACTTCTTAATGTTCTAAAAAGTCTATTAAGTGTTTTCTGTAAGTATAGTAATCATCATGTTCTAAAACTGATTTTCGAGTTCTTGGCCTATCAAAATTGATATCTAAAATATCTCCGATTTTAGCTTTGGGACCGCTTGTCATCATTACAACTCTATCTGCCAAAAAAATGGCTTCATCAACATCATGAGTAATCATTACTGCTGTAATTTTTTCTTTGTTCCAGATTTCTATTAAGATGTCTTGCAATTCGCCTCTGGTTAAAGAATCTAACATTCCAAAAGGTTCGTCTAATAATAAAACTTTAGGTTTTATAGCAAATGCTCTTGCAATACCAACTCTTTGTTGCATTCCTTGTGATAGTTCGCTTGCTTTTTTATGAAAAGCATCTTCTAAACCTACTTTTTGTAAATAGTATTTTGCAATATCTTTTCTTTGTGCTTTTGTGGCATGAGGAAAAACCTGGTTTACGCCTAACAATACATTTTGTAAAGAAGTCATCCAAGGCATTAAACTTGGCGATTGAAAAATAACGCCCCTATCTGGCCCTGGACCTTTAATAGGTTTACCAAGTACAGATATACTGCCATCAGAAATAGGATTTAAACCTGCAATCATAGACAACATTGTTGTTTTACCACAACCAGAATGGCCAATAATAGTCACAAATTCTTCTTTACGAATTTGAAGATTTAAATGCTCTAAAACTACATAATCTCCTTTTGGTGTTGGATATACTTTTTTAAGATCTTTTAAATCCAACATTACTTCATTGGAAGGAAAAGAAATATTTTCTATCAGATTTTTTGTGATTTTATGTCCAGCTATAATGCTCATCTTTATCCTAATTTTAATTATTTTACGAAATCTTTTGGTGTTAATTCTGGCAATACAAACTCTTCTTTAGATTCCGATTTACGTTCATCTCCAATATCCATTAAATACTCAATAATCGCATTTCTTGTTTTCTTAAAATTAGGATTATCATTCATTTCTGTTTTATTTCTAGGACGCTCTAGATCGATTTTAAACTCAGGTCCTAACGTTGCATTTGGGCCAGGACGTAAAGGAATAATTCTATCTGCCATATAAATGCCCTCATCAACATCATTGGTAATTAACAAAGCCGTTCTTTTATCTTTTTCCCAAATACTTAAGATTTGATCTTGCAAATTACCACGAGTTAAAGCATCTAAAGCACCTAAAGGCTCATCCATAATAATCATATCTGGCTTCATTGCTAACGCTCTTGCAACCGCAACACGTTGACGCATTCCTCCTGATAATTCTTTAGGTAATTTATGAATAGCAGGTGTTAAACTTACCATATCTATATAATGAGCTGCTTTCCGTTTCCAAACAGATTTTTCTCGTTTTGGAAAAGCTTCTTTCACTGCCATTAATACATTTTGCTCTACAGTTAACCAAGGTAATAATGAGTAATTTTGAAAAATAACACCACGTTCATGACTTGTACCTAAAACAGGTTCTCCTTTAAACAAAACCTCTCCACTTGTAGGTTTTTCTAATCCGTTAATCAAATTTACTAACGTTGTTTTTCCACTTCCTGTAAAACCTACAATAGCAACAAATTCTCCTTCTTCTATCTGTAAATTGATGTTAGATAACACTTCTGTTTCTCCGTCTGCCTGATGATAATTTTTACAAATATTATTTAATTCTAAATATGCCATTTTCTTTAGTTTTAATTGTTAATTAAATAGCATCTGTTTTATCAAAAGACACCCAATTTTGTATCGTTAACATCAATCTATCTAACAAGAAACCAATGATACCGATCACAAACATGGCAACTATAATTTTAGCGTTAGAATCGTTTGCTCCATTTTGAAATTCTTCCCAAACAAACAATCCTAAACCTGGACTTTGCGCTAATAACTCAATGGCTATTAAAACCATCCAAGCTACAGATAATGTTATTTTTAAACCTGTAAAAATCAATGGTAAAGACGAAGGCAATATCACTTTAAAAATTTTCTGAAATGTTCCTAATTTTAAAACTTTAGCAACGTTGACATAGTCTTTATCTACAGAAGAAACTCCCATTGTTGTATTTACTAAAGTTGCCCACATTGAACATAAACCAACACTAATAAATGAGATGGTAAATGAACTATCATCTGCAGAACCAATCAATAATGTTTTTACAATCATAAAAACTAATAGGTACCAAACTACAGGTGATACTGGTTTAAAAATTTGAATAAACCAATTAAAAGCACTCTTTAAAGTTGGGCTTAACCCTATGAAAATACCTAAAGGAACAGCAATAAATAATGCTAATAAAAAGCCAGCAAAAACAGTTTGTAAACTTCTATAAATTTGATCTACAAAAGAAGGTCGTCCTGTATATACAATAGCATCTTTTCCCTCCGAAATCCTAGTTTCGTTTAGAGCTGCAGTTTTTTCTGCAAAAGCAGCTTTATCTGCACTAATAATATTATGGTCTCTCAATAAAGATTGAAAAGATGACCAAACTTGTGATGGAGAAGGCAACGTGTTTGGTTGGCAACTAGAATCACCCGAAGCCATACATGCTTTTAAGGCTTCTGCAGCAGTCTGACCTTGATCTTTTAACGCTTTTTCAATTTTAAAATCAGCTTCAATATTATAGAGTGATTTTGCTCCCAAATGCCATAAACCAAAAAATAATAGAATGGAAGCAAGCGGCACAATAGTTTTTCGTAAAAAATTCTTTAATTCTTCTTTTTGTAACTTCCCTGTAAATAGGTCTTTTAAGGTTAAAAAAAAGCCTAATCCTAAAAAATTAGATACTTTCCCTAATGTTGCAGTTGCTTTCATCTTTTATAATTAAGTATTTATAAGGTGAAATTTAACATCTAACAGGTTTTTAAAACCCGTTAGACATTAAACGTTATTATTATTTATCCTTGTTTCCTATTGAAAAACTATTAATATATCCTATTGGATCTTTTGCATCATAAATAGTTCCATCAATAAAGTCTCCTGTTGCTGGCTTATAACCATCTGTTTCTGGTAAATCTGTTGCTGGAATATTACCTTCTTCAACTAAAAGCGCTGCTGCTTTTTTCCAGATATCTGGTCTGTAAATATCCTTAATAGTAGAGCCGTACCAATCTGCAGACTTAGCTTCTGGTATTTGTCCCCATCTTCTCATCTGTGTTAAGAACCAAATACCATCAGAATAAAAAGGATATGTAGCATTATACTTATAGAACACATTAAAATCTTCCATTTCTCGCTTATCTCCTTTTTCAAATTCAAAAGTACCTGTCATTGAATTTGCCAATACCTCTACAGGTGCTCCAACATATTGAGACATTGATAAAATTTCTACAGCTTCTTTTCTATTTTCTGGTTTATCTAACCATTTACCAGCCCTAATTAATGCTTTGGTTACTGCTATTGCTGTATTTGGATTATCTTGTACAAACTTCTCTGTCATTACAAAAACTTTCTCTGGATTGTTTTTCCATATATCATAATTGGTAACTACAGGAACTCCAATACCCTTAAAAACAGCTTGTTGATTCCACGGTTCACCTACACAATAACCAAAAATTGTACCTGCTTCTAAAGTAGCTGGCATTTGTGGTGGTGGTGTTACAGACAACAAAACCTCAGCATCAATTTGCCCTTGCACATTGTCTGCTGTGTACATTCCAGGATGAATACCTGCAGCCGCCAACCAATATCTTATTTCGTAATTGTGAGTTGACACAGGAAATACCATTCCCATTTTAAACGCTTTTCCTGAATTTTTGTACTCTGTAATTACAGGTTTTAAAGCTTCTGCCTTTATAGGGTGAATAGGTTTACCATCTGAATCTTTTGGTACATGTGGTTTCATTTTTGACCAAACATCATTAGAAACTGTAATTCCGTTTCCGTTTAAATCCATTGAAAATGGAGTTACCAATTTTGCTTGACGACCAAACCCTGCTCCTGCAGCAATTGGTTGACCAGCTAACATATGAGAGCCATCTAATTGACCATCTATTACACGATCTAAAACATTTTTCCAATTTGATTGTGCTTCTACTGAAACAAATAACCCTTCATCTTCAAAAAATCCTTTCTCTTTAGCAATGGCTAAAGGAGCCATATCAGTCAATTTGATAAAACCAAACGCCAATTGTGGTTTTTCTATTTCTAAAGGTTTTGTTTTTAATGTTTCGGTTTCTACAGTTTTAGTAACCTTTTTTTCATCTTTACCTCCACAAGCAAATAGTACTGCCGCTAAACTCAGGATGTAAGTTGATTTTTTTAATAGTGAATTCATATGTCGTTAATTTTATTAATCTAAGTATTAATACTTATTTTTAACAAATATATAAGTAGATATAATTACAACTCATGATATCACACATATTAAAAACTCTTTTCAATACACAGTAAAAACTATCAAAAAACATATAATAAACACAACTAGCTATATATAAGATGATTACAACAAAAAACTAACTTAAGTAAAACATCTAAGTATTTACTTATTCTGAATATCATTTCTAAGTAAAAACCCTTTCAGTTAAATTACTGAAAGGGTTTCACAAACTCTTTTTCTTTTGATTAGAAACTAAAAAACAGAAACTATATCTAAGAATCTAAATAGAAATTATGTTCACTAATCTCATTTTTTAATTTTTGAATATTTGCAATTCCAATTTTTTTTACTCTTGCAATAATTAAACCCTCCTTTTTTAATGAAGAAAACACACGAATTACCTGCTCTTCTGATGTCCCTGCATAATCAGCATACTCTTTACGGCTCAATGGTAGATTTAAAAACCCATTTAATTCGCCAAATTTTCTATGAATATACAGTATAGTATCTATAACACGCTCTCTAACTGTCATTTGAGAAATAGATTTCACTTTAGATTCGCTTCGGTTTAATTCATTAGCATAAAATAACATCATATCATAACCAAACTTTGGATTTTCTAATAATGCTTTTTGTAAATCACTTTTAGAGAAATAACATAAAACCGCATCCTGTAAAGCAACAGCACCAATGGAGTAATACTCTTCTGTACCAAAGCCTCTATGACCAATAATTTCTCCTTCTTTAGCAAAACGCACAATTTGTTCTTTGGCATTTATACCTGTTCTAAAAACTTTTACTTTACCTTTTAAAACAAAAAACAAACCATTAACTGCTGCACCTTCTATAATAAATTGCTGTCCTTTTTTGCATTTTAAAGTTTTCTTATTTTCTATAAAATAAGAACTAGATATATGATCTAAATTTCTCTTGATTAAACAGTCCGAATTGTCACAGGAAGCGCAAGTCAAATTTTGAATTACTTTTCTTGACGTTATATTTTTGTTTAAAACCAAATTATATCTTGTTATTATTTAACTATAATTATTTTTTCAAAATTAGATATAGAGGCCTCACACAATGAACATTGATATGTCTCTAGAAGGTCATTAAATAATGTTTTTGGTAAAATGTTTTGCGTAATATCTCCAAAAGCTTCATCGTAAATGGTTAAACAATCCTGACATTGATACACCTCTAATTCAGTAATTTCTTTTTTTGCTTTGAGTTCTTTTTCTTCATCGCGTTCAGTTCCTAATTGATCAAAATATAACTGACTTAATTCCATTAATAGACCAGGTAATTCTACTTTATCTACATCTTGAACATGCATGATGTATTTCCTTGTATTGGGATCAAAATTCTTAGCATATAATAGATTATAAGTGTCTCTGGTTTGAAAATTCCCAATAATTTCTGGTTGCTTATTTTTTTCGACTACAATTGATGTAAAATAATAAGCGGTTTTACTATAATCTGTAATTCCGAAGGTTAATCCATAGGTACTAATATCATTTTGATCGAAATTATTAACTAAGTACTTTTTAAGATTAAGCGCATCTTTATTTGCAACAGGAATATGCCAGTTTAACTCTAACATAGAGTGACGAACATTAATTCCTCTTTTTCCTAAAAATTTTTCCCAAATCAATTTAGATTCTCTTGGGATCCCTTTTACAATAAAAGATTTCCAAGGTGTAATAGAAATTTTTCCAATTTTATTTTCTGAGCATAATTCGCACATATCCTTTAAGAAAGAAATGTCGTATTTATTATTTCTCCAATAGAGACCTAACCAATATTTATCTGCTCCAATCTTGTTCATCCCTTCAAAATAAGGAAATGGATAAAACGGAACCTCTAACGGCTTATCTACAGTTCTATTATTAGTATCAACAGCATCACTAACCAATGCAAAAATGGTTTCTATAGTTTCAGGTTCTTCCTGTAAAATATTTTCAAGAGCTGTTTCAATTTTACCTAAATCCCAACTGTAAATTAATGCAGGATACATTTCTGTTGTTTTCCAACCTGGCAACCTAATGTACAAATACCAATAATCTTCATGTTCTGAAGCAATATAATTTATATGACCTGTAAATAAGGGCACTAAGCGTTGTTTGGGATCTACTAAGTTGATTTTTAATTTTGATTTAGGGCTAAATTGCTCCAAAAGATATAAGTACCTATCGCCTGTAAGCCAAGAAGTACTTGGAAAAATATCTGCACAAACATAAGATGACATAATATTTTCTACACCTATAGTATCTACATCAACAATTTGAAGTTTATCAAACTGCTTAAGGTCTTCTTTACTTGCTTTTTTGGGCAATATAATATCTTGTCTAGACCCAAAAGAAATAGTTTTAAGTCCTAAATTTTCTACAGATTCGCAAATGTATTTTAATTCTCCAGGCGACAATACACCACCTTTAACTATCAATCTATTTAACTGCTTAATCATGCCCCTAGTTTTGCGTTATCCAATAGTTCTCTTACTTCCGTTTTACAACTTCCACAACCTAATCCTGCTCCTGTTTTATTACATAATTCTGTAAAATTTGTACACCCTTTAGCAATTGCTTCTTCAATATTTCCTGATCCAACTTGGCTACAAGAGCAAACCAACTTACCTAACATCGGGACATCGTTAGAAGCACCTCTTAACAAGGTCTCTCGTTTATCTGACATTTCAATTTTACTCTCAATCAACGTCTTAAATTCAGCAAATTCATTTTTATCACCTACTAAAACAGCACCAATTAGTAAATCATTTTTTACAATACACTTTTTATAATAGCCTTTAGAAATGTCTGTAAAAATAATTTCTTCATAACTTGGATCATTTTCAGGAACCGAAATTTCACCAATACTACAGAGATTTAAATCGTTAAACTTTAAAATATTCATAAGTACAGAACCTTTGTAAGCCTCACTAATATCTCCTGCTATAAAGTTGGCTAGAATACCTGCTTGCTCTTCTGCTGCAGATGTAATTCCGAATAATTTATTATTAAATTCAGCGATTTCACCAATGGCAAAAATATCTGGATGCGACGATTGTAAATGCTGATTTACTCTAACACCACGACCACAAACAATACCATTATTTTTTGCGATTTCTATATTGGGTCGTGTACCAATAGCGTATACAATGGCATTTGCAGTAATGTATTTTCCACTTTTTAAATTGATAGTTAATTCGCCTGTGTCTTCATCATCAAAAACAGTACTAACTTCATTATCAAAATAAATTTGAATGCCTCTTTCTTGCACGTCTTTAGATAATAATTTGCTAGAGATCTTATCTAATTGGCGTTCCATTAATCGTGATCCTCGTTGTATAATGGTAATTTTCACCTTTTTATGTTTCATCGCTGCTGCGAGCTCTAAACCTAACAAACCACCACCAACAATGACAACATGCTGGTCTTCTGGCGGTAAACCAGTGGCATCTAGATAATTTTTGAAACAATCTGCATCATTTTTGTTTCGCATTGTAAAACGACCTGGTAAATCTATTTGTACATCCTGAGGAATAAAAGGCCTGCTTCCTGTAGCTAAAATTAATTTATCAAACGTATGTAACTCACCATTAGAATCTGTTATTGTTTTAGTCTCCTTATCTATTTTATTTACAATAGTCTCTGGATGAATTTTAAGATCTAATTTATTTAATTCTTTATTTTTAATCTTTAGTAATTGTTCCCAAGACAATTCTTCTGTAATGTACTCCGGTAATAAAACACGATTATAAAAAAGGTTAGATTCTTTTGAAAACACATGGATTTCATCTACCTCATTATTATCTCTATAATTCTGTAAAAAACGAAATGCCGCTGCTCCTGCGCCAGCTATTATAATTTTCTCTTTTGGTTTTTTATATTTTGTAACCGCTACTGAAGTAAACTTAAAATCGGGTTCTTTTGAAACAGGATCTATATGTGTATTGGTTAAATTGTTTGCTCTATTTAAATTACTTTGCAATACTTTTCCCCAATGCATTGGTAAAAATACCACACCTTTTTTAATGGTATTTGTAATTTTTGCACGTACTCTAACCTCGCCATTTTTGCTTTTTATTTCAGTAATATCTCCATCTTTTATCTTTTTTAGATAAGCATCTACTGGATTAATTTCTAATACAGGTTTTGGATAGTGCGTTTTTAATCGAGAAACCTTTCCTGTTTTAGTCATGGTATGCCATTGATCTCTAACACGACCTGTTGTTAATATTAATGGAAATTCTTCATTAGTTTTTACAGATGTATTTTCTAAAGTTGATGGTAAATTAAAAATTGCTTTTTGAGAAGGTGTGTAGAATTTTTTATCTTCAAAGAGTCGTGGAGTTCCTGGATGTCTATATTCATTTACAGGCCATTGAAATGTACCTTCATTCTTTAAACGGTCGTAATTTAAGAAAGACACATCAATGTTGGTTCCTTTAGTCATGGAGGCATATTCATCATAAATCTCTTCTGCTCCATTAAAATTAAAACCTCTAAAGCCCATTCTTTGTGCAAAATCACAAAATATTTCTACATCTGGCCTTGCCTCACCTGGCGCTTCAATTTCTTTAGGTAAGTATGATATTCTACGTTCAGAATTGGTCATCGTTCCTTCTTTCTCTAACCAAGCTGCAGCTGGTAATACCAAATCTGCATATTGTAATGTATCGGATTTATGAGAAATTTCTTGAACCACAACAAATTTAGAATTCTTCATTGCTTTTTCTATTCGGTGAGAATTTGGCATACTCACCAACGGATTTGTACAAGCAATCCATACCGCTTTTAGCTTTCCACTTTCTAAAGCATCAAATAATTCTGTTGCTGTTAATCCAGGTTTTGGTGATATTTTATCTACTCCCCAAAAATCTGCAACTTCTCTTCTATGTTCTTCGTTATTTAAATCTTTATGTACAGCTAATAAATTTGCCATGCCTCCAACTTCTCTTCCTCCCATGGCGTTTGGCTGCCCTGTTAATGAAAATGGTCCAGAACCTGGCTTACCAACCTGACCCGTAATTAATGACAAATTTAGCAGAGATGTATTCTTGTCTGTTCCAATAACACTTTGATTTAAGCCCATGGCCCACATACTAATGAATCCTTTGGATTGGCCAATCATCTTGGCTGCTTTTAAGATATCTTTCTCAGAAACACCACACAATTCTGAGGCTTTTTTTAATGTAGTTTCAAAAATTACTTTTTTATAAGCATCAAACCCTTCAGTATATTTTTTTATAAAATCTTTATCAATTAAACCCTTCTTATACAAACAACGCCCTATAGCATTCTGCAGAATTACATCTGTTCCTGGTGTTAATTGTAAATGTAAATCTGCAAATTTTGCCGAGTCCGTTTTACGAGGATCTATAACAATGATTTTTACATTTGGATTTTCTTCTTTATGCTTTTCTATTCTTCGGAATAAAATAGGATGACACCATGCAGGATTAGCCCCTGTGATTAAAAAACAGTCTGCTAATTCTATATCTTCATACGAAATAGGTACACTATCCTCACCAAATGTTTTTTTATAACCAACCACTGCAGAACTCATACATAAACGCGAGTTGGTATCAATATTGTTGGTTCCTAAAAATCCTTTGGTAAGTTTATTAGCGATATAATATTCTTCGGTTAAACTTTGACCCGAAACATAAAATGCTACTGAATCTGGACCATGTTTTTTTATAATAGATTTAAAAACATGAGCCGCTCTATCTAATGCCGTATCCCAACTAACACGCTTACGAGGATGAGAACGACTCCAGCGCATTTCTGGATATAGTATACGATCTGATATATCGTTTGCTACATAATGTAAGTTCATGCCTTTAGAACACAACATGCCTTTATTTACAGGATGATCTGGATCTCCTTCTACAGAAACCTTGTTATTGATGTCTTTTGTTACGATAATTCCGCAACCAACGCCGCAATAAGAGCAGGTTGTTTTTGTTTCATTTTTCATCATTTATAACAAGATTTAATACTAAATATGGCTTTAAAATTTCACAAACCCAAGTTTGATTTTATTATTCTGAATGCAGTAAAAAAGTAACTGTTGAATTTTTAATTCAGTAAAAAAAGACAACCTTAATAGTCAATTTCACTATTAACTAACTCCTTTTTAGCTTTCTGCATTTATAGGAATAAATTCTAAAACCTCTTCTGTTTCTTCTTCATTTGAAAACTTAATACTTAATGCAACAATACCTGTAACGACAACAACAAAACCAATAAGGAAGTATCCACTTGAAACTGCAGCTGAAGATGCAGCAGACTGTGCGGCCTTAATGACGTCTTCTCCCATACCAAGATTCGAAGAAATTGCTGCTTTTTCTGCGACTGCAGATTTAGATTTTAACAACATTGCAGCCAAAAAAGCACCTACATTTCCACCAGCTCCAACAATTCCGGAAACAGAACCAATAGCTTTTTTATTTATAAATGGTACAACAGAAAACGTTGCTCCTTCTGCCATTTGAACACTCAAACTGAACAGGATTAGTAAAACAATACCAAAGATTAAACTAGTAGTGCTTGAAAATGATATAAGCATAATACCCTGTAATGCTAATATAAAAGACAGAAATAAAACACGACCACGTAAACCTCTTAATTTCCCAAACATATCGCCAAAATAACCACCTAATGTTCTTGCAAAAATATTCATCAAGGCAAAAGACAAGACAATATTACCTGCAGTTACTCTCTCTAATTGAAAGGTATTCTGAAGATAATCGTCCATGGTTCCATAAACCGTTAATTCAATTCCGAAACTTGCAGCATATACCACAAACAGAATCCAAACACGATAATCTTTTAAAACTTCTAAAAAACCAATCTGATCTTTTTTAGAAACAACCATTTGCCCTGAAGCCTCTAATTCTTTAAAATTTCCTTTTGGTGTATCTTTAGTAAAGAAAAAATAGACGATTCCCATTAGAAAACAAACCACACCAGCAATAACCATAGAGTAACGCCAAGCCTCTGCATCTGCAACACCAAACGCTACAACTGCAGCCGCAATTAATGGCATTCCAAGTCTATTTGCTCCACCTCCTAAATTTCCCCATCCTGCAGAAGTTGCATTTGCTGTACCTACAATATTAGGCGCAAACATTAATGATGTGTGTACTTGCGTAATTACAAATGAAGCTCCAATAAAACCAATGAATAATCTACAGACTAAAAACTGTGTTGGTGTTTGCACCAAACCACATAAAACTACGGGAATAGAACCTAATATTAACAACCATGTATAACATAGTCTTGGACCATATTTATCACAAAGTTTACCAATAAGTAAACGTGCAAAAACGGTTCCTGAAACCGCTAAAATAATTGAATTCCATTTTTGATCTGGTGTTAAGCCTAAATCTTTAACGACATCTGGCATAAAAGGCACAATACCAAACCATGCAAAAAAGCATAGAAAAAACGATATTGAGGTAATCCAAAATGTACGAGTTGAAACATTCTTGAAATTAAGTAGACTTAGTGTTGTTGATTTTTCTTGCTCTAAATTTATCATAATACATGTTATTCTTACTCAAAACTAAGTATAAATACTTAATTTCGGTGCTAAAAAACTACGTATTACATAATTATTAGTAGATTACTAATTACATGATAACAATTTTAAGAATTTGCCAAAATTGACGTCTATAATTATGATAAAAGAATAAAAACTATACCAATTGGTATTCGTTAGCTTTACTAGTTAACTCTTGAAGATTTTTAGCATTTAACTTCTTCATTAAATTAAAACGATGCACTTCGGTTGTGCGTTTGCTGATCTGTAGCTCTTCAGCAATGTCTTTATTATTCTTAAGATCTAAGACCAATGTTAATATTTGTTTTTCTCTTTTAGTTAATTTAAAAGGAAGTTCCTTTGCCTCTTTCTTAGATTCTAAAGCTTTATTTGTATTTCCGTTTACAAAATTACTCATGATTATAGAGGACACATCTCCTGTAAAATACTTTCCTCCAGCAGCGACTTTATTAACGGCTTTTAAAAATTCTTCTTTACTAGCTCCTTTAAGTAAATATCCATCTGCACCAGCTTGTATGGACTTAACTACGTATTCTTCGGAATCATGCATAGAAAGCACCAATGTTTTTACATCATTGTATATTTTATTAATCTCAGCAACAACCTCGATACCATTCATTTCTGGCATTCGGATATCTACAATTAAAACGTGTGGTTTATTTTTAGCAATAACCTCTATAGCTTCCTTTCCATTTGAGGCTTCATCAATAACAGTAATGCCTGTTTGATCTTCTAAAAGGGCTTTAATCCCATCTCTTACTAAAACGTGATCATCTGCTAAAACTACATTTATCATAATCGTAAACAATTTATACGAACAAAAATAGCCATTTTAAGTAAAACTACGTATTTTTTTAGATAGGGATATTTAGAGTTACTCGTGTTCCATTACCTAATTCTGAAGTTAGAAAAAGTCTCCCTTCAATATATTTGATGCGCTCTTTCATAAAAGTCATTCCCATACCACCATCACCATTTTTAACGCTTTTTACTTTAGAAGGATCAAAACCTTTTCCGTCATCATCTATTACAATACTTAAAATATTTTTACTGTGAGATAGTGAAACTAAAATGTGATTAGACTCGGCATATTTAATGGCGTTATTTATGGCTTCCTGTACTATTCTATAAATATTAATCTCGACAAGAGAATCTAAACGCTGATTGTAGTCTGTTTTATTGAAAAACAAAATTTCCTTTCCTGTTAACTTCCCTAGTTCTTTAGTGAGTTTGGAAATTGCAGGAACCACACCGTGATCTGATAATTCTGGTGGTGTTAAATTAAAAGTAGCAGTTCGTACTCCTTTAATAATATCTGTAGTTAAGACTTTTAGATGTTGTATTTTAGATGTTGTTTTCTCAATATCATCCATATTGATACTTTCCAAATTATATTTTAACCCCGTTAACATCTGCCCAATGCCATCGTGCACATCTTTTGCTATTCTACTTTGTTCTTTTTCTTGATTCTCAATAATCTTGCTAGAGATTATTTTTTGTTGACTCATTTTTTCTTCAAAATTGGCATTAGTCAATCGTTCAATTTCTATTTGACCTTCTTTTTTTGCTGTAATTTCTGAAGCAATAATTAATAACTCTGATTTATCTTCTGTTGGTCTATAAGGCACAATAGACATTTCTAGCCAAACATCTTTATCGCCTTCAATAGTCGCTTTTACTTCTCCTTGCCAACCTGTTTTTTGATTCTTGGTAATAATGTCTTCAATAAATAATTGCTCAGTTTTATGACTTGATAAAACATTCCAAAAGAAAACTTCCTTTTTAAATTTTGAGAACTTAAACAATCGTGAAAACTTAGTTCCCATATATATTAAGCTCCCATTAGGCGAAATTCTAGCAAATAGCAACGTTTCATCTATTGCCTGACTTAAAGCTCGTAATTCTCTAATCGATTTTTCTTTAGCTATACTTAACTCATCAGCATTAAATGCCATAGTTTTTGCTTTTTCTTCTGCAATTAACAACTGAGACAATGTTGCCTTAACTGATTTTGCTGTAGGCCAAAAAATGAACAAAAACTCAGCGAGCAAAACCAACAATGTAAAAACCATGATTAAGAACTCTAAGGTTTTTAACCAAGCGGTTTTATCATCTGCTTCTATATTATACTGATTTACAATCGCATCCATTATCGACAAAAAAGTACTTTCGTTTACAGTTACTTTACTGATATTTAACGATAAACGATCTACAGAAATTAATGGGTTGTTTTCTAATTGTTGAAGAATTGATTTTGATGATTTCTGAATTATACTGAAAACAGGGTTTAGCGTCGTAAACTTCTGTTTTATTACTGCACTATTCTGATTAGGAAGTCCTAAACTATCGCTCCCTTTTTGTAAAGCATCATGAGAAAGCTGCCATAAGTTAAGTGTACTTTGAATATCATTTTTTAACGAAATTCTATTTTTTTTATCTGAATAAACAGAAAGTAAAACAATTTCTTTGGTAAGTTTCTGACTTAACATTCGCTGTCTACCAGCCACATTAATAACTGTAGAGTCACTTTGTTGTTTATCTAAATGATTGCTTACTAGAACCTGACTAATAATTACTGAGATTGCAATAGTACTTAAAGCAATACTATACAAACGTTGCAATTTTGTAAACGTTTGTTGATCTAAAGAACCCGTTTTATTAGTCATTTAATTCTAAATCTTATTGAAGCGCTCTTTTTATAAGTGATAAGCTTTTTTCTGAAAAATTGAGATTTAAGGCAAACTCATGACCTTCATTAGACATTTTTTTCCAAGTTTTTTGAAGAATACTAATAATTTTTTCATCTTCATGCTTAGCAGCAAAGTCTTCAAAATAGTAATCTAAGAAAACCAAACAAATAACATCTTCAATCACTTGGCTCTCTTCATCTTTTTTAATCATTTTTTTATTAATCAAAAAAGAGACTCTTTGTATAAAATCATTACTATAACCAACAGTTTGCAAGATTTCTGAAGTGATTTCTGCATGCATTTTCTTTAAGGTTTCTCTCCATTTTAAATAGCCAATTCTATCCATTGAAAATTCATTCCTAGCAATTTTCCATCTGCAAATATGCTGTGCTCTTGCTGCTATTTGAAGTTCTTCTGAAACATCTCCTTTAAATTGTAGCAATTTCTGAGACATACGTTTAGAATACAATAATTCTTTTGAAAACATTAAACCGTGACTATTTAACGTATTAACATCTTCAGCATTTTTTTGATCGATTAATGCTATTGCAATTTCAAAATTTGTTGGCTTCATGTATTGGATTTTCTAATCTTCGAAGCCAATATAAACATTTTCATTTTCAATCTTAACAGGATATACTGCTATTTTTAAATCGTCTCCAGACAAGTTTGAACCATTTTCTAATGAAAAATTTTTCTTGTGTAACGGACAAGCCACTTTAGGTACACCTTCTTTATCTCCTATCATCCCTAATGACAAGACCATTTCCATTTTATGAGGACATAAATTCTGACTCGCATACCATTTCCCTGTTCTTGTAAAATTAAAAACAGCAATTTGCTTTGTTTTGTATTTTATACATGCTCCACTATTTTCAGGAAAATCAGCTATTTGACCGACTTTAAACCATATTGCTACTTTAGTATCTGGAACCGACTGATATTGACTTAATATATTTTCCATTTTTGAATTTTATTTAGTTTTACCAAGCTTTTGGCATTTTTTGATCACGCATTGGTACAAATTCTATAGTATCATCTGTATCATCAGAATTCACAAAATGTTTAAAACGTTTCATTATTTCAGGACTTTCGATGGCTTGCTTCCATTCACATTCATACTTATTGATAAGACCTTTCATTTCGTTTTCTAAATCTTCTGCAATTCCTATGGAGTCTTCGATTATAACTTGTCTTAGATAATCAATTCCTCCTTCTAATTTATCTAACCAAGGAGCTGTTCTAATTAATGGACCAGCAGTTCTTATGTAATACATTAAAAAGCGATCTAAGTATTTAACAACCGTTTTATCATCTAATTGCTCTGCGAATAAAACTGCATGTTTTGGTGTTGCTCCTCCATTTCCACATACGTATAGATTCCATCCACCTTCAACAGCAATTAAACCAAAATCTTTACCTCTAGCTTCTGCACATTCTCTGATACAACCAGAAACTCCTCCTTTAAATTTATGAGGCGAACGTAACCCTCGATACCGTTTTTCTATTTCAATGGCAAAAGTGACACTTTCGTGCATGCCATATCTGCACCATGTAGAACCTACACAACTTTTTACGGTTCTCAACGATTTTCCATAGGCGTGCCCACTTTCAAAACCAGCATCAATTAAGTCTTTCCATATTAAAGGCAGTTCATGCACTTGCGCTCCAAATAAATCTATTCGCTGACCTCCCGTTATTTTGGTATATAAATCGTATTTCTTGGCTACTTCTCCTAAAACAATAAGTTGTTGTGGTGTAATTTCTCCGCCTGGCACTCTTGGCACTACAGAATAGGTTCCGTTTCTTTGGATATTTGCCAAAAAGCGATCGTTAGTATCTTGAATTCCTGGTTGACGATTTGCAGTTTCCATAGTAATTGTTGCAAAAATCGAAGCAAATACGGGTTTACAAATTTCACAACCTTGACCATTACCAAACAAATTTAGAGCTTCGTTATAATTAGGTACTTTATTGATTTTTACCAAATCATAAAGCTCTTGTCTATTGTAATTAAAATGCTCGCAAACCGTTTCTTTAACTTCTTTACCCAAAGATTTTAATGTTTCATTTACCAAATCTACAACCATTGGCTTACAACCACCACAACCTGTTGTTGCTTTTGTTTGAGCAATAACTTCAGATAAATTATTGCAACCCTCTTCTGTAATTGAACCACAAATGGTGCCCTTGGTTAAACTCTCACACGAACACACTTGTGCTGTATCTGGTAAATCTAAAACACTTCCAAATGATGAGCCTCCATCACTTGCAGGTAAAATTAATTGCGCGGCATCTTCTGGTATTGCCATTTCATTTAAAAAGACTTGATGCAGCATATTATAGTCTGAAGCGTCGCCTATAAGAATGCCACCTAATAGTTTTTTTCCATCGAGACTGACATTTATTCGCTTATATAAATGTTGTGTTTTATTTTCAAAAATCACAGAATGTCCTTTTGATGCTGGCATAAAAGGCTCTCCAAAACTAGCAACATCAACTCCTATTAATTTTAACTTTGTAGACATATCAATTTGATCTGCCATTAAATTTTCTTCACCTAAAATTTGATCTACAGCAATACCAGCCATATCATAACCAGGTGCCACCAAACCGTAAATCATTTGATTGTATAAAGCAACTTCTCCAATAGCAAAAATACTATCGTCTGATGTCTTCATTTTGTTATCGACGACAATTCCTCCACGAACACCCATTTCTAATCCGCTCGTCTTTCCTAGCTCATCTCTTGGCCGAATTCCTGCTGAAATAACCAACATATCCACATCTAAAATATCATCTTCACCAAACTCCATTCCGGTAATAACTCCATTACCTAAAATTTGATTGGTTGCTTTACTTAGATGAATGTTTAACCCTATAGATTCCAGTTTCAATTGTAAAACTTGACTACTTCTAGAATCTAACTGTCTTGGCATTAGTTTAGAGGCAAACTCAATAATATGAGGCTCTAAACCCATATCCATAACTGCTTTTCCGGCTTCTAGACCTAATAAACCACCACCTAAAACAGCCGCTTTCGCATTGGGATTTATTGTTTTAATTTTTGAAGCATAAGCGAGCATACCTTCAAGATCTTCAATCGTTCTATACACAAAAACACCTTCTTTTTCTACTCCTTTTATTGGAGGAACAAAAGCAGAAGAACCTGTAGCTAAAACCAAATAATCGTAAGAAAAGCCTCTATCTTTTGCTGTTGTAATTGTTTTGTTATTTCTATCTATTTCTGAAACACGTTCGTCAACAATTAAATTAATACCATTGTCTTTATACCATTCTGCAGGTGCCATTTCTAAAGCCTTTGCATCTTGATTCTCGAAGAATTCACTTAAATGCACTCTATCATAAGCTGGTCTTGGTTCTTCTCCAAAAACAGTGATTTCAAATTTTTTGCTTTCATCTTGATTTATAAATTTTTCGCAAAACTTATAACCAACCATTCCATTCCCAACAACAATGATTTTTCTCATAACTACGTATTTTTAAAAAGCCTAAGTAACTAAACCTAAACAATGCTCGATATTTTTTTTTACAAACTAGAATACAACACACGTTGCACTTCTTCTTCAAAAAATGAAGGATGCTCTGCAACCACATCTCCAATCACAATTATTCCAGGTGAGGAATCTTCTATATTGTTCACTGCACCAGAAATATCACCAATACAACCCACAGAAAATGATTCGCTTTTCATAGTTCCATTTTGAATAATAGCAAAAGGCGTTAGTGGGTTTCTATATTTAATAACTTCTTGAATGATTTCTTTAAACTTTCTAATCCCCATTAAAATAACCATGGTAGTCTCTGATTGTGACGCAAATTTTAAATCTTGAGAAAACGAACCATCTTTTTTAGTCGCTGTCATTACCCAAAAGCTTGAGCTTATACCACGTTGTGTCATTGGTATTCCTTGACTTCCTGGAACAGCGATAACACTTGATACTCCTGGAATAACATCTACAACGACACCAAAAGATTCAACGTAATCAATTTCTTCATTCGCTCTACCAAAGACAAAAGGATCACCACCTTTTAATCGCACAACATGACCATATTGAAATGCATGTTCTACAATCAACGTATTAATCTCATCTTGTGTAAACGAATGTTTACCGCAACGTTTACCTACATATATTTTAAGGGTTGAATCGTCTATTTCGGAAAGTAATTCTTCACTAACTAAAGCATCATAAAGAATAACGTCGGCGCTTTGCATTGCTTTTAAGCCTTTTAAAGTTATCAAATCCTTAGCACCTGGTCCTGCGCCTACTAAGGTTACTTTTGCTTTTTTAGATAACTTCATATGACATCAAATTAAGTATTACTTCTCAAACATAAGTAATATCTTTAAAATACGTACATAAAACTAAGTAATAATACTTATTTTTATTAATTTGCAAAAAATAAGTAGTTAATAATATGATATATGAATAGAATGACACCAAACGAACTATATCCTGTATTTTTAAAAGTTTCTAATCTTAATATTTTAATTGTAGGTGGCGGCAATGTTGCTTTAGAGAAATTATCATTTTTACTTAAGTCAAGTCCAAACGCCAAAGTACAAATGGTGGCAACACTCTTTAGACATGAAACTGTTATCCTTGCCAAAAAATTTAGTGTAGAAATGATAACTGACACCTACAATAGTACTTATTTAGAGTATAAGCATATAGTAATCGCTACAACTGACCAAACTGATATAAACCAACTCGTTTATCACGATTGTAGAGCACGACATATTTTAGTTAATGTAGCCGACAATCCACCATTTTGCGATTTTTACATGGGTAGCATCGTTACTAAAGGCAATGTAAAAATTGCTATATCTACAAACGGTAAATCTCCAACCACAGCAAAACGATTACGACAATTCTTTGAAGATGTTATTCCGGACAACATCGATGATTTAGTAAAAAACTTAAATGAATACCGAAAAACTATAAAAGGTAATTTTGAAGAAAAAGTAGAAATACTAAATGAAATGACCAAAGGATTGGTTAACAGAAAATAATTAAAAAAATAGCTTAAACGCTCTAAAACTAATAAAGATCGTTAAGCTATTTTTTATTTAATTGTATAATTTTTTTTAATAGATTTTGAAAATACACCTCTACCTACACTATTTTATGCTCTCATTTTACCCGTAATTTCAATCACGTTAATTTGAAAAACAACAGGCATTTTATCTGAATTTATTTTACTCGAAAACTCACTTATAAAATCCAGTTTCTTAAATTCTTTATTTATAATTAAGTCTTTAACACCAAGTGAAAATTGATGTAGTTTTGCTTTAGATGCACTACCTGATAATTCTTCGAAAGTGCCATGAACTAAAACCGATTTCCAAGAATTTACAGAATCAATATCTAAAACATTCATAGATACGTTTTTATTTTTCCTCATCGCATCTATTTTATGGCCTTCGCCTGAATATCCAATGATGACACTATTTTCCATATCAAAAAAATAAGTAATTGGCACAACAAAAGGTTTATCTCTATGTATATAAGATAAACTCCCAATATAATTTAGCATTAAAAGGGCTATAGATTCTTTCTCTGTCAATGTTCTAAACATAATTTATCTTTTTTTTGCGCGTGAACTAAGTTACTAAAAACTAACAAGCTAAATCATGATCTTAATCAGTTAGATAAAAACGGTATAAAATATCTTTTAGTAATACTCAAAAAACAAGCATCGACAATAACCAAAATCCATAGTTTTTCAACCTGAATATTATTAATCCTTAGATTATTTTGAAGCTGAAACATTAACCTCTAATTCCGGAATTTTTATCAATTCAATAGTTGTAGATCCTAATATAATTTTGCCGTTAGAGTTTTCAAATTCTACACGAATTTTATCATTTAAAAGATGTTTTGTGTAACGTCGTTTCTTAAAATCTACGATATACCTAAGATTAAATTCAATCCAATTATCAGTAAGTGATATGGCTAACGTTGGTTCTACTTCAGCATCTTCAATATAATATTTATTTACAATAGCTTTCCACTGCGCTTTTGAGTTCTTAGTAAATTCTGAAAGTGTTTCTGTTGCTATTTTAATTACAATAGATTTTGCCAAATCAATATCAGAACCATGACGAATAGGCAAGTTGATTTCATCCCAAATAAATGGAAAATCTTGAGAATAATTATAGATCGGTCCTTTAAAAACAAAGGCATTACTTAATTTCACTATTCGGCCACTATAATTATCGCTACTCACCCATTCTCCGATTTCCATCATAGTGGTATAAATACTGTCTACATCAATCACATCTCCTTTAATTCCATTAATTTGTATACGATCTCCTGGCGCGTACACTTTTACTAAAAAAATGTAAACCGAACCAGCGATACTTAATATTAACTCTTGTAATGTAAAGGCTAATCCTGCAGTAAAAACACCTATAATTATGGTAAAATCTTTAATAGTGCCAGAAAAATAGCCAATGGCAATAATAACTAATAGTACATAACCAATAACTTCAATTCCTTTTTGTGCCTTATACCGAATGCCTGTGTTTGAGATTTTTCTTTTAAAGTAATTTCTGAGAATTTGAATTCCTAGCATAATTACAATGAGTAAAACAAGAAACTTAGCAACCCTCCATATAATAGGGTAATCGTTAAACCATTGTTGCATATCTTCTAATTGTGGCATTCTATAAGATTTAAATAAGTATAGAATTTACAACGGTTTTTTGAATTTTAAAATGATTTTAATCAGCTAAAATCCCACCATCTTCCATGTGTATAATCCTATCCGTTTTATTAGCAAAATCCTCGTCATGAGTTACAATAAGAAGCGATAAATCTTGTGTTTCGCTCAACTCTTTAAAAATATTAAATACATTTTGGGCATTGTGACTGTCTAGGTTGCCAGTAGGCTCATCTCCCATAATAATTGACGGACTATTAATTAAAGCACGTGCAATAGCAACCCGTTGTTTTTCTCCACCAGATACTTGTGACGCTCGTTTTAAAGCCAAATGTTCAATATTCAATATTTTTAATTTTTCCATGGCATCATTTTCAATTTCCTGAATTGATTTTTCTGCTAATTTCTTAGCTGGAAGCATCACATTTTCTAAAACTGAAAATTCCGATAATAAATAATGAAACTGAAATACAAAACCAATACTTTTATTCCTCAAATGTGATAAGTAATCATTATTCTGACTCGTAATTAACTGATTATTGAGATATAGTTCCCCTTCATAATCAGTATCCATTGTAGAAAGGATATACAACAAGGTAGATTTACCACAACCAGACTTCCCTATAATTGAAGCGAATTCACCTTTATTAATTTTAAAATTGATATCCTTTAGCACATGAAATAATACGGGCTTTCTAAAGTATTTATTGATACGTCTAGCTTCTAAAATTGTGTTCATATTATTGACCTCTTATAATTTTAACGGGATCTATTATTTTAGCTTTTTTTGAAGGTAGGTAACCTGCAAAAAAAGTGGACACCATAGCAAAGACAAATCCAATGACAAAAAACATAGGGTCCAATTGAACTGGATAAGTTTCTACTGATGGTAAGGATTTAGTTTCAAAAGGAATTGTGCCAATAATGCTTACTAATACATAACCTAAAAGCAAGCCTAATACACCTCCAACAAAACCAATAATCATGGCCTGACTCATAAAAATGAGCTGTACATCTCGTCCCGAAAATCCAATGGCTTTTAATATCGCAATGTCATTCATTTTCTCATAAATGAGCATATTTAAAATATTATAAATTCCAAAACCCGCGACAATAAGTAACGTTATAGAAACCGCATAGGTAATAAGATTTCTAACTGATGTGCCTGTATCAAACTGGGCATTTGCAGTTTTAAAATCTACGGCTTTCAATTTAAATTGCTGTTCAATCTTTTTGGACATTGGTAAAGCCAATTCCATGTCGTTTAACTTCACATTAATATCTGTAATATAATTATTGGCTTCGCCCAAAATACGCTGTACTGTTTTTATGGTGGCATAGCTTTGTCTAGCGTCAACATCTGAAACACCACTTTGATAGAACCCAACAATTTTCAAAGGAAAAACCCCTCCATTTACAGGACTAACTTGCACACGATCTCCCACTTTTAAAGCCATTTTTTTGGCAATACCAATACCTAATAATATACCATTTTCTGTGTTTTTTAAATCTTCTGCAGACCCTTCTACAATATAATCTCCCATATTATTAAATTGAACTTCTTCCATAGGATTTATTCCTGTAAGATTCCCTCCCAATTCAATAGATCCAGAGAGGTAAAAGATCTGAGTTTTTATTTGCGGAAGTGCTCCTTGTACATTTGAATTGGTTTCTAAATATTTAATAATAGGTAATGCATTATGAATCTTTGCCTGACTTAGTTTTGGTTTGATAGAATGAACGATATTAAAGCTTTCGCTCAACTCATCGAAAAGCGAAATAGGTTGTTCTTTTGATGGTTCAATTTCATTGTAAATATGTATGTGAGGAGTTTGATTTAGTATTAAATCATCTAAAAGCCCATTTAAGCCTGTCATGAAACACACCAACGTAATATAAGATCCAATCCCGAAAGTTACACCTAAGGCAGCAACAGCTGTAGACTTAATTTTGGTAAGTAAATGCGTTTTTGCAATACCCAATATTACGCTCCAATTGGTCATTTGTTTACTTTATAGATATAAGTACCTTGAGTAATTCCGGATAGAATTTCTACAAATTCCATGTTCTGTAATCCTACACTAACAGTAACAGTTCCATCGTCTGTTTTTACTGTATTATCAGCTCCTAAATAAGCTTTAGGAATGGTTAATACATGCGCTTTCTGAGCGGTAACAATATTAGCTTCTCCAGATAAGCCAGGATATAATACACTTGGTGGATTCACAAAAAGTGCTTCCACTAAAAACGTTTGATTCTGCTCATCTTTTTTAGGGTATATTTTAGAAATTTTAGCTTCAAAAATTTCGTTTTCATAAGCATCTAACTTCACTAAAACTTGCTGTGTTTTTGTGATATTTACTATATCCACCTCATCGACTAACAATTGAATAACAAACCGTTTAACACTTCCAATAGCTGCCAATGGCTCCATGCTTGTAACTAATTCTCCTGGTTCTTTATAAACCGCATATACTTTGCCATTTATTTTACTATTTACCGTAAAATCTTTTGTTGAAACTGTCGCAGATTGATACCTATTTTGGGCTTGCTTTAATGCTGTATTCAATTCGTTTTTTGTTCTATAGAATTTATTCTGAAGCACTTTAAGTTCATTGGAAGACAACTCATAATTAAGTTTTTTGGTATCGTATTGAATCTCAGAACCAATATTTTGATCCCATAATCTCTTTTGCCTAAAATAATTGATAGAATCGTTCTGACATTTTAATTTTGCGGCTTTAATTTCACTTTCAATACCACTTAAAACGGTTGAGCTACCTCTGTAATTATCTTCTGCTAAACTCAGTGCAAATTCTGCATTTTGTGTATTTAGTTTTGGAGTACTATTTATAATTTGAAACAAATGCTGATTCTTTTGAACCACATCACCTTCTTCTACCAAATTAGCATCTATTAATCCTGAAACCACAGCATACACCTGATATAAACTATCTGGCTGAATTGTTGCAGACGCATAAACAGATTCCGTTAAGGTTTGTTCTACAGGTAAGATTTTCTCTTCCTTTTTAGAACAAGAAAAAACAAAACAAACAGCTATTATAAATATCCAACTTTTCATATTAAAGTTATTTTATTAAAGCTTGTCTTTAACCTTTATAACTGTCCATGATTCGTTTTTTACCTTTACAGCATAAAGATCTTCTGCTAAATATTTAGATGTAATTTTAGGAGTCGCTTCCATAAAATCTTTATCTAAGACAATGTTAATACCATCTTGATTGAGATAATATAAGATCTTCCCATCCGTATTTATTAGCACTTCAAAGTATCTATAATTAACCATTTCTTTATCTAGAGCAGAATTTCTAGACAGTATTTGTTTATCTAATTTTAAAGCGATAGCAACACCGTTAATAAAGTTAGTAGCATCTAAAAATTGTGGCTCAATAATTATTTTTCCGGACTTATCTATAAATCCGTAATATGAAATACTAGCTTTAATTTGTACAATTTGACATCTCTCATCTGTAAACATTGGATACTTACCCTGATCTGTTTTGGTCTCCACCAAATCGGTTCTAAAATCTACAATTTGTTGACCTTCTTTATTTATAAAACCCCATTTTCCATCATTTTTAATAGCTGCGACATCGTTATGAAATGGTGAAATAAAATCTAGATTTTCAATAGACTGTGCAAATCCAAAAAGCGGAAGTATAATGACCGTTAAAAATATAATTAATGATTTTTTCATGATATTTACATTTTAAAAATTATACTCTAAAATTAGTATTACAATTATGATCGTGAAATGATCTTGGTCAGACCAATGCAAAAAACTTGCAATTATTATTTCCTTAATTCAAAATCAAGTTTGGCTAATAGAATAAGTTCAGATTTATTCAGACCAGAAAAACTCATTGCTATTTTACCAACCGTTTTTAAGATTAACGCATTAATGTTTTTTGTAAAAATTGATGGGTTCGATTTTTTAAAGCTTATAAAACTTTTATAGCATTCATCTGCATCTTCCTCCTTATGTTCATAAAGCCATTTAAAAGTATCTATGATGGCATTTTTCTCATCGCTTTTTGAGCTTAACAAGACAGAATCTTCAGGTAACCAGTACGTTTCTACTAAGTGTATAACAGTAGTATACTCTTCATCTCTAACCACATGATCTGCTACAGCAATAGCATAAAATATCTTGCCTAAATTCTGATAAAACTGTAACGACACTCCCTTATCTAAACTCATGATATAATGTTGTTTACATCTAAAATTACGATATAAGATTTAGCTGTACGATGACATTAATCAGTTTCTAATAATTACTTAAAACTTAACAAATAGAATTAGGTGTTCTTTTGAAAAATCGTTAAATTTAAAATCAATCTTGTGACCAATAAATTCTAAATTAATGCTTCATCAAGACCAAGAAATTTTTAATGTACTATTAGAAGCAGTATCGGAAGCTATTATAATTGTTGATGACCAACAAACGATCATAGAGCTTAACTCTAATGCAGAAGATATTTTTGGCTATAGCCGAAGCGAGTTACTTCAAAAAGATTTAAATCTCATTATCCCAAGTGAATACCATCACAGCCATAAACAATACGTCCAATCCTTCTTGAAAAAACCAAAATCGAGACGTATGGAAGAAACTAAAGACATTTTTGGTTTAAAAAAGAATGGAAATAAAATTGCGGTTGAAGTTGAATTAAATCCATTTAAAACCCACAACAAAATCTATACGATGGCTTTGGTTAAAGATATCTCTCAACGCAAGGAAACTGAGAAAAATTTAATGTTAAAAAGTAGTGCATTGCAATCTGCTAGTAATGGTATTATTATAACGGATGCGTTGCTTGAGGATAATCCAATTATTTATTTTAATACTGCATTTAAAAATCTTACAGGATATGCAAGCGAAGAAATAATTAACAGAAATTGTCGCTTTATGCATGGTGAAGATAGAAACCAAGAAGGCCTTAAAACGATAAGACATGCTATAAAGAAAGGTAAAAGTTGCCAAGTTAGAATTCGTAATTATAAAAAAGATGGCACTTTGTTTTGGAATGACCTTTACATTATGCCCATCATAAATAACGATGCCATTGTTACTAATTTTATAGGCATACAAAATGATATTACCGAGATCAAAAAAGCCGAATCTGAACGTAATCATTTGGCCACAATAATACATGAATCTCTTAATGAAATTTATGTTTTTGATGCTGATACATTAAAGTTTTTGAACGTTAACTATGGTGCTCAGAAAAACCTAGGTTACAACCTTGAGGAATTGCAGTGCATGACACCTCTAGATATTAAAATAAATGATACTGAAAAAGAGTTTAGAAAAACCATCGCTGTACTACTTAAAAAAAATAGTGAAAAATTAGAATTTGAAACCATTCATCAACGTAAAGACCTTACAACATATCCTGTAGAAGTACATTTACAACTCAATCATTTGCGAGATAAAAATGTATTTGTTGCTATTATTCTAGATATAACCGAACGTAAAAATTATACCGAAAAGCTCGAAAAACAAGTAGAAGAACGTACAGCCCAATTAAAAGTGGCCTTATCCAAAGAAAAAGAGCTAAACGAACTGAAAACTAAATTTTTATCCCTGGTATCTCATGAATTTAAGACACCTCTCAGCGGTATTTTAACGTCGTCTGTTTTATTAGGAAAATATCAATTAAGCGAAGAACAAGAAAAACGAGATAAACATATAAAAACCATTGCAGATAAAGTGCAGTATTTAAATACTATACTCAATGATTTTTTATCTTTAGAACGCTTAGAATCCGGTAAACTAAATTATAATTTCACTCACTTTAAGCTTAGTAAAGTGATAGATGATGTGATCTACAATGCCAACATGCTTCTTAAAGAAGGACAGTCTATAAAATATCCTGATAATATTGATAACCTCTCACTTTTTCAAGATGAAAAATCAATAGTTTTAATACTTTCTAACCTATTAAATAATGCTATTCTATATTCTAAAGCACATAAAACAATTACTATTAAAGTAACACAAGATGAAACCACAACTTTAATTACCATTAAAGATGAAGGAATTGGTATACCGTTAAAAGATCAGAAAAATATTTTTGACCGCTATTACAGAGCAGAAAATGTTATTAATACTCAAGGCACTGGTATTGGTCTGAATATTGTAAAAAACCATTTAGAAAATTTAGGTGGTACTATAGGTTTTGAAAGTGTTGAAGATAAAGGCACTATATTTACAATAACGCTTCCTAATACCATGAATCAATGACAAGTATATTACTCATAGAGGACGACCTTGTTTTAAGAGACAACACTTCAGAATTACTAGAACTTTCTCACTATAAAGTCTTTACAGCTTCCAATGGTAAAAACGGTATAATAGCGGCAAAAAAACACTTACCTGATATTATTATCTGCGATATAATGATGCCTGAGTTAGATGGTTACGAAACGTTAAAAGCCTTATCTCAAGATCTTAAAACAAAATGCATTCCTTTTATTTTTCTATCTGCAAAAACGGAGCATAAAGATGTTAGAAAAGGGATGAACCTTGGTGCAGACGACTATATTACAAAACCGTTTACAGAAGACGAACTTGTTAACGCTATTGAAAGCCGTTTGGCAAAAGCTGCAATTCTCAGTGAGAACAAAGAGATCTATTTAGCGAAAGAGGAAGACAACGCAACTTGCCGTATTAATACAATTAATGATTTAAAAAACTATTTTGATGATAATGGTAAGAAGTTCACGATTGAAAAAGATAAAATATTTTATCGTGAAGGTGACCACTCTAATTACATCTATCTGATTAGAAAAGGATCTATTAAGTGTCAACAAATAGACGAACACGGAAAAGAATTAGTTACCGGATTATATAAAGAAGATGACTTATTTGGCTATACGTCATTTACAAGTAGTTTACCTCATAAAGAAACAGCATCTGCTATTGAAAACACTAAATTAATAGGGATTTCTACTATTAAATTTAACGCAATTCTAGATCGTAATCCTAAAGTTACTTTAGAACTCATGCAATTATTGTCAGACGATCTTTTAACAATTAAGAATCAACTCTTAAATATGGCTTATGGCTCTGTTAATAAGAAAACAGCTACTACTATTTTAAAATTTGCTGAAAAAATAAATCGTAAACCAGAAGACCCAATAAATATCTCTCGCAGCGACTTAGCAAGCATAGCTGGTATTGCGACAGAAACCCTAATACGAACCTTAACGAATTTTAAAAAGCAAGGTCTTATTAAAATTGATGGCAGAAATATCAGGATTTTAGATTTAGAAAAACTAAAACAAATTCAATAAATTCATACGTAAAAGCGTAAAATGATCAATATCATTTTAAAGATGATATCATAGACATAACTTTGATACTCTAATGCTATTTTACGATGAAAAACATACTATTACCTACAGATTTTTCAGAAAATTCGTGGAATGCTATAATTTATGCTATCCATATTTTTAAACATCTGAAATGCAATTTTTATTTACTACACGTTAATACTCCAATTTATATAGAAACGTCTGAAGACTCAGTGCCTATATATAAAAATGATATTAATACTTTATATGTAAATAATATAAAGCAAAGATTAAGACAACTTTTAAAACAGATTTCTAAACTAGACACCAATTATAAAGATCAAAATTTTTATACGCTTATAGAAACTAATTTCTTTATAAATGGTATCAGAAATACCTTAGAGCAAAAACATATTGATTACATAGTCATGGGCACTAAAGGAGCTACTGGACTAGAGAAACTTATTTTGGGCAGTAATACTGCTGATGTAATTACTAAGGTAAAATGCAACACGTTAATTATTCCCGAAAATGCATCTTATGTTATTCCGAAAGAAATTGCGTTACCTACCGATTTTTCTTTATCTCATGATTTACAAGTTCTTCAACCTATTGCCAAAATTCTAGACCAATTTAAAGGAACATTACGGATTCTGCATATTAATAAAAACAAAGTAGAACTAAATAATGAACAACAGCAAAACAAAGAATTACTTGAAGATTTCTTTAATAGGCATCTCTATAGTTTTCATTATCTAACCAATAAAAATATCGAAGATGCTATTCAATGTTTTATAGAAAGTAGAGACATAAACATGGTATGCATGGTGGCTAAAAACCTGAACTACTTTCAGCAAATATTATTTCATTCAAAAGTGGAACACATCAGTTATCATACTGATATTCCATTTTTGGTCTTACACGAAAAAAACGAAAATTATGGATAATTCACTATTTCTAGCAAAATTTTGGGGTTGGTACTTACTTATTTTCTTTTTAATATTAAGTCTTAATCCAAAACGAATAAAACAAATTTTTGACGACTTAGCCGATCAAAAATTCTTGATCACTACAGCCTTTATAGGTATTTTAATTGGTTTGTTAAATATATTATTTCACAATATATGGGAACTAAATTACAAACTAATTATTACGCTTATTGGCTGGTTTGCCTTAATTATTGGCTTGGCGCTATTTTCTTTTCCAAAAGGAACAGTAACGTGGTTAGCTTATATAAATGTAAAATTGGTACAGGTTATTTACACCTTACTATTTTTAGTAGGTATCTATTTACTAAACATAGCGTATGGCATTATATTATTAGAATAAATACTAAAACTGATTAATATCAGTGTGTGTAATTTTTAATTGTATTAATATTATCGTGCTATTAATCTCACAGAGGCAATTTGTTAGATTCATTATTTACAGATTTATAGTCGTAAGGAATTTCAATAGTTATTAGAGTTGTGTTGGTTCAATGCTCAAAACTATTAAGAAACTTCTACTTAACTAAAATCTATAAATAAGATCCCTTCAAGTTGTCTCTTTTTTTATTTTACCTTAATGTAGATTGTGGCGTAATCTGATATATATCATTGTTTTTAGGGGATTTAGGATTTAACTTTATAATCCACACTAAAAACTAAAATTATGTTATCCATACTCTTGCCCACCGATTTTTCTGAAAACTCGATGAATGCTATAAAATATGCTCTGGAGTTTTTTAAGTACCAAAAAGTTCAATTCTATTTTATGCATGCGTACAGAAATGAGTTTTACGACCATGATGATTTAGTGTCGCGAGAAAATTCTGACGCTGTTTTAAATGACGTAAAAACAAAATCTAAAACAAACCTAGAAAATTTATTAAAGCAAGTAAATACAATTGCTCCAAATCCTAAATACACCTATCATAGTATTTCTGCTTACAATACACTTGTAGAAGAAGCTAATGAAATTACAGATAAATATAGCATAGATCTCATTGTTATGGGTACAAAAGGAAAATCTAACAACCAACATATCATTTTTGGAAGTCAGACGTTTCAAGTTTTAAAATATGTGCAATGTCCTGTATTGGCTATTCCTTCAAACTATACCAATACACAACCTAAAAGCATTCTATTTCCAACGGATTATCTAATTCCTTATAAAAAACGCGAACTAAAATTGCTTTCTGTTCTTGCTAGATCTTACAGAAGTCATATTCATGTCATTTACATTTCTACGTGCACAAAATTATCTATGAGACAAGAAGACAATCAGGCTTTTATAAAAGACTCATTATTAATTAACAAAGTCGATTTTAATATAATAAATAACAAAAAAGTACCAGAAACGATTACATCCCAGATTACAGAAAACAATATAGACATGATAACGATGGTAAATACGCAGCATTCATTTTTAGAAGATATGCTTTTTCCATCTACAATTGATAAAGTTAGTCTTGGCTTACAAATACCACTTCTAGCGATGCAGAATACCACACGACATTAACATTAACTACCTCAACTCATGAAACATATACTTTTGCCCACCGATTTTTCTGACAACTCTTGGAATGCCATTTCCTATGCTATTAAATTATTTAAAAATGACACGTGTACGTTTCATATTCTAAACACGTACACACCCATAATTTATAATGTTGAATATGTTTTGGGCTATCCAGCGCAATTTGGTTTGGGAGATGCCATACGAAATACAGCGATAGATAATTTAAAAGAATTGACCGATAAAATCTCTAAAACATTTAAAAACAATCCCAATCATAAATTTCATACATTGCCACGGTTTGACACTTTAGTTTCGGGCATTAAGGAATTTATATCTGAAAATAAAACAGACCTTATAATTATGGGAACCAAAGGAGCTACAGGAGCTAAAGAAGTATTATTTGGCTCCAACACAGTCCATGTCTTTAAAGAGATAAAATGCCCTGTATTAGCTATTCCTTCAAATTTTGAATATGAAACACCTTTAGATATATTATTTCCCACAGATTTAGAAGTCGATTATAAATCGTTTCAAATGGAAATTCTAAAATATATTACCACAACACACCATTCTAGAATTAATGCGATGAATGTTTCTACTGGCAACGATTTAACAGAAAAGCAAATCAATAATCAAATAGAATTAAAATCTCAATTTAAAAATGCGTCCTATTTATTTCATCATTTTGATAGTATGAATATTACACAAGCGATAGATGAGTTTCAGAAAAAAACAAAAATAAACATGTTAGCAATGCTTAATAATAAGCATTCATTTTTCGAAAATCTTTTCTTTAGTTCTACTATAAATCAAATAGGGTTTCATTTAAAAGTTCCTTTTTTAGTGATGTCTTCAAAACAATAAAAAAGAAAATTATTGTAACAGAACTTATTGACCATAAAATAAGGATTTAGGCACTTACATTATTTCTAAAATTCCTTTTATAAGATGACAGAAGTCATTTTATATCATTTATTAATCCTTTAATTTTATACCTAAGGATTATAATACAACTATCATGAGACATCACATTCTATTACCTACAGATTTTTCTAAAAACGCTAAAAGCGCCGCTTCATATGCCTTTAAATTATTTAAAAATGAAACCTGTACATTCTATTTTTTGCATACATGGATGTTTCCAAGTTCCGTTTCTAGAACCTATGTAACTTCTACATATGTAGATAACCTTAAAAAGGAATCTCAAGATAAACTAAATGCACTTAAGCTAGATGCTAAAGCAGAAAATGTAAATACAAAGCATAATTTCAAAACCATTTTTAGTTCAGACCCACTTCAAGATAATATTAAGTCTGCCATTAAAGAATACGCAATTGAAATGGTTATAATGGGCACTAAAGGAGCTTCTGGTGTTGGCGAATTTTTATTTGGGAGCAATACGGTTACAGTGATCAATAAAATTAGACTATGTCCAATCTTAGTAGTCCCAAAAGATTTTGAATATGTTACTCCTAAGCAAATTGGTTTTCCTACAGATTTTAATCGTTTCTATGGTGAAGAATTACGACCAATTAAAAATTTATCGAAATTACATAACTCAAAGATTCGAATATGCCATATTAATGAAAAAACTAATCTTACGGAAAAGCAAAATTACAATTTAGCAATGCTAAAAGCGTATTTGGAAGATTATAAACACAGCTTTCATTGGATGAAAGATTACGACAATAAAGATCACGCTATCAAAGATTTCATCAAAACATTTAACATTGATATTCTTACAATGATAAATTACAAACACAGTTTTATTGAGGATTTAACCAAAGAACCTATTATTAAGAAAATGGGATTTCATCCTGTAGTTCCGTTTTTAGTGATACCCTGTTTTGGTTAATAAACAACACTAGATAATCTTTGGTTGTTGATAAATTTAAAATTACTACAATATCATTTTTTTTACGACATCTTAAAAATAGAAATCATGAATAAATCAAAATATGCAGAATGGATAAGTGCAGAACAAATGCACGAAGACTCAAAAGAATGGCTTTCAGAATTATTATTCATTAAAGATGAACATCTTTTTTTTGATGACCTTATAAAATCGTTTACACTACAACTTCTTGAGCCAGAAAAATTCTCCGATAACATAGAGATTATAGATATTCTTAATAAATCTGAAAAACGCAACAATCTATTAATTGAAGCCATAAGAGTGCATGAAAATGATCTTCAAATTATTGTGGATGGTGTTAACCAAATTAACGAAGAAAAGGTTTATAAAAAATCGCATCAAGGCTTACTTATTAAAATAAGAGAATTTGAAAACGAATACAGAAATCTTAAAACACAACTCTTCGAAATTATAAAAAACATTAAGAAAGAAGACAAACGAAATCGCTTATTGGAAGATAAATAAAACTCATGGAATCATGAATGAATCACTAATAAAGGGACTCTTAATGTATTACTGATTTTTGAAGTTGACGAACTTGTAAAAAAATGTTCGAAAAAACCTTCCTTTTGCACCAACAAAGCAGATAAATTAATATCATGTGTTTGTGTGTAGCATCTTACAGCATAATTCATTGGCACATCATTAATTACATGATAAGCATAATTTATATTTTTCATATGAGTAGTCATGTACTTGGTATCTTTTTCTAGCTCTTGCGATAGTTCATTGTTTGGAATTAAGCGCAATAAATGTATTTTATCACTGTAGTGTGCAGTGAACTTAAGAAGTTCTACAAAGGCGTTGCTGTTTAAAACATCATTTAAATCTAAAGGTAATACAACTTCGGATGGCTTAACATATAAGAAACCTTCAGGAATTACCAATGTTGGGCAATTTACATTTCTAATTACATTAACAGTATTACTACCAAAAATAGTTTCTTTTGCTCCTGTTACACCATTACTTCCCATAACAATTAAATCGATTGCCTTAGATGTTTTTACTTGGTTTACAGCATCTATTACACTATCATAATCAACCAATTTATGAAACGTATAATTATCATTTTTAAAATGAGCTTTAAGGTTCTCAATAAGTTCAGATAATTTGTGTTTGGATTTTTTTACAATAGTATCATGTATGCTTTGATTACCACCAAGAACCAAATCATCACTTAAATAGGATTTAGAACTTTCTACATGCAGAATATAGAAATTACACTTATCATCTTTAAATAAATTTAAAGCATAATGTATAGCATTTACCGAATTCTCAGAAAAATCTGTAAGTAGGAGTATCTGTTTCATCATTTTAGATTTATATAAAATTAACTAAAGATAATGAGACAAAAAATGATTTAAATCATCATGATTTTATTTTTTAATATTTGAAGCACAACAACCTTAATCAAATTTATTAACTCATCAATATCACTGAAATATTTTTAGATATTCTTCTAACATTAGCTAATGCAACAGAAGTTATTCTAAGTAATAAGAATCTCCATGACATTAGTTTAATCAGTCCTAAAGAAGAACATTTATTAATTTGCAAAAAAAAGACCTGTGAAGTTAACTTCACAGGTCTTTATATCTTTTAAGGTAAGTCGTATTACTTAATCTCTACTAATTCAAGATCAAATACTAACTCTTGTCCTGCTAAAGGATGATTTCCATCTACAACGATATGGTCTTCGTTTACCTCTACAATTTTAAAAGGGTGCTCATTACCTTGCGCATCTTTAGACATTAAACCTAATCCTACTTCTGGCTTTACATCTTCTGGAAGCTGCGTGTTTTCAACCTTATGAAATAATTCTTTTCTTACATCACCATAAGCTTCTGCAACCGGAATATCAACTGTTTTTTTATCATTCACTTTCATATCAATGACTGCTTTTTCAAAACCAGGAATCAACATACCTTTTCCTAATGTAAATTCTAAAGGCTCACGCTCTAAAGAACTATCAAAGACTTGTCCACTTTTTAATTTACCTGTATAATGTACTTTTACAGTATCATTTTCTTTTACTTGACTCATAAATTTCTTGTTTTCATTATAATGAGCTGCAAAATTATTGTTTATAAAAGAGAAAAAAGAATCATCCGAAGATTTTATCTGTATTTAAGAAAAACTTAACGTCTATTTATCATTTTGTTTCTTAAATTCTACAAGTTGAAAACAGATCAATTGGTACTCTTTAAATTGTAAGAATTTCAGAAACATTTCGACTATCTTTATCTTCAATAACTAAAAAAAGAAAGGACAATATATTATGTTAACTTGGAAAGATATTATTAACTTTTCTGTAAAAGGAAATCTTACTCCAGACAGCCGTGTTGAAAAAACGGAAACAGAATGGAAAGCGCTCTTAACAGAAGAGCAATTTAGAATTAGTAGACTAAAAGGAACAGAACGCGCACATAGTGGCGACCTTTGTACAGCCTACGAAGAAGGCAAATACAACTGTGTTTGCTGTAACACTCCTTTGTTTGACTCGACTATAAAGTTTAGTTCTGGTACAGGATGGCCAAGCTTTACACAACCTATTAAAAATAATGCAATTAAATACGAGAAAGATATTTCTTACGGAATGGTCCGTGTCGAGGTTATGTGTAATACTTGCGACGGCCACCTTGGTCACGTTTTCCCTGATGGACCAGAACCAAGCGGATTGCGCTATTGCGTGAATTCAGAATCAATGATTTTAGATACCGAGATTGCCTAATGACAACTAAAAATTTACAAATTGCCACAGTTGGTGGTGGCTGCTTTTGGTGTACAGAAGCGGTTTTTCAGGAAGTAGAAGGTGTAGAACAAGTTCTTTCAGGCTATTCTGGAGGTACAGTTCCAGGACGACCTACATATAGAGAAATATGTTCTGGTTTAACTGGTCATGCTGAAGTTGTACAAGTAACCTTTGATGCTAATATAATTAGTTATCAGGATATTTTAGTCATTTTCATGACCACTCACGATCCTACCACATTAAATAGACAAGGTGCAGATCGTGGTACACAATACCGTTCTGTAATTTATTATCATAATGAAAAACAGAAAGAAATTGCAGAAGTAGTGCTTAAGGAAATGATACCATATTACAACGATCCTATAGTTACCGAATTATCTAAAGCTCCTACATTTTACGAAGCTGAGAAAGAGCACCAAGATTTTTATGAAAACAATCCTGATTATGGGTATTGTAGTTTTGTTATTGATCCGAAATTAGCAAAACTTAGAAAATTGCATTCAGATAAATTGAAACAAAACTAAAAATAAATGCTAAGAGCAACTTTCGTTTGAGCGTTGCTTTTTAGTTTTACAAAGTAAGAAAGCGAATTTGTAATGTCTTCAATTTTAAAAATTAAACTTTACGGCTCAGCCCAATGCCATAAAACACAACACTATAAGAACTTTTTAACCCAAAGCGGTTTGGATTATTCGTTTTTAGATGTTATAAAACATGAAAATTTAGCGGAAGAATTAAGAAATCTATACACTAATAAAAAACTCAACTTCCCAACCATTACATTAGGCAACAAAAGATTACGCAACCCATCGGATTCTGAATTAATTAAATGGATAGAAAAACTAAAATAGCATTTGGAGGAGGTTGTCATTGGTGTACAGAAGCGGTATTTCAATCGTTGAATGGTGTAACTAAAGTAGCACAAGGTTTTGTTGCTTCTACTAACGAAAACAGCTCCTTTTCTGAAGCCGTAATTGTACATTATAACACAGACATTATAAGTCTTCAAACTTTAATTGAAATTCATTTACATACACATAAAAGCACCTCTGCGCATTCTATGCGAGAAAAATATCGCTCTGCTATTTATTCGTTTTCAGACGAACAGAACTTAGAAGCAGAAACTTTACTAAATAACTTTCAACCCAAATTTGAACATCAATTAATCACTAAAGTATATCCGTTTTCTAAATTTAAAGCGTCTCGTGAAGCCATTCAAAATTACTATCAAAAAAATCCTAAAAAACCCTTTTGTGAACGCTTTATAAATCCTAAATTGAGGCTATTATTAAGTGATTTTTCTAATCACATAAACTCAGACTTTATTCCCAAAAATTTAAAAATCACATAAAAGCATTCACAGATGAGCAGTACAAAAATTGGATTAGGCCTAGCCGCCTTAGGCAGACCTGATTATATAAATATTAGACCAGAAGCCGAACTAAATAAATCTGTTGAAGCCTTTAAAACAAATGCTTTAAAAGTTTTAGATGAAAGCTACGCACTTGGCATTCGTGATTTTGATGTGGCTCCATCTTATGGTTTAGGAGAACAGTTTTTACAAGATTGGAATGATTCTAGAAATCATAAAAATGTTAACCTCTCTACAAAATTTGGTTACACATATGTAGCTAATTGGGAAATTGGGTTTACAGGAAAACATGAAATTAAAGAGCATTCTATTGAAAAATTGAATGAGCAATGGGAAATCTCAAAAGCCCTTCTACCTAATTTAAAGATTTATCAAATTCATTCTGCAACACTAGATAGCGGTGTTTTAACAAATAATGCTGTACTCTCTAAATTACATGAAATAAAACAAGCACATCATTTAAAGATTGGAATTTCATCTAGCGGAACAGAGCAAATAAAAATTATTGAAGAAGCAGAAAACGTTAGTTTTAATGGTGAAGATTTATTTGACAGCTACCAAGTAACCTTCAATATTTTTGAACAATCTACTTTTGAAATTTTAAAACAATTATTAGCAAAAGGAAAAACTATAATTATCAAAGAAGCTTTAGCTAACGGCCGAGTTTTTAAAAACGATACGTTTACAGCCTATAAATCTGCGTATAATTATTTAGAAGATCTTTCTAACAAATACAATGTAGGAGTAGATGCTATCGCTATTCGGTTTATAATAGATAGCTTAGAGCCAAGTATTATTTTAAGTGGTGCTTCAAATACAAATCAGCTTAAAGAAAATTTGAAAGCGCTAAATTTTAAATTGAACAAAAAGGAAATCTCAAAATTAAAATCATTTGCAGTTTCACCTCAGCATTATTGGCAAGAACGTAGTGATTTAGAGTGGAATTAACTGAAGGTAAGTGCACATACATTATCTCATACTAATTCAATTTCTTTTTCAACATACATAAAACTCCGATTTCTTCTCGTGATAAATTTTCATTTACTTTTAAAAGTCGTGAAATTTCCTTTTGAAAATGATTAATAGTTTTCCCGTCAATGTATTTATCGATCACACGAGGATCAATATAAGAACTACGCGCCACTGATGGTGTATTTCCTAACCTTTCACTAACCTTAATAACAGCATCACGAATATTACTATCAAGTTCTTTTTGATCTTGCTTTTTAGAAAATCCTATTTCATCCAATGCCATAGCAGCAATTACAGTGCCTGCCCAAGTTCTAAAATCCTTAGCCGAAAATTCTTCACCCATAATTTCTCTTATATAGTTATTAAGATGATCGCTCTTTACATCTTGTTTAGAACCATCTTCGTCTATGAATTTGAAAATTTCATAACCAGGTAAATCGTCTATTTCTTGAACTATTTTAGCTAACTTTTCATCTACAATATGCCGTTCTTGATCTTTACCTGACTTTCCTATGTAATGAAAAATTAACTCATCTCCTTCAATCTGCAAGTGCTTACTTCGCATCGTAGTTAAACCATAAGTGTTATTTTCTTTGGAATAATGATCGCTTCCTGGACGAAAATAAGCCGCTTCCAAAAGTCGGACCATACAGGCAAGCACTTTTTCTTTAGCTAATTTTCGTTTACGTAGGTGCTGACCTGTAACGCGTCGCATACGTTCTAAATTGTCTGCGAATTTTAGAATACGATCAAATTTTTCTTGATCTTGTTTTTCTCTATATTTTGGGTTGTAGATGTATTGTTTTCTGTTTTTATCGTCACGACCAGTAGCCAAAATTTTAGCTGACTTTTTGGAATCAATTTCCACATCTGTCCAAGCTGGCGGAATAACCAGAGATTTAAACCAGTCTTTTAAAGCTTTATCTTTTATAGTATTATTAGCGCTATCGACATAACGAAAGCCTCTACCATGTTTTTTTCTGTAGTACATGAATTTGATTCCAGTTAATAGAGTATAAAGTAAATTCTTTAATATTAAAAGGATTAACCCAAAAGCAATTATATGTACTCAAATGAGTTTAAAAAATAATTCTATTCAATAATAGACACGTCTACTCCTCTGTAATAATCTAAAACTTTTACACGTAATAAGTATTCGTATTTGGCATTGGCTAAATTTACTTTTGCATTATCTAAATTATTTTTACTGGTAATATAGTTTAAGAAATTAGACACACCATTTTTAAAACGTATATCATTAATGCGATAAGACTCTTCGTAGGCTTCCACTTGTTTTACTAAACTTAAATGACGATTATAAACTGCTTCCATATCAAAATGAACTTGAGCAATGGCATTTTTAATATCTACATGTGTACGCTCTAATTCTAGGATAGACTCCTCTACTTTAATTTTTTCTAAAGCCACATTATTTTTGGCTCTAAAACCATTAAATAATGGAACAAAAACTTGAACACCAACAACCGTATTTAAATTATTATCTAATTGGTCTTTGTAATCAATACCTTTTGAATCAAAATTGGTCTGCTCTGTCATAATTGGTAAATCTAGACCATCGACCGTTACAAAATCTCCAGTTTCAACAATGCTTGCTCCTGATGAAGTAAACAGTTCTGCTGCACTAGAGTAGTTTGTATTTACACCTCCAAAAAGCGATATTTCTGGTGTAAACTGAGACTTAGCGACACTCACACCTTTTTTTGCAGCTTCAACACGTAATTCTTTAGCTTTAAACGTCGCTAAGTTTTGTAAGGCTTCTTTAAAAACAGCGTCAGCCGACAAATTGTAGTTTTCAAAATCTAAGATTAATCCATCGGTCACTACATAGATGTTATCATGTAAATTCATCAATCGCATTAAGCTTAATTTTGCATTATTCAAACTACTTTCAGACATTAAAACACTGGTTTCATCACTCGCTACTTGTCCTAAAATATCTGCATAATCCGCTGGATTCCCAGATTCATTTTCATAAAACCTTTTCTGAATTTCAAGTTGTTGTTTCGTTGTTTCTAATCGTGCTTTAGTTAATTCTAAAACATCTCTCGCATTTAAAACTTGAAGATAAGCCAACGTAACATTCAAAATTAAATCTTGCTTTGCTGCATCAATTTCTAGATCTGAAGCTTTTTTATTGAGTCGGCTTTGCTTGGCTGAATTTAATAATCTAAAGCCATTAAAGATCGTCATATCCAAGCTTAATCCTAAGTTTGAAAATGTCAATTCCTGATTAATATAAGCGTTGGTAAAAGGATTGATACTTCTACCATCATTAACACCTAAACTAAAATCTCCGTTAATGCTAGGTAATATATTCGCTTTGGATTGCTGATAATTTACTTTCGCAGAATTGGCTTGTAAATTGGTGGATTTCAAATCGAGATTATGCTCTATAGCGATGGCAATGCATTCGTCTAAAGAATAACTTTTCTCAGTGTCATTTTGAGCAACACCAGACCAGCTCATCACTAAAATGAGGATTAATATTACAAGTTTATGTGTCATGATTTGTTTCTTTAAATTATTTAGGTATCGAAAGACTAATCCTACAGTATGGTCAATTCGAGTATTTCGAGTGAGCGAGAAATGTATCGAGAATCTTATGTTCATCTATTACTTCTCGATACAAAATTTTTTGAAAAACAAAAATTCCACTCGAAGTGACGCAACGTTATCGAAACACCTTTTTGTTTATGATGATTAGACTATTTTTCCGTCTAGCAGATTGATAATTCGAGAGCCATATGCGGCATTACTTTCAGAATGTGTGGCTTGAATTATGGTCACTCCTTCTTTATTTAACTGCGCAAAGAGTTCCATAATTTCCTCACTTTGTTTCGAGTTTAAATTCCCTGTTGGCTCATCTGCTAAAATTAACTTTGGCTGACCGATTAGAGCTCTCGCAATCCCAACGAGTTGTTGTTGTCCTCCACTTAATTGAACTGGGAATAAATCTTTCTTCCCAACAATATTAAAACGGTCTAGCATATCGGCCACCATCGCTTTGCGCTCAGAAGATTTTACATTTTTATAGAGCAACGGGGTTTCAATATTTTCATAAACGGTGAGTTCATCAATAAGATGATACGCCTGAAACACAAATCCGATATATTCTTTATACAATTTGGATCTGTTTTTTTCCTTCATGCTATGCACAGGTTCTCCTAGAAAGGTATAGCCTCCATCTGTAAAATTATCTAACATGCCAATACAATTCAACAAAGTAGATTTCCCAGAACCAGAAGGTCCCATTAGTGAGATGAATTCTCCCTCTTCAACATTTAAATTAATATTATCTAGTAGCGTAACTTTATTGCTTCCTGAGTTTACAGTTCTAGTGGCTTCGTTTAGACTTAATAGTGTGTTTTTCATTTTATTTGTCTTTTATATAATTTAGTCTATTCGTTTAATTTCATAGTCTCCAAAACTCAGTCCTTTATTGACCTCAGCCTTTCCTTTATAGCGTAATGTGGCTTCACCATAAGCCGTAAATTTGATACTTTTTGAAGCTTGAATTTTAAACACGGCTTCTCCATAAGCTTTAAGTTTAGACGATTTATTATCCATATCTACAAGGTTGATGATTCCTGCTCCATACGCTGTAATATTCTGCTTAACTGTAGTTCCTTTTTTAATTATCAATTCACTTTCACCGTAAATATCCACGTTAAATGTGTCGAAATTAACATGATTAAAAGTTACTTGAGATTCACCATAAATATTAAGCGTAAACTTTTTAACGTCAATTAAATCTTTACAAAGCGTTCGTTGTTCTCCTCTTAAAGATAATTCGTCTATATTTTTATACGTAACGATTATAGTTAGCACTTTTCCCTTATAAATTGGCACTTTCATTTTCATACCATCTTTAGTAATACTTTCATGCTTAGTGGTTTCTTTAGCGTCATCTAAATACACACGAAGTGTTCCCCCTTTGACTTCAATATTTATTTTGTCTTCTGGTTCTGTGCTCTCTATTATGGTTACAGATTCTTCATCTCCTTGAACAAATGTGGTTTCTATATGTGGACTTATAATAACCTTATCAAAAGCTTCAACAGGCTTCTTTGTTTGAGCTAATGCAATTTGGCTCATACAAACCAATAGTATGACTAAGCTATATTTTAAATTTCTCATAAATTATTTTTATAAATTTATTCTGTTCTTAAACTTTTTATAGGATTTGCTACTGCAGCTCTAACCGCTTGGTAGCCGACCGTAACAAATGTGATCACCAACGCTAATGCACCAGCAATCGCAAAAACGGTCCAGCTAATAGTAATACGATAAGCAAAATCTTGTAACCATTGATTCATAACATAGAATGCTAACGGGAAACTAATCGCTAAAGAAATTAATACCAATCTCATAAAATCGATAGAGAGTAACTGTACGATTCTTGGGACGCTTGCTCCAAAAACTTTCCGTATTCCAATTTCTTTATGACGTTGTTCTGCCATAAAAGCTGCTAAGCCAAATAAACCCATACAAGCTACAATTACTGCCAAAATTGAAAACAACAATCCAACATTTGCTGTGCGTTGTTCTTTCTCATATAGCAATTCTAGATTCTTATCTAAAAAGGTATACTCAAAGGCAGAGTTTGGTGCTATGTTTTTAAATGTGTTTTCAAAATTTGAAATCGTTTCAGATAAGACTTCATTTGTAAATCGAATTAACAAGTACGATTTTGGTTCTCTGCTTGAGTTATGAAACGCATAAGCACCAATTGGATTATGCAACGAAGCAAAATTAAAATCCTCTACAACACCATGTATATAAGCATTATTACCTAATTGCATCGCTACTTTTTTTCCAATAGCTTCCTCTGGAGATAAGCCTAAAAAGTCCACAGTAGTTTTGTTCACCACAACCTCAACCAAGGTATCACCTGCTTGTTTGTTTTTAGGTAGCAACTGACCTGCCAAGAGCTTAAGTTGTAATACATCAGCCACTTCGCGCTCTGAATTATTTGTTGAAATCCCCATGGTTTCGTCTGTATTTGGTTTATTAATACTTCTTCCACTAACTCCCATACCAGGATAACCTTGAGATCGTCCTACAACTGAGACATTTGGTAATTTTTTAAAAGCATTTATTAAAGCCTGATTAGCCTGTCCACCGCGAATTGCAGATGTTGATATTGCCATTACATTTTCGGGATTATAGCCTAAACTTTTATTCTGAATATACTCTAGTTGCTGATGAATTACAATGACTCCAATAATCAGAACAACGGATGCTGAAAACTGAACCACAACCAACCCCTTTCTTATAACACTTGCGATACCTCCTTTATTAGCAGAAGGCTTGAGGGCTTCTTTAGGCGAAAATCGTGATAAATACAATGCAGGATAGGATCCTGAAATAAGACTTGTTACGAACCAAATTAAGACTAAGAAAACGATGATTTCAATAGAAAAAAGTGACGAAATATCGAGTTCTTTTCCTGCAATATCATTAAACATCGGCAATGCTACAACAGCAAGCACACCTCCTAAAACCATAGCAATTGCAGTAATTAAACCTGTTTCAATATAGAATCTAACAACGATATCTCTAACAGATGCTCCAAGCGTTTTATTAATACCTACATCTGTGGCGCGTTTTTGAGATCGTGCTGTAATTAAATTCATATAATTAATACAAGCAATTACTAAAATTAAAATCGCTAAAGCCGTTAAATTTCTAATTTGATTGATATCACCATTTCGCTCAATGTAACTATCCTTATAAGTCGAAGAATATAAATGGATTTGTTCTAAAGGTTGAAGCGAGAAGTTATACCATTGCTCATCTTTCTTAACATTTTTATCTAGAATATCTTGAATCTTAGCTTCAACATTTGCGACATTAGGTGACGCCGTATTAAAGAGCAAAAAGGTTTCAAAACTCGCATTATCCCATGTAGGATTTTTTGCTGCATTTTGCATTAAAAACGGAGCAACCACATTGAAGTCTAACGAACTATTTTCAGGAAAATCCTTAAAAACACCTTTCACCTCAACAACATCCACATCATCTATGGTTAAGGTCTTTCCTATTGGATTTTCATTTCCAAAATACCGTTTTGCAGCGCTTTCTGAAAGTAAAACCGTATTTGGAGTATTGAGAACTTCTGAACCTTCTCCTTTAACAATTTCAACATCAAACATATCTAATATCGCAGCATCAGACCAGAATAGTTTTTTCTCAGTAAACACCTCGTTACCCGCTTTAATAAAAGCAGTCCCTCCAAAATCGTGTTTGAGTAATCGTCCTGCTTCTGCAATATCAGGAATATTTGCTTCCAACTCTAGTGCGACTGCAGAAGGAGAACCAGTCCAAGTTTCAAGATCATCTTCTGTTGTATTAAGAAGCACACGGTAGATTTTATCCTTGTTGGCGTACATGGAATCAAAACTACGTTCGTGTAAAATAAATAAAAACAGAACCAATGTTGTGGCTAAACCAATGGATAGCCCTAAAATATTTACAATTGAAAATAAACGATTCGTCTTTAAACTTCTCCAAGCAATTTTTATATAACTACGTATCATAATACTTGTTTTTTTATTCGGTTTTTAAACTATCTACAGGATTTGCCAATGCTGCTTTTACAGCCTGAAAACTTACCGTAATCATCGCAATTACAATAGCAACAACTCCTGCTGTGACAAAAATCCACCAATTAATTTCTATGCGATACGCATAATTCTGAAGCCAATTATCCATAACATACCAAGCCATAGGAATTGCGATAACAATGGAAAGACCAACCAACTTCAAAAAGTCTTTAGATAATAATTTCACAATACCTGCAACACTAGCACCTAATACTTTTCTTACTCCAATTTCTTTACTACGTTGTTCTGCAGTATAAGCGGCCAATCCAAAAAGCCCAAGGCAAGAAATAAGAATTGCTAGTAAGGCAAATAGTTGAGAGAGTTTTCCTATGAGTTGTTCACTTCTAAATTTGGCATTAAAAGCATCATCTACAAAGCTGTACTCAAAAGGAAAGGCAGGATTATGTTTTTTCATAACCGCTTCAACTTTAGACAGCATCTCATTTGGTTCAATATTAGGATTCGTTTTTAGATACATGTAACTAGATTCACCCAGATAATTAAAAAATAACACAGGATCACTTTGTCCATACATATCTTCGAACAGATAATCTTTTACAACACCTATTACTGTGTAAGTGTCGTCTCGTATTACTTTTTTACCAATAGCACTGCCAGTTCCCATAAGCTTAGCAAACGATTCTGTAATTAAAACACTCGTACTATCTTTTGCTACATTTTCGCTAAAACCGCGACCTTCGGCAAGTTTCATACCTGCTGTTTCTAAAAAATCTGAACTGATATATCTAAAGAAAATCAATACGTCTTCTGTATCTGTTCCGCCCGTCCATGTTAAGTTAGAACCATTGTTGCCTCCATTTAAAATACCTGAATTATTTAAACCTACGCTTGAAACCGCTCCTGTATGTATTAAATCTTGTTTGATGATATCAAATTTTTCAATCATAGTACCATTGACATTCAATGAAATCAATTGGTCTTTATCAAAACCTAAATCTCTGTTTTTTACATGTTGAATTTGTTGATAAACCAAAATGGTACAAATAATAAAAACAATTGAAATTGTAAACTGACCAACAACTAATCCTTTTCTAATAAATGTTGCAGATCCTTGAGTGACTTTTAAACCTTTTAAAACCTCAACAGGATTAAACGAAGACAAGTAGAATGCTGGATAAAGGCCAGCGAAGATTCCGCAAACAAGCGTAATTCCTAATAAAAAGATAATATGTAGTGGTTGCGCTAATCCTAAAACTAAATTCCTCTCAATAAGTAAGTTAAATTGCGGTAATAAAATAAAGAGCAATAATACACTAACCAAAGTCGCGATAAAAGAAAGGATTAAAGCTTCCGATATAAATTGAAAAATTAATCGTGAACGACCAGAACCCATGGCTTTTCTTACTCCAACTTCATTCGCACGTTTCTCACTTCGTGCAGTAGATAAATTCATGAAGTTAATACAAGCTATAAGCAAAATAATTAAAGCAATAATTGTAAATAATCTAACCGAATCTATGCGTCCTCCAACTTGCTTTCCATTTTCAAAATTACCTCTTAAATGCCAATCTTTTATAGAATGTAAAAATGCTTTTGAATCACTGTCTCCTGTTTTTTTCTCAAGCAATCCAAGGACTTGATCATTTACAGCATTAAAATCAGCTTCTGGTGACAACTCAACAAAGGTATCTGCGAAGAAACTACCATAACCATTGGTCCATTCTTTATCTGCACTCCAACGCTCAAATGGCGCAATCCAATTTATAGGAAACGTCACGTTCTTTGGTAAATTCTCAATAACTCCTGTAATCAGGTAATTATCTGTATTGTCTACTTTAAGTACTTTGCCTAATACTTTTGTGTTTTTACCATAAAGCTGCTCTGCCGTTTCTTGCGTAATAACTATGGCTTCAGGATTATTGAAAGCCTCTTTTGCATTACCTTCAACAAATTTTAAACTGAATATTGTTATAAAATCTTCATCTACAAAACGTCCACCGCTATTGATGGCATTATCATTTACAGCAAATAAAAAATCTCGATGCTTTGTTCGTGATGCTTTTACTATTCCTGGAATTTCCGCTTTCATAGCTTCAGCAAATGGTCCTGGAGTAGAATTAAACGTTCTCCATTCACCATCATATTCTTGATGTGTTGGTACATAGTAAACTTGATCTTGTTTTGAAAAATCAGAATCAAAACTTACCTCATCCTCAACCCAAAGAAAAATTAAACTAGCACACGTAATTCCTATGGCTAATCCGAAAATGTTTAGAAAGCTATACCCTTTATTTTTACGTAAAGTCCGGAAGGCTATTTTTATATAATTTAAAATCATACTATTTTTTAACTTAATTGATTACTTCTACTCATTATATAGTGAAGATGATGCCAAAACCACAAACAGCTATATGTCAGTATTTTATATTTAATTAAGAATTTAAAACTGTTCGAATTTGATACACTTCTTGTTCGCAAATGAACAGTTTATTCTGAGCGTAATGAATCCACAGGATTGGCATTTGCCGCCTGAAGCGTCTTTATACTAATGACTAATAAGGCAAAGACAATCATCGCTAAACCACTCACTAAAAACACCAAAAAACTAATACTTGTTTTGTATGCAAAATCTTGCAACCAATTATTAATGCCGTAATACGCAATTGGTGCCGCAATGACAAAAGCAATCGCTACCAAGATTAAAAACTCTTTGCATAAGAGCGCGTTAATTTGAAGTAATGAAGCTCCTAGAACCTTACGCACTCCAATTTCTTTTACACGTCGGTTGGTGGTATAAATCACAAGTCCGAGCAATCCTAAACAACTAATTAATATTGATAAACCTGTAGCCCAATTTAAAAGTTTGGACATCTTTTGCTCCCGATTATAAAACTTCTGGATGGTTTCATCTAAAAACTCTACGCGATAATCATCGGTCTCAGTATAGACTGTTTTATAAGCATTTTCAATTTTTGAAAGTGTTCCTTTAAAATCTGCTGATGATTCATTTTGAAATGCGATATGAACGGCTTGAAATTGACTCCATTCTGGTTGATACCAATCTCCTCTATATGCCATGGGTTTAATATCGCTTCGCAAGGAACGTTGGAAAAAATCTGCCATAACTCCGACTATAGGCACACTTTGATCACCTAATAAAACCGTTTTCACAATTGCTTCGTCGGGACTTTTAAAACCAAGTCTTTTTCTACACGTCTCATTAATCACCAACTCTTTAACGGTATCATTTCGGATGGTTCGTCCTGCTATAAGATCTAACTCAAATACCTTCGCGTAATTGACGTCGCCAAAAATAAATTGTAAGTCTAAATTAACCTCATTGTCACCATTATTATAAGTGACTGAAGAACTATTCGTAGAAATAGATGCAGGTGCATTGCCTCCAATACTAATCGACTTAATTTCCGGAATAGCTCTTAATTTTTCGGCATAAAGCTCTTTTTTAGAAATTTCGCGTTCTGCTCTTGGGCTATAAACAGACACAATAGCATCCGTTTTAAAACCCATATCTGTCTCTAAAAGAAAATTAATTTGTTGACCAACCAACAACGTAGCAATTACAAATACTTGAGCAATGGAAAACTGAAAAACCGTTAAGAATTTTCTGAGCTTCACTTTTTTATTTCCGACAGCTAAATGATTTTTTAAAACTGAAACTGTATTGAACTTTGAAAGTACTAATGCGGGATAAAAGCCCGATAAAAATGTCACTAATAGTAATAGAATAGCAATACCAAGAATGATTAAAGGTGATTTCATCAGTTCATAACTTAAACCTTCTGGCACAAAATCTGAAAACACATTAATCAACCATCTAGAAAGTAATAGCGATAATACTGCAGACACCAAAACCAATAAAAATGTTTCACCCATAAATTGACCTATCAGCTGTTTTCTAGAGCTTCCAAGAGTTTTACGAATGCCAATTTCTTTAGCACGCTGAGAAGCTTGCGCTGTATTAAGATTTATAAAGTTGATACAACCTAACACCAATAGAAATATAGCCACCAAAGCGAGATTTGTAAGCAGCGATTTACTAGCCTGGCCTTTAGACCAATCGTAAATACCATACTTTTCGTTGAAGTGAATATCTCCTAATGGTTGTAGTGTAAATTGTTGTTCATCACCATATTTTTTAGATTCCTCATCTTGGTGCTCCTTTGCTAAATTATCCAAACGATTTTGTAGCGCTGATAAGTCGGCATTTGGCGTCACCTTTACAAATAGCTGAGACGCATCGTTGGTGTTGTTCCAATTTTTATTGAGGAAATCGTCTCGCAATCGTGTTTGCAAAATTGTTGAATGCGAGATAAATTCTTCAAACACAAAATCTGTTCGTTCTCTAAAATTCTCAACAATTCCTGTAACTGTTATATGAAGTGAATCATTGTAAATTAAGGTTTTTCCAATAATATCTGACGGTTTCGTATTTGGAAAATAATCAGCTGCTCGATTTTCGGTAAGAATAACATTATTTGGACTTGTTAAAATTTCAGATGTATTACCAGCTAAAAATTTATAGTCAAAAATCTTAAAATAATTAGCATCTGCAAAAATGACGAAGTTGGGCCATTTAAATTCGGAATTTAATACTCTATTTTCAACTTTTGAAGGCCGTTCTATATAAAACCCACTAACGGTTTCAAAATTTGAATTCTCGGTAATGGCATCCTCCAATGCTAAAGTGACTCCAGGAATAGAAAAAGTAGCCTCAGGACTAATTAAATCTGTAACGACTCTATAAATACGATCCTCATCTTTATGGAATGCATCAAAGGTAGCATCGTAATAAATCATTAAACCAATTACAAACGACGCACTTAATCCAATGGTAAGACCAATAATATTAATTAGAGAAAACACCTTATGCTTCATGAGGTTCCTCCATGCTATTTTGAAATAATTTTTAATCATGATGTATTGTTTTATCGCAAAACCTCCAAGGTTTCAAAAACCTTGCAGGTTGATGATGATTATTCCGTTCTTAAAGATTCTACAGGATTAGAGGTTGCTGCTTTAATCGTTTTTACGGCTATGGTAAGCATGGCTATTACTACTGCTATTCCGCCTGCCAATAAAAACATCCAAATATTAAGATCTATATGATACGCATAATTCTGTAACCAATTATGCATTGCCCACCATGCTATTGGCGACGCGATTAAAAAAGCGATAACTACTAATTTTAAAAAGTCTTTAGTCAGTAATATTGTAATGGCCGAGACACTCGCACCGACTATTTTACGAACTCCTATTTCCTTTTTACGCTGTGCTACAATGAGTAATGACATAGCAAACAAACCAATACAACTTAACACAATAGCTAAAATTGAACCACTACCAATCATGGTAATCATAGTACGCTCATTTCGTAAGGTTCTATCAATATTTTCATTTAAAAAAGACCCTTGAAATTCGGCATTGGGCTCAATAGTATGCCAAGCTGCTTTTACATCGGTGTAGGCTTGTTCTAAATTTTGTGATGACACCTTAACGTATACGTTGCGTAAATTCCAGTTAGGAAGCGCAAATAAAGTCATTGGTGCAATCGTCTGGTCGAGTTCTTGAAAATTGAAATCTTTAATAACACCTACAACAGAATATACTGCATCATCTAAATCTATCTGTGAGGCTAAAATATCATCTTCATTGAGTTGCTTTGCCATAGCTTCATTGATAATAACTGAAAGACTATCACTCGCTAAGTTTTTTCGAAATGAACGACCTTCAATAATATTCAAATCTAAAGTTTCAACGTAATCTGCATCAACAACTAACATATGCGTATCCACGCCTCTACCTTTGTGTTCAAAACCTAAAATACTAGTCGAACGCGAGCCATCTTTTCCTAAACCTAAAATATTATTAGATGCTGTAACACTTACAATATTAGGTTTATCTTGAAGTTTATTTCGAAGTAATTCTATTGCTTGTTGATCGTTAAGTTGACCATTCAGTGGAAAAGCAATCACTTGATCTTTATTGAAACCTAAGTCTTTAGTCCTCATAAATTCCACCTGATCCCAAAGTACAAGCGTACCACTAATCAGTAAAATAGCAATCCCAAATTGTAAGACCATTAAACTATTTCGCAAATGGTTTTTACCATTGACATCGAGCTTCCCTTTTAAGCTTTGTAAGGTTCCAAGACGACTCATTAATAACGCAGGATAACCTCCTGCAATTAATGTGATCAGCAAAACACTTAAAATAAGCACCAATAACAATGATGGGTTGAGTAAGGTTGCCAATGACGCTTGGGTTTTAAATAAGGTTTGAAAGTATGGTAGTAAAACCACGGCTAATAAAACTCCTAGTCCGATGGAAATCAAAAACACCAAAACACTCTCTCCCCAAAACTGAAAAAACAACTGCCTTTTGTTTGCTCCAAGTGTTTTTCGCATTCCTATCTCACGCAATCTCTGTGTACTTTTAGCAATGCTCATATTTATAAAATTAACACAAGCGATAAACAGAATTAAAATTGCAATACCCAAAACTAAATATGGCATTGTACGACTTACTGTTACTGGTCCTTGATTAAAATTAGCAAATCGAACATCTGCCAACGGCAATACTTTTATTTGTCTGTAAAGGCCATCTGCATTAGGTTGAAGGCCATCACGCTTGGCATTATCAATCTCATTTTTATAATGTAATTGGGTAAAATCTGCTGTGCTTTTCTCAAATTGCTCAGGTTGTACACTTCCTGCAAGTTGCATATACACCTCATGATTCTCCATGTCCCAACGTCCTACAGTTCTGGCATAAGCATGCTCATTTTGACTTTTAAAATTGAGTACGATATCAAAACCTATAGAACTTGTATTGGGAAAATCTTCAATAATCGCGGTGACATTAAAAGGCACTTCTACTTCATCTCTTAAAATCGTAACGGTTTGCCCTATAGGATTCTCATCACCAAATATACGTTTTGCAGCCTGCTCTGTCATTGCAACTGAAGACTCTGACGTTATTGGATTTGTCTTATCACCCTTTATAATTGGAAAGCTAAACATGTCGAAAAAATCGGGATCTACATACGCAGTGCCCATACCGAGTTGCTTATCCTGATAAGTTAATAAGACTCCAGAACCATTATAACGTGTAATTTTCTCTACTCCTGTAACCTCTTCACGAAGTGCTGCCGCAAAAGGTTCGGATTTTGAGATGTTAGCTTCAATGCCATTTAACCCACTATCCTCTGTATACACTTGATAGATTTCATTTCCATGCTCATGAAAGCGATCAAAAGACAATTGAAAAACGGCATACATGCCTAATAATAGTGCTACTCCGAATGCCACTGTAAGACCTACGACATTGAGTGCCGTGAATGTTCTGTTTTTCCAGAGGTTTCTGATTGCTATTTTTATATAATTTTTAAACATGATTGTTCGTTTTTTGATTGATTATTATTCGGTACGCAATGACTTTACTGGATTAGACGTTGCTGCTTTAATGGCTTGGAAACTTACAGTGATTAGTGTAATGATTAACGCTCCAAAACAAGCAATAGCAAAGACATCCCAACTGACTGTGGTACGATAGCTAAATTTTTGTAACCATTGTCCCATAATATAATAGGCCAACGGAGATGCAATTAACAATGCGATGAATACCAGCGTGATGAAATCTTTTGAAAGCAATAACCATAACTGACTGATGGATGCTCCTAAGACTTTACGAACACCAATTTCTTTAGTACGTTGTTCAGCCACAAAAGATGCTAATCCAAATAAACCTAAACAACTAATAAAAATCGCTAACACTGTAAATACTCTGGCTAAACTGGCAACGCGTTCTTCTGATTCAAACTTTGCTCCATATTCTTCATCTACAAACTGATAATCGAAAGGAGTGTTTGGGAAGTTCTTTTTAAAGACACCTTCAATAAGCGCTAAATTTTCACTAGTGCTTTTTTCAGGATTAAGTCTTACGTTATAAAACGCGGTATTATCATCGCTATCAAAAACATACATCGCTTGTTTTACAGGACTGTATGGCGATTGAATAATCATATCTTCAACAACTCCTACAATTTTTAAAGCTGGACTTGGATCTTCAGTATCAGAATCTCTAATAAATTTACCAATTGGATCTATAAGTCCGATGTATTTCACAGCCGTTTCATTAAGTAATACAGCATTTGAATCTGAAGCGAATTCCCGAGAAAACCCACGACCAGCAGTAACTTTTAAGCCTAAAGTTTCCACAAATTCATATGAGACTGATGTATATGCTAAATCTTCTTGAAAATCAGCAGGCTTACCATCCCAAGTATAACCAGATCTATTAGACCACACATTAGTCATAGGCGCACTTGTTCCTGCCATCTCTAGAGCTCCACCAGAAGCGATAAACTGATTGCGCATCACTTCTTTTTTTCCAATGAACTCATTACTCATAACAGGAATTTGAATCAACCCTTCTTTATCATACCCAACAGGTCGATCTTTAGAAAACTGAATTTGATTCATCACCACCAATGTTCCTATAATTAAGGCTACAGAAACGGTAAACTGTGCGACTACTAAAATTTTTCGAGGCAAAGATGAATAACGACCAGATTTGAAGGTGCCTTTTAATACCGCAACAGGATTAAAAGATGATAAATAAATGGCAGGATAACTTCCCGCTAAAAATGCCGTAATAATTACAAAAGCCATTGAAATTAACCAAAACTGAAGATTTACCCACGGAAAAACGATGGCTTTACTAGCCAAATTATTAAATCCGTTTAAGAATAACAACACTAATCCAAGTGCAACAATAAACGACAGGAAAACAATTAAAAACGATTCACTTAAAAATTGAAAAATAAGCTGACTACGCTGTGAACCTATCGATTTTCTAATACCAACTTCGGTTGCTCGTTTTTCTGAACGTGCGGTACTTAAATTCACAAAATTGATACACGCTAATAACAGAATAAATAAACCAATAACACCAAACAACCAAACGTTTTCAATACGTCCACCGGATTGCACCCCATTTTCAAACTCACTTCGTAAATACCAATCTTTCATTGGTAATAAAAATAGTTGGGGATTAAATTGAGCTGTTTCAGATGAGGCATTTTTCTTTACATCACTAATTTTAGAGGTTACCACATCCATAGTCGTATTCTCGTTAATTTGCACAAACATCTGAAATGAATTATTTCCCCAAGCATCCTTTGACAATTCTAACCAAGGCTGTGTTGTTACATAATGTTTCCATGGAATGATGTATTCCATATCGCTAAATGAGTTATTTGTTGGAATGTCCTTATAAACCGAAGTAACAATTAAATCATCCTCATTATTCACTTTTACTATTTTCCCTAAAGCGGTTTCATTACCAAATAAAGACTTTGCAGCAGATTCTGATAACATTATTGAATTCTTCTCTTTAAGTCCATCTTTTACACCTGAAACAATATCCAAATCCAACATATCTGTTGCCCCTTCTTGCATCGCGTTTCCTGTTATGTAAATATTGGTTTCACCAAATTTCAGGTATCGCGGTTGTTCCCAAGATGACATCACAATATGCTTAAAATTATCAGTGTGATCTTCACGTAAAGCAAACTCTAAAGGTCTTGGAATTGCAGGACCTGTTCCAATATCATTATTTATCGTCTGGCTTTGAAATACTTGAGCTATGGTGTCCTTATTTTCAAAATGATTATTAAAATTTAATTCATCAGTGACCCATAAACCAATCATAATCGTCGCAGCCATGCCAACCGCTAATCCAAAAATATTAATAAATGAATACACCTTATTTTTAATAAGGTTTCTAAACGCTATTTTAAAATAATTTTTAAACATAGTTTTTAAGAATTACTGTTCGTTTTTTGATTGATTTGGCTTTGGCACTTCAGTAGTATGTGATGAATTGTTTTATGATTTACTAAAGTGCTTTCCGCCTGATTGATTGATTGATTGATTGATTGATTTATGAAAGTCGATTTACGCCAAGATATTTTCGGTTACTTTTTGTCCGTCTAACATTCTTATAATTCTGTGACTGTATTTTGCATCGTGTTCACTGTGTGTTACCATGATAATGGTTGTGCCGGCTTCATTAAGATCTATTAATAAATCCATAACCTCATTTCCATTAGTACTATCTAAATTTCCTGTTGGCTCATCAGCTAAAATTAGTTTGGGTTTGTTTACAACTGCTCGTGCCACAGCTACACGTTGTTGCTGACCACCAGATAATTGTTGTGGAAAGTGATTTCTTCGGTGCATGATTTGCATTTTTTCTAAAACCGCCTCCACTTGTATTTTCCGTTCTGCTGGTTTTACACCTGTATAGATTAATGGTAATTCTACATTTTCAAAAACGGTAAGCTCATCTATAAGATTAAAGCTTTGAAAAACAAAACCGATATTGTGTTTACGCAATTCCGAACGTTTACGCTCATTGTAACCAGCGACTTCTGTTCCGTTAAACATAAAACTACCTCCATCAGGATCGTCTAATAATCCCAAAATATTTAATAAGGTCGATTTCCCACATCCTGAAGGTCCCATGATCGCTACAAACTCACCTTCTTTAACATTAAATGATAATTTGTTTAAGGCTATGGTTTGTACTTCTTCGGTTTTATAAAACTTTTCTAAGTCCGTAATTTGTATCATTGTATTTCTATTTTTTAGCTGTTGGCTTTTGACTGTTAGCTCTTAGTTATTGGTTGTTTCTTGTTGGTTCTCTTGCTTCTTTTTTATTATTTCAAAATCAATTCTTCAGTATCTCCAAAGGAATCATAACTCGAGGTGACTACGTTATCACCAGGATTTAAACCATCAAGTACCTCATAATATTCTGTATTCTGGCTTCCTAATCTTATGTTGACTTTATAAGCCGTATTTCCATCTTCACTCACTTTAAAAATCCAGTTGCCTCCCGTTTTTTGAAAAAATCCACCTTTCGCAACTAACAACGCTTCTTTTTCTGCACTTAAAGCCACTCTAATTTGAAGATTTTGACCTCTTCTAATACCTTCAGGCACATCACCCTGAAATTTCATATCCACTTGAAAACGACCATTGGTAACTTGTGTAAATACCTTTTTAATTTCTAAAGTATAGGTTTTATTATTCAGCACGAAGGTTCCAGTTTGACCATTATAGATTCTCGAAATATAATGTTCATCAATATCCACTCTTACTTTATAACCAGTAATCACATCAACCTGACCTAATCGTGTACCTTTATTAATGGACTGACCAATTTCAGCATCTAGCGACGTTAACTGCCCATCGATTGGTGCTCTCACCACTAAATCGCCTACTTTTTTTCGCATAAGCTCTAATGCACTTTGCGTTCTGGCATATGAGTTTTTTGCTTGACTCACTTCTAATTTTGAAGAAATGGTATCTTCAGATAGTACTTGCTTAGATAGTTTCATACGTTCTTTCTGATAGTTGTAATTATTTTCAGAAGACTCGTAATCCATTCTTCCTATCGCTCCTTTTTCGTATAACCGTTTGTTTAAATTATAAACACGTTCTGCTTCAATGAGATTATTTTCAACATCGGTAAATTGATTTTGTCTGTTAATCGTATTTTGGCGCGCTGCATTTTGAGAAATTTGCATCTGTGTTAATAAATTATATACCGACGTTTCCTGGTTAATGAGACTCAATTCCAAATCAGTATTTGATAATCTTAAAATTGGCTCTCCTTTTTTAAGCATAGCACCATCTTCAACAAACTTCTCTTCTACACGTCCACCTTCCAAAGCATCTAAATAAATTGTAGTGATTGGAAGCACAATGCCGTTAACGGGAATATTTTCTTGAAATACATTTTCACTTACTGTACTAATTGAAATTCGCTCTCTATCCACATTCAATTTAGAACCACCTGAGGTTTGAAAAATAACATATATGATTAAAGCTATTATTGCAATAATCCCTATAGCTAATCCTATTTTTTGAGTTGAAAATTTCTTCTTTTGAATTGGAACGTCCATTATATATCTATTATTTATACTTTTTATATAGTGAAGATGATGCCAAAAACACAAAATATTGATTTTCAACTAATTATTGTTTTTATCAAAACTAAAAGTGTCCGATTTTGATACACTTTATGTTCGAAAATGCACACTTTTAACTACCTCTAAAATTTTATTTTTTGAATTTTTATAAGCTGAATTTAATATCGTAATATTGTATGGATGGTATTAAAAAACGCTACAATATTAGTTATAGACGATGATGTTGATGTATTAACAGCATTGCGCTTGCTTTTAAAACCACTGGTTAAAGAGGTGGTTACCGAAAAGAATCCGAGTAATATTCTATCTCAAATTGAGAAGACTGCTTACGACATAATTGTTCTAGACATGAATTTTAATGGTTTAGTCAATACAGGTAATGAAGGTATTTTTTGGCTAAATAAAATTCGACAACAAAAACCTGAAACCTCTGTTATTTTAATGACCGCTTATGCCGATATTGATTTAGCGATACGCGGATTAAAAGAAGGAGCTTCCGACTTTTTAATGAAACCTTGGAAAAATGAAAAAATTGTAGAAACCATGACTACGATACTAAGTCAGAAAACATCTCAAAACACTAAAAATAAGCAACTTAACACAAATTCTGTTGAAATTATTGGTGATAGCGATGTGATGACTGATGTCTTTACAAAACTAAAAAAAGTAGCACCAACAGATGCTAATGTTTTAATCCTTGGTGAAAATGGTACTGGAAAAGATTTAATTGCTCGTGCGCTTCATGATAACTCTAATAGAAAACACCAACCGTTTGTAAAAGTAGATGTAGGTGCTTTAACAGAATCGCTATTTGAAAGTGAATTATTTGGGTATAAAAAAGGGGCTTTTACCGATGCTAGAGAAGATAGAAAAGGCCGATTTGAAGCGGCTACTGGTGGCACTTTATTTTTAGATGAAATTGGAAATATTAGTTTAAGTCAGCAAGCCCGATTACTCACCGTGTTGCAAAATAGGCAAGTGACTCCTTTGGGATCAAATGAATCTATTTCTATAGATATTCGGTTGATTTGCGCTACTAATATCAATCCTCAAATTTTAGCAGATGAAAAGCGGTTCAGGAAAGATTTAATCTACAGAATTAATACGGTGGATATTATTGCTCCACCACTTAGAGATCGTGGTACAGATATTACAGAATTAGCACATCACTTTGTCACCTTATATGCCGAAAAATATAATAAAAGTCCGTTTTCATTTGATTCCGGATTTATTTCAAAATTAAAAAATCACGACTTCCCAGGTAATGTAAGAGAACTTCAATATGTATTAGAACGAGCTGTGATTATGACAGATGGCTCGGTTTTAAAACCAGAAGATTTAGTATTTTCTTCTATAGAGCGTTCATCGACCTCTACAAATATGAATACTCAGAGTTTAAACTTAGACGATTTAGAAAAGAACGCCATTTTAAATGTCCTTGAAAAGAATAAAGGTAATGTTTCAAAATCAGCTAAAGATCTAGGGATTACAAGAGCTGCTTTATACAGAAGACTAGAAAAGTATGAACTATAGAAGTTACATATTTTGGCTTTTTTTTAGAATTCTACTTTTGGTGAGTACCATACTTGCGTTAGTGTATTCTATTTACAAAGATCAATCCGCTTACATTACCATTACGAGCATTGCACTACTTTATTTGTTTATAAACACCTATACCTTTGTAAAACGTCGTTTTGTAGCTATAGATGATTTTTTTGAAGCTGTAAAATATCGTGATTTCTCACGTTGGTTTCCAGAAGACAGAGGTCCTAAAGATATTCGGTTTTTGTACACAGGTTTTAATGAGATTAATAGAACCATTAAAGACATCAATTCGCAAAACGAAGCACAGTATGTGTATCTACAGAAGATTTTAGAAATGGTAGATATTGGAATTATTGCTTATAATCTAGAATCCGGAGACGTCCTTTGGAGTAATGAGCCTTTTGGAGACATTTTAGATGTCCCATCTTTTAAAAATATCCGCTTTGTTGAAAACAGAAAACCAGAACTCTTTAATACCGTTTTTGAAACCTATCATCGCGAACCGGATTCGATTTCTATTGCACTTCAAAATGAAACTATAAAAATTTTAATTTCCGATACGGTATTTCAAGTAAAGGATGATGCATTTAAGTTGATTGTCATTCAGGATATTGATAATACCTTAAATAAAAATGAATCAGAATCTTGGAAGAAGCTTTTAAGTGTGATGACACACGAAATTATGAATTCTATAGCTCCAATTTCGTCCTTGGCAGATACACTTCAACAAAACTTGCAATTAGCTATAGAACATCCTGAAGAAACGCGCCTTGAATTAGAGGATTTAAACGCTGGTGTAAAAACCATTAAAAACCGCAGTGAAGGCCTTTTAAAATTTGCGAAAACCTATAGAAGTTTGAGTAAAGTGACACACCTCAACCTACAACGTGTTAAAATTGAAGACTTATTTAGTAACATCCAGCTTTTAATGGAACCATCCATAAAAGCCAAAGCTATTGCCATTACATTCGAGGTTACCTCACCAAAATTAGAATTAGATATTGATGCACATCTTATAGAACAAGTACTTATCAATCTTATTTTAAATGCTGTTGACGCTTGTAAAAGTAAAGACCATTCAGAAATTAAAGTATTAGCATCTCAAAACCCTAATAGAGATATTGTTATAAAAGTCATTGATAATGGTTCTGGTATCCCAAAAGATATTCTAGAGAATATATTTGTGCCATTCTTTACGAGTAAAGCCACAGGTAGTGGCATAGGATTAAGTCTTTGTAAGCAAATTATGCTCTTACATAAAGGCCGAATCATAGTAAAAAGTATTGAAAACGAAGGTTCTGTTTTTAGCTTGGTGTTCTAATTCTTAAAATTCCCTATACCTTCTTTTAACCATGCCTCATATTCTTCAATATCTGGCGTATAAGCAACAGGCTCAATAAGATTTTCTTCATTATGATCCATTAACACATAATAAGGCTGTGTATTCGTTTTGTATTTAACGGTTTGAAATTCACTCCATTTCTGACCTACATTTCGTAATTTTTTACCCGGTCGCAATTGAGAATCTGGTGCTTCACCTTCAGGAAAATTTATTTTCTCATCAACGTATAATGAAATCAAAACAATGTCATTTTTAAGTTTTGACAATACTTTGGAATCTACCCAAACATTTTGTTCCATCTTACGGCAATTCACACAAGCCCAACCCGTAAAATCTAACATTACAGGTTTCCCTACTTTTTTAGCATATGCCAAACCAGTTTCATAATCGTTGAATGCCAAAATATCATGTGGTGCTAGTAAATGGGCGCCTTCAGGAATATCTGTTATACTTGTACCACCACCTCTAGAATTTCCTACACCATAAGGCGATTCAGAATAATCTAACGGCGGCGGAAATGCACTAATTATTTTTAACGGTGCTCCCCAAAGTCCTGGAATCATATAAACAGTAAAAGATAAAGTTAACAGGCCTAGCAATAAACGACCTACTGAAATATGCTTTAAAGGTGAATCATGTGGCAATTGAATTTTCCCAAAAAGGTATAATGATAACGCTCCAAAGATGGCAATCCATATTGCTATGAATACTTCACGTTCTAAGAAGTGTAGTTGTAATACCAAATCGGCTTGCGATAAAAATTTAAACGCAAAGGCTAGTTCTAAAAATCCTAAAACCACCTTAACCGTATTTAACCATCCGCCAGATTTTGGCAATGAATTTAACCAACCAGGAAATGCTGCAAATAAACCAAATGGCAATGCCAGAGCTAGAGAAAAACCTAACATACCTATCACTGGAGCTAATCCTCCTGTTGTTGCTGATAATACGATAATATTCCCTACGAAAGGTCCTGTGCATGAAAATGACACAATGGCCAATGCCAAAGCCATAAAAAAGATACCTGTGTAACCACCACTATCTGCTTTTCTATCAATTTTATTTGCCCAAGAGTTAGGTAGCATTATTTCAAATGCTCCCAAAAACGAAATTGCAAAAATAACAAGGATAGCAAAAAATATAAGGTTAAAAGCAACACTTGTAGAAAATTCGTTAATAGCACTTGCTCCAAAAATGGCCACCACTCCCGTTCCTAAAATGACATATATGACAATAATGAATAAACCATAAATTAACGCATTTTTAATTCCCTCTGACTTAGTCTTACTTTGTTTAGTAAAGAAACTTACTGTCATTGGTATTAATGGAAAAACGCAAGGTGTAAAAAGTGCGATTAGTCCTGCACCTAATCCTAAAAGAAATATAGTCCAAAGTCCATTATTTGAATTTTTATCACTTGAATCTGAATTTCCCGAAATATCTGAAGTCGCGGCAGTAGTCTTAGTTAAATCATATTTTAAATCGACATACGTTGGTGCTGTACACTGTGTATCATCACAAGACATAAAGCCAACTTCTGATTCTACTGTAGTAATTGCAGTATCTAAAACTTTGATTTTCTGTCTAAACTCTGTTTTATTTTTAAAGTATTTAATCTTCATATTGAAGACCTTATCCACACTTTCTAAACCTTTTTCTTCATAAGTATCTCCTACTAAATGGACACCTTCTTCTAATGCGTATTCAAAACTTGTTGGAATTGGACCACCTTCAGCAATATTCTGAGCATATAATTTCCATCCCTCATCTATGGTTGCTGTTGAAACTAAAATAAATTCTGTAGCACTTAATTTTTCAACTGAACCCATCCATTTTACTGGTTCTAGGATTTTAGACGGAGTTCCTGAAAAATCTATGGTTGTAGAAATAGCTGCTTCTTTAACGTCTGCAGCAGATTTTAGATTAAATTCAAGATCGATATAATTTGGTGGTAAGCACTTTTCATCGTCGCAAACCATAAATTCAACTTCACCTTTAACTAAAGATAATTCGGAATTTAAAACTTTTATACGTTGTCTGAATTCTGCTTTGTTTTCAAAAAACTTAATTCTCATTTCAAAAACAGGATCATCTACAGTATGCCCTTTATCTTCTAACGTTTTACCTGATAATTCAAAACCCGAATTAGCTGTAAAGGCGAACGTTGTTGGAATTGGACCACCATCTGGTACCAGTTGCGAATACAAATGCCAACCAGCATCTATAGTTGCCGTAGCAATTAAGTCATATTCTGTATCAGATATTTGTTCTGTTTTAGTTTCCCATGAAACAGGATCGAAAACTTGAGCATCTAAATTGGATGCAAACGAGAATACTAAAAAACAAAGTAGAAGTACTTTTTTTAAATTCATAAACAACGTGTTAAAACCCAAATGTAGCAGATGTGTTTTTAATTATAGTTAACAGTCGTCTAATTTATAAAAACCTTAAGAATTAGAGAAGGAAATCTAAGGGTATAAAAAAACCGAACACTAGGTTCGGTTTGTAAAATTTAAGATTGCACTTTAAAAGTGAGTTTATCTGAGTGTTTCCATTTTGAAATACCACCATTGAGATCATATATTTTTTCAAAGCCTGCTTCTTCCATCTTTTTAGCGCACTTGGCACTACGTCCTCCAGATTTACAGTATAATATAACAGGTTTCTTTTTATCTAATTTTGAAATATCGGCATCAAACGTTGGAGATTTAAAATCTATATTTTGAGCATTTGCAATATGAATCTCGTCATATTCTTTTGGTGTGCGTACATCTACCAATTGAACATCTTCTAATTCTAAAATGGACTGCATCTCTTCTGCTGTTACTAATTTAACAACATCACTATTATTTGAAGACTTATCCAAACAACTGGTAAAGAGACTTACCGCAACAAAAAGACTAAAGATTACATATATTTTTCTCATAATTACTTACTTTAAATATCTACTCTTTATGAGCAACATCACCTTGCCAATTCATAAAACCACCTTCTAAATTATAGGCTTTTTCAAAACCTAACTGATTCATTATCCCACAAGCTTGCCCACTTCTAGCACCAGATCTACAATAAACATAATAGTTTTTTGTTTTATCTAACGCTTCTACTTCATCTACAAAACCTTGACCTTTATAAATATCTATATGAATTGCATTAGGAATCATCCCTTCATCAACTTCATCTTGTGTTCTAACATCTAAAATTACAGCATTATTATCTGCTTCTAGTTGTTCTTCCCATTCTTGTTGTGATAAATCAGCCATATTATATTTTCAATTTTTAGCAAAATTAACTTTTCCTTATGATATAGACGTAAAAAAATCAGAAGTGTTACATTTCAGATTCATTTTTTAACATATTTCGCCCTTAACGTAAGAAAATACAAACATTAAACTCTTATATAGAACTCTTTTATCACTTTTTTATTTCATTCTTTAAAACACACATCTAAAAAAAACACCAAAACCTAAATAATTTTAATTTAACAAAATATTAATTTTAAATCTCAAAAATACATCTACATTTGTATATACAATTGTTGTACATGAAAGAGTTAAATAAAATATTAAAAACAGAAGCCAATATATCGTTACACCAAGCGTCAGTAATTAACGTTTTTCAGACAAGCGTTTGGATGAAAGATGATTTATTATTAGAACTAAAGCCTTTTGATTTATCCTTAGAACAATTTAATGTTCTTAGAATTTTAAGAGGTCAAAACGGAAATGCCATAAACTTACAAGACATTCAAGAACGTATGGTAAGTAAGATGAGTAATACAACTAGACTCGTTGATAAGCTGTTAAAGAAAAAGTTTGTAAAACGAACCATATGCAAAACAAATAGAAGAAAAGTAGAAATTGTAATTACAGATTTAGGTTTAGAAACTCTAAAAACGATTGACCCAATTATAGATAGTACAGAAAAAAACATAACAAAAAATTTAACTCAAGACGAGTTAATACAATTAAACACCCTTTTAATAAAACTTAAAAACAAATAATTATGAAAAACAGAAATTCAAAAATTGCAACACTTTTTATCTTGGCATTATCATTTATGTCATTCACGGCTTTAACAGAAAAAGAAGTTAGCGTAGAAAAAAGTAAAGTTACCTGGAAAGGTTATAAAGTAACCGGACAGCATGAAGGTACCATAAACTTAAAAAGTGGAACTCTTACTTTTGATAACAACACCTTAACAGGCGGCTCATTTGAAATAGATATGCCATCAATAAATGTTACCGATTTAGAAGGAGAATCTAAAGGTAAGCTTGAGGGACATTTAAAATCTGCTGATTTTTTCGGTGTTGAAAAATTCCCAACAGCTAAATTAGAATTTGTAAACGTTTCAGGAAAAGATGGTTTTTATAAGGTTCAAGCTAATTTAACAATTAAAGAAACTACTAAGTCTGTAGAATTCTCAATGACTGTAAAAGATAACATGGCTACAGCCAAATTAGAAATAGACAGAACTGAGTACGATATTAAATATGGTTCTTCTAGCTTTTTTGATGGTTTAAAAGACAAAGCTATTTATGATAACTTTGACTTAGATGTAACATTAGAGTTTTAAGCCTCAAGAATGCTAACTACAGAAAATTTAATTCTTGTTTCAGTATAAATTCATCACTACAAGAATCTTTTTTTCTTAAAGTGTTTGAAATCTAAAATTTGATTTCTATATTTGATGTTCAAATGAAAACAATAACAAATCATACTTGGTGGTGGAATTTCTCAAACTTACGTTCGTGAACTAATCCTTGGTATGTAATACTGATATAAAAAAAGGCTTGTCATTCACGACAAGCCTTTTTTAATTTAACATGGCTTCAGAAGCTATTATTTTGAAACGCATCTCTGCTTTAAGAGATATCAAATTGAATTTGACATAAAATGAAAACATTTAGTTTAAATACACATTATAAAAAGATTCTAGCAGATACTATTACTCCGGTTAGTATCTATCTTAAAATTAGAGATAAGTTCCCTAATAGTATTCTTTTAGAAAGTAGTGATTATCATGCCAACGATAATAATTTTTCATATATCTGCTGTAATCCTATTGCGTCTATTAAAGTTGAAGGAGATACAATTTATCAAACTTATCCTGATGGTAGCTCTACTACAAATGCTATTGAAACTGTTGGTGTTGTAGAAGAAATTCACAAATTCACACAGCGCTTCGATGTAGATACTATTGAAGATTTTAAATTTATAAATAATGGTATTTTTGGTTACACTGCTTATGATGCTGTAAAGTACTTTGAAGATATAGAGATTTCAAAAAAAGACAATTCAGTTACTATTCCTGAAATTTATTATGCGGTTTACCAAAATATTATCGCTATAAATCATCAAAAAAACGAAGCTTATATTTTTGCGCATTGTTTTGATACAGAAAATAACATCGATGATATTCTGCAATTAATTCAGACAAGACAATATGCTTCTTACGATTTTAAAACAAAGGGAAGTATTGAATCTAATCTTACAGATGAAGAGTACAAAGAACATGTAGAATTAGCAAAAAAGCACTGTGCAAGAGGAGATGTCTTTCAATTGGTTTTATCTAAACAGTTTTCGCAACAATTTAGTGGAGACGAGTTTAACGTATACAGAGCCTTAAGAAGTATTAACCCTTCACCTTATTTGTTTTATTTCGATTATGGGAATTTTAAAATCTTTGGAAGCTCACCAGAAGCACAATTGGTAGTTAGTGATGGCAAAGCCGAAATTCATCCAATTGCTGGAACTTTTAAACGTAGCGGAAATGATCTTAAAGATGCAGAACTCGCAGAGGAATTAATAAAGGACGACAAAGAAAATAGCGAGCATGTTATGTTAGTTGACTTAGCAAGAAACGACCTTAGTAGAAACGGAAGCAACGTAACTGTTGAAAATTATAGAGAAGTACAATTCTTTTCGCATGTTATCCATTTGGTCAGTAAAGTTACAGGAACTATTCATAAAAACACAGACACCATGCAAGTGGTAGCAGATACATTTCCTGCAGGAACTTTAAGCGGAGCTCCTAAACATAAAGCCATGCAATTGATCGAGAAATACGAAAAAACAAGCAGAGGATATTACGGAGGAGCTATTGGTTTCATGGACTTTAACGGTAACTTTAACCAAGCTATAATGATTAGAACATTTTTAAGCCAGAATCACAAATTGTTTTGGCAAGCAGGTGCAGGATTAGTTGCCAAATCTAAGGCCGAAAGTGAATTACAAGAAGTTTATAATAAGCTTGGTGCTTTAACAAAAGCCATTGAACAAGCAGAAGAAATTTAATATGAAAAAGGTATTAGTAATAGACAATTACGACAGTTTTACATACAATCTAGTTCATTATTTAGAAGACTTAGGTTGCGAAGTCACTGTAAAAAGAAACGACAAGTTAACACTTGAAGACGTAGACGCATTTAATAAAATTGTCTTATCTCCAGGACCAGGCATACCAGATGAAGCGGGATTATTAAAACAAATCATAAAAACTTACGCACCAACCAAAAGCATATTAGGCGTCTGTTTAGGACAACAAGCTATTGGAGAAGTTTTTGGTGGAACATTAGAAAATTTAGAAAATGTATATCATGGTGTTGCAACCAACATTACACTTTCTGTAGATAACGAATCGCTTTTTAAAGGACTTGAAAAAACATTTGAAGTTGGTCGTTATCACTCTTGGGTCGTTAACTCAAATTTACCAGATTGCTTAGAAGCTACCTCTTTTGACGAAAACGGACAAATAATGTCACTAAGACATAAGATTTATGATGTTAAAGGCGTTCAATATCATCCGGAATCTGTATTGACACCAGATGGTAAAAAAATACTCGAGAATTGGGTGAACCAATAAACTTGAAATAAGAACATCAAGGACTAAGACAACATAAACAGATACAAGTTTAATTAAAAAGATACCTGCTTTTGCGGGCATTATAATGAAACAACTACTAACGAGACTAATTAACCAAGAAAGCATCACAAGTGATGAAGCAAAAAACGTCTTGGTTAATATTTCCGAAGGGAAATATAATCAGAATCAAATTGCATCCTTCTTAACCGTTTATATGATGCGAAGCATAACCACAGAAGAGCTTCGTGGTTTTAGAGATGCACTTTTAGAATTATGTATTCCTGTAGATTTAGAAGACTACAATACTATAGATTTATGTGGAACAGGTGGAGACGGAAAAGACACGTTTAATATTTCAACCTTATCATCGTTTGTAACTGCTGGTGCAGGTGTGCATGTTACAAAGCATGGAAATTATGGAGTATCGTCAGCATGTGGTTCGTCTAATGTTATGGAAAGTTTAGGTATAAAATTCACAAATGATATTGACTTTTTAAAACGAAGTATAGACGAAGCTGGAATTTGTGTATTGCACGCCCCATTATTTCATCCTGCGATGAAAAACGTAGCACCAATCCGAAAAGCATTAGGTGTAAAAACCTTTTTCAATATGTTAGGTCCTATGGTCAATCCTGCTTTTCCAAAAAATCAAATGGTAGGTGTTTTTAATCTCGAATTACTAAGGTTATATGGCTATTTATATCAAGAATCAGATAAGAATTATGCCATAGTACATGCCTTAGATGGTTATGATGAAATTTCATTAACAGGAAAAACTAAAGTGATTACAAACACAGCTGAAACTTTATTTGAACCAAGGGATTTAGGCGTTAATCAAATAAAGCAATCTGAAATTTTTGGTGGAAATACCGTAAAAGAAGCAGCAAAACTTTTTTCTGAAATCATTGCAGGCAATGGTACAGAAGCTCAAAACAATGTGGTGTGTGCAAATGCTGGATTGGCTATTGCTACAGTAAAACAAATTCCACACGCAGAAGGTTTTGAACTCGCAAAAGAATCTCTAATTAGTGGAAATGCAAAACAAGCTTTAGATAAACTCGTTGAACTTAGTAAATGAACATATTAGATAAAATAGTAATAGACAAACGTAAAGAAGTTAATTTACGAAAATCTCTAATTCCAATTCGTCAATTAGAACAATCTGTTTTATTTGAACGTCAGACCTATTCACTTGCTCAAAATTTAAGAGTAAGCAAATCAGGGATTATTGCAGAACACAAAAGACGTTCGCCATCAAAATCAGTAATCAATCAAGATTTAAATGTACAAGATGTTGCTCGTGGTTATGAAAATGCAGCAGTTTGTGGCATGTCTGTATTAACAGATGTAAAATATTTTGGTGGAGCTATAGACGATTTATTAATAGCAAGAGCAAGCTGCAACCTGCCGCTTTTAAGAAAAGAATTCATCATTGATGAGTATCAAATCTTAGAAGCCAAAGCTTATGGAGCAGATGTTATTTTATTAATTGCAGCCATATTAACTAAAGCAGAAATTAAACAGTTTTCAGAATTTGCGAAACGTCTAAATCTAGATGTTTTATTGGAAGTCCATAACGAAGAAGAATTACATAAATCCATTATGTCTTCTTTAGATATGTTAGGTGTAAATAATAGAAATTTAAAAACGTTTGAAGTCAGTTTAGAAACTTCAAAATTATTAAGTGATCAAATACCAAACGATTTTGTAAAAGTGTCTGAAAGCGGCATCAGTTCTGTTGATGCTATTAAAGAATTACAACCTTATGGTTATCAAGGTTTCTTAATAGGCGAAAATTTTATGAAAACAGACAATCCAGGAGAGAGTGCTAAAAAATTCATTAATCAATTAACAAAATAGATTCCTGCCTTCGCAGGAATGACAAAGATTATGAGACTAAAAATCTGCGGAATGAAATATGAAGACAATATAGAGGCTGTTGCCAACTTGCAACCAGACTATTTGGGCTTTATATTTTATGATAAATCTGCTAGACATTTTAATACTACCATTCCTGAATTGCCAAATACAATTAAAAAAGTTGGCGTTTTTGTTAATGAAGATTTAGAAACGGTATTAAAAACGATTAAAACATTCAACTTGCAAGCTGTTCAATTACACGGAAATGAATCTCCAGAATACTGTAAAGCCATAACCAATGTAGAAGTGATAAAGGTCTTTAGTATTAAAGACGAATTCAACTTTAATGTACTTGAACCATATGAAGACGTTTGTGATTATTTCTTATTTGATACTAAAGGAAAATTACCAGGAGGAAACGGTTTCACGTTTAACTGGAATGTTTTAAATCAGTATCCATCAACCAAACCTTATTTATTAAGTGGAGGTATTGGATTAAATGAAATTGAAAAAATCAAAGAATTCAAAGCAAGTGAAGCTTCAAAATATTGCTATGCATTAGATGTAAACAGTAAATTTGAAATAGAACCTGGATTAAAGAATATTGAAGAATTAGAAAAATTAAAAAAACACGTCACTTCGAATGATTTTTGAGGCACGAAAAAATGGTATCGAGAAGCACTAAAAAGTTCTTAATACAATTTTGAAAAAAATCGAAATAACTCAAACTGACGAATAACATTTAAAATGCATTTGTCATTCCACATTTGATGTGGAATCCACAATGAAAATTAAAATAAATATATTCTTGTCTTGGCAGGAATGACCTAGGATTATGGAAAACACATACAACATTAACGAAAAAGGATACTACGGCGAATTTGGAGGAGCATACATACCAGAAATGCTCTACCCAAACGTAGAAGAGTTACGCCAAAATTATTTAAAAATAATGGCAGAGCCTTCTTTTAAAGAAGAGTTTAATGCTTTATTAAAAGATTATGTTGGTCGTCCTTCTCCACTCTATTTGGCTAAACGTCTTTCAGAAAAATATAATACCAAGGTTTATTTAAAGCGCGAAGATCTTAACCATACAGGTGCCCATAAAATTAATAATACCATTGGGCAAATCCTTATGGCAAAACGTTTAGGTAAAAATAGAATTATTGCCGAAACTGGAGCTGGTCAACATGGAGTTGCAACCGCAACCGTTTGTGCTTTAACAGGTATTGAATGTGTGGTTTATATGGGAGAAATTGACATTGCACGTCAAGCACCAAATGTAGCTCGAATGAAAATGTTAGGAGCCAAAGTTGTCCCTGCATTATCTGGTAGTCGTACTTTAAAAGATGCCACAAATGAGGCTATTCGTGACTGGATAAATAATCCGGTTGATACGCATTACATTATTGGTTCTGCTATTGGTCCACATCCTTATCCTGATATGGTTACTCAATTTCAATCGATAATTTCCGAAGAAATAAAATGGCAACTAAAAGAAAAAGAAGGCAGAGAAAATCCGGATTACGTTGTAGCTTGTATTGGAGGAGGAAGTAATGCCGCAGGAACGTATCATCATTTTTTAGATAATGAAGACGTTGGTATTATTGCTGTAGAGGCCGCTGGAAAAGGCATTCATTCTGGTGAAAGCGCAGCAACTTCTGTGTTAGGAAAAGAAGGCATTATACACGGTTGTAAAACCTTATTAATGCAAACTAAAGACGGACAAATCACTGAACCCTATTCAATTTCTGCAGGACTCGATTATCCTGGTGTTGGTCCTTTACATTCGCATTTGTATAAAACAGGACGTGGTGAATTTTATTCGGCAACCGACGATGAAGCCATGAATTCTGGTTTAGAATTAACGCAATTAGAAGGTATTATTCCTGCTATAGAAAGTTCTCATGCTTTGGCTATTTTTAAACATAAAACCTTTAAACCTGATGACATTGTTGTTATTAGTTTATCTGGTCGTGGCGACAAAGATTTACAGAATTATATTGATTATTTTAAGCTTTAAAAGTTTAATTGCACTCGAAAATGAAGTTGAAGTATTCAAGATTAAATTATGAAATAGTTATCGTTAACTACTTTAATTAAATATCTGTTTTTTTTAACTTTCAAGCTGCAGTCTTTTATCATTTTAGAATTTGTCATTTGAAATTTTAAGCAATACATTTACAAATACCAATTTATTTATATCTTATTAATATGTCCGAAACGGTTTTACAGCTTAAAGATGCTACAATTTATCAAGGTGAAAGTATGGTACTTTCTAAAGTAAACTTTGAAATGCAAAAAGGCGATTTTGTTTACCTCATTGGAAAAACAGGAAGCGGAAAAAGTAGTTTTATGAAAACACTTTATGGCGACCTACAATTAACGGAAGGAGAAGGTTCTGTGGTTGACTATAACCTAAAAACCATGAAAGAGAAAGACATCCCGTTTTTAAGACGAAAATTGGGAATTGTTTTTCAGGATTTTAAATTATTACCAGATCGTACTATTATGGGCAACCTAGAGTTTGTTTTAAAAGCTACAGGTTGGAAAGAAAAAGACCGCATTAAAGACCGTATTGATACCGTTTTAGATAAGGTTGCCATGAAAACTAAAGGTTTTAAATATCCTCATGAACTTTCTGGTGGAGAACAACAACGTATCGCTATTGCACGTGCTTTACTTAATGACCCTGAACTTATTTTAGCAGATGAGCCAACAGGAAATTTAGATCCACAAACGAGTATTGAAGTGATGGAGGTATTACAAGACATTAATAAAAATGGTAATACTATTTTAATGGCCACTCACGATTATGCTTTACTTCTAAAATACCCAAGTAAAACTTTAAAGTGCGACGAAAACAAGGTGTTTGAAGTGGTGCAACGAAAGAGCTAAATGCAATGTATAAAAGCTTAAAAAGTATTGCTAAACGTATTCTTCCGAAACAATTATTACAAAACAATGAATTCTTTTTTAGAAAACTCATTAGCTTAAAATATAAAGGGAATAACTATCAATGTAATATCTGTGATTTCAAATTAAAACACTTTATAGAATTAGACGATAAGGATTTGCTTTGCCCAAGGTGTGGTAGTCGTTCTCGTACCAGACGATTGTATAAAACACTTCTTGATACTGATGCGCTTAATGGCACTGTTTTACATTTTTCGCCACCAAGAGCACTTTCAGAAAAATTCAAAAAATTAGATAACCTAAATTATTATAGTTCTGATTTTGAAAATGAGTTTATTGCAGATTATAATTACGATATTACAGCTATTGCCTCAGAATCTGACTTCTATGATCTTATTATTTGCTATCATGTTTTAGAACATATTGAAGATGATATTAAAGCAATGTCCGAATTATATCGCGTACTAAAACCAAATGGAATATGCTTTATACAGACCCCTTTTAAAGTTGGTGATATTTACGAAGATTCTAGTATTACTTCGAAAGAAGCTCGAAAGATCGCATTTGGCCAAGACGATCATGTTAGAGTTTATTCTATTATAGGCTTACAAAATAGACTAGAATCTGTTGGTTTTAAAGTTAATATTAAGACCTTTGATAAAGATACCGATGACGCTTTTGGATTAAAAGCTGAAACTGTTTTTATTGTAAAAAAGTAAATTTGATATGCTATTAAATTTCAAATTTAAACGACATAATTAGCCATGATTTCTGTTTTAATACCTGTATATAATTATAATATTTTAGATCTTGTATCTGAAGTGCATAAGCAGTTATCTAAAACGACCACACCTTTTCAAATATTATGTTTTGACGATTGTTCTAGTGATCTCAAATTACAGACTATAAATAGGACTATAACTACATTTTCTTTTTGTGAGTATACTATTCTTCCAAAAAATATTGGCCGCAGTGCCATAAGAAACAGCTTAGCCAAAAACGCAAAATACGATTGGTGTCTTTTTCTAGATGCAGATGTTATACCAACGCAAAACAATTTTATTGAAACATATCTTAAATTTATTTCGGAGCCATATGAAATTATAAATGGTGGTATACTATACCAAGAGAAGCGTATGGATAGTTCACATATATTGCGATGGATTTACGGAAAAGAAAGAGAAGCATTATCTGCTGAAAACCGAAATAAAAACACGTATTTAAGCTTTTTAACCTTGAATTTTTTAATACATAAAAGTGTTTTTAATAAGGTTAGTTTTAATGAGGACATCCCTAATTTAAGACATGAAGACACTTTGTTTTCATATAATTTAAAAGGATCTAATATTAAATTAAACCATATAGAAAACCCTGTTTATCATCTTGGGATTGAAGACAGCAAAACATTCTTAAAAAAATCTTTAGACTCTGTAGAGGCTATAGATTTGTTTATAAAGCAAGATCTATTACCTGCTAGTTATACTAGAATTTCTAGCACTTATTCTAAAATAAAAAATAACGGAATATCAAAATTGCTTTCGTTTCTTTACAATAAATATGACCGTCTATTTAAAAAGAATTTATTAGGAAATAAACCATCGCTTTTTATTTTTGATTTATATAGATTAATGTATTATTGTTATTTAAACTCTAAAAAATAATGGCTTTTTTTTCAATAATCATATCTGTTTATAACAAAGAGAAGTATATAAAAAGCACAATAAACAGTGTTTTAAATCAGTCCTATAAAGATTTTGAAATTATTATAATCAACGATGGTTCAACTGATGATAGTGTAAAGATTATTGAATCACTAGAAGATAAACGCATCAAACTTATAACTACTATAAACCAAGGAGCATCTATAGCTCGAAATACAGGAATCAAAAAAGCATCGTCTAAATTTATTGCTCTTTTAGATGGTGATGACACTTGGGAAAAATCATATCTACAAGACATGTATGATGCTATTAGTATATTTCCTGAAATTAAAATTTTTACTACTGGTATTTCTCAAAAATATGATAACAAAATTATCCCTGTCAAATACAGCTTTAAACAATTAGATCTTTATGGTAAACATAATTATTTTGAAGCAAGTAAGAAATATACCTTAATTACCAGCTCTAGTGTTGTTTTTAATAAATCTATCATAGAACAAACTGGTTATTTTGATCCATTGATTATATCTGGTCAGGATACTGACTTATGGATTCGCTTTGGATTATATTTTGATATTCTATTTATAAATAGACAATTAGCATATTATAATTATTACCCCTCTAGCTTATCCAACACTACTTTTGATCTTAGTAAAAAATTAAAATTTGATAAATATCATAACGAAGAAAAAGAAAACAAGGAATTAAAAGCGTTTTTAGACAGAAATAGGTATTCCATGGCTATTTTAAGTAAGATACAAAATGATAAAAAGCATTTTAATTATTACACCTCTCACTTAGATACCAATAATCTAAATTTTAAACAAAATTTTCTACTAAAAAGTCCAAAATGGTTATTACAATTATTGCTTAAAATAATAGCTTTAAAAGGTGAAAAAGTATATTATCCTAGCACAAAAAAACTTAAAACAGCGGGTTAAAACTGATTTTTAAATATTTTATAATCTCTAATGTACTCTGCTTCATTATATTCTGTTGAAGCTAAAACTAAACAAACGGCACCAGAAGAAAAATTATCTATTTCTCTCCAAATCTGTGTTGGCATAATCAAGCCTTGATTGGGTTTATTAAGCATTATTCGTTTTGTACTTTTTCCATCGTCTACTAGAACCTCAAAACTTCCACTTAATGCTATTATTACAGATTGTTGCTCTTTATGTGCATGTCCTCCTCTATAACTATCACTTGGTACATCATATAAATAATACACACGTTTAATAGCAAATGGAATTGTGTTTTTTTCTATAACTGCTAAAAATCCACGTTCGTCATGAACTTTAGGTATATCTATTATGCTTACGTTGTTTATGGTATTCATATATTAATTTTACTTTAAAATGGCCTGCCATTGTTGCACAATGCTTACTTCAGAAAAATCGATTACACTAGGTTGTGAATTATTCTTACACCGTAAGTATAACTCTTTATCCTCAAAAAGTAAATTCATAGCCTGTGCTAATACTTCTGAATTATCATTTTCGATTAATAGACCATTAAAATTATTTTTAATTATTTCATTTGGTCCAGATTCACAATCTACAGAAATCACAGGAGTTCCAAGTGCTAAAGATTCTAAAATTGATCTTGGAAAGCCCTCATATCTACTTGTTAAAACCGTAAACAATGCTGTCTTCACCATTGCTGAAGGGTTTGGATCATAACCCAAAAAGTGAACACTAGAAGTTAAGTTTAAGTCTTTAGATTTTTTTTTCAACTTTTCTAAATCTTTTCCTTCTCCTAAAATTTTAAGCTTAAAATGCTGACTTGGTAAGTTCGATTTTGAGTAACCATCTAATAACAATGAAATATTCTTTACATCATCATCTAAGCGCCCAAAAAATAGAATATACTTTTCTTTAGTTCCATCTTTTAAAACGTCTTTTTCAAAAGTAATAGCATTATAAATTGAAGTTACATTTTTAAAACCATAATCTTCTTTCACTTTTTTTGCTATGGATTTTGAAACACCTACAACCTTAAAAGCATTACCATATAATAATCGGCCTAAAAACCGATTAGGATTCATATAATTACCGGTTTTAAAACTTCGAATACAGTAAATTGTTTTCTTAGGAGAATAGATGAATTTAGAAATTATAAATTCCTTCAAAAACCCAATTCGGGTTCTATTATCAATGACATAATCGAAGTTATGCTGTTTTAAATAAGCTTTTAATACTCTAAGTCTATTTAATCGTCCTAAAACAGAATCGTCCTTTGCCTTTAGTTCTCCTAAATTAAGAAGTTTACCCTTAAATGGAAACTCAATATCATTAAGCACACTAACAACGTGTATATCAAAACCAACATCAAAAAGCATCTGTGATAATAAGCCAGAAGAGCGTTCTGCACCTCCTTTACCCAAAGAGGAAACAACAATACAAATCTTTTTATTATTGGCTTTTAGCATTAACGAGTATCTTTGAGACAAATGTAACGATATAAATGAAACATCTATATTTCAATGCTATTCTAACAAGATTATTGTTGAAATGTTCCATAACTTTGGTTACAATAATTAGAATCTACACATGAGAGTTTTATTGGTTGGAGAATACAATAGGTCACATAGATATTTAAAAGAAGGGTTGCAAAACTTAGGACATGAAGCAATTGTTGTTGGCATGTGTGATGGTTTCAAAAAAGTTGATGTTGACATAGAAATAAATCAAAAATTTAGAACAGGACCATTACAAAAAGTGAGATCTTTAATGATACGTTTGTTTAAAATAGATTTACATTTTATTCACGTAAAGAAGCAACTACTAAAGCATAAAACGCAACTAGAACACTATGATGTTGTTCAATTTATAAATGAATCTTCATTTCTCTGTTCTGCTAAAGATGAACAAAAAGTATTCGATTTAATAACCAGCTGGAACAAGAAAGTATTTATTCTATCATGCGGCACAGACTATCCGAGTGTTAAATTCTCATTTGACAAAAAATTCAGATACTCCATACATACCCCTTATTTTGAAGGCCGCGTAAAATCTACAGATTTCGCGTTAGGTTTAAAATATATTACTCCCGAATTTGTAAAATTACATCATCATATTTACAATAAAATTGAAGGTGTTATCAGCTCTGACCTTGATTATTACATTCCTTTACAAAACCATAAAAAACATTTAGGAATGATTCCTCATGTTATAAATGTAGATAGCATACCTTATCAAGAATCTAATATAGAAGGAAAAATAACTATTTTTCATGGCATAAACAGAGCAAACTATTATAAAAAAGGTAATGACATTTTTGATGCTGCATTAGATATCATTGAAACTAAATACAAATCAGAAGTTACTATAATTAAAGTCGAAAACTTACCTTATACAGAATATATTAAAGCTTTTGACACTGCTCATATCCTATTAGATCAAGTCTATGCTTATGACCAAGGCTATAATGCTTTAGAAGCTATGGCAAAAGGAAAAGTAGTGTTTACGGGAGCCGAACAAGAATGGGAAGACTACTATAATGTAGCTCCAGATACTATTGTTATAAATGCATTACCCGATGCAAAAGAGATTGCCTCAAAATTAGAATGGCTAATTGAAAATCCGGAGAAAATAATTGAAATATCTAAGAATGCACGTCAATTTGTAAAAACGCATCACAACCATATTGATAGTGCAAAATCATTTTTAGAAAAATGGTCTTAATATTTTTGTTTCGGAAAACGAAGTTCTAAAGAAACTCTTGTAATATCTTCATTTTCGTTTACGGCAGCACCATGAATTAAAAAAGGAGAAAATAATAAGGCTTCACTTTCCTTAGGGTTTGGTCTTGTCATCTTAATGACTCCCGATTTTGTCTCTAAAATACAAGGTACATAATAGACATTTCCGTTAATTTTTGCTCCTTTACTTTCTGTTCTTAAAATTTCGTTTTCTGGTATTAAATGGCTTTTTGCTACAACAGGTAAAGACGATTTTTCATTGCAACCTGCAATAGGTAACCAAACATTAATAATGTCTTCCCAATAACTTAAATAACCATCTCTGTGTGGTGGATTTATATCTAAAGACTTTGGCCTGCTTATCCGTATTTGAATATGTGATTTTTTAAGCTCTTCTACATAAGATGTCAATTTGTAACCCAAAATATCACCGAAACGTTTTGCTAATAAATCGATATCAAAATCAAAATCTGAAGTTTCAAGATTACGAGTTATAGAAATCACTTGGTTATGAAGCGCATCAGTCTTCACATATTTATGATAATCTTTTAATTGAAATGTATTATGATCTACAGCTATATTATTAGTCTCTAAAGCATCAACTATAATATTTTTTACAGATTCTTGAAGCTTTAAAAAGTCTTGATTTTCAAATGCTTCAACGATATTAAACCCCTCATTTTCCCACGTCATTTTAGACAAAACATTATCTTCCGTTGGATAAAGCAATTCTGGTTTCCCCCAAAAAAAATCACCTTCAACCTTAAATTCAAAAGGTTTATTATCTATAAATAATTTACATGTTTTATCCATCGATGGAATTGTTTTTTTGATTATTAAAATAATTTCTTATCACAAAAAAGACCATTACAAAGTAAATAATATACCTCACAAAATGCGCAATTACAATACCTTCCGTCCCATAATATTGAATAAAAAATTTAGAGAGCACGAAAAACAAGGCTAGAGAAACGATTTCTGTAATCACAAAACTTTTAACCAACCGTTTGGCTAAAAATTGATGCGATAATACTAATGCTCCCAATCTCACGAAATCTCCTAAAAGTTGCCATTTAAACAAGGGTTCCATACCTGTAAAATCTGGATATATAAACATTATAATATAGTCTCTTAAAACATAGACTAACAACATTCCTAAAGCAAAAATTGGCAGAATGGTTTTGTAAATATTGAATACTTCAACCTTAAATTCATGCTTATTATGGATACTTGCAAATTTTGGTAATACGTATAATGTAAATAATCCTGTGGCAAACACCATATAGTTCTTAGAAATAAACGTAACAGCGGTCCAATAACCTGCCTCATTAATATTTATTTCATCAGTGACTAAGGTTCTAATATTTAACTCAATATAATTCAACAAAAAAGTAGAGATAAAAGACATTAACGTAAATGCCAATAACTTATTCTTATAAAGAAGATTAAGATTTAAGGACTTGAATTTTAAATACGTATTCAAGGTTTTTCCAAATACAAAAGCCAAAACTATTAACTGAATCATTGGTGCAAAAGCAATCGCAATAAGCACACCTTTCAATTGAGATGTATACACACCTATAACAACAGCTACAGTGGCTAATAAGTAGCTTATCAATTCAATTTTAGCATAGCGTTTATAATCCGATAAACCACTAACTACAGCATTTACAACACGACCTACACCTATAAACGGCACAATAACCGCCAAAAGCTGAAAAATATAAACATAGTCGTTTGACTGAAAAAGATACTCTGATAAAAATGGCGCTCCAAAAAACAGAACAACACCTGAGCTTACAGAACCTATAATTGCAAAAATAGTAACGGTAGAAAACAGCTTGGAAAGCTCTGGCTGATCGTCTTTAAATTCGGCTACATATTTTACAACACCATTGAATGTACCAAGCGTAGACGTGCTGGTTAGCATAGCTATAACGTTTCTTACTTGTCCAATACTTGCATAACCGGCTTCTCCAACCATAATGGCTAACATACGCTGAATAAAGGCAGAAACAATTAAGCGAATAGTAATAACTACAGCATTGAGCGATGTTATCTTAAGGATTATGTTATTGCTAATAAATTTAGGAAGCTTCACGTTTCTATTTTAATTATTGTCCAAACCTTCTTCGGTTACACCAAACAATGAACTACTAAATAGTAATAATAGTATGCAGAAGTACATAAAATAACTCACACAATGTCCCATTACAGCTCCTTGAAGTCCGAACTCATCAATTAAGTAAATGCTAGACAAATACATGATTACAAATAAAAACACTTCTAAAATAATGAAATGTAGAAACATTTTTTTTGCTAAAAACTGATACGCAATTACCATAGAAAGTAAACGTATAATATCTCCTATTATTTGGTAGCCAAATAAATTTTCTACAGGTCTAAATGCTTCTGTAAATAATATATTTATAAGCACTGACCTACTGAAAAAAATAATAAGTAGCATTACCAAAAAGGTAGGTATAATACTTTTATAGATATTAACTACTTCTTTTCTAAATTCTTGTTTGGAATTAATTTCAGAAAACCGAGGTAAAACATATAATGCCATTAACGAATTAAAAAACATTAAATAATAATCTGAAATACGCGTCATTGCCGTCCAATAACCTGCTGCCTTAATTCCTAATTCATCCGAAATATAATTCCGTATAGTAATCATTACAATAGGTAAGGCAATTGCGCTAACCAATGCCATAATCATAAAAGGACTCAATTTGTTTAACACCGTAAAACTCACTTGTGTGATTTTAACTGATGCTATTAAATTTTTTCTAAAAGCAATACCAACAATAGTGATTAGTAAATTAAGTGCTGGCATAATAACTATAGCTGTTAATGCTCCGTCAATATTTTCTTGGTATATTAAAATTAATGTTACCATAAGGCCCAAAACCTGAGCAAGCATATTAATAAGAAGCAAATATTTATGCTTAGAAAACCCATTCATAATGGAAAAAGCAAACATATTTAAAGCATATAATGGCAAAACGATAGCAACCGTTTCTATAATATAAGTGAAGTTGTAATATGGTGAAAAAATAATATTATTTATAGCCTGTGCGTTGTAATAACATAAAAAGGCTAAACATGTAGACGTAAAAAAGCCAAAATAAAATACGGTAGATAAAGTCTCTGCAAGTTTAACTGCATCATTTTTAGATTGACTTATAAATTTAACTACACCTTTGTAAAGTCCGGAAATAGATAAAGACTGCAATGCGCTCAGAAAATTTCTTAAATTACCTACAAGTGCCATTCCGTATGGACCTATATAAACGGCAATAAATTTTGAAATTAAAATACCAGCTATAATCTTTAAGCTAATACTAGTCATATTTAGCCTAGCCGCTTTTACTAAAACTTCATTATTTATATAATTAATAAACTTTTTCAATTAGTAGGTGTTTAAAACGTCTATAACGGTTTGAATGTCTTCACCTCTCATTACAGGACTCATTGGTAAACTTATAATTCTTTTATGAATCTTCTCAGTAAGTGGAAGATTAAAATGTGAAAATAATTTTAACGCTTCTTGTTGGTGTGGTGGAATTGGATAATGGATTAACCATTCAATTTCATTACGATCTAAAAAAGCACTAAAGTGATCTCTATCATCAACCTCAATTACAAACGCATGAAACACATGATTTTTTGAACCATCGTAAAAAGGTAATTTCAATTTTGAATTATTTATACCTTCTAAATATTTTTTAGCAACAGATCGTCGTGCTGCATTATCAGCATCTAATACTTTTAATTTTACACTTAAAAATGCCGCTTGCATATCATCTAAGCGACTATTAAAACCAATAATTTTATTCGTATACTTTTTATGACTTCCGTAATTACGTAATAATTTTAACACCTCCAAAAGTTGCGCATCGTTTGTTGTAACTGCACCACCATCTCCAAGTGCACCTAAGTTTTTGGTAGGATAGAAACTAAAAGCTGCTGCTTGAGACAGGCTACCTGCTTTTCCTAGATTGCATCTAGCACCATGCGCCTGTGCTGCATCTTCAATTAAAAGTAAATTAAAATCTTTTGCTATTTTCTGAAAACTTTCTACATCTGTAAGTTGTCCGTACAAATGCACCATAATTAGAGCTTTAGCATCAACGAATATTGACTTATCTGTGGAGACAGAGATATTATAGGTATCGGAATTAGGTTCTACAAGAACAGGAATTAATTCTGCATGCAAAACGGATAGCACTGTAGCAATAAATGTATTACCAGGCACAATAACCTTATCTCCTTTTTTTAATTTTCCTAAAGCTATATAACCTTTTAAAATTAGAGTAAGTGCATCTAAGCCATTCGCTGTACCAACACAAAATTTGGTACCACAATAAGCTGCAAATTCATTTTCGAAATTAGATACATTGTTACCTAAAATAAAATACGAGTCGTCTAGCGATTTACTAAAGGATGCCTGAAATTCGGCACGAAAACGGTTATTTATTTTGTGTAGGTCTAAGAATTTAATCATAATTTTAATTTCGAGAAATTTGGAGATTTCTTTGTCATATTCCTACATTAAACTATAAACACACTTTAGATTTACTTGAACAAACAAATTATATTTTAAAAGTAAAATTAGTCTCCGAAATATAAAACAACAATTGGTTAAATTAAAACTTATAGTATACGGATTTTAAGAACTCTATTGAGAATAACATCAAAGAATTGAAAAAAAAACGACAAAACAATTAAGTTTTAGGAATCTCTAAAGTTTTATAACAATCTGTTTTTAAAACAAATGTATTAGCAGTATGACTTCTTGCACCACAACTTTCTTTCCAAAAAATAAGACCTTCATTAATTTTTGTTCCGTTAGCTTCACTAGAAATATTAAAATCAAAATAGCGTTTATCATCACACATTTTGTTGATTATAAAATCATAAGCAAGATCAAGACTTCCATGCGTGTTTTTATCTAAATTACCTGAGACATATTGAGGATGTATTGTTGTTTCTGTTAAAAACACCGTTGTTCCTGCAACTACTTTTCCGTCTTTATAGATATTTACTTGTTTAATATTGTTTGGAAAACGTGATGCTAATAATTCTATTTCCTCTAATGAATGCACGGGTTTAACACCATGTTTATTCTCTAAATTAGGAATTAAAACGTCAGACCAAAAATCTTTAAAATTAGTATCTAACTTTAATACAACATTAGAACGTAAAGCTTTATTAATGCCTTCCCTTCTATTTTTCTGAAAGCGTAGTTTATGCGAATAATCAATAATCATTAACACCTCTTTTTTTAACAACTGCGCATTTGCTTTGTATAAAAAGTAATCTAATTCATCTGCTGGCATCTTGTTATAAAATGTAGGAATAACCTTTATTTCTAGTTGTATTAAACCTTCAGCATGATAAAAAGCAAGCATAGCTTTGAAAGCCTCAAAAGCATAATAAAATTTTGATTGATCTTGAAGCACAAAGCTTCCGTATGTTAATCCTTGGTGAGAGATTACTTTATCTCCAACAACATTTGCAGGTAGTAATGCGTATAGCTGATCCCCTTTATATACCATTACTGAGCAATCTTTGAACCGATCATTGTGATAGTCCATAAAATCACGCTGAAACAAGAATGTGGCATTCTTAGACGTTTTTACAAACGCATCCCATTCCGATTGTAAGTTAGGTTGATATTTTTTTACTTTGAAAATGATATTTACTTTTTAGTTATAGACCAAAGTAAATAAAAAACTAATAGTTAAGTTTATTTATTACAGAGAATTCTATAAAAGAAAGGAAAACAATACAAATTGGCAACACCTTAAAAATGAACATCTATTTACAAAACAAAAAAAAGAGAAACACTTTTCAGTGTTTCTCTTTTAATAATACTTATGAAATAAACGTTTCTCTAAAACTTGTTACGTTTACGATCTGTCTCTTTTAAGTAGATTTTACGTAATCTTAAGTGATTTGGTGTAACTTCTACATACTCATCTTTCTGAATGTATTCTAAAGCTTCTTCTAAAGAGAATTTAATTGCCGGAACAATCTTAGCTTTATCATCTGCACCAGAACTACGTACATTACTTTGCTTTTTAGCTTTTGTAATATTTACAGCCATATCATCTTGACGAGAGTTCTCACCAATAACTTGACCTTCGTAAATATTTTCTCCTGGCTCAACGAAAAACTTACCTCTATCTTGTAATTTATCAATTGAATAAGGAATTGCAGTTCCATTTTCCATAGATATTAAAGATCCAGAAATACGTCCAGGAATTTCACCTTTAAGAGGCTGGTATTCTTTAAAACGGTGTGCCATAATAGCTTCTCCAGCAGTTGCTGTTAGTAATTGGTTACGTAAACCAATAATACCACGAGAAGGAATCATAAACTCACAAATCATACGCTCACCTTTAGTAACCATACTTAATAACTCACCTTTACGTTTCGTTACAAACTCTACAGCTTTACCAGAAACCGTTTCAGGTAAATCAATTGTTAATTCTTCAATTGGTTCACATTTAACACCATCAATTTCTCTGATAATTACTTGTGGTTGTCCAATTTGTAATTCATATCCTTCACGACGCATCGTTTCAATTAAAACCGATAAGTGTAATACACCACGACCAAAAACCATAAACTTATCTGCTGTGGCTGTTTCGCCCAATCGCATTGCTAAGTTTTTCTCTAATTCTTTTTCTAAACGATCTTTAATGTGACGAGATGTTACAAATTTCCCGTCTTTACCAAAGAAAGGAGAATCGTTAATAGTGAATAACATGCTCATTGTAGGCTCATCAATTGCAATTGACTTTAAACCTTCAGGGTTTTCAATATCTGAAACTGTATCTCCAATTTCAAAACCTTCAACACCTACAAGCGCACATATATCTCCAGTTTGTACGCTCTTTACTCTTTTACGGCCTAGACCTTCAAAAATAAAGACTTCTTTAATTCTACTTTTTGTAATCGTTCCGTCTCTTTTTACTAAAGCGATTTGCTGTCCTTCTACTATAGTTCCTCTTTGAACTCTACCAATTGCAATACGACCAGTAAAAGAAGAGAAATCTAAAGATGTAATTAACATTTGAGTTGTTCCTTCTTCAAATACAGGAGTTGGTACATGCTCAATAACCATATCTAATAAAGGCTCAACATTTTCAGTTTCATTTCTCCAATCATCACTCATCCAGTTGTTCTTTGCAGAACCATAAACCGTTGGAAAATCTAACTGCCATTCTTCAGCACCTAGTTCAAACATTAGATCGAAAACTTTTTCATGTACTTCATCAGGAGTACAGTTTTCTTTATCTACTTTGTTTACAACCACACAAGGCTTTAAACCTAAGTCAATCGCTTTTTGTAATACAAAACGCGTTTGTGGCATAGGACCTTCAAAGGCATCTACTAATAGCACAACACCATCTGCCATATTTAATACACGCTCTACTTCACCACCAAAATCGGCGTGACCAGGAGTATCAATGATATTAATCTTAGTATCTTTATATACTACAGAAACGTTTTTAGAAGTAATTGTAATACCTCTTTCACGTTCTAAATCGTTGTTATCTAGAATTAAGTCACCTGTGTTTTCGTTATCACGAAACAATTGACAGTGATACATGATTTTATCAACCAACGTAGTTTTTCCGTGATCGACGTGTGCAATAATTGCAATGTTTTTAATATTAGCCATAATTGTGCCTTATTTTAAGCGTGCAAAGGTACATCTTATTCTACTCAATTCGTTAATTATATGTTATAATTTCATTATTACGCAATTTCACAATGTATCTTTCGTTTGATAATTGATGAATTATGTAAAGTTTTCCCTAAAAAATAGACTACTAAATAGGCTTTCATAAAATAATCAAAACAGATTAATCTGATCCCTAAAATATTAAAACAGATGGCTACCCTTAGTAAATACACAAGGTTTATTCCTTATTTTTATTTTTTATCAGTAATTATATATTGGTTTACAGAAATTAACCAAAGTAACGGCATCTCTGCATATCCTATTTTATTATTTGGTATTCCTTTTTTATGGCAATTAATTAAACCTACACGAAAATTAAATTTTTCATTAGGTATCATTTTTGTTTGCTTATCATCATATCTCATATTTGCTTACTTATTTGATTTATTAAACATTATACAATGGACAGAAGCTTCTAAAAAGTTGTTATTCTATGGTGGCCTTTTAGTTATTGGAAATTTTGTAATGTCTTTATGGATTGTTCGTAATAGTATAAAAAAGGTATTTTAAAAAATAGCGAATTTGAAACTTTGCAATTAAATATCAAATAAACATAGTTTCAACTAAGCATTCATAATTGTATCTTTGTTGCCTAACAATTTAAGTATATAGCTTTGATTACAATTCCAAAATTAAAACATACCGATTCAAATAACTTCTTTTTACTTTGTGGCCCTTGTGCTATTGAAGGCGAAGACATGGCAATGCGTATTGCAGAAAAAGTTATAAAAATCACTGATAAACTTGAAATCCCTTACGTTTTTAAAGGCAGTTTCAAAAAAGCAAACCGAAGTAGAATCGATAGTTTTACAGGTATTGGAAATGAAAAAGCCTTAAAAATTCTCAGAAAGGTTTCTGAAACTTTTGATGTACCAACTGTAACAGATATTCACGAAGCATCTGACGCGGCGCTTGCTGCAGAGTATGTAGATGTATTACAGATTCCTGCATTCTTAGTGAGACAAACAGATTTAGTTATTGCTGCAGCTCAAACTGGCAAAGTAGTGAATCTAAAGAAGGGACAATTTATGAGTCCGGAAGCCATGAAACATGCCGTACAAAAAGTGAGAGATGCTGGTAATGAGCGAGCTTGGATTACAGATAGAGGTACCATGTTTGGGTATCAAGATATGATTGTAGATTTTAGAGGCATCCCAACCATGCGCGAATATGCACCAACAGTTTTAGACGTAACGCACTCTTTACAACAGCCTAACCAAAGTACTGGTGTTACGGGAGGACGACCAGACATGATTGAAACTATTGCTAGAGCTGGAATTGTAAATAACGTTGATGGTTTATTTATTGAAACTCATTTTGATCCTGCAAATGCAAAAAGTGATGGTGCTAATATGTTGCATTTAGATAACCTAGAAGGTTTATTAACTAATTTGGTCGCTATTCGAAAAACGATCAATTCATTATAATATTATTTTATAAACTATTGTAAGTACATTGAAAGACTCACGTCTATTTATTTCCATTACGGACATTTCTTATGAACTACTTTAACAGAATCCTATGTATTGGATTCACTATTTTGTGCACAATTGCACACGGCCAAACAGAACAAACACTAAAATACACAGCTTCCAACAAAGGTAAATTTTTTGTGAGTTGGGGAGGAAATAGAGGTGCGTATTCTAAATCAGATATCCGTTTTAAGGGAGATGATTACGATTTTACAATTAGTGATGCCACTGCAAAAGACAAACCTAAAGGTTGGCATATCGATTATGTTAATCCTGCTAGGATGACCATTCCTCAAACCAATGCTAAATTAGGTTATTTTATTTCAGACCATTACACCGTTTCCTTGGGTTTAGACCACATGAAATATGTCATGAATAGAAACAGAGACAGAACTGTAAACGGCTATATTGATTTACCAGAAAGTGATGCTGGAAGTATTTACAATGGTGATTTTAATAACGAAAGCGTATTTATCTCTGAAGATTTATTAAAATTTGAACACACTGACGGTCTCAATTATATCTATACTGAAATTGCGAGGTATGATGATATCTCATCCATATTTGGCATTAATAACACGGATATATTCCAAGTGAACCTAACCGAGGGTATTGGTGGCGGTTTCTTATTTCCTAAAACGAATACAACATTATTACAAAAAGAAAAATACGACCAATTTCATGTCTCAGGTTATGGTTTATCTGCTAATCTCGGATTAAACTTAACCTTCTTCAAGTACTTTTTTGTGCAATTAAATGCAAAAGGTGGTTATATAAATATGAATGATATTAGAACCACAGATAGCACATCTGATCATGCTGAACAAAGTTTTTACTTTTTTCAACGTGTGGTATCTTTCGGTGGCATCTTTAGATTATAAATTATGATACAAATAAGAACGGCAACTTTACACGATATTCCTGAAATCACTACTATTTTTAGAGATACAATTACTAGCATTAACAAGAAGCATTATTCCGAAAAGCAAATTACAGCTTGGGCTTCTGGAGCAGATGATATTGAAGAGTGGGAAAAACGAATTACTAAATTTTATTTTATTGTTGCTGAAGTTGAAAACAATATTCTTGGTGTTGCCTACTTAAAAAACGGCAATTATTTAGAGGGTTTATTTGTACATAAAGATCACCAACGTCAAGGTGTTGGTTCTAAGTTGCTTCGTATTGTTGAATCTCAAGTGATGATGAATGATTTTGAAGTGTTAAAATCTGATGTAAGTAAAACAGCTTTGCCTTTTTTTGATAACAAATATTTTGAAGTATTAAAAAAACAGAAGAAGAGTATCAAAGGAGTTTCTTTTGATAATTATTTAGTTGAAAAGATCTTTTAAACTTTCTTACAAAGGCAGTATAACTATTACTTCACAAAAGCCTTCACACCTGCTTTTATCTCTAAGTCAACATAATTTTCTCGTGGTACAATTGGACATGAAAATTTTTCATTGTAAGCACAATACGGATTGTACGCGGAATTAAAATCTAACACTAAGCTATTACCTTCAGGAATATTTAAATCTATATAGCGTCCTCCTCCGTAAGTTGAAGAACCATTTGTATGATCTAAAAAAGGCAGAAACAAATAGTCTTCAAAACCTTCTTTTTTCATAAGTTTCTCACCCTGATAAACATTCAATTGAAAAGACTTGCCTTCTAATTCAAATGATAAAATACCATAAACCCGTTCTTTAGACAAACGGTCTGTGGTTGTTTTCATATCAAACCAATCTGTACTCGCAGTTCGTTTTAAAATCGCAGTTACCACAAATGCAGAATCATAAGCAAAAAAATCTAAACCTTTAAATGTTTTCAAATCCTTAGATTTTAAAGGCGACTTTGAAGCATCCTTAAATTCTGAATTCATTTTTTCTTGAAAAGGCGTTTCAACTAAAATCTGTTTTTCACTTTCTCCACAACTCAGAAAAGATCCTAGAATAAGTAAGGCAATTAAAATTCTCATTTTTAAATTTTGAATATCAAAAATACAACATATCCAATTTTATTTCAATTATCACGAAGTAAAATAATGCAACAGCCTCTATAATTTATAAAGAACGATTTAGAGACATATATCTATAGTAACTATACTTACATACAATATAACAATATTCAGAAGCCCAACTTTAATATCTTAGGTTTTATATTTATAATCTCAACTACAAATCAGTATGCAAATAAGATGAATCTCATTGTTGTTGTTCCTTATTAGCGTTATTATTAAAGTATATCAAAATGAATTTAAATCAAATCACTATAGCATCTGCAGATGTTGCAAAATCAACTGTGTTTTATAAAACATTAGGTTTAAATTTAATTGTAGATGCTTCACCACGTTATGTTAGATTTGAATGTCCTGATGATGATGCTACATTTTCAATTCATAAGACTAAAGAATTACCCACTGTTAAAAGCACAACTTTATATTTTGAAGTTGAAAATCTTTCTGAAACAGTTTCTAATCTTCAACAAAAAGGTATTATTTTTAATTCTCAAATTATAGAACAACCTTGGCTTTGGTGCGAAGCGCATTTAAACGATCCTGATGGTAATCCAATTATTATTTATCACGCAGGAAAAAACAGAAAAAGTCCGCCTTGGCGCATAAATTAAAACCGTAAAATGAATACAAAATATAAAGACGTTATAATTATAGGAGCAGGACCAATTGGGATTGCTTGTGCCTTAGAATGTAAAAAAAGAAATTGGGATTATACCGTTATTGAAAAAGGGGCTTTAACTAATTCCGTATTTAATTACCCTTTAAATATGACATTTTTTTCAACATCTGATAAAATAGAAATTGACAACATTCCTTTTATTAGTAACAACCCTAAGCCAACCAGAAATGAAGCCTTAGAATATTACAGACGTGTTACAACAGCCAACCAATTAAACATTAATTTATTTGAAGACGTACAAACCATTGAAAAAACAGTTGATGGATTTAATGTAACATCAGACAAAGCAAGATATCAAACTAAAAAAGTAATCATTGCAACCGGGTTTTATGACATTCCTAATTTATTAAATATTCCTGGTGAAGACTTACCAAAAGTGCAACATTACTATAAAGAAGCACATCCTTTTACGTTGCAAAACATTGCTATTGTAGGTGCAAGTAATTCGTCTGTAGATGCAGCCTTAGAAATTTACAGAAAAGGTGGTAATGTTACTATGATTGTAAGAAAAGAAGCCATCGGAGAACGTGTAAAATATTGGGTAAGACCAGATATTATAAATAGAATTGAAGAAGGTAGTATTAAAGCGTATTTCAATTCTGAGATCACAGAAATTAAGCCCAATGAGATTATAGTTAAAACACCAAATGGAACTATAAATCTGCCTAACGATTTTGTAATTGCACTTACAGGATACCGACCAAATCTTAAATTTTTGACTAAAGCTGGAATTAAATTTTCAAAAGACGGAAAACAAATTCCTATTTATAATAGTGACACCATGGAATCTAATGTTAAGGGTATCTATTTGGCTGGCGTAATTTGTGGTGGTTTAGAAACGCATAAATGGTTTATAGAAAATTCTAGAATCCATGCTAAAATGATTGCAAATGATATTGAAAAAAGTATCAGCTAATTACTTTACAGGTTTTACCTCACTGTATTTAATAACATGAGAAAGTACAATTTGTGTTTTTGTTTCACCAAAAATAATGAGCTGATCGATAAAGGCCTCAAGATGTCTTTGGTTTTTTAAAACCACTTCCATAACTATGTTTTCATTACCTGTAATTCTATAGCAATTTACAACCTCATCATAGCTTTTTACTTTTTCTAAAAAGGGTTTTAGCATTCCCATAAAAGCGCGTAATGTAATTAATGCTTTAAACTGATAACCAACTTCTAAAGGCGATACAAAAGTGGTATAACCTTGTATAATTTCAGCATCTTCTAACTTCTTTATGCGTTCTGAAACTGCTGGAGATGTAATCCCTACTCGTCTACCAATCTCTGCATTAGACATGCGTGCATTTTGCTGAAGACACTTTAAAATCTTCCAATTTAACTCGTCAATAAACATATTAAATAATTTAACTATAAAAAACACAAATACTAAAGCAAATATACAATAACACTTTAATTATTAAAGTTAGCTTTGAAAATTAGTCCTTAATTTCGTATTCACTGCTATTGAAATTATGAGTTATAACCTACCATCGCATTTTTCTGATTTGCCTATTTACCAAAAGGCAATGGATATTATTGTGCTTTCTCGAAGTATTTCAACCTATCTCAATCAAGATCTATCCTATTTAAATCCAGATGGTTCAGAGGATCAGAATATTTATTTCACTGGTGATATAGTACAACAATCCACAAATTTGGCTCCTCAAATTATTAATGCGGAGCAAGAACGTTGTTCTGATAAAAAAAGTAAACATTTAGAAAGTTTAGACCGGTTAACAACGCGTTTATACAGCAATTGCAGACGACTAGAAAAATCGAATAGTAATGGCAAAGATTACTTGCCAATTCTTAGAGGTGAATTAAAAAAGTTTAGAAAACTACAACGTCACTGGATGATGACTTTATAACGTTAGTGATCAAAAAAATAATAAAAGAACTTATATAGTTAGCCTTTAATTAAATGTGCATTACTCATAAAGGAGTTTTGATAATTCTGTATTTTAGAATTCATAGTATCTGATGTAATTACAAATTGACATTTGTTAATACTTTCAGACAATCTTAAAATATGGTTATAGCCGTTACTTCGTGCTAGATAATCTGCTTCTTCTATCGCAAAGAATTGCACTTCTCCTAAGTGAATTCCATTTAAAAAATAAAGTTTACTTAATCGTGCTGGAGAGGCAATAACAATATCTTGTCCGAAATAAACTTCTGTTTTTTGTTTCTCAATATCATACTCGTCATAAAGTGCATAAACTCTTAGATCTGTATTTTTAGTAAAACGTTCAAACTCTTCCTTTAACGCCAACGCATCTTCTTTATCTTTTACAACAATAACAGCTCTTGGAGAATCCTCAACGGCTTCAGCTTTTAATTTATGAATTGTAGCAATAATTAACGCTGTGGTTTTTCCGCTTCCTTTTGGTGCAATGATATAAGCACTTGAACCTCCTTTTAAAGTTGGAAGCACTTTTTTCTGCAATGGATTTGAAGTTTCAAATCCTGCGTTTTCTAAGGATTCTTTTAATAAAGGGTGTAATTTTTTGAAAGACATCTTACTGATTATAAAAATAGCTGGATTAACAATATAGCTATAGAAGTTTCAAAGATACTACTAATGACAAACTTTACAGTCCGCTTTGTCTTGTATTTCTCCAACTAAGTGGCCTTCGTCATTCATTTTAAAACCACAACAGTCCATAAAACCTTGTGCTATCTGTTTTCTAGCACGTTGAATTTGAGATTTTACCGTTGGTAAGGACAACTGTAATTGATTAGCAACCTCTTGTTGTTTTAAGCCTTTTATGTCAGATAAAAATAAAGGATCTCTATATTTTTTAGGCAAGCTTTTTATGATACCTCTTAGGCAATCTTGTTCAGAATGTTGTTTGGGTTCTGGTTCAGATTCTATTTCTAAATCTTCAACCGGAATTTCTTTTTTATTCATTCTGAAATAATCCAAAATTGTATAACGAGCAATAGAAAACAGCCATGGTTTCAACTTGTCTTCATCTTTTAAGCTATGTAACTTTGTGTGTACTTTTATAAAAGTATCTTGTAGAATATCTTCAGTAACGTCAGTATCCTTGACTTTACTTAAAATAAAGTGTTTTACATCCTCAGCATAAATTCCCCAAACATCTTTTGTCGTCATACTCTAATTTAATTAAAATTAGTTCGGATACAAAACTTCATATCCGAACTAACATTAAATTAACAATTACAATTTGTACAAGTACAATTATCACATGTACAGTTTTTACAATTTCCTTTTGAGCAACCTTCACAGTTGCAAGTACATTCTTTATTTTTCATGATCTATGATTTTTAAGTTCATATAATAGACGAGAAAGGTTTCAAAAAGATGCAAAAAGATGTGATTATTTTTTCAAATTGAATTATTCCACCAAAATAATGGCTTCATGAGATATAGGAAAATTACAAGAGTTGGCTATAAAACAAAGTTCATTTGCTTTTTGATGTAAGCTTAAAGCCAGTTCCTTTTTAGTTTCATCTCTTATAGTGACTACTGGTTTTAATCTTACGGTTTTAAAACTCCCCTTTCCTGAAGATTCTACATCTAAATCACCTTCAGATTGATCTGTATAATTTAATACTTCAATTTTATGTTGTGCACAAACGTATAAATAAGACATCATGTGGCACGATGTTAAAGCAGATAACAATAAGTCTTCTGGGTTATATAATCTATCATCTCCTCTAAAGGTTTTTGCTGCAGAAACTTGTAATGGCGAAACTTTATTTGCTATTACAACTTCATGATTTCTACTAAACGTCCTTGGATTTTGTGTGCTTTCACCTTCATTAATATCCCAGTTAACAGTAGCTTTAAATGTGTGCTTGATGGACATGTTATTTTATTTATTGATGTAAAAAAGCGTTTCAAAATGAAACGCTTTTTTGTTTTATTTGTCGAGATCCCAAAACTAATTTGGGATAAGCGATTCGCACACTTTTCGAAAAAACGAAAAGAAGCTCTATGCTTACATATTCCTGCGATACTGACCTCCTACTTCAAATAACGAAGCCGTAATTTCACCTAAACTACATACTTTACAAACTTCCATTAAAGCTTCGAATATATTTTCGTTATTAATGGCGCGTTGTTGTAAATCAGTTAACAATGCTGCTGTATCATTTGCTTCATGAAGGTTCGCTAATGTTTTAATCTGAAACTGCTTTTCTTCTTCGGTTGCTCTAATAACTTCCGCAGGAACAACCGTTGGTGACCCCTTAGAACTTAAGAAAGTGTTTACACCAATAATTGGGAACTTTCCGTTGTGTTTCAACGTTTCATAATACAAACTTTCTTCTTGTATTTTACTTCGTTGATACATCGTTTCCATTGCTCCTAAAACGCCTCCACGTTCTGTGATGCGATCAAACTCTAACAATACAGCTTCTTCTACTAAATCGGTTAATTCTTCAATAATAAAAGCCCCTTGAATTGGGTTTTCATTTTTAGCTAATCCTAATTCTTTATTGATAATCAGTTGAATTGCCATAGCTCTACGAACCGATTCTTCCGTTGGTGTTGTTATCGCTTCATCGTAAGCATTGGTATGTAATGAATTACAATTATCGTAAATAGCATACAGCGCTTGAAGCGATGTACGTATGTCATTAAAATCAATTTCTTGAGCATGTAAACTACGTCCAGATGTTTGAATATGATATTTAAGCATCTGTGCTCTTGGATTAGCTCCGTACTTATGTTTCATGGCTTTTGCCCAAATCTTACGAGCCACACGACCAATAACAGCATATTCTGGATCTATACCATTTGAAAAGAAGAATGATAAATTAGGTCCAAATTTGTTGATATCCATCCCTCTAGAAAGGTAATATTCAACATAAGTAAATCCATTAGATAACGTTAATGCCAGTTGCGTAATTGGATTCGCTCCTGCTTCTGCAATATGATAACCAGAAATAGAAACCGAATAGAAATTACGTACATTATTCTCAATAAAATACTCTTGAACATCTCCCATTAAACGCAATGCAAATTCCGTAGAGAATATACATGTGTTTTGAGCCTGGTCTTCTTTTAAAATATCTGCTTGAACCGTTCCTCTAACTTGAGCGATGGTATTCTTTTTAATTTCTGCGTAAACATCTGCTGGTAATACTTGATCTCCAGTAACACCTAAAAGCATCAATCCTAAACCATTGTTTCCTTCCGGTAAATCTCCATTATAAAATGGACGTTCTTTGCCTTTATAAAGCTTTGCGATTTTAGCTTCAACTTCTTTTTCTAGTCCATTTTCTTTAATGTAAAATTCACATTGCTGATCTATGGCAGCATTCATAAAAAAGCCTAATAACATTGGAGCAGGACCATTAATTGTCATACTCACCGACGTCATTACATTGGCTAAATCAAAACCAGAATATAATTTTTTGGCATCATCTAAGCAACAGATAGAAACACCTGCATTACCAATTTTACCATAAATATCTGGACGCAAATCGGGATCATTACCATAAAGTGTTACACTATCGAAAGCTGTAGATAATCGCTTAGCAGGTAATCCCATACTTACATAATGGAAACGCTTATTGGTACGTTCTGGTCCACCTTCTCCTGCAAACATACGTGCTGGATCTTCACCTGTTCTTTTAAAAGGATACAATCCTGCTGTGTAAGGAAATTCTCCTGGTACATTTTCTTGCAAACACCATCTTAAAATATCTCCCCAAGCTTGATACTTTGGCAACGCTACTTTTGGTATTTGAGAATGAGACAATGACTCTGTATGGGTTTCAATCTTTATTTCTTTATCTCTTACTTTAAAAGAATAAATTGGGTCTTTATACTTATTTACTTTATCGTCCCAACCTGTAATGACTTCCCAATTATAAGGATCTAGGTTTAGTTTTACACGATCGAATTCTGCAAACAAGAGTTTTATAAATTGATCATCTGCTAGAGATTCTTCTAATCCTTCGTTTTCAATGCCGTATTTCGATAAGTTTAATGCCACACCAGAAACAGATTCTAATGTTTTATAAATACCATATAATCTCTGAGCGACTTCAACCTGAACATTAGCCGTTTTATCATAAGCGCGATTGCTTTCTGCAATTTCAGATAAATAACGTGTTCTACTTGGTGGAATCACAAAAATCTTCTCACTCATTTCATCAGAAATATGAAATGTAGATTTTAAATCAGCATCTGCGTTTTCAACTAATTTATCCATAATCGCTTTGTAAAGCGTATTCATTCCTGGATCATTGAATTGCGAAGCTATTGTGCCATAAACAGGTAAATCATCCTGGTGAACATCCCAAAGATTATTGTTACGCATGTATTGTTTTTTTACATCACGTAAAGCATCTAAAGAACCGCGTTTATCAAATTTATTAATGGCTACTAAATCTGCGAAATCTAGCATATCAATTTTTTCAAGTTGAGTAGCTGCTCCAAATTCTGGTGTCATCACGTAAAGTGCAACATCGGAATGCTCCATAATCTCGGTGTCTGATTGTCCGATACCAGAAGTTTCAAGAATAATTAAATCGTATTCAGCCGCTTTTAAAACTTCAATAGCTTCATTTACATATTTAGATAATGCCAAATTAGATTGACGTGTAGCCAAACTACGCATATAAACTCTAGGCGAATTAATTGCATTCATACGAATACGATCACCTAAAAGCGCTCCACCTGTTTTACGTTTTGACGGATCTACAGAAATCAAACCAATAGTTTTATCCGGGAAATCGATTAAAAACCGGCGAACTAACTCATCAACTAAAGACGATTTACCTGACCCACCTGTTCCCGTAATTCCTAGAACTGGTGTTGTAGAATTTTTATTCTTTTCATGAATAACTTTTAAAGTCTCTTTAGCAACCTCAGGGAAATTTTCAGCTGAAGAAATTACTCTTGCAATAGATTTTGAATTCTTTTCATGAAGCATTTTACCTTCATCTGTTAATTGATCTCCAATTGCATAATCCGATAGTTGTACCAAATCATTAATCATGCCTTGTAAACCCAATGCCCTTCCATCGTCTGGAGAATAGATTCTGGTAATTCCATAATCCATTAATTCCTTAATTTCTGCAGGAAGAATCACTCCACCACCACCTCCAAAGATTTTAATGTGACCTGCTCCTTTTTCCTTGAGCAAATCGTACATATATTTAAAATACTCATTGTGTCCTCCTTGATAAGATGTTAACGCAATAGCATTAGCATCTTCCTGGATGGCCGTATTTACCACTTCGTCTACACTTCTATCGTGACCTAAATGGATCACTTCTACTCCTGTAGATTGTATAATACGACGCATGATGTTTATCGCAGCATCGTGCCCATCAAAGAGCGATGCAGCAGTAACTATACGTACTTTATATTTTGGCTTGTAAGGTGCAACTTGTTTCATTCGTAAAAATATTGCTGTTTTGAGTGACAAATTTAAGGAATATTCAAAAATTTAAAGCAACATTCACTAATTATCTAAAATTTAAAGAAAGTAGCGATAGCATACTATTTTAATTACTTTTATCAACTAATTTAAGATCAATTTTATGCATAAGATTACGCTTCTCATCAATTGTAAAGATCAATCGAATATAATTGCTTCAGTTACCAATTTCATGGCTTCTAATGAAGGAAATATTGTTTACATAGATCAACATGTTGACAGAGAACAAGATATATTTTTTATGCGTTTAGAGTGCGAGTTTGCTTCAAGTACTTTTTCTCTTGAAGAATTCAAAGAACTATTCAGTAGTACTTTGGTTGAAAAATTCAATCTAAAATGGCGTATTTATGCTGCAGAACAAAAGCCAAAAATGGCGCTATTTGTTTCAAAATATGACCATTGTTTATACGATATTCTTGGTCGTTATAACTCGGGTGAATTATTTTTAGAGATTCCTTTTATATTGAGTAATCATCTCGATTTAAAACCCATTGCAGACAGTTTTAATATTCCTTTTTTTCATATTCCTGTTACCAAGGCTACAAAAGATGAGGCAGAACAGAAACAACTAGAATTATTAGAAACGCACAACATTGATTTTGTGGTATTAGCTAGATACATGCAAATTGTATCTGACACCTTAATTGATAAATATCCTAATAAAATAATTAATATTCATCATTCCTTTTTACCTGCTTTTGTTGGTGCAAAACCTTATCATTCTGCTTATAAACGTGGTGTAAAAATCATAGGTGCAACTAGTCATTATATAACTGAAGAACTCGATGCAGGTCCTATTATAGAACAAGATGTTGCACGAGTTTCACATACACATTCTATAAAAGATTTAATAGCCAAAGGACGTGATTTAGAAAAAATTGTGTTGTCTAATGCTATAAAACTTCATGCGAATAGAAAAGTGATGGTATATAACAATAAGACTATAATATTCTCTTAATAAAATTAGCAAAAGACAATAAATCTGGCTACAACTTGCTATAAATAAAAAGTATAATTAATTTTATTCGTCTTTTTAAGATTTACTTGCCCCTCCTGAATTTAGTAGTTTCACGACATAAATTACCATACTGCTTCATACTAAAAAACATTAGAACTACAAGTTAATTGTGACTCTTAGTAAATAATCGCGTCTCATAATATGTAAGAGGTTAATACCCTTTACTATAAATACAAAATTAATTTATTAACTATTAACTTATTTTATGAAACACAAACTATTATTATTCGTCTCCTTAGTTGCTGGAATTGGATTTTCTCAAGCACAAGGTTTACCAACAAATCCAGAACCAGGTAAATGCTACGTAAAGTGTATTACAAAAGATACCTTTAAAGAGGTTGAAGAAACGATTCAAGCGTATCCAGCCTACACAACGTTACAAGTTACTCCTGCAACATACAAAACGGTTGAAGACCGCGTATTAGTAAAAGAAGCTTCTAAGAAGTTTGTTTACGTACCTGCTACCTATGAAAATGTAGATGTACCTTACATTAAACAAGAAAGTCGTACAGATTTAAAAGTTGTACCTGCATCTTTTGGAAATGATTCAAGAACTTTTGAAGTTTACCCAAAAACATCTGGATGGGAATACAAAGTATTAGAAGATTGTCCTTCTGTAAACAAAGATGATTGTGTTGCTGCATGTTTCGTTGAGTACCCATCTCAATTTAAAGATGTTGGTTTTACAACTTTATCTTCTGACGCTAGCACAAATTCTATTCCTGTTGCTGAGCAAAACACAAGTTACAAGAAGCGTGTTATTAAAACACCTTCTAGAATGGATGAAATTGAAATTCCTGCTGAATACACAACGATTAAGAGAAGAGTTATTGAAACACCTGCATCTACATCTACAAATACAATTGCTGCACAATTCAAAACAGTAACTAGAACTGTTTTAGATAAAAAAGGAGGTATTACAACTTGGGAAGAAGTTGATTGTGAATTATTAGATCCAAATGTATTACCTGTATTTTACCAATCAGGTAGTGCAAGATTAACTGCAGCTTCTAAGAAGACTATTGATGATACTTTATTACCAATTTTAAATGATTCTAACGTGAGCATTGAAATTATGTCTCATACGGATTCTAACGGAAATGATGATTTCAATCAATCATTATCTCAACAAAGAGCTAATTCTGTAGTTAACTATTTAGTGTCTAAAGGAATTACAAGAAGTAGATTAACAGCTAAAGGTTTTGGTGAAACTAGATTAACAAATAGATGTTCTAACGGATCTAATTGTTCTGAAGCACAACATCAAAAAAACAGACGTACGGAATTTAGAGTTTTAAGTAACTAAGAATTTAGTATATCATTTATAATACAAAAAGCTCCTAATAAGGAGCTTTTTTATTTGTATAATTTTAATGCTTACCTATGGTTATAAAATATAACAACTATTTTAAGGATTGTATATGCATGGCATCATCTCATTAATATAGAATTTCAATTTTGTTCTTTAGGCTTTTAAAATCACTTCGATTAGTAGTTTTTATAACGTTTATTAAACATCATTCTTTTAAATAAAATTGATCTTTTAGTTTAGAAAATGACTATTTATGGAAAGACTTTAATATAGCAGATGCTCTAGAGAATAAAGATAATTTATAATTAAACAGGCCACGTTTTAAGGTGCAATTTTTTGTATATGGTAAACAGGGAAAGTTATTTTTTTCTTCTCCGCCTTTATTCCATAATTATCTTCAAGATCTGATTGCATTAATTGAAAAAACTTATAATGAAAATCCCAATCATGAAGTGTTAGGCTTATTTCGTTATCATCTGGAACTATTATAGGCATATCTAAAACATAAGCCAATTGATACGCTACATCTCTTAGAGATACATTATCTGCCTTAATCTGAGAATCATCTACTAAATATTGCGCATTATTTTTTCCCCAATCAATTTGATCCGTATTCCAAAATTTCGGGGAATCAACCACAAAACTAATACCTTCTCCTTCACTAAATTTTCGTTCAATGTCAAGATTCATTTCAGTAATAAGCTTAACGGCTAAATTTTCATTTTTATCAAAAGGTTTCTTAAAATAAATCTCATAATTCATGTCTAACCCTTCCTCTAACACAATTTGATTTTTATATATTTTTGCCAAATAACTAACAATACGATTTAGTGATCCCGATAATTTTAAATAATTAGTCGTATTTGAAATATCTAAATCTTCAAAACTATTTAGAATTGTTTTTATTTCTAAATCTTCTGTTGGCATATAATCATCAATAATCTCTTCTTCAACTTTTAACACTTTCACCACAGAATTTAGAGCAGATTCACCTTTTTGTTGCCTCAAAAACTTGGAAACCATTTCTTTCTTCAGATCTGGTGCACCTCCTCTCCATAATACTTTTCCATCTGCATTAATTAGAACTCCATCTGGTAAAATTGCTACTTTATAACTATTAAATGTTTCTCCATTATAATCAATAGCAATAGCCAATTCTGTAGGTTTCCCCTTCAAAAAACGCTCTACTGTTAAAGGGCTCTCTTTTGTAAGAGATACAATATATAAATCATTAGGAAATTGTTTTTGCAAAACACCTAAATGTTCTTTTGCTGTAATGCATGGACCACACCATGTTGCCCAAAAATCAATAAAATAGAGTTTATTATTTTCTGCTGAAGCAATTTTTGAGTCTTGAATAAACTCTGATACTTTAATTTGACCGTAAGAATATGTTGCTGTTAGGATGCAAATTATAATTAAAGTAAAGTGTTTCTTTTTTAAACAACTCATAGGTATAAAATAATTTACTAATGGATAATCAAATACTGTGCTAAAAATAACGTTTTAAATCTTTTGTCTAAAAACTAATAGTATCTAATGCATAAAAGTAGCTTCTATTAATAGTAAATCCAAATGTGACTATTTACAATTATTAGAGTCTAATAAATTAATTAGATAACTAAGCTTAAGAACGCTTAGAGTTGTAGAGACATTGTGACCTATTATTAACTTAAAATTTGAAGTCTTCTTTGTTAATATGAATTATCTTTGCTAACCACTTAAAAACGATATTATGATTAAAAGAATTTTTGCCCTACTTATTATTTTAAATTTAACTGCTTGTGCTGAATTACAACAAGTTGTAGACTCTTTACCACAAGGAACTTCTGACATATTAGGTAATGCCGATATTGCTTCTGGATTAAGAGAAGCTTTAGACTTAGGTATAGAAAAACAAGTAACTAAATTAACTGCTGAAGATGGATTCTTTAAAAACGAATTAGTAAAAATCGTTTTACCTGAAGAATTACAAAAAGTAGATAGCGCACTGCGTAAAATTGGATTAAGCAGTTTAGCAGACGAAGGTTTAAAAGTATTGAATAGAGCTGCTGAAGATGCGGTATCTGAAGCAACACCTATTTTTGTAAATGCAGTAAAAGATATCACTTTTGATGACGCAAAAGATATTCTTTTAGGACAAGATAATGCTGCAACTTCTTATTTAACAACTAAGACGGAAACAGAACTTTATAGCAAATTTAAACCCGTTATTAATAGTTCTATTAGTAAAGTTGGAGCGGATAAAATTTGGTCTAACCTTATTACTAAATACAACAACTTACCTTTAACTAACAATGTTAATACCGATTTAACGGACTATGTAACGACTGAAGCTTTAAAAGGTGTTTATACGATGATTGCTGTTGAAGAAAAAGAAATTAGAAGTAATGTTTCTTCTCGTAGTTCTGATTTGTTGAAGAAAGTATTTGCTTTACAGGATTAAAAAAAAGTTAAATAGAATATGCTTTAAAAATTAATTACTAATTTTAAGTAACTAATTTTTAAAGCATTTTAATTGTGGCTAACCTAAATAAACTCCTAGACAAAAAGAAAAGATTAAATAAAAAGTATCAACAACTTATTGAAGATGCTTACAATTTAAGACCGACAGATCATGCGTTAAGTGATTTCTCGGAGTACAAAGCGACAAAAGTGCTACACAAAATTAACAAGTTGAAATTCGTAATTGGAGACACAACGCTTCAAGCTAATTAATTTATTGAACTTACATTTAATAATATCCTAATAGTCACTTAACATTTAACTTTAAGAATAGAATCATCTTTGTAGTGTCATAAAGATTGAGTTAGTTAGTCACATCTTAAAACAGTTAGTTTAGAATTTTTAAGTCGATATTTTAGTTAGGTATCGACTTTTTCATGTTTAATCGTGAAGTGTTTGAAAGTAGTTATAAGACCGTAACAACCGACTTCCATACCAAGAAAACAATTCTCCATCTACAATTTTAATCGTCTTATTAGGAAATTGAGATTGTAACTCTACGAGATCATCGTTCTTAAAAGGAAAAGGTTCACTAGACAGAAAAATAACATCTGCCGATTTTAATTTTGAATTATCTAAATCAATTTCTGGATACCGTTTTTCAGCTTCAAAAACATTAGAAAAACCAGCTTCGTTTACCATAACATCAATGAAGTTCTCTGAAGCTGCAACCATCCAAGGGGCTTTCCAAATAAAATAAGCGACCTTTAACTTGGCTTTATTTTGAAGTTGAACTTGAAATGTTTCGCGTTCTAATTTAATATTTGAGACTAAAGTTGACGTTGTCCTTTTAATATCAAAAATTTCCCCATACATATTAATCAGCTCAAAACAATCGTCTAGATTGTAAATGTCACTAATATGAATTAGAGCTATGTCCTCTAATTCTGAAATAATTTCTTTAGTATTTTCCTCTTTATTGCAAAGAATAATATCTGGCCTGAGTGCTTTTATTTTTTCAATGTTAATTTTCTTTGTACCACCAACCACTGCTTTAGACATTCGAAGATGTTTTGGGTGTACGCAAAACTTTGTGACACCAACAATTGATGCTTCTAATCCTATATCCACTAACAATTCGGTTTGAGATGGCACTAACGAGACAATTCGTTTGGGTGTTTTTTTTAGTTGGATCTCTCGTTTAAGTTGGTCTGTATAATTCATAAAGCTGTATCGAAAATTAAAAAATCAGGCACTTTAAAAGACTTCTAAAGCCTAATCATGGAGACAATTTACGTAATCATCTTTTTGGTTAATGACGATCATTCAATTCCACAGCCATTTGCAACTGTAATTCCTCTGCTTTTTCTGCGGCAGCTTTTGCAAAATCAGCATCTTGAGAAGCGTAAATAATTCCACGAGATGAATTTATTAATAAACCAACGGAATCATTCATACCATACTTACAAACGTCTTGAAGGTTACCGCCTTGTGCTCCAACACCAGGAACTAATAAAAAACTGTCCGGTATAATTTTTCTAATATCTGCTAAAAACTCAGCTTTAGTAGCACCAACAACATACATTAGATTTTCTGAATTTGCCCAAGATTTAGAAGTTTCTAAGACTTGCTTGTACAACTCTACACCATCCACTGTTTTAGTTTGAAAATCGAAAGCCCCTTGATTAGACGTTAAGGCTAGAAGTATGGTGTGTTTATCTTTAAATGCTAAAAAAGGTTCTACTGAATCTTTTCCCATATAAGGTGCAACTGTAACACTATCGAAACCTAAATCCTCGAAAAATGCCTTAGCATACATGGTGCTTGTATTTCCAATATCTCCACGTTTGGCATCTGCGATCGTGTAAATTTCAGGATGGTTTTCGTTAAGATAGTCGATTGTTTTTTCTAAAGCTTGCCAACCCTTAATTCCGTAAGCTTCATAAAACGCTGTATTGGGTTTATAAGCTACACATAAATGGTGTGTAGCATCAATTATAGCTTTATTAAAAGCGAAAATAGGATCTTCTTCATTTAATAAATGCTTTGGAATTTTATTTAAATCGACATCTAATCCAATACAAAGAAAGGATTGTTTTTTGTGGATTTGGGCTGTAAGTTGTTGTGTTGTCATTATTTTGTAACTGATTCAATTAACCTTAGATATTTATCTTTTCCTAGTGTTATAAAGTAAAGAGGATATAAGAATCCCATAGCAATAACTATGATTAAGAAATTAACTTGTAATTGAAAAGCATAACTTAAAAGGTAATATAGAAGTAATAATCCTAATGTGATTCTTATGATATAAACTCCGTATTTAAATCCGTTTAAACTTAAAGTCTTTGTTTCATTTTGGACACTATTGAGTTTAATTTTTGGGCTTCTACACCAATCGATTTTACAATAAACCTCATTGACTCCACTTTCTACTTCATACTCCTCAGTTTCTCCGTCATTAACGGTTCCAACTTTAATATCATTGATGTAAACTCCAATTTTTCGACCTTTATTATTCCATTCAGAACTTCGTTCGATTCTTATTTTTGCCATGTTGTTGGTCTTACTTTTACAAATCGTAATACTTTAAATTCTTATGATTATGAAAAAGACTCATCGTATACTATAAAAAATCCTGCTTTCGCAGGAATTTATTAAATTAAATCATCATCAGCTTTCAACAACTCGGTGTTTTCAGCTAACATTAATTCGTCTATTATTTTTTGAATATCACCATTAATGATATTTGATAAATCGTAAAGTGTTAAACCAATTCTATGATCGGTTACACGACCTTGAGAATAGTTGTACGTTCTAATCTTAGCACTTCTATCTCCAGAGCTTACCATACTTTTACGTTTAGCAGAATCTGCTGCTTGTTGTTTTGCTAATTCTAAATCATATAAACGTGAACGTAAAACCTTTAAAGCTTTCTCTAAGTTTTTATGTGATGATTTCTGATCTTGACAGCTTACAATCATACCTGTTGGCTCGTGATGTAACTTAATTGCAGAATACGTTGTGTTTACTGACTGACCTCCAGGACCTGTAGATGTTGTACGCTCTATACGTACTTCAGTCATGTCTAATTCATAATCAAATTCTTCTGCTTCCGGCAACACCATAACTGTTGCTGCACTTGTATGTACACGACCTTGTGTCTCGGTTTGTGGCACACGTTGTACACGATGCACACCAGCTTCAAATTTTAAAGTTCCGTAAACATCTTCACCAGAAACTTCAAAAATAATTTCTTTAAATCCACCAGAAGTTCCGTCACTTGTACTTACTACATCAACTCTCCAGCCTTTATCACTACAGTATTTAGAATACATTCTGTATAAATCACCTGCAAAAATACTAGCTTCGTCTCCACCTGTTCCTGCACGTACCTCAACCACGACATTTTTAGCATCGTCTGGATCTTTAGGAATAAGCATAAAACGAATCTCTCCTTCTAATTTCTCAATAGCTTCTTTGGCTTCATCAAGTTGCATTTTTGCCATTTCTACCATTTCGGCATCAGAACCATCTGCTATGATTTCTTCAGCTTCAGCACTATTCTCTAAGGCTTCTTTGTAAACAGCTCCTTTGTCTACAATTAATTTAAGATCCTTGTATTCTTTCATCAGCTTAGTGTAGCGTTGCTGATCTGATATAATATCTGGCTGAATGATAAGATCATTGATCTCATCGAAACGTTGATTTATAATTTGTATTTTCTCTAACATCTATCTTCAAAAATTGAAGTTCAAAAATACGATTTTTTTAAGAAAAAAGAACAAAGGCTTCTTAGGAATAAATGATTCAAATCGTTGGTACTAGTTCGTGTTATTGAAATCTACTTTAAAATAAAAACTACATAAAAAAGCGATAAGCTTAACTTTTCAAAAATAAACTACACAAAACAAACGTTATAGCTATAGTATGTATCGATTCCTAGCTATACTTACCTTTTACAAACCGTTTGTGGTTTGGTCTTTTATTGCAAATGTCATAATTGCGTTTTTCAATCCGTATGTGGCACCTGCCCTATTTACCAAACTATTTCTTACGGTTTTTGCATGGTATTATGTGAGCGAAACGCCAAACAAGCGTAAATTAACATTTTATAAGAATTTAGGCATATCACCTTTTAAGCTCTTTTTTATTATGTTTATTGTGGATAGCCTGTTAACTATTACTTACCTAACCGTTTTTAATGAATTTACTTAAGTGCTGTTTATAAAGCCGTGTAGCAAAAAATAAAATTACAGATTTTTTATAATAATTAAATGATATTTGAACTAGACAATGTAGAACTTTACTTCAAAAACAAACGCATTTTATATGGTATTTACCTTAAAGCTGAAACAGGACAAGTCACAGCTATTTTAGGTAGAAATGGCTGTGGAAAAAGTAGTTTATTAAATATTGCTTTCGGAAATTTAAAACCGAAATACATGTTGATTAGATTAAACCATAAACCGTTTTTAAAACCTTTGTATTTGACAGGGTTTTCCAAATATCTTCCGCAATACAATTTTATTCCTGACACGTTTAAATTGTCATTTATATTTAAATTATATAAATTGAATTGGACTGTTTTTATTGAAAAATTTAAGGCATTTTCAATCTATGAAAATTCTAGATTTAAAGCATTGTCAGGAGGAGAACGACGCATCATTGAGACTTATATTATTCTGAAAACGAAAAGTAAAATTGTGTTTTTAGATGAACCCTTTTCACATTTATCACCTCTACACATTGAAACTGTAAAACAAATGATTGTTGAAGAGAAGCAGACAAAAGCGATTGTAATTTCTGATCATATGTACCAACACATCATTGAAGCGTCAGATAATATTTACCTACTAAAAAATGGCACTACAAAAAAGATAGATAAACTTACAGAACTTGAAGATTACAAGTATTTGAGTGTAGGAAGCCTATAAAAACCTAGAATGCATTAAGATGATGAATTAGATTTAATTAGATTATCCAAATCAACAACCACACCAACTCCTAAAATTTGTTTCCATTGTAATTTTGGACCTTCAATTACGTTTTCTTCATTGGTTAATTCATCACGCTCTACTTCAATCTTAATATCATTATCATATCTAAGATGCGAACCTAATGTAGCTTTAACAAACCTATTAACTTTCATATCAAAATTAAGCTCCCACTCCAAATCTATATTTCCAAAACTATTAATATAATCGGTATACAATCGTAAAAGGCTAGTGACTTTTATATTCTCAAATACTTCTTCTTCGTATTGATTTGTTAATAAAACACCTAATTCTTGTTTTACTTTTCTGCCATCTCGTATCACATTGCCTTCCAAATCATAAATGGCACGATCTACACCAAAAGCACCTGCATTTGCTAATTCTTCATCTAAAACAAACGTTGTTTTTAATGTAAACGGAGACGCATAAAAAGACATACGCTCAATAAAACGCCCATATTCCATTCCCAAACCAAAAAACATATATCCTGGCGCTAAAAACTTAGATATTGGATTATCTCGATCTGGATACGTGTATCCATTGGCTAATTGTGTATTAAAACTAAATTTTGACGAATAAAACCAGTTACTTTTGGGATCTTTTTCTAAACCAATATTAGAAATCACTTCAATAACATCTTCTGTTTTTCTAACATTAAGATCGTCTTGCTTATTTAAACCATAACGAACGTTAAAATTAGAATTCCAAAACCATTTTTCTTGTTTATATTTTGCTTCAGCTTTACCTGTTATAATTCCTGAAATAGAATTGGTTCCACCAGAATTCCAATTGGTAAAAGACACCTGATTAACGTTTAAACCCACTTCTTTTACTGTTCTCCAACCTAATTTAATAGGTTCATTCTTTTTTTTCTTAAAATATAAAGAGTCTGGCTGCGCAGAAAGGACAGTACAACATAATGCAAATACACCAAAAATAAACCACGAATAGTTTTTCATACCTAAAAATTAATACATAAATGTGCCGTATTCGCTTGTAATTGTAAGCTTCTTATGTTGAGAAGCCTCTACTCTTCCTATAATTTTAGCTTCAACATTAAAAGATTTTGAAATCTCAATAATAGCATTAGCAACCTCAGGTTTTACATACAACTCCATTCGATGTCCACAATTAAAAACTTGATACATTTCTTTCCAATCTGTTTTAGATTGTTCTTGAATCAGTTTAAATAACGGAGGAACTTTAAACATATTATCTTTTACAATATGAAGTTCGTCTATAAAATGAAGTATCTTAGTTTGCGCACCACCACTACAATGCACCATACCGTGAATTTCTTCACTGCTATAAGCATTTAAAATAGCTTTTATAATTGGAGCATAGGTTCGTGTTGGTGATAAGACTAATTTCCCTGCATCTATTGGTGAATTTTCTACAGCGTCAGTTAATTTAGTATGACCTGAATACACTAAATCTTCAGGCACAGCAGCATCGTAACTTTCAGGATATTTTTCGGCTAAATATTTAGAAAACACATCGTGTCTTGCTGATGTTAAGCCATTACTTCCCATGCCTCCATTATACTCGGTTTCGTAAGATGCTTGACCAAAGGATTCTAAACCTACAATAACATCACCTGCAGTTATATTAGCATTGTCTATAACATCACTTCGTTTTATACGAGCAGTCACTGTAGAGTCTACAATTATGGTTCTTACCAAATCTCCGACATCAGCAGTTTCTCCTCCTGTAGAGTGAATAGTAACTCCAAAAGATTTTAGATCCTCTATTAAATCCTCTGTTCCATTGATAATTGCAGAAATTACATCTCCAGGAATTAGATTCTTGTTTCTTCCTATAGTTGAAGACAACATAATATGATCTGTCGCTCCAACACAAAGTAAGTCGTCAATATTCATTATTAAGGCATCTTGTGCTATACCCTTCCATACAGATAAGTCTCCTGTTTCTTTCCAATACATATATGCCAATGATGACTTTGTACCTGCACCATCTGCGTGCATGATTAAACAATAATCATCATCATTAGTTAAATAATCTGGAACTATTTTACAGAATGCTTTAGGAAATAGACCTTTGTCTATATTCTTAATGGCATTATGGACATCTTCTTTTGAAGCAGAAACACCTCGTTGTGCATATCTTTTACTCACCGAATTACTCATAGTACAGTTTATTGGAATAGGTGTTGCAAAAGTAAGAATTGTGTTTAATTATAAGGAATGATTTGACTGGAATTAATTACAGTTTTCATTTTCTTCTTGTTAAGAAAATAAACAGTGAAGACAATTTCCTTTAACTGAATGTATAAGTTTGGAATAAATGTTAATCTATAGTGCGCAATATTTAAAGAATACACATCCACCAACGACCACATTAAAAGTGATTAAAATTGCAAAAAAAAAAGATAAAACCGAATCATCAGTTTTATCTTTTCTCTTTAAAAAGGCAAATTCTAAATTCACCTTATATGTTTACCTTAATTTTTAAGATTCAAGGGTAACTTTACCTGAACACTTGCAACATCATCTTGATTAAGATTATTCAATTCATCTGAATTATCTTGTGAAAGAAGTAGTGTTGCTCCGATAAGTATTGCTACGCTTAGCAGTAACTTTTTCATTTTTATAGGTATTGATTAATAGCCCTACAAAGATACAAAACAAACCTATCGTTAAAGTGACAACCATAATAAATTCGGATGAAAATCACTCCTTTTCGATAACTAGTTTAAAGTTATCGACAAACGACATATTTTGCTTATTTTCGATTTCATTACGTACGTATAAATACGTATTTCATCGACATGAACTTCATTCATTAAAACCCTAAACTACTGCTATAATATCATTTGGTAAATAAAAGCTCTCTATATTTAGTTAAAGGCCACAATTCATCATCAACCATTAATTCTAGTTTATCACAGTGATATCTAATTTCTTCAAAAAATGGTTTCACTTCCTTACAATAACCACTCGCTCTTTTTTCTAAATCTGTTTGTTGATTACATACTTTACGCGCTTCTATCATTTTGGTAACTGATGAATTTATAGCTTCTATATGTTCTGATATTTGTTCAATTAGTGTTAATTGTGCTTTAGCAAAATCTTTAAATCGATCGCCATAAATTGTTTTAAGACCTGTAACATTTTCTATTAATACATTTTGATATTTTACAGCAGTTGGTACCACATGATTTCTAGCAATATCTCCAATTACGCGACTTTCTATTTGAATATGATGACTGTAATCTTCCATTTCAATCTCATAACGTGCTTCGGTCTCTATCTTATTCATTATCCCTAAACTATTATAAAGTTCGATAGTAGATTTGGCCTTTTTAATTTTCAAAGCCTCAGGTGTGGTCTTATTATTACTTAAGCCGCGTTTTTTAGCCTCCTTTTCCCAATCTGCACTATAGCCATTACCTTCAAACAAAATAGCTTTAGACGTTTTTATATACTCTCTTAAAACATTGAAAATAGCATCGTCTTTTTTCATTGCTTTTTCGTCAATTAGTTCATCAACTTCAACTTTAAAATCCATTAACTGTTTAGCGACAATGGTGTTTAAAACGGTCATTGGATTGGCACAATTTGCGGTAGAACCAACGGCTCTAAATTCGAATTTATTACCAGTAAAAGCAAAAGGTGACGTCCTATTTCTGTCTGTATTATCTAATATAACTTCTGGTATTTTACCAACGACATTAAGTTTTAAATCTGTTTTCTCTTTTGGAGATAATTTTCCTTTAGTAACCGTTTCTAACTCTTTTAAAACTTTAGTTAACTGCTCGCCAATAAAAATAGAAATAATAGCAGGAGGTGCCTCATTAGCACCTAATCGATGATCATTACTAGCAGAAGCAATAGCCGCTCTTAGTAACTCTTCATGAGTTTCAACCGCTTTAATGGTGTTTATAAAAAATGTTAAAAACTGAAGATTACTCATTGGTGTTTTTCCTGGCGATAATAAATTAACACCTGTGTTAGTACTTAAACTCCAATTATTATGCTTTCCAGACCCATTAACTCCTGCAAACGGCTTTTCGTGCATTAACACAGTAAAATTATGACGCTTGGCTATTTTTTGCATCACATCCATTAATAACGAATTATGATCTACTGCTAAATTGGCTTCTTCATAAATTGGTGCTAATTCAAATTGATTTGGAGCTACTTCGTTATGTCTTGTTTTAACCGGAATACCAAGCAGCATACATTGATGCTCTAAGTCTCGCATATAAGCCATTGCTCTTGCAGGAATAGTTCCAAAATAATGATCATCGAGCTGTTGACCTTTTGCTGGAGAATGTCCTAAAACAGTTCTTCCTGTGATTAAAATGTCTGGTCTAGAGGCTGCTAAAGCGCTATCAATTAAAAAATACTCTTGCTCCCAACCTAAAGACGCATTAACTTTTTTCACATTTTTATCAAAGTATTTACAAACTGCAACAGCAGCATTATCTACCACCTGCAATGCTCGTAAAAGCGGAGTTTTAAAATCTAAAGCTTCACCTGTATACGACACAAAAACGGTTGGTATACATAAAGTTTTATCATATATAAATGCAGGAGACGTTGGATCCCAAGCCGTATAACCTCTTGCTTCAAACGTGTTTCTAATGCCACCATTAGGAAAACTAGAGGCATCTGGCTCTTGTTGTACGAGTTGGTCTCCACCAAATTTCTCAATAGCTAAACCATCACCTATTGTTTCAAAAAAGGCATCATGTTTTTCTGCTGTTGCACCTGTTAACGGCTGAAACCAATGTGTATAATGCGTTGCGCCCTTAGAAATGGCCCATTCTTTCATTCCTGTTGAAACATGATCTGCAACGAGTCTATTAATTTTTGTGCCTTTATCAATAGCTTCCAATACACTATTAAGCGCTGTACTAGTGAGATATTGGCGCATAGAGGGTTCATTAAAAACATTTGCTCCAAAAATTTCGGAACGTCGTTTTACGTCTTTAATTTTTAATGGCTTCCTCTTTAATGATGCTTTTACAGCATGAAATCTAAGTGTTGACATATTGATAATATTTTGGGGCAAAAATACAAAATCTTTAAAATAGATCAACCTACCCATAAACAAATAGGGTTATCAATAATAATTAATAACATTTTACCTAAAGTGCCCTATTTTTTTTGACCAAAAGAAAAAAAAAGCAATATTTGTAACTATAATTTTTATAGAAAACAACAAAATTTTCATTATGGCAAAAATTAAATTAGAATACATTTGGTTAGATGGGTACTTCCCAACTCAAAATTTGAGAAGTAAAACAAAAGTAGAAGAGCACGAAGATTTTAAAGGAACCATAGACGAGTTAGGTATGTGGTCTTTTGACGGATCGTCAACAAGACAGGCTGTCGGTGGAGCTTCTGACTGTTTACTTAAACCTATCGCTATTTATCCTGACCCAGATAGAATTAATGGATATTTAGTAATGACAGAAGTTTTAAACGCTGATGGAACACCACACGTTTCTAATGGAAGAGCTACTATTGATGATGATGATAATGATTTCTGGTTTGGTTTTGAGCAAGAGTATTTCATTATGGATACTAAAACACAATTGCCATTAGGTTTCCCAATTGGTGGGTATCCTGCACCACAAGGAATGTACTATTGTTCTGTTGGAGGAAAAAACACACATGGTAGAGGTTTAGTTGAAGAACATGCAGATCTTTGTATCGATGCTGGATTAAACTTTGAAGGTATTAACCAAGAAGTTGCTTCTGGACAATGGGAATTCCAATTGTTTGCTAAAGGAGCTAAAAAAGCTGGTGACGAAATTTGGGTTGCTAGATATTTATTAGACCGTTTAACTGAAAAATATGGTTACTATATTGACTATCATCCAAAACCATTAGGTAAGGATATGGACTGGAATGGATCTGGAATGCATGCTAACTTCTCTAACGAAGTTTTAAGAACATGTGGTTCTGAAGAAACTTATGGAAAAATTTGTGAAGCTTTCCGCCCTGTTGTTAAAGAACATATTGCCGTATACGGAGAGTTTAACGACCAACGTTTAACAGGTGAACATGAAACAGCAGCTATTACAGATTTCTCTTGGGGAGTTTCTGATAGAGGAGCTTCAATCCGTATTCCAATTATTGCAGTTGAAAAAGGCTGGAAAGGTTGGTTAGAAGATAGAAGACCAGCTTCTAATGGTGATCCATACAAAATTGCTGGTAGAATTATTAAAACTGTAAAAAGCGCTAATATCTCTTAATTAAGCATAATAACACACATCAAAAAGTCGTTTAGAATTTATTTTCTAAACGACTTTTTCTTTCGTAATTATTTCAATTAATTTTACTCATTATAATAATAACATTAAAAATATACATCTAAGCAGCAACAATAACACTGATTGATTGTACTTTTACCATCAAAGAATCTACTTACCTCTCTCTCCGTTTAACGGATATACATTTTGCTTTCAAAAATCATAATTACTCATTTAACACTTAGTAAACACAAGAACCACAACTATTTAAAAAACCAACTCAATATTTAAAATTATAAAAGTTGCCATAGGATACTGTGAGAATATCCTTGTAACGGTTAAATCTGCATTTTAAAGAAATTTCATCTTTTTATCGAGCTTTATTGACTGTCTTCGTTTTATTTAGGTACTGCATAAATACATTCATAATATTGATATGTTATTAATCATAATTTTAATCAATATGAAAAAATTTACTAAACTTTTACTTCCTGTTTTATGCGGAGCTGCAACGTTGGCTTCAATTAACTTGAATGCATTTCAAGGCAATTCACAGGACAGCTGTAATGCCGTTGAAGTGGTTACAGCTACTCAAGGCTTGAAATCAGATGGAACTGCTGTAAGTGCAGATCGTTCTGATGTATCTGCCGCTTTATACACACCAGACAAGTCTAACGCTGCTGGCGGATTTTATGCTTTAGGACTCAACGGAACTATTACACTATCTTTAGGAGGTGCCGTTTATGACGAAGCTGGAAATGACATCATGATTTATGAAACTTCATTTTCTGGTGATACCTGTAGTGGATCTGATGACGAAAATGCTTTAATTGAATTATCTCAAGATGGAACAACATGGGTTGAATATGGTACTATTTGCCGTGACGGATCTGTTGACATCTCAACTACTGGTTTAGAATATGTTATTCAAATTAGAATTACAGATACTACAACAGGATCTTCTTTTGACGGTTATGACCTTGATGGTATTGAAGCAATTAATGGATGTGAAGAAATACCTAGTGATGTTTGCTATGGTTCGTTCGCTATTGACTATGTTCCAGGAACAAATGAAACAGGAGCACCATTAAATGTTGCGGATCGCATGGACACTGACAAAGCTTTAGGTCAACCAGAAATGGATGATTCAATGAATTTCTTATCATTAGGTTATGGTGGAGAAGTTACTATAGGTTTTAACGGTGTTGTTTATAATAACGCAGGACCAGATATCGAAGTTGTTGAAACTACTTTTGGTAATGCTTCTTTCTCAAGCTACCCAGAATCTGCGGATATTTATGTTTCTCAAAATGGCATAGACTTTTATTTAATAGGATCTGTACTTACTGACGATGCTGGAGATTTAGACATTAGCAATGCACCTATTGCTCTTGCCTATATTACAGAAGTAAAAATCGTGGATACTACACCTATTGGATCTATTTCTACAGATGGTTTTGATTTAGATGGTGTTGTAGCCTTAACAGGCTGTAATGAAGCTATTGACCCAACTCCTGCTGGATGTTATGCTTTAGATTACTTAAACTATGTTGAAGGAACAAAAAAGAACGGTGGAGTAATTGACGCTATTAGAACTGAAACTCCAGAAAATGTTTTAGGTGAACCTGAAGGAACTGACGCGTATGTATTTACTACTCTTGGTTATGGTGGAGAAATCACATTAACATTTGGTGGTGCTGTTTACAATCAAGCTGGTCCAGATTTAGTTGTTGTAGAAACTACATTCCAAAACACTTGGGGTTGTGACACATATAATGAATTTGCTGATATTTATGTTTCTGCAGATAATATCAATTATCATTTTGCAGGTACTGTTTGTAAATCAAATAATGCAATTGACATTTCAGATGCTGGAGATTTTGACTTTATCTATTATGTAAAAGTTGTAAACAACAATGAATTATCTACAACTGAAGACGCTTATGATCTTGATGGAGTAATTGCTGTTGGAACTTGTGAGCCATTTAACTACCCAGCTTACGCTACAGCTCATTACAATTTATTAAGCGTAGATAATGTAAACGCTAATGAATTAGGCTTTAAAACATATCCTAATCCAACAAATGGTATTTCATATATAGAATTCACACCAAGAGCTACTAGTGATGTAACTATTGAGGTATTTGATATAAATGGTCGTAAAGTTGGTCAAATCTTTAATGGAGAAGCTTATTCTGGACAATCTTACAAAGCTGAATTTAACGCCAACAATCTAGCTTCAGGTTTATACATGTATAAGGTTACAACTGGTAACTCTAGCATTACAGAGAAGTTTATTGTTACAAAATAAATAAAACAACTTATTAGTAATTCTATTACTATATAAAAAGCCTCTTGAAGATATCTTCAAGAGGCTTTCTTTTTTTACGTGTTACAACTTTAGACTAAAGTTATAACTCTAATCAACTTAAATATAAACCTAATGGTTATTTCAAGGCTATATATATAAATGCCAAATAAGCACCAAACAACAAAAACCCTTTAATTCTACCTATTTCAAAACGTTTAGGAATGATAATAAATGGAATTAAAATAGCTGCAAAACCAATCATCCAAAAAATGTTGGTCGATAATATCTCCGGAGTTTCTGGATTAACAACGATAGGCTTAATCATCGCTGTAAGCCCTAGAACAGAAGCGATATTAAAGATATTAGAACCAATAAGGTTTCCTAACGAAATGGCTTTTTCCTTCTTTAGAGCTGCAATAACAGAAGCTGCTAATTCCGGCACACTAGTCCCTATTGCAATTACAGTAACCGAAATCGCATAATCACTAATACCTATTGTTGTTGCTAATTCTTTTGCTCCATCTACTAACCAAAGCGAACCAAAATATAATCCTGCGGCTCCAATTAATAACCACATTATTATTTTAAAGTTAGAAACAGCAGCTAGCGCATCATCTACCTCATCTATATTTGCTTTTGTAGATTTCCGAGAACTTCTAATTAAAACAACTAGAAAAATCACTAAAGCTACTAACAAAATTGCTCCCTCAATAGCTGTTAAAACCCCATCGTTCTTTAAAAAATAATAAAGTACAAATGACAACAACATCATCATTGGCCAATTTAGCTTATAAAACTCCTTATCTACTGCTAGAGGAGAAATTATAGCTGTAATCCCTAAAACCAATCCGATGTTAGCAATGTTAGACCCTATGACATTACCTAATGCAATATCCGAAACTCCTTCTAAAGCCGCTTGCAAACTCACTAACAGTTCTGGGGCTGATGTTGCAAAAGACACAACCGTCATCCCAATAACTAATTTAGAAATTTTAAGTTTAAAAGACAGACCTACAGAAGCTCTTACCAAAAAATCACCACCTACAACTAATAATGCTAAACCTGCAATTACCCAAAACACACTCATCTCCAATCTATTATTTAAGTTCTTGTTTATCTTAAAAACGCGAAGATAATACTTCATTTTCAGAGAAACTAAAACTATATGTTTCGTTATACAACTATTATTCTAGTTGTATAACTAAAAAAATAGTTATACATTTGAGAAGTAAAAAATAGCATCATGCAAAAACTAACAAATAAAGAAGAAGAAATAATGCACATTTTATGGACGCTAGAAAAAGCTTTTGTAAAAGATGTATTAGCCGAAATAAAGGAAGACAAACCCCATTACAATACGCTTTCTACTATTATAAGAAATCTAGAAGAAAAAGGTTACGTAAGTTATAATGCGTATGGTAAAACACACCAATACTTCCCTATAGTAACTAAAGAGGACTACAAAACTAAGTTTATGAATACTGCTATTGAAAATTACTTCAATAATTCTTATAAAAACGTCGTTTCCTTTTTTGCAAAAGAAGAAAAAATAAGCGTTGATGAGCTCAAAGAGATTATTGCCTTAATAGAAAACAAAAAATAATTATGGAATATCTATTTAAAGCATCAGTCGTAATTACCTTAATGTATTTATGTTTTTACATTTTTCTGAAGAAGGAAACGTTTTTTGAACATAATAGATGGTTTCTTTTATCAGGCTTAATTTTGGCCTTGGTTTTTCCATTAATTGTAATCCCTGTTTATATTCCTATAGAAACTATAACAATTCAAGAAACAGCATTTATTCAAACATTACCTTCAAATTTTGTGACTCAAACACAAACTAAAGCCGCATTTGATTGGTTTAAACTTATACCTATATTATATGGAATTGGATTGTCTGTATTTTTAATTCAATTTGTGCTTCAGTTTGGATCTTTAGTTTTACTCCTTCTAAAAAATCCAAAACATAAAGAGAAGCGTTTCACTTATGTCATTGTAAACACTAAAATCTCACCGTTTTCATTTTTTAAATGGATTGTTTATAATCCAGAATCTTATAAAAAGGAAGAACTTCAACTTATATTAACACATGAGAAAGTACACGCTAACCAATTACATTCTATAGATATTTTATTAACTCAAGCTGCCTGTGCAGTGTTTTGGTTCAACCCATTAATTTGGCTATACAGAAAAGAAATTCGTCAAAATTTAGAGTATATCGCAGATTCTAAAACACAATCTTTATCGAATTCTAAAAAAGAATATCAGCATTTATTATTAAAAACTAGTGTTGCTAATCACAACACCATATTATCTAATAATTTTTATAATTCATCAATCAAAAAGCGAATACTTATGTTAAACAAATCGAGATCAAAACAAAAAAATCAATTGAAATACTTACTTATGTTACCACTTTTAGCTGGTCTACTCATTAGTATGAATACGGAAGAGGTTTATATTGAAGCTGAAACAACAAGTACAAAAGATTCAATTACATACGAAAGCATAAAGCTAAAGTTCACAAACCAAATGAACGACGATCGCCTAGAAGAGTTTAAAACACTTTTAAAATCCAAAGGTGTTACTATGACTATAAAACGCATAAAGCGAAATAGTAAAAATGAGATTACAGCCATTAATATTGATTTCAAAACCGAAAACAAGTCTACAAATTATAATGTTAAAGATAACACTGGTATAGATTCATTCTATTTTGAAATGAACGACAATGGCAATTTTGGAGTTAGTTCAATTCAAGATGAAGATCATTTAAAAGAAATTTATATCATAGAAGAAACTCAAGAGCAACAAAATCTTCAAAACCAAATTATTGATCACGACACTTTAGTAGTTATAGTTGAAGATAGTACCTATTTTAAATCTCATAATCCTAAACACAAAACTTATATTAAACGGTTAGTCTCTAGTAAAAACTCGAAAGACACTATTTATTTCACGATAGATTCGTTAGAGATTAAAAGTCCAACTAGCACAAAATCTGATTTTTATTATGAAGACGGATCTAATCCTAAAATAATAAGTGAAGAGATTACTATACACAACCCATCAAATAAGGCAATTTACAATACGAGTCATGATCTTCAGAATCCAAAACCATTAATAATTGTAGAGGGTAAACCTGCTACATCGGAATATTTAAAATCTGTCAATCCTGATGACATTGAAAGCATGACTGTTTTAAAAGGTAAAGATGCAATTAATGCTTACGGCCTAAAAAAAGGTAAAAATGGTGTTATTATTATCAAAACAAAACCGAATAAAACAGGAACTTCTAATAATGCCATTTTAGACAACCAATTTCCTAATGAGAACATATTATATATCTTAGATGGTAAAGAAATATCTAAATCAGATTTATTAAAAGTATACTCAAAAGAAACCGTTTTAAGCTTAAATGTTTTAAAAGGCAAAGAAGCAAAAGAAAAATATGGAGACAAAGGCGCCAATGGCGCTGTAGAAGTTATTTCCAAAAACAAAAATGACGTTACAGAGGGTAAAACTTTTATTTTTACTCCAGACGATGAAAGCAACGAAAAAGCTAGTCCATTGAGCATATCGTATAGCACAACTTACATTGATATAGAAGACATCTCAAAAAGTGCATCTTTAGTTTACATCTCAAAAACTAGTCAAAATCATATTTTAGAAGCTCAAAAAACCATTTTAGAAAAACAAGGTATCTTAGTCAAATACTCAAAATTAAAACGTAATAAATCAGGAGAGATTATAAGTATAAAAATCAGTCTTAACAATGAAGAAGGACAAAAAAGCAGCGCAAGCTATAAAAACAACTATGGAATTCCCAATATAGAATTTGGTATAGTTAAGAATGCATTAGTAGTAAGAACTAGTGAACTCGAGCTTGAAGGTTATTAACTCGTAAACAAAAAAAGCCAAACTAAAATCAATTAGTTTGGCTTTTCAATTTATGTGATATATCATTTAATCTACAACAACCTTCTTAATTACAGAACGGTTATCGTTAGTTAACTTTATAAGATATATTCCTGAAGTAACATCTAAATCTATGGAATCTTCAACAGATTGATATTGCGCTAAAAGTTTTCCTTCTATAGAATAAACCTCAACATCTGCTTTAGAATTTAAACCTGAAAAATATATGCGTCCTGTTGTAGGATTAGGAAACACAGCAATATTAAGTTCTGTATTATCAGTTATACTTAATGATTGATCCCATTCTTCACCAATCATATTTCCCCAAATATATTCTACTAGATCTGGCTGATCTATAAATGGACTTCTATTTCTCTGCCAATTGTAAACCACATTATTTCTATTCATCTCAAAATCATCAGGTGGATCATTTCTATGCCAATCTAACAATGTTGCTAAATCACCAAATTCACCAACAATACCATCAGGAAAACCATTTACAATTTCTAAACCATTGTAACGTACAGCCATATAAAAAACACTTCTTGCAACATCTCCTTTAAATTTACCTAAAGTTCCTGTTGGACCGTTGTATTCTCCATAAAACTGATTATTTCTAGTACTATTCTCAGGGCCATCTGCAGCTCTTAACGCATGCGCATCTGAGTTTCCATGACGTAACGAATCTGCTTTAGTTGTCCAAAAAACATCAATACCATCTGCAACTTCATCTTCTTCAATACTAAAAAATCCACCTCTAGACCTAGGAAAAGTATGTTCTCTATTCCATTTACCTGTACTTAAAGAAGTTGTTTGATAATCTAACTTAGCTCTCCCCTCTTCCAAATACACTAACCAAACCTCATTACTATTTTCTGGGTTTTGGTCTGCCTCCTTTAATATATCAATAACATCTGTATAGGTTTGTGCTCTAACTGTAGACGGATCTGCAATGATATCTTGTAGCGCTTGTCTCAATGCCACATCTGATAAACCATCTAAACTATTATAATACCCATCAGACTGGGTACTTTCTACAATGCCATAAGTTGGATTTATAGGTGTTCCCCAAGCTGCAACTGTAAAATCATTATCTACAACTCTAATTTCAACAGCTCCGTTAGAAGCTACAATTGGTTCAATTAAATCTAAAAATCTAATTTTTAAAACCTCATCACCTTCATCATCAGCATCATCTATCAACGTAATAGTTGTAGTTGTTATGTTCTCACCTGCTAAAATTGTTAGACTCGTATTTCCTGTAAAATCAGATGTATCAAACCCAAAATCACTTAAACTAATCGTGAAGTTTAAATCTGAAGTCAAATTTGTTTCTGCTGTGAATGTAATATCAAAAACATCTCCTTCTCCATATTGTGTGTCATCTATAGAAATAGCGATAGGATTAATTGCGATACCAGAGCCATCATTTTCTCTTCTTGGTGTTGGTGTTGCCGCAGAAAATGTTACAACCCCTCCTCCATCTACGTAACGCTGAATCGATTTTGGATTTGCATTGGTTCCATTATCATTATACTGTTCCGTTTGCCCAAGCTTAGTTAATAAACCTGTAGCGTCAGAATCGTTTGTACCATAAACCATAGCATCAATCAAATTAGTTTGACTTGCTACTGTCTCTTCTGGAAAATCACTAATAGAAGCTTGATAAATTCCTACAGCATCTGGTCCATTCTGTATCACATTCTCAGACATTAATGATTGTGGAAAAGGAGACACATTACTGCTACCAATTACTAATAACCCATTAATATCTGTAGTTAATCCATTTAAGTCGTAAGTATAATAACTACTATCTCCTCCGCTAGACGAACCATTAAAGTATACTAATATATAACCATCAGTAGAAAAATATGGGGTTTCAGATTTTAATTCAATAAACTCATGAGTATCTATACTCGGAGTATCAGGATCTAATTCATTGATCAGTAAAACTTGAGACCAACTTAATCCTGAAATTAATAACAATACCAGTAAAGTAATTCTTTTCATTTCTTTTTTTTTACAAAGATAGTTTTATTATTAAATCTAACTGTTAAGTCTAAATTAATTACAAAAAAAGGTTGAAATAAAACATGAAATTTGTCATGAAAAAAAAATCAAAAAAAGACAAAAGCATAAAATTTGAAGGATTATAGCACAAAATCCCTCTACGATTAACGAAACAGCTCTAAAAACACCCTAGAAATATAACAAATAATAACCATAAATAGCATTTTAGATTACAAATGTTAATTTAATTATAGACAAGTCACAAAATATAGAAATACTTATGCTTTATTTTGTTACACATTAGAATTCAAATTCATCGATTTTTATAAAAACATTTGGAGAAGTAGCTGTTTAGATGATATATTGAAAACTCAATCAAACGAACAACCAATTTTATTAACCTCTAAAACCAAAAAATTATGATGACACTAACTAAATTGATTATTGAAATAATATTAGCAATAATCTAAACCAACCAAACCACCAATCAAAAAAACGTAAGACTTAGTTCTAGAATAAGTTTTACTACTTTTGTTAAAGATTTATTATTCAACAGTACATGAAAATTAAAATCTTTAGATTTTTGGCTAAACTTAATAAAGCCGTACTCCCTTCTTATTCTAAAAAACAGTTAGATCTTAGCAAAGCGAATAAATTTCAATTGGCTATGATAGGTTGGCGTGTTTATGTAACCAAAAATGCTTTAGGATAAAACACTGTAGCTTTAAACTTTTCATTAAGAAAATACTCAAGTGAGTACTATATTTTCTTTTGAAGTCCTTTTAAAAGCCTTGTATAAATCACCAATTCAGTGTAAATACAATCACTAAATAATAGATTATATTTTAGTTTTTAAGATAAAAAAACTTTTGTTTTTGCTATTCCGTAAAACGAAAAAAGCCCATTTCAGTGAAGAAATGGACTTTGTGCTCTTGTGACCTCGACTGGATTCAAACCAGTAACCTCTTGAGCCGTAATCAAGTGCGCTATTCAGTTGCGCCACGAGGCCTTTTTTTAAGTGGGTGCAAATATAATACTTTTATTAAATAACAACCAAATTATTTTTTCAAAATTCTTATTCTTATTTTTGAAGTATGATTTCAAAAGAACTTCTCGAACCGATGAGCTACTTATTCGATAATGAAATAATCGATAGTATTGCTCTTGTTGCCTCTTTAAAAACGTACAAAAAAGCAGATATCATTATTGATATAGGTCAAGACTTAAATTTCATCCCATTACTAGTTAGTGGAAATATTAAAGTTTTAAGAGAGGATAGTCATGGAGACGAACTTTTATTATATGTCTTAGAAGCAGGAGATACGTGTGCCATGTCACTAACATGCTGTATGTCTAAATCTATTAGTAAAATACGCGCTATAGCAGATGAAGATGTTTCGGTTATAATGATACCAATTGCAAACATGAAATTATGGTTTAATTCTAACGAAAGTTGGAGAAGTTTTATATTACAAAGTTATCAGGTTCGTTTTGACGAAATGCTAGAAACTATAGACACCCTAGCTTTTATGAAAATGGACGAGCGCTTGTTTAAATATCTTACAGACCAAGTTAAACTATCTTCTTCAACCAGTTTAGAAGTTACACACCAAGAAATCGCTGAAGATTTAAACACGTCTAGAGTGGTCATTTCTCGCCTATTAAAACAATTAGAACGCGAAAACAAAATTGAACTTGGTAGAAACAAGATTTTAGTCCTCGACTTTTAGTCACTTTTGTAACATAGTCTTAATTATAGAATCCTATTTTTGTATCAAATTAATCAATGGAATATATTTTACAACCATGGCCATGGTATGTCTCAGGGCCAATTATAGCAATTATAATGTACCTTCTACTTTATTTTGGAAGAACATTTGGAATGTCCTCGAACCTAAGAACGCTATGTGCTATTGGAGGTGCAGGAAAACATTCTGATTTTTTTAAATTCGACTGGAAAAGCCAAAGATGGAACTTGGTCGTAGTACTAGGAGCTATCTTAGGAGGTTTTATTGCTCATTATTATTTATCTGAACCCGCTGCTATAGATCTTAGCGATGCTACAATTATAGATTTAAAAACTCTTGGATTTACTGATATTGGTAATAGTTTACTACCTCCAGAATTATTTAGTTGGGAGGCTGTTTTTAGTATTAAAGGTATACTCATATTAATCGTTGGTGGTTTTTTAGTTGGTTTTGGTACGCGCTACGCAGGTGGTTGTACTTCTGGCCACGCTATTACAGGATTAAGTAGTTTACAATTACCATCATTAATTGCTGTAATAGGTTTCTTTCTAGGTGGCTTAATAATGATTCATCTTATTTTTCCAATACTCTTTTAACCATGGGCAAGTATATAAAATTCTTTATCGTCGGTATTCTTTTCGGCATTGTACTAGTAAAGTCTGAAGCCGTCTCATGGTATCGTATTTTTGAAATGTTTAAATTTCAATCGTTTCATATGTATGGAATCATAGGCACAGCAGTAATCACAGGTATAACTTTATTATTAATTGCAAAACTGCTTAAAGTAAAAAACATTGAAGGATCATTTTTACAAGTACCATTAAAAGAAAGTGGTTTTAAACGTTATATTATAGGAGGAACAATTTTTGGATTAGGTTGGGCGCTGTGTGGCGCATGTCCTGGACCAATGTATATTCTTATTGGAACTGGTGTTCCTTCCATACTCATTGTTATTGCAGCGGCTTTATTGGGCACGTTTGTTTATGGTATAGTTAAAGATAAATTACCGCATTAAAATGGATTTCGTTGAGATTATAGGATATATTGGAGCTTTAATTGTTGGACTTGTTTTGGGTCTAATAGGTGGAGGTGGCTCAATCTTGACCGTCCCAATATTAGTCTATTTCTTAGGCTTTAGTCCAATAATTGCCACAAGCTATTCCCTTTTTGTTGTTGGTAGTACAGCTTTAGTTGGTACTGTAAGAAACATAAAGGAAAAGACCATAGATTTTAAAACAGCTATAATATTTGCGCTTCCTTCAATAATCACAGTGTTCACAGTTAGAAGTATCGTTATACCTAACTTGCCTGAGGTTATATTTTCAATTGGCAATTTTTCACTTACCAATTCACTTTTTATTATGTTGTTATTTGCATTGATCATGCTTTTAGCTGGTTGGTCTATGATAAAATCGAAAACAATTGCTAGTGATACAGAAATCAGAGATTATGATAATAACCATTATATTGCTATTGGTACACAAGCCATAGGAATTGGAGCTCTAGCAGGATTAGTTGGTGCAGGAGGCGGATTCTTAATAGTGCCAGCTTTAGTGCTTTTAGTAAAATTACCCATAAAAAAAGCGATTAGCACCTCTTTGTTTATCATATCTATTCAATCGTTAATAGGCTTTTTAGGTGACTTAAAAACGCTGACCATAGATTGGCGTTTCTTAATAACATTCACTATTTTCTCTATTATTGGTATTTTTATTGGATTGGCTTTTTCTAAAAAAATTAGTGCAAAAGGATTAAAAAAAGGATTTGGCTATTTCACCTTAGTAATGGCTGTTTATATCGTTTACAAAGAACTTTTTTAACACACTTTGTGACAATTATCACATTTCAAAAACGCAAGTTTCGTAAATTTGCACCACAATAAATCGTAACTATGAAAATTGAACAATTATATACAGGTTGTTTAGCACAGGGTGCTTATTACATTGAATCTGACGGTGAGGTTGCTATAATTGATCCTCTTAGAGAAATACAACAGTATATAGATAAAGCAAAAGTTGATAACGCAAAAATTAAATATATTTTAGAGACGCATTTTCATGCCGATTTTGTTTCAGGACATGTTGATTTGGCTAAGAAAACAGGAGCAACTATTGTTTTTGGACCTGGAGCATTAACCGAATATAATATTCATTCTGCTAAAGATGGTGAAGAATTAAAACTAGGAAAAGTAACGATCAAAGTTTTACACACTCCAGGACACACTTTAGAATCTGCAACGTATTTATTGAAAGATGAAAATGGTAAAGATCATGCTATATTTTCTGGTGATACCTTATTCTTAGGAGATGTTGGTCGCCCCGATTTAGCAATCAAATCTGACTTAACTAAAGAAGATTTAGCAGGTATGCTTTTTGATTCGTTAAGAACTAAAATTATGCCTTTGGCAGACGATGTTATTGTTTATCCTGCTCATGGAGCGGGTTCTGCTTGTGGTAAAAATTTAAGTAAAGAAACTGTTGGTGTTTTAGGAGAACAGAAAAAGACCAATTACGCATTACGTGCAGATATGACTAAAGCTGAATTTGTAAAAGAAGTTTTAGATGGTATTGCGCCTCCACCTCAATACTTTGCAAAAAATGCGTTGTTGAATAAAATGGGTTATGATGATTTTGATACTGTTTTAAAAACAGGTGATATTGCACTTAATCCTGAAGAGTTTGAAGCTATCGCAAATCAGGAATCTGCTTTGGTTTTAGATGTAAGATCTCAAGCCGATTTTATTAAAGGTCACATTCCTAATTCTATTTTTATAGGATTAAATGGTGGTTTTGCTCCTTGGGTTGGCGCTTTAATTAAAGATATTAAACAACCTATAATTTTAGTTGTTCCTGAAGGAAAATCTGCCGAAGCCGTTACACGTTTATCGCGTGTTGGTTACGATAATACTTTAGGCTATCTCAATGGTGGCTTAGAAGCTTGGCAAGAAGCAGGAAAAGACATAGACACTTTAGAGTCTATATCTGCAGAAGAATTTGCCAATAGAGCAAAATCTGAAACACTCAATATTTTAGATGTACGTAAAGATGGAGAATACCAAGCATCGCATTTAGAAGATGTTCAACATTTATCATTAGATGTTATTAATGAAAAAATGAAAGACCTCAGCAAGGATAAAACCTACTACGTGCATTGTGCTGGTGGTTATCGTTCTGTTATTGCTGAATCTATTTTAAAAGCAAGAGGTTTTAATAACCTGATTGATGTAGAAGGCGGATTTGCTGCAATTAAAAATACGGATTTAAAAACGACGGACTTTGTTTGTCCATCAACCTTATAAACCTATACTGTTATGAAAAAAAACATGGGCACTTTAGATAAAGGTATTAGAATTGCTGCTGCAGTTATTATAGCCTTACTCTATTATTTTAATGTTATTGAAGGAACGTTAGCTTACGTCCTGATGGCATTTTCAATTATATTCTTATTAACAAGCTTTATCAGCTTTTGTCCTTTATACACCTTATTTGGTTGGAACTCTTGTAAACTTAAATAAAAACAAACATGGAAAGCACTCTTAATATTCAAAACTTAAAATGTGGTGGCTGTGCAAATACTATTGTAACACAGTTATCTAAATTAGAAGGTATTTCTGAGGTTATTGTGAATAACGATACTGATGAAGTAAGTTTCACTTCCGTTTCTGAAAACGACATTACTATTGCAAAAGAAAAATTATCAGATTTAGGTTATCCTATTGTTGGTGATGCTAACTCGTTACCAAAGAAAGCAAAATCTTTTGTGAGTTGTGCTGTAGGTAGAATGACGAAATAAATTTGATATTCATTTCATTTTATAACATAAAAAATCCCACTATTAGTGGGATTTTTTATTTAAACTATTTCTGCACTTAGTCCTGCTTGTAGAAGCTTAGAACATCGTGGTTCTAAATCCTCGTAAGAGCCAGTCTTAACAGTACACTTACCTTTGTAATGCACTAACAAAGCACATTGTTCCGCTTGTTCTGGCATGTGATCGCAGGCATAAATGAGCGTATCAATTACATGATCGAAGGTGTTGACCTCGTCATTAAATAATACAATTTCATTCTGTCTAATTTCTTCTTCTTGTAGAAGTAATTCTTCTGAATATTTTTCTTTTGTCATCCCTTTTGTCCTTTATAATTTTCGTTAAATAAAAATTATAGTTCAACTTAAGTTTATACTAATTTATAAATTTTAACGAAACCCACTGACCTTTTTGTAGAGTTTCGCTCAATTTTAACATCTGTTTATTACATTCTGCCTCAATAATTGGGATATCTTCCTGGTAAAAACCACTTAAAAAAAGTGTCCCATTTTCATTTAAACATTTGGCATAACTCTCAATATCTGCCAATAAAATATTTCTATTGATGTTAGCTATAATACTGTCGTATGTTTTGCCGTCTAACAACGTTGCATCTCCTTCGTAAACCGAAATATTATTACAATCGTTACGCTCTACGTTTTCTACACTGTTTAGGTAACACCAATTATCTATATCAATGGCATCGAGTTTTGTTGCTCCTACTTTTTCTGCTAAAATGGCTAAAACTCCAGTACCACAACCCATATCTAAAACCGACTTACCCTTAAAATCATTTTTTAGAATATGTTGAATCATCATATGAGTGGTTTCATGATGTCCTGTTCCGAAACTCATTTTAGGCTCTATGATTAAATCGTATTTAGTATCTGGTTTCTCGTGAAATGGTGCACGTACTGAAACCTCGTTATCTACAATTATAGGATTGAAGTTTTTCTCCCATTCTTCATTCCAGTTAGTTTGTTCTATTTCGTTAAAGTCGAATGTAATCTCAAATTCATCTGACGTTAGAATATGAATGTCATCTAGGATATTGGCATTCCATTCTTCTTTTTGAATATAAGCTGTTACACCTTCTTCTGTTTCTACAAAACTTTCGAAACCTGCGTAACCGAGTTCTGCGATTATAATTTCGGTTGCTGGTTGTAACGGTTTTACTTTAAAATTGTAGCCTATGTATATTATGTTGGACATATTTTGTTTTGAAATACGGTTTTTTATTTACGATTGGTGCTTAACATGTTTTACTCTATACAACTGTCTTTGGTTTGCATGCGTTAGCGGTAGAAACGGCATCCTTTTTATTTGGTGGCTGAACGAAGTAGAAGCCAACGCATAAAAAGATATAGTGGATGACGCGACTTTTTACAACCCTGTTAGGCTTGTACCAAACTTGTTTTGGTATCTAAAACTAATAGGGTTGTAAAAAGTAACGCCCAACTTCACTAAAAATGAGTTGGACGCACTTTAATAATTTATTTTTTTAAAACGCATTAACGATAGCGTAAAAATCTTCTGCTTTTAGAGCTGCTCCTCCAATTAAACCACCATCTACATCTGGCTTACCAAAAATTTCTTTAGCGTTTGCTGGTTTTACACTACCTCCGTAAAGGATAGACATATTATCTGCCACCTCGTTTCCGTATGTGTCTGCCAACGTTTTTCTAATAAACGCGTGCATATCTTGTGCTTGCTCAGGACTTGCTGTTTCTCCTGTTCCTATAGCCCAAACTGGCTCATATGCTAAAACGATATTTTTAAAAGCCTCTGCTCCTAAATGAAATAATGCATTTTTTATTTGGCTCTCTACAACCGCTTCTTCGTTACCTGCTTTACGATCTGCTAATTCTTCTCCAAAACAGAAAATAATTCTAATATCGTTGGTTAAAGCGGCATCTACTTTTTTTGCTAATGACGCATCTGTTTCATTAAAATAAGCACGACGTTCGCTATGTCCAAGAATAACGGTTTGAATCCCGATGCTTTTTAACATACTTGCACTCACCTCTCCTGTATAAGCTCCGTTTTCTGCGAAGTGCATGTTCTGAGCCACAACTTCGATATCGTCTTGTCTTAACGACTGAAATGCGTGCCATAGGTTTGTAAATGATGGCGCGATCATTACCTCTGCATTAGACGTTTTAGTTTGACCTTTTAATTGTGTAATTAGCGTTTCTGTTTGCGCTAGATCATTATTCATTTTCCAGTTTCCGGCTACGATATTTTTTCTCATAATGTTATGTATTAGCTTCTTAGAAAAGAAGTGTTTATTGACTTGTACTTTTATAATACAAAAATAAGGTAAAAAGACCACACAAATCTTTTCTGAAAGCAGGAATAATGAGCGCAAACGTTATAGAAATGATGATTATGGTTTATTCGAAGTAATAATCTCGAAATTGAGATTATTTAAGAGCTTAAATTAAGATAATTTTACTCTAGGATCGAGCCAAGCATATATAATATCTACAAAAATATTGATGGTAATAAAGATAATGGCAATCACTAAAACGGCTCCCATTATTACTGGTAAGTCTAATGTATTTAGTGCGTTTACAATTTCCTTGCCTAAGCCATTCCACCCAAAAATATACTCGACAAAAACGGCTCCTGCTAGCATAGATGCAAACCAACCTGAAATTGCTGTAACCACAGGATTCAACGCATTTTTTACAGCGTGATTTTTTATCACTTGAAATTCGCTTAATCCTTTTGCTCTAGCTGTTCGTATATAATCTTGATTGAGGACTTCTAATAATGAATTTCGCATTAATTGAATAACAACAGCCAAAGGTCTAATGCCTAAAACTATGGCTGGAAGGATTAAATTTTTCCATTTAATGGTCATTTTTTCTCCAAAGTCGTCAAGCTCATACAAACTGCCTGTCATCTCTAAGTTGGTGTATTTGTGCAATACGAAACCAAATAGCCATGCAAATAAAATGGCACTAAAAAAGGATGGTACACTCATGCCAAATGTGCTTAAAATCTGAATGGTTTTATCTATCCAAGTATCTTTGTATAAGGCTGAAATGATTCCGAAAATAACACCTAAAATAATGGCTATAACTATTGCAGAAACCGCCAGAACAAACGTATTTGGCATTGTTTCTTTAATAACTTGGGTTACTTTTTTGCCTTGCTTGGTAAAGGATTCTCTTAAATATGGTGCTTTAAGTACTGTAGTTGTGTTGCCAATTGTAAAAAGTGGTGCTGCTGTATATTTATTAGGACTTAAATGTGTGTAATCCTTTGGTGTGTTTGAGTGAAATGATAGTGGTGATAAATCATTTAAGTAATACAAAAACTGAGTACCAATAGGTTTATCAAAACCGTATTTCTGTTTTACAGCCTGCACTTGATCTGCTGTTTGGTTTTGACCCAACATCATTTTTGCAGGATCTCCTGGCAGAATATTAAACAAAAAGAAAATGACTGTTATAACACCTATTAAAGTGATGAAAGCGTATAGTAGTTTATTTAAGAAATATCTTATCAAATTATAGTTCTATATCTTCAATATCATTCCAATGTGCTTTATTTACCACAGTTCCCTTGTTTAAAATAACAATTCCAGGACTAGCACGCACAATAGTTTTAATCACTTTTTCGTCACACAGGTAAAAATCGAAATTAAGCTTATAATCTGCTTTTAGATTGGCTTTTAGTTGATTCCCTGAAGATGTTAATCCAATTACGGTATAACCCTTTTTAGTGGCTTGGTCTGTAAATGCTTTTAATTTTGCGATACCTTCTGCTTCACCTGTTGCAATATTATACATCGCAATAATTATTAATTTTTCTTTCTCTAGGAAGAATTCTGTTAGATCTTCGTCTTCAGATTCTATAGAAAAATCTTGAATTGGTGGTACATAACCTTCATCTATCATTTTAGTTTCTACACCAACATATTCTCCATCTACTTTTGGGTAGCTTCCGTTAGTTACAAACTCCTCTTCTTCTCCATTGACATTAAATGTCCATGTATATTCTGTAACTGCTTTAGCTGCATTTTCTGGTGTTGCCATACCTTCTTGAAAATTAGCTCCAATTTTATAAGCTCTAAAATCTATTGAAGGCAAATGCATTAAAACATGATAACCAAACCACAGTGACACTATAAAACTTAATAATGCTATAACTGTTGTTGGTAATTTTGTGAATAACGGTTTAATGTGTTTTTGTCCAATAAATAAAATTACTATAAGAACTAAAAGCACCAAATCTTTATTGAAACTTTCAAAAGGGGTTAATTTTAGAGCATCTCCAAAACAACCACAATCTTGAACTTTCATCTGACTAGAGTTAAATGCTTCCCAAGATGAAAAGTCTAAAAAACTAACTCCTTGCGGTACGTAGCCTGTTAAATATGTGTATCCTGTTAGAAATGTAAAAAACACAATCATTAAGAGTAAACTCCAAACCGTAAATTTTGGTTTGTAACCTAATAATAAAAATACACCAATAACCACTTCGAATACCACAACAATTACTGAAATACCAAGCGCATAAGGAATTAAAAACTCAAGGTTTAAAACCTCTGCCGCAAAATAATCTTGCAACTTATAAGAAAATCCTAAAGGATCATTAAGCTTAATAAATCCTGAGATAATGAAAAGTATTCCTGTAAATATTCGGCTTAATTGTACAATGTATTTCATTTCCTTATTATCATTCCTGCTTTTGACCTTTCTCAATAAAAACTACAGCAGGAATCTGTTTTAGTTTGTTTTCTTGATTATTTTAATATGAATCCGATTACGATAAACCACTAACATTTAGCTCCATTAATTAGATTCACCTAAGTGAATTAAAGCAAAAATCGCATAGTTAATCATATCCTGATAATTAGCATCGATGCCTTCACTAACAATAGTTTTACCAGCATTGTCTTCTATTTGCTTAACGCGTAATAATTTTTGTAAAATTAAATCCGTTAACGAACTTACACGCATATCTCTCCAAGCTTCTCCGTAATCATGGTTTTTATCTAACATTAATTGCTTAGTTAGTGCAATTTTTGCATCGTATAATTCGGTAGCGTCTTCTGTGTTTAAATCGGGTTGTTCAACCACACCTTTTTCTAGTTGAATTAGTGCCATTAAACAATAATTTATAATACCAATAAACTCACTTACTTCTCCTTCATCTACTTTTCTAACTGCATTTTGCTGTAAACCTCTAATGCGTTGCGCTTTTATAAAAATCTGATCGGTTAATGATGGTAATCTTAAAATTCGCCATGCACTACCATAATCACTCATTTTATTCACAAAAAGTGCTCTACATTTAGCGATAACTGCATCGTATTGTTTTGAAGTATCTTGCATTTATTACATTATAATTTCCGTAAATTTCGGACAAATAAATTAAAAGTTCAAGGTTTGAGGTTTAAAGTTTTCTTAATGCCTTTTTGAGATGAAATATGAATATAAATTGTAAAGGAAAATTAATAGATTTATCGACTCCAAAAGTGATGGGAATCCTTAACGTGACTCCAGATTCATTTTTTGATGGTGGAAAATACAAGGATGAAATTGGTATTTTAAATCAGGTGGAAACCATGCTGAATCACCAAGCTACTTTTATAGATATTGGTGGTTACAGTTCTAGACCAAATGCTGCTGATGTTGGTGAAACGGAAGAGTTAAATCGTGTTATCCCTGTTATAGAATTAATTTTAAAGCATTTTCCGGAAACCTTAATTTCTATTGATACGTTTAGAAGTAATGTCGCTAAACAAAGTATAGACGCTGGAGCGGCTTTGGTCAATGATATTTCTGCAGGACAATTAGACTCTAATATGCTAGCAACCGTTGGAAAATTAAGCGTGCCTTACATTATGATGCATATGAAAGGCAATCCTAAAACAATGCAACAACAAACGCAATATGATGATTTAACTAAAGATATTATCGCCTATTTTGCTGAACGTATTGCTGCTGCACACCAAGAAAAAATAAATGATATTATTATAGATCCTGGCTTTGGCTTCTCAAAAACATTGGATCAAAATTTTCAATTATTAAATCAACTAGAGCTACTTCAACTAATAGACCAACCAATTTTAGCTGGTATTTCTAGAAAATCTATGATTTATAAAACTTTAAATTCAACATCTAAAGAAGCATTAAACGGAACAACGGCTTTACACATGGTTGCTTTACAAAAAGGAGCTAAACTATTACGTGTTCATGATGTAAAAGAAGCCATGGAATGCATTACACTTTTTAACCAACTGAAATCTAATTAACTATGCGCTTTATATATTTACTCATCATTATATGCTGTTTTAGCTGTAATAACGAACGTGTTTTACTACTACCCGAAATTAAAAATGCAGAAATCACAGAAGTCTTAGACGTGTCTCCTGCCTATATTTTTTATGATGAAACACAACCCGATTCCACATTGTTAAATCGAAAGAATTTAATTATTACAACAAATTGGCTTATTAATGTAGATAAGCGATTAACATTAGCGCAAGCGATTCCGCATATAAAATTTCTACAAGACAAAAAGCGAAATGCCGAAATGCACAAAAATGAAGATGCTAAAAATTATTTTACTTGTAATGATACAAGCATTAAGAACCTAGGATTTTTGGAGTTTACTGAAATAAACTATGCTAAAAAAGATACGAGTAATTATTGGGTAAGAAAAAACAATATTTATAAAAAAAACCATCTAGAAATACATTTTATAGATGATACAAATGCCTTCATTGAAGGTATCATTAACAATCAAGTTCAACCACAATTGAAATTTACAGATCTATTAAAAACAATTCGTCAAATAGTAAAAGAAGATTCAGTAACGTTAGTTTGTAACTTTAATGAAAAATTAAAATTCGAGGATTATATTTCTATAAAATCAAAATTATCAAAAATTGAATCTAACAAGATCAATATTGATTATAACGAATTCATATACTAAAAAAGGAGACTTGTCAGTTTTCAAAAACCTTACAGGACACAAAATAAGAATTATTGATAATCATTTTTTGCATCGCTTTAACATAAATTCTTAAATTAGCAGAAACACCAACCATTTGGAAAACTTACAACTTTGGGAATTTAGATTTATAGACTTCGTGGATGTCTTCCTCGTGGCTATATTACTCTATTACATTTACAAGCTTGTAAAAGGTACAGTTGCCATTAATATCTTTATTGGAATTCTTATTATTTATTTTGCTTGGCGATTAACGGACTATCTTAATATGCACATGCTTTACAGCATTTTTGATGGTTTTATGAAAGTTGGTATTATTGCTTTGATTGTCGTGTTTCAGCCTGAAATTAGAAAATTCCTTTTAATGGTTGGCTCCACCAATATTGGAGGAAAAAATAATCTTTTTAAAAATTTTAAGTTTCTAAAAAACGACGACCAAACCTCTACAGATGTTGATGCCATTATTAATGCATGTCATAAAATGGGAACAACAAATACTGGCGCTTTAATTGTTATAGAACGTAATAACAACTTAGACTTTTTAACTGACACTGGAGATGCTATGAATATTTTAGTGTCACAACCTATTATAGAAAGTATCTTTTTTAAAAATAGTCCGCTGCACGATGGAGCTGTTATTATAGATAAAAATATAGTAAAAGCAACACGTGTTATTCTTCCTGTTAATAACGAAAAGAAAATCCCAGAACGTTTTGGCTTACGACATAGAGCTGCGATTGGTATTACGGAAAAAACAGATGCCTTAGCACTTTGTGTGAGTGAAGAAACAGGACAGATTTCGTATATAAAAAATGGTGAATTTGAAATATTTAAGAACACCGATGAATTGACTCAAAAAATTAAAGAGGATTTAGGCTAGTGGATTGTAAAAACTGTAATAACACGCTTAGAGACACACAGAAATTCTGTGATGAATGTGGAGCGAAAATCATTCAGAATCGACTACAACCAAAAGTATTGGCTCAACAAGTAAATGAACAGTTTATTTCTATCGATAACAAATTCCTACGAACCTTTGTTCACCTTTTTAAACAACCAGAAACTGTAATTGTAGGCTATATTGATGGTACTCGAAAAAAGTACATTGATGTATTGCAGTATTTTGCAATTTCATTGACTTTTGCCGGAATTCAGGTGTTTTTAATGACCACATTCTTTAAAGAAGCTATTGATACCGATTTGCTTACACTAGAAAATTTGTTTAGAAGTATTCCTAAGGATAAAAACAATCCTATGAGTACTATGGATTTTGATGGCTTTAATAAATACCAAACTATTATCTATATTATTACTGTTCCATTTTCTGCATTATCAACTTGGCTTGCTTACTTCATTGCTGGAAAAAGACAATTTAATTTCACAGAGCATTTGGTCTTAAACCTTTATTATAATGCACAAATTATTATAGTTACAGTAATCTTGAGTATTTTATTTTTATTCTTAGGTCTTAATTACTTTGTAGTAATCGGAGTAATCACTGTGCTTAACTTTGCCTATTTATTTTACCTATTAAAACGCATATACAAAACCACATTCTGGTATAGTGTCCTGTATTTTTTATTAGTTGGTGCAGTCTATACCATAATTACTACGATACTGAGTGTTTTAGGTGTTATAATCGGTTTTATAATAGCATTTAAGAGTTAAATAAATGAATTGTAAAAATTGCCATACCAAGCTTGAAGAGAACGATGACTATTGCAAAAATTGTGGTGGTAAAGTAATACGAAATAGGTTAACAATTAAAAATCTATTTGAACATGTAAGCTCTACCTTCTTAAATTTAGATAATACATTTTTACTCACTTTTTTAAATCTTTTCAAAAAACCTGAAGATGTTATTGGTGGTTTTATAAATGGTACTCGAAAACGCTATATTAATCCAATTAATTATTTAGCCTTAGCAATAACAATTGGAGGAATCTACATGATTATCCTAAATAAGTACTTCCCTAACCAACTTATAGAAATGTCTTCTGCAGGTATAAAAGAACAAGAAGTTTTTGCTGCAAAATTCATGTCTGGCGTTAAAGATTATTACTCTTTATTTATGGTGCTTTTAATTCCGTTTTATGCTTTAATTTCTAGATTAGTATTTATAAATAAAAAAGAATTTAACTATACCGAACATTTGGTAATGGTAATGTATATGGTTGCACAGTTCTCTTTAATTAGTTCTTTTTTAAACTTATTATTATTTCTGCTTCAATTACCAGCTAGTATTTTAAGTAGCGGAAGTATCTTTTTTCAAATAGCCTTTTTTGGGTATTGTTATAAACGATTATATAAATTATCCATTCCAGATATTATCTTAAGAACTTTAATCTTTTTGGGCATTTTATTAGTCCTTATGATTATTCTTACTATTATGGCTGTGATAATAGGCATTATGTTTAAAGATTCTGTTTTTATGCAAGATCTCATAGAACTACAGAAAGGTGCGTTTGAAGCTGGACAAAAAGCAGCAGAAGCAGCTGCAGCAGCCAAAAATAAATAAGCAAATTTTATGCCACCTCAGGCTTTAAAAACTGAACTTCATAAAGGTTTTTGTAGTAACCACTTTCTTTTTCTAGAAGGGATTTATGTGTTCCTATTTCTACGATTTCGCCAGCATCCATTACTATAATTTTATCGGCTTGTTGTATGGTTGCTAATCGGTGCGCAATAACAATAGAAGTTCTTCCTTTAGTTATCTTGTCTGTAGCATCCTGTATTAATTGCTCTGAATACGAATCTACAGAAGATGTGGCTTCATCTAAAATTAAAATACTTGGATTAGTCACATAAGCTCTTAAAAACGAAATCAATTGACGTTGTCCTGAAGATAACATCACACCTCTTTCTTTAACATTATAATTATAACCACCCGGAAGACTAGAAATAAATTCATGAATTCCAATTGCTTTAGCAGCATTCACCACATCTTGTTCTGTAATAGCCTCGTTATTTAAAGTTATATTATTAAGAATAGTATCTGCAAATAAAAATACATCTTGTAACACCACTGCTATCTGACTTCTTAGCGACGTTAAAGTCATATCCTTTATATCTGTATCATCAACTTTTATAGTTCCTGAACTAATATCGTAAAAACGATTCAATAAATTAATGATCGTAGATTTTCCTGCACCTGTTGCTCCAACAATTGCCACAGTCTCACCTTCATCTACATTAAACGAAATTCCTTTAAGAACTTCTTCATCTTTCACATAAGAAAACCGCACATCTTTAAAAGTTATTCGACCTTTAAAATGAAGGGCTTCAATAGTCCCTGAATCATCAATATTTGAAGTGGTATCTAACACTTTAAAAACACGATCTGCAGCAACCATTCCCATTTGTAATGTGTTGAATTTATTTGCAATTTGATTTAAAGGCCTAAACAACATTGGAATAAACATGGTAAAGGCAATAAGATCTCCTAACGTTGCTGTTTGCCCTGATACCGCATTTATGCCACCATACCAAATTACAGCTCCCATAGTTAAAGATGAAATAAAATCTGCAATAGGAAAGAAGATTGAATTGTACCAAACTGTTTTTAACCATCCTTTCTTATGACGTTCATTTATAGCTTTAAAATTCCTGTACTCAGTATCTTCACGTGTAAATAACTGAAGGATCTTCATACCAGTAACACGTTCTTGTACAAATGAATTTAGGTTAGATACTTCTGTACGTACATCTTCAAAAGCACGTTTCATATACTTTTGAAAAATATTAGTTGCTATTAAAACAAAAGGTAGCGTCACAATAACGATGAGACTCAACTTCCAGTTCATGTAAAACATAAAACCAGCAACAACTAACATTTTTAAGACATCACTAAAAATCATAAATAGTCCTTGCCCAAAGATGTCTGCAATACGCTCCATATCTGTAACAGCTCTTGTAATTAAAACACCTACAGACGATTTATCAAAATACGTCATTTTAAATTTAAGCATGTGCTTAAATAACTTAACACGTATATCTCTAACCACGGACTGACCTAACCAACTTGCGTAATAAATGAAAAGTAATTGAGAAATTACTTCCAATATTAAAAGGGTTAACATCACCACCATGTAAATAACAAAGCCATTATACTCTTTGTTTGCAATTTTGATATCTATAGCTTCTTTTAGAACATAAGGTCTAAAGGCACCAAATAATGCTAAACCAATGACGCAAAACAACGAAATCGTAAAAACTGTACGATACGGTTTTATGTACTGCAACAATCGTGTAAACAACGATACATCAAATATTTTCTTTTCTTTTTTTGCCATTTTATGTTGTTCCTATAGCTATAGGAATGGGTTCTGTATCTAATTTCCGGACAACGGAAATCTAATTATTTGTTTTTCTATTGGTCTATTTTTATACTTTCTGGATAAACTATTTTCACCAAATACAAACCATGCGCTGGAACTGAAAAACCAGCTTCACTTCTATTCTTTGACGTTATAATTTGATGTAAATCGTTAGCTTTCATTTTCCCTAAGCCAATATTTACCATGGTTCCTACAATTGCTCTCACCATATTTCGTAAAAATCGATCTGCAGTAATCGTAAAAATCAACTGGTTTTCAGTCTTCGTCCAGAATGCTTCTTTAATATCACAATTATAAGTTTTTACATCTGTATTGGTCTTAGAAAAGCATTGAAAATCTTTATACTCAAATAAGATTTTACAAGCATCGTTCATGGCTTCAACATCTAATGGTAAATGCACTAAGTATGTAAAATCATAATTAAATACATTTTTAGCTGTCGAAATCTTATAATTGTAAGTTCTACTTGTCGCATAAAATCTGGCATGCATTTCTGGTTTCACCTCAAAAATAGAAGTCACAGCAATATCTTTAGGTAAAAATGAATTCAATTTATAAACCAAATCTTTTGATTTAATTTTCTGTTCAAAATCAAAATGAGCAAACATTTGAGACGCATGAACGCCTGCATCTGTTCTACCTGCTCCCATTATGGCAATCTTAGTATTTAAAATTGTACTCAGAGCTTTTTCTAAAACTTCTTGTACACTGATTGCGTTGGGTTGATTTTGCCAACCATGATATGCTTTACCATTGTATGAAAGTTCGATGAAAAATCGCAATAGAAATATTACTTTTGTTAAAGTGCAAAGATACTTTATTCCTGCGAACGCAGGAATCTCGTTAACGTAATATTTAGAGTTAAAAAGAAACTCTAGAATTTATATTTAACAAAATCCAATAAGACAAATAACATTTCACGGATAAGAAAAGGACATAAAATTCTTTTACAAGTGAATAAAAAGACCATAGTTTCTACAAACATAAAATGAAAAAAATACTCCTTTTATCAGATACACATAGTTACATCGATGATGCCATTTTAAAACATGTAAAACAAGCCGATGAAGTTTGGCACGCAGGCGATATTGGTGATTTAGACGTTACTGACGAAATTTCTAAGCTAAAACCCTTAAAGGCCGTTTACGGAAATATTGATGATGCTAAAGCAAGAACAGAATTCCCACTTAATAATAGATTTATGTGCGAAGGTGTTGATGTTTGGATAACGCATATTGGTGGATATCCTCCAAAGTACAACTCTAATGTAAAAGATGCTCTAGTTGCTAATCCGCCAGATCTTTTTATTACAGGACATTCTCATATTTTGAAAGTAATGCCAGATAAAAAATTAGATCTATTACATATGAATCCAGGTGCTGCTGGTAAACATGGGTTTCATAAAGTTCGAACCATGTTACGATTTAAGATTGACGGCAAGAACATTAAAGATTTAGAAGTTATTGAATTTGAAAAACGATAAATAAAAAAACCCAGACGGCAGAGTCTGGGTTTTTCACACTAATTAAGATTCTAGTTTTATCGTAATCGATCTACAGATTTTACGAGATCTTCATCCTTTTTAATAGCCTTGTTAGCCAAGACTAAACACACAATAGAAAAAATAGGAAGAAGAATCCCAATACCTTTCTCAGAAACGTTAGTTTCTCCAGATAAATTTTGAGATTGATAAACAAAAATTCCTAGTAAAATTAAGTTTAATATTATATTAAGTCGTCCCAATACAAATTGAGATTTCCTGTCTTTAAATCTAAATATTGAAATCAAAGATAGTAATGCTGAGCCTAAAAACAAGCCTAAATACAAATAATTATCTAGAGCAAACACTTTAGCCTCTTCATTATTGGTCCATAAATGAAATACAAATATTAAGCCTGCAGAAATAACAGCGGCTAAAAATAAATATAAGGTCTGAATACGTTGAATCATATCTTTTATAACAAACTAATATTGACTTTTTGTTTTTAAATCTCTGCGAAATTAGCAGTTTATTTTTTAAAAAGATAGAAATTGTTTTAAAATAAAATTGTATTATTGCAGTAGAAAGAAGTAACGCTCTGAGTTGCATCCTTCTAATCTTCCACATTAATCTCACTTTTTCTTACTTATATTTCATTTAGAAAATATTGAATTAATAATATCAAATTATAATACATATACAACATACGAATGTTTGAAATTTCACAGTTAAAAGCTAAAAAACTTCCTGAATTACAGGAGATAGCGAAAAAACTAAATGTACCAAAATACCGTACACAAAAAAAATTAGACTTGGTTTATCAAATTTTAGATTACCAAGCGGCAAATCCTGATGTTGTTAAAGCTAAGGTAGCTACTGAAACACCATCAGAAGTAAAGCCAAAAGAAAGTAAACCAGCTGAAAAACGTGCTAGAGTTACTCAAAAGCCGAAAGAGAATAAAGAACAAAAAACTTTAGATCTTAAGGAAACTACAGATAAAAAAGAGGAAGTAAAAACAGAACCTAAAGAGCGTAAGAAACCTAACCCTCGTAAACCTTTAGAGCGCAAACCTCAAGACAATAAATCGAAAACAGAAAAACCTGTTAACGATAAAACACCAAATAAACCACAAGAACAGAAAAGACCTAATCCTCGTAAAGACGACAATAGACGTCCACAAAGCAAGGATAACAGACAACCTCGTTCTAAAGATGGTAATAAAAATAATGGCAATAAGGATAGCAGAAATCGCTATCGCGAGCCAGATTTTGAATTCGATGCTATCATTGAAAGTGAAGGTGTATTAGATGTTATGCAAGATGGTTATGGATTTTTAAGATCTTCGGATTATAATTACCTATCCTCTCCAGATGATATATATGTATCACAATCTCAAATCCGTTTATTTGGATTAAAAGTTGGTGATACTGTTTTAGGAAATGTACGTCCGCCAAAAGAAGGTGAAAAATATTTCCCTTTAATAAAAGTGAGCAAAATTAATGGTCAAAGTCCAAATGTTGTCAGAGACAGAGTTGCTTTTGAACATTTAACACCATTATTTCCACAAGAGAAATTTAACATTGCAGAAAAGCAAGCAACGATTTCTACACGTATTATGGATTTGTTTGCTCCAATTGGTAAAGGACAACGTGGTATGATTGTATCGCAACCAAAAACGGGAAAAACAATGTTATTAAAGGATGTTGCCAATGCCATTGCAGCCAACCATCCTGAAGTTTATCAAATGATTTTATTAATTGATGAACGCCCTGAAGAAGTTACAGACATGCAACGTAACGTACGTGGCGAAGTTATTGCTTCTACTTTTGATAAAGAAGCGCACGAGCACGTTAAGATTGCAAATATCGTTTTAGAAAAAGCAAAACGTTTAGTGGAATGTGGCCATGATGTGGTTATTCTTTTAGATTCAATTACACGTTTAGCTAGAGCATATAACTCGGTACAACCAGCATCAGGTAAAATACTTTCTGGTGGTGTAGATGCTAATGCTTTACACAAACCAAAACGTTTCTTTGGTGCAGCTCGTAACATAGAAAATGGTGGATCTTTAACCATTATTGCTACGGCATTAACTGAAACAGGTTCTAAAATGGACGAAGTTATTTTTGAAGAATTTAAAGGAACTGGTAACATGGAACTACAATTAGATCGTAAGATTTCTAATCGTCGTATTTATCCAGCTATCGATTTAACATCTTCTAGCACGCGTCGTGATGATATTTTATTAGATGCTACTACAATTCAAAGAATGTGGGTAATGCGTAAGTATTTAGCAGATATGAATCCTGTGGAAGCTATGGAATTCATTAATGATCGTTTTAAACAAACTAGAAACAATGAAGAGTTCTTAATCTCTATGAATGGTTAAACGCTTTCAAAATATATAACACTGAAAAACCTTGAATTAATAGTTCAAGGTTTTTTTATGCTTGTTTGTTACAGGTCAAATATTAAATAATGACAACTATACTCTTGGTTTATCAATACCACGATCGTACATTACAATACTACCAGCTACAGAAACATTAAGACTTAATTGAGATTGAAACTTCACTAAAAAATGACTCTTCTCAATAGCTTTTTTAGACAAACCGTGATCTTCTGCGCCAAGCAAATAGACACAACGTCGAGTATGATTAAATGTTTCTAAAGGAATTGCTTTATCAGTTAATTCTACGCCAACAAGTCTAGCTCCTTTTGGTATGTTTTTAAAGAAATCATCAAAACTTTCATAATGAAAATAAGGTATTGAAGCTACAGCATCATGTGTATCACAGGCTTGTTTAGCATAACGATTTCCAATTGTGAATATAAAACTAGCACCCAAATTTTGAGCAGATCTCCAAAGCACTCCAAGATTTTCTGGAGTCTTCCCATTTTGAATACCTATACCGAAGAATTCATTTTTTAAATTATCATTCATTCTATAAAATTAAAAAAGGAATTTTTAATTATTCAAAAAAACTCATAAAAAAAGCCTCTCAATTTCTTGAAAGGCTTGTCTTACTTAGTAGCGGGAACTGGACTCGAACCAGTGACCTTCGGGTTATGAGCCCGACGAGCTACCTACTGCTCTATCCCGCGATGTGTATTCAAAAAACGATTATCTTAGCTTTTAACTTTCGGTTCATAATGCCGACATATCGTTTTGGGACTGCAAAGATAATACTTTATTTCTATTACCAAAGATAAAACATAAAAAAAACGCTAAATTTTATTTTTAGCGTTATTTTTTATGAAATTATGTTAGACATTAATCATCATCTTCCTCATCATCTAAAGTAGCTAATGCCCCTTTTCTATTAACATCATCTAAATCGAAATTTACAATATTTGGTAATTTATCTTTTAAAGCTGCAAAATTACCTTTAAACTGATTCTGCCCTAATAGTAATGTATTTAGGTTTGTTAGTTGCGCTAACTCATTTGGTATATCTCCGTAAAATGCATTGTTTGATAATATTAGTTCTTCCAAGTCTTTAAGCTCTCCTAGTGAAGAAGGAATGTTCCCCAATAAACTATTATCAAAAACACTTAGTACTTTTAACGATTTTAAACGTGATAAGCTTGATGGTAATCTTCCTATTAATTGATTGCTACTTAACATTAAACTCTCTAAATTAGTTAGATCTCCAATAGAAGCAGGAATCTCACCAAAGAAATCATTGTTATATAACTCTAGAGATTTTAAGTTTTTAAGATTTCCAATATTTGAAGGAATTGCACCATTAAATGCATTAGAAAATAATTTTAAATCTTCCAAATTAATCATACTTACTAAAGTACCTGGTAATTGGCCACTTAGTTTATTAAATGATAGATTAAGAGATTTTAAATGTGATAATTTTGAAATTGATTCAGGAAGATTCCCTACCAACCCGTTGAAACTTAAATTTACAGCAATTACGTTATCTCCTTCTAGAGTTACACCATACCAGTTTGAAATTGGCTGATCTAAATCCCAAGATTGTCTCCAAGAGTCTCCATTGGTTGTATTGTATAAGTCTACAAGTGCTGCTTTCTGATCCTCAGAAACACCTGCAAAAGAAAATAATGAAATTAAACAGAATAGTAATGTTGTTTTTATAGTCTTCATAATAGTAGATTTTTGCGGAGGGACACAATAACACTACGAATATAATCACGATTACCACGAAATGCAAATTTTTTCGACGAACTACACAATTAAAAACAAGAGCCTAGTAAAATCAACACGCTAAAAATATCACTGTTCTATATTTTCGGCATTAAAACTAATAATTTCTTGATTTTCAATAGTTATAGAAATCTGAATAGGATTACAGCAAATTTCACAATCTTCAATATAATTTTGATGACTTTGAGAGCCATCTACAAGCATTGAAATTTGCTCCCAACAGTATGGGCATTGAAAGAAATGCTCTTCCATTTTAGCTTCTATTTAAAATTGAACATTTAATAATTCACCACTTATTTGAAGAATTTCTAACTCAGATAACTTGGCTGCAAACTTAGCTTCATTTCTACTTAACTCTGCATTTAATAAATTGAGTTGTGCCTGTCTAAATTCGATAGAATTAACTTGCCCTAGTTTGAATTTTTCGCGTGTACGTTCAAAATTATTTTCAGCAGTTCTTATGTTTTTTTCCTGAATACTATAAATTTCTAACTTGTTCAAATAATTATCCCAAGCATTATTAAAGTCACGCTCTATACTTAAAAGAATATTTTCTTTTTCTAATTTTTGAGTTTCTAAATTCACTCTGGCATTTCTAACAGTAGTAATCGTAGAACCTCCATCAAACAAATCCCAACTTAAATTTAATCCACCAGACAAACCTGTATTAGTAGAAACAGAAACAAAGGAAGCCGCATTATTATTATTCTTGTTCCAACCATAAGTTCCTGTCAAACCAATTGTTGGTAAATATGCCGATTTACCAGAATTGATATCTAATGTAGATATAGCAATATTACTTTCAGTTTGTAATAAAGCTACATTCCTAGATTTTGCTTTTTGATATAAACTATCTTTTTGAAATTGTAATGTAAACTCAACTTCTGTTTCTACATCGTAATCTGTTGTATATGTTTTACCTAAAACAAGTTTTAAATCGCGTTTAGCATTTTTGATATCTTGCTTAATATTAATGATATTAATACTATCGTTGTTAATATCAACTTCTGCATTTAACACTTCTAATTTTGTGTTCTGACCATATTCAAATTGATATTCTGCTCTTGTCAATCGATCTTTAGTAATATTTAAAGTCTCTTCTAATGTATTTAAATTGTCTGTTAATTGAGCAACATTATAATACACTGAAAATAATTGTATAATAGTATTCTCTATAGTTTCTCTAGCTTGAAGTTCTGATAACCTGTACTGTTCCTTTAATCTTTTATAATTATAGCGTCTGCCTAACCCATCAAAAATTGTATAATCTAAACTGACACTCGCATTATAATTAGAACTTTCAGCTCCATTTAATACTGTAGTTGAACCATCAGAAAATTCAGCTTCCGTATTATCTAAATTATAGGTTGCTCCTGCACTACTAGATACCGTAGGTAAAAATTCAGTATTAAGAATGCTTTTATTATTCTCTGCCACTGAAACAGCGTTTTTTGCAATTTTAACTCCGTAATTATTTTCTAATGCTAATGCTACTGCTTCCTCTTTGGTTAAAACTTCTTGTGCTTTTACACTAAAGCAGTACATTAGAAGTAGCGTAATTAATTGATATTTAGTGCTCATTTTCTTCTTGTTGTTCTTTAATTGCACGTTCTACTTCTTCTTTTGTTACCTCTTTTCCTGTCGCTAACCACTTACTCTTTGCTTTAATAGTATTACTAAAGGATAAAAATAAAGGCAGTACCAACAAGGTTAAGACTGTTGCATAAGCGATTCCGAATGAAATTGAAATTGCCATTGGTTTTAAAAATTGTGCTTGTCTACTTTTTTCTAATAATAAAGGTGCTAGTCCTGCAATTGTTGTTAATGAGGTTAAGAAAATAGCTCTAAATCTTGATTTCCCTGCTTCAGACAATGCCAGATCAAAGGTCATTCCTTCCTTTAAATTACTATTAAATTTTCCTATTAAAACCAATCCGTCATTAACCATAATACCAATTAAAGCAATAATTCCTAAAAGGGATAAAATATTAACTGGAAAATCTAGTAACCAATGTCCCCAAGCTACAGCTGTTAAACTAAATGGAATTAACAGCAATAATAAAAAGGGTTGAGAATAACTTCTAAACGTAAATGCTATAGTGATATATATTAATAATAAAATAATTGGACCTGCAACTCCTAATGAACTTGTTAGTTTATCTTTTTCTCTGTTCTGTCCTTCAAAAGACGCATTAATCGTTGGATATTTAGATTGTAATTGTGGAATAAATACCGTTTTAATATCGTCTATAATATCTGTATTACTTGTGCTAGGATCCTTTAAATCTGCATAAACCTGAATTTCACGTTTACCCTCTAAGTGATTTATTGCCACATCACCTCTCGCAATGGTATAATCTGCAATATCCTTTAATGTTACGCGCTCTCCTGTTGGTGTCACAATTCGCATGGCATCTAAGTCATTGATTGAGCTTCTGTTCTCTTTATCGTAACGAACCCAAACTTTAATTTCATCTTGACCACGTTGAAAACGCTGTGCTTGTGATCCAAAAAACCCTGAACGTACCTGAGCCATAACCGTTCTTAAATCTAAGCCTAATAAATAAGCACTTTCCTTAAGTTCTAATCTTATCTCTTTTATACCAGCGGGATCATTATCTCCAATATCTTTAAGCAATGGATTAGATTCCATATACTTTTTAAGTTCTGCTTTAGACGCTTTTAATTCTTCAATATTATTACTTAATAAGGATACCGAGACTGGGCTACCTCCAAAATTACCACCAGAACCATAAATTAAGCGTTCTGTACCAATTACTGGTCCTACTAATTCTTCTAAACGATCTGTAATTAAATTTGCTTTAATAGCATCTGGTCGTTCTTCTCCTGGTAATAAGTTAATTCTTAATCTTGCACTAGAACTACTACTAATATCTACAATGGTATTTTCAAATAACTGTTTACCTGTTCCTTTTAGATATTTCTCAGTTAATTCTTCATTTACAATAAATGCTTTATCTTCTATTAGAGAAATAATAGAATCAGTGATTTTCACATTTGTACCAGCAGGCATTACCAACTCTATATTGGCCGCATCACTAGCCACTCTAGGAAATAATGTTACGCCAATAACACCTCCTCCAAGCGACCCAAATGTTAATACTAATAAAGCAACAAATACACCTAATGAGAATAATTTATATTTTAATACACGCTCTAAAATAGGAGTATAGAGTTGGTCTCTTAAAAAAGCCATTAATCGATCACCACCATTATTAATAACTCTCATAAATGAGAAAAACTGTTTTATTTTTGATGGATTCTCCTCAACTTTTTTAGCTCTCAATGCTTTCGAGTGCGCTAAGTGGGCTGGTAAAATAACAAGTGCTTCTACCAAAGAAACGACAAGCGTTAAAATTACAATAACAGCGACTTCACTAAAAAATTCACCAATCCTACTATCTAAAAAGAAGAATAATGAAAAGGCTAATAATGTTGTAATAATTGCAGAAACTACAGGTGGAATAACTTCCATTGTTCCATCTAGAGCCGCTTGTACTGGGCTCTTTCCTTTTTCGTAATGTTGGTAAATATTTTCGGCAATAACAATACCATCATCTACTAAAATACCAATAACGATTATCATTCCAAAAAGTGACAATACATTAATAGTTACATCAAACTGAGCGGCAAATATAAACATCCCTAAAAACGAAATAGGCAATCCAAAGGCAACCCATAATGCTAATCTTGTATTTAAAAATATAGACAGGAACAGTAATACCAAAATCATACCTACAATGGCGTTTTCTGTAAGTAATTGTGTACGTTGATTAAGTGTTATAGATAAGTCTCTTACTACATGTAACTGAACATTGGTATATTTTTGATTATATTCTTCAATAAATGTTTTTACCTTATCTGCAGACGTTATTAAATCTTCATTATTAGTACTTGTAATTGAAATACTTACAGATAATTCTTGATTAAAATAAGTTGCATTTGGTGTTTCTGAAAACCGATCTCTAATAATAGCAACATCTTTTAAACGAATGACTTTACCATCGGGAGATGCTCTCACTATAATATTTGATAGCTCTGCACCATAATACTGTTTATTATTAGCTCTAATTAAATACTCTTCTGCAACCGTTTTTACATTTCCACCTGTAACAAGAATATTAGAATTACTCACGGCTGAAGAAACCTCGTCAAATGTAAGATTGTAAGCTAGTAAATCTAATTCGTTAACTGCAATTTCTATTTCTTCTTCAGGAAAACCTGACATTTCAATTTGAGAGATTCCATCTATAGCACGCAGATCAGTTTCAACTTGCCTTGCTAATTGCTTTAACGTCACCAAAGGAATATTTTTTCCACTTATGGCAAAAGAAATCGTTTCTCTAACGGCTTCTTGTTTGGATACCACCAAAGGTTCCATACCTGTTGGAAAAGAAGGCACTCTGTCTACCGCATTTTTAACTTCGAGAAGCATAAAATCTAGACTTTCCCCTTTTTCAATCTCTACAGTTATTGAGCCACTATTTTCTTGCGAAGTTGATGTGACTCTATCAACCCCTTTTAATCCTTTTAAATTATCTTCAATCTGAAGCACAATCCCTTCTTCAATTTCTTGAGGTGAAGCACCAGGATAAGCAATATTAACATTGATAATTTTAGACTCTGTAAGCGGAAAGAAAGATGACTTTAAAGACAATGCGCCAATAATCCCGAATACAAAAAATGCAATAATAAATATGTTTACTGCAACATGATACCTAATAAAATATTCAATTAGTTTTCTCATTATTGAATAGAATCAGAAGTTGAAGTTTTACTTTTAGCAGCCTTTACATGCATTCCTGCATAAGCACCTGGAACAGGTTTTCTTAGAATAACAGTTCCGTTTGGCACATTCTTTAAAACCACTTTTTCATTAGAAAAATGCACTGGTTTTACAGAAATAACATCTAACAAACTATCGTTTATTACATACACCTCTTGACTGTCTAACAATAAATTTCTATCTATTTCAATAGCATTTTCAATCTTCTCGGCGTTTAAGTTGGCTTCAAGATACATGCCTTCTTTTAAATCTGGATGTTTTACTTCAATGTATACGGTTATGGTTTGAGTAGTTGCATCAATACTTCCGTTTACACGAGAAACACTACCATTGTAAGTTTTTGTTTTATCTAAGCTAGATAAACTCACACTCTCACCTTCTTTTAAAACATCTGCAAAAGATTTACTGATAGCAACTTCCATTTCGTAAACAGCAGGATTAATAAATTCCCCTAATTTCTGTCCGCTTCTAACAAAAGTACCTTCTGTAACTAGAGCTTCGGTTAGAATCCCTGAGAATGGCGCTGTAATCCTGTACTTAGTTAAACGTTGTTCTAGCGTTTTAACATTGTAATAAGCGCTTACAATACCACGACCTGTGATGAAGTAATTTTCTTTTTCTCCTGAAATTTCTGGTAATTTAGGTGTCGATTTATTTAAGTCGAATCCATTTAAATAAGCTTGCCATTTAGGATAAACATCAGAGAAATCTAATCGTAAATCTGGCATTATAGCAGCGATACTATTATATAATTCACTTTTAGAAGATTGCACAGTTGCGTAGTACTCAGATGCATCTAAACGAATTAACGTTTCTCCTTTATTGAATTTTTCTCCAGGTTTAAAAAGTTTTGAACCCGTTTTAAAAATACCTTGAACTTCAGAATACAACTCAACACGTTGTTTTGCAGTCAGGTTACCGTTTGCAGAAATCACGATAGGAATTGTTCCGTTTGTAACAGTATCTATAAGGACTGTTTTAACCACCTTTGGAATAACAGGTTTAGGCTTATGTTTGTTGTCAATTAAGCTTTTGGCAAAAATAAAGGCACCTACAATTAAGGCAATACCTAAAACAGATAATATAATTTTTCTTAGCATAATGATATTGGTCGTCAGTAATCTGCAAAGCTAACTTTATCATTATGTGAATTCGTTAAAGTATTCTTAATATTTAAGAGGAAATCTTGTCTAAATCAGCTTGGACCAATTCCCAATCGTTCATTAATTTCTCTAACGACTTTTTCTTCTTTTGGTACCCATCAAAAAACTTTGGATCTGACGCTGTTTTATCGTAATCAGTGGCTAGCTTAGTATCATCGGTTTTTATATCTTTTTCAAGTTGATTGATTTTAGATTCAATATTACTCAACTTATTATTTAAAGATTTTAATTTCTTTTGATCTTCGTAACTCTGCTTATTACTTTCCTTAGGTTTATTTGCTACAACGGTTCGTTTTTCGGCTTCTCTTAAATTTTCAAGATTACGTTGTTCTAAGTAAAAATCAATATCCCCTAGATACTGTTTGATATTTTGATCTTTAAATTCGTAAACCGTATCTGTTAAGCCTTGAAGAAAATCTCTATCGTGAGATACTAAGATTAACGTTCCTTCAAAATTCTGTAACGCTATTTTTAATACATTTTTAGATTTAATATCTAAGTGATTGGTTGGCTCATCCATGATAAGCACATTTAAAGGTTGTAACAATAATTTAGCTAGAGCCAAACGGTTACGTTCTCCACCAGAAAGTACTCTTACATACTTTTCTGCTTCAGATCCTCTAAATAAAAACGATCCTAAAATATCTCTAACTTTACTTCTGTTGGTTTCATTAGCAGCATCAATCATGGTATCCAAAACGGTTTTGTTTCCGTCTAAATATTCTGCTTGGTTCTGTGCGAAATACCCAATTTGTACGTTATGTCCTAAGTTTAAATTTCCTTGGTGCTCAATATCTCCAACAATAATTTTAGCTAGTGTTGATTTTCCTTGACCATTCTGACCAACAAAGGCCGTTTTCATATTTCTAGGAACAGATAAGTTTACGTTATGTAAAACTTGTAAGTCTCCATATTTTTTAGAAATGTTATCAATTTCTACAACCACTTTTCCTGGTGTAATTGACACTGGAAAGTTTAGAGACATCACACTGTTATCATCCTCATCAACTTCAATACGATCAATCTTATCTAATTTTTTAATTAGAGATTGCGCCATTGTAGCTTTAGATGCTTTTGCTCTAAACTTCTCAATTAGCTTTTCGGTCTGTTGTATTTGTTTTTCTTGGTTTTTCTGCGCAGCTAATTGCTGAACCTTCATTTCCTTACGTAACTCTAAAAACTGTGTATACGGTTTATTATAATCGTAAATTCTACCTAATGAGATTTCGATAGTACGATTAGTTACATTATCTAAAAACATTTTATCGTGAGATACAATAACAACGGCTCCTGTTATGGTTTTTAAGAAATTCTCTAACCAAATAATAGATTCTATATCTAAGTGGTTAGTGGGCTCATCTAAAAGTAATAGATCGTTATTTTGAAGTAAAAGTTTTGCTAATTCAATTCGCATTCTCCATCCACCAGAAAAGGTATCCGTTAACTTATCAAAATCTTCACGTTTAAACCCTAAACCTTGAAGAATTTTTTCCGTTTCACCTTGGTAATTATAACCTCCTAATATTTCGTATTGATGCTGAACATCATTTAAATCTACCATTAATTGATGATACACTTCACTTTCGTAATCTGTACGCTCAGCCAATTGAATGTTAATATCTTCGAGTTGCGCTTCGCATTTCTTAATTTCTTTAAATGCTTGATACGACTCTTCCAATACTGTTTTCCCTAAATCAAAATCAATATCTTGCTTTAAGAATCCAATTCTCATGTCTTTATCAGCAGCAATTTGACCTGTATCTTGTTCTTGTTCTTTAGATAAAATCTTTAGCATAGTAGATTTACCTGCTCCGTTTTTACCAATTAAGCCAATACGATCGCCAAGACCTAGTTTGAATGTAATTTCTTCAAAAAGGTATTCTCCTTGAAATGATATAGAAAGGTTATGGATATTTAACATAAGTATATTTGAGTATTACAATTGCGTTTTACGTTACAATTGTTACAATGCTTCAGTATTAATATTTTATCTTTGCATTGTCTTCGAAAATGCAAAAGTAAAGGTTTTAGTTATGATTAGAAAAGGAATGAAACTTTATAGTATTCTTTTTGGTGTTTGTCCAAAATGTCACCAAGAATCGATGTACGTAAACAAAAACCCTTATGTACTCTCTGAAGTTATAAAAATGAAAGAAACTTGCTCTCATTGTAAAACAAAATATGAGATAGAGCCTTCGTTTTTCTATGGTTCTATGTACGTGAGTTATGGTGTTGGTATTGCCTTTGCTGTAGCTGCATTTATTATTAGCTACAATATATTAGAATCTAATTTAACCATAGCATTTATTGCAATTGTAGCCACTCTAATTGGTTTTGCTCCTATTATAATGCGTTTATCTCGTAATATTTGGATTAATATTTTTATGAGTTATGATAAAAATCTTGTAAAAGAGAAATAACATAACGCTCTATAAGCAAGTATATAACTACCCAGTAATATTGAATAAACTATTCTTCTTAAGCCGCATACTGAAAAATCGAGGAATACTTCTATGAGTTGAAACGATTAACATCAATTTCAACATCTAAAGCTTGGTCATTTTCAATAAAATTAAAAAGTTCTTTTGCTACATAAGGTGAAATCATAACACCTCTAGAACCTAATCCATTAAGAATATACAGATTTTTAAATTCAGAATGTCTACCTACTAATGGTCGTCTATCTTTTACTGTCGGTCTTATCGCTGCTTCATGTTTTACAACAGTAACATCACAATCTATAAAGGTTTTTAATTTTGTAAGTAACTCTTCTTTACCTTCCTCTGTTGGCGTTTTGGTTTTATCTTTCCAATTATAAGTAGAACCTACAGTATATAAATCATCTCCAAGCGGAATGATAAATACCGAAGCCTTAATCGCATAATCCATTTTTAAATCGGGTGCTTTTACTGTAAGCACTTCTCCTTTTGTACCTTCAAGTGGAATAGTTTTGAAATACGGATTCTGCTTTACACCAAAACCTTCGGCAAAAATTAGATGCTTAGCTTTAAGATTTCCGTATTGAATAGAATTATTTTCAAAATGAATTTGATCATGTTGAAATTCAACTTCACTCAAACAATCATGTTGTTTTAAAAATATCTTGTAACTTGTTATAAGCATTTCAGTATCAATTCTACCAGCATTTAGCACTTCTCCAAAACCAAAAGATGCATCTACAGAAGGATTAGAATTTTTTATGAGGTCAGAAGACAGATAAGGTTCTATATTAGGCTTATCCATAGCGCTAAACCATCGGTTTTGTTCTTCTATTGAAGAGAAACGTCTTAGGATTTGAAGCTTATAATCGACCTTAATACCTAACTCTTTTTCAATTTTCGCATAAACAGGAAGTGCAATACTCATCTGTTCTTTAGCTTTCCAAACGGCAGAAAATCGTTTAAGAATAACAGGGTTATAGAGTCCTGCTGCAACTAAAGACGACTTTTGAGAATTGTTATCAAAGACCACAAATGTTTTATTATTACTTCTTAATTTCTCACAAAATGCAATACTTGCTAACCCACAACCTACTATAATATAATCGACTTCTTTCATAATAGCAAAAGTAAAAAAGTATAACTGATAAATGGTTTCTTTAATTATAGATTATGAATTTAAAAATATTCATATAACGCTATGTTTTGAATTTTAGGCATAAAAAAACGCCCACTTAAAAGTGGACGTTTATATATTTTATGTTAGAACTAATTAGTAGCTCCACATATCTTGTTCAAAGTTTCTAATCTTGTCTTTGATACGTTCAGACTCTAAAAGCTGCATTAATGCATTTTCTGCAACATACTCCTTAACCTCTCTATCACCATAAACATTTTCTTCTTTGTAGATTACTCCACTAAAACGTCTACTGTTTAATAAATGATCGAAAGAAATAGGCACTGCACTATTCTTATTATTGAAAGCTTTTGCTTCATGAAGAATATCTCTTATTTCTGGAAAGAACACCCAATATAAACCGATTGGTTCTTTGTTAGCATCATCTTCAGAATCAATAAAATTCACATCTGGTGCTGCTGGTGCAATACCAAGAATACGAAATTTTAGTTCACCTTGACGTTTATCAAAATACCATAATCCTTTTACTAAATAAGAATTAATATCAGCTGGACCAATCTCTCTACGAATAACATACTCTTCAGGAATCAAAGATGTATCAGAAACACCTTCTGCGTTCATCCAATCAATTCCTTCATCTGTAATCTTTTCCGTTTTTAATGATGGAGCCAAATCTTCCATAGTACGTTCTTCAGTAAAATATGAATCTGCGTACACTTTTGATATCGTACCATTTTTGATATTTTCCAATAAAACCATATATAATGATTTTCTATCATCACCTAAGTTATCTTCAATAGGAAAATATAATGGAAAGTTAGCACGTTCGTCTAAGACAATCTTCTCCCAAGTCATTTTTGAAAATAAGATATCTCTATCTCCGACATATCCATATTCTAAAGGCTTGTCGTTATCTAGAAGTAACTGCGCTTCAGTTTTCATACCTATTTCTTCAGGTATTTTTGCGTTTAGAACATTAGCTTGAGCGAACATTGTATTTGCTGCTAAAACTCCTATTCCGATACATAAAAAGCTTTTTAAATTCATCTTATTTTTATTATAATTTGGGATTTACTTTTATTGATACTTTAAAACTATCAATTAGTTTGTTACTTCTGCAAATACAGGTGATACACCTTTTAATCTGTATTTAGCATTTCCTGTAATTTTAGCCTGAATATCAAAAATCTGAACGACATCACCTTTACGTGCTTTACCTATTGCAGATTTTGCTTGGCTATTCATTTTAGTACCAGCAACAGAAACTGTAGGCTGTCCAGGAACTTTCATTTTAAACGATGTTACATTGATCGGTAAATCAAATACAAAATCATCTAACTTAGCTCCAATTGTACCTATTTCAATATTTCGTTTAGGTAGTTTTACAACCCCATCCTTACCAGAAATTGTTCCTGTAGGCTTTGGAATATCTTTAATTCTAAACGTCTTTTTATCACTTGCTGGAGTTCCATCATCTAAAGTTGCAGAAACATTAATTGTAACTTCTCTACCTGTACCAGGATTCATTACATATTTACCACTACCTGTAGATTTAAGTCCTGCTCCTGTAGCTCTTACTTTATTATCAGGTACACCTGCAAAAGAGATAGTCATTGGGTTAGCAACACCACGATAAACAACGTTCATTTTGTCTGCAGAAATTGTTGCAGAGTTTGGTCTTGGCACTACTACGTACTGACCTGTGAAATCGATAGGTAAATCTTGACCTTTTTCAGAAAAAGTAAACTGACCTTTAATATCATGCTCACCAACATTACCTACTTTAAATTCGATACGTGCAGCTCCTGTAGAGTCAATTGCATTTTCTCTATTTAAATCTAATTCATCATCTCCAACTTTTAATTTTGTTGGGATTACATTAGCATACTTACCAAGAACAACTCTACCTGTAAAAGTTTCACCTGCGAAAAAAGCATTTTTGTCTGGAATTACAATTGCTGTATAGTTTTTCAAAGATGTTACTTCATCTACTGTATTACCTAAAAACACATTGTAAAGGTTAGCTTCAGTAGCTTTAATATCATTTTGCATAGCTGTAAGCTTCGTGTATGATGCTACTGCTGGAAAACTCTTAAAGTTATATTCTAACCAACTTTGACTTTTACCTTCCTTGTTTTTCATTTCAGCTGTAGTGAAACGCGTTTCTAGAGTTTCTTTAGCTGGGTTAAAAGCTACATCTTCACCTAAAACGGCTCTAATATCTGATTTGTACTTTTCAATTCTAGCAACAAACGCATCTCCTGGTTTTGTTAAACGATCTCCTGTAAACCATGCTTCATCTAATACAGTACCTTTATCCATCTTTTCAGCTGGTAATAGGCCTAATTCTTTATATTCTTCTGCATATCCACCTTTATCTAGAATCATTTTTTTCTGAGTCTCTAAAAATGTGTAAAATTCATCAGATAAAGAACTGATTTTTTTAGCATTATTATACGTTACACCAAATTCATTTGGTTTTTCTTCAGCTTGTTTTTCTAAACCCTTTAATAAAGTTGTATTAGAATTTACAGCTAATTCATTTGCGTTTTCAAATTTCTTATCAAAAAGACTAAATGCTGATAATATCTCCTTACTTGCAGTCATTGCGATCATCGCAATAAATACTAGATACATAAGGTTAATCATTTTTTGTCTTGCGGACTGTTTTCCTCCTGCCATTTCTAACTAGTTTTAATTTTGAATTAATTAATTAAATCGATTATAAAACCAATTAGTTTTTATTCATTGCAGTTAACATACCACCATATACACCATTTAACGATGAAAGGTTAGATGCTAAAGATTGCATTTGTTCTTTTAATTTAGTTGCATTTTCAACTGCTTCTTCATTAATTGTAGCTTGACGACTTGCACTTTCTACCTGTACTTTGTATAGGCTATTTAAAGAAGCCATTTGAGCTGCTGCTAACGACATTTCTTCACTATATTTCTTTTGAGAAGCCATAGAATCAACAGTTGGAGAAATTCCTTTTGCTGCACCTTCAAAGTTCTTAATACTATCACCTAAGCTTGCCATAAGCGCACCATCAATTTTAGCATCTTTTAATAAGTTATCTAATTTTTTAGACAATAAACCTTCAGCATCTTTAGGCGCTTCAATACTTTTCTTTTTTCCACCTAATGATTCACCACCAGCTAATTCTGGATATACTAATGACCAATCTAAATCATCTCCTTGTTTTTCAAATGCAGATATAGTAAATACAAGCGCTTCTACAATCATACCAATTGTAAGGATAAGGGATCCTCCTGGCCAGTGTTGAATTTTGAATAATGCACCTACAATTACAATTGCTGCTCCAAGTCCATAGACCATATTCATTGTTGATAGTTTCTTTTTTGCCATGATTTTAATTTTTTTTGTTTTTCGAAGGAGCCTTGGTTAAGTTTTGCTCAGTCTGGATTAATATTTAATTTAAGTTAAGTTTAATTAGTTTGTTGCTGCATTTTTAGTCACTTCAGTTCCCATATAATCTTGAACTGTTCTAAAACCAATGTAGCTTCTTGCAGAATCTGCATATTCGTAATCTCTTGAGCTTACTTGTAAGTAATAAGCAACATCTTTCCAAGACCCACCTCTAACGACTTTACGTGCGTTATCTGGATCATTTACATTAGGATTAATTGATGATGCAAATTCATAAGATGCAGGATCATAAGAACCATTTACCCATTCAGATACGTTACCTGCCATGTTGTACAAGTTGAAATCATTAGGATCATAAGAATCTGCTTCTACAGTATATAATGCTTGATCTGCAGCATAATCACCTCTTAATGGTTTAAAGTTAGCCATAAAACAACCTCTGTCATTTTTAGTATAAGGTCCACCCCAAGGATAAGTTGCTCCTTGCAAGCCACCACGAGCAGCATATTCCCACTCTGCTTCAGATGGCAATCTGTAAGAGTTTACTTGCTGCATTCCTCTTTTCTTTCTATCACTGTTATGATATAAAGTTCTCCACTGACAAAACGCTTGTGCTTGTTTCCAAGACACACCTACAACAGGATAATCACCGTAAGCATCATGCCAGAAATAATCGTTATGCATTGGCTCGTTATATGAATAAGCGAAATCTCTAATCCAAGCTGTTGTATCTGGATAAATCTCAACTTCTTGTTGAATAATTACTTCAGAACGCTTTAAATCTCTATTCTTAGCAGCTTTCTGAATATCCATATAAGTGTACTGGAATTTAAATTGTTTAACATCCCAAGTACGTTGTCCGTTGTAAGACTCTTCTAATGGTAAATACATACCATCCATCACTTCTGCATATAATTCATCTGGATAATCATCCGTACTGAATTGTAATTCTGCATCGCGATTAATTTTTCTTTGTTCGTTACCATAGGTATTAACCATATAGCTTTCATAAGCGTTTAGCTCTTCTGACTCAGCATCTACATATGCATACTCGCCTATATCTCCACTTCCTGGTGTCTTCCCTTCTAAGTCAGCCATCTCAGCTAATTTTAACCTTAGAGTAGAATCTCTTACCCATTCTACGAATTGACGATACTCACTGTTTGTGATTTCAGTCTCGTCCATATAAAATGCACGAACTGTCGCTGTTCTAGTTGGCGCATCTTGTACTCCAGCTAAATCATCATCTGATTTACCCATAATAAAAGCTCCACCTGGAACTAACGTCATACCATAGGGCTTTTCCGGATGCCACTTCTTACCTTGTACGCCTACTAATTGTCCGCGGTCTCCAGAATTACAACTGGCTACCATAATTAGTACTGCGGTTAGTAAAATAAACTTCTTAATATTCATAGTAACTCTAGGTTAAATTAGTCCTTATTATTTTTGAGGTCGTAAACATATTTATATATTTCCGAATAAACAACTTTTTTTCTATATTTTTTGCACTTTACCCTCAAAATAAGCATTTCATCGATAAAAAAAATGTTAAAGTTCGATAAAGTGCTTATTTAAAAGCTATTCTTCCTGTAAGCCTTATACCAACGCTCTGGTGTTTCACCTTGAGTAGCGCGCACATAATCGGAATGCATGCATGGTAATAACGTATGCTTTTTTAATTTATTATTAACATTTGGTAAAAATGGAATTTCAATCCACCAACGTCCAGTTTTTAAACTTTTATAAAAAATTAATTCATCATCCTCAACCAAAACATTATACTTCTGACATGATTTTTCGTTATTAAAATCATCATCTTTCATTCTGCAATTGACTCCTTCAATAAAATACCAAATCATTTGAGCCATTAGCATAGCAGTAGCACTATCATTTTTAGATCCATGATATTCATAAATCCCAAACGAGGATACTTTATTACTAATACCGGCATATCTACTAATAGCGCAAATCTCCTTGCCAGAAAAACCATTTGGCGAGTACTTTTGGTTATCACTAACCTCTGAAGCTCTTACAGACTTTAAATCTACGGAAACAATATCTGCATCTCGCATTAAAGGTTCTACTTTGTTTATATCACCAGAAATTTCACCTAGGCGATACGCTTCAAAATATAATTTTTCTATAAGATCTATCTCTTCTTGAGAATTAAAATAAGTTTGATAGCCAATGGTAGCATAGTTAAACAGGTTATATGGCTCTTCTACGATTACTTTACCAACATAACTATTATTTTTAATAGGAAGGTTAGCATCACCTAGATCAAAGTTTGAATCTACACTTACAACATTAACCATTGGCATAAGAGAATCGTAAGCTCTATAATTAGCGTAAGTTAAATCTTGGCTTCCACCTATAACAATTGGAATGATTTTTTTCTCTACTAACACAGTAATAGCTGTACGTATTGCAAAATAAGTATCTTCTACAGTTTCACCTGGTTCTATATCACCAAGATCTGCAAGTGTTGTGTGCCAATTACCCGGAAACAACGTATAAAGTGTTTTACGTATCGTGTCAAAATTGATCTCAGCACCAATATAATTGACGTCATTTCTATTTTCTTTTACTCCAATAATAGCCATTTGAACGTTATCCAAGTTTGGAATACCGTTTTGGCGTGAATGGATCTTAATTTTTTTTCCTAGCGCTTGCTGCGCTGTTAGTTCATTGTGAGCTAAAACCGCATCAGATACAGGCGTGAGAAAATTAAAATTCATAAGTTACTATTACTTTTTTGTCGTTGTTTTCTTCTTTGTTGCAGTTTTCTTGGCTGTAGTTTTCTTAACCGCTTTCTTTTTTACTGCTTTTTTCTTTTTGGGCGCATTTTTTTCAAGCAAAGCTTCTGCTTTAGCTAATGTCATTTTAGTGACATCAACGGTTTTAGCCAACTCTAATTTTTGTTTGCCTTTAATAATGTTGTGTCTTCCCCATCTTGCCTTCTCTACTCTAACACCTGCGTCTTCCCAGTTATGAATAACTTTATCTATCTCTTTCTGAATTTTTTCTTCAACTAGAGTAACAATGTCTTCTTCTGATAAGTTATCCCAATCGTATTTTTTATTTACATTGATAAATAAATTGTTCCATTTTATAAATGGCCCAAAACGTCCTTTACCTTTTGTAACTTCAAGATCTTTATACATGTATATTGGAGCATCTGCTAATTCTTTCTCCTTTATATAAATTAAAGCTTCATCATACTCAACACTTAAAGGATCTACACCTTTAGGTAATGAAACGAATTTTTTACCAAACTTTACATAAGGTCCAAATCTCCCATTGTTTACTTCAACTTCTTCATCTTTATAATGACCTAGTGCTTTTGGAAGCTTAAATAAGTCCATAGCCTCTTCAAAAGTGATAGTACCTAATTGTTGGTCTGGTGATAAACTTGCATATTGAGAGTCCTCTTCGTCGTCTGGTGTACCTAATTGCACTAAAGGTCCAAATTTACCAAGTCTTACTAAAACTGTCCGACCTGTTTTGGGATCTGTACCTAATATACGTTCTCCTGATTCGCGTTCTGCATTTTCCTGTACATCTTGAACTTGTGGATGGAAGCCTTTATAAAAGTCTTTCATCATTTCACGCCAATCTTGCTTCCCTTCAGCAATGTCATCAAAACGATCTTCAACTTTCGCTGTAAAATTGTAATCTAAAATGCTTTCAAAATGCTTAACTAAAAACTCAGTAACAATAATTCCTATGTCTGTAGGTACCAACTTGCCTTTATTAGAACCTGTTTGTTCTGAAAGTGCGTTGTCGGTTATTTTTTGATCTTTTAAAACTAATTGTTTGTAATTTCTTTCATCACCTTCATTAGTTCCTTTTTCGACATAGTTTCTATTCTGAATCGTAGAAATTGTTGGTGCATATGTAGACGGACGACCAATACCTAACTCTTCTAATTGCTTTACCAAAGAAGCTTCTGTAAATCTTGCAGGTGGTCTTGTAAAACGTTCTGTTGCTGTGATAAATTTATTTTGAAGGGCTTCACCTACTTTTAAATCTGGCAAAATACCTTCTTGTTCCGCATCTTCATCATCTGTACCTTCTAAATAGACTTTAAGAAAGCCTTCGAAAGTTATAATCTCACCATTAGCAGTAAATTGTTCTTTAACTTTATTCTCACTGTTAATTTGAACTTTAAGATTTGTACGTTCTAATTTAGCATCACTCATTTGTGAAGCAATAGCACGTTTCCATATTAAATCATACAATCTTGCTTGATCGCGTTCTGCATTTACAGTGTGATTTGAAAAATCCGTAGGTCGTATCGCTTCGTGAGCCTCTTGTGCTCCTTTAGATTTTCCTTTATAATTTTTTGGATTACTGTATTCTGATCCATAAGCTGAAATAATTTCTGTTTCAGCTCCTTTTTTAGCGTCGTTAGATAGATTAACACTATCTGTTCTCATATAGGTAATAAAACCAGCTTCATATAACCGTTGTGCATTAGTCATGGTTCTACTTACAGAAAAACCTAATTTACGTGATGCTTCCTGTTGAAGGGTTGATGTTGTAAATGGTGCAGCAGCAGATTTTTTTGCTGGTTTTTTCTGTAAATCAGCAACTTCATAAGATGCTCCAATATTATCGTTTAGGAATTTTAAAGCTTCTTTTTCTGAATTAAAATTCTTTGGTAATTTGGCTTTAAATGAATTACCTCCTTCCGTTGTAAATTCGGCATCTATTCTATAAGATGCTTTAGCTTTAAAAGCTTGTACATCGCGCTCACGCTCTACGATTAAACGTACAGAAACAGATTGTACTCTACCTGCAGATAAGCCTCCTTTAACTTTTCGCCATAATACAGGAGACAATTCGTAACCAACAATACGGTCTAAAACACGTCTTGCTTGTTGCGCATCTACTAAGTTATAATCTATAGTTCGTGGATTTTCAATTGCTTTGTTAATCGCCGTTTTAGTAATCTCGTGGAATACAATACGTTTGGTCTTTTTCTCATCGAGTTTTAGCGTTTCTGCTAAATGCCATGCAATCGCCTCTCCTTCGCGATCCTCATCACTAGCCAACCAAACCATGTCTGCCTTTTTCGCTAAATCTTTTAGCTTCTTAACAACATCCTTTTTGTCTTTGGAAATCTGATACTTAGGCATAAAATCTCCTTCTACATCTACTCCTAATTCTTTAGATGGTAAATCTGCAATATGTCCAAAACTGGACTCTACCTTATACCCTTTTCCTAAAAATTTTTCAATAGTTTTAGCCTTTGCAGGTGACTCAACAATAACTAGATTCTTCGACATTCTTAAAATTTTGCGTGTACAAATGTATATGAAAATTAAGTTACAATCCTAATTTGGTCGTAAATACAGTACATTTTATCGTAATCAATATATGAACAATAACAGAAAAAGCCTTACAATTTGTAAGACTCCTACTGTTTATAAATATTTATAAATCATTTTTAATTCGTAAAAAGTATAAATTATTAAATAGAACCAATACACACTAAAAGCCACTGAATAAGAGTCCTTTTCTTTAAACCTTTAACATTGACAGTGATTCCTTTTATTTAAACCACATAAATGATGGTGTTAAATTGTATTAAGATTTTCTATTCGCCTCATCTGTTCATTATCATCATCAAACCCAATAACCTCTTTATAAATTAAATAGGCTGGTAATTGACCAAATGAAGAGGTCACATAGACACCAAAACCACACATTAAAAAGCCAATAATCATTCCTAAAAATCCAGCTACGAACATAAGCCCAAAAGAGATTAACCATTTTTTATGGCCAAGATCAAAACCTAATTTAACAATTTCTGAAATAGACATATCAGGATTAAAAGCATAGACAGTAACAATAAACGAAAGAGGAACAAGAGCATATATAATAGGAAGAAAACACAAAAGTGTTGCTAAAACAGCAATACCAGTAAATACCATACCTAACTTAATTGTTTTGGCCAAATACGGTTTTTTAAAAAAATAAAAATAATCCTCTTTACCCAGCTGCTCTAGGTCTTTAAGTTTACATATGCGATAAAATGCAGCTTTTAAACCCAATCCAATAGCACTCATTGCTACAACCATAAAAATATAGGCTATTAAAACTATAATTACCATTATAACACTCATTCCTGTGTCTCCATAGGAATCATAGCTACTATCAACGGTTAAAGCACTCATAAAACCAAAAAACAATAATGGTATATAAACTATCATTATTACTGGTATTGCCAAAACCATATTAAGCAATAAAGTGACTAATCCTTGAACCCAAACTTTCTTAAAGAGTTCTACAGATTGATTAAAAAGCGTTCCAAAGTCCAATACTCTTGCGTTCTGAATACGGTTTTGCATTTCTGTGATGTTCATTTCTATTGATATAATTTGATTTAATTGCCAAAAGAAATCTATTTTCAGTTAATACTCAAAAAAATCATTGCTCAAACACCTTTTAAAGTATAATCAAATATTATAACTGCCACTTTGTCACAATTTCTAAAATAGTATTACCTTTGCATTCCTATTTGGAGATTGCATTATAAAAACGATGAAATTCTTACTTTACGGAACATGTTATGGAGAAAGTTATAGACGAAGAAAAACAAGGAAAATCCTTAATTTTAGATAAAAAAGAAGGTAACCAACGCAAACTATTTATAGAAAGCTATGGTTGCGCCATGAATTTTAGCGACAGTGAAATTGTAGCATCTATTCTATCTGAACAAGGTTTTAACACTACACAAATCCTTGAAGAAGCAGATCTTGTATTGGTAAACACCTGCTCTATTAGAGATAAAGCAGAGCAAACTGTTAGAAAACGACTACAGCATTATAACGCTGCAAAACGAACCAACCCAAAAATGAAAGTGGGTGTTTTAGGCTGTATGGCAGAGCGTTTAAAAACCAAATTTTTAGAGGAAGAAAAAATTGTAGATTTAGTTGTAGGACCAGATGCGTACAAAGATTTACCTAATCTCCTTGCTGAAGTTGATGAAGGAAGAGATGCTATTAACGTTATACTTTCTAAAGAAGAAACATACGGAGATATTTCTCCTGTCCGTCTAAACACCAATGGAATTACAGCTTTTGTTTCAATTACAAGAGGTTGTGATAACATGTGTACATTTTGTGTTGTACCATTTACACGTGGAAGAGAACGCAGTAGAGATCCGCAAAGTATTATTGAAGAAGTTAATGATTTATGGTCTAAAGGATTTAAAGAAATTACACTTTTAGGACAAAACGTAGATAGCTACCTTTGGTACGGAGGTGGTTTAAAGAAAGATTTTAACAACGCTTCTGAGCTTCAAAAAGCCACTGCTGTAAGTTTTGCTAATCTTTTAGAGCTATGTGCAAAAGCACAACCAAAAATGCGAATTCGATTTTCAACCTCTAATCCACAAGATTTCACATTAGATGTTATTGAAACCATGGCAAAATACGATAACATATGTAAACACATCCATTTACCTGTGCAAAGCGGAAGCGATCGGATTCTAAAAGAAATGAATCGTTTACATACACGTCAAGAATATTTTGAGCTTGTAGATAATATTAGACGTATAATTCCGGAATGTTCAATAAGCGTAGATTTAATTGCTGGATTCCCAACTGAAACTGAAGAGGATCATCAGGATACGTTATCATTAATGGAATATGTAAAATATAACTTTGGTTTTATGTTCACCTACTCTGAGAGACCAGGCACCATGGCTGGGAGAAAAATGGAAGATGATGTCCCTGAAAAAGTAAAAAAGAGACGTCTAAGCGAAATTATTCTATTAGAACGAAAGTATAGCGAAATGAACACGCGTGAAAACGTAAATAAAACCGTTGAGATCCTAATAGAAAAAGCCTCTAAAAAATCGGACTTACAATGGTCTGGAAGAACCTCTGATAATACAGTTGCTGTTTTCCCTAAAGAACATTATAAAATTGGAGATTTAGTTAATGTACTAATTACGGATTGTACAAGTGCAACGCTTATTGGAAAAGCGATTGACTATTCTAAAAACAATTAAAATTATATTAATATTCTCATTTTGGTTATGAGAACAAAAAACAAATTTTCGATGAAAAAATTAGCCTTAATAGTATTCATGCTAACTCTCATAACATCTTGTAATACAGAACCATTAGATCCTGCTATAATTGAAGGTGGAGGTAACACAGGTGGAGGCAGTTCTAGTGAAAGTTCAGACTTAACCCTTTCTGTTTATAATTTAGATACAGAAATAAGCTTGGTGTTTTTTGGACTTCCAATTGAAACAACAACCAACTCTAGTCTAACCATTAGTAATAACAAAATTGTATCTGGCACACATGCTTTATCTGCTAACGGGAGTCCTTCCGAAAACGAAAATCAAGTTATAGAACGTAATGGTTCTGGTCAAATTGTTAGTGATATCTCTGTTAATACAAGCGGAGTTACTACAAACGAAACTTTAATAAATTATACCAACGGTGTCATATCAAGTATAACTTATGATTATTACGAAGATGATGAGGACGATTATACATACAATTTCACTTATGACGGAAACACTATTACAAGAATCGAAGTTGGATCTAGTATTTCTACCGTATTTACAGTAGATGGTTCTGACCGTGTTATAAAAAAAGAATCGTTTGATGGAGAGTTTTCTATTCAATTAGAAACTATAGCTTATAATGTTATTGGCAATATTACAAGCAGCACAACCTCCGGAGAAATTGATAGTAACACAATTTATCAATTTGACAATAATCTAAACCCACTAAAAGTAGTATACAGTGATAATTATCTATTAAACTTTTTAAATGATGATTATTCTGATGAAATCGGAGGGCAAATAGCACAATTTCTTTCAACAAACAACTGGAACGGAGCTTCATTTAACGGAACCGTTTTTAACTTCAATTTAGAGTACAATTCTGCAGGAAGAATTATAAGTCGTGATATTGCTTACAACTTCGGACCAGAATTATCTTTTGAATTTAATGAAGTATTTAATTTTGTAAACTAAACTATGGAATCTATTCAAGCCATAAAACAACGTTTTGGAATTATAGGTAACGATGCTAAGCTTAATCGTTCTATAGAAAAAGCGATACAAGTCTCACCAACGGACATTTCTGTTTTAGTTACAGGAGAAAGTGGTGTAGGTAAAGAAAGTATCCCTAAGATTATACATCAATTATCACACAGAAAACACGGTAAATATATTGCTGTTAACTGTGGTGCCATTCCAGAGGGCACTATAGACAGTGAATTATTCGGCCATGAAAAAGGAGCATTTACAGGAGCTACGTCTACACGTTCTGGTTATTTTGAAGTTGCAGATGGAGGGACTATTTTCTTAGATGAAGTTGGAGAATTACCATTAACAACTCAAGTCCGTTTACTACGTGTTTTAGAAAATGGAGAATTTATAAAAGTAGGGTCTAGTAAAGTTCAAAAAACTGATGTTAGAATTGTAGCTGCAACAAACGTTAATATGTTTGAGGCCATAAAAAAAGAAAAATTCAGAGAAGATTTATATTACAGATTAAGCACTGTAGAAATTAACTTACCTCCATTAAGAGAACGTAAGGAGGATATTCACTTATTATTTAGAAAATTTGCTAGTGATTTTGCATTAAAGTATAAAATGCCCACGATTAAGTTAACAGACGATGCTGTAAATCTACTCATCAAATTTCGCTGGAATGGTAACATTCGTCAATTACGAAATGTAGCAGAACAAGTATCTGTATTAGAACAAAACCGAACAATAAACGGTATTACGCTTCAACATTATTTACCAAATACAGGCAGTAATTTACCAGCTGTTGTAAATAATACAAAGTCTGAAAGTGATTTTAGTAGCGAACGCGAAATCTTATACAAAGTCTTATTTGACATGAAGAGTGATCTAAACGATCTTAAGAAACTCACCATGGAACTGATGAAAAAAGGAAGTGATTCTGATGTTCAAAAAGCCAATGAACATTTAATTGAAAAGATTTACGGAGAAGATAAAGAGGAAAAATTTGATACTACAATTGAAGATTTAGAAGTTTTAGCGCTTGGAGAACATCGTGAAGAAACCACTGAAGACACTTCTGAATTAGAAGACAAATATCATTTTGCCGAAGAAATTGAAGAAGAGGAAACACTTTCATTACATGACAAAGAATTAGAATTAATTAAAAAATCTTTAGAACGTCATAGCGGAAAACGTAAATTAGCAGCCGCAGAATTAGGTATTAGCGAGCGTACATTGTACAGAAAGATTAAGCAATTTGATCTTTAATATAAGTTTAAGAACGCAGTAAGAATATTGAGCTTAAAAAATCGTTTATCTAGACAAAACGAACAAACACATATTAGATGAAACCATATAAATACCTTTTTATAGTTGCTATTTGCCTCTTATCTTTTGGCTGTAAAGTAAATTATTCGTTTACAGGAATTACGGATATGCCAGAGTCCTTTCAAGTTAACTTTTTCCAGAATAATGCCGATTTAATTGAACCTGGATTAGACCAATTATTTACAATCACTCTTCAAGATTACATCGTTAATCAAACAAGTGCTAGTTTAGTAAACTCTGGTGGAGAAGTTATTTACGAAGGAGAAATTGTTGAATATCGTGTTTCACCAATGACGGCAACTTCAGACAACACAGCAGCTCAAAACAGGTTAACTATTAGTGTTAATGTGCGTTATATTAACACTAAAGATTCAGAAAAAGATTTTGAAAAACGTTTCTCATTCTATTTTGATTACCCTGCAGCAGATCAACTTACTGGAAGTGTAAAAGACACTGCCTTAGACGAAATTTTAGAACGATTAACTCAAGATATTCTTAACGCTTCATTAGCAGATTGGTAAATTATGCAGCTTAGAGAACTCTCCCATTTATTACTGCACCCAGAAGCCGTTACAGCATCTCAAACTGAAGAACTCTCTTCGGTTATTAAAGACTATCCTTATTTTCAACCGTTAAGAGCACTATACCTTAAAGGTTTAAAACAAAAGGAAAGCTACAAATACAATAATGCTTTAAAAGTCACAGCAGCACATACTACAGATCGTAGTGTATTATTCGATTATATTACTTCGGCTGTTTTCAATCAGAATGAAATATCCGAAAAAATCAAACAAAATATTGAGCACATAAGATCTATTGAAGTTAACGCTGTAGATGATATTTCAGTAAACAAAAGTGTAACTATAGATGATGCTTTAAAACAACACATTAAGGCTACAGAAGGTGTTTTAGATCCTGGTTTGTTTGAGGTAAAACCCTTACCTAAACCAAAATTAGAAGTCAAAAAACCAAAAATTGAAGATTCTATTATAGCTGTAGATGTTAAAAACATAACAGCAGAAAAGGAACTAAACATTGGTAAACCTTTAGAATTTGATAAAACTGAAAATCATTCATTTTCAGAATGGTTAAAAATTACAAGTTTTAAACCTATTGTTCGCGAGGAAATTGAAGAAGTAAAAGGTGAAGAAATAAAAGTGGAACCTATAGTGGAATCAAAAAAAGAAGATACTACTAAAGCTTTTGATGAAAAACTCACATCTCCTTTGCAAGATAAACTTGCAATTATAGATAAATTTATAACTGAGAATCCAAAGATTAAACCCATTACTAGCAACGCACCAAAACCAAAACTAGTTAACAATGACGATGCTATTTCGGACAGTCTAATGACCGAAACATTAGCTCGAATTTATTTAGAACAAAAAAACTACGATAAAGCAATTCAATCTTACAAAATTTTAAGTTTGAAATATCCAGAAAAAAGTAGTTTCTTTGCACACCAAATAAAATTGGTAAAAGAATTAAAAGACAATAACACAATATAAAATGAGTGCATTTACAATATTTTTAGGACTAATAGTAATCGTTGCCTTTTTACTAATCGTAGTAATTATGGTACAGAACCCTAAAGGCGGAGGTCTTTCTTCATCTTTTGGAGGTGGTGGAACCCAACAAATGGGTGGAGTAAAGAAAACTGGAGACTTCTTAGACAAGAGTACATGGGTTTTAGCTACAGGATTAATTATTTTAATCTTAGCTTCTAACTTAACACTTGGATCAGGAGGTACAACAGAATCTAAAGCTTTAGATACTAACGAACCTACAGATATGCCAATTTCTACACCTGCAGCAAACGATGCAGCAACAACAGACGGTACATCTGCAGAATAACAAAACGTTATCCTAATATAAAACATCAAGCCAACTTTTTAAGTTGGCTTTTTTTTATGCCTGACTTTTAGATATACACATCTGAAACTTTGTCAGACTTTATGTCTTGGCATAATTTTCGAACTAAAACCAATTATAAATTAATAAACAACTAAAAACATATAACAAAATGGGCTTAAACATTAAACCTTTAGCAGACCGTGTTCTTGTAGAACCTATGCAGGCTGAAACAAAAACGGCTTCAGGTATTATTATTCCAGATAATGCAAAAGAAAAACCTCAAAAAGGAACTGTTGTCGCTACTGGAAAAGGAACAAAAGACGAACCTATTACTGTCAAAGTTGGAGATACTGTACTTTACGGCAAATATGGTGGAACAGAGCTTAAACTTGAAGGCAAAGATTATTTAATGATGCGTGAAAGCGATATTTTGGCAATTATCTAGATTGCTTTTAGTTATTGGCTGTTAGCCTTTAGCTCACTTTAAATAAAAAATCAATTTATAAATTATAACCTTCTAGTTAAAAGCTAAGTGCTGAAACTAAAAGTTAAAAAATTAAATAATGGCAAAACATATAAAATTCGATATTGAAGCACGCGACGGACTTAAACGTGGTGTTGATGCTTTAGCAAACGCAGTAAAAGTAACGTTAGGACCAAAAGGTCGTAATGTAATTATTGGAAAATCATTTGGTGCACCACAAGTCACTAAAGATGGTGTTTCTGTAGCAAAAGAGATTGAGCTTGAAGATGAGCTTGAAAACATGGGAGCTCAAATGGTAAAAGAAGTGGCTTCTAAAACTAACGATTTAGCTGGTGATGGTACAACTACTGCAACTGTATTAGCGCAAGCAATAGTAAAAGAAGGTCTTAAAAACGTTGCTGCTGGTGCAAATCCAATGGATTTAAAACGTGGTATTGATAAAGCTGTAGCTTCAATAATTGCAGATTTAGAAAAACAGACGCAAAAAGTAGGTAGCGATTCTGATAAGATAAAGCAAGTTGCTGCAATTTCTGCTAACAATGACGATACTATTGGTGATTTAATCGCAAAGGCTTTCGCTAAAGTTGGTAAAGAAGGTGTAATTACTGTTGAGGAAGCTAAAGGAATGGAAACTTACGTTGACGTTGTTGAAGGTATGCAGTTTGACAGAGGTTATTTATCTCCTTACTTTGTTACTGATGCTGATAAAATGATTGCTGATTTAGAGAATCCATACATTTTATTATTCGATAAGAAAATCTCTAACTTACAAGAAATTCTTCCAATCTTAGAACCAGTTGCACAATCTAGTCGTCCGTTACTAATCATCGCAGAAGATGTAGACGGACAAGCTTTAGCAACTTTAGTAGTTAACAAATTACGTGGTGGACTTAAAATCGCTGCTGTAAAAGCACCAGGTTTTGGAGACAGACGTAAAGCAATGTTAGAAGATATCGCTATCCTTACAGGTGGTGTTGTTATTTCTGAAGAAAGAGGTTTCTCTTTAGAAAATGCAGATCTTAGCATGCTAGGTACTGCAGAAACGGTAACTATTGACAAAGACAACACAACTATTGTTAACGGAAGTGGAAAAGCTGAAGATATTAAAGCTAGAGTTAACCAAATTAAGGCTCAGATAGAAACTACAACTTCTGACTACGATAAAGAAAAACTTCAAGAACGTTTAGCTAAATTAGCTGGTGGAGTTGCTGTACTTTATGTTGGTGCTGCTTCTGAAGTAGAAATGAAAGAAAAGAAAGATAGAGTTGATGATGCTTTACATGCTACACGTGCTGCAGTAGAAGAAGGTATTGTTGCTGGTGGTGGAGTTGCTTTAGTGAGAGCTAAGAAGTGTTTAGAAAAAATTACTACTGAGAACTTAGATGAAACAACTGGTGTACAAATCGTGAATAAAGCGATTGAAGCTCCTTTACGTACTATTGTAGAAAATGCTGGTGGTGAAGGTTCTGTGGTTATCAATAAAGTTTTAGAAGGCAAAAAAGACTTTGGTTATGATGCTAAAACTGAAACTTATGTAGATATGCTTAAAGCTGGAATTATTGATCCTAAGAAAGTAACGCGTATCGCTTTAGAAAATGCAGCATCTGTTGCTGGTATGATCTTAACGACCGAATGTGCTTTAGTAGACATTAAAGAAGATGCACCTGCTATGCCAATGGGCGGAGGCGGTATGCCAGGCATGATGTAATCCTCAGTAAGGATAAGCAAAGAACTCACTGCTACCAAAACTATTAGTGAGTATAAATATTATAAAGTTGAAAAGCCTTTGATGAGAATCAGAGGCTTTTTCTTTTTAGACCTCGCAACTTTTAGAAACCTGTGAGGTCTTTTACGTTGCCTAAAACCGAAATTTAAATTATATTCCTTAGATTTAGAAACCTAATTCACAATACAATGGCAAAAACAACTTGGAAATACACCTTAAGAGAAATCATTATTGTTATTATAGGAATTTCTATTGCCTTTAGCATGAATAAATGTGCCGAAAACGTAAAAGACAGTAAGCTCAAAAATCAATATCTCACAAATCTTAAAAGTGATATAGAAGCAGATAAAATTCAACTCGAAAAAAATATTAAAGCTATAGATAAAAAAATAGCAATATGCGAAGATATTATTCCTGTATTAAATTCTGAAAAGAACCAAGATATGCGCTTATTAAATAATATATTTGAAATCGTCAAATACGAGAATTTTAGACCTAAAAGTATCACTTATAAAACTCTAATTAATTCTGGCGATTTAAAATTGATCGAAGATTTCAAGTTAAAAACAGTTATTCAGCAACACTATTCTGATTACGAAGAAATGGCAGATGCTTATATTAGACACACCAGCTTAATTAAAGATTATTTAGGCAACTATCTTGTAAATCATGCAGATTACGACCAAATTCAATATGGTAAAGATCCTTTTTTAGATGAAATTAAATTGAAAAACATTGTAAGAGCCTTACTAACTACATTTGACGAAAAGAAAAATGCAACAAAATTTAATGCTGAAAGTTGTGACATTCTAATTGCAGAAATTGATTCTGCTTTAAAATAAACATTGCTTATATACAACTACAAGGATTCTTTTTCTTCCTTATAAAGCGCTATTGCTTTTAGATAATTTAGCGCTCCATTCATAGTCATATCATGAATAAAACCATCGAGTTTAGGGTGATTTTTATCAATCCAACTGACGAGAGTATCTTTTTGTTCCTGCCAAATATCCCAATTTACACCTAAGCATTCTAATGATTCAATCTTTGAGATCTTATCAGAATTAAAAGATATTCTGTATTGACATGTAAGCGGATTGTTTTTTAAAAACTCATATTTAATAGAATTTGAAACTACAGTTGCCATGACCCAATCGTCTTCCTCTATTAATTCAACTATTTTATAAGATGTTCTAAATATGGAATCCCACTTAAATTCTTCATAATAACTATCCTGATTATAAGGCATAACGTAATCCCCTCCTATTACAGTAATACTATCATCTATAACTGTTTTTAACGCATTGTAATTAAATGCATCTCTAGCCTTATAGTAATTAGTTACAATTTCTTGATGGGTTACTTTTTCACTCTTACATGCTATTAAAAAACTTAAAAGTAATAGAATAAAAATGGTCTTTTTCATGGATTACATTTTTGATAATTAGTTATCAGCATCATCAGCTAAGTTCGTTCAAAATTTACAGAAAACCACCTCTATAACAAAACACAATTAAAGTTATGAGACAACAAGACATAAAAAAGCCTGAATCTAAATTCAGGCTTCTCTATTAACTCTTATTTTCCGTCTTCTTTCTTTTCTTTCGCATGGTCATTCTTAACATCTTCGTCGCGATATAAACAACATGGATGCACAGAATGATATTGTTCGTCTGTTGCTTTAATTTCTTTAGTATCATGACCAACAGCAGCTACATTTTTAGAAATAGTTTTCACATCTGTTTTACGTCCATCATAAATTAACTTTAACTCATGTGTATCTACATTCCAAACTGCAGATTTTACTCCTTTGGTTCTAATTGCTGCTTTTTCAATACGCTCTTTACACATACCGCAAACACCATCTACTTCTATGTTTGCCTTTGCATTTTTGTTTTGAGCAAAAGTTAATGTTGTTACTAACAACGTAAATATTAAAATTACTGTTTTCATATTATTATATCTTTTTAGTTATACTATTCCTGTCGTCTCAGGCATTCTTTATTTTATTCTAAATCGTAATCCTGCATAATACATACTTCCATAAATTGGGCCATACACAAAATTACTATCAAAATTTGAACCAAATGGATTATCTGGACTAATTACAGGATTGTCTTGGCGCACGTTAGTAACATTCTCGCCTCCTAAATATACTTCAAATTTTGGAGAAAACACTTTAGTGACTTGCAAGTTCAAGGTTCCTATAGTTGGTGTTCTATCTGCTACCTGAAATTGAGGAGCACTTATGTCTGTACTTGGAAAACGCTGAGAACTTAACCAATTATAGGTGGCATCAAACTTCCATTGTGCACCATTACTGCTAACTTCTGTTTCGTAAGATGTGTTTGCAAACAAACGATGTTTTGGTACTAATGGTTTTTCTAATTGACCAGAATTATAATCCGTTTGAATATCATAATACTTGTAAGCCATACGTAAATCAAAATGTTCAAAAACATTATAATTAAATTCAAATTGAAAACTATTGGCATAACTATCGCCTTCTAAATTATAAAAATTAACTTCATATGGATTCTCCCAATCTACAACCACTTGATTCTGAAAATCTGTTCGGTAAAAATCAAAAGTAACGTCTGCTTTCCTGTCAAATAAATTAAAACCTTGCAAATAGCTAACTCCATAATTCCAAGCTATTTCAGGATCTAAACCGTAAATTTTACCATTCGAGTTTAAAATATTAATCTGTCTAGAGCTTGAAAACATATTCTGATTTTCTGCAAAAATATTAGCACTACGCTTTCCTCTTCCTATAGACGCTCTTAACGCCGATTTCTCCCAAGGTGTGTAACGCACATGCAAACGAGGCGTTACAAAAAAGCCCAATCTATTATGCTGGTCTACACGGACTCCTGTTGTTAATGATAGTTTATCTAAATTATCAAAAGCATACTCAAAAAATCCACCTACGGAATTTTCTGTTCGCTCATAGATGGTAGTATTTACAAGCTCATCATAATGATCATATGTAACACTTAATCCTGTTTTTATTTTATGTCTGGAATCTGATATAATTGAATTATATACCAAGTTGGAGTAAAAACTATTGTGTTTAATATCATAGATATTTAGCCCGAAATAAGAATCTTGTTGATGATGACTAAAAGCCGTTTGAAATCCAAGACTTTGGTAGGGAATTTCTGGATTTACATAACCTAATTTTGTTGTAACTTCAAAACGCTCTGTATTAATTTCGCTTCCCCAAAAATTAGTAGTGCCTTTGTCTCTATCTGGATCAAAACTGAGTTGTCCTGCTTGTTTCTCATCATTAAGATATCTTAAATTAATAAAGCTCACCACTCCTTTTTCAGGATTAGTGTATTGCCAACGGTTCATAACATTAATCTGATTATAGATTGGCATATCTAGAAAACCATCATTATTTACATCGTGCTTTTCTTGATGTGTATTACCATGTATGTATAAACCTGTGCTCCATTTGTCGGAAACTTCAGTATTAATATGGGTATTTAACTCTAAACGCTCACTTGAAGCTCCGTAGAGGTTCACGAATAACTTATCGTCTGTAGAAGGTTTAACCATTTCAGCGTTAATTTGACCTGCAATACTCTCAAACCCATTAACCACGCTGCCTGTACCTTTTGTAATCTGAATACTTTCTACCCAAGTACCAGGAATAAAACTTAAGCCATAAGCTTGAGAAGCACCACGTATCGCTGGTATATTTTCTGTTGCAATTAATATATAAGGTGAATTTAAACCTAACATTTTAATTTGCTTTGACCCTGAAATAGCATCGGAAAAATTAACATCTATTGAAGGATTGGTTTCAAAGCTCTCTGCCAAATTACAACAGGCTGCTTTTAAGAGTTCGTCACTAGTCACAGTAAAGGTATTTGCGGCTTTTAAGTACGATTTTCGGGTGGCTTGATTTCGAGATGTAATTTCTACCGCATCTAACTCTTCACTAGCCTGAAGCACATGTTTAATGTACTTGTTTTCATTAATGGTTAGTGTATCTGTTTTAAAACCAACATAACTAATTACTAACGCATTATACGAAAACTTATAAGGCAACGAAAACGTACCATCTTCATTTGTTATAGCGCCAATTGATGAGCCTAACCAGTATACATTTGCGCCAGATAACGGCATTTCTTTAGTACTGCTTGTTTCTAAAACAATACCTTTTAATTGATCTTGCGCAGACGTAATTAGCGACAAGAACATAATATTTATTAATAAAATTCTTTTCATTTCTTTGATTTATAAGTATAACTAATAACACATAAATATGTGCTTCCTTTTTTTAGTAAAGGGTTATAATTAAATCAAATAAGGTAAGTTTCATCTAAGAGCACTATGTCTTTGATGAGTATAGGTGGTGAGTAATCTTTATGAGGTATACTTAAGTTTTGTACTTCTTCAAAAAGATTGATATATGAATACGTATATGCAAATAAAACCTGCTTAAGTACAGGCTCCAAATCTTCAAAAGCATTTATTGTTAATTGATTAATACCTTCAATAACATCAATTTCGTCTTTACAACACGTTTTGTTTATGGTCTCAGACGTATCAAAATTAACCACATCATCAGCACATTTATCTGGTTCTGAAAATATGGCCACATCAATTAAAACATCTCCACAAAAATGCTTATCTATAGTTAAAGATAATGTAGACAATAGCACTAACAATGATAGCGCTATAGAAATAGTTTTATATGTGTATGAAAATTTCACGATGCAAAGCTACAAAATTAATGAATTCATAATGTTAATTATTAAACTATTAACGATTAAGCTTATAGTAATAGAAAGCTGGCAAGAGCAAAATTAATCCAATAGGTTGAATTAAAAAGCGTCTAATATTGAAAAACAAATAGTAATCTTCTTGATTCGGGTTTATTACAAAATATAAAAACGGAATCAGCAATAAAACATAAGCGACAGCAAAGATTATTATCGAAAACTTGACAATACTTTTATCCTTAAAAATGAGATATAAAATTCCTAACGAAATTACCGTATTCAATAAAAACCGAAATGTTGTAGACAACACCAGCTTTAACACTTCCCTCCTCGGACTATCTATATATAAGTAGTCGTTTTCAAAAAACGTTAAGTAAGGATCGTAAAACAGAACGTTTTCATAAGCTCTAATTAAGACTAGTAACAGCACTAATAATCCTACTAATATATAAGTAACTTTTTTATGCATTAGATTTTACTTTTTTAGAGAATCGATTTACCCAAACCATCCAAAGTAAAAAAACAGTTCCGTAAATTAACATAGGAAATATAACGGTATGTAAAATTTCTCTTCTCCATGGATAATGATATAATCCAATAGATAAAATTACAATTCTAATTAAATTAAACGCATAAATAATAATACTACCAGCGAGACCGTAGAAAAAAGTAGTTTTAAACTTACCGGCAAAAGCCACAATAAAAGACAGAAACATAATAATAATACTTATACCATTACAACCTTCAATAACACGAGCCACGTACTTTCCATTAATTATAATTTTAATTGAAGGCTCACTAGGATGTGCCACAATATCTGTTTGGTAATCAACACTATTTAACAAAGCATTAGTGTGCTCTGCCACTAAGTGTGTTAAGTAATCCGGATAAAATTTAGAACCGTCTGAGGCATTTAAATACACATTATAACCAATAGTTAAAACACCATAAACAGCTAAGAATGTAACTATAAAACGAATAACAGATTTATATTTTATTAAAAGTGATTTCAAATAGTGTTTGTGTTAGATTGCTGTTAAATTTATAAAAAACTACATATTAAAATAGGGGTTTTTAGATACTTTTACAAAAATTTATTTTTACTCATGAATTTACAAGACCTAAAACCCGAAATAAAATCGATTGTAGCACAAGAAAATCTTAGTGTAGATCAACGCTTATTAAAGATTTGCGAAATTCTAGATACAAATATTAGCTACTATAATTGGGTTGGTTTTTATTTTAAAAACGGAGATAAGGACGAATTAAAATTAGGACCTTACGTTGGGGAACCAACAGATCATATCATAATTCCGTTTGGAAAAGGTATTTGTGGACAAGTTGCTGTAAGCAATGAGAATTTTGTGGTTGCAGATGTGGCTGCTCAAGACAATTATATTGCATGCAGCATAACCGTTAAAGCCGAAATTGTAATCCCAATCTTTGTAAACGGAGAAAATATTGGACAAATAGATATAGACTCTAATACTCCAGATCCATTTACAGAAGCAGACGAAAGATTCTTAGAATTTGTTTGTAAAGAAGTTGCTTCAATATTAAAATAATTTTTTCGCTAAACAGCTGTAAAGAAAAACTACATACCTGTTCTTATGGCTTCAACCGGATCTAATCTAGAAGCTCTTAATGCAGGAATCACTCCTGAAATAAGTCCAATTACCGAAGATATAAAAAATCCAAGAGCCATATTTTGAGGAGACAACACAAATTCGAAATCCTCAGTAAGACTACTTCCTATTATGGTACCAATCCAGACTAGAAATAAACCTACGAGTCCACCAACTACAGCTAAGATAACGGCTTCAAATAAAAATTGAAATAATATAAATTTATTTTTTGCTCCTAAAGATTTCTGAATTCCAATTAGATTAGTCCGTTCCTTTACACTTACAAACATAATATTAGCTATACCAAAGCCTCCAACTAAAAGTGAAAAACCACTAATTACCCAACCTATTATATTTAAACTGCTAATAATACCATCAATTAAATTCTGTAAACCAGCTACAATGGTTATAAAAAACGAATTTATTTCGTCAGGCTTAATACCACGTTTATTTCTTAATACCTGAATAATTTCAGCTTTTAAACCATCAATATCGGCATCTTCTTTGGGTTTTATTATTACAATATTTCTAATGCTAGCATTATTATCACCATATCTATTTCTAATATAATTAGCAGGAAGAAATATAGATTCGTCATTACTATCTCCAAATAAACCAGAGCCTTCTTTTTTTACAACTCCAATAACTGTAAATTTCTGACCATACAAACGCACCTTTTTCCCAAGAGGTTCAAAGTCTCCAAAAAGCGCCTTTGCGATTTCCGAACCTATAACTACAACAGCTTTTCCCGAATTAGATTCAGATTCATTATAAAAACGGCCCTTTTCAAATTGTAATACTTGTATGTCACTAAACTCATGAGACACCACAACCGTATTTACACTATTCACTTGCTCAGATTCATATCTAATATTTTCGCGCTTCACAAATTTTTGTAAGCCAATATGTTCAGCATCTCCTATTGAGGATTGCAAAGTTTTAAATTCGTTATAAGAAATTTCATCAAATGTTTCGCGTTTCCATCTTGGTACATCTGTTGGCCCAAAAGAAAAACTGGCCAAATACATGGTATTACTATCTAAAGAACTTAATTGAGATGTTATTGTTTTGTCTAATGAATCTACTGCAGCCAGAACAGCAATAATAGAAAATATACCTACAGTTACACCTAATAGCGATAAAAAGGTCCTGAGTTTATTGTTACGAAGTGCATTTAAAGCAAACGAAAAACTCTCTTTTAGTAAACGTAAATAGACTAGCATTTATAAGTTCTTTTATAAGATTTTAAATATAGGACGTTTTCAACAATTTATTGTTACAAAAAACTGAAAGAAACTCAATTTAGCACAAAGCTATCGTTTTGAATATCCCTATTTTTGCACCATCTAAAAACACAACACAACATTATGAGTAACAAAACCATTTCATCGGCACTAATTTCTGTATTTAGTAAAGATGGATTAGCACCAATTGTAAAAAAATTAAACGACCTCAACGTCACCATTTATTCAACTGGAGGCACTGAGAAATTCATCAAAGACCTAGGTATTAAAGTTGTACCTGTAGAAGATGTAACATCTTATCCGTCTATACTTGGTGGACGCGTAAAAACACTTCATCCAAAAGTATTTGGAGGGATTTTAAATCGTCAGAATCACGAAGGTGATGTTGCTGAACTAAAAGAATTTGACATTCCACAAATTGATGTAGTTATTGTAGATTTATATCCTTTTGAAAAAACAGTAGCTTCAGGAGCTGCTAATCAGGATATAATAGAAAAAATAGATATTGGAGGTATTTCTTTAATTAGAGCTGCAGCTAAAAATTATGCCGATGTAACTTGCGTATCTTCAGTTGACGATTATGCTGAATTTTTAGAATTGTTAGAAACTAAAAATGGAGAGACATCTGAAGAAGACAGAAAACAATTTGCAGCAAAAGCATTTAATGTATCATCGCATTACGATTCTGCAATTTTCAATTACTTCAACAAAAACAATGAGATTCCATCATTAAAAATCTCTGAAAACAATGGAAAAGTTTTACGATATGGCGAAAACCCACATCAAAAAGGATTTTTCTTTGGTGATTTTGATGAAATTTTCACAAAACTTCATGGTAAAGAATTAAGTTATAACAATCTTTTAGATGTTGATGCAGCTGTCAATTTAATGCTAGAATTCAAAAACGACGCACCAACATTTGCCGTATTAAAACACAACAACGCTTGTGGGTTGGCTCAAAGAGACACCTTACACCAAGCTTATGTAGATGCTTTGGCAGGAGATCCTGTTTCGGCTTTTGGTGGAGTTTTAATCAGTAATACTGAAATTGATGTTGCAACAGCAGAAGAGATTCACAAATTATTCTGTGAAGTGGTTATTGCACCTTCATTTTCACCTGAAGCTTTAGACATTTTAAAAGGAAAGAAAAACAGAATCCTTTTAATTCTAAAAGATATTGAAATGCCACAAACCAACGTAAGAAGTTGTTTAAATGGTGTTTTAGTTCAGGATAGAAACAACATTACAGATACACTTGAAGGTTTAAAAGCAGTTACAAAAACAACCGCTACAACTCAAGAATTAGACGATTTAATATTTGCTTCTAAAATTTGTAAACACACGAAATCAAATACAATTGTCTTAGTTAAAGGCAAACAATTATGTGCAAGTGGTACAGGACAAACTAGTAGAGTTGATGCTTTAAACCAAGCGATACACAAAGCGCAATCATTTAAATTTGATTTAAAAGGTTCGGTAATGGCGAGTGATGCATTTTTTCCTTTTCCAGACTGTGTAGAAATTGCAGATAACGCTGGTATTAGCGCTGTTATACAACCAGGTGGCTCTATAAAAGATCAATTAAGTATTGACTATTGTAATGAAAACAATGTGGCTATGGTAATGACAGGCACACGTCATTTCAAGCACTAAATAGCTTACTTTTAGAACCCAAAATCGAGGTATAATTCACCTTAATTTTGGGTTCTTTTTTTTTACGTAAACATTTAGGCAACACATTGCTTTATCAATGTATAAAAAAAAACAAAAAAAGTTTCGCAATAAACATCTATAACCGTATAAATAACGTATATTTTATTACTTTTACTGATAGTCTTAAAAAAAGACGAGAATAACCCGAAATAATTAAGAATAGCACATGGGATTTTTTGATTTCCTAACGGAAGAAATAGCCATAGATTTAGGAACCGCAAATACACTGATAATCCACAATGACAAAGTTGTTGTTGACAATCCATCGATAGTAGCAAGAGACCGCATTAGCGGAAAAATTATAGCCGTTGGTAAAGAAGCCAACATGATGCAAGGAAAAACGCACGAAAACATTAAAACCATTCGTCCATTGAAAGATGGTGTAATTGCAGATTTTGATGCTTCGGAGCAGATGATTAGCATGTTTATTAAAAACATACCTGCACTGAAGAAGAAGTTTTTTAATCCTGCATTACGCATGGTGGTTTGTATTCCTTCTGGAATTACAGAAGTAGAAATGCGAGCTGTAAAAGAATCTTGTGAGCGTGTTAACGGAAAAGAAGTTTATTTAATACATGAACCAATGGCTGCTGCTATTGGTATTGGCATAGATATTATGCAACCAAAAGGAAACATGATTGTTGATATTGGAGGTGGTACCACTGAGATCGCCGTGATTGCCCTTGGAGGTATTGTTTGTGACAAATCTGTAAAAGTTGCAGGAGATGTATTTACAAATGATATTATCTATTACATGAGAACACAGCACAACTTGTATGTTGGAGATAGAACTGCTGAAAAAATCAAGATTCAAATTGGTGCTGCTACTGAAGATTTAGAATTACCTCCAGAAGATATGAGCGTTCAAGGACGAGATTTATTAACAGGAAAACCAAAACAAGTTCAAATTTCATTCAGAGAAATTGCGAAAGCATTAGACAAATCAATCTTACGTATTGAAGATTCTGTAATGGAAACCTTATCTCAAACACCTCCAGAATTAGCTGCAGATATTTACAATACAGGAATATACTTAGCAGGTGGTGGCTCAATGCTTAGAGGTTTAGATAAACGTTTATCTCAAAAAACAGATTTACCTGTTTATATCGCAGAAGATCCATTAAGAGCTGTTGTAAGAGGTACCGGAATCGTACTTAAAAACTTACCTAAATACAAAAGCGTATTGATTAAATAAGCCATAACTAATGCAACAAATTTTTAATTTTGTTATAAGAAACAAAACCTTTCTGTTGTTTTCTTTGCTTTTTAGTATTGCCTTAGCTTTAACCATTCAATCGCATTCTTATCATAGGAGTAAATTTATAAATTCAGCCAACGGTTTAACTGGAGGTGTTTATGGTACCATGAATTCTGTGGACCAATATTTCAACTTGAAAATTAAAAACGATATTCTAGCTGAAGAAAACAAACGTTTAAGAGAGCAATTACTTAATACTAATATCGCAACGGATTCTTCATTTATTGATAGTACATACTCCAAAGGAAAATATAGAATTACGATTGCAGACGTTTATAAAAACAGTTATTCTTTAACCAATAACTATCTTACATTAAACAAAGGTAAAAACGATAGTATTAAAAGAGATTTCGGAGTTATGACTTCTAACGGGATTATTGGAATAATTGATAATACCTCTAAAAATTATTCGACTACACTGTCTATATTAAATTCAAAAAGTAGAATTAATGCTAAAATTAAATCTACTAATCATATTGGTTCTTTAACATGGAATGGTGAATCCCCTATTTATGTTCAACTTGAAGATGTTTCTCAGTTTGCTCCCGTAAAAGTCGGAGATACTATTGAAACAGGAGGGGAATCTTCAATTTTCCCAAAAGGAATTGGTATTGGTACCATTACTAGTTTTGAAAGTGATATTAGCGGAGATACGTATACCATTCAAGTCAAATTATTTAATGATATGACCAATATTGGAGCGGTTTATATCGTAGAAAATTTAAACCGTAACGAAATTCGTTCTTTAGAAAATAATACCAATGAATAACGTTACAGGCTTAAATATCGCTCGATTTATTTTGCTTCTGTTAGCGCAGGTGGTCATTTGTAATCATATTGATTTCTTTGGTTATATTAATCCATACATCTATATTATATTCATTTTTCTATTTCCTATCAAAGAAGAACGATTAATGCTTTTATTAGTAAGTTTCTTGTTAGGTATGTTCGTCGATTTATTTTCAGACTCAGGTGGAGTGCATGCTGCAGCTGCTGTCTCATTAGCTTATGCCAGACCAGTACTTTTAAAAAGTTCATTTGGTATGTTGTACGAGCATCAAAGTATAAAGTTTACCACTACAGATATTGGTAGCTTAATCACATATATCACTTTAGGTACCGTTATTCATCATTTAATATTATTCTCGCTAGAAATTTTTAACATTTCCAATATACTATTAATCTTAAAAAAGACGTTATTTTCTAGTATCTTCACTATACTCCTAAGTCTATTATTAATAATATTATTTAGCCGAAACCGTAAATGAGAAAACTGCTATTATTAACAACTGTTATTCTTGTTGGTCTTGTATTTATTGCACGTTTATTTTACCTTCAAGTTTATAACAATTCTGCTTACAATATATTTGAAGACACTGCCATTAGAAAAGAATACAATTATCCTAAACGTGGCTATGTTTATGACAGAAACGGAAAACTTTTAGTAGCTAACCAACCGTCTTATGATGTGATGGTAATTCCGCGTGAAGTTGCTCCTTTAGATTCTTTAGAAATAGAAGAGTTTTGTAGCCTTTTAAAAATCACAAGAGCAGATTACGACAAGAAATTAGAAAAAGCAAGGCATTATTCGCCAAGGTTACCCTCACCTTTTGTACCTCAACTATCAAAAAAAGATTATGCAGTTCTTCAAGAAAAAATAAGAAAATTTGAAGGTTTCTACATTTTAAAACGATCACTTAGATCGTACCAAACAAGTATTGGAGCCAATGTTCTTGGTGATCTTGGAGAGGTTAATCGTAAAATTATTCAAAATGATGCGTATTATAGTTTAGGAGATCTTATTGGAAAACAAGGTATTGAAAAGACTTACGAAGAAACCTTACGTGGAGTAAAAGGCATTAAATTCATTCAAAAAGATCGATTTAACAAAAATATAGGTCCTTTTAAAGAAGGAAAACTAGATACTTTACCACAACCAGGAAAAGACGTTACCATAACTATTGATTCTGAATTACAAGCTTATGGCGAATTATTAATGAAACATAAACGAGGAGGTATTGTTGCTATTGATCCTAGTAGCGGCGAAATTTTGGCGATGGTAACAGGCCCAAGTTACAACCCTAATTTATTAGTCGGTAGAGAACGTAACAAGAATTTTTCTCGATTATTTCTAGACAAGGTAAACAAACCAACTTTTGATAGAGGTTTACAAGCACAATATCCTCCAGGTTCTCCATTTAAAGTTATTAATGCACTTATTGGCTTACAAGAAGGAGTTGTAGATACTCATGATAAATTTGCATGCAGAATGGGCTACTATTATGGTAGTCGAAAATTAACAGGTTGTCATCATCATAAAAGTCCATTGGATATGAATGATGGTATTGCACAATCTTGTAATGCCTATTTTGTAAATGTGTATAGACGAATTGTTGACAAGTATGATGATGCTGGAAAAGGCATGAATGTTTGGGCTAATCACGCCAAAAGTTTTGGTTTAGGTAATTTCCTAAACAATGATTTATCAGTTGGACAACCTGGACGAATTCCGGATGGAGATTATTACGATAGACAATACGGAGACAATCGCTGGGGATCTACCTATATTGTTTCTAACGCTATTGGTCAAGGCGAAGTTGAAGCAACTCCAATTCAACTTGCAAATATGGTTGCTGCGATAGGAAACCGTGGTTATTATTATACTCCTCATATTATAAAAAATATTGAAGGTGAAACTATTGATAGTAAATATACAACACCAAATTACACAACCATTGACAAGCGTCATTTTGAACCTGTAGTTCAAGGTATGTTTGATGTTTATAACGAAGGAACAGCTGCTTCATTAAGAATTCCTGGTATTGATATCTGTGGAAAAACAGGTACTGCAGAAAACTTTATGAAAATTGATAGTGTGAAAACCCAACTTACAGATCATTCTATCTTTGTAGCATTTGCACCAAAAGATAATCCAAAAATTGCTATTGCTGTATTTGTTGAAAACGGATATTGGGGAAGTCGGTTTGCAGGACGAATGGCAAGTTTAATGATTGAAAAACATATTAAAGGAGATATTACAAGAACAGATTTAGAAAATTGGATCTTAACCCATAGTCTAGAAAACGAATACAAAAAACCATATTCTGGAGAACCTTTCAAAATTAATCGTGAAACAACACTTCAGGTCATTGAGAATTATGCCATCGAAGAAAAAAATCCTATTAAAATTGAAAAACCAAGCGACTTAAAATTATAATCTTTCATGTTAAGAGTAAATCAAAAAAATTTTAATTTCGATTGGATTACCATCATCCTATTTCTATTATTACTAGGTTTTGGATATCTTAATATCTTATCAGCATCTCATATTGGTGAGGTCACAAGCTATTTTGATACAGATCAACTTTATGGGAAACACCTTGTGTTTGTTGGTTTAACATTTTTACTCATTGTTTTTATTTTATCATTTGAAGCCAAATTCTATGAGCAATTTGCCAGTGTTATATATTTCGTCGCCATATTAGCCTTAATTGGTTTATTCATTTTCGGTAAGGATGTTAATGGCGCACGTTCATGGTATGGTATTGGTAGTATGACCATCCAACCTAGTGAATTCGCTAAATTTGCTACAGCGTTAGCTGTCGCTAAGTACATCAGTGATTTACAAACCAATATGCAAACCGTAAAAGATCAGTTAAGGGTTGCTGCTATTATTTTTACTCCTGCTTTACTTATTTTACTTCAAAATGATGCTGGTAGTACTATTGTTTACTTAGCTTTTTTCTTTGTTTTTTATCGTGAAGGCTTACAACAGGTCTATTTAATCATCGCTTTATCATTAATAATACTTGCCGTTTTAGGTCTAAAATTTGGTATCGTAATAACCGCTATTATAGCTACTATTATTATTGCTAGTGTTTACTTTATTAGACGGAAAAAACGAGGTTCAATATTACAATATATTATAGTCCTTTTAGTTTGTGTAAGCTTTTCTTATGGTGTAAAACTATTCTATCAGCATGGTTTAAAAATCCATCAACAAAATAGAATTAGCCTTTGGTTACGCTTAGAAAAAGACCCAACAAAGCTAGAACGGATGAAAAAAGCCGAAGCTTACAACCTTATTCAATCTGAACAAGCCATTAGTTCTGGAGGTGTTTCAGGGAAAGGCTTTTTACAAGGCACTAGAACAACTGGTAAATTTGTACCAGAACAACACACCGATTATATATTTAGTACAGTTGGTGAGGAATGGGGATTCTTAGGTACAAGCTTCGTAGTGATTACGTTTGTTCTACTTATCATTAGAGTTTTATATCTCGCTGAAGCCCAAAAATCACAATTTAGTCGTGTGTATGGTTATGGTGTAGCTTCTATATTATTTGTCCATTTTACGATTAATATTGGTATGGTTATGGGTTTAATTCCAACTGTTGGTATTCCACTACCCTTTTTCAGTTATGGCGGCTCTGGACTTTGGGGCTTTACTATTTTGCTGTTTATTTTTGTGAAGTTGGATAGTAATAGGATTAATGAGTGGTAAATAAAAAAGACCACCTTTATGGCAGTCTTTTTTTATTACTTATAATAATGAAGTTTATCTCTATTTTAAACTCGATAAACTTGCTTTAATGGTTTCAATCTTAGCTAAAGCATCGGCTTCTTTTTTCTTTTCTGCTGCTACTACTTGTTCTGGTGCACCTGCAACAAAACGCTCATTGGATAATTTTCTTTGTACTGACTTCAAAAATCCTTCTGTATATTTTAACTCTTCAGAAAGCTTTTCTATTTCTGCTTCAATATCAATACTTCCTTCCATAGGAATAAAGTATTCGTTAGATTTTACTCTATAAGTTAATGCGCCTTCAACAGCTTCCGTTACATACTCGAAACTTTCAAGATTTCCTAATTTTGAAATCACTGCATCAAACGTCGAATTTACATTTTCGTTATTCACTATTGAAAAACCAATAGCATCTTTAAAAGCTATATTCTTTTGTTTTCTAATGTTTCTGATACCAGAGATAACTTCAGTTGCAAATTCAAATTCAGAAATCAAATTTTCATTAATTGATTTTGCTTCTGGCCATTTAGAAACTATCAACGCTTCATCTGGTGTTCTGTCACTTATAGTTTGCCAGATTTCTTCTGTAATAAATGGCATAAATGGATGAGCTACTTTTAGAATATCTTCAAAAATTACCATAACAGCATTATATGTTTTTGAATCTATTGGCTGTTGGTAGGCTGGTTTTACAATCTCTAATAACCAAGATGCAAAATCATCATTTATTAACTTATAGATTGCCATTATAGCATCAGACAATCTATATTTACTAAAGTGATCTTCTATTTCTAAAAGTACTTTCTGAAATTTAGACTCGAACCATTCGATAGCTATTTTACTAGACTGTGGCTGCTCAATATCTTCAACTTCCCATAAATTAGTTAAATAGAACGCAGACCATATTTTATTACCTAAACCTTTTCCTTGTTGGCAAAGGGCTTCATCAAACATTAAATCGTTTCCGGCAGCTGAACTTAATAATAAACCTACACGTACACCATCTGCACTATAATCTTCAATTAATTTTAAGGCATCTGGCGAGTTCCCTAAAGATTTAGACATTTTTCGTCTTTGCTTATCTCTAACTAAACCAGTTAAATAAACATTTTCAAAAGGTTTTTCATCTCTATACTCGTAACCTGCAACAATCATACGTGCAACCCAGAAGAATAAAATATCTGGACCAGTTACTAAATCATTTGTTGGATAATAGTATTTAATTTCTTCGTTTTCAGGATTTCTAATTCCATCAAAAACGCTCATTGGCCAAAGCCAAGAAGAGAACCATGTATCTAATGCATCAGTATCTTGCTTTAAGTCTTCGATTCTTAAAGCTGAATTATTAGTTTTCTCTTGTGCTAATTTTAAAGCGTCTTCAATAGTTTCTGCAACTACAAAATCTTCTTTTCCGTCGCCATAGAAATAAGCAGGAATCTGTTGTCCCCAAAGTAACTGACGAGAGATATTCCAATCACGAATATTCTCCATCCAATGACGATAGGTATTTTCGAATTTCTTAGGAAATAATTTTACTTCACCTGTTTTTAAAACGGCATCAATAGCAGGTTTTGCTAAATCTTCCATTTTAAGAAACCACTGATCACTTAATCTTGGTTCGATTACAGCTTTTGTACGTTCTGAAGTTCCTACTTTATTAATGTGGTTTTCAGTTTTTACTAAAATACCAGCTCCTTCTAATTCTTTAGTAACTGCTTTTCTTACAACAAAACGATCTTGACCTTCGTAATGCAATCCGAAGCTATTTAAACTAGCATCGTCATTAAAAATATCTATAACCTCTAAATTATGCTTATCTCCTAAAACTTTATCATTTTCATCATGAGCAGGTGTTACTTTTAAACAACCTGTACCAAATTCTAAATCTACATATTCGTCTTCAATAATAGGAATAACACGTCCATTTAAAGGAACAATGGCTTTCTTCCCTTTTAAATGTGTAAAACGTTCATCATTTGGATTGATACAAATCGCAGTATCTCCAAAAATAGTTTCTGGTCTTGTAGTTGCAATGGTTAATTTTTCATCGCTACCTTCAATTTTATATTCAAGGTAATAAAGTAAACCTTGCTTTTCAACATGGATTACTTCCTCGTCAGACAAAGTTGTTTTGGCTTCTGGATCCCAATTTACCATTCGGTATCCTCTATAAATTAAGCCTTTGCTATATAAATCAACAAATACTTTAATTACAGCTTCAGACATATCATCGTCCATGGTGAACTTAGTTCTGTCCCAATCACAAGAACAACCTAGTTTTTTAAGCTGTTCTAAGATTACGCCTCCGTATTCTTCTGTCCATTCCCAAGCGTGTTCTAAAAACTCTTCGCGTGTTAAATCATTTTTATCAATCCCTTGTTCCTTTAATTTAGCAACAACCTTAGCTTCTGTAGCAATAGATGCGTGATCTGTACCAGGAACCCAACAGGCATTTTTACCTAATAAACGTGCACGACGAATTAATACATCTTGAATAGTATTATTCAACATGTGTCCCATATGCAATATTCCTGTCACGTTTGGTGGAGGAATTACAATAGTATAAGGTTCTCTTTCGTCTGGTTTAGAGTGAAAATAATTGTTTTGCATCCAGTAGTCGTACCATTTACTTTCTACTGACAGTGCATTATATTTAGAAGGAATTTCCATGTTTGGTATTGTTTTTGTAATAACTTATAATAACGAGCAAAAGTACTTATAATTCCTATTTAGAGAAATTATTAACGTAAGAATATGGGTTTAAAAGCCATAAATTCTGTTAAATGGAGTGTATTACGTCTAATAAATTTTGTTAGGAATGAAAAAGTGACTAAGTTTGACTAATCAAAATTAAAATGATGAAAAATTTATTAGCAGTATTATTTGTAGGATTAATGAGCTTAGGTTCTTATGCACAAGAAAAAGTTGCAAAAATAGAATTTAAGACAGACGTGATAGATTACGGTACCATTGAAAAAGGTGCTGATGGAGTTAGAGTTTTTGAGTTTACCAATACTGGTGATGCACCTTTAGTAATATCTAATGTAAAATCTACTTGTGGATGTACAGTGCCTAAGAAACCAAAAGGACCAATTCTTCCTGGTGAATCTGGAGTAATTGAAGTAAAATACGATACTAAAAGAGTCAACCCAATTAGAAAAACTATTACTGTATTTTCTAATGCTGATACACCAACTGTAGCTTTAAAAATTAAAGGAACGGTTATCGATTCAAATAAAACAAGTGTTTTAGAAAAGAAAAGTAAAAGTATGATTGAGCAATAATCAATTACGCTTACAATAACTTAAAAAATGAGTCCTCACATAAAGGACTCATTTTTTTTATGTCTTTTCTTTATATAAGCTTTAAGAATTTTCAGAACTTAGCATTTTAAAACAAATATACAATGCCAACAATATCAAACAAAGGCATCAATATGCCAGAATCTCCAATTAGAAAATTGGTTCCCTATGCTGAAGAAGCTCAAAAAAAGGGTAAAAATATTTATTACCTTAATATAGGTCAGCCAGACATAAAAACTCCGCAAGTTGCTCTTGACGCTATTAAAAATAACACTCTAGAGACCATAGCTTACAGCAGATCTGAAGGCTCCGAAACCTATAGAATAAAAATAGCAGACTATTATAAACGGAATTCTATAAATGTTACTCACAATGATATTATTGTGACTACAGGCGGAAGTGAGGCGCTTTTATTTGCCTTTGGAAGTATTATGGATGTTGGAGATGAAGTTATAATCCCAGAGCCATTTTACGCAAATTACAATGGTTTTTCTACAGCTTCAGGTGTAAATGTTGTTCCTGTAATCTCTAAAATTGAAGATAATTTTGCATTACCTCCAATTGAAGAATTTGAAAAGCTTATAACACCAAAAACTAAAGGAATTCTAATTTGTAATCCAGGAAACCCAACAGGTTACTTATATTCAAAAGAAGAAATAAAACAATTGGCTGCAATTGTAAAAAAACACGATTTGTTTTTAATTGCAGACGAAGTATACAGAGAATTTGTTTACGATGGTATGGAACACTATTCTATTCTACAAGAACCAGGATTAGAAGAACATGCTATTGTTATAGATTCAGTTTCTAAACGTTACAGTATGTGTGGTGCACGTATTGGTTATTTAGTTTCTAAAAATAAAGCCTTTATCAAAACGGCATTGAAATTTGCTCAAGCTCGTTTAAGTCCACCTACATTAGCACAAATTGCAAGTGAAGCGGCTTTAGAAACACCACAAAGTTATTTTGATGATGTTATTGAGGAATATGTAAAACGAAGAAACACTTTAATTGAAGCCTTAGAAAAAATAGAAGGTGTTAAAGTAGCGACTCCAAATGGTGCTTTTTATTGCATCGCAGAATTACCTGTAAAAAACTCAGACGATTTTGCAAAATGGTTATTAGAATCTTTCGATTATAATAATGATACTGTTATGGTTGCTCCAGCTGCTGGCTTCTACTCTACTCCAGGTGTAGGACTAAACCAAATTCGTATTGCTTACGTTTTAAACGAAGAGAGTCTAAAGATTTCAGTGAAAATTTTAGAGGAAGCACTTAAAGTATATAAGGACTAATGACTGTTATTAATAATGCTTCATTAAAACCATTTAATACGTTTGGTATCGATGCTAAAGCAGCTTCATACTGCGATATTAATTCTATTGAAGCACTAAACACGATATTAAAAAAACAGCATTCTAATCCTCTTTTTATTCTAGGAGGAGGAAGTAATATGTTGTTAACTAAAGATATTGAAGCTTTAGTACTTCATATTAATTTAAAAGGAATTGAAGTCGTAAGCACCTCTAAAAATACCGTTATTGTAAAAGCTATGGCTGGCGAAAACTGGCACAATTTTGTACTATGGTGCTTACAGCATAATTATGGTGGTATTGAAAATTTATCTTTAATACCAGGTAATATTGGTACAGCTCCAATTCAAAATATTGGTGCTTATGGAGTTGAGCTAAAAGATGTTTTTGTAAGTTGTGAAGCCGTAAACATAAAAGATCAGTCTGTAAAAACATTTTTAAAATCAGATTGTAATTTTGGTTATAGAGAATCCATCTTTAAACAAGGTATCAAAGGAGAGTATATTATTACGAGTGTAAATCTTGAGCTTACAACCTTAAACCATCAATTACACACAGACTATGGTGTTATTAGAAATGAATTAGACACTCAAAGTATAACGCAACCTACAATTCAAGATATTTCAAATGCTGTAATTGCCATTAGACAAAGTAAATTACCAGATCCAAAAGAAATTGGTAATAGTGGTAGTTTTTTTAAGAATCCAATTATTACTGCTGAAGAGTTCACTGAACTAGAACAAAATTTTCCTGAAGCACCTTCTTATAAAATATCAGAAACAGCTATAAAAATACCGGCTGGATGGCTTATTGAAAAAGCGGGTTTCAAAGGAAAGCGTTTTAAAGATTATGGTGTACATGACAAACAAGCGTTGGTTTTAGTAAATTACGGCAACGCAACTGGAAAAGAAATTTTTGAATTGGCACAGTTGATTCAAAAAACAGTAAAACGATTATTTAATATTAGTATTGAAACAGAAGTGAACATTATATAAAGCAAAAGTCACAACCTAAATTGTGACTTTTGAGTTTAGAATAATTTTTTTTGAAAACGCTATTAATCAAATCCCTAAGAGATAAAACCATTCTAATTCTTTATAATAAGCACCTATTAGGTGTATTTAATTATATTTACGTTTATAAGTTAGCTTTAGACGTTTTAAAAGTCGAATAAAATAAGATTTTAACATTTTGAGTATTACACCTACTGAACAAAAAATTATCGCATATCTCCAAAAAGGAGATAAGCGTGCGTTGAATTTATTATACGAAAACTATTCTAACAGTCTTTATGGTGTAATCTTAAAAATTACAATTAATGAAGAAATTGCTCAAGATGCGTTACAAGAAACCTTCATTAAAGTATGGAAAAATGCTTCAAAGTACGATGCCTCAAAAGCTAAACTCTTTACATGGCTGTTTCGTATAGCACGAAATACAGCTATAGATAAACTAAGAAGTTTTAATAATCGTTTCCATAAAGAAGTCCAAATTGAAACTTCGAACGTATATATTCTACCAACAACAAATTTTAATCAAGATGTCATGGACATCAAACAACATGTTGGAAAACTAGAAGATAAATATCAAATTGTGCTAGATGCCTTATTTTTTCAAGGGATGACACAACAAGAAGCAAGTGATGAATTAGATATTCCGCTTGGCACAATTAAATCTCGATTAAAAATAGGATTGCGAGAACTTAAAAAAGTCTACAATCCCTAAATTATTTGATCATGGAAAAACAAATACAAAACTTTTTAAATTCCGATCTACTTAATAAGTATTTGGTTGGAGATCTTTCTTTAGAGGAATCTATAGAAGTAGAACACTTTATTTCAAACTATCCAGAAGCTGCTGAAGCTTATGAAAAACTTCAAGATAATTTAGAAATTGTAGCAAAAGCAGGTGCTGTTGATTTACCAAATCATATGTTAGGAAACATTATGGATTCTTTAGAAGAAGCCAATGATACTAAAGTGATTCAATTAGTTCAAGACAGAAAAACCCCTTGGTATAGCATTGCAGCAAGTGCAGCAGCCGTTTTATTTGCTGCAACATCATTTATGCTTTATCAAAAAAATATTGATTTAAGTAGTGAAAACAATGTGGTTGTAGATGAAATTTTTGATCTAAGAAGCGATATTGAAAGTAACAATTCTAAATTAGATGAGTTATCTAGAGAATTATTAAAACTTAATAATCCTGATTCTAGAAAATATGTCATTAATGGTAATGCACGCGCCAAAAATTTAAAAACTGTAGCTTATATTAATTCGGTTGAAAAAACATCTATGATTGATGTGATCACTTTACCTCAATTACCAGAAGAGCAACAATACCAAATTTGGGCTGAGTTGCAAGATAGAATGGTGAACTTAGGAATTTTAGATGAATCTGACCGTAAGCTAAAACAAATCCCATATATGGAAGATGCATTAGCACTTAGTATTAAAATTGGTACAAAAGGAGACAACGCAAGCGAAAATGATACTGAAGTTGCTGAAATTTCTCTAAAAGAAAAATAAAATACTTTTATATAAAAAAAAGAGGCGCAATTAAAATTGCGCCTCTTTTTTTTGTTGAATATTTAGACTTAGTCTTTAGAGAATAAAGTTCTATGTATAATACCTCCAGCGATTGCACCTGCTATTGGAGCTACCCAAAATAACCAAACCTGAGATAAATGTGCTCCTTCAGAGAATAAAGCCTGACTTAAAGATCTTGCCGGATTTACTGACGTATTAGTAATAGGTATACTAATTAAATGGATAAGAACTAAAGCTAAACCAATTGCTATACCTGCAAATCCTTTAGGTGCTTTTGGATATGTACTTCCTAAAATAACCAATAGAAAAAAGGCTGTTAGTATAAATTCTGCTATCAATGCAGATGCCATACTATAACCATCTGGTGACAAATCTCCATAACCATTAGCCGCAAAACTACCTACGCCATCAAACCCAACTTTACCAGAAAGAATAACATATAATACTCCAGCTGCTGCAATGGCACCTAAAACTTGAGAAATAATATAACCTGGTAAATCTTTAGCTTCAAATTTTCCTCCAGCCCAAAGACCTATTGATACTGCTGGATTAAAATGGGCTCCTGAAATATGCCCAACTGCATAAGCCATAGTTAATACCGTAAGACCAAATGCCAAAGCAACACCTACAAATCCAATTCCTAGTTCAGGAAATCCAGCAGCAAAAACAGCACTACCACAACCTCCAAATACTAGCCAAAATGTTCCGAAGAACTCTGCGAATAATTTTTTCATAATTGATAAATTAATTAGTTAATTATATATGTTTAATAGTGATGAGACACACAATCAAAGCGTTAAGTCACAACCAAAATGAACAGAAAATAAATGTAAAAGCATTATCTTTGTGAAAAATTAAGCTTACAATGAAATTATTATTAATTACACTGGGATTATTAGCTTTAGCAGTAGCAGGAATTGCTATAAAAATTTGGGCTAAAAAAGATGGAAAATTTGCTGGTACTTGTGCAAGCCAAAACCCAATGCTTAACCAAGAAGGTGAAGCTTGTGGATTTTGCGGAAAATCTCCAGAAGAATATAAAGACTGTAGTGAACCTCAACACTCATAAGCCTTAATGACGCTTTACCTATTATTATTTTATGCATTTATTGCAGTTGTTAGTGTTCAAATTATTTATTATCTCAGTTTTCTCTTCTCGTTTAGCATTAAACGTGCCGATAAACAACTAAAAAAGCATATTCCAATTTCAGTAATTGTCTGTGCTAAAAATGAAGCCGAAAACTTAAAAAAAAACATTCCTTTAATAATTAATCAGGAGTATTCAAACTTCGAAATTGTATTAGTCAACGATAGTTCTTTTGATGATACATTAGAGGTTATGAAAACTTTTGAAGCAGACAACCTTAACATCAAACTTGTAGATGTTAAGACCAATGAAGCTTTTTGGGGAAATAAAAAGTATGCGCTCACATTAGGAATTAAAGCATCCAAACACGATTTTCTTGTTTTTACTGATGCAGATTGCGCACCAAACTCAAAGCATTGGCTAGAACATATGAGTGGCCATTTTTCTAATAAAAAATCTATAGTTTTAGGTTATGGAGCTTATGCAAAAAAAAGGTTTTCGTTTTTAAACAAACTTATTAGGTATGAAACTGTGATGACGGCCCTTCAATATTTCTCTTATGCGAATATGGGATCTCCATACATGGGAGTTGGCCGTAACATGGCTTACAGGAAAGAATTATTCTTTAACAATTCTGGATTTAACAATCACATGTCTATAAAATCTGGTGATGACGACTTATTTATAAATGAAGTCGCAAATTCATCAAATACAGCTTTATGTTTTACTAAAGACAGCTTTACCATTTCTGAACCTAAAACATCGTTTAAAGCTTGGATACTTCAAAAACGAAGACATATTAGTACAGCTTCATTTTATAAATTGAAACATCAATTTTTATTAGGCCTATTTTTTAGCACACAATTACTATTCTGGATTCTTGGCATTTCACTTTTAGCGATAGGCTTTTCATGGCATTGGATAGTCGCTTTAATAAGCTTACGTTTTCTAATTCAATGGCTTTGTTTTGGTTTTACAGCTAAAAAATTCGGTGAAGTTGATCTTATTATATTAGCACCAATTTTAGAATTGTTTTTAATTACTACACAATTAAGTATCTTTATTGCTAATTTGATATCTAAGCCAAAACATTGGAAATAAAAGAAGCTATAAAAAAAGCAAAAAATAAAGAACAAATCGCTTTCAAATTTCTTCTAGATACGTATTGGAATGACGTCTATGCTTTTCAGCTTAAACGCACTCAAAATGAAAATGATGCTGAAGATATTACCATTCAATCCTTTTCAAAAGCCTTTGACAAAATTGCAACTTATAACGACGATTATAAATTTAAGACTTGGCTAATTACTATTTCTAAAAACATTCATATTGATTTAGTAAGAAAGCAAAAACATTCAATTAGAAATACTTCTAAAGACAACGAGGCTAATTATTTTGAAATTATTGATGATTCTCCAACTCCTGAAGACAAAATTATTACCGAACAAAATCTCGCCAATCTCTTAAGAGATATTAAAAAATTAAAACCACATTATCAAAAAGTCATTAATTTACGATTTTTCCAAGAGTTGAGTTATAAGGAAATATCAGAAGAACTTAATGAACCCATTAATAATGTAAAAGTTAAACTACTAAGAGCAAAAAAGCTATTGGCTGCAATTATTACAAAATCTTAAGTATAGTTACCCTTAAAAAAAATGGATTTAATTCATTCTCTGAAAGTAAAACCTATTTACAAATCTTACGCATCATCCTTCCTATCATAAAACACTTTTTATTATTTACTTTGTATCTTTGTGTATTGAAATTTAGAATTGCATGGAAACCAAAGTTGCTTCAAATATTTTACCAGAACGTAAACCAAAATGGTTAAGAGTTAAATTACCTACAGGTAAAAAATACACTGAACTAAGATCCTTAGTAGATAAGTACAAACTAAATACGATTTGTACTTCTGGAAGTTGTCCCAATATGGGAGAATGTTGGGGAGAAGGTACAGCAACATTTATGATTTTAGGAAACGTTTGCACACGTTCTTGTGGATTTTGTGGTGTAAAAACAGGAAGACCAGAAACGGTTGATTGGGATGAACCCGAAAAAGTAGCACGCTCTATAAAATTGATGCAAATTAAGCACGCTGTATTAACCAGTGTAGATCGTGATGATCTTAAAGATATGGGAAGTATTATGTGGGCTGAAACTGTAAAATCAGTGCGACGAATGAATCCTGAAACCACTCTAGAAACTCTTATTCCTGACTTTCAAGGTGTAGAAAAACATATTGACCGTATCATAGGCGTAGCTCCTGAAGTTGTATCTCACAATATTGAAACCGTAAGACGTCTAACTCGCGAAGTAAGAATACAAGCGCAGTATGATCGTAGTATGGGCGTTTTAAAATACTTAAAATCTCAAGGACAGCGCAGAACCAAATCTGGAATTATGCTAGGTTTAGGGGAAGAACGTGAAGAAGTTATTGAAACGCTACATGATTTACGTAACAATGATGTAGATGTTGTTACGATAGGTCAATATTTACAGCCAAGTAAAAAACATTTACCTGTAAAACAATTTATTAATCCAGATCAGTTTAAAGAATACGAAGAAATTGGATTAGAGTTAGGTTTTAGACATGTAGAAAGTAGTGCTTTGGTAAGATCTTCTTATAAAGCTCAAAAACACATTAATTAATGATAACTGTTGCTATTAATGGCTTTGGCAGAATTGGTCGTCGTGTTTTTAGACTCGCATTAAAACATCCAGAAATACAAATCGTAGCTATAAATGATTTGGCAGATGCCAAAACATTAAGTCATTTATTAAAATACGATAGCATTCATGGTGTTTTAAACGAAACTGTTTCGTTTGATGACCATCATATTATTGTAAATAATGTTTCAATTCCACTATACAATCAGTTGCATCCTAAATTAATTGATTGGTCTACAGTACAACCCGATTTTGTTATAGAATCTACAGGGAAGTTTAAAACAAAAACAGAGCTTCAACATCATATTACTAATGGAGCAAAACAGGTTGTATTATCAGTTCCGGCTTTAGAAGATGATATTAAAACAATTGTTTTAGGTGTTAATGATACTACATTAGAGGGTACTGAAACTATTATTTCTAATGCTTCGTGTACCACAAATAATGCAGCACCTATGATTGCTTTAATAAAAGCACATCTAGGCATAAAACAAGCTTACATTACCACCATACATTCTTACACAACAGATCAAAGTCTACATGACCAGCCTCATAAAGATTTAAGACGAGCAAGAGCCGCTGGTCAATCTATTGTACCAACAACAACAGGTGCAGCTAAGGCTTTAACCAAAATTTTCCCTGACTTATCAGATGTTATAGGTGGTTGTGGTATTAGAGTTCCTGTTGCTAACGGATCTTTAACTGATATTACTATTAATGTAGAAAAGCCAACGACAATTAAAAAAGTGAACGAAATTTTTAAAAATGCAGCAAACAAAGAACTGAAAGGTATATTGGAATACACAGAAGATCCTATTGTTTCTATTGATATAGTTGGTAATCCGCACTCTTGTATCTTTGACTCACTTATGACTTCAGTTATTGGTAATATGGTAAAAATAGTTGGTTGGTATGATAATGAAACTGGCTATAGTTCAAGGGTTTTAGACTTAATTTGCAATTTGACGGACAAAAAAGCACTTTTGTCGAATAAATAATTATATTTGCTTGAATTAAATTGAGCTAAATGTCCAAAATCAAATATTATATATTTGTATTTATTACATGTTTTTGTAGTCTTATTTTTGCGCAACAAGATAGCGGAGAAGATATAGACATGCTTGGCTTACAGCTTAATGAACGCTTAAAGCAAGCAAAACTAGATACGGATCGCGGTAAATATTATAATGCTAAAGACAACTTAGATAAAGCATTAAATATTGCTATAAAAATTGAGGATAAGTTAAATCAAGGTAAGATTCATACTAAAATAGCTAAAGTTCAATTTTTAGTTGGAGAAGAAGATCAAGCTAATGCTTCTCTTACGAAAGCTGTTCAAATTCAACGTGAAAATGATGATTTAGGCAACCTCGCGATAACTTATAATATTAGAGGTGTAATTCACAGTACAAAAGAAGAATATAAACTAGCCTTAGAGTATTTCACATCTGCAAAAAATTTATTTGAACAAGAAGATTTAGAAGAATATATCTCTGAAGTTACATTAAACGAAGCTAAAGTATACATCGCCCAAGATCGTTATGAAGAAGCAAAAGCCAAATTAGACACCACTATACTTCTCGCAAAAAAACACAATCAAATGCGACGACTTGGTAGTGCTTTAATTGAAAGTGGTAAGATACACAGTGCTTTAAATAACCCTAAAATGGCTTTATCTCAAACTGAAGAAGGTCTAGCTATTGCACAGTCGAGTAAAGTTTTAGAAAATGTAAATGAAGCCTTCTTAACGCTTAGTAATATTCATGAAAAGAATAAGGACTTTAAAAATGCGCATTACTACATCACAAAACACATTCATTTATCTGACTCTATATTAAATGTAAAAAGGGCAAATATTGCACCAGGAACATCAGGTAAAGACATTAGCAATTATCAAGATGCAAAAAACGCACAACTAGTAGCTCAAATTGAAGATATAAATAAAGAAAGTGCGTTTACAAGAATAACAACTATTTTAAGTATTGCCTTAATCACCATATTATCACTACTAACCTTGTCTTTATACAAAAACAATAACATAAGGTTAAACACCAACACTATGCTTCATAAAAAGAATGATGAGCTTATTGTTGCTAAAGAAAAAGCAGAACTGGCTTCCAAAACAAAGGCTAATTTCTTATCTACAGTTACTCATGAGTTACGAACACCTTTATACGCCGTAACAGGTCTTACTAATATGTTATTAGATGAAGAACCAAAAGAACATCAAATTCCGCATTTAAAATCTTTAAAATTCTCAGGAGACTATCTGTTAACCTTTATTAATGATATCCTTCAAATTAATAAAATTGAAGCTAATAAAGTTGAAATAGATCCTGAACATTTCAACCTTAAAAACAAATTAGAAAACGTGATCTCTGCGCTTAGTAATTCTGCTAAGGATCAGGATACAAAAATTCATTTTGACTACGAAAAGGGATTGCCAGAAACATTTGTTGGCGATCAACTAAAAATATCTCAAATTTTAATTAACCTGCTCGGAAATGCTATCAAGTTCACAAAAGATGGTGACATATGGGTAAGAACATACAAAATTGGGCTAGAAAACAATATGTACAATCTTCGTTTCGAAATTGAAGATAATGGTATTGGTATTACAAAAGAAAAGCAAGATCACATGTTTGAGAGCTTCTCTCAAGGCTCTGTACAAATTAATAGAAAATATGGAGGTACAGGTTTAGGTTTATCTATTGTAAAAGGGTTAATTCAAATTCTTAAAGGAAAAATTTACCTAAAGAGTGAACTTGGAAAAGGCACAACATTCTTTTTTGAGATTCCGTTAAAATATGATAAAAGCGTAGACAAACCAGAAATTGAAGACGTCGTTAAAGTTAATAAAATGAAGAGTTTGGATTTAAGTAATGTAAAAATTCTAATTGTAGAAGACAATAAAATTAACCAAATGATCACTAAAAAGATACTTAATAAAATGGGTCTGTATTGTGATGTGGTTGACAACGGAGAAGCTGCTGTAGAGCAAGTAAAAGAAGTTACCTATGATATTGTTTTAATGGATATTCATATGCCTGGCATTAGCGGATTAGAAGCTACAAAAATCATAAGAACATTTGATAAAGATTTAACCATTTTTGCCCTAACTGCAGTAACATTAGAAGATAAAATGCATGAATTTGGAGATGCTGGTTTTAATGATATCATCTCTAAACCGTTTAAACAAGAAGATTTTGAAACTAAGTTACATGCTGCACTTTCAGGAGAAGAAATAGTATCTAGCTACTTTAGTTAATATAATTGCTTACCGTAGTATTAAATTCTAGTGCTTTATCTATAACCATTTCTATAGGTAAATAGTACAATTTACTTTTCAAAGGGTTATAATCAGACAAACGTACAAAATCCTTTTCTGTGGTAATAATAAGCGATTTAGATGCCAAAACATCAATGTCTGACGCTTTAAAACTATAATGATCACTATATTCTAAATGATCAAATTGTTGTCCTTTTTCTTTCAAAAAATCCACCAATGGCTTAGCATTAGCAATACCTGTAACCAAAGTAAACTTTGGAAGCTTGGATAATTCTAACTCATCATTTTCAGATATTACATTAGAGGCATAATCTACATAGCTAAAAAACACTTGCTGAGAATCTTTTAATTTTAATTTAGACGTAATCATGCTTTTTTCAGCATCTGAGATAGTCTTACTACATTTTGTAACCACTATTAAATCTGCTCGTTTTGCTCCAGACCTTGGCTCTCGCAAATTCCCTGTTGGCAAAACCATATCCTTAAAATAAAGATTATTATAAGCGGTTAAAAGAATATTAAAACCAGCATTAACTTTTCTATGCTGAAAAGCATCATCTAACAGAACCACTTCTGGTTGCGGTTTCAATTCTCTAAGTTTCCCTATGCCTTCTTGCCTATTAGCATCAACAGCAACAGTAATATCTTTAAATTTTCTATAAAACTGAAAAGGTTCATCACCAATAGTGTCTGCATTGGCATGTTGGTCTGCTAAAACAAAACCTATAGTTTTTCGTTTATAACCTCTACTTAAAGTCGCTACTGATTTTTCGTCCTTTAATAACCGAATTAAATACTCGATCATTGGAGTTTTTCCTGTGCCACCTGTACTTAAGTTTCCTACACAAATCAGAGGGAAATCGTAAGACTTAGAGGATTTAAAACCTAAATCGTACATCCTATTTCGCAACCAAGTAATCACGTAATAGAAGGGCATAATAGGAAACAATATGATGCGGATAAACTTCATGTATTTTATTTATAGCCTATTTTTATAACAAGGAACATCACAATAACCATAGTGTTTTAAGGGCAAAATAGAGGATTGATGTTTCACGACGACTAAATTATATTATTTTTGAAACAAATATACACTTATGATTATACAAGACGTAATTAATCACTTGCACAACTTAGCACCTTTAGCCTATGCTGAAGATTTTGACAACGTAGGACTTCTTGTTGGTAATAAAAATGAAAAAGTTACAGGTATTCTTGTCACTTTAGATACACTTGAAGCAGTTGTTGATGAAGCGATTGAAAACAATTGTAATCTCATAGTAAGCTTTCATCCTATTATCTTTTCAGGTTTAAAAAAACTAACAGGAAAAACATATGTGGAGCGTGTTGTCATAAAAGCAATTCAACATAACATTGCTATATTTTCTATACATACAGCCTTAGACAACGCACTACAAGGCGTAAATTCTATTATTTGTGATCAGTTAGGATTAAAAAATAAGAAAATATTAATTCCTCAAAAAGGAACTATAAAAAAATTACAAACTTATGTTCCTAAAGCAAATGCTCAGACATTAAGAACGGCATTATTTGAAGCTGGCGCAGGGAGTCTTGGTAACTACGACTCCTGTAGTTTTAATATTGAAGGAGAAGGCACTTATTTAGGCAATAAAGATTCAAATCCTGTCATTGGCAAAAAAGGACAATTGCATACAGAAAAAGAAATCGCTATTTCTGTAACTTTTAAAAAGCATTTAGAACCAAAAATATTAAAAGTCTTATTTGAATCGCATCCTTATGAAGAGGTTGCTTATGAAATTTCAACTTTAGAAAACACCAATCAACATATAGGTATTGGAATGATTGGAGAGCTTGAAAATGAAATGGAAACTATGGATTGTCTCCATTTTATTAAAAACAGGATGAATACTGAATGCATAAGGCATTCAAATTCATTACACAAACCTATAAAACGCATTGCTGTATTAGGTGGCTCAGGAAGTTTTGCTATTCCTGCTGCAAAAGCTATGAATGCTGACATTTTAATTACTGCAGACCTTAAATATCATGACTTTTTTAGCGCGGAAAACAACATTGTTTTAGCAGATATTGGACATTATGAAAGCGAACAGTTCACAAAATCGTTTTTAGTAGACTATCTCTCGAAAAAAATCACTAATTTTGCAATCATTTTATCAAAGACAAATACAAATCCGATAAAGTATTTATAATTATGGCAAAAAAAGCTGAAGTTTCTGTTGAAGAGCGGTTAAGAGCACTATATGATTTACAATTAATTGACTCTAGAGTAGATGAAATAAGAAATGTCAGAGGAGAACTTCCTTTAGAAGTTAGAGATTTAGAAGACGAAATTGAAGGATTGAACTTAAGAATGGAAAAACTTAATGATAGCCTTACAATTGTTGATGATGAGATTAAAGGAAAGAAAAACTTAATCGAAGAAGCAAAATCTTTAATCAAAAAATACAGTGAGCAACAAAAAAATGTTAGAAATAACAGAGAATATAACTCATTGACAAAAGAGATTGAATTTCAAGAATTAGAAATTCAATTGGCTGAAAAGAACATAAAAGAATTTAAGGTTCAGATAGAGCAGAAAAAAGAAGTTATTTCTGAAACAAAAAATCGTTTAAAAGATCGTACTGCGCATTTAAAGCACAAGAAAGGCGAACTTAATGAGATTTTAAAGGAAACTGAAATAGAAGAAGAAGCACTTAACGGAAAGTCTGAAGATTTTAAAAAGAAAATCGATGAGCGTTTAGTTAAAGCATACCAAAGAATTAGAAACAACGTTAAAAATGGTTTAGCTGTTGTTGCTATTGAGCGTGGAGCTTCTGGAGGTTCTTTCTTTACTATTCCACCACAAGTACAAGTAGAAATTGCTTCTCGTAAGAAAGTAATTACTGATGAGCATAGTGGACGTATCTTAGTTGATGCTGCATTAGCTGAAGAAGAAAAAATAAAAATGAATAAGTTATTTGCAAAACTTAGCAAATAAGCATTCAAATATTATATATCTAAGCCTTTGCAATTGCAAAGGCTTTTTTTTTGTTCAAAAGTTAGCTACTAATTCTTTAATATAATTTTAGCAAAACTGTATTTAAGGAATTGTAATTTTAAACGACTACACAAGTGAAGAAAAACTATAACATGAAAAAAATCTTAAGTATATTAACCATCAGCTTATTATTTAGCTGTAACAATCAAGCACAAACTAACCCAGAACAACAAACAGTTATTGATGCAGATCCTGTTGCTGTCCCTATAAAAGATGGAAAAGCAAGAGCTTATTTTGCTAGTGGCTGTTTTTGGTGTGTAGAAGCTATTTTTGAAAGTGTAAAAGGTGTTGAAGAATCCATTTCTGGCTATGCTGGCGGACACACAGAGAAACCAACATATAAAGCAAGCAACACAGGAAGAACAGGTCATGCTGAAGCTGTAGAGATCATTTATGATCCAGAAGTGATTAGTTTTTCAGATTTAGTCGATGTTTATTTTGGATCTCAAAACCCAACTCAAGTTAATGGTCAAGGTCCGGATAATGGCTCACAGTATCGTTCTATAATCTTTTATCAAAACGATGAACAAAAACAAATCATTGAAACTAAAAAAGCTGCACTAGCAAAAGAATTAGATGCTACCATTGCTGCTGAAGTTTATCCTTTTCAAAAATTTTGGATTGGTGAAGATTACCACCAAAACTACGAGCGTTTACATCCCAATCAAGGTTATATTAGAAGCGTCTCTATTCCGAGATTAAATAAATTTAAAGCTAAGTTTCCTCAGTTATTAAAGACTGAAGTAAAACATTAAAGCACAAGACCTGTCAGGTTTTCAAAAACTGACAGGTCTTAAAATATAAAAAACTATTCTAATATATATATTCAACCTCAATACCTATCATTGGATTTAAAACTCCAACTTTAGTACGTTTGGGGTTTTTATATTTTATTGATCCATCTCTCCATCCTGTATTATGATAATTAGACCAAGTCTGTAAATCTTTCACTTCGGTAAACGTATAACGATAATTTGGTCCAAAATAAGCGTACTTTTTCACTTTCCCTGATGTATTTACCATTTCTACACCAACACAAATTCCATTTTTAGGGAATCTAATTCCTAAATCTTTTACATCAACCCAAAGTTTATATTTTTTATTTTTAGGTTTCACATATAAATTTTCATGATATAACAACTTACCAGGAGAATTAGTTATCGAATCAAATTCATAAAACTTAAGATTAAAGGTTGCTATATATTCAGCATCTTTTCGTTTTTTAAGATTTATATAAACGCTATTAACTTTACCTGTTTTGTCTTTGGGGTTTTCTATTAAAACAGTAGTTTCATAACCAATTAAGGACGTAACACCCATATTTCCGTCTCTTTTTTCGCCTAGAATCTCTTTCTCACCATATTTTATTCTTTTACTAGAAATGACGACTTCATCCAAATTCTCAATTTCAGGCTCTAAGAAAATTTCAAGTATCACATCAGTTTTAAAACTAGTAGCAGGCAATAGCCTAGATTTATAACCTATAGTTGAAATTTTTAATGTATCACTATTTATGTTTTTAATTTTCAATTCAAAATCCCCAAACTCATTAGCATAAGTTCCTTTTCCATTCTTTAAAACAACATTAGCATAAGAGATCGCACCACCTGTTAATGAATCTTTTACAATGCCTTTAATTGTTTGAGCAAAGCTGAAGTTAAGAGTTAGGACAAGAATTAATAATTTTACTATTTTCATATTTAAAACTATTCACTTTTCGATTTAAATTTCAGATCTTTTAGGTCCAATTGTGCAGTTTTCTCTTTAGGAATTAAAATGACTTTTTTTTTCGTTGCCTTCAATTCAAAGATCATAGGAAACAATTGATTCTTCATTTTATACATTCCTGAATCTGTTTTTATTAAATCTGGAAATACATCATACGGACTTTCGTCATATTCATTGAGGTACTCAATTTGTAATCCGGCTTCAATAAGTGAATTTATCACTTCACTTAAACCATGATTCCAACCATATTCCTTACTTACTATTTTTGAATCTTGATTAGCATAAGTGCCTTCATATTCGTCATAAATCACTTCATCTTGACTGTAATGATATGTCATTTTAGGTTGTCCATCTGCATAATCAAACATCCACGCAATAGGATGAAATTCTACAATATAAAATTCCCCTCCTACTTTTAAGCGTTCAGAAATCATTTTTGCCCAAGGTTTTAAATCTGGTAACCAACCAATAGTCCCGTAACTTGTAAAAACAATATCGAAGGTTTCAGAAACATGCTTAGAGGCATCCAAAACATTACAACACACAAACTCAGCATCAAGTTGTAATTCGGCATTTAATTGTTTTGCCAATTTCACTCCTTCATCACTTAAATCTATTCCAACGCACTTCGCTCCCATCCGACTCCAACTCAATGTATCTTGTCCAAAATGGCATTGTAAGTGCAGTAATGACTTGCCTTTAACATTACCTAAAGCTTTTAATTCATAAGATATTAACGATGTTTTACCTTTTTTAAAGGCTTCAATATTATACATTTCACTTTGGGCATGTATAGCTACTTTTTTATTCCAAGTGGCTTTATTAACTTCAAAATAATTCGTGTTGTCCTTCATGGTTGGTTAATTTAGCATGTAATTTACTATAACTTTTTTAATATGAAATCAATATATTTAGTTCTCACCTGTCTGTTACTTGTTTTTAGTTGTAAGTCTGACGGAGCGAAATCTCCTTTAAAAGAAATCCATAAAGAACCAACTGTTGCTAGGAAAATTGCAAATGCGCATGGTTTCGAGAATTGGAAAAATGTTTCTGAAATTAAATTCACCTTTCAAGTCGATAGAGATACTATAAAAGGAAATGGAAGATCTTGGACTTGGCAACCTAAAGCTAATATGGTGAGCATGACAACGAACAAAGACACCGTTAAGTATAGCAGAAACCAAATAGATACTACAAATAGTAATGCTGATAGCGCTTTTATAAATGATAAATTTTGGTTGTTAATACCATTTCAATTGGTTTGGGACACTTCGGCTACCATATCTGAGTCTAAAAAAGCAGAGTCACCTGTTAGTAAAACGCTATCTAATATGATTACACTAACCTACCCTAACGAAGGTGGTTATACTCCTGGTGATGCTTACGATATCTTTTTTGATGACAATTTTATTATAACGGAGTGGATTTATAGAAAAGGAAATTCTGTAACACCAACGATGGCAACAACCTTCGAAAACTATAAAGATTACAATGGAATTAAAATTGCAACCGACCACAAGATGGAAAGCGGTAATTGGAATTTAAATTTTACTGATGTCACTATAACTTTGGATGAGTAGAAATATAACTTACTTTTGTAACCTATAATGTAAGATTCGCGTTTTAAGTTTTTACTTCAAAATGTATAGCTTACATTTTCCGCCATTTGGCGCCTATTATATATTAAAGCACTTTTACGATTTGTTAAAAGTGCTTTATTTTTTTGAAAGATTGAATCTAAGTCAGTCCTTCTTTTTTGTTTTGTAAATTTTTATCAATACTAAAAGTAAAAGTAGAGCCTTCATCTATTTCACTAATTAGTGATAGATGACCACCCAACAGTTTTACGTACGCTTTTGATATAGACAGACCAATTCCAGAACCATGAATTGCTGTATTCTTATTTACATTTACTTGATAAAAAGGATTAAAAATAGTCTCTCTTTTATCCTCAGGAATACCAACACCTGTATCTGTAATACAGAACTTTAATTGAGACGTATTACTATCTACATTACAACTTAACATAATCTCATCTCCTTTTGATGTATATTTAATAGCATTTTCTATTAAATGCTTCAAAACCATGCTAAGCTTATCGATATCTGAATTTATAAGACTATCATTTTCTGAAATAAAATTATTTACGGTAAAATCTACATTTTTTAATTTTGCTTCTGGTAAAAACGTTTTATAAATAGCCTGAATAGTATCGTTAACATTAAACAACGATATTCTAATAGACATTTGACCTGTTTCTATTTTAGATATATCCAAGATATCCGAAATAACATCGAGTAACTCGTTACCATTACTTTCAATTACAGACACAAACTCCTGATATTCATCATCTTCAGTTTGGTAGGACTTTAAAAGTTCTGCACTACCCAAAATACCATACATAGGTGTTCTAATTTCATGACTCATATTAGTCATAAATGCAGATTTTAATCGATCAGACTCCTCTGCTCTATCTTTAGCTATGATTACATTTTTATGTTTTTCAATAAGTTCATCTTGTAATTGATTCTCTTTTAATAATGCATTATGTAAACGATCTATTAAAAACGATACTGAAAAAACAGATAACAAACCGAAAACGATATTATTAACAAAAACAATAAATAATATTTCGATGTCAAACACTGTAAAAAAATGGAGATCTATCCATTTCATATAATCAATTAATAAAACAATTATATAAAACGCAGCGGTAACCACCACAGAAATAACACCTGCTTTTTCACCACTATAAAGCGTCATTAAAACACTAAGCATAAATAGCAAAATAGTTCCATTACCATTAAGTCCTAAGTCAATTATCAACGCAAAAGAAAGCAAGAAGAAATTAACAGAAAGAATTATTTTCTTTGTTTTCAAAGACATTCTTTTATAAAAAAACAAGAATGCGATTACAAGAACAGCAATAGTATCTATATAAAACACAAACCATTTATCTAATGCAATAGCCATTATTGCACTAGGAATGTATGATAATGAACTTAAAGCAAGAGTTAATATTAAAATAGAGATAAACAATTTATCTCTAAAGTATGTTAAATCTTCTTTTTCGCTCTTATTAGAAAAACCACTGTACTTAATATACCAATGACGATAAGACAACCATAGTTTTTTTAGCATTTATAAGGAAATAAGGATCAATTAAACCTAAATATAATTACAATAATATATAATTCACTAATATCTAGATGATTATTTCTAGGTTATTCGATAAACGGAAATTTAATATAATTATACTATTTTTGTTAGCAACCGAAAACAAACTCAAATTGTCCAACTACAAACCTAGTCTTGCTTACGCAAAAAAACAAGACGAATTAGACGAATTATCTAGCTACAGAGCACAATTTCATATTCCTAAAGACAAAGATGGAAATGAGCTTATTTACCTCTGTGGAAATTCACTTGGCTTGCAACCAAAATCAACAAAAGCTTATATCAATCAAGAGTTAGAAGATTGGGCAAATCTCGGAGTTGAAGGCCATACAGATGCCAAAAATCCGTGGTTACCTTATCACGAATTTTTAACAGAAGCTACAGCAAAATTAGTAGGCGCAAAACCCATTGAAGTCGTAACCATGAATTCCTTAACGGCAAATCTTCATTTTATGATGGCTTCGTTTTATAAACCAACGAAAGAACGTTATAAAATATTGATTGAGAGTGATGCCTTTCCTTCCGATAAATATGCTGTAGAATCACAATTACGTCATCATGGTTACGATGATAAAGAAGGTTTAATCTTATGGAAACCAAGAGAAGGCGAAGAATTACTAAATTATGAAGATTTAGAAACCATTCTCAAAGCGCATGGCAATGAAATTGCACTTATTATGGTTGGAGGCGTCAATTATTATACTGGTCAGTTTTTCGATTTTAAACGCATTACAGACCTTGGACACCGTTATGGTTGTAAAGTTGGGTTTGATTGTGCACATGGTGCAGGAAACGTAGATTTAGATTTACATAATTCTGGAGCTGATTTTGCCGTTTGGTGTACTTATAAATATTTGAATTCTGGCCCAGGAAGTTTATCAGGTTGTTTTGTTCATGAGCGACATGCTTATGATAAAACCTTAAACCGATTTACAGGTTGGTGGAGCCACAATAAAGATACACGTTTTAATATGCGACATGAGTTTGATGTGTTACCTGGAGCCGAAGGTTGGCAACTCAGTAATCCACCAATTTTATCCATGGCAGCTATAAAAGCTTCTTTAGATATGTTTAATGAAGTAGGATTCGATAAAATTCTAAAAAAATCGAAAAAACTAACTGGGTATTTTGAGTTTTTATTGAAAACATTAGGTGAAGACACCATCCGAATCATCACACCAGAAAATCCCGATGAACGTGGTTGTCAATTATCTATTCAGGTTTTAAATGCAGATAAATCATTACACGATAAATTAACCGAAGCTGGAGTTATTAGCGATTGGAGAGAACCAGATGTTATTAGATGTGCACCAATTCCGTTGTACAACTCATTTGAAGATGTGTATTTGATGGTTGAAAAAATGAAAGCAATATTAAAAAGCCCATCCTAGTTATTTAGCAAAAAAGGAACTGTAATGGATTTATTAACAAAAATAGAATACTGACTGAATTAAGAACGGAATAATTAAACTATCAAGTCCTTAATCAATTCGGAGAATTGAACATCAATCTGCAGAAATAGAGAGCGAAAAAGCGGAACTGCGAAGCAAAGCTTCAAGCATGAAGCTTTGAAAGCGAATGTTCCGAAGGAATTTCCTCAGATTGATTGTGATTTTTGGTTCGTTTGCATCAAGGCAAATGAACAGAAAAATAAATATATGAATAACAAAAAACAAAACATACTAATCATCGGAGCAGGACTCTGCGGAAGTCTACTAGCCTTAAGACTAGGACAAAGAGGCTATAACGTTACTGTTTACGAAATGCGACCTGACTTAAGAAAAACAGATATTTCTGCAGGACGGTCTATAAATTTAGCATTTTCAGACAGAGGTAACAAAGCCATGAAACTTGTTGGTATTCAAGACAAAGTAAAGGAACTTTGCATACCAATGAATGGCAGAATGATTCATGATAAAGACGGCAACACCTTTTTATCAAATTATAGTGGTCGCGAGCATCAATATATTAATTCAATTTCTAGAGGTGAACTAAACGCATTACTACTAAACGAAGCAGAAAAACACGATAACGTAAAAATTTATTTTAACAAGAAATGTAACTCTGTAGACTTTGAAAATACTACAGCTACATTTCAAGATTACAACTCTAAAGAAGAATTTATTGAAGATGCGGATTGTATCATAGCAACAGACGGAGCAGGTTCTGCACTTAGAAAAAGTTATTATTTAGGCAAGAAATTTCTATTCAGCTTTTCGCAAGATTATTTAAGTCATGGTTATAAAGAATTAAGCATTCTACCAACAGAAAATGGCGACTATAAAACCTACAAAAACGCATTACACATTTGGCCTAGAAGTAGTTTTATGCTGATTGCCTTACCAAATTTAGATGGTAGTTTTACAGTCACACTATTTTTAAGTTATGCTGAAGGCGAATACAATTTTAATAATTTAACGACACCAGAATTAGTTACGGAATTCTTCCAAAAAGAGTTTCCAGATGCCTTAGCGATTATGCCCAATTTAGTGGATGATTTTTTCGAAAATCCAACAGCTGCATTAGGAACCGTAAAATGTTCACCTTGGCATTATAAAGGAAATACACTATTGATGGGAGATTCTGCCCATGCTATTGTACCATTTTATGGTCAAGGTATGAATGCATCTTTTGAAGATGTCGTTGAATTCGATAAAGTTTTAGACCAAAATTTAGACAATTGGGAAGCTACTTTTACAGCTTACGAAAAAAACCGAAAGAAAGACACAGATGCCATAGCAGACTTAGCGATAGATAATTTCCACGAAATGAAAGGTCATGTGGCAAATCCTATTTTTCAAGAAAAACGAAAAATAGAAATGGCTCTAGAAAAAGAGTTTCCAACGGAATACGATTCTAAATATAGTTTAGTAACTTTCAACGAAATGGTAGGCTACAGAGAAGCCATGTTAAGAGGAAGAGCTCAAGATAAAGCGATTTTAAATATGTTAACGGATAAAATTATTTCACCCGAAGACGATTTAAAAGATATTCTAAAAAAAGTAAAAACAGAAACTGAAGCTATTTTAGAAGATGATAAAATTGCTGGATTGCATTAGCAATTTTGTCATTCCGCACCTGATGCGGAATCCATTATAAATTGGAGTTGAATTAAATAAAGATTCCTGCCTACGCAGGAATGACAATAACATGAGTAACACAGATAATAAGATTCCTGCTTCTTCAGGAACAGGAGTAACACCAAGAGGAGCGTATCCACACGTAAAACAAGTCGGAGACTTCATATTCGTTTCGGGTACAAGTTCTAGACGTGCAGACAACACCATTGCAGGCGTTGACCTAATCGACGACATGGGAACAAAACGTTTAAACGCATACACCCAAACCCAAGAAGTCTTAAAGAACATAGAAAAAAACTTAGCAAAAGTTGGAGCTAGCTTAACAGATGTGGTAGATGTGACCTCTTTTTTAGTCAACATGAATGACTTTGCAGACTACAATAAAGCCTATGGAGAATTCTTTGAAAAAGAATCAGGACCAACCAGAACAACAGTTGCAGTGCATCAGTTACCTCATCCTGATTTGGTGGTGGAGATTAAGGTTATGGCTTATAAAAAACTTTAAATGCAGCCATTTGTAATTATCATATCGTTATTCACTGCGCTTTTTTCTCATGCGGATGCAGGAAACATTTATCGTTTAAATCTAGAATTAGAATCGAAAAGTGGTGAGAGACTAAATGGTTATTACTATCACTATTCTTATGACAAATACGATGAAAATACGGATTATGGTAAAAGGTTAGAAAACCTACTAAACAAAAATAGTATCACAATTTACACTCTTATTCAAACAAAGAATCTCGGTGAGTTACAACTAGATTTCACTTCAAACAATTATAAAATAGAAATAGATTTAAATAATTTTAAAAAAATAAGAATTATTAATTATTCGGAGCCTGAAGTATACCATCCACTTGTTGAACTTTCTCCTAAGGAATTCTTATTAATTGGAAGTAAAAATCCGGAAATAGAATTTATATATAACCAAAAAATAGCTGAAAATTGTAATTATATTTTGTTATGTTGGAACTCAAAAACTGATTTATCTAAACACAAAAAAGAGATTTCACATGAATTAAGTTTATTTAGCAAAAACCTTTCTTCAACCCAAAATCGAATGCATAAGTATTTATCACTCAAAAAAGAAGAACTACTTAACAGATATTCAATATTAATGATAAATCATTGTAGCGCGTTATAAAATGGAAAATATCAAAAACTACATAAACGGAGAATTTTTGCTTCCTCTTGCTAATGGGTGGATCAACAACTACAATCCATCTAATGGCGAGGTTTATGGAGAAATCCCAAACTCATCAAAAGAAGATGTCGAAAGCGCATACATTGCTGCAAAAACTGCATTTCCAACATGGAGCAAAACGACGCTAGAAGAACGCAGCAGAATTTTAATTAAAATTTCAGAATTACTAGAAGCTAACTTAGACCGTTTTGCAGAAACCGAAAGTAAAGACAATGGCAAACCTATTTCGTTAGCAAAAGCCGTTGATATCCCGAGAGCAGCAAGTAATTTTCGATTCTTTGGAAATGCGATAACACAATTCGCGAGTGAAAGTCATGAATCCGTTGGTCAAAATGCCATTAATTACACCTTACGTCAACCCATTGGAGTTGTAGGTTGTATTTCGCCTTGGAACCTTCCACTCTATTTATTTACATGGAAAATTGCACCAGCTTTAGCGGCAGGAAATTGCGTAGTTGCCAAACCAAGTGAAGTCACACCAATGACAGCTTATTTACTTGGCGAAATTTGTAACGAAGCAGGATTACCTAAAGGTGTTTTAAATATTGTTCACGGATTAGGCACTTCCACTGGACAAGCCATTATTGAGCATCCAGACATTAAAGCCATAAGTTTTACAGGAGGCACAGCAACAGGAGCACATATTGCGAGAGTCGCTGCACCACTATTCAAAAAACTATCCTTAGAATTAGGTGGAAAAAACCCAAATATCATTTTTGCTGATTGTGATTATGAAGATATGCTAAACACAACGGTTCGTTCGTCTTTTGCTAATCAAGGGCAGATTTGCTTGTGTGGCAGTCGCATTTTTGTGGATGCTTCTATCTATGAAAAATTCAAAAAAGACTTTGTTGAAAAAGTAAAAGCTTTAAAAGTTGGACATCCATCTGAAGCAGACACCAATATTGGAGCCTTAGTTTCTAAATCGCATTTAGAAAAGGTAAAAGATTACATTGAAATCGCTAAAGACGAAAACGGAACTATTTTATGTGGCGGAAACGAAGTCACAGTAAATGGATATGAAAACGGTTATTATTTAGAACCAACGGTTATTGAAGTTCCAAATGACGACTGCAGAGTAAACCAAGAAGAAGTTTTTGGACCTGTCGTTACTATAATGCCATTCAATTCAGAAAACGAGGTTTTAGAAATGGCCAATAAAGTGAAATATGGTTTATCTGCTACACTCTGGACAAACGATTTAAAACGCACCATGAAACTAAGCAACCAATTACAAGCAGGAATTGTTTGGGTAAATACGTGGATGATGCGCGATTTAAGAACACCCTTTGGAGGTGTAAAAGCATCTGGAGTTGGACGTGAAGGTGGATTTGAAGCCTTGCGTTTTTTCACGGAAGCCAAGAATGTTTGTATAAAATATTAACCGTATCCAAAAAGCAACCTTGAACAGAAGAGAATTTTTATTACTTGTATGGACAAAATTTTTAAGACCAATCTTATTTATTTTTATCATAATCTTTTGTATCAATTTTCTAATTGATGTTTTCAAAGAAGGTAATTTCGATAATTTTATAAATATTGGAAAACTCATTATCCTAATACTATTAATTTACATTTCGATATACTTTTTAAACATATTTATTGAATTAATTAGGGATAAAATATATTCAATACTACCAGATTCTATTAAACAGATACTACAAATTTTCAGTAAAATCATAAGTTATATACTTCCTTTTATTTTGGGCGCATTAATTTATCATTTCTGGTTTGAAAACAAACCTAAAGCGATAGTATTAGTACTCATAATTCTAAATAGTAAAATAAGTAATTATAATAAATCCGAAAAAGAAAATGAATTTCAACCTCAATAACAAATACGCATTAGTTTGTGGTAGCACAGCAGGCATAGGAAAAGCAACAGCACTAGCTTTTGCAGCAGAAGGAGTACAAGTAACCCTAATTGCTAGAAATGAAGACAAGTTAAAAGCAACACTTTCAGAATTACCTCAACAAAGAGCACACGATTATATTGTGGCTGATTTTTCAAATCCTGATGATTTAAAAGCAAAGGTTTCAGATTATATTTCTAAAAATCACGGGTTTCATATTTTGGTAAATAATACAGGTGGCCCAAAAGGTGGTCCAGTTTTTTCCGCTGAAGTAGACGAATTTGAATCGGCTTTCACCCAACATTTAAAATGTAATCATGTATTGGTTCAAACGGTTGTTCCGTTTATGAAAGATGAAAATTACGGACGAATTATTAATGTAATTTCAACGTCTGTAAAACAGCCTTTAGATGGACTTGGAGTTAGCAATACCATTAGAGGTGCAGTTGCTAATTGGAGTAAAACTTTAGCTAATGAATTGGGTCAATTTGGCATTACAGTAAACAATGTTTTACCAGGAGCGACAGGAACTGAGCGATTAACTCAAATTATAAAAAACAAATCGGCGAAATCTGGAAGCACAGAAGAAGAAGCAGCTAATGCCATGAAAAATGCTGTTCCTGCAAAACGTTTTGCAAAACCAGAAGAATTAGCTGATGCAATAACGTTTTTAGCAAGTGAACGTGCTGCTTATATTAACGGAATTAATCTTCCTGTTGATGGCGGACGAACAAAATCTTTGTAACTTTATAACTTGTCATTCCTGCGAACGTAGGAATCCAAAATAAAAACAATTATAATATAGATTCCTGCCTTCGCAGGAATGACAAAAAAATAACATAACCATGAGCAAGATATATCCTCCAATTAATTTTAAAGCATGGATAGACGAAAACCGTCATTTATTAAAACCACCTGTTGGCAATAAAGTGGTTTGGAAAGATGGAGATTATATAGTCATGGTTGTTGGTGGACCAAATAGCAGAAAAGATTACCATTATAACGAAACACCAGAATTCTTTCATCAAATAGAAGGAGACATGGTGCTTAAAATCATTGACGAAGGGACGCCCAAAGATATTCATATCAAAGAAGGTGAAATTTTTCTTCTACCTCCAAAAGTGCCACATTCTCCTCAACGTGGAGCAAACACTGTAGGTTTAGTTATTGAATATCCTAGAGAAAAAGATGTAAAAGATGCCTTACTTTGGTTTTGCGAAAGTTGTACAACAAAATTGTATGAAGAAGATTTTACGCTAGATAATATTGAAACTGATATGCCAAAAATATTTGATGAATATTATGGAAATCAAGACAAACGAACCTGTCCAAATTGTGGAGAAATTATGCAACCACCACAAAAAGTTAAAATAGAATAAGCTTATAGAAAAAGGTTCATTTTAGCTATTAAAAAGAACATCCTATTTTCAAAATAAGATAATTAACACTATAATAATCCCTCATTTCTCGGCAACTAAACATGGAAAAACGCAAACTTAGAATAAACGGCCATTCACACCTTTTACCATATCCGGAAGAAATCCCTCCATTTATGCAAGAAAAAGGCATTTTTTGGGTGGATAAAGATCGGAAATTTATGCTTCAAAAAGATTGGAATCGTCCAATCACAGATTCTAGTTTTTTCTTAGATGAAAAGTTAGAATGGATGGAGCGAAATAAGTTAGACCATGCTGTGGTTTTAAATTTATCTCAGCTTTACGGAAACGGTTTAAGAGTTGAAGAAATGAAGCAAGCATTGCGATTTCAAAATGATTTCAATGCTAAAGTACAGCATAATCATCCGAGTAAATTTACTTGTGGCTTTGTTGTTCATCCTGGTTTTGTAAGAAGTGCATGTTGGGAAATTGAACGTTGTGTAGAAGTTCTAGGGATGCAACTCTTATGTTTGCCAACGCATTATATGGATTCTATAGGCACTTGGCGCTGTATTTTTGATGAAGAAAACGAACCCATTTTTGAAATGGCTAATAAATATAATTTGGCTGTTGAAATTCATCCTTATGACGGTGAAAAATTTATAAAACTTGAAAATATATCTTGGCGTTTTCATTTGATATGGATGTTAGCACAATGTGGAGACGCTTATCACTTTTTAACGCTGAATGGCTACCAAGATAAATATCCTAACATGAGGACTTGTTTTGCTCATGGCGGACAATTAGCTCAAATTAATTTAGGACGACGTATTCAAGGTTTTGATGGACGACCAGATTTATTTGAAGGCAAAAGTCACCCAAGAAAAGCCGTTGGCCACAAAAATATTTTCTTTGATACTTTAGTGCACGATACTGGTGGTTTAGAATTACTGATTAGAAATCAAGGTGCTAAACAAGTTATTATGGGATTAGATGACCCTTATCCGTTAGGTGAAATGGAAAGCGAAAAACAATCGTCTTATCCAGGTAAGATTATAGATTTAGCTATCGATAGAAAGATTATAACAGAAACAGAAGGAGATGCTATTTGGGAAGATAATGTAATTCAATGGTTATGCGGAGATGACGAAGCGGCTAAACAGAAGTTAATTTCTCGAATTTTATCTTAATCTTTTCATTTATTAATAACTTTTATTTTTCTACAAAATATTTATACTCATGTATTTTCTTCCTGAAGATTTAGACAATTATGTTGTTGCTCATTCTGAACAAGAACCACAATTATTAGAGCAACTAACCCGAGAAACCTATCAAAAAGTACTACAACCCATTATGCTTAGCGGACCTTATCAAGGTCGTGTTTTAAGTATGATATCTAAATTAATTAGACCAAAATCTATTTTAGAATTAGGCACTTTTACAGGTTATGCTACGTTATGTTTAGCTGAAGGCTTACAAGACGAAGGAGAGCTTCATACCATTGATATTAATGAAGAATTGACTGATTTTCAAAGAAAATATTTTGATAAATCGAATTTTGGAAACCAAATTATTCAGCATACAGGAAGTGCACTAGATATTATTCCAAAATTAGACCGAACTTTTGACTTGATTTTTATTGATGCTGATAAACCAAACTATTCAAATTATTTTCATTTAATAATAGACAAATTGAATAAAGGAGGTGTTATTCTTTCTGATAATGTATTATGGCATGGAAAAGTTGTAGAACCTTTAGATGATAAAGATAAATCTACAAAAGCCGTTTTAGATTACAATACGCTTCTTAAAAATGATAAACGCATTGAAACGGTTTTACTTCCTATAAGAGATGGCTTAACAATTAGTAGAAAAATATAATAACGCAGATATGAGTAAAATTGACATAAGAACGGTCGATGTTATTAAATACATCACTCCTTTAAGAGAAGGTGGCTCTCTTCCTGCTATTGTTGAGGCTAACGATGGGTTTCTGTATGTTTTAAAGTTTAGAGGCGCTGGTCAAGGTACAAAAGCATTAATCGCTGAATTTATTGGCGGAGAATTAGCACGAGCCATTGGATTAAAAGTTCCAGAATTGGTTTTTATGAATTTAGATGATTCCTTTAGTAAAACCGAACCTGATGAAGAAATCCAAGACTTACTTAAATTTAGTGTTGGTCTTAACTTAGGACTACATTACTTAAGTGGCTCAATCACCTTTGATCCTTTAGTGTCTGTTGCAGATGCTACAACGTCTTCTAAAATTGTTTTACTAGATAGTATTATTAGCAATATAGACCGTACTGTAAAAAACACCAATCTGCTCAATTGGAATAAAGAATTATGGGTTATAGATAATGGTGCCAGTTTTTATTTTCATCATAATTGGAATACTTGGGAGAATCATCTTACTAGAACATTTCCACTTATTAAAGACCATGTACTTTTAGAACGTGCAACTCAACTTAACGCAGTCTCTAAAACAATAGTTAAGGAACTAGACAAAGCAACCATTGAAGCTATAATACACAAAATACCGGAAGATTGGTTAATAAATGAGTCTGACTCATTGACTCCTGACCAAAAGCGAAAAGCTTATATGGACTACTTAAATTCGAGACTTTCAAAAATTGACACACTAGTAAAAGAAGCTGAAGATGCAAGATAAAGTTACTTTTGAATATGCTATTATTAGATTAGTGCCTAAAGTAGAGCGTGAAGAATTTTTTAACATTGGTGTTATTTTATTCTCTAAGCGTAAAAAATTTCTTGGTGTTAAATTTAAAGTGAACGAACAAAAATTGAATGCGTTTTCATGCGAACTCGATTTAGAGGCTATTAACTGCTACTTAAATTCTTGGGAATTAATTTGTAAGGGAGATGTTTCTGGAGGCGCTATTGCCCAATTTGAAATGTCAGACCGATTTAGATGGTTAGCCGCTTCTCGTAGTACTATTATACAAAGTTCTAAAACACATTCGGGTTTAACTGAAAATCCAAAAAAGGAGCTACAAACTATTTTTGATAGACATGTTTTAGAGAGTGACTAAGGCGCCCAAGATATTAACTACAAGCTTTGTAAATAAACTCTGTTTAGCGTTTTAATGATCCTGTGAAGTCTTCTAGGTCATCTTTTACTTTGTTAAGCTCTTCCTTAACGTTTTTAGTAACATCTGTGTCAATGATATTATTTTCTTTGGCACTCTTAGTTACTTCGTGCTTAATATCATTAGTTGCGTCCTTTAATTGACGCATACCTTTCCCTAAACCACGTGCGATCTCAGGAAGCTTATCTGCTCCAAATACCAATACCACAATTAATAGTACAAATACTATTTCGGTACCTCCAATGAATAATAATGTTGGTTGATGTATCACAGTGCAAATATAAAGTGAGTTTATCAATTAAACCACTTCTTGTATAGAAATAAAAAAAGCCGACTCAAAAAAAGTCGGCTTTTAGATCTATAAAAAACAGTATTAGTTCTTTACGTTATTCTTAAACTTGTTAAAATCACTTTCTTTAACCTCTTTTGGCCAAGAATTGTTAGTAGTATCAACATCTGCAGTTTCCAAATCTGGATCTAAATTAATAGATACAATCTCCTTTTCACTAGCGACTGTTCTACTTACTTCATTATCATTATATCTCCATATTTGAGCAGGATACGTTACTTTTTCTTTGGTTCCATCTGCATAATTATACTCTACTATAATTGGCATTACTAATCCACCTGGCTTATCAAAAGTTACTTCATAGAAGTATTTTGGTGCTGTTTTCATTGCCTTTTGCTCTTCTGGAGTAAAATTATCCATTATATATTCCTTAACAGTAGGTAAACCATCTATAGGTGTTGCGCTTTTCATTGCATCTTCATAACCGTCAGCTCCTTCTTCAATAAAATAAACTAAACTTTTTGGGTCTCTATTGTTACGTTCTGCTATTTTTTTACCATTCTCATTTGGTGTTCCTGTAACGGCAAATTTCTTAACTCCCTTAATACCTATATCGGTGTAATCTGTTGTATAAAACCAACCTCTCCAAAACCAATCTAAATCTACTGCAGAAGCATCTTCCATCGTACGGAAAAAATCTTCTGGTGTTGGGTGTTTAAACATCCAACGGTGTGCATATTCTCTAAATGAATAATCAAATAAATCACGCCCCATAATGGTTTCTCTTAACATGTTTAAACCTGTTGCTGGCTTGCTATAAGCGTTGCTACCAAACTGGTATGTATTTAAACCTTTAGTCATAATTGGCGCAATAAAATCTTGATTTCCGCCCATATATCTTACAATATTTTTTGCAGGTCCTCTTCGTGATGGATACGTTTTATCTGAAGGTGATAACGCTGTAGGATTCCATTCTCCAAAATCTTGTTCTGCTACATACTGAACAAATGTATTTAAACCTTCATCCATCCATGTCCATTGACGCTCATCACTATTCACAATCATTGGGAAAAAGTTATGACCAACTTCATGAATAATAACGCTTATCATCCCGTATTTTGTTCTATCTGAATATTTACCATTCTCATCTGGACGACCAAAATTGAAACAAATCATAGGATATTCCATTCCCATTGGTGTATTCACTGAAATTGCTTTATGGTAAGGGTAATCAAACGTCATACGTGAATACGACTTTAATGTCGCAGCTACGGCTCTTGTAGACCATTCTTCCCATAAAGGATTTCCTTCTTTAGGGTAAAGTGAAACAGCCATAACATCTTTATCTCCAATCTTTACAGCCATCATATCCCAAAGGAATTTACGAGAGGATGCAAAACCGAAATCACGAACCATTTTAGCCGAAAGCTTCCATGTTTTTTTCTTTTTACTTTTAGACTTCTCAGCTAATCTAGCGTCTGCATCTGTTACAATCATAACAGGCTTGTCATAAGATTTCAATGCTTTTTTATAACGCTTCATCATGTCTTTTGTAAATACGTCTTCACGATTTACTAAAACACCTGTACCATCTACAATATGATCTGCAGGTACTGTAATATTAACGTCAAAATCTCCAAATGGTAAAGCGAATTCATCACGTCCCCAAAATTGAGAATTTTGCCATCCTTCCACATCATTATAAACAGCCATACGTGGATAAAACTGCGCTATTGTATATAAGTTATTATCATCTTCTTCAAAATACTCATATCCAGAACGCCCTCCATCTGTAACGTGATTATTAATATTGTACCACCATTTTATTTTAAAAGAATACTTATCCCCTGTTTTCATTGCTTTTGGCAACTCAATACGCATCATTGTTCTATTAATGGTATGCGCTAAATCTTTTCCGTTAACATCTTTTACATGTTCTATAATAAAACCACCATCAAAAGATTCCTTTAAATATGATTTTACAGCTCTAGATGACGATGTTACTGGTCCAATTCCCGTACTACTAATAAGAGGAGTCTTACTATCTTGTGCACGCATATTTTGATCTAACTGTACCCAAAGATATTTTAATTCGTCTGGTGAATTGTTAGTATAAGTAATCGTTTCGTTACCATATAATTTTGCAGTATCATCATCGATTTCAATATCCATTTTGTAATCTGCCTGCTGTTGATAATAACCAGGACCTGGAGCACCAGAACCTGTTCTAAACATGTTAGGAGTAGAAAACTCATCATATAACTGTTTAAACTTGTTTTGGTTAGTGTGACCTTGTTCACGTTCTGGCTTTACGTCATCTTGAGCAATAGCGCTAAAAGATGTAAAAAGCATAATGCATAAAAAATACTTGAAAATTTTCATATTGAATAGTTAGTGTTTTAAAAGAGATGCCAAAATATGAATTTATGATGGTTTTAACAGATTTTTATTTAAAGTTTAACATGCATGAATCATTATCTGGCAACAGCAAAAAGCTTTTATTTCTATCCAAGAGTTTTAAACGAACAATATTTTGTTGACCAGAAAACGCATCGAACAATACTTGATTTGTAACCTCTATAGACTCAATATCAGTAACATTCTCTACCTCTAAATAACAATACGTAATATCATCCTTGTATTCTTTACCTATAAATTTAAAATTGACGGCATTGCCATTAACGTTAATTTTTAGTTTATCGGCTAAATAACGTTTCATGTAAGTTTCTACAAGTTCAGATTCGTTTGTAGTATCTAACGTTATTTTCTCATCGTAACGCTTACGTAATAGCGTTTCGAAATCGTTTATAAAAATCTGACTAATAATTTGAAGTGATTGTGATTCTTTAGCGTATTCTACTTTTGTAACACTAACGTAATACTCGTGTTGGTCTCCGGTAAAACTTAACAGCGGAAGTATTAATAAGATGACTAAAATGCGAAATGGTTTCATGTGTTATTATAATTGTTTTGTATTACTCTTTTATTACTGACGTTCTATTTTCTTGATAGATTTCTAGTTTTGCTAGTAAAAATTCAAGCAATTCTAAATCGTTATTTTCTTTACATAAGTTTAAAAATCTGGCATCTTCTTGACAGAACAAGAAAAACTCGTTATGCAAATTTTCTGCTAAGGTATCTTTTTCAAAAATATAAGATTCATAATCTCTTCTTAAACGTTCAATACAGCTAGATCTATTATCAAGTTCTACAATTGCTTTAAGTTTTTTTGTTCTACCACTTATGGTATTCAAAAATTTATTAAGATTGAGACTAGGACCACCTCCATAAGTACCTCCTACTAAACCAACCATATCGCCTGCATCTGCATCAAAAAGTTTACGCTCATTTTGGGTTAATGGTTTCCCTGTAAATCCTGGAATCCCTAGATCGTAAAAATTAATTTTGGGTTCTGCTTCTGAATTTTCTAAATCAGATTCTAAGTTTCCAGTTAAAATTTTACCAACAACGACTTCGTTTAACTCGTTTACTTTTTCCTTAAGTTGCACATTAAACTCACCTAATTCTATAATAGATGCTGTAATAATAACCTCTTCTAATTGATATTTAACTCCAGAAATAACTAAAGTATCTGATACTTTCGCAGGAATAACAAAACTACCATCATCATTAGAAATGGTATATTTTGCAGCTGTTTTGTTAAGAATATGAAGTCCTTCTACCTCATCATTTGCGATAAGCTGACCGTTAAGATCTATAGTTTGAGCCTCAAGACAACAACTTAGAGTAAACCACATAAAAACAACTATAACTTTAATCATTTTCATTTAATCTAGTTTTAAAAACGGTTAACTTTTCTAAGAGAAAACTAACATCGTTTATGTGGTTACCATCTTCGCAAATAGAATTAAACTCCTCATCCTCGAGACAGAATTGAAAAAATTCATTTCTATGTTTTTCAGGAATTACAAGCGCTTCAAAAATGGTTTTAGAATATTCTGTCTTTAATCGTTTAATACAAACTTCATTAGATTCCATTAAAACTCTAGCTTTATATGCTTGAGTGTCTCCATTGATTCTATTTAATATTTTATGAACATTTATTGACAATGCTAGACCATAATAATACACAAACTGACCATGATCTGCATCGTACAAGCGCTGTTCATTTTGAGTTAATGGTAAATCTGTAGATCCTGGAATTCCTAAATCGTAAAAATTAATTTCGGGTTTAATATCTAGATTCTGCACATCAGACTCTAAGTTACCTGTTAAAACCTTACCAACAACCACTTCGTTTAGTTCATTTACTTTTTCAATAAGTTGAATATTAATTTCACCAGATTTAACTACAGTGTTTGTGAGAATAATTTCTTGTAATTGGTATTTTACTCCTGAAACAACTAAAGTATCTAAGGCTCTTGCAGGAATTATAAAACTTCCATCGTCGTTAGATATCGTATATTTTGCAGCTGTTTTATTGAGAATATGTAGACCTTCAACGTCATCATCTGCACTAATTTGCCCACTTAAATTTGTTCGCTGTGCATTTAAAACACCAACAGTTAAAAGTAAAATAATAAAGTAAAGCTTTTTAATCTTCTTCACTTAGACCTTTTATGAACTCCTTACTCAATTGTGAAATACGCTCTAAAAGTTGCATTTCTTTATCCGTTTCAAACAACTCCGTATCAACACCTTCTTGCTCTACATAATCTGTAAATGCTTCGACTTGATCTAAAGGGATTTCAAAATTGGTGTGTATATAATTAACGCTATAGGCATCTAATGCCTTCTTAAATGGTGTTCTCTTTAATTCTTTTTCTTTTTTCGATTTAAATTTAATGTTATCTAAATCTACTATCTGTTTGATTAAAAATCCTGCTACATTAACTAAATCTACCATGTTCTCCATGTGCGGATTGTATTCGTTAAAAGCTAAATTATCTGCTTTAGTTTTGTAATCTGCAGAAAATTCAAAATCGTCTATATTATCTAATCCAAAATAAACAGCATCTAAACTTACATTATGAGTTCTGACATTATCTAAATCTGCACCCAAATTTCCTGTAAGACCAAATGGCAACAGTACAACTTCATCTAATTTATTAATTTCCTCTACTAGAATAACCGTTAAACGTTTAGACGCTATTACGTTTTCTAAAATAGTAACATTAAAATCTTTAAACTGAAGCGCTCCAAATTCTACAATATCGTTAAGGCCAACTTTAATTTCAAAATCTCCATTTTTATCCGTGTACGTCCCTTTATTAGAAGAGGTATTAAAAACGGCAACACCTTCTTTGTCGCCTGTAGCAACAACAATTCTACCATTTACAGTTACTCTTTCTAGCTCTTGACTAAAGGCTGAAAACGTAGAGATTGCGAATATTAAGAGTAGTATTTTTTTCATGTATTTAAAGGTGTTTATTTTAAAAATTCGGCTTGATATTGGTTATAAATTATTCCCTGAAACGAAAACAATTTTAAGCATCTTCTTTCTTTGGTTTTAATTCTTGACTAAATTTCGGTTATATTCTTCTATTCTCATAGAAAATGACTAGTAAATATTTGTTAAATGATAAAATAGTACCTTTAAAAAAGTTTAACTTTCTTTGTAATTCTAGCACCTAAAAATTCAAAATTTGAAATCAATTATAATCGCAAGCACATCAACCATTCATGGCTCTGGTTATTTAGAGTATTTATTAGACGAGCTTAAAGTTCATTTTAAATCTACAGACGAAATTTTATTTATCCCTTATGCAAGACCAGGAGGTATTTCGCATGACGATTACACCAAAACAGCAGCTAAAGCATTTAGTAAAATAGGAAAAACAATAAAAGGCATTCATGAATTTACTAATGCAGAGCAAGCCATACAAGATGCTAAAGGTATTTTTGTTGGAGGAGGAAACACCTTTGTTCTCGTATCTCAATTATACCGAAACAACGCTTTAGTTGCTATTAAAGATGCTGTAAAAACAGGAACTCCTTATTTAGGAACAAGTGCTGGAAGTAATATTTGCGGCTTAACAATGAATACCACTAATGATATGCCTATTGTATATCCTCCTAGTTTTAAAACCTTAGGATTAGTCCCTTTTAATATCAATCCGCATTATTTAGATCCTATTGAAGGTAGCACTCATATGGGCGAAACCAGAGAAACTCGTATTAAAGAATTTCATGCGTATAACAACCAACCTGTAATTGGTTTACGTGAAGGAAGTTGGATTGCGGCAGAAGGCAATCAACTCACATTAAAAGGAATGTTAGAAGCTAGAGTTTTTGAGTACAATAAAGCCCCTTATGAAATTGCTACAAACTCTGATTTAGGCTTTTTAAAATAAATTATAGTTTTTTAAGAAAATGATATCCTAAAATTTCAAAACCTTCATTATAATAAAATTTGTGAGAGGGATAATTTTGCACGTAGGTATTTAACTCCATAGTGTTACAGCCAAAATCATTAACATAATTATAAATCCATGCCATAAACTGTTTTCCAAGACCATTGCCTCTATGCTTAGGTAAGATATAGACATGATCTAACTCTACTGATTTACCAGAATAGTGTCGTGTACAAAACCATAATCCTGATACACCAACCAATTCTTCTCCATAAAACACACCTGCACATTTATAATTTTGCGTTATCATTTCTGCAAAACGAGATTTCAATAATTCTTCGCTTACTTTACCATCATTTAGCGCATAAACTAAAGGAATTATTTGGTTAATAGTTTCACTTGGAATTATTTTGAATTGGTAGTTCATAGCTTGAGTTTAAATTGAGGTAAAGATAAAATATAAAAATGCGTCCTATAAATAAGACGCATTTTAACTAACTAACTCAAATAATTGCTTACTCCTAAGCATTTTTGTTTTTAAAACGTTTTAAGAACGATGCCGCATCTACTGCGTTGGCTTTCTCTGCAAGTCTTAATGCAGTATAGCCTTTATCGCAAGAATCATGAATTGCAGATCCTGCTGTAATTAAGACCTTAATTAATTCTACTCGGTTGTATTTTGCAGCATAATGAATTGGTAACATACCATTAGATTTGGCATTAACATTTGCTCCATTATTAATAAGTCTTTTTACTTCTTCGGTATTACCTGTGGCAACAGCCTTACAAAGTGGTGTTATTTCAATGGTTTGCTGTAAAGTTTCATTGATTTTTAATGTTGAAATACTATTCGTTGCATTTAAGTTACAAATTGAAAAGCTTAATGCTAAAGCTAAAACTACTGTTGATTTTTTCATGATGAAAGATTTTAAATTAAAATGATTTGATTTGTTTTTTGATTACATAATAATAGACGACCAAAATCTAAAGTTGTTACACTTTAAAAATTCTATAACATATATTTAACATTTTGCAAACGAATTGATTACCTACACACCTATTATAATAACAAGCTAAGCATTAAGGTTATTAAATTGATAAAAAATAAAATAACAACTTAATTTTTTCACTTTACAAAATAGAAATAGCTTAGTAAATGTTATCTTTGAATTCACTAAAAATTCTGACATGAACAAGAAGGTAATTTTGATGATTTTAGATGGTTGGGGAAAATCACCTGACCCTAAAGTTTCGGCTATAGATAATGCACAAATTCCATTTATAAATTCACTTTATACTAAATACCCAAACGCAAGTTTAAGAACCGATGGTTTACATGTTGGTTTACCAGAAGGACAAATGGGAAATAGTGAAGTTGGACATATGAATTTGGGTGCAGGACGTATTGTATATCAAGATTTAGTGAAGATTAACCTTGCTGTAGAAAATAAAACACTACGTGAAGAGCCTGTGTTAAAAACGGCTTTTGAATATGCCAAAACCAATAATAAAAACGTGCATTTAGTAGGCTTGGTAAGTGATGGTGGTGTACACTCTCACATCAATCACCTTTTTGGTTTACTTAACGCTACGCATGATTATGGTTTGGAAAATGTTTTTGTACATGCCTTTACAGATGGTAGAGATGTAGATCCAAAATCGGGTTATAGTTATATTTCAAAATTAGAAGATCATCTTAGTAAAACTTCGGGAAAACTAGCAACAGTTACTGGACGTTATTACGCTATGGATAGAGATAAACGTTGGGAACGTGTAAAATTAGCTTACGATGGTTTAGTTAATGGCGAAGGAGAAAAAACACAAAACGTTTTACAATCTATTCAAAATAATTACGATAATGATATTACAGACGAGTTTATAAAACCTTTAATTGCTACAGACGACAATAACGAACCTGTAACAACTATTAAAGAAGACGATGTTGTTATCTTTTTTAACTTTAGAACAGATCGTGGAAGACAATTAACAGAAGCATTGTCGCAAAAAGACTTCCACGAACAGAACATGCATAAATTAAATCTTTATTATGTTACTTTAACGAATTACGATGATAGCTTTAAAGGTATTAACGTCGTTTTTAATAAAGATAACCTCTCTGAAACTTTAGGTGAAGTTTTAGAGAATCACGGCAAAAAACAAATTAGAATTGCTGAAACTGAAAAATATCCTCATGTAACATTTTTCTTTTCAGGAGGACAAGAAAAACCTTTTGAAGGTGAAACACGAATTCTAAGAAACTCACCAAAAGTAGCGACATACGATTTAAAACCAGAAATGAGTGCTTTTGAATTAACAGATGCTTTAGTACCAGAATTACAAAAAGGTGATGTTGATTTTGTGTGTTTAAATTTCGCAAATGGCGATATGGTTGGACATACAGGAGTTATGGCTGCAGCTATTAAAGCTTGTGAAGCTGTTGATGCTTGTGTAAAAACAGTTGTTACAACGGCTTTAGAAAACGATTACACGACCATTCTAATTGCAGATCATGGTAATTGTGAAACGATGATAAATCCTGATGGTTCACCAAACACGGCTCATACAACTAACCCTGTACCTATTATTTTAATAGACAAGGATTTAAAAAATATTAAAGATGGCATTTTAGGTGACATTGCACCCACCATCTTAAAATTAATTGGTCTACCACAACCAAAGCTAATGACACAACAAAGCCTTGTATAAATCTTCAATTATTGTAAATTTGCGCAACAATTGATTAAAGCATGAATTTTCAAAATAGATTAATAATAGCCGTAGATTTTGATGGCACCATAGTAGATGATGGCTATCCAGGTATTGGAAAAACGCGCATTTTTGCTTTTGAAACACTTAAGCGCCTCCAAGAAGATGGACACCGACTTATACTATGGACCTATAGATGTGGTGTTAAACTAGATGAAGCTGTCGATTTCTGTAAAGAAAACGGCATAGAATTTTATGCTGTTAATGCCAGTTTCCCTGAAGAAAAATTCGATTATAGCAGAAGTCGTAAAATCCATGCAGACCTTTTTATTGACGATCGTAATATAGGTGGAATTTTAGGTTGGGGAGAAGTTTATCAAATGATTACTAATGAAGAACCAAAAATTGCTGCTCCTCCAAAAAAATGGTGGCAATTTTAAAGGCTTAAAATTACTTAAGCATTTCAAAGTAGTCTCTATCTATAGATTCTCTATGATTGGGATGTGCAATATCAACTAACGCTTTTACTCTATTCTTAATTGTTTTGCCATAAAGATTGGCAACTCCATATTCTGTAACCACATACTGAACATGCGCTCTAGTTGTTACTACACCTGCACCAGATTTTAAAGCAGGTACAATTCTACTTATACCATTTTTAGTCACTGATGGTAATGCAATAATCGCTTTACCACCTTGGCTTAAAGAAGCTCCTCTTATAAAATCCATCTGTCCGCCAACACCAGAGTAAATATCAGATCCAATAGAATCTGCACAAACCTGACCTGTTAAATCGACTTCAATAGCAGAATTTATAGCAACCATCTTTGGGTTTTGTTTAATATATGCAGCATTATTGCTATAATTAGAAGCACGCATTTCTACAAACGGATTATCATCTACATAGTCATACAAGCGTTTAGAACCTAATACAAAAGTAGATAATGCTCGTCCTCTATTAATCTTTTTATAATTTCCGTTTATTACATTGTTTAAAATCAAATCGATGACTCCATCAGAAAACATCTCAGTATGTAAACCTAAATCTCTATGATTTGTTAACTGTGTTAAAACCGCATTCGGTATAGAACCAATTCCCAGCTGCAACGTACTTCTATCTTCTATTAAATTGGCTACATGTTTCCCTATTTCACGTTCAACAGCATTTGGTGCTGCCATTAAGTGTGTTGGTAATTCTTCATTAGACTCAACAAAATAATCTATTTCAGAAATATGAATAATTCCCGCTCCATGAGTTCTTGGCATTTGCGGATTTACTTGAGCAATAACCGTTTTTGCATTATCTATTGCGGCTAAACAAGCCTCTACAGAAACGCCTAATGAACAATAGCCATGACGATCTGGAACAGAAACATGAATCAAAACCACATCGAGTTCTAAAATATGTCGTTGAAAAAGGAGTGGTAACTCACTTAAAAAAACAGGAGTGTAAGATCCATTTCCTGCTTTTAGAGTGTGTCTAACATTTTTTCCTATGAAAAAAGAATTGACATGAAAACTATCCCTTAATTCTGGATTCGCATAAGGTGCTACACCTTCAGTATGTAGCTGGCAGACTTCAACATTTCTTAATTCTTCATGTCTTGCAGATAATGCTTTTACAAGTGATTGTGGTGCTGCAGCTGCTGCTTGAATATACACACGGTCATTAGATTTTACAACTTTTAAAGCTTCTTCTGCAGTAACGGTTCTATACATGTTGAGTTCCTTTTTTAGACTGCAAATTTATAATAGAAAATCCTTTTATAAACTGTCATTTATCATGTTGTAATGAATTTATAAATTATATAAATTCCCTATCTTTGCCGCTCAATATTTTGAATCATGATTATAGTAAAAACAGCAGAAGAAATTGAGTTAATGCGCCAAAGTGCACTCATCGTATCTAAAACTTTAGGTATGTTAGCTAAAGAAACTAAAGAAGGTGTAACCACTAACCATTTAGATGCCATAGCCGAAGAATTTATTAGAGACCATGGTGCTTTACCTGGTTTTAAAGGACTTTACGATTGTCCTTCTACATTATTATGTAGTGTAAATGAAGCTGTTGTTCACGGACTTCCAACTGATATTCCGTTAAAAGATGGAGATATTGTTTCTATAGATTGTGGTTCTTTTATGAATGGCTTTTATGGAGATCATGCTTATACTTTTGAAATTGGAAATGTTGCCGAAGAGACTAAGAAACTCATTCAGATTACTAAAGAATCACTTTACGTTGGTATCGAACAATTAAAGGTTGGTAATCGCGTTGGTGATGTTGGTTTTGCAATCCAGCAATATTGTGAAGCTGAAGGTTATGGTGTAGTAAGAGAATTGGTTGGTCATGGTTTAGGTAGAAAAATGCACGAAGATCCTGAAATGCCAAACTATGGAAAACGTGGTCGTGGTAAAAAATTCATTGAAGGTATGGTAGTTGCCATTGAGCCAATGATAAATTTAGGAACTCATAAAGTGAAACAATTGAGTGATGGTTGGACTATTGTAACACAAGATGCTAAACCAAGTGTACATTTTGAGCATGATATTGCTATTGTAAATGGAAAACCTGAAATTTTATCAACGTTTGGATATGTGCATGAAGCCTTAGGCATTGTTTCTGATGAGGAAGATGCTTTTAGACAAAAAGCCCTAGTTCTATAATTTTTATTTATGACCATTGATTACTTAGAAAAAGAATTATCATCATTAAGAGCAGAGCTCAACAATCATAAATTATACAGTGCATTAGCTTCGGTTGAAGACATAAAAATTTTTATGGAGCAACACGCTTTTGCTGTATGGGACTTTATGTCTTTATTAAAAGCACTTCAAGGTCAACTAACAAACACAACACTTCCTTGGACTCCTGTTAAAAATCCATCTACAGCGCGTTTTATAAACGAAATTGTACTTGGAGAAGAAAGTGATATTAATGAGAAAGGTGAACCTAAAAGTCATTACGAAATGTATTTGGACGCAATGCACCAAGTTGGAGCAAGCACAATGTCCATTGAACAATTTGTAGATTATGTTAGACATGGAGACTCTGTTTTAGTTGCTGCAGAAAAAATTAAATTAAATAAGGAAACGTTAGAATTTGTTGACTTTACTTTTAAAGTAATTGCAACAGATGAACCACATAAAATTGCTTCCAGTTTTACATTTGGTCGTGAAGATGTGATTCCTGATATGTTTTTTCAAATTATAAATCAATCAAAAACTAGCGATAATACATATAGTAAACTGACGTACTATTTAAAGCGCCATATTGAATTAGATGGTGATGAACATGGTCCGCTTTCTTTAAAAATGATTGAAGAATTATGTGGAAATGATGCGCAAAAATGGAACGAGACATTAGATATTGCAAAAGCATCTTTACAACAGCGTATTATACTTTGGGATGGCATTTATAATTTAATTTCTAGCCCAATAGAGGTTAAGGCATTTTAAGAACATAATTTGAAAAAAGTCTTTAAATTTATATTAAACACCATACCAAGACCTTTATTAATAAGGCTTAGTTACGTGGCACGACCAATTTTAGCTTTCTTTTTAAAAGGTAATACATTCACAGACCCAATTGATGGTAAAAGTTTTAAAACGTTTTTACCTTATGGTTATGGTAATCAAAGAAACAATGTATTATCGCCTTCCACATTAAGTTTAGAGCGTCACCGTTTGTTATGGTTGTATTTAAAAGATGAAACTGACTTTTTTACTGCAGAAAAAAGTGTACTTCATTTTGCTCCAGAACAATGTTTTTTAAATCGTTTTAGAGCCCTTAAAAACCTAAAATATACCACTACAGATTTATTATCGCCTATTGCAGATGTTAAAGCAGATATTTGCAATTTGCCTTTTGAAGATAACAGTTATGATGCAATTCTCTGTAACCATGTTTTAGAGCATATCCCAGATGATACTAAAGCCATGCAAGAATTATATAGAGTTATGAAACCTGGTGGTTATGGTATTTTTCAGATTCCACAAGAATTAGATAGAGAAGTGACTTTTGAAGATGATTCTATTACAGATAGAGATGAACGTGCTAAGATTTTTGGACAATACGATCACGTTCGTGTTTATGGTCGCGATTATTTTGATAAGCTTCGTTCTATAGGTTTTAAAGTTGAAGAAGTAGACTATACCGCTTCCCTTTCTAACGAAGATATTGAAAAATACTGCTTGGCTAAAGGCGAAATTATCCCTGTAGTTTATAAATAAAACAATTTGCTTAAATGACTCAACACATTATAATTGCCACAGGTGCACTTTTTGGAATGTTAGCTGTAACCTTTGGTGCCTTTGGCGCTCATGCTTTAAAAAAAATCTTATCTACAGATCAATTACATAGTTTTGAAGTTGGCGTAAAGTACCAAATGTATCACGCCATCGCATTATTAGCTTTAGGCCTTAACGCTACCAACGTGACCTCAGCTACGTATTGGTGTTTCACAATAGGTATTATACTATTCTCCTTTAGTATTTATGGTTTGATATTATCTGATGCTAAAGGCAAAAAACTTCGGTTTTTAGGCCCTGTGACTCCAATTGGTGGTTTACTTTTAGCTGTTGGTTGGTTGTTGGTATTGATTAATGCACTTCAATAAAACTTAAAGTCAAAAAAATTACTGCTTCACTATTTTAGAGGTAAATTCTCTTCCATTACTAACCACTTTCATTAGATATAAACCTGTTGTTAAATTTGATACATCTAGTGTTTTAGATTTACTTTCTAAAACGAGTTCACCTAATAAGTTATACATTTCAATTGTATCTATTGTTAAACTAGATTGAATGTGTAATTCGTTTTGTACAGGATTAGGATAGATATTAATTTCAGAAACTTTAAACTCTGGTGTAGACAAATTACCATCTTGTACTAATAAATCAAACCATAACGAACCTCCTCTATCAGTAGAATCATCATTCCAAGTTTGTAAATAATAAGATGTATTAGGAGATACAGAGACATCTTCTAATGATGCATTACTGCACCCATTGTCTAAGGGAACTAAATCATAACAATCTCCTTCCCATAATTGTAAATTGTATCCTGAATCTATAATAACATCAACCGTTAGATTTTCACCTGAATTAAAGGCAAACCAAACATCTTTTCTATTAGCGACATCACTGCAACTAGGTGTTTGTAACGACGTCGTGGCAAATTCATTATTTGCTGTTATCATTTCACCGAAGGTCAATAGATTAATGGTATATCCACAATTATCATTTGAATTGACTCCGCAAACATTTTCTACTTCAAAATTACTATTACAACCAGGTGCATTATTTTCAAAAATACCTGGAAGCATAACACCTTCTTCTATATTACTATCTATAAAAAAACAGACTTGATCTGTGCTACAAATTGATAAATTGGGATTGTTTCTTATAATTAAACCATCATCAAAATAACTTCCTGCAAAGATTGCACTAATATCTGTTAAGTTCTGATTGCCTTCTATATATAAAAAATCATCAAAACCACTGGACACAAGGCCATTTAAACTTTGAAGATTATTGTTATTAGAAATATGAACTGTTTCTCCATATATTTCATCAAGACCTGTTAAATCTATAAGACTGTCATTATCAGAGATACTTGTATATTCTGCTGCTGCATAATTTTCTAATCCATTTAAGTTTAAAAGGGCATCATTGTTTTCAATATAAAGCCAAGTAAGTGGACTAAAAGAACTAGGTGCACCATCTACACTAAGCAACATAGGGTTATTAGTAATAGTAAATGAGCTTTCAAAACCAGATTGACTTTGAAAATTTTCTAATCCATTAATCGTTAATAATGATGCGTTATTAGATATAGAAAACGTCGTGCCTGTACCTTCAACATATTGTATAATTATATTAGGATTTAAGCCATTTGTATTTTGTAATATTAAATTATTACTAATTGAAAAACTCGTACAAGATTCTATTTGATGAAGTCCGTTTAAATCGGTAATATCATCTCCTGAAATAACAAAGCTATCAACTTCTGTACAGTTTGGATAGTTGGTAGCAAAGGCATTTATTTCTGCTTGTGAAGTAAATATGCCTCCTGTTGGTGGACATTGACTAAAACTTAGTATTGGCAATAAGAAAAAGACGAGTAGTAAATGTTTCATTTTTTGGTATTTACTCTAAAGGTAAAAAAATTTTTAGAATAATAGCAATAGAACTATTCCTATGATGATATAGAATAGCACAAGAAAAATTTCTAATTTATTTTGCTTTAAATACTTCATAAATGATAAAAAAAGTTGGACTAAAATTAATTAGTCCAACTTTTCGAAATTTTAGAATTAATTTTACTATTATTAGTTTACGTTAACCGTATTACCACAACCCGAATTTTTGCGGTACACTTGTACATTAGTAGAATAATAAGCATTACTTCCACCAGACTTCGTTATTTTTTGTAAATAAGCATCTTGATCACAGCTCCATCTGGCTGTTCCACCAGCACTAATTCTTGTTCCTGGATTACTACTTCCAGCTCTACCTACATAAATTTCATGATTCGAGTTATTACGAAGTGTTACCGTGTTTTTTAACTCTGATGCCTGATAGTTTGCCTCATTTTGTTTTATTCTTCTTTGCAAGTCTTTATACTCTGGCGTTGCTTTTATAGAATCGTTGTAGCGTTTTATTTCTTCGTCACCTGCTTCTCTTGCACGCTTAATTTTTGCAATATCTGTTTTGTCTTGTGCAGTTATTGGACTCGCTTGCTTGGCTTTCATCGCCGTGACGTAATCGTTGAATATCTTTTCAATATTTACCGTTTGTATATATTTATAGGTTGGTGATTGTCCTGTAGCTTCTAACTTAGCTTTCATACGGCCTAAAAAACCACCTTTCTTCTTTTTCTTCTTTCCTGTGTCTTCTTTTGTTTCGCTACGATCTTTTACCATAACATATACCGCAGTAACATTCTTCACTTCTGGAACACCTTCACTTGGTATGTAACTAATCTTAAATAACAAATCGTCAATGACCATGTAACCATCTAACCCTCTTTTGTAAGTGTTTTTTATGGTCATTACATTTGGGTAACTATCTACTCTATCATAATCGCCTAGTTCAGACGCTCCAAAACCACCATAAGTTTCAGAAACTGGTTTAGCCTCAAAGCCCACAGGCTGTCCGGTTGCTAATTTTATTACGGTAATAGTTACTGCAGGTTTACCACTTACAATAGCTACAGTGCCATCGTCATTTATAGATATACCAGAAAACCCTTCGTAGGTTGCTGTCTCACCATTAGCTTCAAGCGCTTCGTAAAAGGTTTTTTGAGCTTGCGCTATGGTTGCTGTAAAAATTAAAGCAACCGTTATTATTATTTTTTTCATAAAAGGTTAAATTTTAAGTTTATATAGTGTCAAATATCGAATATGGACTCATTGTAAAATGGCTTGAGTTTCTGAAATGCTAATTTCAACTTCTAAACAAAAAAAATCTCGTAAGCATAGCACTTACGAGATTTATAAAAACACAAAACTATGTGTTATTGCTTGACGAAGCGTTTGGTTGAAACGTTTCCGTTTTCGTCTTCTATTTTAATCAAAAATACTCCGTTTGATAAACCAGAAACATCAATTTGATTATTTCGAGTTTTTAGTACCTCTTTCCCTAACATAGAATAGACAGTTGCTTGCTTGATGTTTTGAGTCATTTCTATATTTAAAATTGAACTTGTTGGGTTTGGGTGTAATGAGATTGAATTTAGATGAAAATCATCTATGCTTAATGCTGCGCAGTCGTCACTATAACTTGCTGTTGCATCTTTCTGCCATCCTGATGTTGGCGTGAAGCCTGCATCTCTTTGAATACAGGTTAAATCTAGGTTGTTAAGTGCATTAAATTGAACTAAATTCGGATTGTATCCATTAGCTATATCTAGACTACTTAGTTGATTATTACTACAATCTAGTCCTTGTAAAGCCGTATTTGCTGAAACATCTAAACTTATGAGCTGATTATAACTACAGCCTAGTCCTTGTAAAGCTGTATTTGCTGAAACATTTATATTACTTAGTTGATTATTACTACACTGCAACACTCCTAAGTCCGTATTTGCTAAAACGTCTAAACTGGTGAGTTGATTATAACTACAATATAACTGTGTTAAAGCTGTATTCGTAGAAACATCCAAAGCACTTAGTTGATTGGCTTCACAATCTAAATATTCTAAGTCAGTGTTTGCAGAAACATCTAAACTTGTAAACATATTACTACTAATCGAAAGTCTTGTTAAAGCCATATTTTGTGATACATTTAAACTGCTTAATTGATTAGTATAACATTCTAAATTTATCAAAGCCGTATTTTGTGATACATCCAAACTTGTTAAATTATTATTATAACAGTATAATTGAGTTAAGTTCGTAAACGCCTCAATTCCTGTTAAATCTGAAATAGATAGGTTGCCAACATTTATGGCTCCCGTAAAAGCACTTGCCTCACTACATTGTATTTCTGCATCACCATTGGTGTTTATAGCGGTGTTTCCAACTAAATAAGATTTAAAGTTGGCATCTGAGATATTTACAGTACAAGGTGCTAAATTAGTGTCTGTATATTTATAAATACCTGGTAGTGTTCCAACCACAGCGATATAAATATCTTCACCATCAATATCTATACCTCTTGGATTATTGATCGATTGACCTATGTACGAAACTACTCCTGTACCCGATTTATGAATTTTACGAATATATCCTGTACTTGCACTGCTAACAAAATACAGATAATCATTTACAAAATGAATTCCCCATGGTTTTGGCAAGCCACTTTTCACCAATTGAGCCATTGGTGTCGCTGCTGCTAAGTCTATTTTATAGATAGCTCCATTACTGCTGCCTGTACCAGTATATGTAAAATACATAATTGCCCCTTCATTAGTAACATCTGCTATATATTGATGACTTACTGGCAATGAAGCAACAAATACACTCGAGTTAACACCTGTAGCTTTACGTAATTCGTTTAGCGAATTATTATTAGGATTTGTAGATGTAAAATATAATTCATTATTATAAATGTAAACTGTAGACACAGTTCCTGAGGTATTTAATGCTTCATAAGAGCTTGTTGGTATTGTACCTCCAACATAAGCCGATCTAATACCATAACCTGGCACATAAATATTCTGGTTTAGACTCCAAAGATTATAGCCATTATAACTTATACCATTACTAGTGAACCCTGTAGACACAGTTTCGAAATTATTTGTCCCAACTTGATTTTTATTAGCTCTTAAAAGATTAGCATTACTCGTGGTATAGACATAATCATCTACTACTGTGACACCTCTTGCGTCTCCGCTACCTGATGCAATTCTTGTTTGCGCATAACTTAATGTTGAAATTAACATCAATAATAAAAGTAATTTTGTTTTCATAGGTTAAGAATTTTAAAGTTTATAAAATCAAATATCTTAAACCAGCCTACTAAAAATCCAACTTAACTTCTGAAACAACAATCTCAACTTCTAAAGCAAAAAAAATCTCGTAAGTGTAAGAGTTACGAGATTTAAAATAACTACGATTAATCGTTATTGCTTAACAAAACGTTTGGTTGAAACGTTTCCGTTTTCATCTTCTATTTTAATCAAAAATACTCCGTTTGATAAACGAGAAACATCAATCTGTTTATTTTGAGTTTTTAGCACTTCTTTACCTAACATAGAATAGACAGTTGCTTGTTTTATGTTTTGAGTCATTTCAATATTTAACATTGAACTTGTTGGGTTTGGGTGTAATGAGATTGAGTTTAGATTAAAATCATTTACGCTTAGTGAGCAGTTAGTGCTAAAACTTGTTTGTGTGTCAATGTTTGTCCAGTTGTTTGTACTGTATGTTGCGTCATCTACTTGTATACAAATTAAATTTGAGTTTCCTGTTGCCTCAAAATAAGCATCAATAGTGTTAGCATTATTTCCATTGGCTACATTTAAACTCGTTAATACATTATTTGCGCAACCAAGAATTAATAAGTCCGGATTTTGTGATACATCTAAACTACTTAAAGTATTATCTCCGCAGCTTAGTGTTATTAGAGCTACATTTTGAGAAACATCTATACTACTTATTGTATTATTAAAACAGTAAAGCCATTTTAAAGCTGTAAATGTTTCTATACCTGTTAAATCTGAGATAGAACTATTAGCACAATTTATAGACCCTGTAAAATTACTTGCTTCACTACACTCAATCTCTGCATTACCGTTTGTGTTTATTGCTGTATCTGCTACAAGTATTGTTTTAAAGTTAGCATCTGGTATATTTACGATGCAAGGAGCTACATAACAGTTATCACTATAATTTGCTACTCCGTCCTTTTGCCAAGCTGTTGGTGGAGGTGTAAAACCAGCATCGACTTGAATACAAGTTAAATTTGGGTTATTAAGCGTATTGAATTGAACAATATTAGCATTGTTTCCATTAGCGACATTTAAACTCGTTAAGGAATTATTAAGACATCTTAAAGCAATTAAAGAGGTGTTACTAGTGATATCTAAGCTAGTTAATGCATTATTATTACAAAATAATCCTGTAATATTTGTAAAAGCTTCTATACCTGTTAAATCTGATATAGATTGATTTTGAACATCTAAAATACCTGTAAAAGCTAATGCTTCAGTATAACTAATTTCAGAATCTATATTTGTATTTATTGCTGTATTTGCTAGTAAAGCAGCTTTTAAATTAGCATCTGGTATGGTTACATAACAAAAATTACAATTTGTACTAAAACTAGCAACACCATTGTCTATATAAAAAAAGTTAACACTATTAATATATGCTACATCATCTACTTGAATACAGGTTAAATCTGGGTTGTTTCTTGCTGTAAAGGATGTGATAGCTGTATTATTTCCATTTGCCACATTTAAAATTTCTAATGAATTATTCTGACAATTTAATAACTCTAAAACTATATTATTAGCAAGGTCTAAAGATGTTAATGAATTATAACTACAATTTAATTGTGTAATATTCGTAAAAGCTTCTAATCCAACCAAATTTGAGATAGATTGGTTAGAAACATTAATTGCTCCTGTAAAAGCTGTTGCTTCTGCACAACTAATTTCTGTATCACTATCAGTGTTTATTGCTATATTACTTACTAAATAAGATTTAAAGTTCGTGTCTAGAATATTTACTGTACAAGGTTCTAGAATAGACACATCAAAATTTAAATCGAAATTAGGCTGTTCAATTATTATCCCGTTATCACTTTGAAAAAAAGTACCACCTGAATAACCTCCAGCAAAATCAAATAAAATATCAACGTTGTTTATGGTAATTTCAAAAGTATATTGGACATTATTAACCATATTTACAACACCTGTAATATCTACTCTAATAGGATCGTTAGCTTGACTTACCGTAATTGCAGGATGTGATTGCGTGTATATTGGTGAACCGCTTACCTGATTGCCAGAAAATATCTTTAAGGTTCCAGCCGGAATTGTACCTGCAGATGCGGCTAAGAATTGAACATATTCTAAAGTCCCATCACATTGTGCTATATATCCCTGACCACAACTATAATTAGGACTAAGACTACTAGTTCCTTGACTAAAGCTTGTGGTACATAGTTGAGCTTGGATATTTAAAAAGCTACACACAGCTAGTAATAAAAGTAATTTTGTTTTCATAATAGGTTCTCTTTTAAGATTTAGAACACAAATATGAAGAATGAAGCTTCAAAAAAAGGCTGTTAATTTCTGAAACACCACTTTGAACTTCTAAACAAAAAAAATCTCGTAAGCATTACACTTACGAGATTTCTAAAAAACAAAACCATGTGTTATTGCTTGATAAAGCGTTTAATTGAAACGTTTCCAGTTTTATCTTCAATATTGATAATGTACATGCCACTTTTTAAGTTTGATGTATTTATGGTTTTTGAATTTGTTTTTAAAACCTCTGCTCCCAAAATAGAATAGATCGTTGCTTGCTTTAGATCTTGAGTCATTTCAATATTTAACCCTGAAATAGATGGATTTGGATATAGGACTATTTTATCGACTTCAAATGACTGTACACTTAACGTAAAGCAATTTGTACTATAAGCTGAAGAACTCGCTATTTGCCACCCGTTAGTTACACTGGGCGTAAAACCTGAATCTATTTGCACACATGTTAATACTGAATTATTTACACACTGAAAACGACTAAAACTAGAGTTGTTTCCGTTTGCCACATTAATCTCACTTAATTGTGTACTATTTCCTTTAAAATCGGTTAATTGTGTCATAGTACTAAGGTCTAATTGCCCAGTAAGTCCTGCATTGTTTTCAAGTAAAAGCTGTGTTAATTTAGTATTATTAGAAAGATCAACACTTGTAAGTGCATTACTAAAAGCCTGTAAAGCTACAATTTCCGTAAATGCTTCTATTCCTGTAAGGTCCTGAATACTCTGACCTCCAATACTAATTCCGCCTGAGTACAAACTAGCTTCACTACATTGTATTTCAGAATCACCATTAGTATTAATATTACTATTACCTATTAAATATGCTTTAAAAGCAGCATCTGGAATGGTTATATTACACGAGCAAGTCTCGTCAAAACTAGTTTGCGAATCTATGTTTGTCCAATTTGAATCACTGTAAGCTGCATCATCAACTTTTATACAATCGAGATTAGAATTAGACGTCGCGTTAAAAACAGTCGTTGAGAAATTTGTATTGTTTCCGTTGGCTACATTCAACTCAAAAAGATCATTATCATTACAAGCTATTTCTGTTAAAACAGAATTTGTTGAAACGTCTAAGTTTGTTATTTGATTTGAGCCACATATCAAACTATTTAAACCCGTAAGTGCACTCACATCTAAAGCTGAAAGTTGATTTGTGTTTACATCTAACTGTACTAAATTTATGTTATTACTAACATCAAGACTTGTGAGCATATTTGCGTTACAATACAAATCTACCAATTGTGTGTTTAATAAAAGATTTAAACTTCCAAGTTGGTTATTAGAACAATCTAAGACCAATAAATCATCATTAGACGTTAAGTCTATATTAGTTAATTGGTTATTAGAACAGTCCAATTCTGTAAGATTAAAAAATCGATCAATTCCTGTTAAATCTTGAATAGATAAGTTTGATACTAAAATAGCACCTGAATACACCGCTGCTTCATCACATTGAATTTCAGTATCTCCATTTGTATTTATAGCGGTATTATTTAGAAGATAATTTTTAAAATTGGCATCTGGAATCGTTACAAAACAAGTACCAAAGCAGTTATAGCCAAATACAGAACCGTTGCTTGTTTGCCAGTGAAAATCAGGTGAAAAACCAGGATCTAACTGTACACAAGTTAACGAAAAATTTAAGCTACCTTCAAAACGCGTTACATTAGCATTATTACCATTAGCCATATTAATAGACTCTAATTGGGTACTGGTTGTTTTAACATCTGTAAGCATTGTTAATGCTCCAAGGTCTAGTTGTCCGGCTAAGTTATTGTTGTTTTCTAATAAAAGCTGCGTAAGTTTTGTGTTTTGAGATACATCTACACTAGTTAATGAGTTACCAAAAGCCTGTAAAACAACTATTTCTGTAAATTCTTCAATACCTACAAGACTTTGGATACTTTGATTTCCAACAGCAATTCCGCCTGTATAAGCGTTTGCTTCACTTACTTGTATTTCACTATCTCCATTAGTATTTATATTACTATTAGCAACTAATGCCGCCTTAAAATTTGCATCTGGGATATTTACATTTTGGCCAAAGCTATAGTAGCTTGTAGCAATTAAACAACAGATTAAAAGTAATTTTGTTTTCATAATAGGTTATATTTTTAAGATTTATGAAAACAAAGATCTACGATGAAGCCTATATAAAATGGTATAAACTTCTGAAACACCACTTTCAACTTCTAAACAAAAAAAAATCCCGTAAGCCCCTACACTTACGAGATTATTAGAAGATTTTTTCACCCTATAAAGCAACGAATAATTACAACTTTGCTTTTATCTTCTATTTTTGATTTAACTTTTTATTCTTTTATTCTAATCCAATTAATGGCAAATGCAAGCGCATTCTCTTCGGCTTTAAAACCATAATCACTATTATTCTATTTTGAACTCTAAATGAAGCTATCCTATATTTTGAACTATAGTTAAAAACTCTTCCTTTTTATCATTAGAAATAGATACGGTTTTATCATTTTCCATCACGATATAACCTCCATCTTTTTTAATATATTCTTTGATATAAGATAGATTAATAAGATGTGAGCGATGCGGACGATAAAACGTTTTTATGTCATTAAGGATATCTACAAAGAATTTTAAAGGTTTACTTACTAAGATACTTCCATCTATAGTTGTTGAAACATTTGTATACATGCCGTCTGCTTCTAACATAATAATATCAGTAAAATTCACAAACTTAATGCCATCTGCATTTGGCAATCCTATTTTTTTAAAGTTAGAATCTTGCAAACTTGTTTTTAATTCCGCTAGTCGTTTGTTGATTTGGGTATTGCCTAAAAACGCAATCGCTTTATCTACTGCCTCCTTAACCTGACTAGGTCTTACAGGCTTTAACAAATAATCTATAGCAGACAATTGAAAAGCTTGTATAGCATATTCGCTATACGCCGTAGTGAAAATGATTTCGAAATTATAAACTTCTTTTTCAATAAAATTTAAAATTTCTAAACCAGAATGCTCAGGCATTTCAATATCTAAAAACACTATACTTGGTGATTCTTTTTTTATAAGTTCTACACCTGAAATTAAGTCATCAGCTTCAAAAATTTGAGTAATCTTAGGGCAATTTTCTTCTACTAAAATATGTAAAACATGTCTTGCTTTTTTTTCGTCGTCTATAATTAATGCTTTCATTTTTACTTTTTAATAATAGGGATTACTAAAATCACTTTTGTCCCAACAGCTTTTTCATTGTCTTTTAAATCGATAAACTCCACACCGATTTTTTTATCACGGCCATAATTTAATAAATCTAATCGTTCCGTAGTCGCTTTTAAGGCAAAGGATTTGTGTTGCCCTTCTCTTTTCGTGTTTATTTTTTTCGATTTCTCTCTACCAATGCCGTTATCTTCAATGATACATTCTATAATTTTATCTGAAGTTTTAGAAATAGATATATGAAGTTTTCTATTATCTTTTTTATGCAATAAACCATGCTTTAATGCATTTTCAACATAAGGCTGAACTAACATTGTTGGGATATTAATCTCATCGAAATTCGCAGTCTCATCAACTTGAATGGTATATTCTAATTGTTCTTCAAAACGTAATTTCTCAAGCTCTAAGTAGAGCTTTAAATTATGAACTTCATCCTGAATTGAAATGAATCCTGTATCACTAAAATGAAGGTAATTCCGGATTAAATCGGCGAACTTCCCTAAATAATCACTCGCCAGATTTTTTTGATTTAACACAATATAATCCTGAATAGAATTAAGCGCATTAAATATAAAATGTGGATTCATTTGTGCTTTCAAAGCCTTTAGTTCAGAATCTCTGTATTGCTTTTCAATGGCTAATCGCTTCTGTGTTTCTTTAAGTTCTATAGTTACTAATTCTGCTTTCTTCTTCGCTTTTAATCGACTAAAATAAAAGATGGACACGAGTAGTATCAAGCCAGCAATTACAGCTGTACTAATAAAATAGATTTTATTTTTTTGATTAATGGTTTCAGTTAGTTTTAGTTTAGCTTCGGCTCTTTCTTTTTGAGTCGTAATTTGTTCTGTTTCGTATTCTGTTCTTATTCTATTAAGTTGAAAGGCTTGTTCTTTTTTAAATACAGAATCTTTATTTTGAATAAATAACTCAAAAGCTTCATTACTTTCTTTGTATTTGCCTAAGCTTGCGAGTATATCCTTTCTATTTTCATAGGTTAATCGAAGTCCTTTTGCATAATTTAGTGCATTATAATGCGTTAATGACGTATCGTTATACTGCAGTGCTTCTCTATAATTTTTCATTTTATAGTAAGCCTTCCCTAAATTCAAATAACTGAAGCCCAAATGAAAATGATTGTTAGGCTCTTTTTTTCTAATTATTTTTGCCGCTTTGTTTAAAAGAATTATAGCATCAACATAGCTTTTATCATATTCTATATCTGCTTCTCCTTGCAAATTTAAAACACTTGCTAGCCAAATTGTGTCTTTTTGTATGAGTGAAAATTCTTTAGCTTGCTTTAGGTTCTTTGTTACATATTCATAACTATTTTTAGTTTTAACACCAATTATTCCAAATAAGGTATGTGTTAATATTAAATATTCTACATCGTTAGATTTTTGTGCATAATTATGTGCCTTTAACGCATATTGTTTAGCTTCCTTATATTGAGATTGTTCGTATAGCGAATAACTAATGTTAACGTTTGTTACAGCAGCAAGTTTTTGATCATCAATAGACTCATAAATTTGCGCTGATTTTATGAGATAGGTAATTGATTTTTCCGTTTCCCCTTGGTAATTATACACTCCTGCAAGGGTACCGTAAGATTTACCTATACCTCTTAAATAATCATGCTTTTTAGAATAATTCAAAGTATAATTAGCCATCGTTTCGGCAGCCTCTAAATCAGTATTCATTAGACCTCTAACAATAACTAATATACTGTCTACTTTCTTAATTACAATACTGTCATTTGCTTCTTCTTTTTGAGCAAAACAAAGTTGACCAATAAAAATAATTACGAAAAATAAGATTGCTTTTTTCATTATTTAATACTGAGAAAGGTATAATTAAATTTTATACTGAAAAGAAGGCCTTCTTCAAGAGGAAACAAAAATAAAATTAATAACAAAGGGTCATTTGCTTTTCTTCTGAAAAACGGTTTTGAGTTTCTAAAGCGAATATGGTAATGATTCATAGGTAGCCATTATCTCTTTTCGAGTATTCTTCGATACACTTAAAATTAATTTATACGAACGATTTGGTCTGTAAAATATGAAAAAGGCAACCAAAATTCCTCAAAACACTTTAGGTTCTTCACCTATAATTACGACTTCCTTGTCTTATTTTATCAGGATCTGTTTTAGAGATTAATCTGTGGTATACGGAATGGTAATATCAACTTGCGTGCCTATAGGCATATCTTTATCAAACAGATCAGTAATAACCACACCAACTTGTTTTTCTTTGCCGTAGTTTAATAATGCTAATCGATCTTGTGTGGCTTTAGTAGCAAAAGACGGATGGTTTTTACGACTTCTAGCCTTAAACTTTTCGGCTTGCGCTCTACCAACACCATTATCTACAATAATACATTGCACTGTTTTTGATACTTCATTTACAAAGAAATTGATTCTTAAATCACGATTCGTTTTACGATGTAACAATCCGTGTTTTAAAGCATTTTCTACATAAGGTTGAACAAGCATTGTTGGTATATTAACCTCATCTGGTTTTAAATTACCAGAAGTTGTAATGGCATAATGCAGCTTATCTTCGAAACGTAATTTCTCTAATTCTAAATACATTTCTAAACAATCTATTTCTTCTTGTAAGGTGATTTTTCCTTTGGTACTATGGCTGAGGTAGGTTCTAATTAAATCGGCAAACTTCCCTAGATATTCACTAGCTAGTTTTTTTTGATTGAGCATAATATACTCTTGAATAGAATTAAGCGCATTGAATATAAAATGCGGATTCATCTGCGAGCGTAAATTTTCTAGCTTTAAAGCGATTAACTCATTATCTAAAGAGAGTTGTCTAATCTCTATTTCTTTCGCTATTTCTTTATTTTTTAATTTCCTTTTGTAATACAAAATAATGAGACCTACAACAGATAAACTGTAGGCTAAAATAAACCACCACTTTTTCCAATATGGCAATTTGATATTCAATTTAATACTTTTAAGGTTAGCGTCAGTCCCGTCAATAATTGATGTTGGCCTTACCTGAAACGCATATTTACCCACTGGTAGACTACTGTATTTTACGGTATTCACACCTAAATCTGTAGTAATCCAATTATTATTATAACCAACTAAACGGTATTGATACGTTTTATTTATATTGTATAAAATACCATTGACATTAAAACTAAATTGAATTGAATTCTGATTATAATCTAAATCATAATCCGTTCCTAGATCAGTCGATTCTTCATTAATTCTTATGTCATTAAAATAAATTTCGGGTTGTGACGTCGTTTTAAATACCTTCTCTTTATCAAAAGAAAAAATCCCCTTATTTGAAGACAACACCACGCGATTCTTTAAGACTTCGATTCCAGAAATTTTGTAAGACAAAATACCATCTGTCTTGTTTAAATTTTTAAAATCCTTCCTATCCGTATTAAATACTTGCAAACCTTTTGGTGTCGCTATCCAAATCGAATTTTCGTCTGCCTTTAAATATTTAATCTGATCAGACAACAAGCCTTCTTCTGTAGTGTAATGCGCAATAACTTGATTATCTCTTATTGCAAAAATTCCATTTTTAAACGTTCCCACCCAAACGATGCCATCTGCAGTTTCCGTAATAGAAATGGCTAAAATCTCTTTCTCTTTATAGCGTATTGTAGTGGACTTAAAGTCGTTATCTAAAACTAATAAATCATCTACATACCCAATAAAAATAGTATTGCTATTTTCACTGTAGTAGGTTGTATAGATCCGCTTGTTATCAGAAAATGTTTTAACTAACTCTGCTTTATTATTCAAAAAAGCCAATCTGCTATAGGTTCCAAAAAGTGTCATTGTTTCATTAACGCGAGAAAAACTTTTCACACCAAGAAATTCATGTTTTTTTATGGTTTCTAATGTTTTGTTATTTACAAAATAACCACCATCATCGATACTTACATAACTATATCCAATATTAGAATTATACTGTATTGCAGAGACTTTATTACCCAGATTAGCAGATGCTTTATAAGTAGAAGCATCAACGTTTAAAAACCCTACGACTCCACTTTTAGAACCAAAAAACACAAGCGAATCATTCACCTTATCGATTGCCCTAATATCATCGCTGTTTTCAGGCAATTTATGTTTTACAACCTCTATATTCGGAATTAAATGAACACCATTACTAAGTGTGGACACCCAAAAATTTTGATCTTTATCAATGATAACGTCAGTAACGATTTCATCTTCTAATATTTGGTTTTTAAGTGTGAATTCATTTTTATCGTTTTCATAAATATAAATTCCAGTATGGGTTAACACCCACATATTGTCCTTTATGGTCTTTATCCTAATAATCCTTTTATTTTTCAGAAGTTCTAATCCTATTGTAGCATCCGTAGTGCCTGTATTTAGGTTGATACTTCTAAACATGTTTTTATACTTAAATTGTTGAGAAAAAAATAAAATCTCATTTAGTTTAAAAACTTGAGTTTGACCTTGTGCTGTAGTTTTACCTTTAGTATCACGAAAGTGGATATTTAACAAAAATCGATTCGTTTCCCTTAAGTCTTTATTAAATAGTTTCACAGTATAAAAACTGATTATCATGTATGAATCCTTGAGCGGCATCAATCTAATGCCTCCATCATCACTAACTTCTTTTAAAAGAATATTCTTGGTAAGTAAATCAATGATATATATCGAATGACTTGCGGTTATTAAAAGTTTGTTATCTCGTATAGTGTAATTTGCTAACTTCCCTTTTAGCTCTTCTTTTAAATCTATAAAGGTGATGAGTTTGTTGTTTTCAACATAAAAAAACTGTCCTGAAATATTGGTACACCAAATACGTCCATTTTCATCTTCAAAAAGTTCGAAAACAGATAAGCCTCGCTTTTCTGGGTTAGTATATTGGGTATATGTTTTGCCATCATAACGATATAAACCGGTATCTGCAGCTAACCAAATAAACCCTTTACTATCTTCTAAAACATTATAAAACTCAATATCTGGTAAGCCATCTTTTTCAGTAAGATGAATAGACACAGGTTGCTGTGCTTCCATCAGAAAAGAAAGCAGAAAAAAACATAACAGAAAATAATTTCTATACAATTGAACAAACAAAATGTGAATGATAAAAATACAATTTACTATAATTAAATAATACTTAAATTTCTAAAATACAGTTTTGAGTTGCTGAGTAACATTTTAAGTGTCAAAAAAAACAAACATAATCCTAAAACAAATAAAGCTGAGCATTTAATGACTCAGCCTTAGCTAGAATTCTAATTAATAAAAAAACACATGATTACTATTAGCTCTAGTTTTGTTTTTAAACTCTCGTGGTAACTTTAGGACAACAAATTAACAACTAGCTCTTGCTCTGTGAAACCTCCGTTACCGTCTGAGGCAATCACTAAAATTGTATTTTCTCCAGATAAAAACAGGTTATATTCAATAACGTAAGTTAAAGCGTTTAAATCCTCAACTAATAAATTGTTGTTTAAGTAAACGGCATAAATAACAGTGTCATTATCTGGATCTATGGACGTTGTCCAATTAAAAGGTATACCGATACTTGTTGCCATTCCTTCTGTTAATACAAAAGTACTTGGGTTATTGTTTTCTTTCGATTGGTCATCATCTGAACTGCAGTTAAAAACCAATAACATTAAGCCAACTATAACCAAATTTTTAAATATTTTCATAAATCTTATATATTAATTAATGAAAAGGACTACCACAAGATTCTGCTGTTTTAGGACAACTCGCTTTGTGTTCATCTGCTAATTTCCAACCTCTAAGTGTTTTTTGACCTTCAGGACTCTGCCAATATGCATCGTTTTTACTCTTAATATATGCGGCATATTTTTTACCTTCAGCTTTTACTAGCTCTAAATCTGCTTCTTCTTTTGCAGTTGTTGTATGTGCCGCTTCTTTTGCTTTCATAGCCACTAAATAATCTGTGATCATTTTTTTATTGTCTTGAGACATTAGCGCTTTATACTCTGGTGCTTTTGTGTAATCTTCTTCAGAAGTTGTATTTAATGCAACGTTTTTTACCTTGTTAAGAAATTTCCCGAACTTTTTCTTCTTTTTCTTTACGGGTTCAACACCATCTGGAGTAGTACCTTTTAAAACGTAAACACGTCTAATTTCTCCAAATTCTGTTTTACTTTTAAAATCTTTAAGAAAAAACACATAATTACCTATAGCTACATAACCTTCGTAATACCCGTTATGAAAATTAATAGAGGTTAGCGGATAATTTATTAAATCGATATAGGTTTGTTTGGTCATATCTTGCCAATATTTCACAGATTGTTCGCCATCTTCCGAAACAGATAAAATTTCAAGTCCACAAGGAATATTCTGGTGCCTTCTTATTTTTATTTTCACTTCTTCTCCTGATCCTTGCGCATAAGTGGTGCCATCATTAAGTTTACCAATAGACCCATATTCTAAATAGGTAATATTGTCTCCATGGTCTTCTAAATTTTCAAAAAAAGTTTTTTGTGCAAATAAGTTTGTCGTTATTAATGCAACAAAAAATAATAAAATGGTTTTCATAATAAATTTGGTTTTATAATTATGAAACAAAAATGCAAAAGTACTGTAGGGTAATTTCTAACTTTTTAGTGAATGGTAGATTTTAGATAATGAATAGTAATAACAAAAAAAAGGAAAGCCATAATGACTTCCCTTTTTAAGACCTATACTAATTAGGTTTACTCTTTTATAAATCGTTTTATTTGCTGATGGCCTTCTAAATCTAGCATTTTAATTAGATAGATACCTTCTGAAAGATTAGAAACATCTACAGTTTTAGTATTCGTTTTAATAACTTCTTTTCCTAATAAAGAATAAATAGAAATAGTAGTGAGTTCTACTTTCGTCTCAATGTTTAATATGGAGTGTGCTGGATTAGGATAAATTGAAATTATGTTAGTTTGAAACTCTACATCTTCAGTATTTAAAGTGAAATTTGCACACTCTGAATCTAACTGATAAAACTCAGTAATTGAATTTTTAAAAGAATTATTTTGACTAAATGAAGGATCATCAACAAAAATACAAGTTAAATTAGGAGACCCAATAGTTTCTATATACAAATTATTAGCCACATTGGTTCCTGTTCTTAAATCAATATTTGACAAAGAATTACCACTAACGTAAATATAATTTATATTCAAATTTGAAGAAAAATCTAAATTACCTAAGTTATGTACATATTGGGCTTCTAAATATTGTAAACTTGTATTGGTTAATAAATCTATATGAGTTAAGCTTGTAAAGCTCATATTAACCGATTGTAGTAAATATAAACCGCTAATATCCAATAATGTTAAAGGGTTTCCTGCAACACTGGTACTATTTATATATCTGTTAGCTCTAAGATCTATAGTTGCGAGATTATTATAACTTAAATCCAATCCAACTATGTAAGGAAATGCTTGCAAGCCTGTAATATCTTGAATTGAGCTTGTGCTTACATAAATACTTCCTGTATAATCTCTAGCTTCTATAACTTGTATTTCCGAATCTCCATTACCATTTAATGAAGAATTACTTATTAAACTAGCCTTCAAAGCCGAATCTGGTATGTCTACAATCGCTGAGTCACAATTTAAAGAAAACATAGTATAAGCATTTGTGTTAGTCCAATTGGTTTCACTATAACTTACATCATCTACCTCAATACAATACAAAGCATAGTTATTTTCTACATTAAAATCCGCATCGCTTATATTACTATTATTACCGTTTTGAATGTTTAAAGTGATTAATGTATTGTTTTGAGCATCTAAGCTTGCTAGTGTAGTATTGCTAGACAAGTCTAAATGTTCTAAATTATTATTGCTAATATCTAAACTCGTTATATTTACAAAGGCCTCTAAGCCTTTACTGCTACTAATATTTAAGTTAGATACGTTAATGGCTCCTGTATAGTTTGTAGCTTCAGAAATTTGTATATCATTATCTCCATTAGCATTGATGGCAGAGTCACTTAGTAAAGCTGCTTTTAAGTTAACATCTGGAATATCTATAACTAAACCTTCGTTATATAATGCATTAACTTCAGCGGTAGTAATTCCACGTTCAAAGTAATAAATATCATCCATGAGTCCATCGTAGAGATCATTAGATGATCTCGATCCAGTTAGTGCTTCCATAGTACTTGTACTACTTATCATACCCATTTGCTGTGTCCCATTAAAAGGTAATGTAACCTGAACATCATCTTGAACTAAAACATTATCTACATATAATCTTTTTATGTATTGTTGATCCATTCCATCATTTTCCTTGTACATCATGGCAACAACATGATGCCAATTTCCATCTCTATAATTTTGATTGGCATATTGAAAATCCAGAGTATTACTACATGAATACCCATAATAACAGTCATATGCCGTTATAAATGCTAATTTGGTATTAAAAACAGCTATAATCCAACCTTTTTCTTGTCCATTATCGTATTGATCGAAAAGCGTTCCTAAATCGGTTGTATTAAACCAAAAACTAATAGCAAATTGGTTACCATCGTAACCACTACGATTTGGCATTGGTCCCATACTAAAATGTCCATTATTTAAATCGGTAGCCGAATTTGCATTCCCAAAACGGTCAGCCACAAAAGTTGGTGTTCCATAACCATCATTAAGCACTAAATCGTAATTGCTACCTGCTTCGTTAATAATATCTCCGTTTGTAAACGAATATTGCTTAGTTGCATCTGTGGGAAATTGTGCAAATGCATAACTGCTAATAAGCAGTAATAAAAAAAGTAATCTTGATTTACTCACGAGACATTTATTAATTATGTGTTCGTGAAAAAATGTAATTTTTTTCATAATAAATTTGGTTTTATAATTATGAAACAAAAATGCAAAAGTGCTGCAGTGTAATTTCTAACTTTTTAGTGAATGGTAGATTTTAGATAATGAATAGTAATAACAAAAAAAAGGAAAGCCATAATGACTTCCCTTCTTTAAAATCTATAATAATTAGTTTTACTCTTTTATAAATCGTTTTATATGTTGATGGCCTTCTAAATCTGAAATCTTAATGAGATATACACCACTTGCCAAATCTGATATAGGTAAATGTTTCTTGTTAAATGTTTTTACTTTTTGTCCTTGTAAATTAAATAGTTCAACGAATTGAACTTCTTTATCTGATTGAATCGTTAAAATATCTTTTACAGGATTTGGATATATCGATACTGTTAAACTTTTTTCAAGAATACCTGTACCTAAGGTATTACTTTCCTCTATAGGATTGAAATTTTGCCAATATGCTGCTGCTTCATAAGCTGTAGTAGCACCAGTAGGGACAGTAAGTAAAGTGTTAGAATAGTATAAATTATAGAAAACAGTATCATCAATAGTTATTGGTGTATCAAGATTTACATATACAGCAATTAATCCAGTACAATTTCCAAAAGCATACGCTTCAATAGAAGTTACAGAGTTAGGTATGCTTATATCTGTTAAACTAGTGCAATTGTAGAAAGTACCTTCAGCAATAGATGTTACGGAGTCAGGGATATTTACAGAGCCTAAACTGGTGCAAGAGCTAAACGCATACTCACCTAGAGACGTTACCGAATCAGGGATATTTACAGAAGTTAAACTCTCACAAGAAGAAAATGCTGAATTCCCAATATTTGTTACTGAATTAGGAATATTTAAAGACGTTAATCCACTACAATTGGCAAAAGCAGCAGCTCCAATAGTAACTACCGAATTAGGAATATCTAAAGCAGTTAAACTAGTACATTCGTAAAAAGCCTGACTATCAATAGACGTTACCGAGTTAGGAATACTTAATGAAGCTATGCTACTACACGCATAAAATGCAGAATCTCCAATAGACACTATAGAGTTAGGGATATTTACAGAAGTTAAACTATTGCAATAATAAAAGACATGGTCTCCAATGCTAGTTACGGAATTAGGAATATTAACGGACGTTAAACCAGTGCAATTTTGAAATGCAGAATCTCCAATAGATGTTACAGAATTAGGAATACTTACAGAAGTTAGATTATAACTACCGTAGAAAGCACTTTCCCCAATAGACGTAACAGAATTAGGTATACTAACTGAACTTAAATCATAGCATCCTTTAAAAGCCGCCGAACCAATATATGTTACCGAATTAGGAATACTAATAGAAGTTAAACCATAGCAACCGTAAAAAGCACTATCTCCAATAGACGTAACATTATAAGTAACTCCATTGTAAGTTACAGAAGCAGGTATAGTAGCAGCTCCGAAAAAATAACCGTGTGTAGATACTCTAGCCGTATTAGGAGCAAGGTCAACACCTATGTAATAATTAATACCTCCAGAAGTAAAAGTAGTTGCATGAATGCTGCTCACAATTAATAAGCTGCAAATGAGTAATAATTTTTTCATAATAAATTTGGTTTTATAATTATGAAACAAAAATGGCAAGGGAAAGGGAAACTATTTTTAACTTTTTTATGAATGGTATGATTTTGTGAATGAGCGGAACTTAAAATTATGATTTAACTAAATTTAGGTGTTTAAAACACTCGATTTATAATTTTCATAAACTCATCTTTACGTTCACGAGCAATAGGTATACTTTTATTGTTACTCATAATAACTTGTAAACCGTCTTTCTTTGTAATCTCTGTCATATACTTTAAATTGATTACAAATGAACGGTGTGGTTTATAAAACAATGGTTTATTACTAAGCTGTTCTGAAAAATGCTTTAACGTTTTACAAATCAATTCTGTTTTACCATTTTGCAAGTATACTTTTGTATAAGCACCATCAGCTTCAAATATTAAGATATCTTCATGTGATACAAACCTGATGCCTTTAGGCACTTCTAAAGCGATTTTATTTAGTGCCAACTGCTCAAAATTACGTTCTAGATTTAGTAATTTTTGTTTTATAAAATTTTCTTCAAGATTATTAGATGCTTTTAAAATGGCTAGTTTCATTTCCTTTGTATCTATAGGTTTTAAAAGATAATCTACAGCAGATAATTTAAAGGCTTCTATAGCATAATGTCCATAAGCAGTTGTAAATATAATTTGAAAATTAATAGGATCCTTTTTAAAAAAATCTAGAATTTGCAAGCCAGAATGGTTAGGCATTTCAATATCTAAAAATACAATGTCAGGTTTTTTGGCTTTAATTATTTCTACTCCATCTACTAAATTTTCGGCTTCAAAAACAGTGTCAATCTCAGGACATTCTTCTTCAATTAACACATTTAAAATTCGTCTTGCGCGTTTCTCATCGTCTATAATAATCGCTTTCATAGTTTTACCTTTAATATGTTAATGTCATTGTAATAATTACCTTAGTCCCTTGTACTTCCCTTTTTTCATTGACAATATCTTCAACCTCTAATACCACTTTTTTATCTTGACTTCTATTCAATAAATCTATACGTTTTTGGTTTGCAGAAGTCGCAAAAGATTTATGTTGTTTTAAACGCTGACTCTTAATTTTCTCTGATGCTTCACGACCTATACCATTGTCAATAATTTCACAGATTAATAAGTTTTGAACGTCATCATTTATAAAATTTAACTGTAATCTCTTATTGTTTTTTTTATGAAGTAATCCGTGTTTCAATGCATTTTCTACATAAGGCTGTATAAATAAAGAGGGCAAAAATATCGTCTCCAGATTAAGACTTTTGTCTACTGTTATTTTAAAATTAAAATCATCATCGAACCGTTCTTTTTCAAGATCTAAATATAAACTGAGTGCTTTTATTTCTTCTTTTAACGATACTTCATTGGATTGACTGTGCTCTAAATACGTTCTTATTAAACGTGAGAATTTCACTAAATACTCGCGTGCCAATTTCTTTTCGTTCAAAATAATGTAATCTTGAATAGAGTTTAAGGCATTAAATATAAAATGAGGATTCATTTGAGAACGCAAATTCTCTAGCTGAGAAAACACCAATTGCTGATTGATTTTAGCTTTTTCTAAGGCTTGTTGCTGAGCAGCATTTAAACGTGCTGTTTTTCTAGAAAAATACCACCACACCACAGTTATTGAAATTATTAAAAGCAATATATAAAACCACCATGTCTTGTAAAACGGTAATCGTACTTTTAAAACGACACTGATAGGTCGCGTATATTCTTTTTGAAATGTGTTTCTTGCTCTTAAATGAAATGTGAATTTTCCGGCTGGCAAGGTATTAAATTTTACAAAATCTAGCCCCTCTTCTACCGCAATCCAATTGTTACTGTAACCTTCTAATTTGTATTCATAATTTACAAAATCGTTAGATTGAAATCCGTTAACATTAAAACCAAACCTAATTTCACTCTCCGTTTGCTCTAACTCATAATTCGATTGAATAATAGTATCCTTCTCTAAAATTGCTACAGATGTAAAATACGGCTGAAGTGTTTTTCTTGTTTTATTAATACTCTTATTATTAAACTTATATAATCCCAGATTAGAGCCAAAGAAAACATCATCTTCTAAAACAACCATAGAGTTAATATTGTAGGACTCTATACCATCTTCTCTATTTACGGTTATAACTTCTTGCTTTTCGTAGTTATAATTTTGTAAGCCTTTATCTGTAGCAATCCAAATTGATTTTTCATCTGAAGTAATAACATTAATAACATTAGAAGCCAATCCATTATTAGTATCTAATTTATACTGCAAAGTGTCATTTACAAATCCATACAATCCTTTATTATATGTGGCAACCCAAACAATATCGTCTTTTGTTATTGCTATTTTAGCACCATATACCGTTGAATCGTTATAAGTAATTTGTTTATAGGCTTTTGTTTTTAAATCTACGACACCAAAACCATCAATAAAATTACAATAGGCTTTTGTTTTGTTGGTATTTAAAACGGAACCATAACTTCTAGCTAGGCGTAACAAAGACAGCGAATCTCTTTTTTTACTGTAGAGACACAAGGCGTGTGGAAGACTTACTAAATATTGATCATCATCGTAAACCTCTATAGACTTCGTTACAATAAGTTGACTCTTCTTGTTTAATCTTTCTTTTGAATTGTAAAAAATGGACTCTGTTGTGGCTACCATCAATAAATCATCTGATAACGAATTATAACAAATACCATATACATTATTACGAAAGGATACATTGAGTTTTTTTATGCTATGATCTTTTTTTAAATAATTAAAAATTTTAAAATTAGACGTTGCTAAATACAACTCTTCATGATCTGTTTTTTCTATGGCAGTTATTCCTAAATTCTCTGGTAAATCTATTTTTTTTAAAGCCAAATTAGGCATAACAAACACACCTTGTTTTAATGTAGTAACCCAGAAATTGCTGTTGTGATCTATAATAAAATCAGTAGTATAACTATTCTTAAAATAATGTTCTAATACAATTAAACGGTTATTCTCAATAGTAGAAATGTAAATCCCTTTATTAGTTAAGACCCATAACTTATTCTCAACTTGATAAGAACTAACAATTATTGCAGACTCTAATGCATTGGGCAATTCAACCTTTATTAAATCATTATCTGCTACATAAAATAAATTATTTCTTTTGGTAGACTTTAATTCATTGAAGAAAAATACTTGATTCTTATAATCGAAAAACATTTTTAAACCACTCTGCTGTCCTGCTTTAAAAGGATTAAAATGAATTGGTTGTGTTTCTTTAAATGTAACATCTTTAGTAAAATGAATAATGTTATTTCTATTGAAATAAAATCCATCGTTGTTTCCATCTAATGCTGCAAAATGATCTTGATAAACACCATCTAACACATGCGTTGTCTTTTTTGTATCTAAATTTATGGTTGTTAGCTTGTTATTCGCAGCAATAACAAGATGGTTATCGTAAACCTGAAAATCAACTAATGTATTTAAATCTTCAAAATCTTTAAAGAGCTTTAGTTCGTTGTCTTCGACATAAAAAAATTGCCCAGAAAGGTTATTACACCAAAGACGCCCTTTTGCATCTAAAGTAAGGCTAAACAGAGAACGACCACGTTTTAAAGGATTGGTAAATAATTTGTAGTGCTTACCATCATAACGATACAAGCCTTTGTCTGCAGCGAGCCAAATATAACCATCTTCATCTTCTAGAATATCGTAAAATTCTATATCAGGTAAACCATCTTTTTCTGTTAAATGAATAGACACAGGTTGTTGTGCAGCATTCTTTTGAAAGACGAAAAAAAATAGTGTTAGGATGAAATAACGAAAAATCAAGAATCCACGGTTTCTATCAAAACTACGAAATTGAACATTCATAATTTCAAAAATCTTAGTGAATGGGCGAGAATGCCACTTAAACAGTCAATATATTAATTGACAGGGAAATCATTTATAGATTGTGTTTTTAGTTCGTTATTTTCATTCTCATAAATAAAATAAGCTTTTAACTCATCATGACGTTCTAAAAACGTTGAAACACGCTCAATTCCCATCGCCTGAAACGCTGTAGCATAAGCATCTGCCGTCATACAATCTTCTGCAATCACAGAAACGCTTAAAATGTTTGTTTTTGATGGATAACCGGTTTTGGTATCAATAATATGTGCATACCGATTTCCGTTTTCATCAATCTTAAATTTACGATACGTACCAGACGTTGCCATAGCTTCATCTTGTAAAGTAAGCACTTTAGAATATGATTGTTCGCCTTCAAAATTTGGATCATCGATACCGACTTTCCAAGGGGATTTTTTTTCAACATTAATCCCTCTTGCTCTTATTTCCCCTCCTACTTCAACCAAATAATCTTTAATATTGTTCTGTTCTAAAAATTCTGCTATAACATCTACTCCGTAACCTTTTGCAATGGCATTAAAATCAATAAAAGAAGACTTATTCTTAATAACTTTATTATCTCTAAGTCCCATTCTGTTGTAGCCAACCGATCTCATTAAGCTATTAATTGCAGTACTATCTATATTGGTAATTTTTCCTTCCGGTCCAAAATCCCAAGCATTTACAACAGCTCCTATAGTGGGATCAAATGCACCTTCTGTTGCTCTATAAATTTGCTTTGCATTAGTAAAAACACGTCTAAAATGCGCGTCTATTTCAATATTTTCTCCTTTATTAATTTTAGAAATTATTGAATTTGGAATGTAAGTAGACATGGATTCATTTACCACATTAAAAAGACTGTCAAACCGCTTTTTATAATTGGTATTATCCTCAGAATGATATTGAATATTATAAGTTGTACCAAAAACAGGTCCAGATAATTTGATGTTTTTAGGTTCTCCTTGGCAAGAAAGTATTAGTAATACAAAACTAAATATGAGTAATTTTTTGATCATTATTTAAAAACTGAAATTATTGATTTTTGTTGATGAGATTTTTTTGTAGAAATTAATTAATTTAAATTCATTTCTAATACTTGTATACCATTGTATTCAATTAAGTAGTCTTCATTTAAATGAATAGGTAAATCTTCACCTTTAGGATTGCCCAACCCAACTCCAGCATATAATACTTTTGCATCTTTCTCGTAAGCATGTTTTTTGAATGTCTCCATCCAAACAACATCATAGTTATTTGGGTTTTCAGGCAAAATCACAGCTCTAACAACCACAAAAAAGTATTGACTATTTTTATCTATACAAACAAATTGTGGATGCCGTTTTAGTGTGCTATTAATAGCTACAAATTCAAAACCACGAGCTTCTAGGTCTTTACCTACGTGGTTCATGGCGAGGTTATGAATTTCTTGAGGTGTTAAAGGTTTACTCATAAAACAAAGATACAAACTTGCTATTTAAAACGTACAAATTTTGCACTACTAAACGTGTAATTTGAAACCAGAATTATAGCATCATCTTCCAATTGATACCATGGCGAAATCGCTGAGTATTCCAAATTCTTAACCAAATGCACACTTTGAGCTGGTGTATTACCTTGAAATAGTACAAATAATTTCTCGTTATTTTTATTTACAACTTCATCTCCAATCATAACAATATGGCCAGGTGAACCTCCTTTGATGAGCATATCTCCTATTTTTAAATCTTTAGCAGAAACAGATTCTAATTCGTTATAAAGTGACAAAGTTCCAGAATACATGTATATTAAATTCAAGTATTTATAGAAGTTATCTTTAGATGAATTTGCACTTGCCGTTTTATGAAACGATACTTTATTACCATTAACTTTTGGTCTATAACCATCAGCATATTTTGTCCATGAGCAATAATGACCAGAGGTAAAGTTGAAACCTATTTCGTCTTTTCTGTTAGAATCCCACAGGTATTCGCTTCTTATCCTGATTAATGCATCGGCACATTGTTGCAGTCCGTTTTTAGGAACCGAAATTTCTAAAATACCAATATGACCTCCTTGCCAAAAATAGTTGGTATCATCATAATTTATAATTTTGCTTCCAAAGGCTTTCAATTTGTAATGGCGTAAATATGTTTCAAAGCTTCCTTTTGCATAGTCAACACGTTTGTAACCATTAGGAATATTAACTCTTGATACAATGGTTAAACTATCCTTATTAACAAGACCTGGAGTATCAATAACAGCAGAAACTATACCTACAGCTTTTTCTACGGGTTTAAATTGAAGTGCAAAAACAATAAGAGATGCACATATAAAAAGGATGAGTATAACTTTCTTCATATTTTAACAAACGTAAAACCTTTAATATTTCGTATGTTGAATAATGAATTATAGTTCGTTATGGTAGGATTTCCGGATTAATTCGGCTTTTAAAAGAAACTCTTTTGTAATAATATAATGATAAACCATTATAAGGAATTAAAATAGTTGAACAAACGAAGTAACAATAGCAATACGATTCTCTCTAAATTTTATAATAAGCGTAGTCGAAATACAGGGATTAAATGTGATAAAAAAAAACCAAATAACAAGATTATATCGCTCTATTTTAATTTCAAAATCAAAAAAGTAATCTAAACCCTACATTTAAAGGGCTTTAAACGGATTTAAATGAATAAATATCTTTGGTTTTAAAATTTAAAAATTATATTCGTGTTCCCTTATTAATTAATACCCCCTATATTTTGAGCTCTCAAGTCACAAAGGCAACCAACCAAAATGAAGTAAACCTATTAGATTTTATTCAAAAATATGCCTCTATTGGCACATGGGAATTTGATCTTGAATTAGAAACTCTAGATTGGAGTTCTGAAACAAAAAAAATACACGAAGTACCAATAGATTTCACACCAAATGTTGAATCTGGTATTTCTTTTTACAAAACAGGCTATAGCAGAGATACTATTTCTACTTTATTCACTAAGTGCATTTCAAATCACGAAGATTTTGATGTAGAACTTCAAATTGTCACTCCTACTAACAAAGACAAATGGATAAGAGCGATAGGGATGCCTATAATTAAAAACAATGTATGTATTAAAGTACAAGGTCTATTTCAAGATATAGATAAAAAAACAAAAGATACAAAAGCACTCGCTTATAAAGAACAACAATTAAGAAAGACGTTTGAAAACACTTTAGTAGGTATGGCCATTGTAGATTTAAATGGCAATTGGCTTGATGTTAATAAAAGTTTATGTAAAACTTTGGGCTACAGTAAAGATCAATTATCAACCATGACAGTTAAAACTATTACGCACCCTGAAGATATTCATATTGGTCAAAAAGCCATGATAGAAATGATGAGAGGGCAACGCGAATATTACGAGACAGAAAAACGCTATATAAGTAAAACAGGAAAAAACATTTGGGCACAGTTATTTACATCAATTATTAGAGATGACAGTGGAGAGCCACTGCATTATGTCGCACAAATTAATGACCTTACAAAAATTAAAGAAACGAGTAAAAAAGTAGATCAATTATTAGCGACTACAGAAGATCAGAATAAGCGCTTACTAAATTTTGCACATATTGTTTCGCATAATTTAAGATCGCATTACGGGAATTTAGATATGCTGTTAGATATTGTAAAAATGGACTTACCTGAAACTACTGAAAATGAAATTTTTCCTTTAATAGGCTTAGCTGTAAGTCATCTTGGTGAGACTGTAGAAAACTTAAACGAAGTTGCCGCAATAAACATTCAAAAGGATTTAAAAACTGAACCATTAAACTTATTAGAAAACTTTAATCGTGCGCATTCAAGTATTGCTGCGCTCATTATAGATTCTAAAACTACCGTTTCTATAAACATTGATCCTAATATTTTAGTAAAAGCAGTACCTGCATATCTAGATAGTATTTTATTGAACTTTTTAACCAATGCTATAAAATATAAAAAACCTAATGAGCCCGCTAACATAGAAATAAACACTAATATTGTAAATGACTTTGTTGTTTTAGAAATTAAAGATCATGGCCAAGGTATTGATTTAGAAAAATACGGCGAAAAGCTATTTGGCATGTATAAAACATTTCATAAACATGATGATTCTCGCGGTTTAGGATTATTTATAACTAAAAATCAAGTAGAAGCCATAGGCGGAAAAATTGAAGTAGAAAGTAAAGTTAATGAAGGTACAACCTTTTATATACATTTAAAAAAACATGAGTAAAATTGACGTAGCATGTATCATCGATGATGATCCCATATTTATTTTTGGTGCAAAAAGAATGATGGAGTTATCAAATTTTTGTAAATCATTCATGGTTTTTAAAAATGGACAAGAAGCTATTAATCAATTAAAACCCATAATGCTCAATGGTAAGGACATTCCTGATATTATATTGTTAGATATCAACATGCCAATAATGGATGGATGGGAGTTTTTAGACGAGTTTATTAAGATTGAAGCTCATAAGTCGATTACGATCTACATTGTAAGTTCTTCTATTGATCCTGTAGACTTAAATCGTGCAAAGCGCTATAAAAACATATCTAATTATATTATAAAACCAATTTCTATAGAGACTCTAAAAGGAATCTTAGAAGAAGAACTACAAGAGTAAAAACCTCAATAATGCATTGTCTTAATGCATAACGTGGAACATAACGTTATTTTATTGTATCTTAAGTCTTTAAAAGATAAAGGGTATAACTATGACAACTTCAATTCGTTTTGAAAATGCTATTCTAAAATTATACAATGCCTTTCATAATGGCTCGTTAAATCCAGAAGATTGTAAACAATGTGCCGTTGGAAATATTCTAGACAACAATGAATCTTGGAAATATTTTACAGATAAACATGGATCCTTACAATTAAATTACATTGGTTTAGTGCACCAAAATTTAGGCAAACAGTTTAATGGGTATTCTCCTACACAGTTACTTCAAATTGAAATTGCATTTCTAAAAGGATGTGGTTATCACTTTACAACTAAACAACGCTTATATAGACCTAAAAACATCAATAAGACTATCTTGTTTAATGGTTTAAGTGACGTTGTAGCTCAACTTTGCATTTTAGATGGTATAAATAATATTATGGATTGTTCCATATTATTTAATTTTGATATCGCAAACCAACAACATACCATGATTTAGAAAATAATACTGATAAATTAAAAAAGCCAATACATTAAATGTATTGGCTTTTTTTATAATTTATAATTTCTACTATAAGGTTCTTTTTTCAAAGGAATTCTATCCTCCAAAGTCATCAAATCTAATATTCTCATCATCCATTCCAAAGTCTTCACCCATTTTCTGAACCGCTTGATTCATTAAAGGAGGTCCACAGAAATACAATTCTAGATCTTCTGGTGCATCGTGTTTAGATAAATACTGGTCTATTACTACTTGGTGTATAAAACCTGTAAAACCATCTCCAGCTTCGTCATTTACATCAGTCTTAACTTTCCAGTTATCAGCCTCTGTAGGATCTGATAATGCAATGTAAAATTTAAAGTTTGGAAAATCTTTTTCTAATGCTCTAAAATAATGAATGTAAAACAATTCGGCTTTAGAACGACCACCATACCAATATGTTACTTTACGACCTGTTTTTAAGGTTCTAAATAATTGATATAAATGTGAACGCATTGGTGCCATACCTGCTCCACCACCAACGTATAACATTTCTGCTTCAGACTCGTTGATAAAGAATTCACCATAAGGTCCAGAGATTACCACTTTATCTCCTGGCTTCTGATTAAATATGTAAGACGATGCAATACCTGGATTAACATCCATCCAACCGCCTTTGGCTCGATCAAAAGGAGGAGTTGCAATACGTACATTCAACATAATTTTTCTACCTTCTGCAGGATAAGATGCCATTGAATAAGCTCTCTCAACTGTTTCAGTATTTTTCATTACTAAAGGCCATAATCCAAATTTTTCCCAATCTGGCTTAAATTTATCTGGCTCCCCAGGGTGATCTTCAGGATGTGCTGTAACATCCATTTCAGAATAATTAACTGTAGTTTCAGGAATTTCAATCTGGATATAACCACCAGCTTTGTAACCCATATCTTCTGGTATCTCTACAATAAATTCTTTAATAAATGTCGCTACGTTGAAATTAGATACCACAGTTGCTTCCCATTTCTTAATTCCAAAAATCTCTTCAGGAATAGTAATTTCCATGTCTTGCTTTACCTTTACTTGGCAAGCTAAACGTGCACCATGTTGTAATTCTGTTCTACTAAAATGTGGTGTTTCTGTAGGTAAAGCTTCACCCCCACCATTAATAACATGACATTCACACTGAATACATGTTCCACCACCACCACATGCAGATGGTAAGAATATTTTTTGTGCTCCTAAAGTCGTTAGTAAACTATCTCCAGAACCTACTTCAATTTCACGTTCACCATTAATGGTAATCTTTACAGGACCTGATGGAGAAAGTTTCTGTTTAACAAATAATAATAGTCCAACTAATAATAACGTAATTATTAAAAACGCGACTACTGTTGCTAATATTGTTCCTGTTGTACTTGCTGCTAATAAAATCATATTACTCAATTACTTTAATTGTGTTATCAGCTAATGCTTTTGTTTCTTCTATTTTCTTCGCTGCTTCAACTTGAGCAGTTGTATCTTCTTTTTTCACTTCGTCATCACCACCTGTTAACATTCCTCCAAAGCTCATAAAACCAATAGCCATTAAACCTGTGATAATAAAGGTGATTCCTAATCCACGTAAAGCTGGTGGTACGTTAGAGTATCTGATTTTCTCACGAATAGCAGCAATTGCTAAAATTGCTAAAAACCAACCAATACCAGAACCAACACCGTAAGTTGTAGCTAATCCTAAAGTGGCAATTTCACGAGACTGCATAAATAATGACCCTCCTAAAATAGCACAGTTTACAGCAATTAAAGGTAAAAAGATACCTAGTGAATTATATAATGATGGTGAAAATTTCTCGACTACTATTTCTACTAATTGAACCATTGTTGCAATGGTTGCAATAAACATAATAAATGATAAGAAACTTAAATCATAATCTGCATACTCCTCACCTAACCAAGATAAAGCTCCTGGTTGTAATAAATACTGATCTAACAACCAGTTTAAAGGGACAGTTATTGCCAATACAAAAATTACAGCTGCTCCTAAACCTACAGCAGTAGATACTTTTTTAGATACAGCAAGATAAGAACACATTCCTAAGAACGTAGCAAATACCATGTTATCTATAAATATCGATTTGAAAAATAATTCTATATGTTCCATATATTTTCTTTTTTAGTTGGTATGATTTCGATGCTAGTTAAACTATTAACTAACACTAATAACCATTAACTAATTTAATCTTCTATTAATGCTTTGTTTCTACTACGTTGAATCCAAATAATGATTCCTACAACAATTAGTGCCATGGGTGATAATAACATAAATCCATTATTTTCATAGCCAATAGCATAAAGTCCTGTTTTTTCAATAGGGTCTCCTAAAACTTTAAATCCTAATAAAGTTCCAGAACCTAAAAGTTCTCTAAAGAAACCAACTATTATAAGTATTAAGCCATAACCCGCTGCATTACCAATACCATCTAGAAATGATTGCCATGGTTTGTTTGCTAAAGCAAAAGCTTCGAAACGTCCCATAATAATACAGTTCGTAATAATTAATCCAACAAATACAGAAAGTGTTTTACTTAACTCGTAAGCAAATGCTTTTAAAACCTGATCAACAATAATTACTAAAGCAGCAACTACAACCAATTGAACAATAATTCTAATTTTTGAAGGAATAATATTTCGCATTAAAGAAATCACAACATTACCAATTCCTAAAACAAATAATACTGAAACAGCCATTACAATTGAAGCTTTAAGCTCTGCTGTAATTGCTAAAGCGGAACAAATACCTAATACCTGTATAGTAATAGGGTTATTGTCTGCTAATGGATCTGTAATTAACTTGGCGTCTTTTTTTGATATAAGTCCCATTGCTTATTGTTTTAAAGTTTGAAAATAAGGCACGTATAGCTTCAAATCACTTTTAATCATAGCTGTAACACCATCACCAGTAATTGTTGCTCCTGCAATTGCATCTACCTCGTTATCTGTTTTATTTAAATTCTTTGGATCTGCGTTACCTTTTGCAACAGTAATTCCTTTAAAATTACCTGACTCGTCTAATAAATGCTCTCCAATAAAATCGTCCATAAAGAATCGTTGCTTAATATTAGCTCCTAATCCAGGTGTTTCACCTTTATGATCAAAATAAGCACCTTGAACAACCATATTCTCATCTAAAGCTATGTATGCCCAAATCGCATCCCATAAACCTTTACCTCTAATTGGCGCTATATAAAACATTTGACCGTCTTTTTCACCAACGAATAAAGGTAATCTTCTTGTTTTACCTGCTTTTGCTTTTGTTTGTTCCTTTTTAACATCAATTAAATAAGCCTGGTCATTTTCTGTTGATTTACTACCTTCAATGACAACTTGTTTTTTGATATATTTTGAAAATTCATCAGCTACTTTATCTGTTGAAATAAACGTTGCACTACTTTCATCATTATCATTAACTCCCATTGCATACAGAATATTCTGTTGCTTTTCCATTCGCTGATTCTCTGCAATGGTAGGTTTTAATGAAGACGCTGTAAATGCTAACAAAGAGCCAACGATCAATACCATACCTATAGCAAATAGTATTGTGTACGAATTTTTATCTGTTCTATTTTCCATCGTTATGCAACTTTAGCTTTTAAACGTTTCATTCTTTTCTTCACATTTCCTTGAACCACATAATGGTCAATTGTTGGTGCAAATACATTCATTAATAGAATGGCTAACATAACACCTTCTGGATATGCTGGATTGAATACACGAATCATAATAGAAAGAAATCCTATTAAGAAACCATATATCAATTTCCCTTTATTTGTTTGTGATGCTGTTACAGGATCCGTTGCCATAAACACCGTACCAAAGGCAAAACCCCCAATTAGTAAATGCTGCCAGAATTCTGTGCTCATTAATCCGTAGAATTTACTTCCTTCTGAAATAACTTCTGCACTAACAAGACCATTAAAAATTAAGCCCATAATTAAGGCACCTACAACAGATGATAACATAATTCTCCAACTTCCAATTTTAGCGAAGATTAAGAATAACCCTCCTAACAAGATTAAAAGTGTTGATGTTTCTCCAACTGAACCTGGAATAATTCCGTAAAACATATCCCAAACAGAATAAGCAACTTCTTTACCTTGTGCTAATGAACCTAATATCGTTTCACCTGAAATAGCATCTACATTTTGTCCTGCAGCAATCATCTGATCACGTTCTACAGCTCCATGTACCCAAACTTTATCTCCTGACATCCAAGTTGGATATGCAAAGAATAAAAAGGCTCTAATCGTTAAGGCAGGATTAAGTATATTCATCCCTGTCCCTCCAAATACTTCTTTACCTATGACAACTCCAAAAGCAACAGCAACCGCTAACATCCATAGAGGTGTATCAATTGGTACAATAAGTGGCACTAACATTCCTGTTACTAAATACCCTTCTTCTACTTCGTGGCTATTTTTAATTGCGAATAAAATCTCAATTGCTAAACCAACAACGTAAGACACAACGACTAATGGAATTACTTTCCAAAAACCAACAGAGAAATTATCTAAAGTCCAAAACTCGGCACTTAAGAATCCACCTGTTGCCTGTTGAATCTCTCCAAAAGCTAAATGATGCTGATAACCAGCGTTAAACATCCCAAAGATCAAACAAGGAACCATTGCCATAATAACAGTGTTCATTGTTCTTTTTAAATCATCGGCTGCTTTTATATGAGTTCCATTATGCGTGGTCTCATTAGGCAAGAATAAAAATGTATGTATTGCAGAAAATGCAGGCAACCATTTTTTGTCTTTATTCTTTTCCTTAAAATTATGTAAATTTTGTTTTAAACCCATTATCCTATCTCTTTTAGCATTAAGTCTAATCCTTCTCTTATAATTTTTTGATGTGGTTGTTTAGATACACATACAAATTCTGTTAATGCAAAATCCTCAGGTGCAACTTCGTACATTCCTAAAGCTTCCATTTCATCTAAATCTTTATACATACAAGCTTTTAATATCTGCATTGGATAAATATCCAAAGGAAATACTTCTTCGTAAGTACCTGTAGTTACAAATGCACGATGTTCACCGTTTGTATTAGTATTTAAATCGTATTTTTTCTTAGGGCTTAACCAAGAAAAAGTTAATGCTCTAGATGTCGATATCTTATTAAATACTGGCTTATTCCATCCAAATAATTCATAATCATCACCCTCAGGAATCACTGTAATAACATTACTATAATAGTCTAAATAACCATCAGGCTTTACTTGTTTCCCAGTTAAAACATTTCCTGAAATAATACGATCATTACCATCTCTTTCAACGCCATTATCATAAATCATAGTGGCGATTTCAGAACCTAACTTTGTTTTAAAATACCTTGGCTTCTTAACAGAAGATCCTGCAAGCGCAATTATACGCTCGGCATTAAATTTACCTGTAAGTAACAACTCTCCAATAATCACTAAATCTTGTGCGTTTATTGTCCAAACTGTTTCTCCTTTATTAACAGGATTCACTTTATTAATTAATGTCCCAACATTACCAGATGGATGTGGCCCAGAAACTTTATGAGTTATCGCGTTTTGTAAGTTTGCTAAAGGTGAATTAGAATTTTTTCCGACAGAAATATGAACTCCACCATCTGTAAATTTAGATAATGCGGTTACTGCTGCCTGTAATTCTGCTTCTTTACTAGATAAAGTATAATCCAAATCTGCCGCCAAAGGTGCACTTGCATATCCAGAAACAAAAATAGCCTTTGGTGTGCTATCCGCTTTTGCTATAACATCGTATGGACGTTGCTTAATAAAAGCCCAACAACCAGTTGCTAATAAATGTGCTTTAGTTTTTTCAGCATCCGACGCTAAATCAAATTTACCATGATCTAGGAATGTCTGAGTCTTATCTGCTGTAATCTTAACAGCATCTATTCGACGTCTCGCTCCACGTTGTACTTCTGTTATTTCACCCGAAACAGGCGATACAAATTTCATAGCTTCATTGTCCTTATTGTAAAATAAAGTTTCGCCCGCTTTTACAAGAGTTCCTTCTTTTGCTACAAGTTTTGGTATTACACTATGAAAGTCTTCAGGCTTTATGGAATAAGAATTACTAATAATAGCATTCTCTATTGCTTTTTCGGCTACACCGACAAGCTTTATGTCCAAACCTTTGTTTATTTTGATGTCTTTTGACATATCTATTAAAGATTAGTTATCTAAAAAATCCGTGCGAATTTACGAATTATTGCTCAAATAATTTTCATATTAAAACATCTTTTTTATTTATAGTCATTATAAATAAAGTCAACTATTGATATAAACTTAACTAAAAGTTACATTTTAATATAAAACTGAATGCAATATCTACAATTACATAAGCTTACTTAATGGTAGTAACATAGTTATACTATTAAATAAAAAAAATGCTGCCAGAATAAATTCTGACAGCATTTCTATATATTAGAAGAATAAAAGCCTTTCTAATTCATAATTTTTTTAGTTACTTCTATTTCGTTTCCTTCTCCAACCTTAATTACCGCAAGGTACATCCCTTTAGAAAAGTTAAAAGGCGTTGTAAAGCTAGTATCAATAACATCTGGAGTATAAACGACAATCTGCTTACCCGTAAGGTCATAAACTGTAACCTCTTTAATACTGCTTGATGAATTTATATTTAACTCGTTATCTTTTACAAATGCATATGTGCTAGAAAGATCAAACTCATCAACTGAAAGCGGTGCAGGAGTATATCTCAAAATAAAACGATCTAAAGTTGACCCTTCGATACCAGTAAAGCTATATGGCTGTGCTCTTAAATCATGAACAACATCTAACAATACATCTTCAAGATAAATCCCTTGAGCGGACGTTTGAAATAAATCACCTTTTACTTGATCAATCCCTATAGTAAATGTACCATCCGATGGCAAATCAACACCTAATGGTACTAAATCTGCAGCATCAAAAGGAAGCGCACGACCTTGAATAGCCATTTTTGAAGTTCCTATCGTTGAATAAATACGCATTGGACTACCATCCGAAAATGCATCATACATTCTATCGTTTCCATTTGTTGCACCATTTACATAACCTACAAGTGCTAAAGATGATGTATTTGTATTATCCACTAAGCTTAACCAAACCAATTGGTTGCTAGAACTACCTGTTACACTACTTGACTCATTAGTTTGTACAAATTGTGAATTATCATAAGCAATCTCAGCATCATCATAACGCATTACGTTTTCAAAAGTAACTTGAGAAGTTGCCGCTGCACTTTCATCTACCTGAACAAAAAATCCTTGACCAGAAGCAAGATTTCCACCAAACATATCTGGCACAGAACCTGTACGATTATAAGTTACGTAATCATCACCATATTCATAAGCGACTCCTGAATAGAACTGACCTGCAATAGCAGTATTACTTGTTCCTGAGTTCGCCCAAAATCTTACGTTACCTTCCAATGATGTGTTTGCAGTTAAAAATTCTTCAACATTTAATGCTGATGGATAAGGATTACCAATCAAATTCCAATGTCTTAATTCTTCAACTGGCTCAGTTGCTGTAGGGGACTTAAGGACATCGATATTAACTAATCCGTTAGTCGCAGTACCTTCGAATGCCGCTGTGAATCCCGACGACACAAATGCACTTGGGACATCTACAAGATAACCCTTACCACTTACCATTGAGCCACTAGCTGAAACCCAATCACCAGCAGTACCTTCAGTATTCGTAGTATTTACATTATAAACAAAAGCGGATGGAACATACGGCGCAGTAACAAAATTCACACTAAATGAACTCACAGGCCCTGACCAAAAACTAAAATCACCAGAAACCGCACTAAAAAGTTCACGTTTCGAAATAATCGAACCACTGTTAACATTATTAGCACCAACATCTCTTGTTTGAATTAAGCTCGCATCACTTTCAAATGTTAAAGTTCCACCATTCTCAACTTTAACCTCATTATAAAGTTTAAGAGTTGTATTGGCTTCAAATATCACATTACTTCCTTCCGGAACATTACAACTACAACCTTCCAAAACACCAGTTTCTTGATTAAAATCTTGCGAAAACACCAATTCTCTTTCCGTATCAGTCACCGTGATTCCTAAGTTAGCATAAGCTGGAGGAAGTGTCCATTCAACACCATCCCAATAAGTAGGTGTACCTCCCTCAATTAATCTTACCGGAGCAACAACCGCTCCATAACCATTAGAAATTTTCACCTTATAAGTACCAAAATCAGAGGATTGAATAGCACCTGTCAAAGTGTAAGTACTATTAGTCGCACCTGGAATAAGTGTATTATATTTATACCATTGATATGATAATGTTTCCAAAGGATCACCAGTTGCTGGACCTGAAAGCTCTGCAGTAGCTGAAAAGGTAATTACTGAACTATTAGGAAATCTACAAATATATCTCGAAACTGGAAACTGCGTAAATACAGGTGTCTTTATATCAAAAGACCCTCTATTATATGCTAAAAAAGCCAAATCAGATGTTCCACCTGCAACCATATTGATATTGTTAATATCACTCACATTATTAACATCAATTCCAAACTCATCCATTTTTAAAGCAGCCATACGTAATGGTCGTCTTTCATCTGAACCAAAAGCCCTTGTAGTCGGAGTTGCTACACCGTAATTTGTACTATTTGGGAAATTATAAAGATCTAACCTCCAAAAAGACAATAAGGCATCACCATCACTTCCAGCTTCTTCCCTAATACTTAGCTCTATAGGTCTTCCTACAACATTTCCTGAGGCATCTGCATAATAATATATATCTGTGCTACCAGCACTTGCAATTTGCGTTACTAAAAAATCAGGTATTGCATCATTAATTGAACCTAAATTTCCACCACTACTGAAAAATTGAACATCAGCCGTTTGATTAAAATTTGTTATCCCTGTTCCTAAATCTAATCCGTTCACACCATCAGTAATAGCATCATAAACCGTAGTTCCTAAAATATTTTCTGAGGTTATAGCTAACCCTTCATTAGTTTCACCATCAATCATATCTCCTGTTGCTAAATAATTTAAAGCATGTGTATTACCAGACACACCGTCAGTAGTATAAGCAAAGAATAATTGCTCACTAAACACAACACCATTATCTGTCAATAATTGATCATTAACTCCTGTAGAGTATGTTACACTGTCATAAGTAAAAGCTAATAAATCGTGATTATTATTAGGCCATTGACCTACACCATTAGGATTGTTTTTATATTCAGAAGATCTCCAAAATCCATTGTGCGTTGTGAAAATTTCGGTGATTTTAGTAATATTACTTGTTGGCCCATTTTTTAATTCTTTTTCAGTTGGAACTACATACTCAACATTAAAAGCAGAGGCAACACCACCAACTAAAATATTACCAATAACATCAACCGATCCCTCTTGAGTGATTTCAAAAGTCATTTCTGTTGAGCTAACTAATGTAACATTACCAATAGAGATACCATTTACAGTAATAGCTGTAGTTTCAGAAAAGTTACTACCAATTAGAGTAATTTCTGATTTTTTAGTCACTCTAGTTGGAAACACATCCGTAATTGCTTGAGCGAACAAACCACCACTACACATTAAAAATGCTATAATGGCAAAGGTTTTAAACGACTTAATCGTCTTAATAAAATTAATTGTATTTTTTTTCATAAGTTTTAATTTTCTGACATTACCCCCTTTTGGCCTTCTGTCAATGTTTAATAGTAAGTTTGGACGTTTTAAAATTTTAAAAATCTATTCTTTATTATTTAGAACCCTTTATTAAGTAAAAGTCACAATAAATAACAAAATTTTTGTTTTAAATATAATGTTAGTTAGAAAAAGTAAAATCTATAATTAATTCATTATTTTTTTTCCTACCGTAAAACCGCTTTCCATTTTGAGAAGCGCCATATAAGCTCCTCTCGGATATTGAAATGACGTGTTAAATTCACGGCTAACATTTTTATCTAATTTGTAAGTTGCGACTTGTTTCCCTGTAATATCAAACAACACTATAGACTCAATATCTGTTAATGATTTCACGTACAATCTTTTGTCCTTTATATACATAAAAACGTCTAGTTCAGTCTGCTCAGCAACAGAGAGTAATTGACTTGGCGTATATCTTAAAACAAATCTATCATTGATAACACCTTCAACACCAGTGAAACTATATGGAGTATCTCTTAAGTCATGCACAACATTAAGGTAAGTATCTTCTAAATAAATTCCTTGTTCATCATTTTCAAAAACACTTCCTTTTACGTTATCAATAGCAATTTTAAAAATACCATCTTCAGGCAACTCAACACCTATAGCTATTGTGTCACTACCTTCAAAAGGGTAAGAACGCCCTTGGATGATCATATTCTTATCTTCTAATACAGAGTAAATACTCATACCTTCACCGATTTTTTGGGCGTCATACAAACGATCAATGCCATTTGTTGCACCATCAGCATAACCTACAAGCGCGACTTTAGACGTATTACTTTCATCAACTAGCCCTAGCCAAATTAACTGTTTTTCAACCTCTCCGTCAGTATTCACCTCTGAATTACCTGACCTATAAAATTGACTATTATCATAAGTTTCTTCTGCACCGTCATATCGCATTGCGTTATTAAAAACAACATTAGATGTTGCCGGTGATGAATCTAAAACTTGTACGAAAAATCCTTGTCCTGACGCAATCTTACCATCAAAACCTTCAGGAGTAGCGCCCATACCATTATACGTAACATACTCATCACCATAATTATACCCGAAATCTTGGTAATAAGGATCTGCAGAAGAGTTATCTCTAATAATACCCTCACCTCTAGTCCATATTTGCACATTTCCTTCTAAATTAACATTTGCAGCTAGAAATGTACTTGCATCTATAGACGACGGATACGGATTCCCGATTAAATTCCAATGACTATCTTCTGGATCTGGCCTACCTGAATCATCAGATTTTTCAACTACAACATTGATAGCACCATTATTTGGCACTCCCACAAAACTTGTTACAAAATCAACATCTGAAGGCACTCGCTTTATATAACCAATACCTGTATCCATCGATGCCGATGCCGCACTCCAATTTCCTCTTGTTCCGAAACTATTTATTGCATTTACATCCCAACTATATGAATTCGATCCCGGAACGTGTCCAATATCGAAACCATCCACAGGTGAAGACCAATAAATATAATCTGAAATGTTCAGGTTTTCTGTAGCTCTCTCAAATACAATGGCTCCGCTATTTGCATTTGTTATTACAGCTTTAGTTTGCACCAAACTTGCATCATCTTTAAAAGTTATTTGACCTGCAGGTATGGTTTCTACATAAATATTATTTTCGTCATATATGTCTAAATCTTGTTCTACCACAAGCTCTTTATAAAGCTTAAGTGTTTTACCCTCCTTTATAGTAACTTCCCGATCTCTTAGCACACGACAATCACAACCTTCTAAATCTACATCTTCATTATAGTCTTCATTGAAGATTAAGTTACGTTCATCATCATCAACCGTTATTCCTGCTGTAATAAATGCAGGTGGAAGCTCCCAAGTAGTACCATTCCAAAACGTTGGTGTTCCTCCTTCCTTTAAGGTAAAAGGCAAATCTACAGCACCATAACCATTTGACACTCTTACTTTATAGCTACCTAGGTCACTTGAACTAATTACTCCCGACAATGTATAACTACTCGATGTTTCGCCTGCTATTGCTACATAATCCTTGTACCATTGATACTCTATAGTTTCATTTGGATCAACTGGAGACAAAGTAGCTCCTCCCTCAATCACTCCGAGTGCACTAAACTCAATAGAATTATTAGTATCTAACCTACAAATATTACGAGATAATGGGAATTTATCAATTTTAGGAGATTTTATATCAAAAGCCGATTTATTATAAGCCATAAAAGCCATATCCGCTGAGCCTCCTGCTAACATATTGATATTATTTATATCTCCAATATAATTAGTACCAGCAGAATTATTATCAATTTCAAAATCGCTCAATTTAAGTCCGACCATTCGAAATAATCTTTTTAACCCCCCTTGAAAAGCAGTACTCGTAGGGTAAGATATGTCATATGGCACTGAATTATTCATATTATACAAATCCAAACCCCACTTAAAAAGCCTATCTGCTTCAGAATCTATTCTTAACCTAACAGGTCTACCTATGATATTACCATCTAGATCAGCATAATAATAGACATCAGTTAAGTTACCATTTGAATTCGCTATTTGAGTGATCACTAAATCTGGTATATTATCATTTACGGCCCCAAAAATACCATTACCACTAAAAAACCTAACACTCGCCTCTTTATTGAAATTAGCAATTCCCGTACCCAAATCTAGACCGTTTACACCATCAATTATAACATCATAAGCCGTGGCACTTACTTGAGCATTTAAAATAGTGGCATCAATAGCGCCATCTATTTCATCTGCCATTAAAAGATAATTATCCCTGTGCGGAAACCCTGTAATACCATTAGTAGAATAAGCTTGATAATTTTGAGCTGTATAACTTATCGATTTTAAATCTAACAAAGCATCATTAACTCCGGTTGAATAAGTAACTCCATCAATTGTAAAAGCCAACAAATCATGTCTATCACTGGGATAAGTTGACTCATCTGCATTATCCCACCAATTTGACCTATAGTAGCCATTACCATTATAATCCCAATCTGTAAATATCTCGTCTATCTCAATTTCGCTGTCATTCCGATATTCCTTAAGTGTTGGCTTAATGTAATCTATAAGATCTGACGCAATAATAGGAACACTCCCACTACCATTCCCTATCGTAAGGCTTTTTCCTAACTGATCTTCAATATCATCATTGTTCCCACCCGTTGGAAGCGTAACCAAAACACCACCTGATGTAGTAATATATACATTACTGATCGTGAAGATAATTTCCGTATCTGAAACAATTTCAACACTTCCCGGTTCAATAAGAATATCTGTAATAGCCACATCATTAACATCTACAGAAAGAAAACCAGTTCCAAGAACTGTCACCTCCGAACCACTAGTAATACGGGTTGGGATAACACTTGTAATTGTTTGAGAAAAAACGCTGAGAGTTGAAAAAAGAAATGCAACTAATAAAAATACATTAGCTGTCTTAGCCTCAAAGGCTCTATGTGTAACTTTTAATACCATAAGTACAATTTTAAATACGTTCATTAACATGAATTCGTTTATTCGAATAAAAATAATGGACTAATAAATAATTTAAATTAATATGTTCTTAGAGGGATGACAAAGTTCTTAATTAAGTGCAACGATACGAAAAAAAACAGTTCTTACGTAAAAAATACTCGATAAAATGCATTTTGTTATGACGTAAAGCACTTTTCAAGGTTAAAAAGCAGCAATAATGTAGCTTTCAATACTTTTTTAATAACAAGAACCAACTGTTATAATTGATTATTTTTATCCAAAAATCTACCAATTACAAAATATTCGGCAAAAAGCAGATATATCCGTTTTTGTGTATTTTTATAGTTGTAGAAGATACACACAACTGATTTTAATGCAATTAAACTATTAATCCCATTTGCATTTCTTCTGTATTTTTGGGATTAAATTTGTTTATATTTACATCTCAAAACGAGCACATATGCCCTCTAAGATTCACTTTATTATATTCATTATTGGATTTCCTTTTTTTATTTTCGCTCAAGCCGAAGAGCTAAACCCTCCCGATTTTATAAAAACAATTACTTTTAAGAGTAACACCACCCAAGGACAATTACCTGTTTTAAAACTTGGAGAAACGTTACAATTAGAGTTTGATGCTTTAACTGGGAATGAGGAAGATTTCTATTATGTTATTGAGCATTTTAATTTCGATTGGACCACCTCAAGCTTATCAAAACCCGAATACTTAAAAGGCTTAGATAATCAGAGAATCTTAAGTTATGAAAACTCTTTCAATACTTATCAAATTTACTCGCATTATAACTTAACCATACCTAATACTCAAACACGCGCCTTATTAAAAAGTGGGAATTATATGATTTCTATTTACGATGATTACGACGAACTCATGTTTAGCAGAAAATTCATGATCTATGAAGAATTAACCAATGTTGGTGTTAGTGTCAAACGCTCTAGAGATGTTAAAGTTATTGCAGAAAAACAATCTGTAGATATCATTATTTCAACCGATGGTACTAATCTAAATAACCCTTTAGAAACGATCAAAACATTAGTCATCCAGAATAACAACCTCAACACGGCTATTTCAGACTTAAAACCACAATACGTTTTAGGCAATGAACTTATTTACCGTTATGATACAAAATCAGCATTTTGGGGAGGAAACGAATATTTGTTTTTTGAAAATAAGGATGTTAGAGCGGCAAACGTTGGTGTACAATATATAGACTTAGAAGAATTATATCACAATTACCTGTACACTAACATATCTAGAAAAGATAGACCATACACCTACAATCCGGATATTAACGGTAATTTTTTAGTCACAGTTATAGATCGAACCAACCCAGATATAGAAGCCGACTATGTAATGGTTCATTTTTCATTATTACATGATGAATTAAAAAACAAAAACATTCATATTTACGGTAATTTCAATGCGTATACGATTGAACCACTAACTCAAATGATTTATAATACAGAGAGTAAACGTTACGAATCAATAATGCTATTAAAACAAGGTTTTTACAACTATAAACATATTGCAGTGGATAAACAAACTGGTCAATTAGACGAAGGAGTGATCAGCGGCAATTTCTGGCAAACAGAGAACAATTATAAAGTTTTGGTTTACTATAGAGATCTTGGCTCTCGTTATGATCGCCTCATTGGTTTTGGAGAAGCTTCTTCTGTTGACATTACGAATTAAATTGTAAGTAACTTTAAATCATTAAGACTAAAGCCGCATCTATCTTTAACTCATTAAACAACTTTTAACATGCATAATGACATTGCCCTTTTTTCTGAACTATGTGACGAACTTTTTAAAGAAGAAACAAATCAACCTGTTGCAAAACCAATTCCTACTTCAGAATTATATAATCAAATAGATTTATCATTAAACCAAAACGGTGTAATGGACGATGTTTTTAAAGACACCTTAAAAAAAGTCATTAAAAGCACACCTAAAACAGCATCAAAATCATTCTTTAATCAATTATTTGGCGGAAGAATTGGCAAAGCTACTTTAGGTGACTTGCTTGCTGTAATGCTAAACAACAGCATGTACACTTATAAAGTTGCGGGTCCACAAGTTGGTATTGAGAAGCAAGTTCTTAAAAACATTTGCGAATTGGCTGGTTACTCAAAAGATAGCGATGGCACATTAGCACCAGGCGGATCTATGAGTAATATGATGGCGCTAATCATGGCAAGGGATTTTAAAAATGAAACCATAAGAGCAGAAGGTTTATCAAAACCAATGACACTTTACACTTCTGAAGCATCACACTATTCAATAGCTAAAAATGCAGCATTAACTGGCATAGGCAAAAATCAAGTACGCTTAGTAAACACCAATTCTAAAGGAGAAATGCTTTCCAAACATTTAGAAGAACTCATCCTCCAAGACATTTCTAATGGTTTACAGCCCTTTTTTGTAAATGCAACTGCAGGAACAACTGTTCTTGGTGCCTTTGATGATATTAAAGCGATTAGTAAAGTCTGTAAAACACATAATTTATGGCTACATGTAGATGGTGCCTATTGTGGCGGAGTCATTTTCAGCAAAACATACAAACATTTAATACATGGGTTAGAATTATCTGATTCTTTCAGTGTTAATGCTCACAAAATGCTAGGTACCCCTTTAAGTTGCTCAATAATAGTAACACAACACAAAGATCAATTACACCATTCATTTTCTAACGAAGCCGATTATTTGTATCAAACAGATGGTGATGACTTTAACTTAGGTAAAACATCGTTACAATGCGGAAGACGAAATGACGCCTTAAAACTATGGACCCTATGGAAATCTGTTGGAACAAATGGACTTGAAAAAATTGTAGATAAACAATTTGAAATGGCTCAAATAGCTAGAGACTATATTAACAAACATAAAGATTACACACTTTATAGCTTTGACAACTCTATTTCTGTATGCTTTAATTATAAAGGTATTTCTGCAAATGAATTATGTACAGCGCTATATGAGAACTCAGAACTTATGGTTGGTTTTGGCACTTTCAATAATAATGAATTTATCAGAATGGTGACAATCAACAGCTTATTAGACAAAAATGATATTTTAAACTTTTTTGAAACGTTAGAAACATTTGTTTTGACTCATTCGCTAAAAGTTTCAACCACATAACAAAAATTATAAGGATTCATTCAAAAAAATTGCTATTTTAGTAAAATAATTCTTAATTCTCATGGTACAACAAGTTACAAGCGGAATAAAAATTTCTGTAGAAACTAATTTTGAAGGCACATTTTATAAAAATTATAAAGTGCACTTTGCCTTTGGATATAAAGTAACTATTGAAAATCAAAGCAAGGATTCTGTTCAATTAAATTCTAGACATTGGAAAATTTTAGACGCCCTAAACAATGAAGAGATCATTGAAGGCGAAGGCGTTATCGGGAAAAAACCAGTTTTAAAACCTGGAGAATCGCACACATACAATTCTGGCTGTCTTTTAACATCGCCTTTTGGCGCTATGCAAGGGCATTATAATATGGTAAATCTCACAAAAACAAACACATTTAAAGTTTACATTCCTTCTTTTAAATTGAGTGCACCTTTTGCCTTAAACTAAATTGTTATCTTTTTTTTCTAGTAGTTGAACTCTTAGTCGCTTCATAGGACTCTCAAATTCTATAAGTACTAGATATCACAGATCAATATAATCAAGACAATTTCGGATCTCCTAAATACATAAATTATAATTCGTGATGCTTCTCTTCTAATTCCATCTTAAAATTTTCCACAAAATCGAAACGATAACGTTTAGAATCTTGTTCTACATGAATATATAAGCAATTGGAATAATGCACAAATTGATATTCAACATTGATATCAAAACCATCAGAATCAATTTTAAAAACTCCATCACAATCAACATTACCGTAAGGAGAAATCCGTCTTAAACGAAATTCATTCACATGACTTAAATCATAAATTTCAAACCATACACCTGCACCAATTCCTCCTAACCATTGAGCATTATTAGAAAGTCCTGTTACAGCTTTAGGTCTTATATTACCTACTAAATTAGGCTGATAACCATTTAAATTATCTAAAAAGCAACGTCTGCTTTCTTTTTTAGATGTAGAGGTGAATTCTGTAATTGTGCCCAACTCTGAAACTTCAAATGCCGCAAATTCTGTATTTGCAAGCATTACATTACTCACAGTACTTGGTGTAAATAATTTAGATTTAATTAATTGCTTTTTTTTCTTCTTATCGCTAATTGATGCAATTAAAGTATCCGTTACAAAACGTGCACAATTACTTCCTTTTTTTAAAAAAGCTCCATACCTAACATCATTGCTATTTTGTAATTTCATAATATAAGCCTTGGCGTCTTTATAATTTACAGATTTACAAACTGAAGCTACAAGTTTCCCTTCTCCATGAGTTAGTTTTGGATTGGTCGCAAGAAAAGATAAAATTTCATTTAAATTAATGAGTTCATTGTCTTTTACTTCTGCTTTTAACGGAAAATCTAATTCATTATCTGTTAGCTCTCCTCTAACACGACCATAACCTTGTGGACACGTATATCTCCCAAAATCAAAATACTCCAAACTTCCTTTTTCCTTATCAATGAGAACCAAAGCTGCATGCCCAGCACGTACATAATTTTCGCACCCAACATTTATATATCTTAAATAAGGTACTAATTTTTCGTCCGAAATTCTTACTACAGTATCTGGATAAGCAAGTGTTAAAATAAAAGCAGTGTTTTTATACATAGAAAAAAAGTCGGAATTAAAATGAGCAACTTACAAAAATTATGCTTCTAATCTTCACACAACTATAACGCTTGAAAGAAATAATATCTTATAAAAATCGTACCTTTGCACTTTCAAATTTCAAACATAAAAAACAAACATATTATGGGAAAAGGATTCTTTAATGTACCAGTAGCAGTGAACGAACCTGTGATGTCTTATGCACCTGGTTCTCCAGAACGCAAAGCTGTTTCAGAAGCTTATAAATCAATGTTTAATTCTAAGGTTGAAGTCCCTTTATATATAAATGGTGAAGACGTTAAAACTGGAAACACCCGAACCATGTCGCCTCCGCACGATCACCAACATATTGTAGGTGAATATCATATTGCAGAACAAAAACATATTGACGCTGCTATTTCTACAGCTTTGGAAGCTAGAAAAGAATGGTCACAAACTCCATGGGAACAACGTGCTGGTATTTTCTTAAAAGCTGCAGAATTAATTGCTGGTCCTTACAGAGCAAAAATTAACGCTGCTACAATGATAGCACAATCTAAAAATATATATCAAGCTGAAATTGATGCCGCTTGTGAACTGATTGACTTTTTACGTTTCAATGTTCAGTTTATGTCTGACATTTACATGGAACAACCAGAAAGTACAAGTGCAGCATGGAACCGCGTAGAATACAGACCTCTTGAAGGTTTTACGTACGCAGTAACTCCTTTTAACTTTACAGCAATTGCGGGTAATTTACCTGCTTGTATGGCTTTAATGGGTAATGTTGTGGTTTGGAAACCTAGTGATAGCCAAGTCTATTCTGCAAAAGTAATCATGGATATTTTTAAAGAAGCAGGTGTGCCAGATGGTGTAATTAACGTTGTTTTTGGAGATCCTGTAATGATTACAAATACTGTTTTGGCAAGTCCAGATTTTTCTGGTTTACACTTCACTGGCTCTACACATGTCTTCAAAGAATTATGGAAACAAATAGGAAATAACATCCATAACTATAAAACATACCCAAGAATTGTTGGTGAAACAGGAGGAAAAGATTTTATAGTTGCACATAAAACAGCAGACGCGAAACAAGTAGCAACTGCTATTGCTCGTGGTGCTTTTGAATTTCAAGGTCAGAAATGTAGTGCTGCTTCTAGAGCATATGTTCCTAAAGGAATTTGGGCTGATGTAAAAAAATATCTAATTGAAGATATGGAATCTTTTAAAATGGGATCGCCTGAAGATATGAGTAACTTTATCACCGCCGTAATCCACGAAGGTTCTTTTGATAAATTAGCGAAATATATAGATGACGCCAAAGCTGATAGCGATGCTGAAATTATTGCTGGTGGTAATTATGATAAATCTAAAGGGTATTTTATAGAACCTACGGTAATCTTAACTACCAACCCAAAATACACAACAATGTCTACAGAGTTATTTGGCCCTGTAATTACAATATTTGTGTATGAAGACGATGCATATACAGAAACATTGAAACTAGTAGATGAGACTAGCGAATATGCGTTAACAGGTGCTATTATCTCTAGAGATAGATATGCTGTTGAAGAAGCTACCAAAGCCCTTCAGAATGCTGCTGGAAATTTCTATGTTAATGACAAACCAACTGGAGCTGTTGTTGGACAACAACCTTTTGGTGGAGCTAGAGCCTCTGGAACAAATGATAAAGCCGGAAGTCCTCAAAACTTATTACGTTGGGTATCTCCTAGATTAATAAAAGAAACTTTTGTAACACCTACAGATTACAGATATCCTTTTTTAGGCTAAATATTTACAATAAGACTTAATAATTAAATCCTTAGAAGCTTTTTGCTTTTAAGGATTTTTTTTTATTTTCATTATAAATTACATTCACAATCAGAGTTTTATAAATCAATCGTTGTATCTTTTCAACATAATAATTCAAATTTTGATCTTATGAAAAAATATTACTTTTTTGTCACCTTAATTTTACCAACACTTTTGTTGGCTCAAATTGAGTCTATAACATCTACCGAACCCCTTGATTTATCGGCTTATGGAGAAACTATAACTTACGCGGGAGAGGGTGAGTATGAGGTTTTCTTAAGTCCAGATAATATTTTAGATAAACCTATCATTGTTGTTGATGGCTTTGATACAGGTGACACCAGAGACATCAATGGCATCTATGGCCTATTAGATTTTGATAGCACATCTGGCACAGAAAACTTAGCAGATCAATTGCGTGGACAAGGCTTTGATGTCATCATATTAAACTTCCCTATCTATACAAGAATTGCAGATGGAGTTACTATTGATGGAGGCACAGATTTCATAGAACGAAACGCGATGCTTTTAGTAGAATTAATTGATATTATTAATACAGATAAAGCTTTAAATAGCCCTGATCAAAATGTAATTATTGGTCCAAGTATGGGTGGTTTAGTAGCACGTTACGCTCTAAATTATATGGAAGCTAATTCCCAAGATGCAGATACTAGACTTTATATTTCTTTTGATGCACCTCATCTTGGAGCTAATGTTCCTATTGGTTTTCAACATCAATTAAACTATTTAGCTTATAATGATTTTAATCCTGTAGTAGAAATTCAACCTATAATTACAACACTATTACAATCTCCTGCATCAAGACAATTATTAGTAGATCATTTTGAATCTCATTTAGACAGTGGAAGTCTTGTTGATTTTGATTCTAACCTCACACTAGCCGAACCACATCCTTTTAGAACACAATTTGAAACTAATATAAATGGTTTAGTTACAGGTGGATTTCCACAAAATACACGAAATGTTGCTATAATTAATGGTAGTGGAATAGGAAGCTCCTATTTTGCAATTGGAAATAGTGGCACAGTGGTTACTAATGGTTTTACTATTGTGGATACGGCTATTCCTGTAACAATACCTGGACCTTTTGGAAACATTCTAATTAATGTTGAAATTGACATTAACATGACACCAGCTGCAGGAACCTCAGGTCAAGTAAGCCGTTTTTTCGCACCACTTGCACCACCAATCCTTCCTAATGTAGAATCCATAGCAATTTCTAGTACCACAAATTTTGACGGAGTAGATGCTGCTCCTGGTGGTTTGTTTGATCTCTCTGTTTTAACAAGTGGTATTTCAGGAGGAGGAGATATCGCTACTGATTTTTTAGCAGGCCTACAAATTGACAAGTTTAGCTATATTCCTTCTGTAAGTGCTTTGGCTTTAGAATTTGCTAATGATGAAATTGATTGGCATGCTTCAATTAACCTTTCAACATCTCCATTTGTTAATACGTACTTACCAGATAACAATGAGCCACATGTACAACTTACTGAGGCAAATGTTTTGTTTGCCCTAAGTGAAATATTAAGCCCACCTTTAAGTGTTTTAAACAATGAAATTTTCACTATTTCATTAGAGAAAAACCCTATAGAAAACGAATTGGTTTTACGTTCTAATTTAAATAGTATCGCAACTATCATGATAAGCGATTTAACCGGAAAAATTGTTTATAATTCAACCAGAGAATTAACAGATAGAACAGCTATAAATGTAGATTTAACTTCGGGCTTTTATATCTTAAATGTCTTAGGAGAGAATAGTAGGTCTTTTACAACTAAATTTATTGTAAATAATTAGGATTATTTCGTTATTGAAAATTGTACACTCTAAATATTTGGAAGTTTATCCTACAAGTGTTAAAAATGAATTAAATGTTTCTTCTAACGAAGATTTATCTGCTGAAATTTTTGATTTATTAGGACGAAGCATTAAGCAAGTAAATATTATTTCTGGAGGTGATACCATTGATCTTTCAGATTTATCTACTCAACCATATATCTTAAGATTTACTAGTGAGTCTGGTAATACTATTACTAAAAAGATTGTGAAAAAATAACGAGATTATTATTTATAAAAAAACCGTTTGATTAATTTCAAACGGTTTTTTTTATATCCTTTTATTATATAAATCTAAACTATTTATACTTCAATGGTAAGTGAATTACTTTTTTCGTTTCGAAAAATGGTTCTTCAAAATAATCCGACAATAAAAAAGCTTTAACAGTCTTGTATTGCTTTAACTCTTCTGTTAAGTCGCCTCCTTTTAAATAAAGCACTCCATTTTTTAATTCATTCTTTTGAGTTCTAGAAATCTTCCCTTTGACCCAGGTGGTAAATTCCGGCATTGTAGTAACAGCTCTACTTACAATAAAATCGTAAGTTTCATCGATAGCCTCTACTCTACTATGTGTAGTTTTTATATTAGTAAGTTCTATACTTTCTGCCACTGCATTAATAACTTTTAGTTTTTTATTAATGCTATCTACCAAATGAAATTGACATTCTGGGAATAATATCGCTAAAGGCACTCCAGGAAATCCTCCACCTGTACCAACATCTAAAACAGATGTACCTTCTGCAAAGTTTATCACTTTGGCTATACCTAAAGAATGCAAAACATGTCTTAAATACAACTCATCAATATCCTTGCGAGAAATCACGTTAATTTTACTGTTCCAATCCTTATACAATCCTTCTAAGGCTTCAAGTTGTTGGATTTGCGTTTCAGTTAAGTTTGGGAAATATTTTAAGATCAATTCCATTTCTAATAATTTGCACAAAAGTACTTAATTTTAATCTGTATAATTTAACGTTAGTCAATAATGGTTACTTTTTAATTATTAACTATCTTTGTTCCGTTATAATGAATTTCAATCCCTTACGTTATATCATAAATAATATAATACATGTCAAAAAAAACCGTAACCTTCTCTAGAACGGACTCTGCGAAGTTCTTTAGAACCCTAAACAAACGCGTTAACAGTTACTTCAAAGAAAATAACATAAAAAAAACAGGCAACTGGACGTTATATACAAAGGCTATAATAATGTTTACATTATTACTTGGTCCATTAGTATTATTATTAACTGTTAGTTTACCTGCCTGGCTGCAAGTCATTTGCATGATGGTTATTGGTATTGGAATGGCTGGCGTAGGTATGAATGTAATGCATGATGCTAATCATGGTTCATTTTCTAGCAAAAAATGGGTAAACAAACTCATGGGAAGCAGCATACACATTTTAGCTGGTAACGATTACAATTGGAAAGTACAACACAATGTATTGCACCATACTTATACGAATATTCAAGGTCATGATGAAGATATTGATGCTGGAAGAATAATTCGTTTTTCTAAACATGCTAAATGGCTAAAAATTCATAAGTATCAAAAATATTATGCGTTTTTACTTTACGGATTATTAACGGTTAATTGGGCAATCACAACAGATTTTAAACAAACGTACCAATACCTAAAAAGAAAATTATCTTACGGAGATTTCCCTAGTCCTGCTTCACAATGGACAAAATTAATTATTGGGAAAATACTTTACTATTCTATTTGGGTGGTTTTACCTTTAGTTCTAGGTTATGCTTGGTGGCAAGTATTAATAGGCTTTTTGATTATGCATTATACTGCAGGAATGATTCTTAGTGTTGTTTTTCAATTAGCACATGTTATGCCTAATACGGAAATGCCAATGCCAGACGAAAATGGAAACATGAAAAATACTTGGGCAATTCACCAATTATTTACAACTTCTAATTTTTCACCTAAAAGTTGGATTGTAGAATTTTATACAGGAGGCTTAAATAGACAAGTAGAACATCATTTGTTCGCTAACATAAGTCATGTACACTACAAAAATATAGCGAAAATAGTACGTGAGACTGCACATGAATTTAGTTTACCATATAATGAATACAATTCTATGTGGAAAGCGATTACTGAGCATTATCAACAATTAAAAGAATTAGGTAGAAAGCCAACTATGGCTTAATAAAACTTTCAGTTTAAAACCATTAATATTTTACGATGAACCAACTATCAGATAGAATTAATAACCTAGCAACATCAGCTACACTTGCTATGGCAGCAAAAGCCAGAGAGCTACGTGCAGAAGGAAAAGACATAATTGGATTAAGTTTAGGTGAGCCAGACTTTAATACGCCTGATTTTATTAAGGATGCTGCAATTGAAGCTATTAATCAAAACTACAATAGCTATACTCCTGTAGATGGTTATGTAGAATTGAAAGAAGCAATTATCAATAAATTTAAACGCGACAATAACCTTAGCTATACATTGCCACAAGTAGTAGTATCAACAGGTGCAAAACAGTCGTTAGCAAATATTGCTTCAGTAATGCTAAATACTGGAGACGAAGTTATTTTACCTTGTCCTTATTGGGTAAGTTACAGTGATATTGTAAAATTAAGTGATGGAGTTCCTGTGGAAGTTCAAACTTCAATAGAAAATGATTTTAAAATGACAGCCGAACAATTGGAAGCTGCCATTACACCAAAAACAAAAATGATTTGGTATAGTTCTCCTTGTAACCCAAGTGGCTCTGTATACAGTAAAGCAGAATTAAGAGCTTTAGCAGATGTTTTACAGAAATACCCTAACATTTATGTGGTTTCAGATGAAATCTATGAGCACATTAATTTTGTAGGAGGTCATTTTAGTATGGCAGAATTTGATGATATGTACGACAGAACAATTACTGTAAACGGAGTATCAAAAGCTTTTGCTATGACAGGTTGGAGAATTGGTTATATTGGAGCACCAGATTGGATCGCTAGAGCTTGTAACAAGATGCAAGGGCAAATTACTAGTGGAGCTAATTGTATAGCACAGCGTGCCGTAATTACCGCTTTAGAAGCAGAACCATCTAGTATAAAATATATGGTTGATGAGTTTAAAGAACGACGCAAACTTATTCTTGGTTTACTAAACGATATAGAAGGATTTAAAACTAATGAACCAGAAGGCGCATTTTACGTATTCCCAAATATCTCTGCTTATTTTGGTAAAACAATTAAAGGTAAAACAATTAATAATGCTTCGGATTTTTCATTGTTTTTACTTGAAGAAGCTTTAGTTGCTACAGTAACTGGTGAAGCTTTTGGTAATCCAGATTGTATTCGTATTTCTTATGCTGCATCTCAAGATAATATTATAGAAGCGGTTAGTCGTATCAAGGCTGCCTTAAGCTAGATAAGTAAAAAATAAGATTTAATAAAAGACCTGTTAAGATTTAAAAATCCTAACAGGTCTTTTCTATTAGATTAAATAATACCACCTACTGAATATATAAATACGCATAGCAGTAAAACAAAGGCAACAGCGGTACATAATATCACTTTTAGCATTCTAACTTTACGCTCTTGTTTTAATCGTTTAGCTATAGCCTTTAATTGCTTAGTTGTTGCTTTAGGGAGGTTATATTCGGTTTTCACATCTGGATTATACCCACCAAGTCTATGTCTTAATCTAACGCGTTTAGAGAGTAAATTTAAATTGTTTCTGACACTGATGTTCATTGCTCCTGCAGACATAATTTCTAAGATTTAAAAGGTTAAAATAAGCGTACACTGAAACCACCTCATCAAATCTATTATGTGATTACAATCACAAAAGAGAACGGTTAATGTACTAATTGAAAAATTTAGTGTGACGTTCTAATCGCTATTAGAATAATGCGATTAGAACAATGGCAAATACAGACAATTTTAAAATAGCTGCTATGTGATTTACACTTCGGAATTGAGCTGCCTTAATGCGTTGTCTAATTCCAAATACAGATTTTGAAGATGATTTTTTAAAATTCTTTTTTACAATAGATTTGTAATTTGAATTTAATAAGCCGTTGGTTGTAAAGTGAGAAACCACAATGGGTTCTGGTACAAATTCTAATGCTTGATTGATTGATAATTCCATGATTGATAATTTAATTGGTTATACAAGTAAGACGTACAATCCCTATAAATGTTACAGTTTGTTTCTCAACGCATCATAAAAATGAATCATCAAAACCTAGAAATTATTAATGAGAATATAGGCTAGCTAAATTTGAAAAAAAATCGAAAAAAGTTAAAAATTTATCTATTCCTCCAAAAGAAAGGTGTCAATAATATCAGAACTGTAAACAATTCCAATCTACCAATAAGCATTAAAAAAGACGCCCACCATTTTCCTAAAGGTGGTAATGCAGAATAGTTATTTACAGGTCCAAAATCACCTAAAGCAGGTCCAACGTTTCCTAAACTAGATGCAGAAAGTCCAATGGCAGAAGCAAAATCCATCTGAAACATAGAAAAGACTAAAGCACCAACAATAAACGATAGCATATAAAGCATAAAGAAACCTAGAACATTAAATACAATATCTTTAGATACCGATTTCCCGTTATATCTCACAGGTAAAATCGCATTAGGATGCAATGCGCGTTTAAATTCAAAAAAGCTATTTTTTATTAAAATTAATTGACGTACTACTTTTACACCACCAGAAGTACTTCCGGCTGAACCACCTAAAAACATCATCCCAAAAAAGAAAACGGTTAAAAAGGGAGTCCAAAGTGTATAATCTGCAGAAACAAAACCAGTGGTAGTAATAACACTTAACACTTGGAACATGGCATGTCTTAATGCACTTTCTGCCTCACCTAAAACCATGGGATGGTCTATAGACGATTTTGAAACATCTGCTCTAAAATAAATTAAAAGTGCTGCTATGACTGTAAAAATAACGATAAATTTGAAGTAGAGTTTAAACTCTTCGTCATGTAAAATTTTAGAAACTTTACCTTTAAACAAGTAATAACTCAACACAAAGTTAGTCCCTGCTAAAAACATAAAGAAAATGATAATGTATTGCACTGCAGGATTATCATTCCAATACGCTACACTCAAATTTTTCGTAGAAAAACCTCCTGTAGACAACGTACTTAAGGCATGGTTAATTGCATCGAAGAAAGACATACCTGCAAGTTGTAACAGAATAGTTTCTGCAACGGTATAACCTACATAAATAAGCCATAAACGTTTTGCTGTATCTGTAATTCTGGGATGTAGTTTATCACCAGCTGGACCTGGAGCTTCTGCAGCAAACAATTGCATACCACCAACACCAAGCAAAGGCAAAATCGCGATAGCTAGTACAATTATTCCCATACCACCAATCCAATGTGTTGTACTTCTCCAAAAAAGCACACCCTCAGGTATCACTTCAATATCATTTAAAATACTAGCACCAGTTGTAGTGTAACCAGACATGGTTTCAAAAAAAGCATCTGTAAAAGAAGGAATCGCCTCGGTAACAACATATGGTAGAGTTCCTGAAAGCGACATCACTATCCACCCAAAAGCCACAACAATATATCCCTCTCGCTTATTCATTTCCTTACGATGGTCTTTTGTTCTGTACATAGCCAACACTCCTATGAGCAGAGTTGCAAGACCTGCCATAAACAATTGAAGCGTTACACCATCTTTATAAATAAAACTTATTAAGGTTGAAATAAGCATGAAACCACCATTAAACAACAATAGCAGTCCAAAAAAGTGAAAAATGATTTTATAATTAAGTTTAATTCGAGACATGGTATTAATCTATGAGAAAAATCGTTCTACTTCAGAAATAGATCGCGGCAAACAACAAACAACAACACGATCTCCGGCTTCTATTTTAAAACTTCCTAACGGTATTGATCCGTGTCCATCTCTAATAACACCTCCAATAATAGCCGATTTTGGAAACTTTAAATCCTTAATGACCTTATTGGTTATTTTAGATTTTGGCTTTACTACAAACTCCAAAAGCTCAGCATTCATGTTTGTTAACTTAGTCATTGCGACTACTTCACCTTTTCTAATGTATCTAAAGATATTATTTGCTGCTAATAATTTTTTATTGATTAAGGTATCAATTCCTATGGATTGTGATAATTGATAATAATCCATATTCTCCACCAAAGCAATGGTTTTCTTTACTCCTTTAGATTTTGCTAAAAGGCAAGACATAATATTTGTTTCCGAGTTACCTGTTACCGCAATAAACGCATCCATATCAGATACATTTTCTTCATCTAATATATCTACGTTTCTACCATCACCACAAATAACCAAAGCATTAGGCAACTCATCTGCTAAGTCTTCCGCTTTAGAGCGTCTACTTTCAATTAATTTTACATTAAATTTATTAGAACAAAGATCTTTAGCCGTTTTATAACCAATTTGACTTCCGCCAAGAATCATAACATTTTTAATATCAACTTTAACCTTTCCTGATAATTGAAATAATTCTTCACCACCACCTTTACAAGTCATAAAGACAACTTTGTCACCTTCTTTAAAAATCGTATCACCACGTGGAATAATTGTGTATTGCGTTCCTAATCGCTGTATCGCTATAGGAATAAAATGCAATTCAGAATATAACTCCGCAGCTTGTTTTACTGTTTTATCGAGAAAAGTTGCGGTTCTAGATAAACGCAGTCCTAACATGGTTAACGCACCTCCTTCAAACTCATAAGTATCATTAAAGCCATATTGCTTTAATAGTAATTCTATTTCTGAAGCAGCTAAAGACTCAGGAGAAATTAACTCGTCTATACCAAATTTTGAAAATCCTACAGTTTCTTTATTATCTATAAATTCTGTGTTAGAAATACGTGCAATCGTACGTTTTGCACCCAATTGTTTTGCTAATACACAAGCTGTAATATTTGTAGTTTCTGAAGACGTAACAGCAATATAAAGCGATGCTGTATCAATACGCGCATCCTTTAAAACAGCAATAGACGTTGCATCACCTTTTATAGTCCTAATATCCAGATGTTCTCCAGCATAGGCTAAATTATCTTTTTTTGTATCAATTAAAGTGATTTCTTGGGACTCGTAAGATAATAATTTTGCCAAATGAAATCCTACTTCACCTGCACCTGCGATAATAATTTTCATTGTATATCTTTGAAATAAGCATGCAAATATACTTATAAGTCCTTAAAGTTATAAGTTAATAGCTGCCTAAAGTATTTAAAATGAAAGGTACGAGTAAAAGTGATAAGTTCTTAATCAATTTACGCGTAACATTTTTTTAATCATTATAATATCATGTATATTTATTTTAACTTTAAATACGTCCAACTTTAAGTCCTTGTAACTTATCCATATATTTGCAAAAAATTTTTATGGCTGAAAAAGTAAATCCATACAAGAATAGTGACCAATCTAAAAAAGTTCAGGTTACTAAAATGTTCGATACGATTTCAAAAGAATACGATGGCTTAAATCGCGTGATCTCTTTTGGGATAGACATAAAATGGAGAAATAAGGTGGTAGACTTGGTTGCTAAAACCAATCCTGAAAACATTTTAGACATTGCAACAGGAACGGGCGATTTAGCTATTAGCCTAGCCACTACAAGCGCTAAAGAAATTATTGGATTAGATATTAGCGATGGCATGTTAGAGGTTGGTCGTCAAAAAATTAATCATAAGAGTTTAGACAAGCTTATTTCTATGGTTATTGGTGATTCTGAAGATTTACCTTTTGAAGATAACACCTTTGATGCGATTACTGTAGCTTTTGGCGTTCGTAATTTTGAACACCTTGAAAAAGGCCTTGCCGAAATCCTAAGAGTGCTTAAACCAAATGGTATTTTTGTTATTCTTGAAACTTCAGTGCCTACAAATCCTATTTACAAAGCTGGTTATAAATTTCACACGAAACTAATTATGCCTACTATTGGAAAACTTTTTTCTAAAGATAAAGTAGCCTATAGTTATTTAAGTGAATCTGCTTCTGTTTTTCCTTATGGTGAAGCTTTAAACAATATTTTACGAAAAATTGGGTTTATAAATGTCAAAGACTTGCCACAAACAATGGGTGTGGCAACTATTTACTCAGCATCTAAAGCATAATATGAAGCGAATTCTTGTCCTTTTAGTATTTTTATTAGCAATCCAAAGTACGTCTGCACAACTTTTTACTAAAGAAAAAGTAACTAATCCTATAGATAATATTGATCAAAAGTTGTTGACTTGGGGTTATTTTCTAGGCTTTAACAAATACGACTTTAATTTTGACTACAATGAAGACCTAAAAGATATTCTCGTTGATGACTCTTTTGGATTTCATTTGGGACTTGTTGGTGATCTTCGTATTAATGATTATATGAATTTAAGATTAGAGCCAGGTGTTTTCTTTACAACAAGAAATATACGCTATGATGAGAGCTATTTTCAAGGAGTAGATTTTAATGATTCTGATTTGCTTAGAGAGGTAAAATCTACTTATGTTCATATTCCGCTTTTATTAAAAATATCTACAAAGCGAATCAATAACTTTAAACCCTTTATTATTGGAGGTGTTTCTACAGCTTTAAACCTATCTAGTAATCAAGACAATCCAAACGATAATAGTTCTGGAGAATTTAGAATGAAAAAAAATACATATTTCTACGAACTTGGTTTCGGTATAGATTTGTATTTACTCTACTTTAAATTCACACCCTCTATTCGTGGCGTTTTTGCTATGAATGACGAAATTATTAGAGATGCCGATCCTAACAGTCCATGGACAGGAAACATTTCAAAAATGCAAACGAGAGGTGTTTTTATTAACTTTACGTTTCAATAAACGCGTCTCCTAAATTCGCTTAATAAAATTGCCGTCGCATTTGCAACGTTTAAACTTTCTGTTGCTTTTGTGGTTCCAAATTGAGGAATGGTTATTTTTCTAGTCACTTTTGCTTCTATAGCTTCAGATATTCCGTTGGCTTCATTTCCAAGGATTATAACACCTTCTTCTGGCAACGTTGCTGTATAGATATTTTCTCCTGCTAAGAATGTTCCAAATACAACGGTTTTATTTGTGTCTAAATACTCTTGTAAATCTAAATACTGAATATTTACACGAGTTAAAGAGCCCATTGTTGCTTGGACCACTTTAGCGTTATAACAATCTACAGTATTTATACTACAAACTAAATCTTTAATTCCGTACCAATCACAAAGCCTAATTATAGTCCCTAAATTCCCAGGATCTCGTACAGCATCTAAAGCGACTATTAAACCTTTTTCATGAGACACTTTCTGTTTTGGAATTTCAAAAATAGCTAAAGCTGTATTTGGGTTTTTAAGTCCTGATATTTTTTTTAATTCGGCTTCTGAAATTTCAGTCGTTAATGCTGTTGGAGCTTCAAAAATTGATTTTGTGGTAAAAAGATTCTTCAGAATATAGTCTGACTTTAAAAACTCTGAAATTCCTTTTATGCCTTCAACAATGAATAAACCATTTTGTTGTCTCGCCTTTTTTTGATCTAAACTTTTAATTAACTTTATTTGATTCTTTGATACCATTAAAATGTATTTACATTTACATAAAATACAAAGTAAACCTTTTTTGATTTAATAACGTTTCGAAATTAACGTGACTATACTATTTCTAAAGAAGAAATGGTATTATTTTTGTTTCATTCAATACTCATAAACAAGACACCTATTTTAAGTTTGCAAAAGTTTAGTTTAACATCTATTACCAACCAAAATTCAATGTATCGTCGCATATTACTTTTGCTATGTGTCTTATTGTTGTGCTCTTGTAATGTTGTAAAACGTGTAAAAGACGGTGACTACCTTGTTAGCAACACTACTATTTTAGAAGATAGTACTCATGTTAGTAATGAACGTATTAATAATATAATTGAACAAAAGACGAATTCTGGAATGCGAAAGTTTTTAGGCTTTCCCTTAAAACTTCACATATACAATCTTGCGAGGCCTAATATAGATTCCATTTTGTACGCTAATGTTTTAAGTGATTCTTCTAAAGTAAAACGAAAAACAGCACTCCTATCTAAAAAGCAATTTGATAAATTAATGGAATCGCGACGTAATTTTAACGCTTGGTTAAAACGTACTGGTGAAGCTCCTGTAATTTACAATGAAGATAAAACGATTAAAACAGCGAGTAATCTAAGAAAATACTATTACAGCAAAGGCTGGTTTAACAATGAAATAAGTTATGATGTTGTAAAAGACAGTAATAAATTGGCACAAGTAACTTATAAGGTTAAAAAAAAGACACCTTATATTTTAGATTCTCTGAGACCGTTTATAAGCAGCCCTGAAATTGATTCGCTTTACAGTGAATTTAGCAAAAACAGTTTACTTAAGAAAGGTGAACAATACGATGAAGAAAATTATGAAAATGAGCGAGATCGCATCAATACCTATTTGCGTAACTCTGGTTTTTATTATTTTGGACAAGATTATATCCGTTTTGAAATGGATACCATTAACACCAATCACAAAATACATACTGATTTAATTATAGCCAACAGAACAATCAGAGGAGACGATTCTACAACGACAACTCCGTTTAAAGTTTATAAAATAAAAGAAGTCAACATTTTTACCGATGATAATTTTGAGAATCGATTTGAAGCAATTTCAGACACCACCACATTTAAAGGCTTTAATCTTTATAGCAAAGGAAAACTGAGATATAAACCCAAAGCACTTACAGATGCCATTTTTATTGCCAAAGGAAAAAAATTCAGTGCTTTAGCTCAAAGTAGAACATCACGCTACCTTAACGACCTTCAAATGTTTAGGTATCCAAATATAGATTTTATTGAAAATGAAAGTGATACCACACTTACTGCGAATATATTTTTAGAACCTAAAAAGAAATATGCGTTGAGTTTTGATTCTGATATTAATCAAAGTAATATTCAAAGTATAGGATTTTCATTTAGTTCAGGATTAAAAATAAGAAACATTTTTAGAGGAGCAGAAGTTTTAGAAATAACAGGAATAGCAGCCATTGGAGCCTCTAAATCCCGTAACGATCCTGATGATGCTTTTTTTGATATTAATGAATTTGGTGGTAATATTCGATTAACCATCCCAAGACTACTCAGCCCGTTTAAAACAGGGAAGATTATCCCTAAATACATGTCTCCAAGCACAGCTATAAATTTATCTGCTACGAGTCAACAAAATATTGGATTAGATAAACAATCGCTTTCCGGAATATTCAGTTATAATTGGTACCCTTCAAAATCGGTAACCAACAAATTAGAATTATTTAATATTAATTTTGTTAAAAACCTGAATACTAGCAACTACTTTGGTGTTTACGATAATTCTTTTATTAGTTTAAATTCAATTGCTCGCGATATCAATTATATTGCTAGTGATGCTTTTTTATCCGATGACGATTTAGGGTCAAATCAATATGATCCTGCAGAAGTTTTTATCGATGATGTGCTGTCTGGCAATACCAGTTTAGTATCTAGTGACGATGATTATTTAACCGTAAATAATATTAACGAACGAAAAGAACGACTCACAGAAAACAACCTTATTGTTTCTACAAGTTTTGATTACAAAAAAGATAAACGAAATAATATTTTTGACAATGACTTCTCAATTCTTAAATTACGCTTTGAGCTTGCTGGCAACCTTTTATCTAATATCTCTAACCTTATTGGCTCATCTAAAAATGATGCTGGAAATTACGAAGTCTTTGATGTTGCATTTTCTCAATATTTTAAAACCGAAATTGATTACATTAAATATATAGATTTAGGCAACAAAAATGTATTGGCGTTCCGCAGTTATGCTGGTATTGCAATTCCGTACGGAAACGCTAACAGTATTCCATTTGCAGAAAGTTTTTTTGCTGGTGGACCAAATGATAATCGGGCTTGGACGGCTTATAATTTAGGTCCTGGAAGCTCTAAAAGCACAGATGAGTTTAACGAAGCTAACTTTAAACTTCATTTAAGTGCAGAACAACGTTTTAGTTTATTTGGTGCCTTTAAAGGTGCTGTCTTTGTAGATGCTGGGAATATTTGGAATGTTTTAGATAATGTTACTGACGAAGATGCTACATTAACAAACCTTGACTCCTTAAAAGATATTGCTATAGGATCTGGTTTTGGTTTACGATACGATTTTGATTTCTTTGTATTACGTTTCGATATTGGTTTTAAAACCTATGATCCATCTCAAGATGAAAGCAACAGATGGTTTAGAGAATACAACTTTAGAAATGCCGTTTACAACATTGGTATTAACTACCCTTTTTAACTCTATTATTATTAATTATAATAATTAAGCAATTCATAATTAAAAACTTAAGCTTCAAATTAATTCCTGAAAATCAAAAAACAGAAATCTGTTAAAACTATAACGTTTTCGGTATTATATAACAGATAAGGCTTAATAAATACTCAAAATTTATGTATTTTTGATACATAAATTTTCAATATAATAATTATGAGTCATAATATCAAACCTGGAGTTGCTACAGGAAAAGAAGTTCAAAACATTTTCAATTACGCTAAAGAAAAAGGCTTTGCCTTACCTGCTGTAAATGTTATTGGTTCTAACACTATTAACGCTGTTTTAGAAACTGCAAGAGATTTAAACGCACCAGTTATTATTCAATTCTCTAATGGAGGTGCTCAATTTAATGCAGGTAAAGGCCTAAGTAACGAAGGTCAAAACGCAGCTATTCAAGGTGCCATTGCCGGAGCAAAACATGTGCATCAATTAGCAGTAGCTTACGGTGTGCCTGTAATTTTACATACAGACCATTGTGCTAAAAAATTATTACCTTGGATTGATGGTTTATTAGATGCAAGTGAACAGCACTTTAAAGAAACAGGAAAGTCTTTATATAGTTCTCATATGATTGACCTTTCTGAAGAGCCAATTGAAGAAAACATTGAAATTTGTAAAACATACTTAGCTCGAATGAGTAAAATGGGTATGACTTTAGAAATTGAATTAGGTATTACAGGTGGTGAAGAAGATGGTGTAGATAACAGTGATGTTGATGAATCAAAATTATACACACAACCTGAAGAAGTAGCTTACGCTTACGAAGAGTTAAGTAAAGTAAGTGATCAGTTTACTATTGCTGCTGCTTTTGGAAATGTACATGGAGTTTACAAACCAGGAAATGTAAAATTAACTCCAAAAATATTAAAGAATTCTCAAGAATATATTACTGAAAAATATGGTGTTGAACATAACCATATCGATTTTGTATTCCATGGTGGATCTGGTTCTACAGTTGAAGAAATCAGAGAAGGAATTAGCTATGGTGTAATTAAAATGAACATTGATACAGATATGCAATATGCATTTTTAAGCGGTGTTAGAGATTACGTGCAAGAGAAAAAAGATTATATACAAACTCAAATTGGTAATCCTGATGGACCTGAAGTACCAAACAAAAAGTACTATGACCCAAGAGTTTGGTTACGTAAAGGAGAAGATGCTTTTGTTGCAAGACTTAAAAAAGCATTTGAGGATTTAAATAATGTAGATACATTATAATTATTTTAAACATTTATTAGAAACCCATTAGAACTCAAAATCAGAGTTTTAATGGGTTTTTATGTGTCGTGTATAATTAAACTATTTAGTTGGCTCCTTCAATTTTGGGGTTTCACTAAATTAATGGTAATTTTGTGCACTTTGCAATAGCAAAATATAACTAACTAAAACAACGATTAGAAATTTTAAGATTTCAAAATCGTAAACCTAAAACCTATCCTAGATATCTTACTACGATTGTCGAAGTAAGTACTCAATGGATACTAAACCTAAATAATAGATATGGCTTGGTTTAAAAGAAAAGATAAAGGTATTCATACCTCTACAGAAGAAAAAAAAGATACTCCTAAAGGACTTTGGTATAAATCTCCAACTGGAAAAATAATAGATACAAAAGAATTAGAACAAAATTTTTATGTGAGCCCAGAAGATGGTTACCATGTAAGAATTGGGAGTAATGAGTATTTTCAAATTTTGTTTGACGACAATAAATTTAAAGAGTTAGATGCTAATTTAACGTCTAAAGATCCTCTTAAGTTTGAAGACACTAAAAAGTATCCAGATCGCCTAAAAGCTGCACAAGCAAAAACAAACCTCAAAGATGCAGTACGAACTGCAGTAGGTAAATCTAATGGACAAGACATAGTGATTGCCTGTATGGATTTTAGTTTTATTGGAGGCTCAATGGGAAGTGTTGTAGGTGAAAAAATTGCCAGAGCAGCAGACTATGCCTTAAAAAACAAAACACCTTTGATGATTATTAGTAAATCTGGAGGTGCACGAATGATGGAAGCAGCATTATCATTAATGCAATTAGCTAAAACTTCTGTAAAACTAGCACAATTAGCAGATGCTAGTATTCCTTACATATCTTTATGTACAGATCCAACAACAGGTGGTACAACAGCATCTTTTGCGATGTTAGGAGATATTAACATTGCAGAGCCTGGAGCACTAATTGGATTTGCAGGACCAAGAATTGTAAGAGATACTACAGGAAAAGAATTACCTGAAGGCTTTCAAACTTCTGAATTTTTATTAGAACACGGCTTCTTAGACTTTATTACACATCGAAAAAATCTAAAAAAACAAGTCAATTTATATATTGATTTAATAAAAAATCAGCCCATAAGAGCTTAAAAGAAAACAAAAAAAGAGGTTTAAATAACCTCTTTTTTTGTGTTTTAATTTTTATTTAATACATTTCGACCTAAATCATGTTTACCTTTCTGTTTTCCAAGACACTAAAAGGAAACAAAAACAATTCAAAATGATGAAAATTATAACAAAATTTAGTGTTTTATTACTACTCGTAGCTACAGTATTCTCTTGCGAAAGCTTAGACGAATTAACAGAATTCGATGTTTCTGAAAATTTCTCAAGTACTTTTAATATTTCTATCCCTGAAGATACTGAAGGTATGCCAGCAAGTTTAAATGTTTCCACAGACATAGACATTTCTACCAATCAAGACATTCAAGACAATTTAGACTTAATACAAGATGTTACCATCAATTCAATAACCTACGAAATCGATAACTTTTCTGGAGCAGAAGGAGCTATATTAACAGATGGATTACTAACTTTTGGTAGTACAACTATTTCAGTTTCTGACATAAATCTTCAACAATCAGATAGTGATAATACAATTTATACGATTTCTGATGTTAGCGCTATTAACGCTATCGCTAATACCTTAGAGAACGATATCTCTGTTACTGCAACTTTATCAGGAACAGTTAGTGCAACACCTGTCGTTTTTGATATTATTTTAAATGTAGATCTTACAGCAACAATCGATATTATATAACACGATTTAATTTATTACAATCCTTACACAAAGCCTTCCAAAATAATTTGGGAGGCTTTGTGTAATTCATAAGTTTTAATCAAAATTTACGTTAGCCATATTCTTAAAGATGTTTGAGCAGATGAACATAAAACGTCATAAGCATTAGAGAAATTCACTCAACGACTTAAACATCTCATCTTTATAACGTAACATAGTTCAACCTTTACCGAGCCATTCGATTATATTGTAAATCTCAATTGGCATAATTATATGGTTTTAAGCCTAACAAAAAGTCAATAAAAAAAATTATAGATCACAAAAAAATAGTATATTTGCCGCTCGAAAGAAGAGCTTTCGTATACATAACAATCATTTACAATAATATTAGAATGTATTTAGATCAAAAAGAAAAAGAAGCCATCTTTACAAAACATGGTAAAGATGCAAAGGACACAGGTTCTGCAGAAGGGCAAATTGCTTTATTCACTTACAGAATTAACTATTTAACTGAGCACTTAAAACAAAATCGTAAAGATTATAACACAGAGCGTTCACTAGTAAAGTTAGTAGGTAAAAGAAGAAGCCTATTAGATTACTTAACTAAGAAAGATGTCTTAAGATATCGTGCGATAGTTAAAGAATTAGGATTAAGAAAATAATCTCAATATAAAGACCACGCCTAACAGCGTGGTTTTTTGGTATAAAAACAACTCGATTTTGGACGAGTATAAAAACCAAAATTGAAGAAGCTAGATCCTGAATTCAGTTCAGGTCTAACGGTTTTTCATTGGTCACACACAACTACTACACAACAACAGCAACACAACGACCATTGTTTAACATTATTCTAACGAGCAATAATGCGTTAGAATTAGAATTTAAAAAACATTTATGATTCCAAAAGTATTTAAAGAGGTCATAGACCTTGGAGATGGTAGAGAAATCACTATCGAAACCGGAAAATTAGCAAAACAGGCACACGGTTCTGTTGTTGTAACATCAGGAAAATGTATGATGTTATGTACAGTTGTTTCCAATTACGAACAAAAAGATCTTGGTTTTTTACCGTTAACGGTAGATTACAGAGAGAAATTTGCAGCTGCAGGTCGTTATCCTGGTGGTTTCTTTAAAAGAGAAGCAAGACCAAGTGATGGCGAAGTGTTAACTATGCGTTTAGTAGACAGAGTATTACGTCCATTATTCCCAAAAGATTACACAGCAGAAACGCAAGTGATGATACAGTTAATGTCTCATGACGAAAACGTTATGCCAGACGCCATGGCAGGATTAGCAGCATCAGCAGCTATTCAATTATCAGATTTTCCTTTTGAATGTGCTATCTCTGAAGCAAGAGTTGGACGTATTAATGGTGAATTTATTATCAACCCAACAAGAGCACAATTGGCAGAATCTGACATCGATATGATGATTGGAGCTTCAGCTGATTCTGTAATGATGGTTGAAGGTGAAATGGATGAGATTTCTGAAGACGAAATGGCTGACGCTATTAAGTTTGCACACGAAGCTATTAAAGTACAATGTGCTGCACAGTTAAAATTAGCTGAAGCATTTGGAAAGAAAGAAACTCGTGAATACGAAGCAGCAAGAACAGATGCAGATTTAGAGAAGAAAGTACGTGATATGGCATACGATAAAGTATATGCTATAGCAAAAGCAGGATCTTCTAAGCATGAAAGAACTGCTGCATTTAAAGAAATTAAAGAAGATATTAAAGCTTCTTTTTCTGAAGAAGAAACAGCAGATTATGGTGGATTAATTTCTGATTATTACCGTAAAGCTGAAAAAGCTGCAATTAGAGATTTAACTTTAGATGAAGGTTTACGTTTAGATGGTCGTAAGACTGACCAGATTAGACCAATCTGGTGTGAGGTAGATTACTTACCATCTACACATGGTTCTTCAATCTTTACTCGTGGAGAAACTCAAGCATTAGCTACAGTAACTTTAGGAACCTCTAGAGATGCTAACAAAATAGATATGCCATCTTACGAAGGTGAGGAGAATTTCTATTTACATTATAACTTCCCTCCTTTTTGTACAGGTGAAGCTAGACCAATTCGTGGAACATCTCGTAGAGAAGTTGGACATGGTAATTTAGCACAACGTGGTTTAAAAGGAATGATTCCTGCAGATTGTCCTTATACTGTGCGTGTTGTATCTGAAGTTTTAGAATCTAACGGTTCTTCTTCTATGGCAACTGTATGTGCTGGTACTATGGCACTAATGGATGCAGGTGTACAAATGACTAGACCAGTTTCTGGTATTGCAATGGGATTAATTTCTGATGCAGAATCTGGAAAATACGCTGTATTATCTGATATTTTAGGTGATGAAGATCACTTAGGAGATATGGATTTTAAAGTAACTGGTACTTCTGAAGGTATTACTGCTTGCCAGATGGATATTAAAGTAAAAGGATTAAGTTACGAGATTTTAGTGAATGCACTAAAACAAGCACGTGATGGTCGTTTACATATCTTAGGTAAATTAACAGATACTATTGATACACCTAATGCAGATGTAAAAGAACATGCACCTACAATGGTAACAAGACGTGTACCTAATGAATTCATTGGAGCCTTAATTGGACCTGGTGGAAAAGTGATTCAGGAAATGCAAAAAGAAACTGAGACAACAATCGTTATTAACGAAGATCCAGTGACTGAAGAAGGTATTGTTGAAATCTTAGGTGTTGGTAAAACAGGTATTGATGCTGTTATGGCAAAAATTGATGCTATATTATTTAAGCCAAAAGTGGGTAGCGTGTACGAAGTAAAAGTTATCAAAATGTTAGATTTTGGTGCTGTTGTTGAGTATATGGATGCACCAGGAAACGAAGTTTTATTACACGTAAGCGAATTAGCTTGGGAACGTACAGAAAATGTATCTGACGTTGTTAATATGGGAGATGTTTTTGATGTGAAGTATTTTGGACAAGATCCAAGAACTCGTAAAGAAAAAGTATCTCGTAAAGCTATCTTGCCAAAACCAGAAGGTTATGTTGCAAGACCACCAAGAGATGATAAACGTTCTGGTGGACGTGATAATAGAGGAAGAGATAATCGCGGACGTGATAACAAACGTGATGATCGTAAGCCTAGAGAAGATAAAAAAGAAGATTAAATTCTTTTAATACTATATTTTATTAAATCCTTAAATAGAAAATTCTATTTAAGGATTTTTTTTTACATCAAAAACAAAACTGATTTACAAACACTTGCCACCTTTAATTGATTAATTTATACTATTATGATACTGTTTATTAATGTTAAATAAAACTCAAAAAAAATCCAAATTGTAATAATCTACGTACATCTGTTTTAGTTAATCAATCTACAACAAAATCTATGGCGTCAAAAAAATCATCCTCAAAATCTGTTCACTCGAACACTAAAAGTAGAACAAAAAAAATATCTGATAGCTTCAACTTATTTCTAAATAGTAAATCAAAAACAGAAAACCCTAATAATAAAATTGTACTATTTAGTACTTTTTGTCTTTTGCTTATGGGTGTGTATTTCCTTTCTGTTTTTTATGGCGATTTTGAAGAGTTTAATGCCAATAGAATGAGTTCAACTATAGGATACACATTTATAGTTTCTGCAACTATTCTATTAGCTTCTAAAGCCTTGTTTTTCGTCTACAAAGCTTACAACTACTACAAATACAAGCCTGTTGCATCTGTTTCTGATAAAGAATTACCAACCATTACAGTAATTGTTCCTGCTTATAATGAAGGTAAACAAGTTTGGGATACCTTAATGAGCTTAGATAATAGCAACTATCCAAAAGATAAAATACAAATTATATCTATTGATGATGGTAGTAAAGACGATACTTGGACTTGGATGCTTGATGCTAAAAAACAATTAGGAGATCGTTTAGAGATTTACCAACAACCTAAAAACCAAGGAAAGCGTCATGCACTTTATCGTGGATTCAATTTAGGCACAGGAGATATTTATGTAACCGTAGATAGCGATTCAATAGTAACAGAAGATACACTTAGAAATTTAGTGAGTCCTTTTACTAAAGATGAAAATTGTGGTGCTGTAGCAGGAAACATCAGAGTTTTAAACAATAAAAAAGCAATGCTTCCAAAAATGTTGGATGTAAGTTTTGTAATGAGTTTTGAATTTGTGCGTTCTGCTGAAAGTAATTTGAATTCTGTACTATGTACACCTGGCGCTTTAGCTGCTTACAGAAGTACAGCAGTGCATGCCTGTTTACCTGAATGGATTAACCAAACATTTATGGGACAGCCATCAGATATTGGCGAAGACAGAGCCATGACTAACATGATAATTAAGCAAGGTAAACACGTCTTATTTCAAAAAAACGCTGTGGCTTACACCAATGTTCCAGAACAATACATCGGTTTATATAAAATGTTTATTCGTTGGGGAAGAAGTAATGTGAGAGAAAATTTAGAAATGGCCAAATACGTATTCACTAATTTTAGAGCTAAAGGAAAAACAGGAACACGAATTTTATTTATTAGTCAATTTGTAAAAATAATAATGAGTTATCCATTATTAATCTCAATGTTATTCTTTGTGTTAGTTCATCCTTTATTATTTTTAGGATCTACGCTTGTGACTATTATGGTGGTTTCATCATTTTCAGTTCTATTTTTCACAAGTCAGTATAAAACAACTCAAGGCTTTTGGGCTTATACCTATAGTATTGTATTTACATTCGCTCTATTTTGGATTACACCTTATGCAATTGCAACAGCCAACAGAAGAGGTTGGTTAACACGTGGTTTGGCAGAACAGAAGTAAAATCAATAAAATAAAGTTTCAAAACCTATCAAAATAAAATTTGGTAGGTTTTTTTATGCATAAAACCCAATTTGTCACCGACAGCCTGTCAGTTTCACGAGTAAACGCAAATCTTAAGATTTTCATTTCCTTAGGTTAATCTACGAGACATTTTTGGTATCTCAATTATTTACACAAATGATTTAGAATATCACAATTCTTTAAATCAATAATTAGTTTTGGCACTTCTGTATAGTCCTTGCGGTAATTAAGTTGAATTAATTCAACAAATAAAATGAGAGTATTAGTAATTGGAGCAGGCAACATGGGTTTAACCTATGCAGAAGGTATGGCAGAATCGCCATTATTAAGTAAGCATAAACTGAGAATATATGATACTGATCCTGAAAAAATAGCTGTATTACGTAAAGATTCAAGATTTAAAGTTTTAGATCGTTTAGAGGATTGCTTACCAAAAGCAGACATTGTATTTATTGCCGTAAAACCATATCACAGTGATGGATTATTTAAAGATATGAAATCAATGTTAAACGATAATCAAATTTTTGTATCCTTGATGGCTGGTGTTACTATAGATACTATTCAACAAAAATTAGATGCAAAAAAAGTAGTTAGAACGATGCCTAATTTACCTGCACAAGTAGGAAAAGGTGTCACATCTTACACCGAATCTAAAACAGTTTCTAAAGTAGAATTACTAATGATAAGAAACCTTTTAGATACAACAGGAACTTCAATTCATGTTAATTCTGAAAACTTTATAGATGCCTCAACAGGTATTTCAGGAAGTGGACCAGCCTATGTATTCTACTTTATGCAATCTATGTTGGAAGCCGCTCAAAAAATGGGCTTTTCTGATGACGATTCTAAAGTTCTAGTAAGCAGTACGTTTGAGGGAGCTATAGAACTTTTCAACCAAAACGATATATCACCAGAATCTTGGATCGCTAAAGTAGCATCAAAAGGAGGCACAACCCAAGCTGCTATTGATTCTATGGACGACAATAATGTAAAACAGTTAATAGAAGATGCCGCTTATGCTGCATTTGATAGAGCTGTAGAATTGGGTAAAGACAAATAATATATGAGCGACAATATAAAACGAGTGGTTGTAAAAGTAGGAACCAACGTACTAACAAATAAAGACAATAGAATTTTAGGACCAGTACTTCGTGAATTGGTAAGACAAATTTCTGTTTTATATGAAGAAAATATTATGGTTATCCTGGTATCCTCTGGTTCTGCAATGGCAGGAATGGAAATATTAGGAGAAACTAACATTAAAGACAAGTCCGTAAGAAGGCAAGTCTATTCGTCAGTAGGTCAACCAAGAATGATGAGGCATTATTACAGTCTTTTTCACGACTATGGTATGCGTTGTGCACAAGTCCTAGCTACGAAACGAGATTTTGATATCGGTAAACATCGTAAAAATATGATTAATTGTTACGAAGGTTTACTTGCTGAAGGTGTAATCCCAATTGCAAATGAAGATGATGCCGTTTCATTAACAATGTCAATGTTCTCTGATAACGATGAGCTCGCAAGTTTAGTGGCAGAACTTCTAGATGCAGACCGATTAATTATTCTTTCGGATACTGATGGTTTATATACAGGACATCCAGATGATGATGACTCTATTAAAATAAATGAAGTTAAGTCTAACCAGAATGTAGAACAATACGTTCAAGAATCTAACAAAAAAGAAGGTGAAGGACGTGGTGGTATGGCTTCAAAATTAAGAATAGCTAAAGGCACTGCAAACAAAGATATCCCAACTTACATCGCTAACGGTAAAAAGGAAAATGTAATTATAGATATCATCAATAATAAGAAAGTTGGTACAAAATTTATTTGTGCTTAACCGAAACTTAAAAAATCATACAATGAAATTATTACAAACAAGCATAAAAAACAAGGTTCTAAAATCAATGATAACGATTTTAGGTCGTGAAAGAGATTCCATTATTGAAGCGAATAAAAAAGATTTAGAAGCTTTTCAAAAAGAAGACCAAGCGCTTTATGATCGTTTAATTGTAAATGATAAAAAAATAGATGAGATGATTGCAGCCGTAAAAGCTGTAATGCATCAAAACGATCCTGTTGGACAAGAAATAACAAATCGTACCTTAAAAAATGGTTTAAATATTGTAAATACCACTGCTCCATTTGGCACCATTCTTATTATATATGAATCGCGACCAGATGTAACTATTGAAGCTGCGGTATTAGCATTTAAAGCCAACAATAAAATTTTATTAAAAGGTGGAAAAGAAGCCTTGAACAGTAATCTTATTTTGGAACAATGCTGGCATGAAGCCTTAGAAGAAAACAGACTGTCTAAAGAGTGGATTAAACTACTTCACTTAAAACGTGAAGAAACCCAAGATTTTCTTAAAAACCCAACAGAACCATTAGATCTTATTGTGCCTCGAGGCGGAGAACGACTAATTAACTTTGTAAAAACACATGCAACATGTGCTGTACTTGTTAGTGGACGTGGAAACAACTTTTTATATGTTTCCGACCACGCCGATTGGAGTAAAGCTGTAAATGTAATTATCAATGCAAAAACAGATAAAATTTCAGGATGTAATGCTTTAGATAAAGTGTTAATCAATAAAAATCTTCCTGAGTATGAAATTAAATTAAAAATGCTTCAAGAGAAACTAGAACAACATGAGGTAGAAATTATAGTAGATAATAAAGTTTCGGGCATTTTAAAACATAAAGAAACCGTTTCAAACAATGATATTTGGTACGAAGAATTTTTAGCACTAAAATTATTAATAGGTGAAGTTAACTCTGTAGAAGAAGCTATTAGCCTTATCAACACCTATTCAGGAAAACATTCTGCAGCCATTATAACAGAACAAACTGATGAAGCCATGCAGTTTATGCATAACGTAGACAGTGCTGCAGTTTATCATAATGCTTCAACAAGATTTACAGATGGAGGTCAAATGGGAGTTGGAGCTGAGTTAGCAATTAGTACAGATAAACTACATCATCGCGGTCCTTTAGGCTTAAATCAATTGGTAACCAATAAATACTATGTTTATGGTGATGGACAAGTGAGAGTCTAAAACCTCAATAAGCTATCTGTCAAATATTTATCCTAAAATCCTTTAGTTTCTCAACATAAATCGTTATATTATTTGCTATGATAACACAAGACAAAGAGAAGTACGAAGAAGAGTTGAATCAGTCCATTTCCTATCTCGAAAATTTAGGTTACTCTAACATCAAAGCAGATATTGAAGGTTATGAATCTCCAAAATCTTATCACAAAAAAGGTAGCGACATCAATGTAACACCAGACATTGTTGCGGAAAAAGAAGGGCGGAAGCATGTTTTTGATTTAAGTCTAAAGTCACATAAACCACGATTACTAAAATCAAAATGGTTGTTTTTAAATACATTGAGTCAGATAAAATCTTTTAGATTTCGTTTAATTACCACACGTGGTCATTATAAATTTACAAATGAAACCATAGATGATATAAATCTTGGTACTATTAAACTATTAAAGATTTAAAAATATTACTATTATTGTGTAACATTTAATTGCTTTTGAACGTATAATATAAGCAACACGTTGTTGTAAATAAATTGTACAAATCTTAAAATCAAATGAGACAGCTTAAAATTACCAAGCAGGTTACCAATAGGGAAACTGCCTCCTTAGATAAATATTTACAAGAAATTGGTAAGGTAGATCTTATAACCGCAGATGAAGAGGTAGAACTAGCACAACGTATTAAAGCAGGTGATCAACGAGCACTAGAAGAGCTAACAAAGGCTAATTTACGTTTTGTGGTATCCGTTGCAAAACAATATCAAAACCAGGGCTTAACGTTACCAGATTTAATTAATGAAGGTAACTTAGGTTTAATAAAAGCTGGACAACGTTTTGATGAAACACGTGGTTTTAAATTTATTTCTTATGCTGTATGGTGGATTAGACAATCTATATTACAAGCATTAGCTGAACAATCTCGTATTGTTCGTTTACCCTTAAACAAGATTGGTTCTATTAATAAAATTAATAAGACATTTGCATTTTTAGAGCAAAGCCATGAGCGACCACCTTCACCTGAAGAAATCGCAAAAGAATTGGATATGACTATTAACGATGTTAAGGAGTCTTTGAAAAACTCTGGACGTCACGTCAGTATGGATGCACCTCTTGTTGAAGGTGAAGATTCAAACCTGTATGATGTTTTAAGAAGTGGTGAATCTCCAAATCCTGATCGTGATTTATTACATGAATCATTGAGAACAGAGATTGAGCGCGCATTAGAAACGTTAACGCCTCGTGAAGCAGATGTTATCCGTTTATATTTTGGATTAGCCAGCGAGCATCCAATGACACTTGAGGAGATTGGTGAAACATTCGATTTAACGCGTGAACGTGTAAGACAAATAAAAGAAAAAGCTATTAGACGATTAAAACATACCTCTAGGAGTAAAATATTAAAGACATATTTAGGTTAATGTTAACTATGATTAGGTAACAAATTAGCTTATTTGAAACTGATTTCCCTACTCGAAGTGAAACCTAAATGATAAAAATAAAGACATAATCACGTTAGTAATTTGTACCTTTAACGACTAACCTGATAAAGGTAACAACAGTTACAACATAACTGTTCGTTTTTTGATTGATGAAAGAACCCACGGCTGATTACCGTGGGTTCACTTTTTAAAAAAAATTAACAAGAGATCATAAACTATTCCCTTTCTTTGTAAAAAGAACTACGAAATGCTTAAAACTATTTGCTATAAAAGTAAATCCAATTCCGGAAATACAATTATTGATATTGAGTCTTTGTTTTACAACACAAGGCAAAACAATAATAAGCAAGAGATTAAAGGCATTTTAATTTATAGAGATACTACTTTTTTTCAAATATTGGAAGGAGAATGTACAATTGTAAATACACTTTATCAATCTATCAAAAGAGACTCAAGGCATGGCAACATTAAAGAGCTTTTAAATACTGAAATTGATAAGTATTCATTTGCAGATTTTGGATTAGGATACGCAACAATAAGTAGTTTAGATGCCTTATATGGGTTTCAAGAATATTTAAATAAAAATGATGGTTCTGACAATTTTAAGATCATCGAGAATTTAGTTCAGGACTTATTAAATAAAGAACTTTAATTTCATAAATATATTATTAAATCAAAATTACCTATGGCTTCAAAATTAATTGCTCCTTCAATGCTCGCTGCCGATTTTGGCAATCTTCAACGTGATACAGAAATGGTTAATAATAGTGATGCCGATTGGTTTCATATTGATGTTATGGATGGTCATTTTGTTCCTAATATATCATATGGTATGCCTGTAATTGCTGCGATCAAAAAACATGCAACAAAACCTTTAGATGTTCATTTAATGATTGAAAAGCCAGAGCGCTATATCGAAGAATTTGCAAAAGTGGGTGCCGATATCATTACAGTGCATTATGAATCTACAGTGCATTTACATCGCACACTAAGACAAATTAAGGATGCAGGTTGCAAAGCAGGCGTTGTTCTTAATATTTCAACACCTCTTAACGTGTTAGAAGATATTCTTCCGGAATGTTATATGATTTTATTGATGTCTATAAACCCTGGTTTTGGTGGACAAAAATTTGAAGATATCACTTATAAACGCGTAAAAAAACTAAGAAAGATGATAGACGAACAAGGATTAGATACGCGAATTGAAATCGATGGAGGAGTTACTGATAAAAACATAAAAAAACTAGTTGAAGCCGGAGCGGATACTTTTGTCGCTGGAAGCCATGTTTTTAAAAGTGATAATCCTACAGAAACAATTAAAACCTTAAAAAATATTGCTAATTCTTAAGAAACTAGAAGTCAAAAAGTATATTACATAAAGATATAGAGTGATGTAAAAACACTTACAACTTTAATTGTAGCAACTTATTTTAATCTTAGAATTAGTTGCTACAATTGTTTTAATAAGTAATTTATTAAATCTGTGGTGGTAACAATGCCTACCAATAATCCATTGTCTACAACAGGTAATGCATGAAACTCTTTAGTTGCTAATATTTGGGCCACTTCTTTTATTGTTGAATCAGATGGCACTGTAACTACATTCTTTGCCATTACCTGATCGATAGTAAACATATTATATACTAAGGTTTCAATATCAGTTTCGGTTTCATCTACGGCATCTGCAAAGCTAATTCTTAACAAATCTGTATAACTTAACATCCCAATAACAACCTCCTCTTTAACAACAGGAATATGTCTAATCTTGTATCTTTTAAATAATAGCTCTGCCGTTTCCAAATCATCATCTCTATTTAAAGCGATAATATTAGTTGACATTATTGTAGATATTAGTGCTAAATCTTTCATGACTTCTAGTTTTATAATTCACTACTAAAAGTACCTTATAAAACTATTAGAAAGTATGATAAATGTCACTTAATAGGTGCATAAAGATTTTTCTTAAGCTTTACTTCCATAACCATAATTATAACCATAATTATAACCATAGCCATATGATTTCTGAGTATCTACACTATTAAGAACATAAGCTACGTTTTTCAACTTACCAGACTCAAACAGACCTTTAGAGAAATTTAATAAATTCTTTTCAGTATAATTAGCTCTTACTAAGTAAATAGTAGCATCAGCTAATTGAGATATAAGCATGGTGTCTGTTACCAATATCGTTGGTGCAGTATCCACTATAACATAATCGTATTCAAGTTTCGCTTCTTCAATTAGCTTCTCAAAACGGCCATTGGTTAATAAATGTGCTGGATTTGGAGGAATACTTCCTGATAGAATAATATCGTGATTAGGATGTTTATCAAAACCTTTTATTATAGAATCTTTCCAGTTATAGTTAACGTCATGTAAATAATTAGATAATCCTGGTTTATGTTTATCTTCAGCTATGTGTGTATGGATTTGTGGATTTCTTAAATCTGCACCAATCAATAATACTTTTCTATTTATACTTGACAATGCTAGCGATAAATTTAGGCTAACATATGTTTTTCCTTCTCCCTTAATCGTAGAGGTACAATAAATCACCTTCCCTTTTTTTCCTTCTTTAACAGGTAATATATAATCTACATTTGAGCTTAAAATCCGAAAAGCTTCAGACTGTATAGAATTATCATCAGGATCACTAAAAACAAGATCTTCTTGCTTTACTTTAGGTAATTCACCTACTACAGGAATTTGAGAGTTTATCTCTACAATATCTTCTCGACCTCTTACTTTCGTATCTAAGAGGTTGATTGCGTAAATAATTCCAAAAGGAATCAAAAGCCCCGCTAAAACAGCCATAATATAAATATTTTTGGAATTCGGGGATATTGGTATTCCTGAAGAAATGGCGTCTTCAACTACTTTTATAGAAGGTTCAGTAATGGCTAAATTAATTGCTGCTTCCTCTCGTTTTTGAAGTAAGAACAAATACAAGGTTTGCTTAATTTCTTGTTGTCGTTTTATCTCAAGTATAATTTTTTCTTTAGCAGGCAAACTATATACTTTACTCGCATATTTGCTGTTTTTACCCATCAATTGCTTCTTCGAAGCTTGTAGTTGTAGTTTATATGATGTGATTGACATATAAATATTAGCTTTTAAATCTTTAAGCTTTTGGTTTAAAATAATCACAGCTGGATTATTTTCACCTGCGCTTGCGATTAAATTATCACGTTCAAAAACGAGAGTATTATAAGTATTAACTAATTCATTAACACTCGTATTTGTTAGACCTATGTTAGAAGGCAATAAATCTGAATCATTATTTGGATTGGTTATATCCTCATCTAATAAATCGGATAAAATTATTTGGCTTTCAACACTGAAAAGCTCATTTTCAGAAAGTGTTCTTTGACTTAATCCTAAGGCAGCGTCAGATTCTACCGTAACCAGGTTACTTTTTCGTTTAAAATCACTAATACCTGTTTCAATAGAGTCTAACTCCTCGGCTAATAATAAAAAACGTTTGTCAATGAAGTCTATGGTTCGTCTAGAAATGTCTTGACGGTCGTTGATACCATCCTCATTAAAAACTTCAATTAATGTATTTAAAATACGCTCATTTTTAGCGATACTTTGACTTGCATAAGTTAACTCAAGCAAATCACTAGCACCAAGCATATTAATACCAATAGAGTTTTTTAAACCACTCGTCATAACTTTAGCAGAACCTAAAATCACCTTAAAAGTTTTACCTTGTAGCTTCGATACTTTAGAGCGATCTAACATACTTAATTCAAAAGGTAGATTGTGACTAGTTAGTTTAGTATCAAAATTAGGAAAAACCAAAACGTCTGCTTGATTTCCTGCGACAACTTCAAAGGCATCCGTGTTTATACTAATCAAATAAGATTTCGCATTTAATTTTTCATTCTGATTATCATTTAGCAATAATTGAAAAGGCAAGCGATCTATCTCCGTTGTTAAGACATTACCCTCTTCATAAAATCGTTTATCTAAACCAAGTCTATCAACGACTTGCTCCATGATTCTATACGATTTTATAACCTCAATTTCGTTTTCTAGGTTAATATTAGAACGGTTAAATATAAAAGCTTCAGAAGGTAGCTCTAGACCCTTAGTCTTATTTAAAATTTTAATCTTAGCACTAGATTTATACACTTTAGGTGTGTAACGCAGATAAAGATATGCTCCAATAAACGCTAATATAACTCCCAAGACAAACCAAATCCAATAACGTAAATATTTTCGAATTTGTGTTTTTATAGTTTCACCCTGATCCTGTTGTTTTTTTATCGCTGACAATTCCAAATTGAATACTGATTTAATTTGTTAGTAAAAGAACTAATGATAAACTTACGGTCATTACACCTAAAAGGGCTGTAAGACTAGGAATATAGCCAGCAGTTTTTACTTTTGGATCATTTTGATTGATAACAATCACATCATTAGGTTTAATAAAGTAATAAGGACTCTCTAGCCATTCTGCAGAGGTTAAATCAATATGTGAGATCTGTCGGATACCTAGTTCATCACGCATCACCAATATATCATCCCGTTTTCCATTAATTGTTAAGTCGCCAGCATAGCCTAAAGCCTGTAGTAGCGTAATATTTTGTTCCGTAAAATTAAAAGTACCTGGAGATTTGACTTCACCCAAAATAGTCACTTTCGCATTTAACAAACGCACATCTACTGTTGGTGCTTTGAGATGACCACCTGTTTCCAAAAGATTCTTTAAGTATAATGCAAACTCTTGAGTCGTTTTATCTTTGACACTAAGAATACCTAATACAGGGAAATTAATGGTTAGTTCTTCAGATACTAAATATCCTTGTAATTGTAATATCTCTACACTACTAGATCCTGATGAACTATTTCCTCCTTTATTATAAGGAATAGTTGAAGCTGGTATAAGTGCCCCAATATCAACACTTAATACATCATTAGGCTGAATTTTAGAGTTTGTATAAGTAATATCCTTTTCTGCAAAAGCCTCTGCATCTTGTAAATATAAAATCTCCTTCTTACTAACACAGGAACACGCAAATAAACAGCACATTAAAATGAAAATCGGTTTCAATTTAATCATTATTATAAATCATTTAATATTCGAACAAATATAAGGGCAATAAAACTATCCACAAAGGATTAATTTACAACGCGATTAATCAGAATTATCGTGTTTTATTTTTATTGATTGTCTTTAACCAATCATAAATAAAATAAAGAGAGTATAGACTAGTACCTATAGTTAATAGTATACACAATTGAATATGAATCTCGAAGTTTCGAAAGCAATATGTAGAAAAAATTAGCATACTATTGACAAAGACAATAACCGCTGTAGTTTGCTTATGAGAAAACCCTAAAGACAAAAAACGATGGTGTAAATGGTTTTTATCTGCTGCAAAAGGACTTTTCCTATGAATCACTAAGCGAATAAAAAAGATTCTTAACGTATCTAACAACGGAAAAAACAAGAATGCTAAAACTAATATAGGAGATGAACTATTATAACTACTAGAATTTACTCCTTCAGAATCACCAATAAATCGTACAGCAAATACACCAATTATAAACCCTATAATCATTGAGCCTGTATCGCCCATAAACATCTTGTTTCGTTTAGAAAAATTCAAAAACAAAAACGGAATAAGAGCACCACATAAAGACGCTGCCAAGACCACCATACTAATATCTTCATATCTATAAAACACGTAACCAAAAGCAATACTTGCCATCAAAGCTAATGAGCCTGCTAAACCATCTACTCCGTCTATTAAATTAAAGGCATTGATAATTAAAACATAAACAAATAATGTGAATATTACAGATAGCCAATATGGTAAAATCGTTATTCCTAATATCCCTGATAAACCTAATATACGTGTGTCTGTAAAAATTATTAATAATGATGCGGCGAGTAGTTGACCTGTAAATTTTTTAAGTGGGGACAACACAAGAATATCATCTTTCAATCCTAGAAAAAAGAGTAATGTTATACTTCCCAAGATCAATAACAACGATTTTGTATCTAGTAAAGCACCTATAAATGTAATTGCAACAACGATACTAAGATAAATACCTATACCACCTAAATTTGGTACACTTCCGGAATGACTACTTCTAGAATCTGAAGTCGCTAATAAATTCTTTGCTTTGGCCACATTAAGAATTGCAGGGTAGCTTGTCGCGGATACAACCATTGATATAAAAGCAGCAACTAAAGCTAACCACCCAATATAATTAATAGGGTTAAAATTGTCAAGTAGTTCTTTTACCATATACTTAGTATTCTAAATTTAAATTTGCAATAAAAATCACAAACCTATATTGTTTAATTGTTAAGATTAATTAAACCTTAATTTTTAGGGATAAATTGTTTAATTTTTGAAATATTTTTAAATAAAACAACTCCAAAACCACCAATATTATTACTTTTTAAGGCCTTTAAATCTTCCTTAGTTTTTTGAATAATATTCTTTAGACTATTGTTACTTACTCCTCCAACTCTCATTTTAATGATTGTTTCATTTAAATAGAAAAACGTTAATCTCTCTTGTTTAAAAATCCTTAAAATAAAATCATAATCTGCTGCTATTTTATAATTTAGGCTGAATGATCCGTACGTGTCATAAATCTGTTTTTTCAAAAACAAAGTGGGATGTGCAGGCATCCAGCCTTTTTTCAATAACTTTTTATTAAACGGTTCACTGACCCAATTACGAATAATCTTATCCGTATTATCAAAAGCTACATAGTGTAAATCTCCATAAACACCATCCACTTTTTCTGAGTTAAATTTATCTACGATCTTAGCTATAATAGTTGAATCCGCAAGAAAATCATCCGAATGTACAAAGCCAACGATATCTCCAGTGGCTCTCTGAACCCCTTTATTTAAAGCATCATAAATACCTTTATCTGGCTCTGATTTAAAAATAATGTTTGCGTTTCTCTCAACTTCTTTCTCAATAACTGAAATAGTAGAATCACTTGAGCCTCCGTCAACTATAATATACTCAATATTATTATAGGACTGATTCAAAACAGAACTCAAACAAACATTTATGGTTTCAGCACTATTGTATGTTGCTGTAATTATGGAAACTTTCATTTAATACTTATTCAATTATGAACTAACAGTCAATCTCAGTTTTTTTTATTACCAAACTAATTTAAAATATCAAACTTTTAAAACCATTAATATAGAGGTGTAAAATTAGTTGATAGAACCGATAGCTGAACCTAATCAAACATTACAATATACTAAAAAAGCATAGCCAAAACAAATAATATTTTAACATTAAATCTTATAAACAACATAAGATTAGTATACTATCTCATGACAATACCATAGTCTTAGTGTGCTTTTTTATTTTTAAGATTTTAATAAGTCGTCAAAATACTTAATGGTATGCCCTAAACCTTCACGTAAATTTATTTTAGGCTCCCAACCATTCAGTTCTTTTTTAGCTAAGCTAATATCAGGTTGTCTCTGCATAGGATCATCTTGTGGTAAAGGCATAAAAGTGATTTTAGATTTTGACTTTGTTAAATCAATAACTTCTTGAGCCAATTCTAACATCGTAAATTCTATTGGGTTACCAACATTCACAGGGCCTGAAAATCCGTCGCGACTGTTCATCATGCGCACTGCTCCTTCTACTAAATCATCGACATATTGAAAACTTCGGGTTTGCTTACCATCACCGTAAATTGTAATATCATCTCCTTTAAGGGCTTGAACTATAAAATTAGATACAACCCTACCGTCTTGAGGGTGCATTCTTGGGCCATACGTATTAAAAATTCGTATAATTTTAATATCTACTTGATTCTGGTTCTGATAATCCATAAATAACGTTTCTGCACAACGTTTCCCTTCGTCATAACAAGAACGCAATCCAATTGGATTTACATGTCCCCAATAATTTTCAGTTTGTGGATGCACATTAGGATCTCCGTAGACCTCACTAGTAGATGCTTGTAATATCCTTGCCCCAACACGTTTAGCTAAACCTAACATATTAATAGCGCCCATTACTGACGTCTTTATTGTTTTTATGGGGTTGTACTGATAATGTACCGGTGATGCTGGACAGGCTAAGTTATAAATTTCATCAACCTCTATCATGTAAGGGTTAATAATATCGTGTCGAACTAATTCAAAATAATGATGATCCATAAGGTGTTCAATATTATTCTTAGAACCCGTAAAGTAGTTATCTAAACAGATGACCTCATTACCCTCGTTTAGTAAGCGTTCACATAAATGTGATCCTACAAAACCTGCACCTCCTGTAATTAATATTTTTTTCATTACTTCGTTTTTAATTCTTTAATTTTTGTTTGTATTTGAAAAAAGTAGTTTGCTTTATACTTCGCTAAATAATAACCTGATTTTCCGTCAAATATACCTAGTTTTATAAAATACGAATAGAAAAAATAAATAAAAGGCAATAAACCAGTATTTATCAATGTATATTTAATCTTTTGTCGCTTCGTAAAATTGTCCAAATTATTAGATTGTAAAGACAAGTATCGCTTAGCTTCCCAAGAAGAATAAGCATTATGTTTTGATATATAATGTTCTAACCCTTTGTAATCATTATGAATAATAGGACTTACTATAGTTCCTGCAGATCCTTCAATTATGGGATGCTCATGGATTTCCATATCTAGATTAGACCAACTGTCTTCTTCTATCTTTTCATATTCACCATAGCCTTTCTTAAAAAGCGCGAGCTTTTTCATTTTATCACCATGCTTCAGCTCCTTTCCCATAAAAAAATTATTATAATTTAACCAAAACGAATTATGAGTAGTATTGGTAATAATTGTTTTAATTTCATCTATAAAACTTTGGGTAAGTATTTCATCTGCATCTAAAAATAGTAACCAATCATTTTTCAACTCCACGTTTCTTAACGTCCAATTCCGTTTTTTAGGGAATTTACCATCCCAATTAAAGTTAACCAACTGATAATTATAAGAATTCACAATTTCCGGAGTTTTATCAGTACTCATGGAATCAACTACAATTACTTCGGAAAACGACTTAAGTTTATCTAAACAATCAGGAAGATTCAACTCTTCATTTTTAACAGAAACAATGACTGATATTGGTATTTTATTATCCATTTAATTTTCTTTCTTTAATAAATTTAGCCGGATTACCACCAACAATTGTCCACGGTTCTACATTCTTATAAACAGATGCCGTTGCGCCCACAACGGCTCCTTTACCTATAGTAACTCCCATACCTATAAATGCAGAGGCTCCAACCCAAGCTTGCCGCTGTATTATAATAGGTTTTGCTATTAATGTATGTTCATAACTATAAATATCATGCGAAGCAGAACAAAGGTATGTATATTGAGAAACAGTAGCGTTTATACCTAGCCTAATTAAAGCAACATTATAAACATTAACATGAGGTCCTAACCAAGCATTTTCTTCTAACTCTAAATTCCATGGAGCCCAAACCTTACATGAGGCATATACACCAGATTTACGATGAACTTTAGCACCAAACAAGCGCAAAAGGAATAGACGCCAAGGATTAAACAATTTCGTAGAAAACGGCCGAAAAAAGCATTGCCAAATAATATTCCAAAAAATTCTTAATAATTTATTTTTTAAAGATAATTTCATTCCATATAATTATTGATAAATTCTTCGATCAAAGGAAAAACGGACGCAGTGGTATTTATACCCCCTGCCCTTGGCAGAATACCTGTATTGAAAAAACAGAAATTTTCATACTGATTATAAAACTCATCCATCGAGTTAAAGCTACTCATGATACCAAAAGGATGATAAGTATCTTCACTCTTTTCTACCTGAATAGTACTAACACATTCTTCAAAGTTTATTTCATTTTTGATAAGGTAATCTTTAATCATTTCTTTTGCCTTTTCAAAAATATCTACGGCATTCTCATCAATAAAAAAGCTAACATCTAATCCTTTTTCTTCAAATTTGTCCTGATTTTTACTTAAACTTATAAAACTTTTATTTATTGGATTTTCAATATCAATATAAAGATACCATTCATTTTTGTGCACATATATCTTCTTTTTAACAAGCATACAATAAATAAATTGCAAACAACTCGGTAATTCTAATATTATATTTTTAATGATTTTAAAGCTCAATTTCCTTTTAAAAAGAACCTTTTTTAAATCTTGAAAAAACGAAAATTCGGAATTAAAAATAGGATTGGAAAAAAAAGAAATTCCATCAATTTCTCCAATAATGCGTTTTGTTATCAATGACGACCCATTAACTTTAAATGCAAAATCTTCTCCCTGTATAATTGTTGAATCTTTTATTTTGAATACCTTCTGTGATAAATGATCCGAAAAAGGAAGTTCATCCATATCAGTCAATCCGGAATTCAAGAGAATACGATTACTTTCAAAGGCACCTGTAGTTAAAAAATAAAAATCGAAAGAGTCCTCTTTTTCAATGTTTCCCTGCTTGTATATAACTCTTGTAACAGCTTTATTGTTGTTAAGTATTAGTTTAGTAACCCTGCTATTACTTTTAATGACTACATTTTTTCTTTTATTTATTTTAAAATACTTAAATAAGTTTCTATTAAAATAGCTTAACCAAACACCTTTCTTTATAAATAAATTATTTGTTATTTTTGTCTCTTTAAATTCAGAATGTATCCCGAATTTTTTAAATATTATTTCCTGATACTTGACGTTTAGTTTAACAATATCTGATAAAAATGGTGTTGGATTTTTAAAATCATTTTTAGTAAACGTTAAAAGTTGCCCACCCCACCTTGAAGTTGCTCCTCCTAATCCAAAGAAACGTCCCTTTTCCAAACCAGAATAATAAGTGCTTAACATATTTGTCAAGTAACCAATCTCTTTTTCTGATTTTATATGAGAATTGCCAACATCAAATAAGGTTATTTGAGCTTCAGGAAATTTTTTTATCAGAGCATCAATTGTATAGCATCCATATGCACCTGCCCCAAATACAGCTATTTTCATAATTAAAATCTAATCTTTAAATTTGTTTCTGTCTTGCTTGGGTCGAATACTGTTGTTTTGAACAGCCCACTAATCTGAACAACTTGTTTTTTGCTAAAAATGCCAATTCTAAGGCTTACATTTGCCAACACTAAAATAAATCTTTTAGGGAGCGTTATTATACGATAATTATATGCTTTTTTTATAAACTTATATTTAGTGCTATTGTTTAAAATTAAATGCACTTCCACATGTTGATCTAAATTTAAAATTTTAATTATAGACTTTTGAAATATTTCCCTTTCAACTACTGGTAGTGTTGTTTTTTTATTACCCAAAAGCAAACCAAAATTTAATGGGAGTCTTTTCAATATCCCAGTTAGAGGTGGTTTTCTATCATTACTTAATATAAATCCCGGACGAACATATGAAATATGCAGATTTTTATTTGAAGTAGAAGTTAAATAATTATCCACTGCTACTTTTTTTGCTGCATATACTCCTTTTGAATTATAATCTGCTTCAATCAGTGATTCTTCGTTAACATATTCTAAATTATTTGGATAAACACTAATTGATGAAATATGAATTAAATGATTCACTTTTTTATTTTCACAACACATTATTAATTCTTTTGCAAAACAAATGTTCTCTGTAACATCGGAATCCTTAATAAGGATGAAATTAATTATTATATCATAGCTAGTATTTAAATACTTGTTAGCACTTAAATCCATAATGTCCCCAGATACAATATTTTCAGATCGTCCTTCTTTACCTCGTGCAAAAATGTCAACATTAAAACCATCGAGAGTTAATTTTTGCAATAATCCGGTTGCAGCAAAACTATTAGATCCTAAAAGTAAAATATTAGTTTTCATTTTAATGTTAAATTTAGTCTGAGATTTCAGGTTGACGCAATCCTCGATTTAAGATCTCTATCGTCCAAAATTACACAATTTATTTGCAAGGTTAAAAGAATATTATGCATCCATTTCTAAATACCATGACTTAAAAATTTTCAATCTAAAACACACAATAGTTTTATTGTCTGTTTTAGACCCAAATATTTTCCATTTATTATCACCAATAATTTTAGGCAATGGTTTTGAAAAAATTGAACAAAACATATTCCAAATAAAATGAGCTATTTGGTTCTTTCGTTATAATTCACTCTTAAATTCAGACAAATCTACTGTTGTCATAAAACATCTACAAATTCTGGTTTATCTTTTTTTGTCAATAACCATTGATATAATTGCAGCATCTGTTCTGCTACTGCTTCCATACTGTAAGTTTTTTCTATCAATTGCCTTCCATTCTCACCCATTTCTTGCAATTCTTCTTGAGATGTAGTTAACATCTCTTTTAAGGCTTCTTTTAAAGGATCTTTTCCGATATCAATCCATTGTCCACAATTATGAGTATTTAACTCTTCCCATGGAGTTCCTTTTGTTGTTATTACCGGTACTTTAGATGCCAAAGCCTCTGCAACTACAATTCCAAAATTTTCACTATAAGTTGGTAAAACAAATACATTAGCTTCTTGGTATTTTTTAAGTTTTTCATCGCCAAAAACTGGTTTTGAAATCGTTATGGAGTTCTCTAATTTTAATGAAATAATTAAAGACTTTAAACTATCAATATAGGTTTGGTCTCCATTTCCTACAATTTCAACCTCCCATCCTTTAGTAATTAAAACATCTAATTCTTTCCAAGCTTCAATTAATAATTCAATCCCTTTTTTGACATGAATTCTAGACAAAAATAATACTTTTCGTTTTTCTGCTATTTGCTTGTTGTATATAGGAAACTCTTCTAAGTTTATACCATTCGGAATTATTGCTATTGGATTTTTGTAACCTAATGCTCTAACGTTATCAGCTTCAGATTTAGCAGTAGCATGAATGCACGATGCTAATCTCAAATCTTTACTTTGAAACAGTCTCAATGCAATTTGTTTTTTAAGCTTACTTTGATTTAGTGACCACGGCTCAAGCATACCTCTTGGTGTGATAATATAAGGAACCTTATGCTTTTGAGTATAACTCGCCATTTGATGTACAGGTAATTGCCATACACCATGACCATGAAACAAATCCGTTTGTTCTAAAGATAATGCCTTATTAAATCCCTTAAATCTACCACTTTTGTAAAAGTCATAAAACTTAAGATTTACATTTTCAACGTGAAAGTTTGAAATAATAGGATTTTCACTTTTACCTGTGTGTAGCCAAATATTTAAACTATCATCTGTTTTACATAAACTTTTTACTAAGTGTGTCACACTTCTTGCTGGGCCACCAGTGGAAATATCAATAGATGGAATAATATGATCAATTTTCATAATATTAGCTTACAAATCCTGTGGTTCTATTAAAATATTTAGTGTCATCTTTAGACATATTTTTAATTACAGTTGCAGGTACACCTCCATAAAGAGTGAACTCTTCTTCATAACTCTTATTTAAAACGGAACCAGCACCTAAAACACTATAATCAGGCAATTTAGACCCTGGCAGAATAGTAGAGTTTGTACCCATAAAACAATAAGATCCAATTTCTATCGCCTTACAATCTTGTATATTCTCCTTTATGTTAATACTGTGCGTAAAAATTTGAGATCTAATTCCGGCAATAGTTGTAAACTCACCAACTTTTACCCTATCAGTGCAATCTATAAAGTGCCTACTTGTTATAGCACTGTGTTTCCCAATTTCGAGCAAACATTTCCTATCTGTTCTGTGTATAAAGAATTTCCGATTCTTAATGGTCAATCCTGTAATATAATTAAAAGTGCCGATTCTAGCATATTCACCTAATTCTAAACCGTCAATGTTATTACAAAACGTAAAATGACCTATTTTAGAGTGTTCTTTCATTATTAATTTATCTGAAAAAATAAACGATTTTCCAATACTAGCCGATTTATGAATCTTATAATTGAATAAACTATTTAAGATCCTTCGTCTAATCGACCAAGGGAAAAATAAAATTAATATTTGAATTAAAGCTTTTACTTTCATTTCTATTTTTTTTCAATACTTTTATATAATTGACAATACTTAGCACTTATTCTATACATACTAAACTTTTTAACATTTTCGTAACCTTTATTGATAAGTTCAGATCGAAAATTATCTTTATAAAAAACTTTTTCAAATGCCCTTGATATAGCTTCTATATTATTTGGATCTACAAACAACGCTCCATCACCACCAATCTCAGGAATTGAACATTGGTTACTAGTAATAATTGCTCTACCAACTTTTTGAGCCTCAATTATTGGCATTCCAAATCCTTCATAAAAAGACAGAAAACTGACTACATCACATTTTTCATATAAATCTTTAACTTTATCAAAAGCAATATTACTAAAATTTGTATAATCTATAGAATAAGTGTTTACTAACTCTGATTGCTTTTGATCCATATGACCGACGATATATAGTTCACAATCAAAATTTGACAGCGCTTTTACAGTATTCGTTAAGTTTTTGTGTTCTTTAGTTCCTAGATGCAATACGATGGGCTTTTTAGATAAATTACTCCTAGGCTCAGATTTTAAAATAGGGTTTACCGGATTATAAATTACTTCCGTTTTTTTTATTGCCTTGGGGTAAATACTTAATAATTGCTTTTTAGTAAACTCTGATATGACTGTAATTTTCTTAACAAAAATAGCTGGAAGAACAAACCATAATAATTTTAACATTTTTTGCTGAATGGCACTATGCTTGTTTAAGCTAAAAATATTAGCATCATGAATCGTTAGTATGGTTTTTTTGAATGGAATTATTCCAATATAATGGACATCACCTGTAATATGTATAATACCTTTTAAAAAAAAAACATGCCAAATATTTAAACAAATAGATTTAAGAGAAGCACCTTCATAGGGTAACTCTACAATATTAGCATCAATTTCCTCCGGTAAATGTCTAATAATACTTTGAAACAACTCTTCAATACTATTATGACTAGCCCCTCGTTTTCTAAAAATATAATTAACCCTTATTTTTTTCATTTTCAATATGTTTCAGGGCATTAATTATTTGATTATGATAATTCTCTATGGTATACTTAGAAGCAATTTTTGCTGCATTACGTCCCTTTTCTTCTAATTCATCTCTGTTTTTATAAAAATGCAACATTTTATTTTTGAGAGCATTTAAATCACCTGTTGGCACAATAAAACCACCTCCCTGAATCACAGCATCTTTAGCCCCTGTATTTTCCGATACAATTGCAGGCGTACCACAAGCCATAGACTCTACAACTGTTTGCGCCCAACTGTCTAAATATGATGGAAATACAAACACATCTGCCTCTCTATACTGTGTTGCTAGTTCTTCGTGGTGCATAAAGGGATAGTAACTATATAAACCTTTATAACGCTCTAATAATTCTGATCCATTTGCCATAGGACCTATGAGTACTAACTCCACATCTGGTAAATTTAGTGCTTTATAAGCCTCAAAGATAAGCTCCAAACCTTTACGCCTCGTAATAGTACCAACAAACAAAAAGCGAAATTTAGAGTTTTGGTTGTACTTCTTTTTAGGATAAAAGTTTTGAAGATGAATACCAATATTCACGGTATGAATTTTTTTATCAAGTACACCATTCGCCGTTAAACTATCTTTTGCAAAACTAGATAGTGTAAATATATAATCTGTATATCTTAATGCTTCAGTCTTACGACTGTTAATAAAATCCAGTACCTCAGGTGTATAACTACGGTCTAAAAATCCGAAATTTTTATGAATCTCTTCAATGCTCCCATGATGTATTTGTGCCAAGTCAAGAACTGTTGTAATTCCATTTGCTTTAGCAGCTTTAAAAGTATTTACGTTCGCGTTTTCGTAACCAATTAAAATACCTGACTTAGTGTGCTTAACAGATCTTGACACGCGTTGATCAAAAGGCTCATAAACCTTTTTAATTAAATCTACCTCAGTACTTATCTTCCCAAACTTTTCATCTAAAAACAACTTAGGTTGATGTGCAATCTTATTGCTAGGTATTTGCGCAAAAAAGCGCTTTCGAAGTTGAGCTTTCAACTTAACAGGTAGTACTTTTGTAAGAACTCCTAATTTATTAGATGCAAATACGGTATAGAACTTACCTAATATACCTTGATGTTCTAAAGCTTGTAATAACAAATGCGTATGTTGCCTTCCTGGTTGTGATACATCTATCTTCATTACATTATATTTAATAATTCTGTGTCATTTTGTTCTAGTTCTAGTTGTTTTAAATAATAACCACGATCTACCAGCAACATTCCTAAAACAAAAAATACACCTTGGTACACATTAAAAGTCATCATAGAATTCATAAACACCACAAAGAAAAAGGCTTTTCCTAAGAAAGGCAAATATTCTGTGTTTTTTAAAAGTACGAGTACCAATATTATTCTTAAAAAAAGTAAAACAAACCCCCCTTCTAGCACTACACGCTCTAATTCACTTTCATAACCTCCAAATTCTTTAACGTAGCTAGACGTCCCAAATAATGCATTTGCCCCTTGATAAGTCGCCCCTAAACCTAACCCAAATATGGGATAACGCCCTCTAAAATGAAGTAATTGCTCGTAACTTCCTGCAACGCGGTCATCTACTTGATCTGTATTCTCTACACGATCTTTAAAATTGTTGTAACTGTTAATGCCTGATTTTTGAAACGACGGTGCAAAAAATATTACGAGCGTAATTATTAAACCACCTTGAATTATTAGTTTAAAAAGCGAATTAATAGTATTTCCTGAAAGAAAAATGGCTATCACCACATACATTAAAAAAAATCCTACAGCACCACGGGAGCCACTCATAAAAGCCATCAAAAGCCCTAACCCTAACACTCCAAAAATCAACCAAGTAGCATAATGACGCAACATCATGAACCAAGCAAGACAAGCAAATAATGGAATCATTACCTGAAAGCCGCCAATATAACTAAAGGTCCCTGATACTCTTACAGCATCACCTACAATGGCATTATTAGCTCCTCCACCAGCTTGTATATTTAAAATATGTGTCCCTGGCAAGGCATATTGGAAACTTGCTAAGACAAATTCAATAACTAATATTAACAATAACATTGGCACTAGTTTTTCTAGCTCCATCCATTGATTTTTCTGTAAATAAGCCAACCAAAGTAAAAAATAACCGGTGTGCAGTAATACACCAAAAATGCCATGATATACTGTTTTATTCATGGGGTTGATAGCGGTAAGGCACACATAAAACAAATATAACAGCCAAATCACTGGTGCTTTTTTTAATTTAGGCAGATTACTACGAGCTACTAAATAGTAAAATAGTATAGGCACAAATATTTGTAATAATAAAATTACACTACCTATTGCTCCTGCGTTAAATATCCATTTACGTATTGCTCCATTAAAAACCGTAAAAACAAGAATTGCCAATAAACCTATACGAATACTTTTAGATTCAGGATTTGAAGTTTTTGGTAAAATGTTTTTAGGATTAATAAATGCCCTAAGTTGTTTTAACATGTTCTTTAAAATAATTTAAATAATCCGAAGCTATTTGTGAAGGTTGATGCTTATATAAGTGCAAAGGCATCGACTCTTGTAATTGACTCCATTGCTGTGGTTTTTTTAAAACCTTCTGTAGCAATTCTGCCAAGGCATCGATATTACCGTTAGGAAAAGTCCAACCACAATCTCCAATGGCTTCTTTTAGACCACCACCTTCTGATCCTATGATTAAACAACCACAACCAATACCCTCTAAGGCAACGACTCCAAAAGGTTCTTCCCAAAGAGAAGGCACTACCATTAGTTGATGCTCGTTTAATACTAACGCTAATTTCTCCCCTTGTAATTTACCTAAAAATTCAACTTGTCCTGGCAAATATTTACTTGCATAGTTTTCGAGAGATAGCTTTTCAGGACCATCACCTATTATTGTTAGTTTAGGCGTAAATTCAGGTTTTAATTGTAATAATGCTTCTAAAAGAATAGCACCACCTTTATCTGAAACTAATCTACCTAAAAACACTAACTCTTTTGTTCTGTGAACATTATTATTCACTTTAAACAACTCACTATCATAAGGATTAGATAGAACTTTTCCAGGTATATTTAAATCGTCTTGAATAGCTTTGCTAATGAAACAATTATGAACACAACGACTCACCCAACGCTTTAAATAAGACGATAATACTAGTTTTCCATTCACGTTCTTATTATACCAGGTATGGTGAATTACAAATACCTTACGATAATAGAACCAATCTGGAAAAACCTGCTTCAAACTTATACAATTATGTAAGATAACATCTGCATCATGTAACAATGTCCAATATTTTTTAAAAGAGATGTCATAGTATACAGGAAAAGCCCAATTATTTTTCTTTTTGCCAGAACCTAACTTTGTTTTAGTTACCACCGACACATCGTGCCCTAATAGAGAAAATTCATTTGCTAATACCTCAGCGACAGTCTCCATACCTCCTGTTGATGGATAAAAAACTGATGTATAAATTAATATTTTCATGAATGCAATTTTTGCTTCTCTCCTATAATTACGTCGTCCTTATGGTTTGTTATTAATTGATATAAACGTTCTGCTTCATCGTCTAATTGTGGAATCTGATTAATATTAGTAAACTCTTTCACTGTTTTAGATCTGAATTCTAATAACGTTTTTTCACTTAAACCACATAGTCTTTCCAACCTATTAGCCCAATTAACGTCTTTTAAATCCATAAGTTCTTCATAAGATATTGCGCAACCTCCAAAAATAAATAGTTGAGAAAAACAAGTTTGATTAACACTTATATAATTTTGCTTATGCTCATTAAACGTTCCTCCACTTTTAATCATACTGCTCCTTAAATAATCACTAAACTTACGATAAATTAGTATTATAACTGGCTCAAAACCTGCTTCTTTGACAATATTTGCTACATGTTCGGAAAATGGCGGATATTTCACAAATTTTGCACTTTTAAAAAGCGTTTTAGCAATCGCTATAGCTTTTTTTCTTTCACGATTACTCAACCTATCTGAAAAGCGTTTAAAGAATAATGATCTCTTTACATGCTTTATTAACTGCATATAATCTTCATGCTCATAAGCCCCTGAACCTCTATACCAATCTTCTACAATTGGCATATTAAATTTTGCTCCTGAACCTGCAAGTAATGCTGAGAGCAGACTTGACCCAGAACGTTCCGTTCCCGCAACAATATAAACGACATTATCCATAATTATTTCTATATTAAAATTTAAGGTATTCTGTAATTATCTTATTATAACTCAGGAATTTTAAATAAAAAATTTCTGATTGTTTTATTTTCTTTGCTCTATACTGTTCATTCTCCATATGGCTTACTATAAGTTCTGCTGCTTTATTAATATTAGTATATGGTATAAATTCAATTCCACTTTCTTCTATCAATAATCTATTGGTCATATCACCCTTAGTTGCAAAAACAGGAAGTTTTGCTGCAAACCCAGCCGCTAGTGAACCACTTTTATTACAGGTTCCTCCATTACCTTTTTCTCCAACTTTATCTAACATGATAAACGCATTACTCGATTTTAAATATTTAAAAACCTCGTTAGCCTCTAAAAAACCTGTAGTATAAATCTGATTTCTTACACTTTTGGTCAGGGTACTTAAATCTGCATTAACTTTACCTATAATAAGTAACGTACTTTCAGGTTTTATGTTCAAAATCTTTTTAAACAATTCTAAAAGCAATTCATGATTTCGATTTCCAAAGGTACAAAATACAGTTTCACCTTTAGGTGCTATAGTTTTACGCACCTCTAAAATATCAGAAATCAGTACCTCAACAGGTATAATATTTGAACCAATTGGAATTAGATTAATATTTGAATTCCATCTTTCTAATTGGTCTTTATAACGATCGATACTAGTAATAAGCTTATCACTTTTCTTCGCAACATGCCTTGCAATTATTCGTTGTCCTAAAGCTACATACAGGTATTTGGGATGCGACCAATTATATCTTACATAAGTTTCATGAAAAGTAGTTATAACTTTAACTTCTGTTTTTTTTAATTTATTAAAAAAATATAATAAAGACAAAGGCACAGTATATTTATTATAAGAACCAGGTACATACTGAAAAATCAAATTATCTACAGAAAGTTTAGATACTAAATTTAACACTTTTTTCCAATCTTCAATTGTCCAATTCCCTCCTGCTGTATGAACAGTGAAACCCTCATTTGTTTTATTCCAATAGTCTGATATACGTTTGTCGTCACGACATATTATTGCAACATCATGGCCTTCATTTATAAATTCTTTTCCTATATTATAGGTGTAATCACCAACACCACAGCTAATGGGTGGGAAATTATTGGTAATGAGTAATATCTTTTTATGTTTCATTAACTAATTTTATTCATCATAATTATATTACTTGTAAATATAGCTTCTCTTTGTAAATCAATATGTGATAATTTTTCAATTATTGCAATTTTTTAAACACCCCATTAAACAATACGAATAAACTATAAGATCTATTTTATCTAAGTACTAATCCAAAAAAAGATCTCTTTCACTATCATGAATCAATTTAAGCCTTTCAATATTAGCATTAACACCAGCCCAATTTATCAAACTTATTTGATTATCAAAATTTTCATTAATGATCTTTGTTGTTATATTATTAGGTGAAAATCCAAAATTTTCTAAATCAAGTGATTTTAAGAAATCAGCATGTTTGTCATCATAATTTATAGAGATAAAATTAGTATTAGCCAATATACTCATAACAACATAATGCAATCGTTCTCCAACACAAAATTCTGCTTCACTCATTAATTCTAATGTCTTTTTATATGAAGTAGCAATATCTAATAATTCTAACTCAGGAATTTCTACTCTTAGAGATTTTCCTAAATCAAAATCGATAGAATGTAGAGGCAAATACACTATTTTATAATCTTTAGTCACTTGTTCTTTTAAAAACTCAATAATTTGGCTTCTACTATAAAGCAAAACTTGTAATGCTTTATGAGTACCAAAATTGACAATGATCACCTTCTTTTTTTTGACAGGATTAGCACTCTCTTTAAGGTATAAACCCGCATCACCGATTTGTTTAAAATTAAATCCTATTTGTTCTAAAGCAAGCTGAGATTGCGGACCTCTTAAACCACCATAAAAATCGCTTGTTAAAATTGAAGGCCAAAAAACTTTATCCATTAAGTGTTCATCAGCACCTGTTCCATGAAAAAAAACAGGCTTATTTTGAGATACTAATTTTTTGTAGTAAATTTTATCAGCACTAAATGATCTAATAATTGTACCGCCTCCAATAATAATACCATTTATATTATCATTAAATAATTTACAATACAGCTTTATCATAAATGGCATATGTCTCTGATAGGGAATAACAACACAGTCTTTAAATAGATTTTTTGTTGCCATAAACACCATTTCATCACCGAAGTTACCATCACCTAAGAAACCATAATAAATCAATTTCTTTTTTCTTGAAAATATAACACTTAAAAGACTTGGAAAATGATTTAAGAAATACGCTCTTTTCGTAAAAATTTTTATTTTATTCAAAAAACTCATGATTTCCTTATTTGTATCAAAAAATATATTATTCTAATTAGATATATTGGTATAGTCGTTAATATTGAATAGATGATAATTCCGTCTAATGATTTTAAATCAACTAGAAAAACAAAAGTGAATTGAATAATTATCATGAAGATAATAAAAAACACTGGAGACAAAACTATACCTCGTGATGACATTAACTTATTAGTTGATATACTGAATAATAAAACACAACCATTTACAGCCATTAAAAATAACTCATTATTTAATCCTACATAATTATCCCCTAAAACAAACAGTATATAATCACTAAAGACAAAAGTACCACATAAAATAATAAACGAAACAACTAATAAAACAACTTGAATTGTAAAATACTCCTTAATTAATACATGTCTATTATTTTTAAGTTTTGAAAATCGTGGTACCAAAACATAATCTATCATAATTACGACAAAGGTAATTAACATTGTAAGCCTACTTAATGCTCCTAATTTTGCAATTGATTCCGTATCTCCAAATATAGAAACAAGCCAAATAACGAGCTGACCTGATATCGCATAATATATAGATCCTGGTAAAATGCGTTTAACAATCTTTAAAATATTTTTTTGAACTTCTGGATCTTGTACCTGTTCAAGATTAGCATGTTCCTTTGCTATCTTTCTAAGTTTTATATTTCCGTAAACCCTTGGCGCACCATTTGCAAGAATAGTAATTACAGCAAAAGGAAATACAAATAGGGTTAAAAACAATAATGTAATTCTACCAATACTAACTGTAACTTGATTCTTCTGTAAAGATTTTATATTTTGATTGAGTTTTGGTACAACTTGCAACAAACCGTCGGATAGACTCGCATAAAAAGAAGGAATAAGCGATAGCGAAATCATAATAGAGGTTAGCCAACTTGCTCCATTACCTATTAACAAGTATAATAGAATTGGGGTTGTTAGCATTAAACTACAAATAGCAAATTTCCGCCTTAAGTTTAAACCAGTAATTAGTACAGCTCCTAACTTATTCTTGTCTTGCCAAACTTTACCTCCCTCAGACATTACTCCTTGGTCAATACCTGCATTACCCAAAACAGTCATGGTACCCAACATGGTATTAGCTAATATATATAGGGCATACTCTTCAATTGGCAGAAGTCTTATTATTAAGATACCACAAACAAAACCTAATGCCTGCACAATAACCTGAGCAGATGCTGTTATGCTTATTAATTTAACCCAATGTTTTATAGAATTATTCAAGTAGATTATTTTAAAAGTATACCTAATGCTTAATAAATATTTCTTTTTTTTAAAGCTTCAACATTAATTAAACTAAAATTAGCAACATCAATTAATACTTGTTTCTTAAGAAAGAATTGTGCTTAGGGATCACTTTTTATAAAACAAATTTTATTAGTTTAATTAGTCGATAACAGCATTAAACACTGAACTGCACACTAACTTTCAATAGTAAAAATCTGATATTTTATATCGTAAAATAATTGTATATGAGTATAATGGTCTTAAGATTGTATTGGTACAACGATATCTTACTACGATAATCAAAAATCATTTTTTCGCACCATAAAATCTAGACAAAAATCGATAAACTTTTATCCAAAATAATTTCCACATAATAGTTTGTTTGGCATAAGGCCGTAATGTTTCAGAATTTGCACACCTCCAAAAATGATAATCGCCTAAAGACGGTTTGTTTCCTGCAAAAAATTCTTTAGAATAATTATTATTCCAAGGTTTCGGATTACCTAAATTATGATACATAATATTATAACCTACATTAAATGCCATAGCTTCTTTCCCAATTATACTCACTTTTAACAAACTAGTTTCTATGGCTATATTAAGTGCATCTTGATCCGTTTTATCAAAAATATTAAAGCCTTGCACCTGTTCTAATTTAACAGGTCCTTTAGAAAAAATAGAGCGTTCTAATCCACCTATCTTCTCACCCATGTACTCTTGAGCTAATTTCCATGTTTTTAAAAATTGAATGTCATCTCTTTTTAAACCTATAAAACCACCATTTATATACATTTCTGTTTTAAAATTTAAATCTAAGTTAAATTTCGTATAATAATTTTTCCATCCCACACGTCTTGGATGATGCTCCGGAATTGGTGAATTCACATCTTCGCAGAGTGCCACACCTGCATCAATCCATTGCATAAAATGATCCCAGTGTTTATTAATTGTAATATCTGGATCTAGATAAAAGAGACTATCTATATTTAGGTTTTTATTTTCAAATAGTTCAATTAAAAAATCAGGTTTATAATTGGTTAAACTATACTTTGTTGTCAATGGTAAAAAGTGTAACGTCATAGACCCACTCACTTTTAAAGACTTAGCGTTATCCCAACCTATTTCTTTATTATTTTCAGCCTTAAGTGTCCAATCTGGTAACTCTCCGCGATACCCAACAAAAACATCTCCATTAAAGCCTTGTTTATGCAAAGAATTACATAAGCCAGCAACACCATAGTGGTAATTACCTTCAAATAATGTTACTACATGATTATTTATAAGTTTCATTGACTACATTCTTTTTTTTATAAATTTAGCTGGTACACCTCCCCAAACCTCATATTCAGGTACATCTTTATTTACAACAGCACCTGCAGCAATAACAGCTCCTTTACCTATGGTTACTCCACTCAATATATTACAAGAAGTCCCTATCCACACGTCTTCTTTAATAATAATTTGGGTATTTAAAACGGCTTGATCTTTTATTTTTTTATCTCTTTTATAAGCATGACCAGTATCTACAAAAGTAGTATTACTAGCAATTAAACAATCATTCTCAATAATTATTTTTGAACTGCAATTAAATTCACATGAATCACCAATAAAAATATGATCTCCAAGTTTAATATAATTGCTTTCTTTAAAAGGGTGAACTATTCTAAAACTAATATTATCTTGTATATCACAGTTATCACCAATAATTAACCTATTGGGCCAATTAGCATATATCTTACCAATCGTGTTATCGCGCCCTATTTGTAATCCTCGTAATTTTAAAATATATAGTTTTAACCAAAGACGTTTTTGTTTAATTTTAAAATATATTTTACCGAATTGGCTAGGCCCATAATATGATTTACTCATCTGTTCGTTGGTATGATTTTAATTTGATAATTTTAAAAAAAATGTAAGCCCCATTGGTTAAAAATGCTATTAATCCAATAGTTATGTTTAAGTATAATAATCCGGATAAAGTACTTATGTCTAACATAAAAACACCTAATACAGTGACTCCCACATTAACAGATATTGTAACCATTGGTTTTAGTACCCAGCCTCTACTAGCATATAGAGAAAAACATACACCTGCTAGTAAATTTAAAACTCCAGAAATTATAATTAAGACTAATTCAAATTCTAGGTCTTTATAACTTTCGCCTAACACCCATAATATTTGACTTCTAAACATATAAACAATAAGTAAGAAGCCTAACATTGCTGTAATAGTGACACCTAAAATTTGAATTAACCGTTTTAACAAAAGTATTTTAATAGACTCCAATCTTGCAAATCTCGGTATTATTAACATATTAATAATAACAGTAAATAAAGACAAAAGCATATTTATCCTACCCAAAGCACCTAAATACGCAATAGACGTTGTGTTAGAAAAAATAGAAGCTAACCAAATTATCAATTGTCCACTAAAGGCGTAATAAATTGCACCTGGTAAAATTCTTTTTACCATATTTACAATTCTTCCCCTAATTACAAGATCGGGTTTTTGCCCTATCTCCACATTAGATCCTGCGATTTCATACAACTTTATATTCCCATATATTCTTGGAATACCGTTCGCTAAGATCACCACATACGCTAACGGAAAGATAAACAATGTCGCAAAAAGCAAAACTAAACGTCCGAGGCTTACTTTTACTTGATTTTTCTGTAAAGCACCTATATTTTGATGAAGTTTTGGAACAATTTGCAGTAATGTATCAGACAGACTGGCATAAAAAGCAGGAATTAATGATAATGCTATAAATATTGATGTAATCCAACTAGCGTTATTCTTTATCAAAAAATACAGTAATATTGGAACCATTAGTATCAAACTAAAGATGGCAAATTTTCGTCTCAAATCTAAACCTGTAGCCAATACTTTTCCTAACTTCACTTTATCTTGCCAGACCTTGCCCCCTTCAGACATAACTCCCTGAGAAATACCACCATCTGCCAAAACCGTCATAGCACCCAACATTGTGTTAGCCAATACATACCAAGCGTACTCCTCGACAGGTAACAACCTAATTACGAGTATACCACCAACAAAACCTAATACTTGTACCAATATCTGAGCTGAACCTGTTATTGTTAGAAGTTTTAGCCAATGTTTAACAGAGCTATTTAATAAAAATTTCATTGTAGCACATGAAGGGCTTTAAATTAGAGGAAATGTTATGATATTTTTTAATCTAAATAAATATTTTTTTTGAAAAAATCCCATATAGTACGCATATAAAGGATTTACATCTAACATGTACTTATTATATCATTTTTAAGGAAAATTGTAAGCCCTTAAAGTAACTTTTAAATAGCGAAAAACAATATTACTATTTATCAAACAAAAATACATAAATCACCACGACACGCAAATTAATCTAATGAAAAGTGTGATAATGCAGATATTCCAACTATCTCAACTTATTATACCCCTAAGAATAAGCCGTTAATTAATTATATAAACATTAACTCACCAAATCTATCTTCTTTATTATTTTTAATAATAGTTACGTACGCTCATTCAAAAAAATTATTTATTGATTATATCAGAATTTAATCACAATACCATTTTCATCTACCATTTATATTTTATTTATCAAGATTAATCTTTTACTTAAAAGGCTTCATTCAATTAAAATTGATAATTTTATCGTTTTCAGAATAAACGTTTGGTTTTAACACAGAAAATAATAGTAAATTAGCTATAAGTATATAAATGAAAAGTAAGCTAAAAAATTCCTTAGTAGGACTCACGGAAAAAATAGATAGAAGGATATACAAAAATAAAAATTTTGTAATTATCTCAAATAACTGCTGGGGAGCTGAGGTTTATAATCGACTTGGTGTAAAATATAACACCCCTTTTGTTGGATTATTTATCTACGGACCTGATTATATCGAACTTTTGGAGAATTTTGATAATTATATTAATTACGAATTGTCTTTTATACCTCAGTCTAAATGGAATAAATCAACAATTTTATACCCTATAGGACTACTTAATGATATCGAAGTGCATTTTATGCATTATAAAGATGAAAACGAAGCATTGTCTAAGTGGAACAGAAGGTTAGAGAGGATGAAAAAAGTAACGAATAAAAACAACTATTTTTTTAAGATTTGCGACAGAGACTTAACAGATATAAATATTATTCGTAGATTTCATAAGTTACCTTTTAAAAATAAAATATCCTTTGGAATTAAAAATTTCGATACAAAAAATCATTTTCAGCTAATAGAAAACGAGAATAACCAATCTGTTCCTGATGGTGTTAGTTTATACAGACATTCGTATAAATATATCGACATACTAAAGTGGGTAAATTCTGGAATAATAGAACAAAACTTTTATAGTAAAATAAAGTCTATAGTTAATATAGTTTATAGAAAATAGATGTAAATATCAAATTTAGATGTCGTTATTCTAAAATAACTAAATTTTTAAATTTGGCTTTCTTAGTTTCTACAAAAAACGACCGGCAGAAAAATAGCAAAGTCTATAGAGTTAAAAAGCATTATTCTAGTTTATTCTTTAATCTTATTTCTGTATCAGCTAACCATTATTAATTTTACTCAAAACAATTAGCTAATTTTATAAAGTGATAATACTTTAAATTACTTAACCAAAAACCAATGATTCAACAATTCTTCTCTGTTATATAACATCCTTTTTTTTGTATCCCAATCAATAACTTCAAAACCTGCATGCTCACAAATAGCTTGACCTGCTGCAGTATCCCACTCCATCGTTGGCGCAAATCTAGGGTAACAATCTGCAGTACCTTCCGCAACCATACATAATTTTAATGAGCTTCCTTTAGAAATCAAGTTTACATCGCCATGTTTTTTACGCATGTCGCTAACATAATCTTCAGTTTCCTTAGACATATGCGACCTACTTGCTACTACTGTAAACGTTTTATCTTCTCGTTGCATTGGCAGTTTTACACTTTGCGCAATAAAATCATCGATATTATAATCGTTAAGATTCACTGTAATTTTAAATGCTCCTAGCGTTGTACTTGAAAAATAAAGTTCTCCAGAAACAGGTACAAATACAACACCTAAACTTGTCTTTTGATCTTCTATTAAAGCGATATTTACCGTAAACTCACCATTACGTTTTATAAACTCTTTAGTACCATCTATGGGATCTACAATCCATAGCTGCTTCCAATCTTTTCGTTCTGAATAAGGTATAGACTTTCCTTCTTCAGACAATACAGGAATACCTGTTTGGTCTAAATAGCTTACAATAACATTATGAGATGCCACATCAGCCTTAGTTAAGGGAGAATTATCTCCTTTAAATTCTACAGCAAAATCATCAGTGTTGTATATTTCTAAAATAGACTTACCGGCCTCTAATGCTGCTTCTATAGCAATCTTTAAATGTTTGTTCATTTTCTCGTAACGTTAATATACAGTTGGTTTCGTTTAAAAATATCTCTAAATTTTCATCGCGGGACATTGACAACTTTTAGCTTAAATAATCATTCCTGCACCAATAGTTTCATTGGTTTGTTCGTCAATAATTATAATGCTTCCTGTTTGACGGTTCTTTTTATAAGCATCAAAAAATATTGGTTTAGCAGTTCTTATTGACAAACGTGCAATATCATTCATTTCAACCTTATCGATATCTTCAATACGATGTAAGGTATTAATATCTATTTTATACTTTAATTCCTTTACCATACCTACGGTTTCATTCGTAGTATGCTTTATCACCACTTTGGTACGTGCTTGAATTGGCTTTGTACTCATCCAAGACACTAAAACTTCGATATCTTGACCAACTTCAGGAACATTATTTTCACGAACAATCATATCTCCGCGACTGTTATCTATTTCATCTTCTAAGGTCATGGTAACAGACATAGGAGCAAATGCTTCTGAGATCTGTTCTCCATTAAGCTCAATTGTTTTAATTGTAGTTACAAATCCTGAAGGCAATGATTTAACCTTATCTCCAGGTTTAAAAATACCTCCATCAATACGACCTGCAAAACCTCTGTAATCTTGGTGTTCTATAGTGTGAGGACGAATCACAGACTGAATAGGAAAACGACAATCTACTAAGTTATGATCACTAGAAATATGAACGGTTTCTAAATGATACATTAACGTACTACCATCATACCAATCCATGTTTTCCGAACGGTTAACCACATTATCTCCGTTTAAAGCAGAAATAGGGATAAACTGAATATCCTTTATATCTAATTTTGAAGAAAAAGCCTTAAAGTCAGCCACTATTTGAGTGTACACTTCTTCGCTATAATCTACTAAATCCATTTTATTAACACATACAATAGCATGTGGTATACGTAATAATGATGCTATAAATGCATGACGATGTGTTTGCTCTAACATCCCTTTACGTGCATCAACTAGAATAATAGCTAAATTAGCTGTAGATGCACCAGTAACCATGTTACGCGTATACTGAATATGACCTGGTGTATCTGCAATGATAAATTTACGCTTTGGAGTTGCAAAATAACGATAAGCCACATCAATAGTAATTCCCTGCTCACGTTCCGATTTTAATCCATCAGTAAGCAACGATAAATCTACATAATCAAAACCTTTACTTTTACTAGACGCTTCAACCGCATCTAATTGATCTTGAAAAATTGATTTGCTATCGTAGAGTAAGCGCCCAATTAATGTGCTTTTTCCATCATCTACACTTCCTGCAGTTGTAAAACGTAATAATTCTATATCTTGATAATCCATTTGTAATAGTTGTTAGTTATTAGTTTATCATTTATAGTCAGCTGTTAACCAGCCGACACATAAAGTTTTAACCTAATTTATATTTTAAAAGTAACCTTGTTTTTTACGATCTTCCATTGCTGTTTCGGCACGTTTATCATCAGCACGACCACCACGTTCTGTTGTACGTGTTGTTGCAATTTCTTCTATGATTTTATCTAAATCATCTGCAGTAGATTCTACAGCGCCAGTAATTGGCATATCTCCACAAGTACGGTAACGAATAGTCATATTCACAACCTCTTCACCTTCTTTTAATTTTATAAATTCTGAATTTGCCAAAATCACACCATCTCTAACCACACAATCGCGTTGGTGAGAAAAATAAAGCATAGGTAAATCAATATTCTCAAGTTTAATATATTCCCAAACGTCCATTTCTGTCCAGTTTGAAATTGGAAACACTCTAAAGTGCTCTCCATAATTTTTACGACCATTGAATAAATTCCATAATTCAGGTCTTTGATTTTTTGGATCCCATTGTCCAAACTCATCACGATGAGAGAAAAAACGTTCTTTTGCACGTGCTTTTTCTTCATCTCGTCTAGCACCACCCATGGCAGCATCAACTTTATATTCTTCAAGTGTATCTAAAAGTGACACAATTTGAAGTGAATTACGAGACGCATCTGCACCTGTTTCTTCCTTAGCACGACCTTTATCAATGGCTTCTTGAACAGAACCAACAACAAGGGTTACACCTAATTTTTCAACTAATTCATCTCTAAACGCAATCGTTTCTGGAAAATTATGACCCGTATCAATATGAATTAAAGGAAACGGAATTTTTGCCGGAAAAAAAGCCTTCTTTGCTAAATGTGTTAATAGTATTGAATCTTTACCTCCTGAAAACAATAATACAGGATTTTCAAATTGTGCTGCAATCTCTCTAATAACAAAGATCGCTTCAGATTCTAATTCTCTTAAGTGGTTAATAATATAGTTGCTCATTCTTCAATTTTTAATTTTTCAACAATAATGTCTAATATGCTTTTAACCGATGCTTCAATCGGTTGATGATCTGTAATAATTTCAATATCAGGATGAATTGGAGCCTCATAAGGTGCCGAAACCCCTGTCATATTTTTTATTTCTCCTGCGCGTGCTTTTTTGTAAAGTCCTTTAACATCTCTTCGCTCGCACTCTTCTAATGATGTATTTACGTAAATTTCTATGAAATTTTCAGCACCTACTATCGTTTTAATATTTTCTCTATCCTTAATATAAGGGGAAACAAAAGCAGCTAAAGTTACTACACCTGCATTTACCATTAAGTTACCAACTTCTGCTATTCTTCTAATATTTTCTGTACGATCTTCTGGTGCAAAGCTAAGGTCTTTATTTATACCTTGCCTTATATTATCACCATCTAAACTAAAAGTCGAAATTCCTTTTTTATAAAGTTCCATTTCCACTAAATTAGCCAATGTAGATTTTCCAGAACCAGACAAACCAGTAAACCATAAAAGAAAAGAGCGATGACCATGCTGCTTCTCGCGGTCTGCTTTACTGATTTTATAATCGTGCCTAACCGTATTTAAGCTCATAATTCTTTAGAGTTTTTCAATGCGTTTAATCGTTTTCTTCTATTTCTTTGGTCCAATCCAAAATCAATACGATACCAAAGTTTCTCGTGTCCAAAATACAATAACATTTTCGTAAGAACCTCAGCTCCACCAATTTTTAATCCTGTTAAAGGATTTCCTGTAACGATCCACCCTAAAATAAAAGTATCAACCGTTCCAACAGCCCTCCATGAAAACGTTTTTAATATGTGACGCTTATTAGATGATTTTATTTTTGATTTAAACCAAACGCGTTCATGCAAATAATAAAGAACCATCTTGGTTACCAGCTCCATAAGTGCTATTTGAGAGCCGAACTTAATATTACCAGATATTAACCATGACAATAGAAACGTATCTAATGTGCCTATAATACGCCATGTAATTGTTTTAGCAAGATGTCGTTTACTAAATTTCAAACTATTAAAGTTTTACCGTTTTATAATCCTCTTGATGCGACTGAAACCAATCATACGCATTTTGTATACCCATATCTAAAGTATATTTAGGCTCCCAACCTAAAGCTCTTAACCTAGAGCTATCCATTAGTTTTCTCGGTGTTCCGTCTGGTTTTGAACTATCCCATTCAATTGCTCCATTATGACCAACCGTATTTTGAATCGTTTCAGCCAACGTTTTTATAGTGACATCTGTACCTGTACCAACATTATACAAATATTCTGGAAGTACATTCTCTATTGCAAATACTACGGCTTGTGCTAAATCATCTACATGTAAAAATTCACGCATTGGTGTCCCACTTCCCCATAATGTTACTGAGGCATTCTCGTTATTTTTAGCTTCATGAAACTTTCTTAGCATTGCAGGCAACACATGTGAACTTTGCAAATCGAAATTATCATTTGGACCATACAAATTGGTAGGCATTAAGCTCACAAAATCTTTACCATATTGCTTTCTTACAGCTTGGCAAGCTTTAACACCTGCTATTTTTGCTATAGCATACCACTCATTTGTTGGTTCTAAACTATCCGTTAATAAATAGTCTTCTTTTAACGGTTGTGGTGCAAACTTTGGATAAATACAAGAACTTCCTAAAAAAACAAACTTCTGAACATCTGCCTTATGAGCAGCATCAATAAGGTTATTTTGAATCTGTAGGTTTTCCATTAAAAATGGATAAGGATTCTCATTATTTGCTAAAATACCACCTACTTTAGCAGCAGCGTCAATAACAATATTGGGTTTTTCATTGTTGAAAAAATCTGTTACTAATTGCTGGTTTCTTAAATCCAGTTCTTTACTTGTTTTACCTATAAGATTCGTAAACCCTAAAGCTTCAAGTGCTCTCCAAATAGCAGAACCCACCATACCACGATGACCTGCTATGTATATTTTTGAATCTTTTGTGATATTACTCAAAATAATTCATGGTTTTATAGCCTCCATCCTCAAGGTATTGCTGTTCATTCATGAGCTTAATATCACTTTGCATCATATCTTTTACAAGATCGTCTAGGTTATATTGACATTCCCAACCTAATTTTTTATTCGCTTTTGAAGCATCTCCAATTAACAACTCAACTTCTGTTGGTCTAAAATAGCGCGCATCAACTCCTAAAACTTCTTTTCCTATTTCTATTTGGTACTTAGGATCGTTACATTTTACGATATACGCTTTTTCCTCTTCTCCTTCTCCTTTAAATTCAAGCTCTATGCCTACTTCTGCAAAACTCATTCTAACAAAATCACGAATTCTAGTCGTTTTACCTGTTGCAATAACCCAATCTTCTGCTTCATCAGCTTGAAGAATCATCCACATCATACGTACGTAATCTTTGGCGTGTCCCCAATCTCTTTGTGCATCTAAGTTTCCTAAGTAAAATTTATCTTGTAACCCAAGTGCTATTCGAGATACGGCTCTTGTAATTTTACGCGTTACAAAAGTTTCTCCTCTAATTGGAGATTCGTGATTAAACAGAATCCCATTACAAGCATACATATTATAAGCTTCTCTATAATTTACGGTAATCCAATAGGCGTACATTTTAGCTACAGCATAAGGAGAACGTGGATAAAATGGTGTTGTTTCAGATTGTGGAACTTCTTGTACTTTTCCGTATAATTCTGATGTGGAAGCTTGGTAAATTCTTGTTTTATTCTCTAAACCTAATAAACGCACAGCATCTAAGATACGTAACGTTCCTAAACCGTCTGCATTACCAGTGTATTCAGGAATTTCAAAAGACACAGCCACATGACTCATTGCTGCCAGATTATAAATTTCGTCTGGTTGAATTTCTTTTATTAAACGAATAAGATTTGTACTATCCGTCATATCTCCGTAATGCAAGAAGAAATTTTTATGATCAACGTGAGGATCTTGATACAAATGATCGATTCTATCGGTATTAAATAATGATGAACGACGTTTTAAACCGTGAACTTCATATCCTTTTTTCAATAAAAACTCACTTAAATAGGCTCCATCCTGGCCTGTAACTCCTGTAATAAATGCAACTTTATTCATAAAAATTATAAAATAAATAGATAAAAATTAAATATTATTTCAACTTGCAAATCTAATAAAATATCAGACTTGTACTTCTTTTTGTACTTTAAAATCTCAATTGAAATCTCGAAAGTCGTTTCTGTTACAAAAGATTACAAATAAATAGCATCAAAAAAAACTATTCAAACTAATACATTAGTACCTTATAATTATTCATTACATATCATGTTTAATTTAAGTACCAATTTATTAATCACTCATCAAACCAAAGTATTTTCCTTTTGCTTTATTCACAACAAAATAGTGACTAAAGCAATAAACCGATGTCCAAATATAGCGTTAAGTATTTATTAATATTTAATTCTGTTTTATTCTAGCTTTTCGTACATAATTTAAAGCATTGTATTAACCATTTATAAAACTTAAATATTTAACCTTTATTTTTAAGTAATACTCAAAAATAACACCTTCAAATCATCAATTTGATAAAAACCAGAAAACCAATAAAACGTAAATTATTGATAAACAACAACTTAATATAAAGTAAAATAGAATCTTAATATGAGGTTAATCATTTATTAACCTGTGACTTAAAAGTCAAAAAAAATCTTTTATTATATTTGTCAGCCCCTATAATAAAGGGGTTTACGGGGGATTTCCCAACTTTAACCATTAATAGCGTTTTATATTGTTGTACAGCTTTATTTTGTAAGTATTTTCTTTAAATCTACTTATTCTATAATCTGCATTTCAATCTAAAACTAAAACAATTTAACACATGAAGCACATTTACTTATTTTTAATTACTCTATTTATTGGGAGTTTAGGGTTTGGACAAACATTATCACCTGGTGATTTAGCTATCATTGGTCTTAGTGTTGATGACGAGGAAGTTCTTATCGTTGCTCTAGAGGATATCCCTTCAGGCGAGTCCGTTTTCTTTACAGATGAGGAATGGGGAGGTTCTTCATTTAATTCAGGGGAAGGTTTTTACGAATGGATTACACCAGCAATAACTGCTGGTACTGTATTTACAATAGATACAAGTGGTACAAGTACAGGAGGGACAGTTAGCCAAAGAGCTGGTAGTTTAATTTTTAGTAATAGTGGTGATGGCTTTTTTCTGTATCAAACATCTACTAACACATACAGTAGTGGAACCTATAGTATACTAGGTTTTGCAGGAGAAGATAGTGGTGATGCTGGCACTTTAACTGGTACTGGATTAACAATAGGAACAAACGCTATATATTATGGCGGAGATAATGGTATTTATACTGGAACAAGAGCTGGACAAGATAAGACTACTTATTTATCTTTAATATATGATTCAGCTAATTGGGCTACCTCAGGTTCATCTCAAACTTTTGTTACAACAGATTTCACCTTCGCTGCAACCTGTAGTGCTCCAACAACTCAAGCATCATTATATAACACAACTGCTCTAGGAACAACTTCTGCAACATTAAACTGGACCGGTGGAAATGGTGACGAAGTATTAGTTCTAGTAAAAGAAGGCTCAGCTGTTGATACAGATCCTGATAGTGGAACTGCTTACATAGGCAGCACGACTTTTACTTCTGGAGACCAAATAGGGACTGGGAATTATGTGGTGCAGTCAGGCTCAGCAACAAGCTCAGTAAGTATTACTGGCTTAAGTGAGGCAACCACCTATTATGTTGCTGTTTATGAATACAACACTACGGATATTTGTTATGAGTTAACTGAATTAACAGGCAGCTTTACAACAGAATGTTCGACACCTTCTGAAGTCAATACATTTACAGCTACAGCAGGTAACGAAGAAGTAGATTTAACATGGTCTAATGGTAGTTGTTTCGATGAAATTTTAGTAATAGCTAAAGAAACGTCTGCAGTAACGGTTACACCAACAGGTGATGGTTCTGCTTACACCGCTAATGCTACTTTTGGTTCTAGCGCAGATTTAGGTACTGGTGAGTATGCTGTTTATAAAGGTATTGGTACATCAGTAACTGTAACTGGTTTAACTAATGGTACAACCTATCATTTTGAGGTATTTGCTCGTAATGCTACAACTTGGAGCGCAGGAGTCACAGCTAATACAGTACCTAATTTAACATATTGTGATCCAAATCCATCTAGTGTTGATGGAAGCGGAATTATAAATGTAACTATGGGAACTATTGATAATGATTCCAACACAGAAACTGATAATTATGGCGATTACTCTGCGCAATCTACTGATCTAATTCAAGGTGAAATGGTTACTTGTGCTATTACATATGACACAGGTTACACTTACGTTACTAAAATTTGGGTTGATTATAATGATGATGGTGATTTTGATGATACTGATGAAGAAGTTTATTCTGGTACATCGACTAATGCTGAACCAACGACTTTAAATGCCAGCTTTACGATTCCTGTATCTGCTCCATTAGGACAGCATCGTTTAAGAATTGGTGGCGCTGACTCAGCAACACCAACACCATGTTATACTGGCAGTTATGCTAGTTATGAAGATTACACTATTAATGTAATAGCTGCAAGTACAGACACATCAGTACAATTTACATCTACATCTACAACAGTTTTAGAAGATGCTGGTACCTACGACTTAGAATTCTCTATTACAAATGAAGATGCTGCAAGTGATACGACCTTTGACGTGGTATTAGTTACTGGAGATACTGCAGATATAGATGGTTATACAACTCAAACGGTAACCTTTGCTGGAGGTACAAACACAAATCAAACCGTAACTATAACAGTAACGGATGATGCTATTATTGAAGGAGATGAAACCTTAACTTTTGAAATTCAAAACGTAACAGGAGGAAGTTCTGCTACAACTGGTAGCATTGATTCTTTTGATTTAACTATTTCAGCTAGTGACGCTATTATACCTGTTGCAGGAGACCTTGTTATTTCTGAAATCATGTATAATTCTTCAGGAAGTGATGATGAGTGGATTGAAATTTACAATGCCTCAGGAAATGATATTACACTAGATTCTGATTGGGAATTAAATTATGGTTCTAATAGCTTCGATTTTAGTGGAACTCTGATTGCTTCAGGAAGCTATTTAACAATCGCATTAGGTAGTAATGGAGATAACCAATTTAATAATGAAAATCCTTTTACACCAGATGTGAGTACAATTGCAACACCTGCTGCAACAGCAGGTACTGATGACTCTAATAATTTAATTAATAGCTCGGCAACTATCTCTATTGTTTTTGATCCAAGTGGTGATGACATAACAATAGACACAGTAACTTATGATGATGGCTCTCCTTGGCCTACAAACCCAGATGGTGATGGCCCTTCTTTAGAATTACCTATTTTATCTAGTGATAACTCATTAGGTTCTAATTGGGAAGCCTCAGATATTGATGGAGGTACACCTGGAACAGGATATTCCTTTACATATATCTATAATGGCACATGGTCTCCAAGTGATCCTACAGGAGCAGCAACAGCTTTAGATAATATAATTATTGCTTCTGGAGATGTTACAATGACTACTGATATTACAGCAAACACAGTTACTGTAAATCCTGGTGCTAGCTTAACTATAAATACAGGAATTACCTTAACGGCGACTACTGTAACTCTTGAGTCGGCTTCAGATAGTTTTTCAAGTTTAATTTCAGATGGCACAATTTCTGGTACAGTAAGCTACGAGCGTTTTGTAAACACGCTTAGTACAGGTACCGGAGGAAACGATTTAATTTCACTTCCATTAATGCCTACAGGTTTAACATTTGATACCTTTATTACAAATGGAGATAATGCTACTGAAATAGCAGACAATGGTACATATTACGCTTTTGCTCCTTATAATAATATTACGGCTTCAGCTTATGAGAATTTCCTTATGGGAGCAAGTGATGTGTTACTTAAGGCTAAAGGTTATAGAGTTGCTACAGATAATGGAGACCTTTTAACTTTTACAGGAACTCCTGAGAATGGCACTGTAACTTTCCCAATAGCTAATCCTGCTTTAGGAAGCGAATGGAATCTTATTGGTAATCCATACACTAGTTATGTAGATGCAGATCTATTTTTAAGTGTTGCAAATAGCGCCTTATTAGATGCTTCTGCAGTGGCTATTTATGCTTACAACAGCGGAATTTACACAGGATCAGCACCAACAAATAGTAATTTTACGGTTATTAATAAAGCTACTATCGGATCATTAACTGGAGAGAACTTTAATATAGCACCTGGTCAAGGCTTTTTTGTAGCCTCAAATGCTGCAGGAGGAACTATTGAGTTTACAGCAGCTATGCGTACTCTAAATGGAGATGATGATTATATTAATGGTAGAACGTCTAATGACAGTGAATTCTTTAAATTAAACTTAATTGGTTCTGAAACATATTCTACAAGTATATTCTTTAATACAAACGCAAGTTTAGGTTTAGATCCTGGTTATGATGCTGCAGTATATGGTGAAGATTCAGAAAACTATCCTATATTTTCTCATTTAGTTGAAGAAAACATAGGAAGAGCAATGGCTTTACAAGCTATCGACCCTACAGATTTAACGTCTGTTTCTATTCCATTAGGTGTTAACGCTAACCAAGGAGAAGCGATTACTTTTAGTATAGACGCCTCTAACTTATCTAGTTCAACACTAGTATATTTAGAAGATACTGTTGCTAATACATATACGTTACTAAATTCTGGAGATTATACATTAACGCCTAGCACTAACTTAAGTGGTACAGGTCGTTTTTACTTACAAGTTTCAAATGTTACGTTATCTACAATAGATAATAACTTTGATCAATTAAATATTTATAGCAACCAAAACGAAAAGACGATTGTTATTGCTGGTCAGTTAGTAGATGCAACAAAGGCTACGATTTACGATATTCAAGGTCGTGTTGTAAATACTTCAGTATTACAAAATAATAGTTCTTCACAATCTATTGATGTGAGACATTTAAATGCAGGTGTTTATATTATTCAATTAGCTAATGGATCTCAGAACAAGACTCAGAAAGTTATAATTAGATAATACTAAAAACTCACTTAACTAGTAAAAAGCGCATTCTAATATTATAGAATGCGCTTTTTTTTGTGCTTATTTTTACAAATTCAGAATTATAAACACTAAAACACAACAATTTATTAACACGCAAACGTTTTCGTGAATCACATTATTAATTAGTCGATTATATTTACCACTACTAAATTGAAATCTAACAACATAATGACTTTCTCATGAATAACAACCCTCTAAATTCACGTCTTATTTTTACACTATTAGTAACATTCATATCCAGTTTTACTTATAGTCAATCTAATCATACTGTAACTTTTTCTGGTAATAGTTATGATTTCAATACTGCCGAAAAAATATACGGCGGAGATAATGTAGATTACTATGTTACTTTTGATGATACTTATATGTACTTCGCAGCCTTTAGGGTGAACAGTGACATCTTTAATAATTATGACCATTACACCGTGTATTTAGACACGGATCCTAAACCTAGTTTAACCTCTGGAAACGGAAGTACATCAGGACTAAATTGGGATAGTAACACACCTACTATGCCTTTTAATGCAGATCATAGATTTGTGATTAGAAATAACGGTTTAGGTGAATCTTTTCATCATAAATACACAGGCGCTTCTTGGGACGATCAAACAAGTGGATTAACATCTAGCTTTAATCAATACACCACAAGTACAGCTCTAGAAATAAGAATACCTATTGCAAACATAGATAGTGCTAAAGGTGTTTATTTCTCAATGTATATGTCTTATAATGGTGGTTTTTTTGGAGCTAACGACGTTAACTATCCAGTTTCGATTTCGGGAAGTACGTTTTCTGGATATTTTGGAGGTATTGGTTTAACCAATGCTAACTGTAATCCGGTCGATAATAAAAACCAACCTATAATGGATGAACTTGTAAATGCTAATCCTGTAGCCAATACAACATATGCTTATATTACTATTAATGACGGTGATTATAGTGTAACAGGAGATATTGCCATGGCTCCAGGAGGAAGAGGTTCTATTTCTGCAGGTAAATCTCTTACTGTAAATGGTGATTTTGAAAACAATGGCTATTTTGAACTTCAATCGATTTCAAATTCTTATTCTAGTCTATTAACTACCACTGCTTCAGGAAATATTAGTTATAAGCGTTATGTAAACACAATTGGTAGCGCTTCTAGTGGTGGAAACGATTTAATTTCACTTCCATTGATGCCAACAGGCTTAACATTTGATTCCTTTATTACAAATGGAACCAATGCAACTGATATAGCAGATAATGGTACTGATTACGCTTTTGCACCTTATAACAATATTACGGCTTCAGCTTACGAAAACTTTTCAATGGGAGCAACGGATGTCCTACTTAAAGCGAAAGGCTATAGAGCAGCGACAGATAATGGAGACCTTTTAACCTTCACAGGAACTCCTGATAATGGCACTGTAACTTTTCCAATAGTTAGTCCTGCCCTAGGAAATGAATGGAACCTTATTGGTAATCCTTATCCAAGTTATGTAGATGCAGATCTATTTTTAAATGTTACCAATACCGCCTTATTAGATGCTTCTGCAGTGGCTATTTATGCTTACAATAGCGGACTCTATACAGGAGCAGCACCAACAACTAGTAATTTTACGGTTATTAATAAAGCTACTATTGCTGCATTAGCTGGCGAAAACTTTAATATAGCACCAGGTCAAGGCTTTTTTGTAGCCTCGAATGGAACTGTAGGAAATGTAGAATTCACGCCTGCTATGCGTACATTTAGTGGAGATGATGACTATATTACTGGTAGAACGTCTAATGAGAGTGAATTCTTTAAATTAAACCTAATTGGTTCTGAAACCTATTCTACTAGTATTTTCTTTAATACTAATGCTAGTTTAGGTTTAGATCCAGGTTATGATGCTGTTGTATATGGTGAAGATTCAGAAAACTACCCTATCTATTCTCATTTAGTTGAAGAAAACACAGGGAGATCTATGGCTTTACAAGCTATTGATAATACAGATCTAACTTCTGTTTCTATTCCATTAGGTGTTAACTCCAACCAAGGAGAAGCGATAACGTTTAGCATAGACGCCTCTCACTTATCTAACTCAACACAAGTATATTTAGAAGATACTGTTGCTAATACGTATACGTTGCTAAACTCTGGAGATTACATATTAACACCAAGTACCAACTTAAGTGGCACAGGCCGTTTTTACTTACAAATTTTAAATGCTACGTTATCTACAATAGACAACAGCTTAGATAAGTTAAATATTTATAGTAATCAAAATGAAAAGACGCTTGTTATTGCTGGTCAATTAGTAGAAACTACGACCGCGACCATTTACGATATACAAGGACGCATGGTAAACAACTCTATTTTACAAAACACCAATAGTTCTCAATCGATTAACGTGCAACACTTAAACGAAGGTGTTTATATCATTAAATTGACAAATAGTAAACAAAATAAGACACAGAAAATTATTATAAAATAAGTTTCTTAACACTTAAAAAGCGCATTTATTAAATGCGCTTTTTAAGTGTTATGTATAAAAAAAACAAATTAGATTAAGGCTATAAAACACTAATTAGAAAATAATTATAACTTAAATTCTTAACCTATTTATCTAAAATATGTATATATTGCCGATTAATCGAAATTAGACGTGAAGTATTAGTTTATAAAGCATCATTAATAGTTGTTATAAATATTAATTAAAACCTTTCACGGCATAATTACGTAAGTATTAATATAATTATGTTTTTCTTGAATTAAAACACCTATGTTTTTTGTTTTATTCATAGAAAAGTAGCATTATTTCGAACAAAATTGTATTTATTTAGAAACCTTTAACTATTTTAGGTTGATAAATAAATTAATTTATTATTTTTGAACTCAAATTTAGGGCAAAAGCCATGAAAAAAGAAAACAACTCAGATCAAATCACTCGTAAACAAGCCATTGCAAAAATGGGTAAATATGCTGCAATTACAGCAGTAGGTACTTTTGTGATTTTAAATCCACTTAAGTCACAAGCACAATCACCACCTGATGCAGGAGGAGATCCATTCAGCTAATTTATTGATTATATTTTGAATACTAACTTAGCACCAATGCATGAAAAATTGTTTGGTGAATATTGGGTATTATGGTATGCTATATCTAATAGTTATAGTGTTAATAGTCCTGAGTTTAAGTTACTTTTAGATTCATATTTAGCTTCTAGTACTCAAGATGATTTTTTGGCGACACTTTCAGATGACGTAAGTAACATTGATAAAGTACAGATCTCTGAAGCGTTATTAAAGTATCTAGAAGACTGCAATAGACCTACATCTACGCAGAACAAATTATTGGTTCCTTTAGACTCATCAAAACGTCACATCTCTAAACACTATAACTTCGGTGATAAAACAGTTCAAATTTATTTCGATTCAGAACTCGTTTTAAAAACAATTCATCCCGCTATTTCTCAATACTGCATTGAGAATTATAAAGAAGTCCATACGACGTTCGATATCTATTTAGAAAATGACGAACTGTGCTTATTTATGGATGAGCAATTAATTTCTTGCGTTCCTAAAAAAGATTATCACCATATTCAAGGTAAATTTATTATGCAATTACTCTGTACGTTGCACAATAAAACAGAGCATGATTGGATTGGCACGCTTCACGGATCGACTATTACAGACGGCGAATCCTCTATTCTATTTGTTGGAAAATCTGGAAAAGGAAAAAGCACCTTATGTGCATTACTAGCATCAAATGGTTTTGATTTGTTAGCCGATGATGTATCACCAATACTCTCAGAGAACGAACAGATATATTATAATCCTTCAGCAATTTCAATTAAAAAAGGAGCCTTTGATATATTACAACCTATAGTTAATAATTTTGAAACTCTACCTGTTGTAAATTTTAATAAAAGCAAAGGGAACTTAAAGTATGTACCTTGTGTTAAGCCTAAAAAAGATCATTATCCTTGTCGATCGATTATTTTAGTGAACTACACTCCCAACTCTAAAACTAAATTAGAGGATATATCAGTTAAAGAAATTTTAGAAACTATTATTGAAGATTCTTGGTTATCTCCAAACCCAAAGCATGCTGAACAATTTCTGAATTGGTTAAAGGATGTAAAGCTCTATCAATTAACTTACAGTGATACTGCGAGCGTGTCTGCTGAAATTTCAGAACTATTCAAAGGACTTAACAAATTATATTAATAGCCTATCTTAGTAGAATTGTATGCCAACTATGGATAATTTAACTACTACACATCATTATATTGCTGATATTTTAAGTTTTGAAGTCTCAAATTCAGAATTAGAAAAAACACTTCGCAATTCATCTTTTAATTGGGATGCTATTGTAATAGAAGGTAGTAAACATTTAGTATTGCCTGCGATTTATTGTCGGTTAAGAGAAAAAAAACTTTTACATGTACTTCCTTCAGAATTAAATGTTTACCTAGAAGAATTAACTGCAATAAATAGAAGTAGAAACGAATCAATACTAAAACAAGTAAATTTCATAGCACAATTATTAAACCAACACGCTATAGAATATGTATTTTTAAAAGGCTCTGCACTTCTAGCCCTGGGTTGTTTTCAGGACAATGCAGAACGCATGGTTGGAGATATCGATATTTTAGTGAAAGATTCTCAAATTAATGATGCTTTTCAACTCTTAAAAACAAATGGTTATAACAAAACCTCAGGCTTTGCTTATAAGCAAAAAGATTATAGACACTTAGACCGATTAATTTCTGATCATTACATTGCAGCCATTGAACTTCATTCTCAGCTACTCAATAAAAAGTATTGGTCTTTAATAGATATCCCATCTATATTTACATCAAATTTAGTTATAGATAATATCTCAATTCCAAATGCAGATGTTATGAGTACGCATCAAATATTAGCTAAACAAGTTAATGACAATGGACATTATTATAATTCACTAAGCTTAAAATCTATTTATGATCTTATTATCTTAAAAAAACATAAAGACCCAACATTCATTTCAAATCTATTGAAGTCAAAATATGGACAATCATATGTGGCATTAAGTCAGAATTATTTCAAAGATTTCTCTCATATACCTGCTAATACGTATATGAAATATATCAGATTTTCTCACAATACTCAAGTATCATTTAACCCAATTAATGGATTTATTAAACATATTAAATTTAGTCTGAATTTTATTGGGCATCGTATAACTTTATTGTGTACAAATAAGTACTACACAAAACATATTTTTAATAAAATATTTCGAAACAAAACATCCGTTTGACGTTAAAGTCCTCCATTGACGCTATAATTTTGAAAACGAACACAATAGAAACGATAGAAGGTTTGTAAAAAATGGAGTGTTTTTTTATCAAAAAAAGCCAAAAAGCCTTTAAAATAAGCCAATTTCGCTAAACATTATTTTTTTTGAGTATAATTATGATAACTTTACCACTATTATTTGTTTTATAATTCATAAAGTTTAACTTTGGCCTAAATTATTTTAGTATGAAAAAAATATTTTTCTTAACATTATTATTAGCTTTTACTTTAAATTCATTTGCTCAAAGAAGTAGAGATAAAGGTGACTTATATTTAAGTGTCGGAGTTAATGCTATTAATACATTAGGAACACAGTCTCCATTTAATGACCCAGAAGATTGGAGTTATAAAACACCTATTTCTGTTGCTCTTGAATTTAACTGGTCTGAAAAACTTGCTATAGAACAATCAATAACTTTTAATGGTTTTGATACTAGTTCTCGAGCTGATTTCTCAGCAAACACACCTCTTGAAAAAGATTACAACTATCTATCTATCGATACGAATTTAAAGTATTATTTTGGAGAACACATTTTTGGTAGAAAAGCCGAATGGTTTGACATATACGCTGATGCAGGTATCGGTTTCTTTCATATAGATGAAACTAATATATCAGCAAACCTTGGTGGTGGTGTTTTATTTTGGTTAAACAGATATAGAACTATTGGCTTAAGAGCTCAAACTATCGCTAAATTTGCATTTAACCACTCAGATAGTGGTTATGACAATAATCATTACCAATATCACTTACAACTTATAATTAAGTTATAATTAAGTTATATATATATTAAATAAAAAGAGCTCACAATTGTGAGCTCTTTTTATTTTCCTATTAAAAATTATACCTTAAAATTTTATTCAATATAAATTAAGATTACAACTCATTAGCCGGTTTACCAATGGTCGCTAATATGCCTCCATCTACATAAATAATATGACCGTTAACAAAATCACTAGCCTTAGAGCTTAAAAATATTGCTGCTCCTTGTAAGTCTTCGGGATTTCCCCAACGCTCAGCAGGTGTTCTTGTTATAATGAAATCGTTAAACGGATGACCCTCTTTTCTAATTGGAGCTGTTTGACTTGTTGCAAAATAGCCTGGACCTATTCCGTTAGTTTGAATATTATATTTCGCCCATTCCGTAGCCATACTTTTTGTAAGCATTTTTAAACCACCTTTAGCAGCAGCATAAGCACTGACAGTATCTCTACCAAGCTCACTCATCATAGAACAAATATTAATTATTTTACCTCCACCTCTATTTATCATACCTTTTGCTACGTGTTTAGAAACTATAAACGGAGCAACTAAATCAACATTTATTACGGCTTCAAAATCTGCAACTTCCATATCTATAATAGACGTCCTTTTAATAATACCTGCATTATTTACTAAAATATCTATAGCACCAACTTCAGTTTCAATCTTTAATATTGCATTTTGTACTTCTTTTTCATTAGTTACATTAAATAAGTAACCATATGCATCAATACCTTCAGCCTTATAATCGCTTACAGCTTTATCTAACTTATCTTGAGATGAATTTCCATTAACGATCACTTTTGCTCCAGCATGACCTATACCTTTTGCCATCGCCATTCCTAATCCATGAGTTGAACCTGTAACCAAAGCTACTTTTCCTGTTAAATCGAATAAATTAATTGACATTTTCTAATTTGTTATGAGTTCTATTATGGTATGTATTAAAAATATGAAAAAATAGTAACTATCGTCGTCTTCCTCCAGAATACGTCATGGCTTCGCCTTTACCAAAACCATAACTTATACCTAAGGTAATAAAACGACCTCTTTTACTAAAAGTATAAGTCTCAAAGGTTGCCTGAGATACTGTATTTTCCGAAATTCGAGATTCAAATAAATCACGTACGCCTAAATTAGCAATGGCTTTTCCTTTAAATATTTTTTTTCGGATTCCTAAATCTAAATACGCAAAACCTGTTACATCTCCCTGAATAGTTTCGTAACCAGATTGATAATTCCCTGTTAATTCTAAATCAATATCTGCTGGCAATCCAATTTTAGAACCTAATCGTGATGACCATTGGCGACCAGAGAAATCAAACGATTGTGATTGAAACGTACCTACGCGATCAAAATAATTAAAATTAAAATCTCCTGTAAATGTGAGCCATTTGTTTGGGCTGTATTTTCCATTGGTTTCAAAACCAGTAGAAGCGTTTGTACCAATGTTTTGAGGTGTGGTAATAGTTACGTTATCGTTAAAAGTTGATACACGCTCTACAACTTCGGTCGTGTATTTATGGTAGATGCTAGAGCTAAAAGATGCTTTACCTAGTCTATAAATACTAGTTAACTCATAAGAATCTGTAAACTCAGGTTGCAAATCTGGGTTTCCTTGACGAATATTAAAATTGTTACTTATATTAAAAAAGGGATTCAAGTCCCATAACCTTGGTCTAAAGATTCGTCTTGAATATCCTGCCTGAAATGAGGTATTATCACCTACTTTATATGAGGAGTGCAAGGATGGGAAATAATCTGTAAATTTTTGAGAATTGGATACGTTTGTATTTGTCAAAACAGTATTTAAATCGGTATTTTCTATTCTTAAACCAGCTTTTAATCCCCATTTTTCAAGTTCATAAGATCCCGTAAAATAGACTCCTAATACTTTTTGATTGTATTCGAAATTATTGGTAAGATCGTTATTAACAACATAACTTCCCCCTGTTAAATCTCTAACTTCATAATCATTGCCTACATCATTAATCACATACTGAGCTCCTGCTTCAATTGTATAAGTTTCAGATAAAGGGTTTGTATAATCTGCCTTAAATGTATAATCTGATTGTTGAAAATTTGTTTCTGTTTGCTGATCACTTCCAACGTCAGTTCCAGATAACATTGTATTTACAAACTGAGATGATTGATCTTTCCCAAAAAACCGTCCTAATGCACTAAATTGTAATGAATGCTCATCGTCGTCGTCAAACTGTGTCTTATAATTTAGCTCATATTGATACTTTGGATTTGTGGCTTCCGTTGTTTCATTTCTTAACCAACTTGACACAAGTGAATTAGTAGAATCAAAAAATCTAAATTTTGTATCTGACGGTTGATCTTCAATTTCATAAGCTAAATTCCCTGATAAGGTAATCACATTTCGTTCGTTTATATGGTAATCTGTACCTAGAGTTAGGTTATAAAATGTTTCATTTCTGTAAGATGTACCGTCACTAAAAACAACTTCATCACTAATTAAATCCCTATTTATGGCTTCATTTTCTCGCGGTAAGGAACGGTACCCAACTCCCATTTGAGTAAATAAATTAAACTTTTCTGTTCTACGATTAAGACTTAAACCAATACTATGGTTATCTGGAATTCCTGTATTAGCAGATACAGAACCATTCCATCCTTTTTTCTCTTCTTTTTTCAATATAATATTTAAAATACCAGCTGTTCCTGAGGCTTCGTACTTAGCGGAAGGGTTGGTAACAACTTCAATACTTTCAATCATATCTGCTGTTATAGTTCCTAAAGCATTACTAGATTCATCTGCTAAAACCGATGGTTTTCCGTTGATTAATATCTGAACACCAGAACTGCCACGTAAACTAACTTCACCTTCAATATTAACGTTTACGGAAGGCACATTACTTAGTACCTCTAATGCACTTGCACCTGTGCTGCTAATATCTTTACCAATATTAAACACACGTTTATCTAACTTAAACACCGTTTTGGACACTTCACCTGTAATAAGAACCTCATCAAGCACTTCGTTGTCTTCTAAAAGCTTAATGATGCCTAAATCGATTTTAGCATTTTTAACTTTAAAATCAGAGATTTTTTTAGTTTTATAGCCCATAAAACTTATTTCGATATAAAAATTAGATGAATCTGTGGTGATACTAAATTTACCGTTTTCATCTGTTGTGGTTCCTGAAATTATACCTTTAGTATCTATATCATAAAGCGCAATAGTCACATAAGGAATTGGTTGAGAATTGTCTTCTTCAACTAAAACTCCAAAAACCTCAACATCATCATCCTGAGAAAATCCAATACTAGACATAATTAATAGTCCTAAGTAAAGTGATTGTTTTATAAAAATATTCATGATGTATTAAGTTATTTTAAATCTTAACCTGTCTAAATTATACATTAACAGCAAGAAATTACAGTATTCAGTGAAAATCACGAAAATATATAGCACTAAGAACAACTCCAAAACCGTGAAAAGACACTAACAAAGGTATCGTTTTTTGAATCTATAGCCTTACCATTTTGCAGTAGAACCAAAGCTTAATTTATTATTACTAATTCAGGTAAAACCCTATCTTAAAACGTTTTATCACAACCAGAATTTATATTACAATAGATGTTGATTTCTAAAAACATCAGGTCTATAATAACAAACTATTAATCTATAATGTTTTATTTGATTACGTAATACTATCTTTGCACTTTCTTAAAATTAACAATATGAAAGTTCGTGAATATTTTATTTTAATTTCTATAGTGCTAACACTAGCAACAATAGGACTAGCTCAAATTTGGCTACCAGCACTATGGTTTTTTCTAATATTAGGACCATTAATTATAATGGGGCTTTTCGATATTTTTCAGACCTCACACACGATAAGACGTAACTTTCCACTTTTAGGTCGATTTAGATATATTTTAGAATCTATACGACCTGAAATAATGCAATATTTTGTTGAAACAGATACGCAAGGACGACCTCTAAACAGAATCTTAAGATCTTTAATATATCGAAGAGCCAAAGGAGAGAACGACACAGAACCTTTTGGCACACAGATGGATCTATATCATTCTGGTTACGAATGGCTAGAACACTCAATGTATGCCAAACATAATCCAAAAGATATTGGTGAATTTCCTCGTTTGATAATTGGTGGTAAAGACTGTAAACAACCTTATTCTTCGAGCTTACTGAACATTTCTGCTATGAGTTTTGGATCGTTAAGTAAAAATGCAGTTCTCGCTTTAAATAAAGGTGCTAAAATGGGGAATTTTGCACATAACACAGGCGAAGGTGCTATAAGTAATTATCACTTAGAGCATGGTGGCGATTTAATTTGGCAAGTTGGTACAGGATATTTTGGTTGTAGGCATGATGATGGTACGTTTAATGACGTTACTTTTAGAGAGAATGCTTTAAGACCAGAAGTTAAGATGATAGAAATAAAACTATCTCAAGGTGCCAAACCTGGTCATGGTGGTATTTTACCAGCTTCAAAAAACACTGAAGAGATTGCTAAAATAAGACATGTAAAACCTGGAGTTGCAGTACATTCTCCACCTTCGCATTCTGCATTTTCTGATCCTATTCAGTTTATGAATTTTATTAAAAAATTGAGAGCGCTTTCAGATGGAAAACCTGTTGGTTTTAAATTATGCCTTGGTAGAAAACAAGAATTTATGGATTTTTGTGAAGCTATGATTTTTACAGGTATTCTTCCTGATTTTATCACTGTCGATGGTGGAGAAGGAGGAACAGGTGCTGCACCTGTTGAGTTTTCTAACTCTATGGGAATGCCATTACGTGAAGGTCTTATTTTTGTTCATGATACTTTAGTTGGTTTTGGACTTAGAAAAGACATTAAAGTTATTGTTGCTGGAAAAATAATCACAGGTTTCCACATGGCTAGAGCTTTAGCCTTAGGTGCAGATGGCTGTAATAGTGCACGTGCTATGATGTTGTCTATTGGTTGTATTCAAGCATTACAATGTAATACTAATACGTGTCCAGTTGGTGTTGCAACTCAAAACCCATCTTTAGTAAAAGGGTTAGTTGTAGAAGATAAAGCACCAAGAGCAAAACGCTATCACGAAGCAACAATTCATAGTTTTCTGGAACTTGTCGCTGCTGCAGGACTTAATAATCCGGCGGAATTAACACGTGATCATATTAGTAAAAGGGTTGGACTTTATGATGTAAAAACATACCATGATATCTATCCTCCAATTGAAGAAGGATCATTATTAAACATTGATACTATACCTGATGATTATAAGAAATTTTTTCAGCTTACACGTATTATGAAATAATTACTAAATAATTATATTATTTTTTTTGACATAGCTTCAGCATAAAAATTGTTCTAAATTTTTATGCTGAAGTCGTTTTAAGTACGTTTTACAATCTTCATCACCTACCTTATTTCCAACACAAAAATATAGCGAGCGTATTTATTCAAGTTGTACCTTTACGTGCAACCCTAAAATTATTAATCCCATTTTTAAGTTAATACAAAAACAAACCAAAGAATTAATAGAGTTCTTTAAAAGCACTAGCTTTTCAAAAGCTGTATTGATTGGTATTGCTGTGACGACTCCTATTGTTTTAGGCCTCACAACTAATCATTTTGAAATAGGACTTGCGCTATGTTTTGGTGCCTTTTGGTGCTCTCCAAGCGACGTAAGTGGGAGTCTTAAACATAAACAAATTGGTATTCTTTTTTCTGCTATTTTAGTGGTTATAATTAGTTTTATTGGAGGTTACCTTAATATTTCAAATTTCTTCCTCTTTCCTATTTTAGGGTTATTAACGTTTAGTATTGCTTTCATTTCAATTTATGGTTTTAGAGCTTCCTTAATTAGCTTTTCAGGCTTATTGGCTTTGGTTTTGAGTTTTGCTCATACTTCAGAAACTTTGGAAGTCTACGAATATGCACTGCTAATTGGTGTTGGTGGCTTGTGGTATTTGGTATTATCTACACTTTGGTTTTATATGAATCCAAAAGCCCAAACCAAAGAAACCTTAACTGAAACTTTTATACTGACGTCTAATTTTTTAAATATAAGAAGACAACTTATAGGCGAACAACCCAACCGAACAGATTTGCAAACTCAGTTAATGACAGTACAAAGTCAACTTACTGAGCATCATGCTACCTTACGAGAAATCTTGATTTCATCACGTAAAAGTTCAGGAAAGTCTAACTATCATGGCAAACGTTTATTGGTTTTTGTTCAATTAATAGAACTATTAGAAACTGCCATTGCCAACCCTGTAAATTATGATAAAATGGATGCGCTTTTTGAAGTTCATGCTGAATTTAAAACTGATTTTCAGGAGTTATTATCCGAATTGTCGCGTCAATTGTGTGCCATTGCAAAAAACCTTAACAAACCAAGTCAATTCCCACCTAACAAAATACTTTCTGATGCTTTTAAAGTTCTCGAAAATGACATCTTGAAATTAAAAATAGAAGATCATCTTGAAGACTACGAAAACTATTTAATGCTTCAAAACTTCTTGGATTACCAAAAGAAACAATTTGAAAAACTAAAGAAAATAAAATGGCTTTTAGGAAATCCTGAATTGACTTCTGAAGATTATATAAAAAAAGACAAATTAAAACGTTTCATTGAATCGCAAGATTACAATCCTAAATTACTACTTAGAAATTTCAGTTTAAAATCTACCATTTTCAAACATTCACTGCGGTTAGCTCTAACTGTAATGTTAGGGTATGGTATTGGATTATTATTCGATTTTCAGAATCCATATTGGATTATACTTACCATTATAGTAATAATGCGTCCAAGTTATGGACTTACAAAAACCCGTTCTAAAGATCGTATGATTGGAACCTTAATTGGTGCCGTTTTAGCCAGTGCGTTAGTACTTTTAGTGCATGATCCTTATGTTTACGGAGCTATTGGTATTCTGTCATTAGTCATTGCATTTTCCATGGTGCAGAAAAACTACAAAGCATCTGCAACGTTTATAACGCTCAGTGTTATATTTATCTATGCCATTTTACAGCCTGAAATTATAAAAGTTATACAGTTTAGAGTTTTAGATACATTCATTGGTGCTGTAATTTCATTTATGGCCATGCGTTGGCTTTTACCTGCTTGGTCGTTTATGGATATTGGCGATAATATAAAAGATAGTTTAAAAGCTAATACCACATTTTTTAAATCTATTAGCAACTATTATCAGAAAAAAGGTGCAATACCAACAAGCTTAAAAGTAAATAGAAAAGACGCGTTTTTACAAACTTCGAATTTAAGTTCTGCATTTCAGCGTATGGCACAAGAACCAGAATCTAAACAAAATCATATTGACGATATTTATGAACTAGTGGTTATTAATCATTCTTTTCTAGCCTCTCTAGCGTCGTTGAGTACTTACATTCAAAACTATTCAACAACAAAAGTTTCGGAAGATTTTATACTAATCTCAGATAAAATAATAGCTAATCTTGATGATGTTTGCTCGCAATTAAAAGTTATTAATTTTGAGAGTTCAAAAACTAGCTCTTCAACATTTACACCTGAACCATTTACGTTTCCAGTACATAGACTTATAAATGATACAATACAAAAATTCGATAGTGAACACACGCACAAAGAAGCACATTTAATTTGGGAACAACTTTATTGGTTATATAGTCTGAGTGAAAAAATGCTAAAATTAACCTATAAATTAAAAGAATAAGCCATCACTCTACGACCATGCTATTTTAATATAATAGACCAATGGAAGTCCCTAAAATGTTAATTTAGTGTCAATATCTACACCTATTAAAGGGCTTTATGGATTGATTTTATTAAATTACATCTATGCTTAAAAACACTTTAAAAAAACTTAAATCTAACATTACAGCTATCCTTGTAGCCAGCTTTGGTATTATAATGCTGGCTTTGCAAATACCAGTAACTAATGCGCTGGTTAAAAGAAGTGCTAATATTGATGCCAAATATGCACCCTTTTACAAAATTAAAAACACCTATAACTTACCAGAGAGTTTAAATGAAATCAGTGGACTTTATTGGGTTAGTAATAATGTTTTTGCATGTATCCAAGATGAAGACGGCATTCTTTTTATTTATGACGTGAGTAAGAATAAAATTATAAACCGAATAAAATTTGCAGGCTCTGGTGATTATGAAGCTTTAACCTTAAATAAAGATGATGCTTATGTCATGCGTAGCGATGGAGTAATTTATGAAATAAAAAACTACGTTTCTGAAGATCGTGAAATTTCAAAATTTGAAACCCCTTTTAACGAAGATAATAACATAGAGAGCTTAACTTTTGATAAGCAAAATAATAGATTACTTACCATACCAAAAGATGAAGACCTTGGGCGCAAACACTTTAAATCTATCTATCAAATTCCGTTAAACACCAAACAAATGGATAGTTTACCATTTGTTAAAATTGATTTAAAGGCCGATATATTTAAAGAATATAGACATAAAAAAATAGAAAAGACTTTTAACCCTTCGGATATCGCTATTCATCCAAAAACAAAAGATATTTACATCTTAGAAGGTAAAAAGCCAAAGCTACTGGTCTTAAATAGTAAAGGAAAAGTATTAAAAGTGCATGAACTAGATAAACGTAAATTTGCTCAACCAGAAGGTATTGCTTTTAGTAAAGATGGACGTTTATTTATTGCTAACGAAGCGACAGACAGCAAAGCTAACATTATTGAAATTCAGATAAAAGAGTCTAAGAAAAGTACTAAAAAAAACTAAGTATTTATGATATTGTAACATCATAAAACCTAACAATCGTTTTACTCCCATTAAGTTCTAGATTGAAAACTCTAGCGCAACAAAAAAACGCTCAAGCGAGCTTACAATCTATTCTTTTAAAACAACACGAAGCTTAGGGGATTGCTGCGCATCCCTTAAGCTCCGTCTTGAAAATAGTTTCAACAAAAAAAACGCTCAAGCTAGCTTGGCGTTTTTTCTATTGAAACTATTTATTCGTGACCGCGAAGGGATTCGAACCCCCAACCCTCAGAGCCGAAATCTGATATTCTATCCAGTTGAACTACGCAGCCATTGATTTCCTGTAAAAACAGGACTATTTTTTTATTGTCTTATGATAATTTCGCTTTTACAATACTCGAAATTGTTTTACCATCTGCTTTTCCTGCTAAGGCTTTACTTACCATTCCCATTACTTTTCCCATATCTTTCATGCCTTCTGCACCAGTTGCTGCAATTGTTTTCATGACTTCTTCTGAAATTTCTTCTTCAGAAAGTTGTGCTGGTAAAAACTGACTAATTATTTCTGCTTGTGCTATTTCTGGATCTGCCAAATCATTTCGGTTTTGCTCCAAAAATATAGCAGCACTATCTTTACGCTGCTTTACCATTTTAGACAAGATTTTTATTTCTTCGTCCTTAGATATCTCTTCTTTAGAACCTGAAGCCGTTTGTGCTAATAATAATTCTGATTTTACAGCCCTTAAAGCAGCCAATGCTGTTTGATCTTTTGCTTTCATTGCTGCTTTCATCGCAGTCATAACATCTACTTGTAAACTCATAATATGTTGCTTTAATAAGAACTGCGAAGATAGTAAAAAGATTCTCATAGCTTATGCAGAATAAGACATAACCTCTAAAATTTAAGCCAAAAAAAAGTCCAAAAAGTTATACTCACTTTTTGGACCAGACATTGGTATTTTACACCATAAATTAAACTTGCTATTAATCTACATTATCGTGTAAAAATGAATTATTACTTCTTAACTGTATGTCGTCGTTTTCGTCGGTTCCAACAGACATTCTCGAAGTTCTAGTTTCTGAAGAATGCTGCGCATCTTCTAAATTAACACCTTGTCTTTTGTAAGCAGGTTCTTTTTCAATTTCATTTATTTTAGCGTTATTAAACTTATAATTGAAATCTTTCATTTTACGTCTACGCTCATCTGCACGAGCTACAAGTAACTCAGAGATAGGACTGTTCATTGGGTCAATCTCTTCCTCTTTTATTTCTGCAGTTTCACGAACAGGAAGTGTTTTCTTTTCAAAAACAATTTCTTCCTTTACTTCTGTTTTTTCATTTTTGGTATTAATAGTTGATTCAAATGTTTCAAAATCATCTAAAGCATATCGCTTTTCACCTTCGTTATTTACCTCAGTTACTGGGATAATTTCAACCGGTTCATTAACCTTTATTTCTTTAACTTCTTCATCTAAGCTAAAGAACATTTTTTCTTCAGCTTTTGGCTCTTCAACCTGTTCTGGCTCTTTTTTAGCTAAAGGTAAATCGAATGAAAATGTGATTTGCTCTTCTTGTACTTCTTCAATTGTTTCTTCGGCTTTATTAACTATAGGAGTAATAACAAAGTCCTCTGGCTCAATTGTAGCTTCTGCTTTTGAATCTAAAACTTCATCATAAACCACATTCATATTTCTTAAGAAATCTGTAGTAGTTATTAAATCCGTTCCTTCATTTTCTTGGACTTTAGATTCCGTTTTAACATCTTCTACATCATCTTCAATTAAAGTATGACGTACAATTGGTGCTTCTTTTACTTCTTCTAAAACGATATCTGGAGTAATAATAGCAGGCACTTTTTCTGGTGTACTAATACCTGTTTCCTTAACTTCTTCTAAAGCGTGAATAACCTTTTTTGTTTCCGTATTAGAAATCTCATTTTGCTGATCGATATCAAATCCTGTTGCAATAATAGTTACAGAAATAGATTCTTGTAACTCATCATCTTCACCAACACCCATGATTATATTGGCTCCATGACCTGCTTCAGTTTGAATATGATCATTGATTTCTCCGATCTCATCAATAGTAATTTCTTGAGAACCAGAAACGATTAGCAACAATACGTTTTTGGCACCTGTAATTTTATTATCGTTAAGTAATGGAGAATCCAAAGCATTCATAATCGCTTCTTGCGCTCTAGTTTGACCAGAAGCTGTAGCAGATCCCATAATCGCTGTTCCACTATTACTTAAAACGGTTTTAGCATCACGTAAATCAATATTCTGAGTATAGTGATGTGTTATAACTTCTGCAATACCTCGAGAGGCTGTAGATAATACTTCGTCTGCTTTAGAGAAACCTGCTTTAAACCCAAGGTTTCCGTAAACTTCACGAAGTTTATTATTATTAATAACAACTAATGAATCTACATGCTGACGTAATTTTTCGATACCACGTTGCGCTTGCTCGTTACGCATTTTACCTTCAAATTGAAAAGGCATAGTAACAATACCAACAGTAAGAATATCAAGTTCTTTAGACATTTTAGCAATAACTGGTGCTGCTCCTGTACCTGTACCACCACCCATTCCTGCAGTGATAAATATCATTTTAGTATTGGTATCCAACATTCGTCGAATGTCTTCTAAGCTTTCTATTGCAGCTTCTTCCCCAACATCTGGATTGGCTCCTGCACCTAATCCCTCTGTTAAATTAACACCTAGTTGTATTTTGTTTGGAACACCACTGTTATGTAATGCTTGAGAATCTGTATTACAGATTACAAAATCAACTCCTTTGATACCTTGTTGAAACATATGATTGATGGCATTACTACCACCTCCACCAACACCAATTACTTTTATGACGTTTGATTGATGCTTTGGCAAATCAAATGAAATGTTTCCAAATTCGTTGCTGTTACTCATTTTATTATGGGTTTTCTATTATTCTATTCTTTATAAGTATAAACAGGTTATTAACGGCTCATACAGTACTCTTAATTTATTCTAATCTAATAAGTTTGAATATAAATACGGTTATTCCGCATTATCTAAAAACTTTTTAACACCCTCTGTTAATTTATCTAAAAACGAACGCCGCTCTTTTATGGGCTCTGGAATTACAGGCTCATCTACTATTGTTTTTGTAGGTTCCTCTTCTAATTCTGCAATTACTTCCTCTTCAATTTCTTCTTCTTTTTTACGCTCTTGACGTTTTAAACCATCCATTACTAAACCAACTGCTGTTGCGTATAATGGACTTGCAATATCTTCGTCACTATCACCAGCCAAATGCTCGTTAGGATAACCTATTCTGGTATCCATACCTGTGATATATTCAACTAATTGCTTTAAATGCTTTAACTGACTTCCGCCACCTGTTAAAACAATACCTCCAATTAATTTCTTTTTCTGCTCGTCGTGACCGTAATTTTTTATTTCAACATAAACTTGTTCTATAATTTCCACGACTCTAGCATGAATAATTTTAGATAAATTCTTTAAAGTAATTTCTTTTGGTTCTCTTCCTCTTAATCCTGGAATAGATACAATCTCATTATCCTTATTTTCTCCTGGCCATGCAGACCCAAACTTCACTTTTAAAAGTTCGGCTTGCTTTTCAATAATAGAACAGCCTTCTTTAATATCTTCAGTAATTACGTTTCCACCGAAAGGTATAACTGCTGTATGACGAATAATGCCGTCTTTAAAAACCGCTAAATCTGTGGTTCCACCTCCTATATCAATTAACGCAATACCTGCTTCTTTCTCTTCTCTACTTAATACTGCATTTGCAGAAGCTAAAGGTTCTAACGTGATACCTTCTAACGTTAAACCAGCACTTTTTATACAACGCCCAACATTTCTAATTGAAGACACCTGACCAACTACAACATGAAAATTAGATTCTAATCGTCCGCCATACATACCAATGGGCTCTGTGATTTCAGATTGACCATCAATTTTAAATTCTTGTGGTAAAACATGAATAATCTCTTCACCAGGCAGCATAACTAACTTATGAACTTGGTTAATTAAACGATCTATATCCTCTTCATCAATAACTATATCAGAATTTGGTCTCGTGATATAATCACTATGTTGTAAACTACGAATATGCTGACCAGCAATCCCAACGGTAACCTGATCAATTTTCTCGGAAGCCGCAGCTTCTGCTTCTTGCACAGCTTGTTGAATAGACTGAATCGTTTGGGTGATATTATTAACCACACCACGATGCACTCCCATACTTTTGGCTTTACCTAAACCTAAAATCTCAACTTTATCGTACTCATTTTTGCGACCAATCATGGCCACAATCTTAGTGGTTCCTATATCTAGACCTACCGAAATATTTTGCTTTTCCATGGTTTACTTTTTGGTGCAAATAACTTGTTTATCAAACTTTAGATTAACTACCGCATAGTCGCCTAAAATTTTGTCTTTTAATGCTTTTTGATAAAAAGCTTTAAAATTATTTATCTTTTTTTCGAGCTGATTTAAAGTTCCTAAATGAACAATAAAATCATTTTTTCGAATTTTAAAATCAATGGTTTTATCGTCGTTTTGACGAATCTCAATGATATGTTTCTTTAAGAAATCATCTTCGTCTACAGTTTTTGCAAATTGAAAGACTGTTTTGAGCTGATTTTTCTCAATATTTCCTGTAACAAACGGTACTCTTGCCGTATAATTATAGGACAAAGGCATAAAGCCACCTTCATCATCTATATAATAAGATGAATTAGTGTTAACTCTAGCTATAGGTCTTTTTTGTTCAATTTCAGCTGAAAGCTCACCGTTTACTGACATAAACACTTCCGCTTGCTTGATCATTGGATTAGATTTCAGGGCAGATTCTAATTTGTTCAAATCTATAATTTCTTTAGGTTGATTTGAGACCGATTCTTGATTTTGTATTAACAATTTACTAACATTTGTATCTGTTATAAATAATTTGTTTTCGCCCAAGAATATTATGTTAGGCTCACTCACTTTTCTAGTCTTATTTCTTTGATTAGAAAACGCGAATAAAAAGCTCACCAAAACCACTAAAACGATGACCTTAATATAGTTATAATTAATTTTAAACATAGAGCGCTTCTTTTATGTGTTTAACTTCCGCTCCAATATCTCCGGCTCCAATTGTTAAAACGATTTGAGCATCAGATTTTTTTATCTCATCAATTATATGAGACTTTTGAATTAATTTTTTATTCGGATTATTTATTTTATCAAAAAGCCATTTTGAGGTTACTCCTTCAATAGGCAATTCTCTTGCTGGATAAATATCTAAAAGCAATAATTCATCAAATTTAGAAAGGCTTTCTGCAAATTCATCTACAAAATCTTTTGTTCTAGTAAATAAATGGGGTTGAAAAATCGCCAATACTTTTTTATTTGGATACATTTCTCTAACTGCCTGATAAACGGCTTTAATTTCTTCAGGGTGATGCGCGTAATCATCTATAAAAACAAAATCGTCCGTTTTAATCTGATACGTAAATCGTCGTTTTACTCCCTTGTAAGATTCTAAACCTTTAGAAAGCTCCTTAACTGAACAACCATAATCTAAAGCCATAGCCATTGCAATTGTAGCATTGGACAAATTATGCCTTCCTGGTAAACTAAATTTTAAATCTTTATAGATTCCGCTTGGAGTTTTTAAGTCGAAAACATAACTACCATTTTCTATGGTTATATTTTGTGCGCTATAATCAGAATCATCTTCAATGCCATACGTAATCCCTTTTAGAGGCAAACCATTTCTCACAAATAGCTTCCCATTTGGCTTAATACATTCCGTAAAATCCTTAAACGTTTTTACCAATTCTTCAGCATTGCCATAAATATCTAAATGATCTGCATCCATTGATGTGATACACGCTAAATCTGGCGATAAGGTTAAAAATGAACGATCAAACTCATCTGCTTCTACAACCGTTACTTCTGTTCCGTTTATAATTAAATTAGAATTATAATTCTCTCCTATTCCACCTAAAAATGCCGTAACAGGCGCATTACACACCTTTAATAAATGACCCAAAATACTTGTCGTGGTTGTTTTACCATGCGTACCTGCAACAGCCAAACAAACTGTTTGCTTTGTGATTTCTCCTAAAATCGCAGAACGTTTTAAAACATTGAACTGCTTCGTGTTAAAATAATTAAATTCCGAATGACCCTTTGGAATCGCAGGAGTGTACACCACAAGTGTGTCTTCTGGGTTTAAAAATGCACTAGGTACCTTTTCAATATTATCTTCAAAATGAATTTGAACTCCTAAATCTTCAAGCGCATTAGTGATTTCGGTTGGCGTTTTGTCATAACCAGCTACTTGCTTACCATTAGCCACGAAATAACGCGCAATCGCACTCATTCCTATGCCTCCGACACCAATAAAATAGACGTTATTTATACTACCGAAATTCATTATTTATTTAATAATTTTTCAACTTCATCCACAATATCCTTAGTCGCATTTACTAAGGCTAAAGCTTTGATATTTTTACTTAATTCGTTTTGCTTGTCTTGGTTTGAAATTAATTCTGAAAATTCATTTTGAAAATCAGTATCCAAATCTTTCTCTTTTATTAAAATCGCTGCATTTTTATCTGCAACCGATTTTGCATTTTTAGTTTGATGGTCTTCTGCCACATTTGGTGACGGAATAAAAACAACTGGTTTTCCTACAATACACAATTCTGAAACCGAAATTGCTCCTGCTCTAGAAATGATTATATCTGAAGCTGCATAAGCCAAATCCATTTGATTTAAAAACGCATGAACTTGTACATTTTGCAATTCATTATGCTTCTTATATTGATCGTAATACAATTTTCCGCATTGCCATATTACTTGAATACCTTTAGCCTCAAAAAATTCGAGATTAGATTCAATTAATTGGTTGATGCGCCTTGCACCTAAACTTCCACCTAAAACCAAAAGTGTTTGTCTATCTTCTTTCAAATTGAAAGCATTCTTACCTTCAACTTGTTTATTCTTTACTTCTAGCAAATCTTTTCTAATCGGATTTCCTGTCAGTTTAATTTTATCTTTTGGGAAGAATTTCTCTAACCCTTCATAAGCCACACAAATAGTATTCACTTTTTTTGAAAGTAACTTGTTGGTGATTCCTGGAAATGAATTCTGTTCTTGTATTAAACTCGGAATTCCTTTTGAAGACGCCACCTGCAATAAAGGTCCACTTGCAAAACCACCTGTTCCAATAACTGCATCTGGTTTAAACTTCTTTATAATTTTTCTAGATTTCAACAAACTACTTATCAGCTTAAAAGGAAATGCTAAATTCTTTAAAGTCAATTTGCGTTGAATTCCAGAAATCCATAAGCCTTCGATTTTATAACCAGCTTGTGGCACTTTATCCATTTCCATACGATCTGAAGCACCAACAAAAAGGAATTCTGCATCTGGATAGCGCGACTTTAATTCGTCTGCAATAGCAACTGCAGGATAAATATGTCCTCCTGTGCCTCCACCTGATAATATGAATTTGTAGTTACTCATTAAATTGCTTCACTTAAAATAGACAAAGGATTATCCTCTGATTCTTCTTGTTCTTTTAATTCTTCACGTTTTGCGCTAACACTTAATATAATTCCTATAGCCAAACACGTCATCCAAATAGATGTACCACCACTACTTATTAATGGTAAAGTTTGACCTGTAACCGGAAATAATTCTACAGCAACTGCCATATTAATTAAGGCTTGAAATACAATAGGTAAGCCAACACCTAAAACTAATAATTTACCAAATATGGTATCTGATTTCTGACTCACAATAACAATCCTAAATAACAACCACGAGTACAGCACTAATAAAAAGATACCTCCATACAATCCATATTCTTCAATTATAATCGCAAAAATAAAATCTGAAGACGACTGTGGCAAAAAATTCTTCTGTACACTTTTCCCTGGTCCTAATGGTGTAATTCCTGTTGCAATAGCAATTTTTGCTTTTTCAATTTGATAATCTGCCTCTGTATCTTCTCCATTCGCAAAATTCTCAATTCGGCTAATCCAAGTATCTACACGATTAGGCATCGCGTCTGGAAATGCTTTAGCCACAAGAATAAATAACGTCAACGAAAGTATTCCTGTACCTATAATCACTAAAAGGTATTTTATAGGATAACCACCAATAAATGCCAACATCATAATCATAGTAAACATTATAGCCGTTGTAGAGAAATTTGCTGGTAAAATAAGAATCAGGATTAAAAAAACGGGTCCCCAAAGTGGCAATAATGATTCCTTAAAACTCACGTCTTTATCTTTAATTTTAGACAAATAACGTGCGACATAAGCCATTAAAACCACAGCTGCCAATGTTGACGTTTGAAACGACATATTAACTATAGGAATCTGTATCCAACGACTCGCATTAGCACCATCAATTGTAGTTCCCTGAAGCATTGTAACTAATAATAACACAAACACTATTGGAACCATAACCATAGACAAGCCACGGAAATATTTGTAGGGTACTTTATGAATACCAAACATGATCACAAAGCCCAAAAACAAATGCATAAAATGCTTTATAAAGAACGAAAACGTACTGGTATTTCCACCATGATAAGCTAAATTACTCGCAGCACTATACACAGGCAAAAATGAAAATATAGACAACAACGTGACTATAGCCCAAATGGCTCTATCTCCCTTTATTTGTTTGAATATGTTTTGTGTTTTCTGATTTAACATCTTAGCTAAGACAAGTACTTTATTATGTATTAATTTTTAATATCAGCTTCTACTTTCATAGGAACGATCGTTTTTTATAAATTTCTTACAGCATTTTTAAACTGTCGTCCTCTATCTTCATAGTTTTCGAATAAATCGAAACTAGCACATGCAGGAGACAATAACACATTATCACCAGCTTCAGCAAGTTTATATGCGATTTTCACTGCTTCACTCATGTATTCCGTCTCTATGATAACATCTACCATATTTCCAAAAGATTCCATGAGCTTAGCATTATCTGTACCTAAACAAATTATAGCCTTTACTTTCTCGTTTACAAACGGAAACAACTCTCTGTATTCATTCCCTTTATCTACACCTCCAACAATCCAAACTGTTGGCGCATCCATACTTTCCAAAGCAAAATATGTTGCATTTACATTTGTTGCTTTTGAATCATTGATATATTGTACTTTGTTAATTTTCAACACATGCTCTAAACGATGCTCAACACCTTGAAAATTTTCTAAACTTTCACGAATCGTTTGTTTTCTAATCTTAAGTAAATGCGCAACAGTAGAAGCAGCCATTGCATTCTTAACGTTATGCTTACCTTCTAATGCTAAATTATCTGTTGTCATAGTTATCTTATTATTATCTATTGTTATTATTATCTTGTTATGGTCTAAATATGCTCCCTGTTCAATAACTTGTGTTAAAGAAAAAGGCAATTTCCTCGATCGAATTGGATGCGTTTTCATATACTCTAAAATGACTTCGTCATCTGCATCATATATAAAATAATCGTCTTCAGTTTGATTTTCTACTACTCTAAATTTTGAAGCGATATAGTTTTCAAACTTATAATCGTATCGATCTAAATGATCTGGTGTGATATTGGTTATAATCGCAATTTTCGGTTTAAAATCAATGATGTCATCCAATTGAAAACTGCTAATTTCCAACACATAATTATCATGATTCTTTTCTAGAATTTGCTTCGCGAAACTATCTCCTATATTCCCTGCTAAACCAACATCTAAATCTTGTCTTAATAGATGATCCGTTAATGTAGCAGTTGTTGTTTTACCATTACTTCCTGTAATTGCCACTAATGTTGCATCAGTAAATTTTGAAGCAAATTCAATTTCTGAAACTACTGTAATTCCAGCTCCACGAATTTGTTTTACCAAAGCCACTTTATCTGGAATACCAGGACTTTTCATGATGATGTCTGCATTCAGAATTTTTGATTCTGTATGCTGCTCATCTTCAAATTCAATCTTATTATTTAAAAGAACGTCTTTATACTTTTCTTTAATCTTTCCTTTGTCTGATACAAAAACCTCGTATCCTTTAGCTTTTCCTAAAAGCGCTGTTCCCACTCCACTTTCGCCACCACCAAGAATTACAAGTCTTTTCATTTCATTAATCCTTTTTGTCATTCCTGCGAAGGCAGGAATCTACTTTTATTCTACTTTCATTGTGGATTCCTGCCTTGGCAGGAATGACAAACTCATCTATCTTATCTTCAAGGTTACTATCGTTATAATAGCAAGCAAGATTCCTACAATCCAAAAACGAGTTACAATCTTACTTTCGTGATATCCTGATTTTTGATAGTGATGATGTAAAGGAGACATTTTAAAAATTCGTCGCCCTTCTCCAAACTTTTTTCTCGTGTATTTGAAATAGCTAACTTGTAAAATAACTGATAAATTCTCTGCTAGGAATATGCCACACAATACTGGTATTAACCATTCTTTTCTTATTGCAATGGCTATAACCGCTATAATACCTCCAATGGTTAGACTTCCTGTGTCTCCCATAAATACTTGCGCTGGATAGGTATTGTACCATAAAAACCCTATTAATGCTCCGACGAATGCCGCGATGTAAATTGTAATTTCTTCAGCCCTTGGGATATACATGATATCTAAGTATCCCGAAAAAACGATATTACTAGAAACCCAAGCAAAAATCCCTAGCGTCAATACAATTATGGCCGATGTTCCTGCTGCAAGTCCATCGATTCCGTCCGTAAGATTTGCGCCATTTGATACTGCTGTGATAATAATGATACTAACCAAAATAAATACGAGCCACGTGTATTTCTCTAAATCTGGACTAATCCAAGTAATTAAATCTGAGTAATCAAACTCATTATCTTTTAAAAACGGAATCGTTGTTTTTGTTGACTTCTCTTCTGCTTTAAATAATTTTGAAGCTTGTACGTCTGGATTTTCAATACGTAATTCATTTTGTTGCGCAATTGGCAATTTCTCTTTTAAAGTAACGTCTTGATGAAAAAATAAAGTTGCACCAACAATAATACCCAAACCAATTTGGCCCAGAATCTTGAACTTCCCTTTTAACCCATCTTTGTCATTTTTAAATTTCTTGATATAATCATCAATAAACCCAATAGTTCCCATCCAAAGTGTAGTTACAATTAAAAGGATGATGTATATATTTTCAAGCTTTGCTAATAACAATACAGGAATCAAAGTTGCCAAGATTATTATGATTCCACCCATTGTTGGTGTTCCTGCTTTTTCAACTTGACCTTCTAATCCTAAATCACGAATGGTTTCTCCAACTTGCTGTTTTTGCAAAAAACGAATAATACGCTTACCAAAAATTGTAGAAATCAACAATGACAATATAATTGCCATAGCCGCTCTAAAGGTTATAAACCCAAAAAGTGATGCTCCAGGAAATTGGAACTGTTGCTCTAGATAATCGAATAGGTAATACAGCATTCTAGGTTGTTATTTATTTCTGTAATTGTTTTAAATACTCTTGAATAATTTTATAATCATCAAAATCAAAGCGTTCTCCCTTAATTTCTTGGTAATTCTCATGCCCTTTACCTGCAATTAGAATTATATCTTTTGGTCCAGCCATTTGGCAAGCCGTTTTAATCGCTTGTTTTCTATTTGTTATAGACAACGTCTTTTTAAAATTCAAAGGTTCAACCCCTTTCTCCATGTCTTCTATAATAGTTTCAGGCACTTCATTACGCGGATTATCGCTTGTAAAAATCACTTTAGTACTTAAAGCCGAAGCTATATGCGCCATTTTTGGTCGCTTTGTTTTATCCCTATTTCCACCACAACCCACAACCGTAATTAGTTCTTCATTTTTAGTTCTGATATCATTTATGGTTTGCAATACATTTTTTAATGCATCTGGTGTGTGTGCATAATCTACAATCGCGGTAATTTGCCCTTCTGAGATAAAATACTGAAAGCGTCCTGCTACATTTTCGAGCTCACTTATTAATCTTAGAATTTCATCTTTTTCTAAACCTAACAATTCAGCCGTTCCGTAAATAGCCAAAATATTGTAAGCATTAAAACTTCCAATTAATCGTGTCCACAATTCACTATCATTTACCTTTAATAACAAACCGCTAAATTCATTTTCTAAAATCTGCGCTCTGTAATCGGCATAATTTTTTAAGGCATACGTATATTTTTTGGCTGCTGTGTTTTGAAACATTACCAAGCCATTTTTATCATCGATATTGGTTAGCGCAAAAGCCTCTTTTGGCAACTGATCAAAAAACAATTTCTTAACATCTCTATATTCAGCAAACGTATCGTGATAATCTAAATGATCATGAGACAGGTTGGTGAAAATTCCGCCTTCAAACTTTAAACCTTCAGTTCTACTCTGATGAATTCCGTGCGAACTCACTTCCATAAAGCAGAATTCAACACCTTCATCATTCATCAACTTTAAATATCTATTGATAGTTAAAGAATCCGGTGTGGTATGTGTTGCTTTATAAGTGGTATTATCTACCATGATTTTTACAGTAGACAACAACCCAACTTTGTAACCTGCTTTTTTAAATAATTGATACAACAAACTCGAAACCGTTGTTTTCCCGTTTGTCCCTGTCACTCCAACGAGTTTTAAATTCTCAGAAGGATGACCATAAAAATTAGCTGCCATATAAGCCAAAGCTTTATTTGAACTCTCTACTTCAATATATGTAATATTGTCGTGAAGGTTTTCTGGAAGCGTTTCACAAACAACCGCTGTAGCTCCATCTTTAATTGCTTTTTCTATATAACTATGACCATCTGAAATAACACCAGTGATAGCCACAAACACGTCATTCTCTTTTATTTGACGGGAATCAAACTCAACTCCACCAATAGTAATATTAGTGCTGCCAACGACTGCATTAATAGTAACCTTATATAATATGTCTTTTAATATCATCATGATGCTACTAAAACAATAGTTTGGTTAGTTTGTAATTTTTGATGTTTTTCTACCGATTGATTTTTTACAACACCATTTCCTTTTAATTCCACTTTAACGCCAATTTCTAAATTCTCTAATAAAGCAATAGCATCCATTACTGGCATTCCTACGACACTTGGCATTAACGCTTTGTATTTTCGAGCATTTTCAAAATAACTTTCAAACTCTTCATTCACTAAATTGTCTTTAAAATCCAGCGTTTCAACCTCATCTATAATTGGTGTATCTGTATATATTTTTTGTGCAATTCTTTTAAATACTGGACCAGAAACATCAGCTCCATAAAAACCAACTTTTGTACTAGGTTGATGAATAACTACAATACACGAGTATTTAGGATTATCCGCAGGAAAATAACCAGCAAAAGACGACACATACTTCTTATCTTTTCTCCACTTTTCATAATTGGCATAATCAGTTCTAGCTGTCCCTGTTTTTCCTGCCATAGAAAACGTTTCAGAATACATACGACGACCTGTACCACGAATTACTACATTTTTTAGTATGTCTTGAATTTCACTTAACGTTTGGTCTGAGCATATTTTTTCAACAAGCACCTCCTTTTTAAACACTTCAATATCCTTATCAAATGACTTCACTGCTTTTAAAAATCGAGGTTTTATCAACTCTCCTTCATTTGCAATAGCATTATAAAAAGCTAAAGTCTGTAACGGGGTCATTCTTAAATTATAACCATAAGCCATAGAAGGCAAAGCATTTCTACTCCAGTTTGAAGCACCAGGTTTTGGTATATCTGGTTTTCCTTCTCCGATAATAGCAACACCTAAAGTTTTATCTAACCTCCAAGAACTCAATCTGTCTAAAAACTTCTCTGGTTGTTTTGAATAATGCTCATCTATAATAGTTGCCATACCAATATTTGAAGACACCTCTAAAGCTCTTGCTGCAGAAATCTCACCATAACCATTACCAGAATCCGTAATTACACGACCATAAAAAGACTTTCTTCCTTTTTTAGTATCTACAACAGTTGATGTATCTATAACTTTATCTTCTAAAGCCGCCATCATTGCCATAACCTTAAAGGTAGAGCCAGGCTCATGACTCTCTCCAACCGCATAATTTAAGCGTTCATAATAGCCGCCTTTTTTGTTTCTTCCTAAATTAGAAATGGCTTTAATCTCTCCCGTTTTAACATCCATAACTACCACACAGCCATGATCTGCTTCATAAATCTCTAACTGTTTCAATAAAGAGTGGTGTGCTATATCCTGAATATTGACATCGATGGTTGTATAAACATCATAGCCATCCTGAGGCTCAACTTGATCGTAATCCGTAATAGGCTTCCATTGTCCATTACCAATTTTCTGTTTACGACGCTTACCATTTGTACCTTGTAAATACTTAACACCAAAAGCACCATCAATTCCTGGCCTAGTAAAATTTCCATTTTCGTCTTGACGCTCATAACCAATAGTACGCTCCGCAATACCACCCATTGGATGTTCACGTCTTGTGGTTTGCTCCACAATTAACCCACCTTTTATAGCACCCAGGTTTAATAAAGGAAAATTGCGCATTCGGATATAGTCTGAATAGCTAATATTACGAGCCAATAGGAAATATCTATTTTTATTTTTTCGTGCTCTACGAATTATATTCTTGTAATAAGAAACAGGCTTTCCTTTATAAACATGAAGCGAATCTGCTAAAGCACCAATATACTTTTCAAACGTTGCATCTTTTGCCTGAACAGCATCAATTCTAATATCGTACTTAGGTATTGAAGTCGCTAACAAACTACCATCTGCAGAATACACATTACCACGATTTGCAGGAATATCAAAATCCTCTATCGTTCGTTTTTCTGCAAGTGCTCTATATTCATCACCTTGAATAAACTGTATGCTCACTAATTTGAACACCACAGCCAAGACAAAGACAAACATGCAGCCTGCCACGAAATACAATCTGTTTAATATGTTTTTTTCTGTTACTGCCAAAGCTTATTGCTGTTGTGATTTTACTATTATTTTTGTTGGTGGATTTAAGGAAATTCCAATTCCTTTTATTTTCATTTCAGCTTCTACAAATGACTCTTTTTTAAGCTGCATTAATTTCCCTCGCTTATCTACAAACGCTGATCGCATTTCTTTAACCTCATTGGTAAGTTTCGCAATCTCATAAACCTTTTGATCTGCACTGTGCGAACTCGCAATCATGAAGATGGCCAAAAACGATATAAAAATGATAATACGCCAATTCTTAAACGAATCATCGCTAATCAGAAACTTACCCCTTAATATGTGGTAGATATTTTTTTTCATGCTATTTCTCGCACAAGCAAGAATCTATTTTTTTTTATTGAATTTAATCCTGAATCACTATAACTACATTCAGTGACCAACACTCAGCCACTAGCTTCAATTATAACTTCTTTCCAACTCGAAGCTTTGCACTTCGCGCTCTATTATTAACTTTTATTTCTTCACGAGAAGGAACAACCAATCCACCTACCTTTTTCAATGGCACTTCAAAATTGCCAAACATATCGCGTTCTGGCTCACCTTCAAACAATCCATTTCTAATGAAACGCTTTACCAACCTATCTTCGAGAGAATGATAAGAGATAAAACTTAAGCGTCCATTTTTCTTTAAAATTTCAGGAGTTTGAATTAAAAGCTCTTTAAGCACTTCAATTTCCTGATTCACCTCAATACGAATCGCTTGATAAATCTGAGCTAATACTTTATTTTCTCTTTGATGATTTAAAAACTGTTTTAACACCGCTTTTAACTGTTCGCTTGTTTTTATTTCTGCATTCTTACGTTCTTCAACAATTACTCTTGCCATTGCAGGAGCATTTCTTAATTCACCATATTGAAAAAGCACAGCTCTTAATTGCTCTTCCTCATAATCATTGATAACCTCAAAAGCAGATAACTTGCTATCTTGATTCATACGCATATCTAAATCGGCTTCAAAACGTGTAGAAAAACCACGTTCAGCAACATCAAATTGATGCGATGACACTCCGAAATCTGCTAACACACCATCAACCTCTTTTACTCCATAAAACCTTAAAAATCGTTTTACGAATCTAAAATTCTCATTAATGAGTACAAATCGGTCATCCTCGATTTTATTTTCGAGCGCATCCTTATCCTGATCAAAAGCATATAACTTTCCATTTGGACCTAATCTTGACAAAATTTCTCGACTATGACCTCCACCACCAAAAGTGACATCTACATAAACACCATCTGGTTTAATTGCTAAACCATCGACTGTTTCCTTAAGTAATACTGCATTATGATAATCCATCTTCGTCGTCTTGTCCCATTACTTCTTCGGCCAAATCAGCAAAATCTGAAGCCGCATCATCAATAGCTTGTTCGTATTTATCTTTATCCCAAATCTCAAGAATATTAACCGCAGAAGCTAAAACCACTTGCTTACTAATACCAGAAAAACCAATTAGATCTTTCGGAATTAATAAACGACCAGTACTATCTACCTCTACTATTTTTACTCCTGCAGTAAAACGCCTAATAAAATCATTGTTCTTTTTCTTAAAACGATTAAGCTTGTTAATTTTCTCCATCATTTTATTCCATTCAGACATCGGATATAACTCCAAACACGGCTGAAAAACAGCACGCTTCAAAACAAAACCATCTTGCAAAGCTGATGACAACTGCTTTTTAAGCATAGCAGGTATCATTAACCTTCCTTTGGCATCAGCTTTACATTCGTATGTTCCTATAAATGAATTCAAAAGACTTTACTTTCTACTTTAACGATTATTATTCAAATATATTGAAAAAATCACCACATTTTACCACATTCTACCACATTTGTTGATAAGTTTTCAGATAGAACCTGTCGCAATTATTCGAACAGCAATGAATTCCACTTTGGAGCCAATATTATGTTGGTGGTAAATATTATCAACAATCGATTTGGCACTTTTCTCATAAAAAAAATCGATATTTTTTACTTATTATTTCTATTCTAAAGGATTTGGTTATATTTGTTAGAATACATAAGTACTAACTTGCACATGGCACACCTTTTAAAAAAAGAAAAGGATTTTAGATATATTGAAGTAGGCGAAGGCACACCAATTATTGTGTTGCATGGCTTAATGGGAGGGCTAAGTAACTTTGATGGTGTAACTAACTATTTCAGTTCTAATGGTTATAAAGTTATTATACCCGAACTTCCTATCTATACCAAATCACTCCTTAAAACCAACGTGAAAAGCTTTGCTAATTACCTCAAAGATTTCATTGAATACAAAGGTTTAAAAGATGTTATTTTATTAGGAAATTCTCTTGGTGGACACATTGGCTTATACCATACAAATCTGCATCCAGAAAAGATAAAAGCACTTGTTATTACAGGTAGTTCAGGTCTTTACGAAAGCGCTATGGGAGGTGGTTACACAAAACGTAGTGACTACGAAGTCATGAAAAAGAAAGCACAAGAAGTATTTTACGATCCTGCTGTAGCCACAAAAGAAATTGTTGATGAAGTTTATGAAACCGTAAACGATCGTAACAAACTTATTAAAACCTTAGCTATTGCAAAAAGTGCTATCAGGCATAATATGGCTAAAGATCTTCCTAAAATGAATACACCTATTTGTATCATTTGGGGAAAAAACGATAGCGTAACACCACCTGAAGTCGCCGTAGAATTCAATGAATTGTTACCCGATTCTGAATTGTTTTGGATAGATAAATGTGGGCATGCTGCCATGATGGAACATCCTGATGAATTTAATGAGATTTTAATGAAATGGTTTGAGAAACGTGGGTTTTAATAACTTCGTTATTACCAGCCACTATTTTATACAGCACTATTAGGTTACATTTAAGTACCAAAAAAAATAAAAGAACAATCTGTGTTCTTTACAGTAATATTAAAGTTTAACCAATCTTCACTTCCCTTCGGGAAGATGTCTAAATAGACAGATAGGATTTAAAAAGATTCTTGCTTCTGCAAGAACTAAAGATGAAAATAAAATCAGCCGAATTTGTAGTTAGTAATTCTGAAGTTACTAAATGTCCAAAAAACAACTTACCTGAATATGCTTTTATAGGCCGAAGTAATGTTGGTAAATCTTCATTGATTAATATGCTAACGGACCGAAAAAGTTTAGCTAAAACATCTGGAAGACCTGGAAAAACACAATTAATCAATCATTTCCTTATTAACGACATTTGGTACTTAGTAGATTTACCAGGTTATGGGTATGCTCGTGTTTCAAAATCTTCTAAGAAGAAATTTCAGAAGTTTATAACTGATTATTTTGAGCAACGCACACAATTGGTTTCTGCTTTTGTATTAGTAGATATAAGACATAAACCTCAGCCTATAGATTTAGAATTTATGGAATATATGGGAGAAAGTGAAATACCATTTGGAATCATTTTCACTAAAGCTGATAAGTTAAAACCTAAAGCAATTGAGCGCCAAGTAGATGAATATTGTCAAGAACTGCTTAAGTCTTGGACTGAATTACCACCTTACTTTATAACTTCGGCATCAAAAAACATAGGTAAAGACGAGGTTTTAAATTTTATAGGTAGTACTAACGAAGAGATTGAAGAACTTCGCGCAAATAATTAACTTAAGTCTTTACATCTAGCGCATCTCGCAAAGCGTTACCAACTAGCATAAACGCCATTACCAAGAGCATAATACAAAGTCCTGGTATTAAAGCCAAATACGGTTTACCTAAAATAATATAATTATAATGATCTTTAATCATTGCTCCCCAACTTGCCATTGGCGGCTGTGCTCCAATACCTAAAAAACTCAAACCACTTTCTATTAAAATAGCTGCGGCAAAATTAGCCGCTGAAATAACAATTAAGGGACCAAAAATATTAGGTAATATGTGTGTTGTTATAATCCTATAATCTTTGTAACCTAAAGCTCTAGCTGCGGTAACATATTGCATTTCTTTTGCACTAATCATCTGACCTCTTACCACTCTAGCAACTTCTACCCACATTGTTAAGCCTACCGCAATAAAAACTTGCCAAAAGCCTTTACCCAATGCTAAAGTAATAGCAATAACTAACAATAATGTTGGAATAGACCATGTGATATTAATTACCCACATGATAAAAGCATCTACTTTTCCTCCATAATAACCCGCTAAGCTTCCCATTAAAAGTCCTACAATTAATGAAATAAAGACAGCTACGAAACCAATAAAAAAGGAAATTCGTGAACCTATTAATACACGACTTAAATAGTCTCTTCCATATTTATCTGTTCCAAAAGTGAATCTCCTATTAGCGATATAGTCTTTATAGTCTGAATTTGGAAATCGAGATAAATCGATTTGTTTCTCTTGACCTTGCAAACCATCTGATGCATATTCTACATAATGTAAAACATCATTTTTTAGCTGGTAAGATTGAATAGGAATTTCTGTATCTGTATTGAGTTTTCCGAAAAATAGTTTTGAAAAGAAGTTTTGCTCAGATTCAATTCTTGATGGAATGGTTAACATTTGCACCTCAAAACCAGGTAATTCTGAATGAATTGACAAATGCATCTGATTAGCATTCTTTGAAGCATCTGGAGCTAATAAATACGCAAAAACAGAAGTTAAGCCAATACAAGCAATAATAAGTATACTAAAAACGCCCCAAAAGTTTTTTTTAAACTTTTGAAGCGCTAGTTTGGATAATGAATTACTTTGATTGCTCATTTATGACCTTAATTCTTCACAGAATTAGCAACCTTATTTTTAATAGTATAAGACATTTTTATGTCATCTAAAACATTAATAGCCTCTTCAACATAAACATCTTTAGCTAAAGCTTTATGCCAACGATCACGTTTTTCCATTAAGATAGAATCGGCATCCATAAGTTTCATTTCATAAGGTAAAGACGTAAATGTTAGATTCGTTTCATATTCTGAAAGCTTAGAAAAACGCTTAGCTTCTTCTTCATTTATTTGCATTTCCTTTTTATAAGTCTCATAATTTAAAGAATATGATTCTCTATCTCTTATTTTCTTAACCCATTGCGCATTGGCATCAATAAGTTTCAGTTGTGTATTATTTGCCATTCGTGCTTTACTATTACTAATTGTAGTTTCATAGTCGAAATAATTTTCCCACACACTGTAATCAGCAGAATCAATTTTATCCCAAGGCAATGGGTTTTCTTGATTTTTCTCTCCAATATCAATATAACTATAACGGTCTGGAACAACAACATCACTCTTAACGCCTTCTAGCTGTGTAGAGCCACCATTAATTCTGTAAAACTTTTGTGTTGTAAACTTTAAAGCGCCCATATCGCCTTTGGTATTATTCTTAACCATTCGGTTTAAATCCATCACAGTTTGCACTGTTCCTTTTCCATAAGTTTGCTTACTTCCAATAACTACTGCACGTTTGTAATCTTGCATTGCCGCAGCTAAAATTTCTGAAGCCGAAGCCGATAATTCATTTACCAAAATAACCAATGGTCCATCCCAAATGATTGCTTTATCCTTATCACTAAGCACTTCTTTAGCTTCTCCTGTTGTTTTTACTTGTACCACAGGACCTTCTTCAATAAATAAACCAGCGATATCAACAACGGTTTGTAAAGAACCTCCTCCGTTATTTCTTAAGTCCATAACTAAGCCTTCTACTCCTTCTTCTTTTAATCTTAAAATTTCTTGCTTAACATCTGAAGCTGCATTTCGTTTGTTATAATCTTCAAAACTGATATAAAACTTAGGTAAGTTGATAATTCCAAAAGTTTTTCCTTCCTTTTCAACTATTGAAGATTTCGCATAGGTTTCTTCTAATTCTACAATATCACGAGTAATTGAAATATCCTTAATAGTACCATCTACCTTTTTTAATGATAAGGTTACAACAGTTCCTTTAGGACCTTTGATAAACTTAATTGCATCATCCAAACGCATACCTACAACATTAATAGCCTCTTCTTCATCCTCTTGTTTCACTTTTAATATTTGATCGCCAACTTCTAGCTCGTCTGCTCTCCATGCCGGACCACCACTAATAATTTCGTTTACCATGATACCATCTACTTTCTTTTGTAAACGAGCACCTATACCTTCAAATTTTCCTGAAATATCTCTATCAAAACGCTCTTTATCTTCTGGTGCGAAATAAAATGTATGAGGATCAAATTCTTCTACAATGGCATTTATATAAACTGCAAACCAATCGTTACGTGTTCTGTCTTCAATATAATCATAAAGTTCATCAAGTGATTTTTTAGTTAATAAACGTGCTTCCGTTTCTAACTCTTTAATCGTTTTAGCCTTTTCTGATTTAGATTTTTTATTAGAACTCACAAAATCGCCTTCTGCTATTGCATCAGGATCAAGACTTACTTCATATTTTACAACACCATCATCGTAATTTGCAATGGTAGAAAATTTAAGTTGTTTTCTCCAACGCTCTTTCATCTCACGTTTGTTAGCTACATAAGTGAGCTCTTTATAATCTGCATTGTAGCTTTCCTCCTTTGAAAAATCAAATGATTTTTCTAGAATACCTGTATACAATTCCTTAGACTCTGCAATACGCTCTAATAATCTCTCATGCGTTAAATTGAAAAACGATACATCATAAGCCTTAATCTGATCGTCAATTTCATCTCTGTAAGCTTCAAATTCTTTAATATCTGAGGCATAAAAATAACGTTTAAATGGGTCTAGATTATTTAAATAATCATCAAAGACATTCTCTGAAAAATCATCATTAATATCCTTAGGCTCAAAATGACCTTGATCTAACAGATAAGTAATCAATTGAATAAGCAATTTATCTTTATCTGGATCTTCAAACTTTTTACTTGTAAAACTACATGACGCAAACGCGATCAATAATGCTAGTAACAAAAACTTATAATTCCCTTTCATTCTTCTTTTTTCTTTTTATTTCAAATTCTGATAAAATGTGCTCGACTTATAACTTACTATCATCAATGAAGTGATAGTAATTTAGCCTATTCATTTTTCTTTTATTTAATTCTGATTAAGTAGGCTTTTCAATATTCCACTAAAATAGATGAAAAAACCGTGCCATAAAAAATCGAAGCACTAATTTTTTGTTAAAGACGATATTATCCAAAATACGCTAGCTTTTTACTATTTTTACAACTCAATAAACCCTTGCTTAAAATGGCTGAACGTCCTTTAATTCTAGTTGTCAACGATGATGGTATAACTGCTCCTGGCATAAGAACCTTAATTTCTGTTATGAACTTAATAGGTGATGTTGTTGTGGTTGCACCTGATAGTCCGCAAAGTGCTATGGGACATGCTATAACCATCAATTCTACCTTACATATTGAAAAGGTAACCATAGATGGAAAACAACCTGAATATAGTTGTTCTGGAACTCCTGCAGATTGTGTAAAACTCGCTGTAAATGAAATTTTAGAACGACGACCAGATATTTGTGTTTCAGGAATTAATCATGGTTCAAATTCGTCTATAAATGTTATTTATTCTGGCACTATGAGTGCCGCCTTAGAAGCTGGTATTGAAGGAATTCCTGCAATCGGTTTTTCACTATTAGATTATAACTGGAATGCTAATTTTGAACATTGTAAATCGTTTATAGAAACCATAACAAGACAAGTCTTAAAAAATGGCTTACCTGATGGTGTGGTTTTAAATGTAAATCTTCCTAATTTAGAAGAAAAGGCTATAAAAGGCATTAAAATCTGTAGACAAGCCCGCGCCAATTGGGAAGAAGAATTTGATAAACGTACTAACCCAATGGGTCGCGATTACTATTGGCTTACGGGTAAGTTTGTAAATATGGATGAAGGCCAAGATACTGACGAATGGGCTTTAGAACACGGTTATGTTTCAGTGGTACCTGTTCATTTTGATTTAACTGCTCACCATACTATTCAGACTTTAAATACTTGGAAATTGAATGATTAAAACCTTTATAAAAAATAAGTCCAAATAAATGAAGTATTATATCATTTCTGGGGAAGCTTCGGGAGATTTGCATGGTTCTAACCTCATGAAAGCTTTATATAAAAAAGATCCTCAAGCAAACATACGATTTTGGGGAGGCGACCTTATGCAAAATGTAGGCGGAGACTTAGTGATGCATTATAAGGAACGCCAATTCATGGGATTTGCTGAAGTAATTCTTAATCTTAGAAAAGTTTTAGGACATATAAAATTCTGCAAAACTGATATTGAAAAGTTTAAGCCAGATGTCATTATTTTTATTGATAATTCTGGTTTTAATCTCAGGATTGCAAAATGGGCAAAAGCTATCAATTACAAAACACATTATTATATTTCTCCACAGGTTTGGGCTTCTAGAGCTAGTAGAGTCGAAAAAATAAAGGAAGATATAGACGCTATGTACTGCATCTTACCTTTTGAAAAAGAATTTTATAAAAAATACAATTACGACGTTAATTTTGTAGGTCATCCTTTAATTGACGCTATTGCAGATAGACCTCAAATTGATGAGCGCGTTTTCAGAAAAGAACATCAACTTAGTAACCAACCTATTATTGCCTTATTACCAGGAAGCCGAAAGCAAGAAATCACAAAAATGCTTGGTGTAATGTTAAGTGTGGTTGACGATTTTAAAGACTATCAATTCGTTATTGCTGGAGCTCCTAGTCAGGATTTTGAATTTTACAAAACGTTTATAAAGAAGAAAAATATTCATTTCATTTCTAATAAAACGTATGATTTGCTGAGTATTTCTTTTGCTGCCTTAGTTACTTCTGGTACTGCTACATTAGAAACCGCCCTGTTTAAAGTACCACAAGTGGTATGTTATAAGGCAAACGCTATTTCTTACCAAATTGCAAAACGAATTATTACTTTAAAATATATATCATTAGTTAATTTAATTATGGATCGTGAAGTGGTTACTGAATTGATTCAAGGAGATTTAAACAAAAATCAATTAAAAAAAGAATTAACTGCAATTCTAGATGCCAAAAAACGAGAACAACTCTTTTTAGATTATTACAAATTAGAAAAGATTCTAGGAGGAAGAGGTGCTAGTGAGAATACAGCGAAATTAATTTACAACGCGATAAAACAAGACGAGATTAAAAACAAATAAAAATAGAAGCGTCCCCAACTTATTATGAAAAAATTACTACCATTTATAATCCTACTTTTATTAGCTAGCAGCTGTAAATCAAAAAAGACATATTCAAGCAAAAAAAAGCAGACACATTCTGTAAAAGTTAACAAAGCAGCAAAACCTTCTGCTGAAGCTGAATCTATTGTAAAATATGCTAAAACTTTTGATGGTACACGTTATAAATATGGAGGCACCACAAAAAAAGGCATGGATTGCTCTGGTTTAATTTACACGAGTTATAAAAAATATGATGTTGTTTTACCTAGAACCACATCAGGACTTAAAAGCACTGGAGAATGGGTAGATTTAAAAGCGGTTAATGTTGGAGATTTGGTGTTTTTTGCAACTAACAAAAACAGTCGTAAAGTAAATCATGTAGGTATTGTTACCAATGTTAGAACTGGCAATGTAGAATTTTTACATGCCTCAAGCAGTAGAGGTGTTATGATCTCTTCTATTGCAGAAAAGTACTGGTACTTTTCTTTTGTACAAGCAAGGCGTGTACTTTAGATAGATTTGACTACCTTAGTAACTCACGTTCATGAAGTTACTAAATTTCACTATAATAAAATTAACCATTTTTTTGGTCTTTGGAATCCTTTTAGCTCATTACTTAACGCTAAGTTTTCTAACAGTTTTATATGCCACAATTGTACTAGTTATAGTACTTGGTATTTATTGGTTGGTCTTAAAATCAAAAATTAATAGATCACCATTTTTTGGATGCATAGCCTTTATTGCTATGATTGGAGTTGGAATCCTATCTTATAATCTTCAAGATGAAACGTTAAGACCTGAACATTACACCAACTTTGATTCTGATGAACCCTATAGTTCTGTTGTCTTTCAAATTAAAGAACGTTTAAAACCTGACCTTTACAACGACAAGTATATTGTTACTCTAAAATCATTTAATAATGAAGTTGCAAGTGGTCATCTGCTGATTAATATTAGGAGAGATAGTCTTAACAACCCTATTAATGTCGATGATGTCTTTTTTACTTCAACTGAATTACAGACCATTCAGAAACCATTAAATCCTTATCAATTTGATTATAGTAAGTATTTAGAATTGCAACAAGTGTATCATCAACTCTACCTTAATTCTAGTAACATTTTAAAGCTTTCAGATTCTAAATCTACTATTTATGGGTATGCAGATGCTGTAAGAACTAAAATTAATTCTAAACTAATTGAAGCAGGTTTTAAAGGTGACGCACTCAGTATTATGAATGCATTATTACTTGGACAGCGACAAACTATAGACAAAACCGTTTATAATAATTACGTCAATTCTGGGACTATTCATATTCTGGCAATTTCAGGTTTACACATTGGCATTATATTATTAATTCTCAATTTTGTCTTTAGCCCGATACTCTATCTTAAGTACGGGAATTTTATTAGACCCTTAATTTTGGTTATCATTCTCTGGAGTTTTGCAATCATTGCAGGTTTGTCACCTTCAGTTACACGAGCTGTTATGATGTTTAGTATTATTAGCATTGCAATGCATTTAAAACGGTCTACCAATATTTATAATACGTTGGTGATATCGGCATTTATAATTCTTTTGTTTAAGCCTACATTTTTGTTTGCTGTAGGATTTCAAATGAGTTATTTAGCAGTTCTTGGTATTGTAAGCGTACAACCCATTATTTATAAACTTTGGAAACCAAAATATTGGATTATAGATAAACCTTGGCAAATTTTTACTGTGACTTTGGCTGCCCAAGCTGGAGTTGTCCCTATTAGTTTGTTCTATTTTCATCAGTTTCCAGGTTTATTCTTTATTTCAAATTTAGTTGTAATTCCGTTTTTAGGTTTCATTCTAGGTTTTGGTTTGTTAATCATCGTGTTAGCGCTAATCAATATACTACCCAACTTTATAGTCGTCGCTTATAGTTACGTTATAGATAGTTTAAATAATTTTATAGCTTGGGTTGCTCAATTTGAAGACTTTCTACTGGAAGACATTCCGTTTACCATACTTCAAGTGATTTGCTCTTATGCTGTTATTGCATCTTTTGTTCAAGTGTATAAATTTCGAAATTTTAAATGGATTGCAATTGGGTTAATTACAATTATTGGACTTCAAACGGCTTCTTTTTACAATAAATATGAAGCTCATAACGATGCTTTTGTAATATTTAACAAGAGTCGTTATTCCATGATTGGCGAAAAACAGGATACAAAATTAACTTTATCTCACAACTTAGATTCTGTTCAATTGAAATCTAATTATACTATAAAAAATTATAGAGTTGGGGAAACTATTGATACTGTCATAACCGATAATTTACAACCTGTGTATCATTACAAGAACAAGATTATTTTAGTGATTGATAGTTTAGCCGTTTATAAAGGATTAACGTTTAAGCCTCAATATATCCTGCTACGTAATTCTCCAAGATTCAATCTCAACCGAGTTATAGATAGTTTACAGCCAGAACAAATAATTGCTGATGCGAGTAATTACAAATCGTATTTAAAACGTTGGAAGGCCACTTGTGAGCATAAAAAAATCCCTTTCCATCAAACTAATGAAAAGGGAGCATTTATTATAAAATAACTAATATCTATTCTTTAAAGGTTGGTTTAAAGGCCTCGTAATGTTCATTAAACTGCTCTTGCGTGGTCATTTCTTTATACTTATCTGTATGAAATATTTTTAAATACAACTCCAATTGTTGTGGCTTTAAATACCCTGTAACTGGTGAAATGGTATTTCCTTCCTCATCAAAAAATATCATAGTTGGATAAGCTTGAACTGCCAATACTCTAGCAAAATCATGCGCACTATTTCGTCTATTGGCTTTGGTTGCATCGTAATTTGGGTTTCCGTAAGTTTTACCTTTGTAAGTAACAGCAGAATTACCTTCTGCATTAAATTTTACAGCATAATAATGTTTGTTTACATATTCTACAACGTCTGCATTATGAAATGTATTCTTATCTAACATTTTACATGGACCACACCAAGTGGTGTAAGCATCCATAAATATTTTTTTTGGTGCTGTCTTCTGAAGCTCTAAAGCCTCGTCCATAGTTACCCAATTAATTTCTTGTGCTATTGCTGTTAATGAAAACGCAAAAATAGCTATTAGTCCAATTGTAATTTTTTTTATCATCATATTCAATTTGTTGCAAAGAATGAGCCGAACTTACAAAAAATGCTCCTAAACAGGAGCATTTTAGATATTTTTAACTGTTTTAGTTAACGTACACCATGCATTAATTTTTTCAATACCGGATTTAATACAAATATTATAAGTCCAGCGATAACCGGCACAATAGTAAATATTAAGAAGAACGTAGATAGGCTATATTCCTTAGTAATATTTTCAATTTGTCCGCCAACTACTGCTGCTAATTTATTACCAATTGCAATGGCTAAGTACCACATCCCAAACATTAAGGCAATCATCCTACCTGGCACCAATTTACTAACATAAGATAAACCAACAGGCGACAGACAGAGTTCACCAAGCGTATGGAATAGATATGCTAAAATTAGCCAAACCATACTTACTTTTACACCATCTACTAGTCCGAAAGCTCCAAAGGCAAGTAATCCAAAACCAAGACCCATTGTACATAATCCGATTGCATACTTTGTTGCCGCGCTTGGATTGTATTTACTTTCCCACCATTTAGAAAAGAACGAAGCAAATACGATAATAAAGAATGAGTTTAGAATACTAAACCAAGACACTGTGATTTCTACTTCATTCTCTCTTACTTTTGTAACCGTTGCACTCACAAAGCCAGTATCTCTTCCTAAGTCTTTTGCATTAGCAATTAATTCAGCTTGTTTTTCATCTGAAGATACAAATGAGAATTCCGTTAACTCTTTGTTTTTATTAATAAGAATTTTACTATCACCTACTTTATAATCTGCATAAGGCTCACCTACAGTAATTGTTTTAGTTACAATTTTTTGTGATGGATTTGTAACTGTACTTTGAGTAACAGGAGTGTATTTAAACTGCAATACACCTTTGTCATTTTTAACCTGCTCACCTTTATTATCTAACTCTGGCTGCTCAATAGCACTATAACTTACATCATAAGCCGTAGTATTGAAATCTCTATTTAACATCCATCCTACAATTCCCCACATTAAGACAAAACAAAATACCAAAACAATATTTGAACCTGGTATTTTCTTAAATGTTTTCTTCCATAATATATAAAGCACATAAGAAATGATAATCAACGGAATTACCGTAAGCAATGTATTTACAATATTGAATATTGTTGCTGAACTTCCACTTAATAATCTATCTACATTATCTCTAGCAAATATTACTAATGATGATGCGCCTTGCTCAAAAGACATCCAAAAGAAAACTGTAAAGAATGCAAAAACAATAAATGCAATCATTCTATCTCTTACGACTGCTGTATATCTTAAAATACGACCTATCACTAATATTAAAAACATTGCTAAGGCAAATAGAACGGCCGTATACTGACCTTCAAAATCACCTATCTGTAAAAAGGAGAACATATCGATACCTGCAATTTTAGACATTGGATCATTAATTGCATAGCCTAAACCTAAGATTGATGCTAAAACAATTAATACTTTATCTAAAGTCGTAAATGGGTTAGGACGTTCCTCTTGTTCTTCAGTTGTAATTTCAACACTTTCTTCATTAATATTCTGAGGTAATTCAACTTCATGCACTTTAGATGGCTTCGCTCCAATTTTTCCAAATAAAGGACCTGCTAACCAAAACTGAATCGTTCCTAATAGCATAAAAATTCCTGCTAATCCAAATCCATAAGCCCAACCTACTTTTTCAGCTAAATAACCACAAAGCATCATTCCGAAAAAGGCACCTGCATTTACACCCATGTAATAAATAGTATAAGCACCATCTTTCTTTTCTGGGTTCTTTTTGTACATATCAGAAATAATAGAGGTCATTGTTGGTTTAAAGAAACCAGTACCAACAACCAAAAGAAACAACCCAAAGTACAATGAGAACTCGGTTTCTAAAGCCATGGAAGCATGACCAGCCGTCATTATTAACGACCCAATAATAACTGCAGTTCTGTAACCTGTATATTTATCAGCAATCCAACCACCTATAATTGGTGTGATATATAATAACATCGCATAAGTTCCAAAAAGAGCTCCTGCATTCTCTACTGTCCATTCCCAACCTGGATTATAGCCAATAGCTGCCATAGTAAGGAAATTCACTAATAATACACGCATTCCATAAAACGAAAAGCGTTCCCACATTTCAGTAAAAAACAATACAAATAATCCTGCTGGATGACCAATAACTTTGTCTTTAAACAGGTTTTCAATATCAGTATTCATAAAAAAAGTAGTTTAGTTAAAAAGGAAACCCTCGTAAAAATTAATTTACAAGGGATTATTATTAATTATTTTTTAATTCTCTGCTAATTCGAAACCTTCGGCTTCTTCTGTATGCATTTCAACTTCATTATCTTCTGCGCCATGAGTTAATCGTTTAAGAGGTTTCAACAATGCAATTACTAAAAGACCAAAGGTAACGGTGAAGATTACAATACCTGTAAAGATCGCATATTCTCCAAAGCTCTCAGATTTCTCTCCTAAGATTCCTGCTACTTTACCTCCAAGACCTGTTGCTGCAAAGTATAATCCCATCATTAATGATGCGTATTTTACTGGTGCTAATTTTGTAACAAATGATAAAGACACAGGCGAAGAACATAATTCTCCTATAGTATGAAATAAATAGGCTAAAACTAACCATTGCATTCCTGAGCTTCCATTTGCTTCATATTCTCTTACTGCAAAAATCATAAACACAAAACCTAGACCCATAATAATAGTACCTGTTGCCATTTTAAATAATGAAGAAGCTTCTTTATTTTTTAGTTTACGTTTTGCCCAAATATTTGCAATCCATACGGCAAGTAATATAATAAACCCAGCATTTAACCCTTGAAACATTGGTGTTGGCACTAACCATCCAAACAACATTCTGTCTGTTTTCTGTTCGGTATAAACACTCATTAATCCACCTGCTTGCTCAAAAGCTCCCCAAAACACGATGACTAATAAGAATGATAATAACAACACAAGGAAACGATCTTTTAGTACTTGAGTCTCTAAGCTTTTAAATATCATCATCATTAACCCAACAACAAAAGAAAGGAATATAAACAACGCTCCATAACCCCAATGATCTACACCTTCTTTTGTAAAACCTATATATATTGAAAATGCTAGTAACGCTACAAAAATTGCTAATTGCATTGGTGATTTAAAAATATTCGAAAATATTTTCACTATAGAAACATCATCTTTTTTCTCTTCAACTGTTGGTTTATTTCCAACGTGTGTAATATATTTTTGTCCAAAGATATAAACTATCAGTCCAAATAACATTGCAATACCAGCCAAACCAAAACCAGCATGCCATCCCCATTTTGCTACAACAATACCTATAATTGAAGTGGCTAATAAGGATCCTAGATTTATTCCGATATAAAAAATTGAAAATCCTTTATCTCTTCTAATGTCTCCTTTCTTATACAAACCACCAACCATTGTAGAAATGTTTGGCTTTAAGCAACCAACTCCTAAAATGATTAATCCTAAACCTACAAAGAATGCCCAAGGCGCATCGATTGCCAATGTACCATGGCCTAAAACTAGAATAATAGCACCTAGCATAACCGTTTTTTTCTGCCCTAAAACCTTATCTGCTAAAATACCTCCGGGAATAGAAACCACATAGACTAACATTACATACCAACCATATAATTGGTACGCTTCTAGCTCTGTCCAACCTAAACCAGGACCATCTTTATGATTGGCTTGTGCAATCATATAGATTACAAGTAAAGCTCGCATTCCATAATAAGAAAAACGCTCCCACATCTCTGTAAAGAATAAAACATATAGACCTATTGGATGCCCAAATAGTTCTTTTTGATGCGGTTGTTTGATCGTAGTTGACATGATTTTATAGTTAGTTAGTAGTTAGTAGTTAGTTTAATCTAAAATATGTGTTTTTTTTAGTTCTTAGTCGTTTCCAATTTATCACCTAAAGTTTTATGAATAAAATTGGTCATCTTCTTATACAAATGAAGTCTAGTGTTGCCTCCATAAATACCATGATTCTTATCTGGATAAAGCATCCAATCAAATTGCTTATCTGCTTGAATTAAAGCTTCAACCATACGCATGGTATTTTGCACATGTACATTATCATCACCAGTGCCATGAACTAGCAGAAAATCTCCTTCCAATTTATCAACATGATTTATTGGTGAATTTTCGTCATAACCACTTGGATTTTCTTGAGGTGTAGTCATATAACGCTCTGTATAAATAGAATCATAGAATCTCCAGCTTGTAACAGGCGCAACTGCAATTGCCATTTTAAAGACATCATTTCCTTTAAAAAGGGCATTACTACTCATAAAACCTCCATAGCTCCAACCCCAAATTCCTATTCGAGATGCGTCTATATAATCTAAGTCTCCTAATTGCTTAGCTGCTTGTATTTGATCTTCTACTTCGTATTTACCCAATTCATTTTGAGTTACTTTTTTAAAATCTGCTCCTTTAAATCCTGTTCCTCTTCCATCGATACATACCACAATATAACCTTCTTGTGCTAACATCTGGTACCAATAATCGTTTGTACCATTCCAATGGTTAGCCACTTGCTGTGATCCTGGTCCAGAATACTGATACATAAACAAAGGATATTCTTTAGTAGCATCAAAATTAGCGGGCTTAATGGTCCACATATTTAAATCGTTACCATTTACTGAAATGGTACTAAATTCCTTTTTAGACATCACATAGCCTTCCAATTGTTTTACTAACGCTTTGTTATCCTTAATCTGCTTTACAATTTTACCAGATTTTGAATTGTACAGCGTATATTCTTGAGGCGTTGTTGCACTAGAAAATGTATTGATAAAATACGTGAAATCTGCACTAAATGACGCATCGTTTGTTCCTTCCTTTTGCGTCAGGCGTTTTTTGCTTTTTCCATTTAATTTTATAGCATATACATCTCTATTTATAGAACCATTTTCAGTTGATTGGTAATAAATAGTATTTGCCTTGTCGTTAAAACCATAATAATTGGTTACTTCCCAATTGCCTTTGGTAACTTGATTAATAAGCTTTCCGTCTTTAGCATAATGATATATATGGTTAAAACCATCTAGCTCACTCGTCCAAATAAAACTATTATCTTCTAAAAATGTTAAATTGAACGTGACATCAATATAAGCCTTGTCTTTTTCTGCTAGGACTATTTTTGAGGTCATTCTTTTAGTATCAATCATCCAAAGATCTAATTCATTTTGATGACGATTCATGAACTGAACACTAAGTATGTTCGCTTCTTTAGTCCATTCTAATCTTGGAATATAAAAGTCTTCATATGTTTTATCTACTTTTAATTCTGTAACACTTTTAGAATTAACATCATATAAATGTAAAGACACTTTAGAATTGGCTTCACCTGCTTTAGGATATTTAAACACATGTTGTGTTTGGTATAAATCTGAACCATAAACATCCATTGAAAACTCAGGAACATTAGATTCGTCAAATCTTATAAATGCAATTTGATTACTAGCTGCATTCCAATCAAAAGCTCTTACAAAACTAAATTCTTCTTCATAAACCCAATCCGTAATGCCGTTGATAATTTTATTTTTCTCACCATCTGTAGTGATTTGGTCTACATTTCCAGATGTTAAGTCCTTTACATATAAATTATTTTCAAAACCATAAGCGATTTTAGTACCATCAGGAGACAGGGTTGGTTCTTGAACCAAATCATCCGACACTTTAGTTACCTTTTTTGACGCGATATCATAGATGTAATATTCTCCAAGAGTAGATCGTCTAAAAACCGGCTGTGATTTAGAAGTTAAAATTATTTTAGACTCGTCGGCATTAAATGAATAATCAAAAAAACCTCGAATCTCTGATATATTAGCAGAAGACAACAAGGTTTTTACTTTTTTCAAAGTCTTATAATCGTAAATATCAATGGTTGAAGTTCTAGTTTCTCTATCAAAATTTAAAACCGAATACTGATTTCCGTTTGCCATAGAATGCAAAGCTTCCATACCTTGTGTTCTAAACTGACCGCTCCAAATCTCTTGAAGTGTAATTTGTTTTTCTTGACAAAAAACCAACGAAGTTATTAAAAAGCCAAAAATGGCTGCAACCTGTTTTAATTTCATGTATTTGTATTTATTGTTTTCAAAAGGCACCTGCTAATTGCTATTAATCATTCTTTTAAATAAAACTGTTTTAGCAAGCGTGATTCCTAAATTTCATATTTTAATAAGGCAATGCCAAGTTTACTAAAAATTATGCAAAAAATCGATATTATTAACAGTAAATCGGCATTTAAAATCAATAATGCAGCCATTTTATACCAATCCTAGTATCTTTGTTTTTCAAAAATAAAAACCAACATGCCAAACACTATTTCTGGCTTTTCAAAGCTTTCAAAATCTGAAAAGATTGACTGGCTTCTAAATACCTATTTCGCAGATAAAGAAAACGCAAAAGCACTTGTTGAACGTTATTGGAATTCTGACGAAAAACTGCAAAAATTGCACGATGAGTTTATAGAAAACACCATTACCAATTACTATTTACCATTAGGTGTTGCTCCTAATTTTTTAATTAACGAGACGCTTTATGCCATTCCTATGGCTATTGAGGAAAGTTCCGTAGTAGCAGCAGCAAGTAAAGCTGCTAAATTTTGGTTAGAACGTGGTGGCTTTAAAGCTGAAGTCTTATCTACTGAAAAAATTGGACAAGTTCATTTTACTTACGATGGTGACAGTAAAGACTTAGAGATCTATATCAATGAGGTTATTAAACAGAAGTTTTTTGACGATTCTAAACACATTACCAAAAACATGGAAAATCGTGGTGGTGGTATTTTAGACATTGTCTTAAAAGATAAAACAGCAGACTTAGAAAACTATTACCAATTACATGCTACTTTTGAAACGCTTGATGCCATGGGAGCCAATTTCATTAACTCCTGTTTAGAGCAGTTTGCACAAACTCTAAAACGAGAAGCAGCGCTATATTTAAAAGGCCACTTAAATGTTGTTATGAGTATTCTTTCTAATTATGTACCACAATGCTTAGTACGTGCAGAAGTGTCTTGCAAGATTGAAGACTTAAAGAGTAAAGACATCCCAAATCCGAAAGAATTCGCAAAACAATTTAAACAAGCTGTAACTATTGCCGAAATAGAACCTTTTAGAGCAGTCACGCACAACAAGGGCATTATGAATGGCATTGACGCCGTAGTTTTAGCAACAGGAAATGACTTTAGAGCTGTTGAAGCCGGAGTACATGCTTACGCAGCTAGAAATGGAAGTTATTCTAGTTTAACGCATTGTGCTGTTATAGATGGTGTATTTAAATTTTGGATTGAAATTCCATTAGCTTTAGGAACCGTTGGAGGCTTAACAAGTTTACATCCTTTAGTGAAATTTGCCATGGAAATGCTTCAAAAACCAAACGCCAAAGACTTGATGAAAATAGTTGCAGTTGCTGGTTTAGCTCAAAACTTTGGAGCTTTAAAATCGTTAACAACAACAGGAATTCAAGAAGGACACATGAAAATGCACCTTATGAATATATTAAATCAGTTTGAAGCTACAGAAGCCGAAAAAGTAAGACTTGTAGAACATTTTAAAACTCATGTAGTTACTCATAGCTCGGTTGTTGAAGCTATTGAAAAGATAAGATCTTAATTAAATTCATTAACCAACCTTCAACTAAATAAGGCACTTTGATTAACAAACCAGAAACATACAGAAGTAACGGCAAATTATTACTAACTGCTGAATATGCCGTTTTAGATGGTGCGAAGGCATTAGCTATTCCTACTAAATATGGACAGAGTTTAGTTATTGAAGAAAATGATTCTAATAGAATTGATTGGAAGAGTTTTAATGAATTAGGAGACGTTTGGTTTGAATGTTCTATTACATTCGATGAGATTGAGAAAAAAAGTGACTCTAATAATGATGTAAAGAACCGATTAATTCAAATATTAAAAGCTACTCAACATTTAAATCCAGAGTTTTTAACATCAAAACAAGGTTATACAATTACAACACATCAAGATTTTAATAGACTTTGGGGTTTGGGTACATCGTCTACTTTAATTAATAATATTGCGAATTGGGCACGTGTTGATGCTTACCAATTGTTAGAACAAACTTTTGGCGGTAGTGGTTATGATATTGCCTGTGCTGAAAATGATACTCCTATTACATTTCAACTCAAACTTGAACAAAACCCATCAGTAAAACCTGTTACATTTAAACCAAAATTTAAAAACCACCTCTATTTTGTTTATCTCAACCAAAAACAAAATAGCAGAGATGGCATTTTGGCTTATAAAACCTTAGGTAAAATCAGCTCTAATATAATAAACAAGATCAATTCTATAACTGAAGCCATGAGTGTTTGCAAATCACTTTCGGACTTTGAGGTTTTGGTTGAAATGCATGAATTGATTATAGCAAACCTCATACAGCAAGACCCAATTAAGACGCGATTATTTATAGACTTTAAAGGATCTGTAAAAAGTTTAGGAGCTTGGGGAGGAGATTTTGTTTTGGTTGCCTCAGGGACTAATCCTACCGACTACTTTAATGCAAAAGGATTTGATACTGTACTTCCTTATTCGGATATGGTTTTAAACAAAGGTTAGGCAAAAACTAATTTTTTCAACACAGCATCTCAGATCTCAAGTGAGCGCACAAAAAAAATGGCTTCACATTTCTGCAAAGCCATTTAAATACTTTTATATCAATTCCGGTTAATAAACCGTTTTTGCTCTATTATCTTCTATTTCCGCAGCATTCTCTAATGCCGTAAATACTTTTGTTTGTACTGAACTTCTACGTTCAGAATTCAATCTATTAATAATAGCAGTATAATTATCTAATTTTGTTGCTTCGTTTACTTTAACCAATTCAACAACATAAACTCCTTTAGTACCATCGATAGGCTTAGACGTTGCACCTTCTGCTAAACCAAATGCTGCGCCAATAACTTTAGGCTCTACACCAGCACCAGATAAGGTTGTGTTATTTAACGTTACTGCTGCTGCAGTTCTTGCACTCTGACCTTGATTCTTAGCAATATCAGCAACTGTAGTCGCTGTTAACTTCTCACGAATTAATTTCGCTTTCTTTTCTTTTCTTATTTCTGGTAATGCAGTGATAGAAGCATCTTCTGTACTCATTAATCCTTTTTCCTTTTTCTCTACAACCTTAGCAATGATATAACCGAAGTTAGAAATTGGGAAATTTTTAAAATCACCTGTTTCTGTATCATCTTCAAAAGACCAACGAACCACTTCTCTTTGACTTCCTAAACCTGGAATATTTTCGTCTAATTCTTTAAACGTAATAGGTTTCACAACTAAATTACGCTCTTTAGCTAAAGCATTAAAATCACCTTCACTAGCTGCAATTTCGAATTTAGACATTTTATTAAAAACGTCTTGAAGTGTTTGATCTGAAGGCTCAATTTTAGTAGCAACTGTTGCTACTTTAATAGCTTTATTAAAACTTTTCTGTTCTAATATTTCAATAATATGGTATCCAAAAGAGGTTTGTACAACCGCTATATCTCCTACTTTGTTATCAAAAGCATAAGCTTTAAATGCTGGTGCCATTCCTGCTCTGTAATCAAATTCTATTTCACCATTTTCTTCGTTACTTACTTTATCAGAAGATAAATCTAATAAATCTAAGAACTTAGTCCCTGATTGAATTTTAGCATAAATACTATCTGCTGTTACCTTAGCTTGTTCTGGTGTTTTAGTTACTGAAGCATCTGCTCTTTGACCACCTACAAAAGGAATTAAGATATGACGAACTTTTACTGAATCAGCCATTTGCTGAGTTGCAACAATTTTAGATAACTTATAAAACTCACCATCTTTATAAGGTCCGTAATAATCAGCTACGGCTAATTTCATTAACGTATCTTTAGCTACAGCAGGTAATTCTGCTGCTCTTAAAAATGAATCGTTATATTTTATAGCTGAATTTGAGTTAACAAACTCTTCAAGATCAGTGGTAGCATCGAAACCTGTAATAGTTTCGTTGTTTTTACTATTCTCATTATATTCTACTTTATCAGCTTTTAAAGCTAATAAGTCCGTTTTAATTTTGTCTTCATCAGCTTTTGAAGCTTCCTCTTTAAATTCTACATAGACAACTTCTCTACTAGCATCCACTTTATACTGATCTTCATGACTCTTAATGTAAGCACTAATATCACTTTTTGAAACTGTTACTAAACTATCTGAGATTGTTGTATAAGGTACTTGTACATATTTAATATCTACAGTTTTTGAATCACCAAAATACTCTTCTTCTGCTTCAGAGATTGTTGTACCAACACCAGCTTTAATCATATTGTAATATGTTTGCTGAATAGCATTTGCGGCTATAGTTTGTTCATTGATAGTCCAACTTTCATAATTTACTAAGAAGTTTCCAAGTGGTGCAGTGTCTCCTTCTAAGTCTTTTAAGTTTGCAATAAATGCATTTAAACGATTTACATCAAAGTTTCCATTTTCGTCTTGAAATTCTGGGTATGAAGAAAAACTCGTTTTTAACAAGTCTCTCATTTCATCTTTTTCTACAGATAATCCTAATTCTTCAAATTCTGACTGTAAAACGATTCTACGAAGTTCTTGGCTATAAATTGCATTCATAGATTGTGTAGAAGTTTGTCTACCTCCAGATCTATCTTGATAGCTCTTTACTTTTTGCTGAAACTCATTTCGATTAAGATCTGTTCCGTTAATCGTAGCCACCACATCTTGTGATCCTCCGGTTAAAGCATCAGAGTTTTTGAATAAATCTCCAATTACGAATGAAAATAACGCTAATGCAATTACTAATATTAATATCAGTGAGCGTTGTCTAATTTTATTTAAAACTGCCATAGTCTTTTTGTATAGTCTTTAATTTAGTGTAAATAAGTGTGCGAAAATAGTATATTCTAGTAAATAATAAAAGGAGAAGTGTAGTTTTTATAAGTGTTGAAAGCTTTATCAATAATATTATTAACAAGTAGTGCTATAACTAAGCTTTAGTGGACTGAAACAACTTAGGTTTTTAAATAAATTGAGACTAAATTAAGATTCGTTATTAAACACATTTAGAATACCAAACAAAACATAGCCTTGTAAATATTAGATTCTAATTAATCTACGTCTAGAATCTTTAAAATTACTTCGTCTATTTTGGTTGAAGAGACTTCGGTTACGGTAAATTTAAAATTTTCGATTTGTACATTATCCTTTTCTTGTGGAATTTCTTCTGTGACGTTTACAATCAAACCACCTAAAGTTTCATAATTCTCACTTTCAGGAAGATTTAATTTATAGGTTTCATTAATATAATCGACTTCTAATCGTGCTGAAAACTTGTATGTATTATGACTGAGTTGTTCTTCTATCATTTCAACAGTATCGTGTTCATCTTCAATTTCCCCTACTAATTCCTCTATAATATCTTCAACCGTCATCACTCCTGAAGTACCTCCATACTCATCAATAACCACAGCCATACTTCGACGTTTTTTAATTAAGATATTTAGGACATCTTTAATAAGGATGGTTTCTGGCACAAAGCCTACTGGAATAATAATAGATTTAATAGTTTTTGGCTTCTTAAATAATTCAAACGAATGCACATAACCTAAAATATCATCGATACTATCTTTATAAACAATGATTTTTGTTCGGCCTGAATCTATAAAGAGTTGTCTTAAGTTTTCAATAGAATCTGAAATATCTACAGATGTAATTTCTGTACGTGGCACCATGACCTCTCGCGCTTTTACATCTGAAAATTCTAATGCTTTCTGAAAAATCTGAATTTCACTATCTACAACATCATGATCATCTACAGATTCCATTTGCTCAGTAATGTAATTACCCAATTCAATTTTAGTCATTGCTAAAACCACATCCTCACCTTCAGCTTTAAAAATATATTTTAAAACCGCATCTGAGATCCAAAGAATAAAATCTGAAACCCAAGAAAACAAGACATAGAATAAGTACGTTGGAAATGCAAACACCTTTAAAAACGTATTGGCGTAAATCTGAAAAAAGACTTTTGGTAAAAATTCTGCTGTAATTAAAATAACTAAAGTAGAAATTACAGTTTGGGTCAGTAATTGTAAATCCGTAAACAAATAAGTCAACGTTGTACTATCTGATGGCAACATAGATTGAAACCATCGCACCAAAACATCTCCCATTTTAAAACCATAGATAACCAAGGCAATATTATTACCTATTAGCATCGTAGCAATATATTTAGAAGGTCTTGCTGTAAGCTTACTTAATATTTTCCCTAAAAAATCACCTTGTTTCTTCTCTAATTCAATATGAATTTTATTAGCAGACACATATGCGATTTCCATACCAGAAAAAAAGGCTGAAAGTATAAGTGTAGTTATAATTATGACTATATCTGCAGTCATAAATTAGTTATTTCGGTCTTCAAACTTTTTGTTGAAACGCTTTCTAAAGAAAAACATAAACGTTGCCAATGCTGCAAAAACTAATGACATGTATGCTCCATTTCTATTTTCTGTCCATTTAGAAATCGCATCATATATAAAAAGCACTGCAAAAATGATGTAAGCGTAGTGAAATATCTTTTGTATTTTCATGTATTATATAAAATGATTATTAATCAAAGGTACTGTTATTATCGACTTCAAAGTCGCCTCCCATTTCTAACATCTGAAAATTTTTGAATTCTTTATCCGAATCAAAACCAATACCATGTAATGTTCCATATATCCATGGTTCATTAGTAAATAGCCACTCTAACTTTTTATTATAATACAATTGCTCAGTAAACAAAGTATCTTTTTCATGCGTTGCAATTTGAACATTGCCGCGTAAGTCAATAATATCGGTGTCGGCGTAAGAAATAGCATAATTAGACGTAATGGTTGTCTGCTTATTATCTTTATCATAAATTTTAAGCTCTATACCTTTAGGGAATTCTGAAAACGCAAAACTCCTATTAGAGTAATCTAGCATTTTAGGACTTAAAAGATTGGCTAATAAATTTACTGTATCTTCTTTAACTTCGGTGTACTTTAAATCTATATCCTCTGCTTCACCAACAGGTTGATTTTGAAGCACACCAACTTTTTGAACTTCTTCAAAATTATTATTACATGAAAAAAACGTAGTCACAACAATTGCTATGACTACGTTTTTTATATGATATAAATTAGATTTTCTCATTAGATTTTTGGAACAGTAACTGAACGACCTATCCAACAACCAACTTTGATAACTGTACCTGAACAACTACACTGAAAAATATCTGATTTCGAAGGAGCACTACCTCTATAACTTGCTGCCGTTTTAGCCGCTACAGATCTTAATCTTCCATCTACTCTACCTGCTTTTTCTGCTTCATCTGCTGCTAACCAAAAAACTGCTCTTTTATTAAAGTTAGTATCTCCACAGTTATTTGCACTTTTAGCGTACATCGCTGCTATTCTTAAGTGTGGCCCTCCATTAGATGGATTCAATCTTAAAGCTTCTGTATATTGTTGTCTTGCCTTACCAAAACTACCTCTCTTGTAATTTTTCTCAGCAATCCTCATTACTAATTTCCATTTCTTTAATGGATCTGTTTGTAATTCTAAAGATTGCTTATAGAAACCTTCTGCTTCAGAAATTTTACCTTCTTTTTCTTTTAATACACCTAAATAATAAGCTGTATCTGCATTAGGATTGATAGCGTTTTTCTGTTGTACAATTGTAATAAACATTTGGTCGTCTGTACATTCTTTAGCGTATAAACGGTTCATTGCTCTTTGTAACCAAACTTCGTTATTTTTATTCTCTTCAAAATCTCTTTGATAAAGTGGGATTAACACTTCACAATTAGCTCTATCACCTAACTTCTTATCCATACTAGATAAAATTTTAGTTTCATAGACATCAAGATTAGACTCGTAACTCGCTTTGTATTGTCCTTCTTTTTTAGTTAAAGTTTCTCCAGCTTCTTCTTTTTCTGCAAGCTTGTTTAATCTTGTAGTGTAACCTTCCATAAGATTTTCTATAACCTCATAAACATCATCATACTTATCAAACATTTTTTGAGCATCTGCTGGAGTTTTTGCACCTGCATCATAAATATCTACAGCTAAAGAAAAATAAGTATAAAGACCTACTGCGCTATTAAAGTTCTTAACATCTTTGGTATAAGCTTCATCAAACATCGCATAAATTTGCTCATCTGTTTTACTAAGCTCTTTTCTATACTTATAAGCCAAGTTAGCTTTATCAACTAAAATTTCACCAAGATCGTATTTAGAAGCATAATACTCTCTACTTTGATCATATAACAGCATTAAATCATTGATGTGTGCTATTTGCTCTTCTCCTGTAGAGTTTTCGATTTTATGCTTTAGGATTTTTTCTCCATGTGCATAAATTGCTCTATTAAACTTAGGACACTTTTCTCTTACAATTTTCCAAGGACCATAAGCATCATCGTATTTTTTACTTTTTACATAACTATCAAAGATTGATAAGTTATTCATACACTCTTCTTGAGCATCATCCTGAGCAAATCCTAAGTTAACACTCATAAAAAGTGTTAGTAATAGTATTGTAATTCTCGTCTTCATCTTTAAATAAGTTTTTTAGTTATATTTCTTTTGTTCAAACCATCTAGAGTTTAAAGATAAACTTACATTGAAGTTTACAAAATTCTCTTGAATTAAATTTTTGTTCGTTGTTCCTCTTTTTCCAAATTCTAAGCCTAAATTGGCGTTAGAGAATAAACTACGTCTCCCGACTGGTAATCCTACTCCAAAAGACATGCCAAACTCTTTAATTGATTCTTCTTTTACAACTAAACCTGAATTAGAAAAGTTAAATCCGGCTCTATATACTACACGTTTAAAGTAACCAGAAAAGGCATTATAGTCCGGAATATAAAATCCACCAACAGCAATTTTGGAAGCATCTTCGAAAGTTGAAGCTTCACTAGAAAACACAGGATTAGAAAAATCACTTGAACTTTGATATGTATATTCTGTTCCAACAAACCATGATTTAGGTTTACCAAGTCCTATACCAATTGTCATTGTTGAAGGCAACGTTAATTTTGTTTTGTCTAGGTCTTCCGCCTCTAAGTCTGCGTCAATTGTATTAGAAACCGCAACAACATCTAAAGTAGATCCATTTAAAGTCACTGTAGAAAAAGATCTTGTATTATCTGAATTAAGCTTACTTCCAGGTGCATAAGTTGCCGTAGCTGAAAGCTCTAATTTATCACTAACCATAGTTTTATATGATAAGCCAAAGTTTAAATTTAAACCACTTAAATCTGATCTATTAAATTCTCTAGTTTGATACTGTACAACATCTCCGTCTGAAGCGTATGCAATTTCTATAGCGTTATTTTGGATATTCCCGAAGTTATAATTAAAATCTACTCCAAAGCTTAGCTTATCATTAATTTGATATCCTAAACCTGCAAATACTCTATTTAAACCTCCTTCGCCAGTATAACGGTTTACCACAACACTATCATCATTGATATCATCGAGTTGGTAGCCTACTGAAGTATATGGTAATAACCCAAATCCAAAACCAAATTTACCAACAGGAACTGAAATGGCTAAATAGTCAAATATGGTACTGTTTGCGCTTGCTTCACCAGAATTACTTTTTAAGTTGGTATCAGACATGGTACCAGCTACAGCAAATTTCACAGGTCTACTTTCCCCATTAAAATAAGGTCCATTAATAGGCTTTCCTGCATAAGCTGCCGGGTTTCGTAAGTTAACGTGAATACTATCTAAGTAAACACCCATACCTCCCATACTACGGTTTTCTACTGTACCTTTAAACTTAAGACTTCCAATACCATAAAATGAATATGGAGAACCAGAGCCTTGTTGAGCAAAAGCTGAAGAACTTATGATTGTAATACAAATTACAATAAATCGTTTTATCATTATTTTGAATTATATTCTAGAATGAAATTTAAACCTTCAAATAGAAAATTTGAATTCGCAAATATGCTATTTTTTAATTGGTTTGACAAAAAATTGGTATCTCCTCCTGTTAAAATAACTGTTAAATCTGAATATTCTTGTTGATATTGATCCATTATACCATTTATCTCTGTAATCACTCCGTTAACTATACCAGAATGAATTGATGATTCTGTAGAGTCTCCAACGCGTTTAGTTGGCAACTTAGTTTCTAATAACGGAAGATTTGCTGTTAAATTATTTAAACTTTTATAACGCAGTCTCAATCCCGGAGATATCGCACCACCAAGATACTCATTGTCTTTGGTTATAAAATCGTAAGTGATACAAGTGCCTGCATCAATAATTAAAACATTTTTATTAGGAAATTGATTCACAGAAGAACATACTAAGGCAATACGATCTACCCCTAATGTTTTTGGTGTACTGTAACTATTTTTAAATGGGAATTTTAATTCTGTTGATAACTCAATTACATTTAAATCCTTAGTAATAAGTTCAATTTGATCTTTGGATAAATGACCTACAGAAGAAATAATTGCTTTTTTTAACTCAGGAAAGTCATTTTTTAGCGTTTGATACTGTTCTTTAAACTCATTGAGCTTAAAATTCTGTTTGTAAATTAAATCTCCTGACTTAAAAACAGCAAACTTAACATACGTATTTCCCACATCTACGATCAGATTCATAGTGAATTCTATATTTTGATCAAAAATACATCAAAAAAATCATCATTTTTTTTACTACTTAAATTATTCTTCAACATATAATGAAATCTAATTTTAACAAAAAAAACAAAATATAACTAACTCTACACTTGAACCTTACAAATACTACTATCGCAATATATTTAAATTAAATTATGATTCATTTTTACATTTACTGATCATAATCAATTTATAATTTCAAATTTTATCAAATTCTTTTTGCAAATAATAAAAATGCGTTTATATTTGCACCCGCTTAACAAAGCAATTGGTGCCTTAGCTCAGTTGGTAGAGCAAAGGACTGAAAATCCTTGTGTCCCTGGTTCGATTCCTGGAGGCACCACCACCTTAACCTGTAACTATCTATTTAATAGAATGTTACAGGTTTTTTGGTTTCATAGGGTACTCAGAAGGGTGTTATTAAATACTTTTTCCTTAATACGCCATATTAGAACAACCTCAGTTTTAAGCAAATGCCTTTAATCTTGATAAGTTATTCCTAACAGAATATCATCTAATTAAAAAATCTTAAAATATATCTTAATTTTATAACTAATATAAACCCCAAATGAGCACCATCTTTAAGATTCAACCATAGACTCATGAAGCTAATCATATATATTTTATGAAAAAAGAAACCGAAATGCACAATAAGATACTAGAGGATATAGAATCTTGTGGCTTATCATCAGCAGAGGAAGTGTATATAGATATCGATTTATCAATACGTTACAAACCGTTATTCGAAGAACATCTAAACATAGGGCTATCGGATAAGAATAAGACAAAGTAAACTTTTTGAAACAACACAGATTCACCTTTTAGTGAACTGATAATCAACAAACCTCTTAAGAACCCACCACCTTAACACGATTCTCACGAATCGGTTTTTTTAGTTTTATATCTTAAATTCTGTTTAAGAAGTCATTGTAAAAGTATCTAAAACAAAAAAATCAAGGTGTAGGGACCTTGATTTCTTTTATTCAACAAATATTTAAAACTCAGACTTTACTCCCAAAACCCTTCAATCTCTTCTAAAGACTTTCCTTTTGTTTCTGGTATAAACTTATAGGTTACATAAACTATAACTAAAATAAAGGCTATAAAGATGTAATAAGGTAATGACCCGTTCCATGGCTCACTGTTATTCATTTCACTTCCCATAACTACTGGAAATGATTGAGACACTACATAATTAGCTGCCCATTGTGCTGCAACAGCTACAGACATCGCAACACTTCTTATTTTATTAGGAAACATTTCTGCCAGTAAAACCCAAACAACAGGTCCCATAGATAATGCAAAAGATGCTATAAACATTAATACCCCAATTAATGACCATATACCTACATTTCCTTGCTGTAATGTAATTCCTAGAAGCAAAAATCCAATAATCATACCTACAGATCCTATATACAATAACGGTTTTCTACCAAATTTATCTACTGTAAACATCGCTACGAAAGTGAATATTAAATTAACAAATGCCAATAGTATTTGCTGTGCAAGCACGTCTTCTTTACCAAAACCTAGTGCTTTTTCAAAAATATCAGCTCCATAATATAATACGGCATTAATCCCTGTAAACTGCTGTAAAACTGAAAGCACAGTACCAATAGCAATTATTGCTAATATGCCTTTAGAAAAATAGCTCACTTTAATACCATCGTTAGTTTCATTTAGAGATGCTTTAATATTATGTAACTCTTTTGAAGCTAATTCATCTCCGTTTATTTTTTGTAAAACAGCTAATGCTGCTGTTTCTTTACCTTTTAAAGCTAACCACCTTGGACTCTTAGGCACAATAAACAACAGAACTAAAAATAAAATACTTGGTATCAATTCTGACCAAAACATTCTTCTCCATCCAAATTCTATATTCTCTGCAACCGTTAAATCGTTACCAATAAAATAAGTAGCTAGGAATACCACAAAGAAACCAATAACAATTGCTAATTGATAATAGGTTACCATTCGACCTCTAATGTCTGAAGGTGCTATTTCTGCAATATACATCGGTGCATTCATTGACGCTACACCAATACCTAAACCTCCAATAATTCTAAAAACAACCAACATGCTTACACTTTGAGGCAAGAATTCTGGCAAACCAGAACCATAAGCCGAAACCGTAAAAAATATAGCCGATATGATTAAAGACCATTTTCGACCTATTTTAATACTCAATGGACCTGCAACAATAGCACCTACAAAACATCCTAAAAGCGCACTACCAACAACCCATCCTTTTAACGCATCACTTAAACCAAAATGCTCTGTAAGGTAAAATTGTGCACCATTAATTACGCCTGTATCATACCCAAAAAGCAAACCTCCTAAAGCGGAAACGGCTGCAATTAATAATAAGAAAACACTTTTTTTCATTTTATATATTTATTTAATATTAGTTAGAGTTTTAATTTATTGATGAAATATTGAACTTTCTCGTTTCATAACTACTTTACAAAAATTATATCACTCTGTTCAGAAATTCCGTTTTCATTATACGCTTCTATCGTAAAATAATACGGTGTATCACGATCTAAAGAACGCATAAAATGTTCGTTAGTATCATAAACTTGCCAAGACTGATAGAGTTTATCTTCTGCAATTCCCCAACGAATATTATAGCCTTGAGCTCCTTCTATTGGATTCCAAGAAAATGATACATCTCTGCGGTCCTCTTGCCTTTTTACTTCAAATTCTGAAACCTTCGCTGGCTTTTCACCCAGACCTAAACCAAACACTCTAAACTCTGACATCGCAAAGTTTGCGCCAGGCACTTTTTTATTGTTATAACGCACATACTTTGCCTTTACGGATTCATCTAATACAATGTAAGCATTTGGTGTATCTTTTTCGCTATTACTTCTGTCTACTACAGTTTGCCATTTGGCACCATCTTCTGAAACTTCGATAGTAAATTGATGTTTCAACCCTTCCACTCGTGTATAAATTCCAGAATCATGATCATGAAAATTCAACTGAAAAGCATTGATGTTACCAGCCTTCTGCATTTCAATGGTTATCCATTGTTTATCGTCATTAGCTTCTGCGACCCAAAATGTTTTAGGGTTTTCATCCGTTAATATTTTAGACGTTATTTCACCATTCTTATCTTTTTCGAGCGGTAATTCTGTAACTTTTACTTCGTCATCATTCGATGTAAATTTCATAATCTGCATTAATGAAGACGACACCGTAACATCTCCTTTATAAGACAGCAACATCCAACCATTGTGCTGTCCTGCTTTTGTAGGATGACTAGAACCAAAACGCGGATAATCTCCATAAGCAGTATTGGTGTACATTAAACCATCGGCATCAAAATAAGTAGGAAACATGCACAAACGACGTTCCCATTGCGAATTAGAGGCCAGCGCCATCGTGGCAAAGTGCCAATATTGTCCATTGGTTTGTTTTACCGTTATTCCGTGTCCCGCACCATTTGTAAATCCACCAGGCTTAAAGCTCATAGGATTATTTTTCATATATGTGAAAGGTCCAAGTGGTGTGTCTCCAACATAAACGCCATCTGCATATACATTAAATTGTGTGCCAGGTGCTGCGTATTGTAAATAATATTTTCCATTGTGTTTGGTCATGGAAGCTCCTTCCATATAACCTTCTTTTAAAGTAGGATGAAAGTTGTTTTCCCCAAAACGTTCCCATCCATGTTCTTCTTCAACAAGATTGAATAATTCTTTCTGAACTCCTGTTTCTAAAAAACGATCGTCTTTATTCAACATTTTTACATGAAGTGGATTCACATTAGAAGAGCCCCAATACAGGTAGGTTTCACCATCATCGTCTATAAATAATTCTGAATCTTGAATATTCGTAGATATAGATGCGGTTGGTGTCCATTTCCCTTCTTTTGGATTATCTGTGTAAAGAATACTTCCGTAACCAGAAGGATTACCAGCAAAGTACACTAACGAATCTTTGTAATTAAAAGCTGTTGGTGCATTACTACCTTCAAAAAACCATTGCTGCGGCTTAATAAAATTCCAATTGATAAGATCTTTAGAATGCCAATACCCAAAAGAGCGCGTTACAAACATGTAGTATTCTCCTTTGAATTCTATAACCGCTGGATCTGCACCTGAACGGTACGATTTATTTTGGGTTGAATTGTAAACCATATAGGTGTAATCTATATCTAATGGATTGATATAGGTGTCAAGTCCTTTTATTAATTCTGATTTACCTTTGGTATTAGAAAGTTCTTCTGAATGCTGACTCTTATCGTTATTACACGAAAAAAGAAATGCTATTGTGAATAGAAAAAGTAATTTTTTCATGCTTATTTAGTTCTTATAATTTTAGTTTGAATGACTTCTTTATTTAGCATCGTTTGCTCAAAAAAGTGGAATACCTTCTCTAAATCTTCAAAAGGAATTCGGGCAATCTCATGACCACCACCTTTAACTATATTGAAAGAATATGCTATACCTAATGCCTCTAACTTTTCAATAATAATTGCAGAACCATCTAACCTAAAGTAACCAGGTTGTTTAGCATCACAAAGATGATGTGATGCATTTCCGTAAGGCACATAATTATCTTTTGTTCCGTGATATAAAACTGCTGGAACTGCATTTTCTTCAGTAATATATCTCGCATCAACAATTGCACCTGCACAGGCAAACACACCTGCAAATTTCGCATTAGCGTATACTTCTTTATTCTTAACAAAATAATCCTTCATAAACACGGCATTTAGCATTCCCTCCGCTCCCGCACTACTTCCACCTGCTATAATTTTAGTTGGATCAATTTGTAACTTATGCGCATGTTCAACTAAAAATTTTGCAGCATCTAAATAATCGATTGCAGCTTGTTTAAAAGTTTCTAGTTTTTCATCCTTGGTACAATCGCAACCAAATCCCGTAGTTTTATTTTTTCTAAGTAAACGGTAATCGATAGAAACACCTATATAATTTTGTTTTTCAGCTGCATATTTAACCAAATTACTATCATCTGGATACGCTCGATGACTACCTGAAAACCCACCACCATGCATCCACAATAACACAGGAAGTGAATCTGATGTTTTAATATTTTTAGGCGTGAATACGTCCATTTTTAAGGTATCTACTCCCTTTATAGCATAAGTATAAGTTTTGAAATTAATTTGATTTCCAGAAACCTTAACATCTGAATTAATCACCTGATTTTGAGCAACAATTTGACATGAAAAAGCCACACATAACAATAAGAATAGGGATTTGCACTTAAAATTCATATGTGGCATAGGGTTGCTATTAATCAATTATGGTAATATTATTTAGTCAATTCAAATGCTTTCATCATTTTAGTATCTGAATTTGCACCTATAAACACCTGAAACGCTCCAGGTTCTGCTACAAAATCTAATGTTGAATTATAGAATTTTAAATCTTCAACGGTTAATTTGAAAGTTACCGTTTTTGTTTCGCCTTTTTTAATTTCAACTTTTTGAAAACCTTTTAATTCTCTTACTGGTCTTGTTACGGAACCAACAACATCTCTAATATAAAGCTGTACCACTTCTTTACCATCGTAATCACCAGAATTAGTAACATCCACAGAAACCTCAACAGTTCCGTCCATACCAATTGAAGCGGTATTAGTTGAGAAGTTAGAATAATCGAAACTTGTATAACTTAAACCATACCCAAAAGGATATAAAGGCTCATTACGAACATCCATATAATTACTTTTAAACTTTTCAAATTTACCTTGATCATTTCCTAAAGGTCGTCCTGTGTTTTTATGGTTGTAAAAAATTGGTACTTGACCAACATTTCTGGGGAAAGTTGCCGTTAACTTTCCTGATGGATTAACATCTCCAAATAACACATCTGAAATAGCTAAACCTGCTTCACTCCCAGGAAACCAAACGTTAAGTATTGCTGGTACATTTTCGTTTTCTTCTACTAACACTAAAGGTCTTCCTGTGAACAGTACTAAAACTACAGGCTTTCCTGTTTTTAATAAAGCGTTTAATAAATCTTTTTGTACTTGCGGAATTCCTAAATCTGTTCTACTACTACTTTCTCCACTAAACTCTGCAGATTCACCAATAGTTGCAACAATAACATCTGATTTCGCAGCTATTTGAAGTGCTTCATCTAACAATTGCTTATCTGTACGTCCATCTCTTGGAATATCTTTCCCAAACATTGTAGCACGCTTTTCGAGATCTAAATCGTAATCTATATTACTTCCTTTTGCATACAACAATGTTCCTTTATCACCAATAACTTCTGTTAAACCATCGAAAACAGAGTTCGATTTTTCTTGATCTGTCGCCACACTCCAAGTCCCAGCCATATTATTAGTTGCTTTAGCCAATGGACCAATTAACGCTATAGTACTAGACTTTTTAATAGGCAATAATTGTTCTTCGTTTTTAAGTAACACCATAGATTCTGCCGCAACTTTACGTGCAAATGCTTTATTTTCTAGTGTGAAAATTTCCGTTTTTGATCTATTAACATCACAATACTTATATGGATCATCAAATAAACCCAACTGAAATTTAGCAGTTAACATGCGTCTTACAGCCGTATCAATATCATCCATAGACACCTTACCGTTTTCGTAAGATTCCTTTAATGTTTTTACAAAAGCAGCAGGTATCGAAGGAGAATCACCTGCCATATCCATATCGACTCCGGCTTTTAAAGCTTGTTCTGAAACTTGGTATTTATCACCAATGCCGTGTTCTGTCATTTCGTAAATCCCAGTATAATCTGTAACAACAAAGCCATTAAAACCCCAGTCATCACGCAACAAATCTGTAAGTAACCATTTGTTTCCTGTTGCTGGCACACCATCTATTTCATTAAACGATGCCATTACAGAACCAACACCTGCATTTACAGCTGCTTTGTACGGTTCTAAGTATTCATTATACATTCTAATACGACTCATGTCTACCGTATTATAATCTCTACCAGCTTCTGGCGCTCCATATAATGCAAAATGCTTTACACATGCCATTAAGGTATTGTTCTCACTTAGATCATCTTGCTGATATCCCTTAACCATTGCCTCAGCGATTCTACTTCCTAAAAATGGATCTTCTCCATTTCCTTCAGAAACGCGTCCCCAACGTGGGTCTCTAGAGATATCTACCATTGGCGAAAATGTCCAATTTATACCATCTGCACTTGCTTCTGTAGCTGCAACTCTAGCCGTTTTTTCTATCATTTCCATGTCCCAAGAACTCGATAGACCTAAAGGAATTGGAAATGTTGTTTTGTAACCATGAATCACGTCCATTCCAAAAATTAACGGAATTCCTAATCTGCTTTTTTCAACAGCGATTTTTTGAACTTCGTAAATTTTTTCGACTGTCTTTATATTGAATAAACCACCAACATTACCTTCTTCAATTCGCTTTCCTACATCAGAGCCTTTAGCAGCTCCTGTTGTAATATCGCCTGAAGTTGGCAGATTAAGTTGTCCTATTTTTTCGTCAATAGTCATTAATTCTAAAATTGAATCTACTTTTGAAGCAAAAGGGTTTTCTGTATCTGACGTCGATTTAATCTCTGTAGTATTGTTAGAATTACAGCTTGCTAGGGTTATTGCCATCACGGCAATTGCGATAGTTTGTACGTTAATTAATCTCTTCATTATTATAATTTAGTATTTGAAAAAAGCCATTTTAAAAGTTCTGGTTCTGCAAAAGCTGGATCCCAACTATTGTGGTTTGCAAAATCGTATAAGGTAAGTTTAGGAAATCCGCCTGCCGTAATTATTGCAGATGCCATGCTTAATGATAACTTTGGATCTACCACATCATCTTTAGCACCATGTAAAATCCAAAGTGGAATAGTTTTCGCATAAGCTGTTACAGATTCTGGATCTCCACCTCCACAAATAGGAATTGCAGCTGCAAACATTTTAGGATTTCGGTAGATAATTTCAAAAGTTCCCATACCTCCCATTGATAATCCCATTGCGTAAACCTGATCGGTTTTTACATAAGGTTTGGCAACCATCTTTGTCATTAAATCTATGACTAATGCCATTGCAGTAGTTGGTGCTTCATTGTATTTGTATTTAAATGTAATTGGCTTTGTAGAGCGATCTGCATCTAATTTAGACCAATAATCATTCTGAGGGCATTGTGGAAAGATTACTATTGCAGGAAACGAATCTCGTGTTGTTTCCTTTAAAAATAATTGACTACCATGAGCTAATTGCTTTTTATTATCGTTACCACGTTCGCCGGCTCCATGAAGCATTAGTACTAATGGATAGGTTTTAGATTCGTCAAAATCCTTAGGCAAAAGCATTCTGTAATTTAGCGTATCGTCATTAACCATATGATGTTCATACGAGAACAAATCTTTTGACGATTCGGTTTGCTGTGCGATTACACTAACTGAATTCAAAAATGTGAGACTAAAAATTAAGATTAAAAATAAATTTCTCATGATTCTATTTTTTAAGTTTAATAGGAAAAACCTAATATATTAAGACCATTTTGAACATCTTCATTTTGCATAAAATAATTCCACAAAAGTCCAGTTCTATAGTTCTCTATCATAATAATTTCTGGCCCTTGATCTATTGCTAAATATCTTTCAGTGACCCAATCATTGTATTGTGGACTAAAGGCATCATAAAAGCCTGCAGATCCTAATAATATCGTTTTCTTACTATAGAAATAATGTAGTGCTTCAAGTGATTTTTCTGGAGTGTAAGGCATGGAACTAATAGCTGCCGTAGGTGAAATAACACCTAAATCATTTTGGGGACTATGTGCGGAATATCCTGTAGATCCATCTGAATTCCGACTATAACTAGCTGTTAAGCCCCAACAATTCTCACCGTAATCTATATAATTGTTTGGATTGTTAACACAGTGTTGGTAATTGATATTGGTATGGTTGACATTTAAATCCCAATAATTAGCATATTGATCTGTTAAGTTGGTTGGGTTTAATCCTAAAAATGAATAATGTGCCCAAAATAAAGGACCTGTCCCTGATCCTGCATGATCTAAAATTAATGGAATATTATATTGACTTGCCGAAGACACGATACCTCCATTACTCGCCCAACCTTCGTTATATACTTCTGGTGTAATAGCATAATCTGTTGACGCTGCTCCTAAAATAAAAGCGATTAATGTTTCGTTGTAACCTTTTAATTCTAGATTAATTGAAAAACCATTGTCTGGACTCCAATGCCAATACAAGGCATTCTGATTTTGAGTATACCAATTCCACTCTACGCCTTTCCATAGTATATCTGCTTGAGTCGCTAAAACAGCTTCTTCTTCCGATCCATCTTTAAAATATTCTTTCACACAAATTAAGCCTTGCGCGAAAAGTGCCGTTTCCACTAAATCACCTCCATTATCTTGATCGCTAAATGGAATTACGTCACCGTTTACTCCATTAATCCAGTGCGGCCAAGCTCCATGAAAACGATCTGCATTTTCAAAGAAATTTAAAATCTGACTTAATCTATCGTAGCCTTCACTTCTTGAAATATAACCTCTTTCTATACCAACCAATATTGCCATTAATCCAAATCCACTGCCTCCTGTAGTAACTACATTCTGACTGTTTGAAGGATCATTTGGATGATAACGTTCTCTGGCTGCACCTGAGTTAGATTCCGCATAATCCCAAAAATATTTAAAAGTCGTTTCTTGGGTTAGGTCTAATAATTCTTCGTCTGTTAATTCTTCAACTACAGGATCATCATCACTTGGATTATAAGGTTCCTGATAACCTGGACCATCATCTGACCCACAGCTAACAAAGAAAAACACGACTATTAATAATTTTAAAAACTTCATATTGTTAATCTTTTTTATACTTAAAACCTAAGCGATCCAAACCTGATTTTACATCTTTATTTTTCATGAATAAATGCCACAATAAACCTGTTCTATAATTTTCAATCATTACAGGAATTGGCCCTTGATCTATCGCTAAATATCGTGGTGTAGACCAATTATCTTCAAAACTGAAAGCATCATAAGGACCATATTTCCCCACTAAACTATCATGGTTTTTATAAATATTCTCCAACACATTCATACTCTCTTTTGGCGTATATGGAAATGATGACAACGCTGCTGTTGGAGAAATTACTCCTAGATCATTTTCTGGTCTGTGACCATAGTAGCCTTTCATAGAGTAACTTGATGTTAATCCCCAAAGACTATCGCCATAACCTTCAAATCCTTTTGGATTATCTACAGCATATTTGTAATGAATTTTAGCTTGATTTTGAGTCAACTTCCAATAATCTGCATATTGATCTGACAAACCTGTTGGATTTAATCCTAAGTAAGAATAATGCGCCCAAAATAAGGGTCCAATAGTGTGATTATCGTGTTCATAATAATTAAGAACAAGATCTTCGTCGTAATATTTGTTAGTTGACACAATTTTGCCATTTCTAGCCCAACCTTTTTCGTAGACAGATTTACTAATTGGATGTGTTGGTGAGGCTGCTGCAAGAACGTACATTATTAAACATTCGTTATAACCACCTACAGGAAAATTCATATCCCAACCATACTTTGGTGACCAATGCCAATACAAAACGTCTTCACCATTTTTAGTATACCAATCCCACTCTACACTTCTCCAAAGTTCATCAATCTTAGAGACTAGTTGTTTCTCTTCTTCAGTATTACCATCAAAATATTCTGAAACGGTTAATAATCCTTGAATTAAAAAGGCCGTTTCTACCAAATCACCACCATCATCTTTTTTACTAAAAGGATATGCTTTACCTGTTTCTCCATCGATCCAATGTGACCACGCACCATGAAAACGATCTGCTTTTTCAAGAAAATTGACAATCTTTAAATATCGATTTAAAGCGTCTTCTTTTTTAATGTAACCCCTTTCAATACCAACTAATATTGCCATAACACCAAAACCACTTCCGCCTGTAGTTACTGTGCTTTTAGGTGATAAATTATAAACATCATCCATATGTAAACGCTCTCTAGCTAAACCAGAATTTGGTTCTGCACCTTCCCAAAAATAATTTATGGTTTGTTTCTGAATGGTATCGAGCAGAGTATTGTTACGAAAACCTTCAACAACATCTGTATCATTAGATATGACTTCAACGTCATTTACATCGTCATTTTTAGTATTGGATTTACACCCAACCATAAGACAAAATAAACAGCCTATGACTACTATTTTATGTAAATATTTCATTTGAATTATAAGTAATAATTTAGCGACATTTTAGTGATTAAAATGCCGCTAAAATTAAAGTAAGAGATCATTAAAAAATTAATAGACTAACTCATTTAAATTATCAATTTTTATAACATATCTGTGATCTCAGATTGAGATAAAGCTTTATTAAACAATCTTAATTCATCTATACCACTTAAATCCGATAAGTGTCCCCAATAACTGAACGTTTCACCTCCAGCTCCGATAGTTATGTCTGAACAACCTGTCCAGTCAATACTAGAACCTAAAGTAGATGAAAGTTGCTCTACACCATTAAAATAAATTTTACTTTCAGTATCAGAAACGGTTAAAGCAATATGTACCCATTCTCCTGCTGTAACATCTATAACACCACCATCGTTCCAGCTTTCACCATCACCAACTCCGACGTTAACTTTAATACGTTGCTCTGTAGCACTACCTTCTCTAAATAATCTGAAGCCTTGGTTTCTATTTTCTGGAGTATCATTTCCAACAACTAATATTCCCGAACGATCTGGTGTTCCATCTACCTTGTACCAAAATGCAGCACTAAAAGCATCAGCACCAAACAATCCGTCTATAGGAAATGTTAAGTAAGACTCTGTAGCTCCCATAAACGCATTTGAACCTTCGTAACCTTCACCATAGTATCCCGTTGCTCCAACCATTGTAGGTTCATTTAAACTTACAAATTCAGTATTAAATCCATTAAATGGCATATAAAACGTTTCCCCAACGTATGCTGGCTCGTAAGGATTAGTGACGTTAATCATATTTTGGATTTCATCTTGAGATAACGTTGTATTGAATAAACGAAGTTCATCCATAACACTATCATCAGACTCATGTCCCCAATAACCAAACGTTTCTCCACCTGAACCAATAGTAATACCTGTAGTACCTGTCCAATCTATAGCTCCGCCTGGTATAGTCGAATTCACAGGTAAACCATCAAGGTAAATAACTGTTTCTGTTGGTGAAATTGTAAAAGCCACGTGAACCCACTCTTGAGCAGTTACATCTATAACACCTCCATCATTCCAGCTATCTGCATCACCAGTACCAATATTTAATTTAATACGTTGTTCTGTAGCACTACCTTCTCTAAATAATCTAAACCCTTGATTTCTATTTTCCGGAATATCATTTCCGACAGTTAAAATCCCAGATCTATCTGGATCTCCGTTAACTTTATACCAAAATGCACCACTCATATTACTACCAAACATATCTTCTACAGGAAATGTTAGATAAGAATCTTCAGTTGCTCTATAAGCATTAGTACCATCAAAGTGTTCTCCTGCAAAAGTTGGTGTACCAACTTCTGAAGCTTCAGTTATAGATAAAAGCTCTGTAAAAGTATCATCGAATGGCATGTAAAATACTTCGCCTGCGAATAAAGCTTCATATGGAGGAGCTTTAGAAAAGTTTACAGTAACTGTTGTAACATTTCCTACTATATCAGTTCCTGTAACCGTTAACACATGCTCACCACTTGATAAGCTATCATATGTAAATTCCTCATTAACTATTCTATAATCCAAGAAGGTATCATAACTAGAAATCTCTACTCCATCTAAGCTTAAAACGACACTACCAACTTCAATATCATCTTCAACTTTGAATTTAATAGTGATTGGTACAATTAAATCTAAACTATTAATTTCGGTACCTTCTGTTGGATACGTCACCGTAACAACTGGAGCTCCTGCATCTGGACCCGGATCTATTTCAGTGATTGGATCTATACCTTCATCACATGATGCTAAGAAAAGCATCGTAAAAATTACTACTGTTTTTAATAATATATTTTTCATAATGTCTTAGTCGTTTTGGTTTTGATTGTAATCATTAAGAATATAACTCTGATCTAATTGCGCTTGTGGATAAGGTAAAAAGGCTTTATCCATGGTGAAATTTCTTCCATCGTAGCTCAATTCTTCAGTTTCCCCAAGTCTAACCATATCATAGAATCTAATTCCCCATTCCATACCTAACTCTGCAAATTTCTCGTCCATTACCTGATCACTAGTTACTCCACTTAAATTACCTAAACCAGCACGATTTCTTACTTCATTTACAGCGCTATCTGCACTACCTGCAGAACCAGACGCTCCTCTTGTTAGTGCTTCAGCATACATTAATAATACTTCAGAATACCTGATAACTGTATAGTTTTTATTGGTTCCATAATCAATTCTTCCTTCAGTTAACTCTATAGACGGTAAATAATGCTTACCGCTAGAAAAGTATGCTCTTGTATAATCATTTATAATATCTCCATCTCTTGTTGTATTAGATATCCAACTTGGTAATGTAGCATAAGCAGGATCTGTCTGAAGTTCTGCAATACCTCTATCTGTAAATAACACACTTGTTTCTAAACGCACAGTTTCGTTTCTATCTAACATGAACTTAATATACTTAAAACTTGGTTCATAGAATCCCCAACCGCTTCCTGCTTCTGGCACAGCAGCGGTCCAATTTTCTGGTCCATAAAAAGCAAATAAATGACTTAAATTTTCTCCTGATGCCTGGCCAAAATCTGAATATTGAATTTCTAAAATATTTTCATTAGCTAACTTTCCATCAAGCTTGAATAGATGATAATAATCATCGAAAAGCTGAAAGCGATTAGAATTAATAATTTCACCTGCTGCATCAGCAACATTTTGGTAATTACCAACCTCTAAATTAGCCATAGCTTTTACCGATAAACCTGTGTATTTAGTAATACCACCTGGCAAATCTACTCTTTGGTTAGGTGCAATATCTAACAAATAAGGAATTGACTCGTCCATTTCGTCTGATATCCAAACCATTAATTCATCTTTAGGAAGCACTTGAATTTGCGTCTGATCTGTAGTCTCAATCTTATATACATCTCCAAACATTCTAGAAAGCTCTAGAGTTATAAAACCTCTTAAAACTCTACATTCTGAAACGTATTGATCAATTAAATCTGAATCTACACCTGCAGCTCTAAACTTTTCTAATTGTTCTATTTGAGCTGTAATTTGAAGAATATCTTGAGCCCAATTTTCAAAAAACACATTATACATCCAAAAATTATTGTCGTAAACAAAATTATCTGTATCTGCAAAACCCTGCTGATCACCAAGACCACCAGCGTTTACATCATCTCCTCTTACAGATAATAAAGGAATTTGCTCCCAGCCAATGTCGTTAAACTTTTGATAAGCACCAACTAATGCACCTAATGCACCATCTGCACTAGAGTAATCAATATCATCTGCAACAACGACTAGTTCTTGTTGTTCATCTAACTGATCTTCACAAGTAAACATGAAAACAGGTAATATGAATAAAATCAATCTTATATTAAATATATTTTTCATCTTCTAATTTTTTTAAAGTTTAACTGTTACACCAAATGTATAAACTGAAGGTGTTGGGTATGTTTGAGTATCTCTACCATCAAATCCAACTTCTGGATTAAAACCGTCATAGCTTTTAGTTGAAAGAAAAGGTCTATCTGCCGTTAAGGTGAAACGCATCTCAGGTAAATTTTTCTCTCTTAAGGTATAAGCTAATTGAATGTTCTGTATTCTGAAGAAGTCACCGTCTTGTAAAAAGAACTTAGACAATCTTTGATTCCAAACATTTCTATAGCCTTCTGATGACGGGAACTCATTGGTTGTGCCTTCACCATGCCAGCGATTAACAGCTAATTGTGCATCTATATTACGCCCTTGAGTTCTGAGGACTTCCATACGGTTTGTGTTCAAAATCACGTTTCCTCCTTGACCATAAAAAGAAACATTTAATTCAAAAGCCTTGTATTTAAGACCTAAACTACCGCCGTAATAATAGTCTGGTACTGGTGATCCTAGGTACTCTCTATCTTCAGCGTCTAAAGCACCATTTGAATTATTGTCTTTATATTTAAAATAACCAGGCTTAATATCTGTACCATCTGCAATAGCTGCTTGAGCAACTGGATCTGCATCAATCTCTGCTTGATTTTGATAAACACCCTCTATTTCCCAACCATAAAATACATTTATTGGCTGACCAACAACTAAACGCTGACGTGCTTCTGCTGTACCTCTATCGATATAAGGTTGCCCCTCAAGACTTGTAATTTCATTATCTAGTGTACTAAAGTTTCCTGAAATAGTATAACTCCAATTTTCTGATATTTTACCATTCCAAGTCGCAGCTAATTCAAGTCCTTTATTTCTTAATGAACCTACATTTTGATAACTTACATCTGTACCTATTAAAGGCAACACTGGAATAGCTAGATTTTCGGTATCCTTTATAAAATAATCTGCTTCTAAAGACAAACGGTTATTAAAGAAGTTAGAAGATATACCAAGGTTTAACTCTTCGGTATATTCCCAATCTAAATCATCAGATGCTGTAGAAAACTGAAATCCATTTACTAAAGTATCGTCAAAAACAGTTGAAATCGTGGACGCACTTTGAGGAATACTTGCAGGTACGGCATCATTTGCCAATCTACCCCAACCTGCTCTAAGTTTAAAATAATCTATAAAATCTATATTTTCCATAAAAGACTCTTTAGACAATTCCCAACCTAAACCAAATGCAGGTAAATACACATATGTTTCATCGTATTTATTACTACCTTCTGCACGAAATGTTGCATAAGCTAAGTACTTATCTTTAAGTTTGTATTGAGCTCTAGTAAAATATGAGAAACCATAAGAACGACTTCCTCCGTCGTATGCTGTTCTACTATCTTCTGATGTATTTCCTAAATACCACGTTTTATCATTACCTCTAATAAAAGCTCCGTTAGGATCAAAATTACCAGAAGCACCAAAGTTTCTTCCGTAATCATCTCTAAATGACATTCCGGCTAAAACAGTAACATCATGTTCTCCGAATGAATTTGTATAGGTTAACGTATTATCCCAAATGTAATTTTCCGTAACAGCGTTATTTCTTGTTATTGAAGACTGATTAATACTTCTCTGATAATCATCCGTAACATAATATGGTAAAGAAACAATACGCTCATTAACTCCTAAATAATTATAAGACAAACTAGTCTTAAAGCTTAATTGTTTTGGTATTAATTTAAAATCTGCATAAAAATTAGCGACAGTTCTTCTTCGCTCTCCTCTTCTATCAGAATTATCCAATAGCGTAAATGGGTTTTGCGCATTTCTATAACCAATCTCTCTTGCATCTGAGTATGGTAACGGACTTGCTTCTGTAAAATTATTATCATACAAAGGTAAAATAGGCACTGCGAAATAAGTTAATTGCCAAGCGGAAGCTTCATCATCATATTTTACAGCATTACTGTATAACATGTTTCCTCCAACATTAAGCCAATCATTAACTCTAGCATCTACTTTTGCTCTAACGTTAAAACGCTCGTAACTGTTTTTCATATCAAGAATACCATCTTGAGCAAAAAAGTTTCCACCAACAGAATAAGAAACATCTTCGCCACCTCCATTTACCTGGAAATCGTGATTCTCTATAGAAGCAACTCTAAGTACCTCATCATACCAATCTGTATTTACATTTGGTATATTAGGATTCACTCTACTACGACCAAAGCGCTGTATAGCTTGCTCAACGCTAGAAATTTCAGCCGCAGAACCAGACTCTTGTGCAAACGTTACAAACTGTTCTGAGTTTGCCATTTTTAATACATTCTGAGCAGTCTGCATACCATAGTAAGTAGAAAATGTAATTTCTGCTTTCTTATTAAATCGACCACCTTTAGTTGTAATTAAAACCACACCATTTGCAGCTCTTACACCATATATTGCAGAAGCAGACGCATCTTTTAATATTGATACACTTTCAATCTCACTAGAGTTTAAAAAATCTACATTATCAAAGAAAGCACCATCCACAACAAACAACGGTGAAGAGTTACCGTATAATGAATTGGTACCTCTAATAATAATCTCTGGCGTTTCTCCTGGAGATCCTAAACTACTAACTTGCACACCTGCAACTTTACCTTGGAAACTCTGAGCAATCTGAGCTGAGGGAGTTTTTTGTAATTCTTCTGGTTTAATGGTAGAAATGGCACTTGTTAAGTCTGCTTTCTTCTGAGTTCCATAACCTACAACAACAACTTCACTAAGCGAAGCCACATCATCAGTTAAAACAACATTTAATTCCGCCTTATCACCTACAGTAATTACCTGTGCTACGAAACCTACATAACTGAACTCAATTTGCTCACCAGCTTCCGCCTTTATTATGTATTTACCATCAAAATCAGTAGTGGTTCCTCTACTAGTTCCTTTAATTATGACGCTGGCACCTGGTAAAGGCATACCATCACTCTCACTTGTTACAATTCCATTAATTTCTATCTGTTGTGCAAAAGAACAGATTGAAAAAAACAACATCAACAATAGACTAATTTTTGTTTTCATATAGATTGTTTAATTTTTAATTATAGAGATTAGTTAATTCAATTACGAAGTTATAACCTATTACTAAGAGCTCTTAAATTCTATTTACATTTTAAATACACCACAACTAATAAAGAAGGTTAAAAAATGTTAATAAAACTCGCTGTGACGTACTCTAAAGCTATAAAAAAAACGTTGTAGTGAGAAGAAGATTAACACAATGACGTAGTAATGACGTATTGAATTAATGAGATAAAGTGAATTATTACGTCTAATTTTTGATATTTAACAAATAATCGACTAAAGAAATATCATTTTCTAAATCTAACTTCTTTTTTAATCGATATCGATGTGTTTCGACCCCTCTAACTGAGATATTCATAAGTGGAGCGATTTCTTTAGAGGAAAGATTCATTTTGATGTAGGCACAAATCTTCAAATCTTTAGGAGTGAGTGCAGAATGTTTAGCTTTTAAAGTTTCGAAAAATTCATCGTGAACTTGACTAAAATTATTTTCAAAAACCTCCCATTCGTCTTTTAAGACAATTGAATTATCTAATTTCTTTACAATCTTTTTGTAAGAATAATGATTATTAAATCCTTCTTTGTTTACCATCAAATCATTTTTGATATCTTGAAGTGTCTCATTTTTCTTAACCAAGGCCATAGCATTATTTGCTAGTTGCTTACTTTTTAATTTAATCTCATTTTGTAAGGATTCATTTTTAAGCTGAACAATATGTTTTTCATTCTCTAAAGTTTGTTCTCTAAGTAATTTTTGTTGTTCCTTTTGATATTTGATTTTTATTAAACGTTGTTCTTTTGCTATTTTCTTATGGTGAAGCGTATAAAATATAAATATAATTAAACACGCGAAAAGGAAATACAAGACATAACCAGCTGTATCTCTATACCAAGGTGGATAAACCTCTATATGCAATAATTTAATTGGAGATGCATTACCTGCATTATCGCTCGTTCTAAACAGCATGTTATAATTACCATCTGTAAGATTGGAAAGTTCAACCTTATTACCATCTATCCCGTACCACAAACTATCATTAACCTCATCGTCTGCTTCTATAACAATATATTCGAAATGATGATTTAGCGATTTTGAAGATGACAATTCTACAGCTAAACTTTCTTTAAAATCAAAACCCAACCCGTCGGACTCTATATTATTAATAGCAATAAGGTTTCCACTAATATTAATGGACTCAACGATTGGCTTATGTAACTCAATATTAGCATTCGATGTGCTATTGACAAGCATAAAGCCATTGTCTAAATTTAAAGCATAAACAGAATCACTAAGTTTAGATACATTCTCATAGCCAACGATATATCTATTTTTAAGAAACACATCATTTAAAAAAAAGTCTTTATATGGATCATCAAAAGATGTGAATTTTATAAATCCTCCTTTGTTTTTTAGAGCAAAAAGTTCCGTATCATCTTCTGAAATAATATAACTATTTTCACCTAGCCTTTCATTAAGTAAATCATAAGGAATAATGGAATCTAAAATAGGTTCATAACGTTGCCAACCTTCATTCGTTTTAAAACTTATATTATTTCTAATATTATAAACGCGCACATTAAAATTAGAATTGATGCCTTTATCTTGATAATTCTTCACTGAGGTTATTGTATCATAATTCGCATCAAAATGTAATTTAGAAACCCCTTTTGTTGCATGAGCGACCCAAGCTGTCGTTGGATTTTCAAAAACTAAGAATCGTGAGGGAATTGTAGTTTCACCTAGGTATTTCACATTCCATTTCCCCGCAACTTTCTCAAACTTTACCAAACCAGAATACGTTCCTTGTATATAGGTTTGTTCTGTTTCTGGAACTTTTTTAATTGTCCAACCTCCAGTATAATTAGATATTAACGTTAGTTTGTCTTTATCTACAATAAAGGTTCCTTCATTATGACCACAGAATAACTCCCCTTCTACAATTTCTAAATCCCAAACCTGCCCTTGAGAGCCCTCTATAAAATTTAAGTTTTGATTTTTATCTAATCTAAAAAGCCCTGTATTGGTTCCTACATAAATATCACCTTTATAGTTTACAACATCATATACAGCACCTAATTTACCTGACACATCATTAAAAAAGTAATTTAAACTATTAAGCTCAATGTTAGCAATACCATTATCCAAACCTAACCAAAGGTTATCTGTATCATCTAAAAATTGTCCTAAAACGGTATTATTAAACAGTCCATTTTCTTTACTAATGTGATATTTAAGGTCACCATTTTTATCGGTTAAAAAAACACCGTCTTTTATAGTCCCAAAAACCATATCGCCATTTCTTAATATAGAAAACGTGTTTAATTGGTGTAATCGGATTTGATTATTAATACTAAAACCAGTTGGTGTTAATTTTTTATTCTCTAAAAAATAACTTCCTTTTAAAGAGGTCATTAACAAGAGTTTTCCATTATAATTATTGATAGAGACAATTTTAGTATCTAATAACGCTTCGTTAAAATAAAAAGGCTCTAAGGTTTTATCTTTCAATAAAAATATACCTTCATTTAAAGTACTTATAAATAAATCATTTTCTATAACACTACATGAAATAATAACAGATTCAGGCCTTAATTGTATTACACTTTCAAAATCGTAGACATATATATTTAAGAATGATCTAAAGATAATTTTATCATCAAAGCTTACAATCTCCCATATTTCTTCATTAGGAGAAATAACATCTAATATAGTATCACTTAATGAATGATAATTTAGAGATCCAAATTTATCGCGCTCCCAGTAACCAAACTCTTCATAAGACCCTGTGTAAACCATATCATTTACTGCCAATACTGATCGTACAATGGTAGTATTGGGTAATTGATGAAATTTCCAAATTAAACCATCATACTCTAATAAACCACTATTATTAGCCACATAAACTTTACCATCATCTGCTCTAGTAATATCCCAGTTTTGGTTACCAGCCTTATATTCTGCTAAGGTGTAATTATGTATACTTGGCGCAAATTGACCATAGCATTGCGTAGCATATAACAGACAGAAGGTAAAAACGACAAATAGTTTATTCATGTTATTAAAATACCAAAATTTATGATAATAATTAAATTAACGACTCACTTCCCATAAGAAAAAACACAAGTAAAGCACCACATCCTATTGAGACAAACACACAAATATAAAAGAATACCACCAATGAAATTTCCTAGATAATGTCTTAAAATAGAAACATTCTTGAAAACAAGCATTTAAACCATTAGAAATTTTGATGTCACAAAATAAATTATAACCTTTGGTTTACAATATGAAAAAATACGTCATTAATATTATATCTATAATTCGCATCGAAATTATTTCTCGAAGTCAAGGAAAGCTATAATAAAAATAAAACATAAATTTATTTCAAGCCTTCCAGTAATTCGGAAGGTTTTTTTGTACAAAATAAAATTTTGAACATCATAATTAATACACTCTAAAAACCTAATAAACAATAGGTTATACCAATCACACAACAATTGAATTTAGATTAATTATTATTATCCTTTTACTAATACTATACATATAAAGTAATTTAGACATTGCAAATAATTTTTGCCAAAATAAAACTATGAGCGAATTAAATAAATACAGTAAAACAGTTACTCAAGATCCAACGCAACCAGCTGCTCAAGCCATGTTGCATGCCATTGGATTGACTAAAGAAGATTTCTTTAAACCTATTGTAGGAATTGCAAGTACAGGTTACGAAGGTAACCCTTGTAACATGCACCTTAACGACTTAGCTAAACTAGTTAAAGAAGGCACAAAAAACGAAGATGTTATTGGTTTAATCTTTAACACTATTGGTGTTAGCGATGGTATTTCTATGGGAACACCTGGAATGCGTTACTCACTTCCTTCACGAGATATAATTGCAGATTCTATGGAAACCGTAGTACAAGCTATGAGTTACGATGGATTAGTAACTGTTGTAGGTTGCGATAAGAACATGCCAGGAGCTTTAATTGCAATGATTCGTTTAGACAGACCGAGTATTTTGGTTTATGGTGGCACAATAGATTCAGGTTGTCACAACGGAAAAAAATTGGATGTTGTTTCGGCTTTTGAAGCATGGGGAAGCAAAGTTGCTGGAACCATGGACGAAACAGAATATCAAAACATTGTTGAAAAAGCCTGCCCTGGAGCTGGTGCTTGTGGAGGAATGTATACTGCAAACACAATGGCTTCTGCTATTGAAGCTTTAGGAATGACTTTACCTTTCAACTCTTCCAATCCTGCATTAAGCGACGCTAAGAAAGAAGAATCAATAAGAGCCGGAGAAGCTTTACGATTATTATTAGAAAAAGATATAAAACCCTCAGATATTATTACTAGAAAGTCTTTAGAAAATGCCGTGAGATTAGTCACCATTTTAGGTGGTTCTACAAATGCAGTCTTACACTTTTTAGCAATTGCTAGAGCTGCTCAAATTGATTTTACATTAAAAGATTTTCAAGATATTAGTGATAATACACCCTTTTTAGCCGATTTAAAACCAAGTGGAAAATACCTTATGGAAGATGTTCATGCTGTTGGAGGAATTCCTGCTGTATTAAAATATCTTTTAAAGAAAGGCTTAATTCATGGAGATTGTTTAACCGTTACAGGAAAAACAATTGCAGAAAACTTATTGGACGTTCCAGATTTAAAAGCAGGACAAGATGTTATAAAACCTATAGAAGAGCCTATTAAAATTTCAGGACACTTAAGAATGCTTTACGGCAACTTAGCTACAGAAGGTAGTGTTGCAAAAATAACAGGCAAAGAAGGTTTATGCTTTAGAGGTAAAGCCAAAGTATTTGAAGGAGAATATGCCGCAAATGATGGTATTAGAGATGGATTAGTTGAAAAAGGCGATGTTATTGTTATTAGATATGAAGGCCCAAAAGGTGGACCAGGAATGCCAGAAATGCTTAAACCAACTGCTGCAATAATGGGAGCTGGCTTAGGTAAAGATGTCGCATTAATTACAGATGGCCGTTTCTCTGGAGGAACTCACGGATTTGTTGTTGGCCACATTACACCAGAAGCTCAAGAAGGCGGTACAATTGCCGTTGTAAAAGATGGTGACATTATTACTATTGATGCAGAAACGAATTCAATATCACTTGAAGTATCAGAAGTAGAACTTCAACGAAGACGTCAAAAATGGGAAGCACCTGCTTTAAAATTCAAACGTGGTGTGCTTTATAAATATGCAAAAACCGTTTCATCTGCATCAAAAGGATGTGTAACAGATGAATTCTAATTTCTGAGAAAGCAGAAATAAAAAAGATAAGAATTGAATAACCAATCTACGCAACCTAAGAGTTCGTTGTACAGATTTTAAAAATGAGATTCCCATTTCATGGGAAGTAAAAACATGAAAGAAACTCAAACCATAGAAAACCAAACTAAAAGTTCAGAAACTACAGAACGTATTTCTGGAAGCGAAGCTGTAATCAAATGTTTATTAGCTGAAGGTGTTGATATTTTATATGGATATCCTGGTGGAGCAATTATGCCAGTTTATGACGAATTATATAAGTATCAAGACAAAATTCATCACGTCTTATCTCGTCATGAGCAAGGAGCAGCACACGCTGCCCAAGGTTACGCTCGTATTTCTGGAAAAGTTGGTGTTGCTATAGCGACTTCTGGCCCAGGTGCAACCAATTTAATTACTGGTATTGCAGATGCACAAATAGACTCTACTCCTTTGGTCTGTATTACAGGTCAAGTAGGATCACATTTATTAGGGAGTGACGCCTTCCAAGAAACGGATATTGTAGGTATTTCTACACCTGTTACTAAATGGAATTGTCAAGTTACAAAAGCATCTCAAATCCCTGAAGCTTTAGCAAAAGCATTTTATATTGCTAGAAGTGGACGGCCAGGACCTGTTTTAGTAGATATAACTAAAGATGCTCAGTTTGAAGAATTCGATTTTAAATACGAAAAATGTATTGGAGTAAGAAGTTATAAACCCGTTCCAAATACCGATGAAAATTCATTAAAATGTGCAGCAGAACTCATTAATAATGCAAAAAAACCATTAATAGTTTGGGGACAAGGTGTTATTTTAGGAAAAGCCGAAGAAGAATTTAAAGCCGTTATTGAAAAAGCAGGTATTCCTTCTGCTTGGACCATTTTAGGAGCTTCTGCGATTCCTACATCTCATCCTTTAAATGTAGGTATGGTTGGTATGCATGGTAATTATGCACCAAACGTTTTAACCAATGAGTGTGATGTATTAATTGCTATCGGAATGCGATTTGATGATCGTGTTACAGGAAATTTAGAATCTTATGCTAAACAAGCTAAAGTGATTCATTTTGATATAGATCCTGCAGAAATAGATAAAAATGTAAAAACAGATGTAGCCGTTTTAGGAAATTCTAAAGACAGCTTAAAGAAGCTTTTACCTCTATTAAATACAGCGTCTCATAGTGAGTGGCATCAAAAATTCAAGGATTTGTATGCCATAGAATACGAAAAAGTAATAAAAGACGATTTACATCCTACAAAAGAAGGCTTAACCATGGGAGAAGTGTTGAAAGAAATCAACCTTCAAACCAAAGGAGATGCTGCAATCGTTAGTGATGTTGGTCAGCATCAAATGATTGCTTGTCGTTATGCAGAATTCAACAAAACCAAAAGTAATATTACGTCTGGTGGCTTAGGAACTATGGGATTTGCATTACCTGCAGCTATTGGAGCAAAAATGGCAGCTCCAGATCGTGAAGTTGTTATGATTGCTGGAGATGGTGGTTACCAAATGAATATTCAAGAATTAGGAACCATTTTTCAACAAAAAACACCTGTTAAAATTGTGGTACTAAATAACGAGTTCCTTGGGATGGTTCGCCAATGGCAACAACTATTTTTTGACAAACGTTATGCATCTACAGAAATGGTAAACCCAGATTTTGTTGCCATTGCAAAAGGTTATCATATTGAAGCACAAAAAGTATCTGAACGAAAAGATTTAAAAGCTGCGGTAAAAGAAATGATAGACTGTGAAGGGCCTTATTTCTTAGAAGTTAGAGTAGAAAAGGAAGGCAATGTATTTCCTATGATACCAACAGGAGCGAGTGTTTCAGATATAAGACTGGAATAACAGCACAATAAAGAGATAAAACACAAAAGAGTTTAGAGCTAAAGGCAAACAGCTAAAGCATCAAGAAAATGAGTACAGAAACAAAACAATATACCGTTTCAATTTACACGGAAAACAACATTGGATTATTGAATAGGATTTCAGCAATATTCCAAAGAAGACACATGAATATTGAAAGTTTAAATACATCTCCTTCAGAAATTGAAGGGGTTTCAAGATTCACAATTGTAGTTAATATTACAGAATCTCAAATGAAAAAGATTCAAGGTCAGATTGAAAAGCAAGTCGAAGTTATTAAGGCTTACTATCATACTGAAGATGAAATCATCTATCAAGAATCTTGTATTTTTAAAATGAGATCCAATTTATTATTTGATGAACGTCAAATTCAGAATATAATTAAAGAAAGTAATGCAAGAATTGTCACTGTAAATCGTGATTTCTTCGTTATTGAAAAATCAGGAAGAAAAGAAGAAATCGATTTATTACACCGAGAATTATCTGTTTTTGGAATCATGCAATTTACGCGTTCAGGACGTATTGCTGTTACTAAAGACGAAATGAAAATATCAACAATGCTTACAGCGTTGCAACACTAAAAAATTAAAAATAAGTTTAGAGTAAAGAAAAGAGTAAAATTAAGGACCTTCTAAAGTATCTTATTTCTCTTTTATGATTTCTCTTCTCTTAAACAAAAACTAAAAACAATGTCAAATTATTTCAACACATTACCATTAAGAGAACAATTAGAGCAATTAGGAAAATGTCGTTTTATGGACGCTTCAGAGTTTGAAGATGGAGTAAACGCATTAAAAGGCAAAAAAATCGTAATTATTGGTTGTGGTGCACAAGGTCTTAACCAAGGTTTAAATATGCGCGATTCTGGATTAGATATTTCTTATACACTGCGTCAGGTTGCTATTGACCAAAAACGTGAGTCTTATAAAAATGCGACATCTAACGGTTTTACTGTAGGCACGTATGAAGAATTAATTCCAGAAGCAGATTTAGTCTTAAACTTAACACCAGATAAGCAACATACAAACGTTGTAAAAGCAGTGATGCCTCTTATGAAAAAAGGAGCGACTTTAAGTTATTCTCATGGTTTTAACATTGTTGAAGAAGGTACACAAGTTCGTGAAGATATCACTGTAATTATGGTGGCTCCAAAATGTCCTGGAACTGAAGTAAGAGAAGAATACAAACGTGGTTTTGGTGTACCAACACTTACAGCTGTTCATCCTGAAAATGATCCAGAAGGAAAAGGTTGGGCCCAAGCAAAAGCTTATGCTGCTGCAACAGGAGGACATCGTGCAGGTGTTCTAGAATCGTCTTTTATAGCTGAAGTAAAATCAGATTTAATGGGAGAACAAACCATTCTTTGTGGCTTATTACAAACAGGAGCTATTCTATCTTTTGACAAAATGGTTGAAGAAGGTATTGAACCTGGTTATGCAGCAAAATTAATTCAGTTTGGTTGGGAAACTATTACTGAAGCCTTAAAGCATGGTGGCATTACCAATATGATGGATCGTTTATCTAATCCTGCTAAAATAAAAGCTTATCAATTATCTGAAGAGCTAAAAGACATTATGCGTCCATTATTTGAGAAGCATATGGACGATATTATTTCTGGACATTTCTCCAAAACTATGATGGAAGATTGGGCTAACGATGATGTTAATTTATTATCATGGAGAGCTGCAACTGGTGAAACAGCATTTGAAAAAACAGCGTTAACATCAGATCATATTTCTGAACAAGACTATTTTGATAACGGCGTATTATTAGTTGCTTTTGTAAAATCTGGAGTAGAACTTGCGTTTGAGTCTATGATTAGCGCTGGTATTATTGAAGATTCTGCTTACTACGAATCTTTACACGAATTACCATTAATAGCAAACACTATTGCACGTAAGAAATTATTTGAAATGAACAGAGTAATTTCAGATACAGCAGAATATGGTTGCTATTTATTTGATCATGCTTGTAAACCATTATTAACTGATTTTATGAAAACAGTGAGTACTGATATTATCGGAAAACCATTTTCAACGTCAAATGGTGTAGATAATTTAGAATTAATTGCAGTTAACGATGCCATAAGAAATCATCCTATTGAAGAAGTTGGTCAACGTTTACGCGCAGCGATGACAGCGATGAAAGTTATAAAATCAGATGTTGAAACTAAAGATCCAGTTTTAGCATAGATATTTTAGACCTGTCAAGTTTCATATTGGCTAAGCATAGTCAAAATAAAACCTGACAGGTCTATTTTTAATATAAACTTGAATTATGATATTAGAAGTTGCCACTCTACATATTAAAGAAAACTTAGAAAAACAATTTGAACACGATTTTCTAAAAGCTGGCAAATACATAAGTTCAATAAAAGGATATAAAGGTCATACATTGAGAAAATGTATAGAAAAAAGTAATACATATATACTACTCGTCGATTGGGAAACTATCGAAGATCACAACATAGGATTTAGAACCTCTGAAGTATACCTTAAATGGAAAGCACTCTTACATAATTATTATGACCCCTTTCCAACTGTTGAACATTATGAAACTATAATAGAAAACAAAAAATAGATTCTCACTTTTGTGGGAAGAACGCATGGAAGAAACCAAAACCACATACAGACCAACATTAAAAGCAGTTGAAGCTGCAGCAGAAAAATTAAGAGGTATTGCTTCTGTAACACCCTTAGTTAAAAATGTAAGATACTCTAAAGACTTTGAAGCCAACATTTATCTAAAAAGAGAAGACTTACAAGAAGTTAGATCTTATAAAATTAGAGGAGCTTATAATAAAATTTCGTCTTTAGACTCTTCTTTAGTTGAAAATGGAATTGTGTGCGCAAGTGCCGGAAATCATGCCCAAGGTGTGGCAATATCATGTAAATTATTAAAAATAAAAGGCACAATTTTCATGCCTACACCAACACCTAATCAAAAAATTGAACAGGTAAAAATGTTTGGTGAAGATTATGTAGACATCATTTTAATTGGAGATACTTTCGATGATGCTTATCATGCTGCCATGAAGCAAAGCGAAGAACAAAACAAAACTTTTGTTCATCCTTTTAATGACGAAAAAGTTATTGAAGGACAAGCAACTGTAGGTTTAGAAATAATAGACCAAGCAAAAGAACACCCTATTGATTATGTTTTTGTTCCTGTTGGTGGTGGCGGACTTGCTGCTGGATTATCCTCTGTATTTAAGATATTATCACCGCAAACAAAAATTATTAGCGTGGAGCCAAAAGGAGCACCTGCAATGCTAACTTCAATTAGAGAAAACAAAAATACCGAACTTAAAACTATAGATAATTTTGTAGATGGAGCTGCCGTAAAACGCGTTGGTGATTTAAATTTTGCTATATGTAAAGAAACTCTACATCGTGTGGTCACTGTAGATGAAGGTAAAATTTGCCAGACCATCTTAGACTTATATAATAAAGAAGCTATAGTTGTTGAACCAGCAGGAGCACTAAGTCTATCTGCTTTAGAGCAATTTTCTGAAGAAATAAAAGGTAAAAATGTGGTTTGTGTTATTAGCGGAAGTAATAATGACATTACTAGAACTGCAGAAATTAAAGAACGCGCACTACTCTATGCCAATCTAAAACACTATTTCATTGTTAAGTTTCCACAAAGAACAGGAGCTTTAAGAGATTTTGTAGTTGATATTTTAGGTCCAAACGATGACATTACACATTTCGAATATACTAAAAAAGCGAATCGAGAAAACGATGTGGCTGTCGTTGGCTTACAACTAAAATCACCAGCAGATTTAGAACCATTAATTACCAAGATGAAGCTTCATAATTTTTATGGAGATTATCTCAATGATAAACCCGATTTATTTCAATTCCTAGTATAAGCTTAACATAGATTTAATCGAGTATACGGTTTCATATTCGTATCTTTATTAGCACTAATTAATAGTTCAAACCAAGAAATTATGAGTGTAGAATTTACAGAGATTCCAGAGCAATTTCAAATTAAAAATTTAGTAGAACAAAACACTTATCTAGTAGAAGGTTCATTAATACCTTGGAGAGGAGAATTTTCAAAAGTATATTCAACAATTTCATCAACTGCAGAATACCAACCTACACTTCTTGGCTCTATTCCTACTTTAGGAAAAAAAGAAGCTTTAAGAGCTTTAGATTCTGCCGTTTTAGCATACAACAAAGGACAAGGTTTATGGCCTACAATGAAAGTTGTAGATCGTATTGCTTGTATGGAAAAGTTTGTAGAGCAAATGAAAACCAAACGTGATGAGGTTGTAAAACTTCTCATGTGGGAAATTGGAAAAACCTTACCTGACTCTCAAAAAGAATTCGACAGAACTGTAGAGTATATTTACGATACCATTGAAGATTACAAACAAATGGATCGCGACAGCGCTAAATTTGTAAAAAGCTCAGGAGTTAACGCACATATTAGAAGAGGACCTTTAGGTGTTGTGCTTTGTTTAGGGCCTTATAATTACCCTTTAAATGAAACTTTTGCCTTATTAATTCCTGCTTTAATAATGGGAAATACGGCAATTTTCAAACCTGCAAAACATGGTGTTTTATTAATCTCACCATTATTAGAAGCTTTTAGAGATAGTTTTCCAAAAGGAGTTGTAAATATTATTTACGGTCGTGGAAGAACTGTCGCAGCTCCAATTATGCAATCTGGAAAAGTAGATGTTTTAGCGTTAATTGGGAATAGTAAATCTGCCAATGCTTTACAAAATCAACATCCAAAAAGTAATAGACTGCGTTTAGTTTTAGGTCTAGAAGCCAAAAACCCTGCGATTGTATTAAAGGATGCCGATTTAGATTTGGCCATTGATGAGTGTATTGCTGGAACCACCTCTTTTAATGGTCAACGTTGCACAGCATTAAAAGTATTGTATGTACATGAGGATATCATAGAAGAATTTAACAAACGTTTTTCGGCAAAAGTCGATGCTCTTAAATTTGGAAATCCATGGGAAGATGGTGCTAAATTAACACCATTACCAGAAACAGATAAACCTGCATATATACAAGATCTTATTAACGATGCCTTAGAGAAAGGTGCAAAAGTTATAAATACTAAAGGAGGAGAAACTACTGAAAATTATATTTTTCCTGCCGTTTTATATCCTGTAGCAAAAGACATGCGTGTTTTTCAAGAAGAACAATTTGGACCTGTAATTCCTGTAATTCCATTTTCAGATATTGAAGAACCTTTAGATGATATGGCAGAATCTAACTATGGGCAACAAGTCAGTTTATTTGGTAAAGATGTAAAAACATTAGCACCATTAATAGATACTTTAGTAAATTTAGTTTGCCGTGTAAATTTAAATAGCTCTTGCCAACGTGGACCAGATGTCTATCCTTTTACAGGACGTAAAGATTCTGCTGTAGCAACACTAAGTGTTCATGATGCTTTGCGTTCGTTTTCAATAAGAACATTTGTAGCCTCTAAAGACAATGATTATAACAATGCTATTTTAAAAGATTTATTAGACTCAAGAGCGTCAAATTTTGTAAGTACGGACTACATACTTTAAATAAAAACACTAATACTAAGATATTTACAATTTTAATCTCAATAATTTTAGAAATCCGTAATTATATTGTAAATCATCTTTATAAATACTATAGTTATAAATTTAATACGTAGATTCGATTTATGTTTACACTAATACGCAAATATAGAACACCCAGACCTGCAAGCTTAAGCTTGTTAAATCGACGTCGCTAATTTTATACAACAGCAACAAACTCTATATTCATTTTTATTTTTTTATTGTGTACAACTCAACTTTCAAAAGCCTTTCTCAAACTTTAATTATCGCTACCGATAATCATAGTATTGTGCGCCGCTTTTTTCCTCGTCGCCCGTAAGGGTACACTTCTATTTATAGAACTTAGGTGAGTCCGGTTCTGCTTTCAAAACTAAAAATTAATACATTTTATAATTAAAAACCAATTACAATGAAAATTGTTATTGCTGATAAATCGCATAGTATATATGCAGAAATTATTTGCGAAACTATTGCCGAAGCTGCTAAAGTTAGAGGTACTGGTATTGCAAAACGTAAACCAGAATATGTTATTACCAAAATGGAAAATGGTAATGCTGTTATAGCATTAGATGGTGATAAATTTGCAGGCTTCTGTTATATCGAAGCCTGGAGTCATGGAAAATTTGTTGCTAATTCTGGACTTATTGTTCATCCGGATTTCAGAAATCTAGGTCTTGCAAAACAGATTAAAAAAGTCATTTTTGATCATTCTAGAACTAAATATCCAGAGTCTAAAGTATTTAGCATCACTACTGGTTTAGCGGTTATGAAAATGAATAGCGACTTAGGTTACAAACCTGTAACGTTTTCAGAATTAACAGATGACCAATCGTTTTGGAAAGGTTGCCAAACCTGTAAAAATTTCGATGTACTAACAAGAACAGAACAAAAAATGTGCTTATGCACAGGCATGTTATATGATCCTAAAAAGGCTGAAGTTCCAAAAACCGAAAATCATGATCATGATAAAAAAGTTTGGACAAGATTAAAGCTAATAAAACAAAACATGTTTTTAAAAAAAGACAAAAAAGATGAGTAAAAAATTAGTTATAGCATATAGTGGCGGATTAGATACGTCTTACTGTGCAGTAAGTTTAAGTAAAGCCGGTTATGATGTTCACGCCGTTAGTGTGAATACAGGAGGATTTACTAACGATGAAATAAAAACAATAGAGAGCAACGCCTATAAAATGGGAGTTTCTACTTATAAAAATATTGATGCCATTGCATCGTATTACGATAAAGTAATTAAGTATTTAATCTTCGGAAACGTACTTAAAAATAACACATATCCTTTATCTGTTAGTGCTGAACGTATTATCCAAGCCATTGAAATTGCACAATACGCAAAAAGTATTGGCGCTAAATATATAGCACACGGAAGCACAGGAGCCGGAAATGACCAGGTGCGTTTTGATATGATTTTTCAGACTATTGCTCCTGAAATAGAAATCATCACCCCAATTAGAGATGGCAAATTAACTAGACAACAAGAAATTGATTACCTAGTAGAAAACGGAATCGATATGTCCTGGAACAAAGCAAAATATTCAGTAAACAAAGGACTTTGGGGAACTAGTGTTGGTGGAGAAGAAACATTGACTTCAGAAAAACCATTACCAGAATCTGCTTATCCTTCACAATTGAAACATACTGACCCTGAAAAAGTAGTGCTTACATTTTCTAAAGGTGAATTAACAGCTGTTAACGGAGAAGAAAACAGCCCTGAAGTTAATATTGAAGTTTTAAACAATTTAGCTTCTGCTTATGCTATTGGTAGAGATATTCATGTTGGAGATACTATTGTTGGAATTAAAGGGCGTGTTGGTTTTGAAGCTGCTGCAGCCCTAGTTATCATTAAAGCACATCACTTATTAGAAAAACACACGTTGACCAAATGGCAACTGCAACACAAAGATTATTTATCTAACTTCTATGGTATGCATTTACACGAAGGTCAATATTTAGATCCAGTTATGCGAAATATGGAAGCCTTTTTACAAAGCAGTCAAGACATGGTTTCTGGTGATGTTTTTGTAACATTGAAACCATATCACTTCTCATTAGATGGCATTTCTTCTAAACACGATTTAATGAGTGCGAAGTTTGGAAGTTATGGTGAAGAAAATAAAGGTTGGAGTGCAGATGAAGCGAAAGGATTTATTAAAATTTTTGGTAATCAGAATAAGATTTATCAACAAGTAAATAATTAGACACGACCTAACTAACAGGTTTATAAAACCTTGCAGGTCTCAAAATAGATTACAATGAAAAAATTAAAAACAGGAATCATTGGAGGAGCTGGATATACAGCAGGAGAATTAATACGTTTATTGATTCATCATTCTAAAGTAGAAATCGATTTTATTTATAGTACATCTAATGCAGGTAATAAAGTCAGTAAAGTTCACCAAGATTTACTAGGCTCAACTGATTTACTATTTTCAAATGAAATAAACCCCGAAATCGATGTATTATTCTTGTGTTTAGGTCATGGTAATTCTAGAGCGTTTTTGGAGAAAAATAGTTTTTCTGATTCTACTAAAATTATTGATTTAAGTAATGATTTCAGATTAACAAAAGATAAAGTCTTTAATGGAAAAACCTTCATTTATGGTTTACCAGAATTAAATAAAGAAGCGATAAAAAAAGCAAATTATATTGCGAATCCCGGTTGTTTCGCAACAGCAATTCAAATGGCATTATTACCATTAGCAAAAGCTGAAGTTTTACAAAACGATGTACACATTAATGCTGTAACTGGTGCTACAGGAGCAGGAACCTCACTTTCTGCAACGACACATTTTACATATAGAGACAATAATTTTTCGCATTATAAAGCATTCACACATCAACATTTAGGAGAAATAAATCAAACGGTAAATCAATTACAAGGAGATTTTAACTCTGATATCAACTTTATGCCTAATCGCGGAAATTTTTCAAGAGGAATTTTCGCTACACTTTACACAAAGTTCGATGGCAGTTTAGAAGATGCAAAAAAACTGTATTCTGAATTTTATAAAGATGCTGCTTTCACCTTTGTTTCAGACGAAGACATTCATTTAAAACAAGTCGTAAATACCAACAAATGTATCCTTCATTTACATAAACATGAAGATAAATTACTAGTAACAAGCGTTATCGATAATTTATTAAAAGGTGCTTCCGGACAAGCCATTCAAAACATGAATTTGATGTTTGGATATGAAGAAACAGAAGGATTACAATTAAAAGCTAACTATTTTTAACACATATTCAGACCTGTCAGGTTTTAATTAGAATAGAGTTTAATCAAAAAGATAACCGCTTCCGCGGTCAATAAATATGAAAATAGCAATCATAGGAACAGGGAATTTAGGGAAATCTATAGCCAAAGGATTAATCACTAATAACGCCATTACCACACTATACTTAACCAAAAGAAATTTGAATGATATTCAAGATTTGGATGGTTATAAAAATGTAATATTAACATCAGATAATATTGAAGCCGTAAAGCAATCTGACATTTTAATATTTGCCGTACAGCCAACACATTTTGAAAAGATATTGAATGACATAAAACCTCATTTAACAGAAAATCATGTTTTAATTTCTACAATAACTGGATTTTTAATTCCAAAAATTGAAGCCATAGTTGGTACAGATCAATTTGTTATAAGAGCAATGCCAAACACAGCGATTGCTGTTGGTAAATCTATGACTTGTCTGTGTAGTAATGAAAAAGGTAAAAAGCGTATTCAAATTGCCGAAGCTATTTTTAACCGTTTAGGTCACACGTTAGCTATTCCAGAATCTCAAATGCAAGCTGCAACTGTAGTTTGTGCTAGCGGAATCGCTTTTTGGATGCGACTTATTCGTGCAACAACACAAGCCGCTATTCAACTTGGTTTTGATGCAAAAGAAGCACAAGAATTGGCAATGTACACTAGCGAAGGTGCTGCCAATTTATTAATTACAACAGGGAATCATCCTGAAGAAGAAATTGATAGAGTTACCACACCAAAAGGTTGTACCATCGAAGGTTTAAACGAGATGGAGCACAAAGGATTAAGTTCGTCTCTAATTCAAGGTATGGTGGCTTCATTTAACAAGATTAGTAATATTAAAAAAGAACAGATATGAGTTTATTTAATGTGTATCCATTATTCGATATCACACCTGTAAAGGCACAAGACGTGTTTGTTTATGACAAAAACAATACCAAGTACTTAGATCTATATGGTGGTCATGCAGTGATATCTATTGGACATTCGCATCCTAAATACGTGTCTGCAATCACCAATCAAGTTGAAAAACTTGGATTTTACAGCAACTCAATTCAAAACCCTTTACAAGTAGAATTATCCGAGAAATTGGAAGCCCTTTCTGGCTGCAAAGATTACCAATTGTTTTTATGTAATTCTGGAGCAGAAGCCAACGAAAACGCTTTAAAATTGGCATCTTTCCATAATGGAAAAAAGAAAGTATTAGCGTTTAAAAATTCTTTTCATGGTAGAACATCTGCAGCCGTTGCTGCAACCGACAATCCAAAAATTGTAGCACCAATTAATGCCCAACAACAAGTTGATTTTGTAGAATTAGGTGATTTAAATGCTGTTGAAACTATTTTAAAACAAAATGAAACCTGTGCTGTGATTGTAGAATTTATCCAAGGGGTTGGAGGATTAGACCAAAGCACAACGGAATTCTATCAAGGTTTAGAGCAACTTTGCAAACAATATAATACGGCATTAATTGCAGATGAAGTTCAATCTGGCTTTGGGAGAACTGGAGATTTCTTTGCTTTTCAAAAACACAACATTACACCAGATATTATTTCTATAGCCAAAGGCATGGGAAATGGATTTCCGATTGGAGGCATTTTAATTCATCCATCTTTCGAAGCCTCTTTTGGTTTATTAGGAACCACTTTTGGAGGAAATCATCTCGCCTGTGCTGCATCATTATCTGTTTTAGAAGTTATTGAAGAAGAGAACCTCATGCAAAACGCAAAAGAGATTTCAGCTTATTTTATAGATAAAGCAAATACAATTTCAGAAATAAAAAATATAAAAGGAAGAGGCTTAATGTTGGGATTAGAATTCGATTTCCCAATTGCTGAACTTCGTAAAAAGTTGATTTTTAATCAGCATATTTTTACTGGAAGTGCAAAGCATCCGAATTTACTTAGAATTCTTCCGCCTTTAACAATCAAAAAAGAACATGTTGATTTGTTTTTTGAGGCTTTAGAAAGCGAATTGAAAGAAAGAAATAAGGACTAATTTGAAAAACCTTAAAATTAAAGTTTAATTAATGAGATTCCCACTTTCGTGGGAAATGAATATGAAAAATTATACCCAAATAAAAGATATACCAAACCTTTCTGAAACGATTAAGGATGCCATTTTATTAAAAATGAATCCTTTTGAATTTTCAAAATTAGGAAAACGAAAAACCTTGGTCATGTTATTTTTCAATTCAAGCTTAAGAACACGCTTAAGCACTGAAAAAGCAGCGAAAAACTTAGGTTTGGACGTTATGATTTTAAACGTTAATGACGCTTGGAATTTAGAATTTGAAGACGGAACCATAATGAATATGGACAAATCTGAACATGTAAAAGATGCTGCCCAAGTGATTTCACAATATGCAGATATCATTGCTGTGAGAGCATTTCCTAGTTTAACAGACAAAACGAAAGACGAATCGGAATATATTCTTAATAGCTTTAAAAAATACGCAACCGTTCCCATTGTAAATATGGAAAGCGCTACAGCACATCCACTGCAAGCCTTAGCTGATGCGATTACGATTACTGAGCTTACAGAAAAAGTAAAGCCAAAAATAGTATTGTCTTGGGCTCCACACCCAAAAGCATTACCTCAAGCGGTAGCTAATTCGTTTATAGAAATGATGCAAAATTTAGAAGTTGACTTAACCATTACACACCCTAAAGGCTATGAACTAAATGAAGAAATCACCAAAGACACACCAATAAACTACAACCAAGAAGAAGCTTTAAAGGATGCCGATTTTGTTTACGTCAAAAACTGGAGCAGTTATAAAGACTACGGAAAAGTACTAAACCATGATGAGAATTGGATGATGACGAAAGCTAAATTAGGTCATGCAAAATTTATGCATTGCTTACCTGTAAGACGAAATGTAGTTGTTGAAGATGCTGTTTTAGATAGTGATCAATCTGTCGTTATAAAACAAGCCAACAACAGAACCTATGCAGCACAAATTGTGTTGAAGCAGATACTTGAAAATTTATAAGACTTAGCAGGTTTAAAATAAGTAAGTTTAAATAAAAAGATACTCGATTTCGCGAGCACTAAATGAAAACACTAAAAATCATAAAAATAGGAGGAAACATCATTGATAACGACGATGCGTTATCATCATTTATTAAAGATTTTTCGACTATAAAAGGTCCTAAAATTCTGGTTCATGGTGGAGGAAAACTAGCTACAAAATTAGCAACCCAAATGAATATTCCTGTAACAATGATTGAAGGTAGACGCATAACCGATAGTGATACTCTCGATATTATTACCATGGTTTATGCCGGAAAGATTAATAAAAATATAGTCGCACAATTACAGGCTAACAACTGTAATTCTATTGGGTTTTCTGGTGCTGATGGTAATACAATTGTGTCAAACAAAAGACCTACAGAACCTATTGATTATGGTTTTGCAGGTGATGTAAAACAAGTGAATACAGAAACACTAGACATCCTTTTGCAACATAATATTACACCTGTTTTTTGCGCAATTACACATGACAAAAACGGACAATTACTAAATACAAATGCAGATACTATAGCTTCAGAATTAGCGATTGGGTTTGCTTCAATTTATAAGACAGAATTGTATTATTGTTTCGAAAAAAACGGGGTTCTTGAAGATGTAAATAATGATGATTCAGTAATTGAAAACATTAACACAGAAAGCTACCAAACTTTAATTAAAAACGGCATAATTTACGAAGGCATGCTTCCCAAATTAAACAACTGCTTTTACGCTATAAATCATAACGTTGAAAAAGTTTGCATTGGAAAATCAGAAATGCTTTTCAATACAAATACCAAACACACAACCATTACAAAATGATAGAAAAACTTACCACAAAGGCGATTGCATTACTCAAGCAACTTATAGAAACACAGTCATTTTCTTCAAAAGAAGACAACACAGCTTTACTTATTGAAGAATGGTTTAACACGCAAAAGATTCCTTTTAAAAGAGACCATCACAACATTTGGGCAACCAATAAACATTTTGATGACAGCAAACCTACATTATTATTAAACTCACATCACGATACCGTAAAACCCAACAATGGCTATACTAAAGATCCACTAAAAGCTATTGTAGAAGACGGTAAATTATATGGTTTAGGTAGTAATGACGCTGGAGGTTGCTTAGTCTCTTTAATGGCAACATTCACGTATTTCTACAGCAAAAAAGATCTCAACTACAATTTAGTTATTGTGGCTTCTGCCGAAGAAGAAAGCAGTGGACCAAATGGATTAAACAGCATGTTGAGTATCATCCCTGAAATTGATGTTGCTATTGTTGGAGAACCAACACTAATGAATTTAGCCGTAGCCGAAAAAGGTCTAGTTGTTTTTGATGCCAAGGTAAAAGGTACAGCTGGCCATGCCGCACATCCAAACAAAGACAACTCTATTTATAACACTATTGAGGTTTTAAAATGGTTTAAAGATTATCAGTTTGCACGAAATTCACCTGTTTTAGGTGATGTAAAAATGACCGTAACTCAAATTAACGCAGGCAAACAACATAATGCTATTCCTGCTGAAGTTGACTTGGTTATCGATGTTCGTGTCAATGACAAATACACGAATCAACAGATTGAAGAAATTTTAACTAGAAAGTCACCATGCTCAAGTATTAAAGCGCGTAGCTTACGATTGAATTCATCTTCAATTCCTATTAATCACGAATTGGTTGAAGCAGGAATAGAACTTGGAAGAGAAACTTATGGCTCACCAACTTTATCTGATCAAGCTGTCTTAAGTTGTCCTTCTCTGAAATTAGGACCAGGAGATAGCACACGTTCTCATACAGCAGATGAATTTATTTATTTGGCCGAAATTGAAGAAGGGATTGATATTTATATTAAGTTGTTAGAGAAAATATTATAAAGTGCTGTCATTCCTGCGAAAGCAGGAATCCACATACAAACTAAAATTTAAAAAATAGATTCCTGCCCTCGCAGGAATGACAAAAAAAAGAGAAAAGATGAAACTTTGGGATAAAGGATTTTCAATCGATAAAAAAATAGAACAATTCACTGTTGGTAACGACAGAGAAATTGACATGCATATTGCTAAATATGATGTGCAAGCATCTTTAGCACATGCTATAATGTTAGAATCTATCGGAATTATAACTTCTGATGAATTAATCCAACTTAAATCAGGATTAAAGATTTTAGCGGAATCTATAGAAGTTGGAACGTTTATCATTGAAGATTCATTTGAAGACGTACATTCTAAAATTGAGCACGAACTCACCAAAACCTTAGGCGAAGTTGGAAAGAAAATCCATACTGCACGTTCTAGAAACGATCAAGTTTTAGTGGCACTTCAATTGTACTACAAAGAGAATCTTGAAATTATTAACGACAAAACAAAAACGTTTTTTGACACGCTTTTGGGTTTAGCTGACACGTATAAAACCAAATTATTACCAGGCTATACACATCTACAAGTGGCAATGCCATCCTCTTTTGGTCTATGGTTTTCTGCCTATGCAGAATTATTAATTGATGATGTCTATGTCTTAAATGCAGTGTCTAAAATCGCAGATCAAAATCCGTTAGGTTCTGCTGCTGGTTACGGAAGTTCATTTCCAATTGATAGAGATATCACCACCAAAGAATTAGGCTTTTCAACCTTAAAATATAATGTGGTTGCCGCACAATTAAGCAGAGGAAAAAGTGAACGCGCCATTGCAAGTGCTTTAGGCGGACTATGTAACACCATGTCTCGTTTTGCTATGGATATTTGCTTGTATATGAGTCAAAATTTTGGATTTGTAACGTTTCCAGATGAATTAACTACAGGAAGTAGCATTATGCCACACAAAAAGAATCCTGATGTATTTGAATTGATAAGAGGAAAGTGTAATAAAATTCAGGCTTTACATACTGAAATGTTACTAATCACAAACAATTTACCTAGTGGTTATCATAGAGATTTTCAATTATTGAAAGAAAACATCATCAATGCATTTGAAGATGTAAAGGATATTTTAGACATCTTTAATTATTCTATTCAACAAATCATAGTGAAAGATATAGATTTAACTGATGAAAAATATCAATACCTATTTACAGTAGATAGTATTAATAATATGGTTGTTGATGGTATGAGTTTTAGAGAAGCATATCAGAAAATTGGAAGCCAAGTTCAATCTGGAACTTATAAACCGGATTTAGGAAAAGAACACTCTCATATTGGAAGTATTCATAATTTATGCTTAGATGATATTCGTGCTAAGTTTCCGAAATAAATAGTAATTACTTCAAATTCTAGGCTATTTTTAAAAACCTTATAAAATAAAAAAAGCATCTGTTTCCAGATGCTTTTACTTCTACCCTAATAATAGACTTACCCTTAAGATTTATAGTAGTAGAAAGGTTCTATATATTAATTTCATTATAGTCCTACTAAATCTCCTTCTTCATTTTTAGTTGCCAAATCAGATTTACCCATTAAGTAAATATCTACTTGACGAGCAGCTTCTCTACCTTCTGAAATTGCCCAAACAATCAATGATTGTCCACGACGCATATCTCCTGCTGTAAAAATATTTGGCACATTAGTTTGATATTTTCCATAGCTTGCTTTATAATTAGAACGGACATCTCTATCCAAACCCAATTTATCTGCAATGGTTGATTCCGGACCTGTAAATCCTAAAGCTAATAATGCTAAATCACATTTCCATGTTTTTTCTGTTCCTGCAACTTCAATGAGTTTTGGACGCTCTCCTGGAACCATTTCCCATTCCACATTCACCGTTTTTAAAGCCGTTAATTTCCCTTTAGCATTGGTTACAAACTCTTTGGTATTAATTAACCAATTACGCTCTACTCCTTCTTTATGAGATGATGACGTTTTTAACTGCAACGGCCAATATGGCCAAGGTGTCGCTGGTGAACGATGTCCTGGTGGTTTTGGCATAATCTCAAAATTAACTACCGATTTTGCACCTTGACGGTTTGATGTACCAATACAATCTGATCCAGTATCTCCACCACCAATTACAATTACATTTTTACCGGTTGCCAATACTTGATCTTTTATTTTTTGCCCAAAAACAACTTTGGTCTGTTGTGTTAAAAAATCCATCGCTTGCACGACTCCATCAGCTTCAATTCCTGGTGTTGGTAAACTTCTTCTTTCTGTAGATCCTCCACATAAAACAACAGCATCAAATTTTTTCAATTCTTTTACATCGTAATTTACACCAACATTTACGTTAGTTTTAAACACAATACCTTCCGCTTCTAAAATCGCAATACGTCGATCTATAATGCCCTTTTCCATTTTAAAATTAGGAATTCCGTACCGTAATAATCCACCAACAGCATCATCACGTTCAAAAACCGTAACTAAATGTCCTGCTCTATTTAATTGTTGTGCTGCTGCCAAACCTGCAGGACCAGAACCTACAACCGCAATTGTTTTACCTGTTCTATTTTTTGGCGGCTGTGGTTTTATCCAACCCTCTTTAAATGCACGTTCTACTATATTTTTTTCGATATTTTCTATAGAAACAGGATCTTCAATAATACCTAACACGCATGCTTGCTCACATGGTGCTGGACAAAGCCTCCCTGTAAATTCAGGAAAATTATTTGTTGAATGCAATATCCATGAGGCTTTTTGCCATTCTCCTTGATGAACCATATGGTTAAAATCTGGAATTAGATTACCAAGCGGACAACCACTATGACAAAACGGAATTCCACAATCCATACAACGCGAGCCTTGCTCAGTCATGTCCTTATCGTTCAAAGGCACTGTAAACTCATTATAGTTTTTAACACGATCCTTTACAGTTGTGTATTTTTCGTCTTTTCTTTCGAATTCTTTAAAACCTGTTACTTTTCCCATTGTCCTATACTGTTTCTAATTCTTCAACCATTTGTTCCTCTGTCTCTAAACGTTTTAAAGCGCGTTTGTATTCTGTTGGCATAACGCGTACAAAATTGCTTAAACTCGTTTCCCAATCTGCCAATAATCGTGCACCTAATTGACTACCTGTGTGTGCCACATGTTTCTCAATCATAGTTTTTAAATCGTTGGCATCTTTTTTAAGAATTCTTTCAAACTCTATAGTTTCGGTATTACACAAACCATTTACAAATTTATTTTCAGGATCGTAAACGTAAGCAATTCCTCCACTCATTCCAGCGGCGAAGTTTCTACCTGTTTTACCTAAAACAACTACTTTTCCACCTGTCATATATTCACAACAATGATCTCCTACTCCTTCTACAACTGCTATTGCTCCAGAGTTTCTAACCGCAAAACGTTCTCCTGCTATACCATTAATATAAGCCTGACCAGCAACAGCGCCGAATAAGCAAACATTACCAATAATGATATTATCTTCCGCAATAAAAGTTGCTCTAGTTGGTTTCTTTACAATCAATTTAGCTCCAGACAAACCTTTACCTAAATAATCATTAGTATTACCTTCCAGTTTAAAAGTTAATCCGTGAGCGCCAAAAGCACCAAAACTTTGCCCTGCAGAACCTTCAAAATTTATATTTATGGTATCTTCAGGTAATCCTAAATGACCATATATTTTTGATATCTCATTACTCACAATAGCACCAACCGTTCTGTTTATGTTATTGATTTTGTATGAAAGCGTCATCTTCTCTTTTCTATACAACGCACGATGTGAATCTTTTAGAATTTTAAAATCTAGAACATTATCTAAATTATGGTCTTGCTTTTCTGTATTCTTAACCGTCATTTTACTGTAAGCTTCTGACCTATATAAAATCGAAGATAAATCCAAGCCTTTAGCTTTGTAATGTTTGATTGCTTTATTCGCATTTATTTTATGCGTTTGACCAATCATTTCTGACATAGACCGAAATCCTAATTCTGCCATAATTTGTCGTAATTCTTCTGCTAAATAGTAGAAAAAATTAATAACGTGTTCTGGTGTGCCTTTAAAGTTTTTACGCAACGTTTTATCTTGAGTTGCGATACCAACAGGACATGTATTTAAATGACATTTACGCATCATAATACATCCTGAAGCTACCAAAGGTGCTGTTGCAAATCCAAATTCCTCTGCACCTAGTAATGCTGCTATGGCAACATCACGACCTGTTTTTAACTGCCCATCACATTCAACTACAATTCTACTTCTTAAATTATTAAGTACTAAAGTTTGTTGTGCTTCTGCCAAACCAAGTTCCCAAGGTAAACCTGCATGTTTCAATGATGTTAAAGGTGATGCTCCTGTTCCTCCATCATAACCTGAAATTAAAACCACATCTGCTTTGGCTTTTGCAACTCCTGCAGCAATAGTCCCTACTCCAACTTCTGATACTAATTTAACATTAATTCTAGCCTCACGATTTGCATTTTTTAAATCGTAAATTAATTGTGCTAAATCTTCAATAGAATAAATATCGTGATGTGGTGGTGGCGAAATTAAACCTACAAATGGAGTTGAATTTCTTGCCGCTGCAATCCATGGCAATACTTTTTCTCCAGGCAATTGACCACCTTCTCCAGGTTTTGCACCTTGAGCCATTTTAATTTGAATTTCTCTAGCATTTGATAAATAATGAGATGTTACTCCAAAACGACCAGAAGCAACTTGCTTAATAGCAGAATTTCTGCTATCTCCATTTACATCTGGCTGAAAACGTTTTCGGTCTTCTCCTCCTTCGCCTGAATTGGATTTTCCACCAATTCTATTCATTGCAATCGCTAAATTTTCATGTGCTTCTCTTGAAATAGAGCCATAAGACATCGCGCCTGTTTTGAAACGCTTAACAATATCTGTCCATGGTTCTACTTCTTCAATAGGAATAGGATCGATATTATTAAATTCGAATAAACCACGAATGGTCATTAGGTTTTCTGACTGCTCATTAATAGCTTTAGCATATACATCATAACTTGCTTGATCACTTAACCTAACGGCTTGTTGTAATTTCGCAACGGTTGTTGGGTTAAATAAATGCTTTTCGCCATTACGTCGCCATCTATAATCTCCACCAATATTTAAACCTAAACGTTTATCTACTGCTGTATTTGGATAAGCAAACTTGTATCGTTTTTCTATTTCTTTTTCAATTTCATATAAGCCTATACCTTCAATTCTTGAAGCCGTGTATGGGAAATATTTTTCGACAAACTGAGAATTAAAACCTACAATTTCGAAAATCTGAGAACCTCTATAAGAACGCAATGTTGAAATCCCTATTTTATTCATCACTTTCAAAATTCCTTTCCCAATAGCTTTATTAAAATTATCGACAGCTTTTTGCTCATCCATACCTGTAATAAAACCTTCTTTTACTTGCGCTCTAATAATTTCATTTACCATATACGGATTTACAGCACTGGCTCCATATCCAAATAATGTTGCAAAATGATGTGGCTCACGTGGTTCTGCAGATTCAATAATAATATCAAAATATGAACGCTTACGTAAACGATTCATTTGGTGAGTTACATAAGAACACGCTAATAATGCAGGAATTGGTGCCAACTCCTTACTCACGCCTCTATCTGACAAAATAATGATATTTGTCTTTCTTACTATTGCCTTTTCAATCTGAACAATTATGTGATCTAAAGCATCTTCTAGACCATTAAGACCTCTATCTTTTTGATATAACATTTCAATAGTTTCAGCTTTAAAACCTTCTACTTCGATATGTCTTATTTTTTCTAAATCGTCATTTGAAATTACTGGATTTTGAATTTTTAACTTTCTACATTGTCTATCTGTGATGCTAAAAATATTTCTATCCTTACCTAACGATAAACTAATATCTGTTACAATTTCTTCTCTAATACCATCTAAAGGTGGGTTTGTAACTTGCGCAAATAATTGTTTAAAATAGTTTGAAATTAACTGTGGTTTATTAGACAAAACAGCTAAAGGTGTATCAATCCCCATTGACCCTAAAGCTTCTTTACCTACTATAGCCATTGGCGTGATAACTTCTTGAATATCTTCAAACGTATAATTAAACAAACGTTGTCTTGTTTTAATATCTAATAGTTCTATTGGACACGTTTCTCCTGTGTACGGAATATCTTTTAAGTGTAATCTTGTTTTATCTAACCATTCTTGATATGGTCGCTCGCTTACAATTTTACTTTTAATTTCTTCATCATTGATGATACGACCTTGATTCATGTCTACCAAAAACATTTTCCCTGGTTCTAAACGGCCATGACTTTCTACATCTGCTGGATCAATATCTACGACTCCAATTTCAGAAGACATAATCAATTTCCCACTTTTAGTAACCGTATATCGCGATGGTCTTAACCCGTTTCTATCGAGTAAAGCTCCAATATAATTACCATCTGTAAAAGGTACTGAAGCTGGACCATCCCAAGGTTCCATAATACAAGCATTATAATCGTAAAATGCTTTACGTTCCGGAGACATTGTTGCATGTTTTTCCCAAGCTTCAGGAATCATCATCATCATTACTTCTGGTAAAGAACGCCCTGTATGTGTTAATAATTCTACAACCATATCCATAGATGCAGAATCGGATTTACCTGGTAAAATAATTGGAAATAATTTATCTATTTGTGGTCCAAAAACATCACTTTTCATGATCTCTTCGCGGACACGCATTCTACTAACATTTCCACGTAGTGTATTGATCTCTCCATTCTGACACATAAATCGGAAAGGCTGAGCCAATTCCCAAGTAGGCATTGTATTAGTTGAAAATCGCTGATGCACTAAAGCTAAACGTGTTACTAAATCATCTTCTTGTAAATCTTTATAATAAGGCCCAATATCTTCAGGCATAATTATACCCTTATATATCAATGTATTAGTAGACAAACTAGACACATAAAAGTATGAACTCTGTGACATTTTAGATTTTGCTACTGTATGTTCTGTTATTTTCCGTGCAGCATATAATTTTGCCTTGAATGCATCTTCTGAAACCTCGTTAGATTTCCCAACAAATAGTTGCTCAATATTAGGCTCTGAAGCCAGAGCAATTTCACCTAATTGTGTTGAATCTACAGGCACTTCCCTCCATCCAATAATAGAAAGTCCTTGTGCTATTATTTCTTTTTCAAAAGTATCTTTACAAAACTTATACTGGTTCCTGTTTTTTGGCAAAAACACCATACCAACAGCATATTTACCTTTAACTGGAACTTTAAAACCACAAACACGCTTAAAATAAGCATGAGGTATATCGATTAATAAACCTGCTCCATCTCCCGTTTTTCCATCTGAACTTACACCTCCTCGATGCTCCAATTTTACAAGAATCTCTAAAGCGTCATGTATAATTTGATTTGTCTTTTCTCCCTTAAGATTACAGATAAATCCTGCACCACAATTTTCGTGTTCAAATTCTGGTAAATAAAGGCCTTGTTTTTTAAACATAATTAAGCATATTTTAAAAGGGTTTTACCCCTTATTTATGCTCTAATATATACGCAAAAAATTAATAAAAAAAATAGTTGAAACAATTTTCCCATATCACTAGTAAAGGGCATTTTGAATGAAAATCTTGCAATAATAACGAGATATACTACTAATTAACCAATGAATAATATTCAACATAATTCTAAAATTCTTGAGAAATCGTTTTTAAAAGCATAAAAACTTTATAAATAGCGCACAAAAATCACAATTTCTAATCAATTTACTCAATTTCAAATTATTGATATATCAAAAAAAACGCTCAAATTAATTTTAACCCTAAAATTTATAGGGTATAAAATTGAATATTCATAAAAATTACATTTTAACCCTCTATTTTTTAGGGTATAATTTAATATTACATAGATTTGAACTGAACTAACTATTTAAATATAATAATTATGAAAAAAATTCTAACATCAGCATTACTATTGGCATCAGTAGTATTAACAGCACAAGACTCTACTGAAGTCGCAAAGAAATTCACAGTATCAGGTAGTGTAGATGCTTATTTTCAAACTTATATATCTGCACCTGACGACGTTGGAGCGTCTTTTGGTACTGCTTTCGCTGATCAAACTGGTTTTGCTTTAGGCATGGGAAACATCATCGCCAGCTACGAAAGTGGTAAAGTAGGTGCTGTTCTTGATTTAGTTACAGGACCAAGAGGTGCTGCAGCAACTTTTAATAGTGATATTGTTGATGGTATTGTAAACCAAGCATACGTTTACTGGAATGTTTCTGAGAACACCACTTTAACCATGGGACGTTTTAATACATATTTAGGCTATGAAGTTATTGCTCCTGCAGCAAACTTTAACTACAGCACATCTTATTTATTTTCTAGCGGACCTTTCTCTCATATGGGTTTAAAAGCAGATTTTGCTTTATCTGATGATTTTAGCTTAATGTTAGCCGTTATGAATCCTTGGGATACTAACAACACTTCTACAACTGGTGAATACTCATTCGGAGCACAATTAGGCTATTCTGGTCAATATTTAAATTTTTACTATGATAGTGGAAACAATGGAGGATTAGGTTTCGAAGTTGACTATACAGGTGGTTTTGATGTTTCTGAAGAATTTTTCTTAGGAATTAACGCGGCATACAATGACAATGATGGAAGTGGTTTTTACGGAGCTGCATTATACCCACAATACGCTACATCTGATGATTTTAGCATTGGATTAAGAGGTGAATATTTCGCATTACATGGAGATGACGACAGTATCGATTATCCTAGCGTATTAGGATTAACATTAACAGGTAGCTACACTGTAGATAGCAACTTAATCATTAAGCCAGAGTTTAGATTAGATTCTTTAACTGATGCAGATGGAGGTATATATGGAAATGTTGTAGACAATGATGGTGTAGCAGCTAGTAGCTTAAGCGCATTTACATTAGCAGCTATTTATACATTCTAACAAACAAAAAACACTAACTAACACCAATAATTATGACAGATAATTTTTTAACAATACTCCCAAATCTAGTCGTAGCACAAGATGTTGTAGCGGCTACAACAAAAGACGTTGAAGACGCGGTAAGCGCAATCAATGGAGACATGGGAATGCTTTGGATGCTACTTTCTGGTATCTTAGTATTTTTTATGCAAGCAGGTTTTACACTTGTTGAAACAGGAATGACACGCTCAAAAAACGCAGCTAACATAGCCATGAAAAACCTACTCGACATTTGTGTAGGATCATTAACATACTGGTTAGTTGGATATTCATTAATGTACGGAGACACTTCTAATGGATGGTTTTTTTGGAGTGGACTAATGCAAGGTGAAGGAGCAGATTTATTCTTCCAAACTATGTTTGCGGCAACTGCAGCAACTATTGTATCAGGAGCAATTGCAGGACGAACAAAGTATTCAACATACATTATATTTTCAATAGTAATGACTGCTTTAATTTACCCAATAGCTGGTGGATGGCAATGGCAAGGTTCTGGTTGGTTAACTGAATTAGGATTTATTGATTTTGCTGGATCTTCTATTGTACACTCTGTTGGTGGATGGGCTGCACTTGTAGCTGCATTTATGGTAGGACCTAGAATAGGTAAATATGTAGATGGTAAAGTTTTCTCTATACCAGGACACAACCAAATTCTTGCAACCTTAGGTGTTTTTATACTTTGGTTAGGATGGTTTGGATTTAATGGTGGATCTCAATTAGCATGGGGAGGAGCAGATGCAATCGCAGCTTCTAACGTTGTTTTAATTACAAATTTAGCAGCAGCAGCTGGTGGATTAGCTGCTTTAATAACAACATGGATCTGGTATGGTAAACCAAATTTACCTCAAACATTAAACGGTGCATTAGCAGGATTAGTAAGCATAACAGCAGGTTGTGGAAACATGTCTGCATTTGGAGCTCTTGCTGCAGGACTCATAGGAGGTATCTTAGTTGTATTCTCTATTGAGTTTATTGAGAAAAAACTTAAAATTGATGATGCTATTGGTGCAGCTTCTGTACATGGAGTCGCTGGAGCTTGGGGAACACTTGTTATTGGCCTTTGGGGAATTGATGGAGACACAGGAATAGGCTTATTTAATGGTGGTGGATTCACACAACTAGGTGCACAAGCTACAGGTGTTTTAGCTTATGCAGCTTGGTCTGTTGGATTATCATTCATTATCCTTAAAATCTTAAAATCTACGATAGGTCTTCGTGTTTCTGAAGAAGAAGAAATAGTTGGTCTTGATCTCTCTGAACATGGCGAAATTGCTTTCCCAGGAAAAAGAGATAGAGGATAAACTCTCAAAAACAATAATCATATAATATTTGATTATTATTTAAATCTTAATTTTAGTTCTAACAAAAGAACCTTTAAAGCCTATGCTTTAGAGGTTCTTTTTTGTTTTACAAAGTATCTAGAAACTCCTATCAAAAGAACAATTTAGCACCTCTACATTTTAAACCAAACAAGCAACCCAAAAACCAAAACTTATATAAGCACAACAACACTCATTGAAGCAACCACAAACTCAATGGACCTTGAGTTAAAATAAAAAACTACACAAAAGAGATTATTTTAACCTCAACACGTATTTACTAATTATTTTATCAGAGCTTTAAGTCCATGTTATTTTATTATAAACAGAAATAACACATAACATATTTAAGACAAAAAAAAATAGCCTTCTAAGTATAAAACTTAGAAGGCTATTTTATTATATAAAATTATAATTCTTAAGCTGAATTACGACTTGCATTAATATTACCAAACAACGAACGCATTACCATTTTCTCAAAAATCTTCATTTGCTCATCATCAGGTTTAACACCAGATTTTTCAAGCTCTTGAATCTTTTTTAATGCATATTGCTGAATAGTCAATAAAGGTAAAACTATAGATTCCCTTACCGCAATAGAAGCTTTACCTGCAGGCTCTTCTTGCATTAACTCACTGTAACCTGTTAGTTTTAGTATTAAACGTTTAGATGTTTCATATTCATTATAAATGATAGTCCAAAATTCTCCGTACTCAGGATCATCAGCCATATACCTTGTCAATCCAAAGAATGACTTAGACAACGACATCATACTATTTTCAATTAAAGTTTTAAAGAAATCTGATGTTTTAAACAACGTTTGAACTTTTTCAAATTCACCTGCATCCTCATAATGCTTCAATGCTGTACCCACACCAAAAAAGCCTGGTACATTTTGTTTCAATTGACTCCAAGATCCTACGAATGGAATCGCTCTTAAATCCTCAAACACTAAACCTTCAGATTTTCCACGTTTAGATGGACGACTTCCAATATTAGTTTTAGCATAATACTTCAAAGTACTCATATTTTCTAAATATGAAATAAATTTTGGATGTGCTTTAAAACCAGAATATGCTGTGTAGCTTCGCTCTGACAAATCTGTCATAACACTTCTATCTTCATCAGACATGGTTAAATCTTTTTCACTAATACTATTACCAATACCTGAACTAATTAATTGTTCAAGATTATATTGAGACGATTCTAAAGTTCCAAAATTAGAACTTATTGTCTGCCCTTGTATAGTTAATTGTACTTCTTCATCTTCTATTGTTGGTCCTAGAGATGCATAAAAATTATGTGTTTTTCCACCACCACGAGCTGGAGGTCCACCTCTACCATCAAAGAAAATAACTTTAATTCCATGTGCTCTAGATACTGTTGTTAAATTTTCTTTTGCTTTATAAATAGCCCAATTAGCCATTAAATAACCGCCATCTTTAGTACCATCACTAAAACCTAGCATTATTGTTTGCTTATTTCCTCTTGATTTTAAATGTGCTGCATATTCAGGATTTGTATACAACTCCTCCATTACTGCAGGTGCATTTTCTAAATCTGTTATGGTTTCAAAAAGCGGCCCAATATCTACGGTTAATTTATCTTGAAAAGCGACCAAATTCAACATTGCAAATAATTGCATAACGTTGAGAGTGGTTTGATTGTTACTAATAATATATCTATTTGCAGCCTTTTCACCATTCGTTTCTTGAATCGTTTTAATAGCTTTCATCGTCTGCAAAGCTTTTAATGTTTCCTCATCTTTAATTAAAGACAAATCAACCTCTCCTTTCGCTTTCGATAAAATCTTAACTTGATCTGCTTCAGGTAGTTCATGATAATCTCTCGGAAAAATATCGCTTCCGCTTTCAATTAAAGCATTCACCATATCATTAAAAAACTGATCATGCTTTCTACTATCTTGTCTAATATCTAGGTTCGCAAAATGGAACCCAAAAAGATGAACCTTATTCATTAAGCTATTTACCTCAGATACATAAAGCGATTGATGCTTATCTACAATAACATCTTTAATCTCTTTTAATGCTGAAGCAAAACTCTCTACTGTTAACGTTGAGGTTTTATTAGTAATAATTTTATAAAGTTCCGTTTCTAAGACTACAATTTTTTCTTCGACACCTTCAAAGGTTAATTTTCGTCTTAATTGACGTGCGTCTCTGTAGTAATTCTTAATTATAGTATCTCGTAATCTTTTTGCTACGTTTAGCGTAATTTCAGGAGTAACAAACGGGTTTCCATCTCTATCTCCACCTGGCCAAAAACCAATATTAATAATATCGTTTTCTATTTGTTTACCATCAAAAATGTTCTGCTGAATGTAATCATAAATGGTACCAAAAGATTTGTAAAAAACATTCTCTAAATACCAGATTAAACTCACAGCCTCATCATAAGGTGATGGTTTTTTATCTTTAAAAAATGGAGTCTTTCCTAGCTGTGCTAACAATTCATTAATCCGAAGTAAATCATTCTCACGAATAGCTTCTGTTAGATCTGTAATAATTCCTAAAACAGAACCTGGATAAAACTGTGTAGGATGCGCTGTTAAAACAATACGAACCTTAAACTCTTCTAAATATTTTTTAAGCGTCTCTAATTTACCTTCTGCAGAAACCGTTTCTTTTAAATTACGAAGCGTTCCAATACCATCCATGTTATTAACAACAGGGAAAGAGGCATCTTCAATAGCATCAAACAAAACCACTTGACGTTCTATATATTGAATAAACCGGAACAACAAATTAATCTGACTTTGAGACGAGCGTCTGGCTTGATATTTATTAAAGAACGTTTCAACTATGGTTGTTGGGTCTTCTTTTTTAATAAATCCTTTTTGACAAGTCTCATGGAACAATGGTAATAATGCTCCTGTTTTTGTAACGCTATCAAACGGCAATGTCATAAATATACTGTTGTATATCTGATACTTTGACATTACGTTTTGATTAAATCGAGTAAGCTTTGGCTGTGTTGGCATTTAATTATATGATTGTAGATTGACCTAAATGAATGTTCTTAAAATTAAGATTGGTATCTTTTGGATTAAAAATAAAATCCTCAATAAAGTCACCAACATTAGAGGTCGTCACTGTATTTATCACCGAATTTATATCTGGTGTAGTAATGTTTAATTTTAATGATTTTTCTACTGCTAACCTAATTAATTCGGCTTCATTATGCAATTCAAAATGCGATAATAACATTGCAGCAGACAAAATAGACGCAATAGGGTTTGCTATACCTTTGTTTGCAGCTTGAGGGTAAGACCCATGAATTGGCTCAAACATAGCATACTTATCTCCAACCGAAGCTGAAGCTAATAAACCTATTGAACCTCCAATAACACTAGCCTCATCGCTAATGATATCTCCAAACATATTTTCCGTTAAAATCACATCAAATTGTTTTGGATTTAAGATCATTTGCATAGCTGCATTATCTACAAACAAAAAGTCTAGAGTAACATCTGGATACTGTTCTGCAACTTCTTTTACTACTTTTCTCCAAAGTCTAGACGACTCTAACACATTAGCCTTATCAACTAAGGTTACTTTATGGCTTCTGTTTTCTGCAGCAACAAATGCGAGATGTGCAATACGCTCAATTTCTTCGCGAGAATAACCACATAAATCTGAAGCGAAATTACCATCTTCTGATAAATATTTTTCCCCAAAATAAATACCTCCAGTCAATTCTCTATAGATAGAAATATCAGTTCCTTCTATGATATGTTTCTTTAGAGGAGATTTATCTAACAACGTTTTATACGCTTTAACAGGTCTAATATTTGCATATAAACCTAATTCTTTACGCAATTTAAGCAAACCTTGTTCCGGACGTACTTTTGCTGATGGATCGTTATCATATTTAGGATCTCCAATGGCTCCAAACAAAATAGCATCTGTATTTTTACACAGCTCTAATGTTTTTTCTGGCAAAGCATCATTATGCTTATCTATGGCAACAGCTCCAACATCTGCTGTTGTAAATTTAAAATTGTGATTAAATTCTGAAGCGATAGCTTTCAAAGCTTTTACTGCTTGATTTGTTACTTCTGGACCAATACCATCACCTGGTAAAATTGCTATATTTAATTTCATCAAAAAAATTGTTTCCAGATTAACGGAAATCTTACGTTTAGTTAATATATTTTATGAGCTTCAAAAGCTTCAATCTGTTCTTTATTATTTACAAGATAATCAATATCATCGTAACCATTGATCATACAGGTCTTTTTATAAGCATCAATTTCAAAATCTTCTAATAATTCTGAATCTGGAACAGAAATCGTTTGATTTTCGAGATTAACAACTAACTCTGTCTGTGGATTAGACACTACTAGACTAAGTAAGTCACTTAAAAAATCCTTAGAGACTTGCACAGGCAGCAATCCATTATTTAATGCATTTCCTTTAAAAATATCTGCAAAAAAACTAGATACAACCACTTTAAAACCAAAGTCTGTAATTGCCCAAGCCGCATGCTCTCTACTGGATCCACACCCAAAATTATCTCCAGCAACTAGTATCTGACCAGAGTATTTAGTGTCATTTAAGACAAAATCTTTATTAATCTCACCTGTTTTATCGTATCTCCAATCTCTAAAGACATTATCTCCAAATCCTTTTCTGTCCGTTGCTTTTAAAAAACGCGCTGGTATAATTTGATCTGTATCTACATTCTCAATATTTAATGGAATGGCTCTAGATTTTAATGTTGTAAATTTTTCCATAGTAATGCCCACAAAAGTGGATATCTTCTTTTTAATTTATTTTAAATACCTACAAGATTTTTGAAATCTTACAGTATAACATCAATTTAGTTGCTTTGAAATATCAATGATTTTTCCTTCTACAGCAGTTGCTGCTGCAACCAAAGGACTCGCTAAAATAGTTCTTGAACCTTGACCTTGACGACCTTCAAAATTCCTATTAGAAGTCGACACACAATACTCGCCTTGAGGAATCTTATCATCATTCATTGCTAAACACGCAGAACAACCTGGCTGACGCAATTCGAATCCTGCATCTTCAAAAACAGCCTTTAACCCTTCTTCTATAATCTGATTTTCTACTTGCTTACTTCCTGGAACTAACCAAGCCGTAACATTACTTGCTTTTTTCTTTCCTTTTATATAGTCTGCTGCCACTCTAAAATCTTCAATTCTAGAATTAGTACAACTTCCTATGAACACAAAATTGATGGGTTTATTGATTAAACTTTCACCAGCTTCAAAATTCATATAAGCCAATGATTTTTTAAATGATGGGTTCTCATCTACAGGAATTGTTTCAGAAATTTTAATTCCCATTCCTGGATTAGTTCCATATGTAATCATTGGTTCTATGTCTTGGGCATCAAAACTGTATTCTTGATCAAATTGTGCTCCATCATCTGTAGGAAGTGTTTTCCAATAGGCTACTTTCTTTTCAAAATCATCACCTTTTGGGGCAAATTCTCGTCCTTTTACGTATTCAAAAGTCGTATTATCTGGCGCAATCATTCCACCTCTTGCTCCCATTTCAATACTCATATTACAAACAGTCATACGACCTTCCATACTCATCTCTTCAAATACATTTCCTGCGTATTCACAGAAATAACCTGTACCTGAATTGGTTCCTAGTTTTGAAATAATATAAAGAATAACATCTTTTGGCAACACACCGTTCTTCAATTTCCCATTAACAGAAACCCTTAAACTTTTTGGCTTCGTTAATAATAAACATTGACTCGCAAATACTTGTGCCACCTGACTAGTACCAATACCAAATGCAATAGCTCCAAACGCACCATGTGTTGATGTATGACTATCTCCACAAACCATGGTCATACCTGGCTGTGTAATTCCTAACTCTGGTGCCATGACGTGAACTATACCATTGTATTTATGACCTAGTTCATATAATGTAATATCGTTTTTTTTACAATTTTTAGACAATTGTTCTAATTGCTGCCTAGAAAGCTTGTCTTTTATAGGTTGATCTTGATTTAAAGTTGGAGTGTTATGATCTGCAGTTGCTACTATTTGGCTAGGCCTAAATACAGGAATTCCGCGTTCTTCCAATTCATTGAAAGCCTGCGGACTTGTAACCTCATGTATTAAATGTTTATCTATATAAAGAATTTGCGGTCCATTGTCTATAGCATTTACTACATGCGCATCCCAGACTTTGTCAAAGAGTGTTTTTTTTGTTGTCATTAATGAGATTCAATTAGCATTAGTGTAATTAGAAGCCTTACAAAACTAAGGTTCTTTTACACTAATACTTTATATTTTAAGCTGAAATTATTTGTTGATAAACCTTACTCGTTTCAATGATTTGATGAATATCACTATCATTGATTTCCTTCTTTCTGTCTGCAAAACTTAAAAAGTTAGCGTACACATCGTCTAACTGTAATTTGGTAAGTTCATAGCCTACATTTTTTGCTCTATACGCCAAAGCAGCTCTTCCGCTTCTTGCTGTTAAAACAATTGCAGATTCAGTAACTCCAACATCTTTAGGATCTATAATTTCGTAAGTTGCTCTATTTTTTATTACACCATCTTGGTGAATACCAGAACTATGCGCAAAGGCATTAGCTCCAACTATTGCCTTATTAGGCTGTGTATAAATTCCCATGCTATCACTAACCAATTGGCTCATTCCAAATAGCATAGAAGTATTAATATTTGTATCTAAATTAAGGTAAGGATGTTGTTTTAAAACCATCACTACTTCTTCTAAAGCAGTATTACCAGCACGCTCGCCAATACCATTAATGGTACATTCAATTTGACGTGCTCCATTAATAACTCCTTCAATAGAATTTGCTGTTGCTAATCCTAAATCATTATGACAATGACAAGACAAAATTGCCTTTTCAATACCCTTTACATTTTCTTTTAAATATTTGATTTTCGCACCATACTCACTAGGCAAGCAATATCCTGTAGTATCTGGAATATTTAAAACCGTTGCTCCTGCTTTAATCGCAGCTTCACAAACTCTTGCTAAATATTCATTTTCTGTTCTTCCTGCATCTTCGGCATAAAACTCAACATCTTCAACAAATGATTTTGCATATTTCACAGCCTCAAAAGCACGTTCTATAATTGCTTCTCTATTGGATTTGAATTTATGAAGAATATGAGAATCAGAAGTCCCAATACCTGTATGTATTCTACCTCTCTTTGCATACTGTAAAGATTGAGCAGCGACTTTTATATCATTTTCTACAGCACGTGTTAGGCCACAGACCGTTGCATTTTTAACAATTTTTGAAATCGCTTCTACAGACTTAAAATCTCCTGGACTTGACACTGGAAAACCAGCTTCAATAACATCAACGCCAAGCAGATCTAATTGCGCTGCAATCAAAACTTTTTGTTCTGAATTTAATTTACAGCCCGGAACTTGCTCTCCATCGCGAAGTGTTGTATCGAAGATTTGTATATTGTTATTTGACATATATCAAAATATAATTTTAGTATTGTCTTACGAATATATGTTTTGAATTTGCGTTTAATAACTTTCTTAATGTAACTTTACGATGTTCAGTTGTGAAAAAATATTTTAATTTATTGATTAACAAACACATAAGCCTATATTAAATTGATAACTAAAGACCAAAAAGATAATCTATTCTCATTAGTTAAGTCCTTAACTAAATCTGAAAAACGCCAGTTTAAGCTTTATGTTGGTCGGCTTGGTGTAAATTCTGATTCAAAATTCCTGAATCTATTTAATTTATTAGATAAAGCTAAAGCATACAATGAAGCTTCCATTTTAAAAAGTGGTATTGTAAAAAAGCAACAATTAGCAAATGTAAAAGCGCATTTATACAAGCAGATTTTAATTAGTTTAAAGCTAAATCCATCACATCAAAATGTACGTTTACAGATTAGAGAACAGCTCGATTTTGCTTCCATATTATATCACAAGGGTTTATACAAACAAAGTTTAAAAATATTAGATAAAGCCAAAGAATTGGCCATTGCAAACGAAGAAAAGAATTCGGCCTTTGAAATCGTAGAACTTGAAAAAGTTATTGAATCCCAATACATTACAAGAAGTATAAGTACACGTGCAGATGAATTAGCTATCCAAGCGAAAGAACTGAGTGCGCTCAATGTAATAGCGAGTAAACTTTCAAACTTATCGCTTCAACTTTACAGCACCATTCTAAAAACCGGTTACATAAAAAATGAGGAAGAAGCCAATATGGTCATCGACTATTTCAATAAACATCTTCCAAAAGTAAAAATTGAAACTTTAGGCTTTCGAGAAAAATTATGGCTCTATAAAGCTAATTTATGGCAAAGTTTTTTACTTCAAGATTTTTTAAGTTGCTATAAATATGCTTCTAAATGGGTTGATTTATTTCATCAGAATCCGAGTATGGTTAATTTGAATCCTGTATTCTTTTTAAAAGGAAACAACTATCTTTTAGAAGCCTTATTTTATATTGGAAACAAACCCAAATTTTTAGAAAAACTTTCTGAATTTGAAGCCACTGTTAATACGCCTACGTTTCCACAAGATGAAAATGTTGCCTCTTTAGTTTTTCTTTACACCAATTTTCACATCATAAATCAACACTTTATTGATGGAAGTTTTGAAGAAGGATTAGATTTAATTCCAAAGATTGAAAAAGCATTAATTCCTTTTAACGATAGAATTGATCCGCATCATAAAATGATTTTCTACTACAAGTTTGCGAGTTTGCAATTTGGAGCTGGCAACAACAAAGCTTGTATTAAATATCTTGATAAAATTATTTCGAATAAAACATTATCCATGCGTGAAGATTTACTCTGTTTCTCTAGAGTTTTAAATCTTGTCGCACATTATGAAGCAGGCTTAGATTACCACTTAGAAACCCTTTTACGAAGTACTTATAAGTTTTTAATTAAGATGAATGAACTTCATGAAGTGCAAAAGGAAATGATAAAATTTATTAGAGGATTGCAAGATATATATCCACATGATTTGAAAAATGCTTTTAAGAAATTACACCAAACTCTAAAGACTTTTGAAGACCATCCTTATGAGCGACGTGCATTTTTATATCTCGATATTATTTCTTGGTTAGAGAGTAAAATTGAAAACAAACCGGTTAGCGAAATTATTCAAACTAAGTATTTAGCAAAGAAAAGTTCATAATTCTATCAATTTCATAAAAAACTCATAAAATTGACGAATTATTTGGAATTGTAGTTTTTGTATTGCAATATTTGTGCTCACAAAGTTCAAACACTTACTGAAATGTTATCAAGAAAGGCGGAGGGAATGACCCTATGAAGCCTTAGCAACCCTTAGATTTACTAAGAAGGTGCTAAATTCTACTTAATTGCTCGATTCATTAATCGAAACATTGGATAGATAACTCAAGACTAATTACCCATCTGTAATTAGCATTTTCTTTTTAATATTTTTCTATTAAGTACGCTTCACTCTTCGGCTATGGTCAAAGAACAAAGAGGCTTATTTGGCTTTTGGTTTAATTATTATTAATTCAAAAACTTAGAAAAATGAGTACACAAAAATTTGCAACACAAGCGTTGCACGCAGGTCACGACACAACTCAAACAGGAGGCACAAGAGCTGTTCCTATTTACCAAACATCATCGTATGTTTTTAAAGATTCCGATGAAGCCGCAGGGAGATTCAACCTATCTGTTCCTGGCTTTATTTACACTCGTCTAAATAACCCAACAAACGACATTTTAGAGCAGCGACTAGCGGCACTAGAAGGAGGAATTGCAGCTGTTGCAACCGCCTCAGGAACTGCAGCAATTGCCACAACACTATTAACACTATTAAGAGCTGGAGACCATATTGTTGCATCGAGCAGTTTGTATGGAGGAACGTACAATTTATTGAACGTCACTTTAGCAAGACACGGGATTACAACAACATTTGTAGATGCCTCTAACCCAGAAGAATTTAGTAAAGCAGCGCAAGAAAATACAAGAGCTATTTTTGTAGAATCTTTAGGGAATCCAAAATTAGATGTTTTAGATCTCGAAGCTATTTCTGCACAAGCAAAAGCACATAAAGTCCCATTGATTGTAGACAATACCGTTGCCACACCTTCATTGTTAAACCCTATTGAGTATGGCGCAAACATTGTTATACATTCTTTAACCAAATACATTACTGGCAACGGAACATCGCTTGGTGGAATTATTATCGATGCTGGCACTTTTGACTGGACTAACGGAAAATTCCCTGAATTTACAGAACCATCTGCAGGTTACCATGGTTTAGTTTATAGCGAAGTTATTGGAGCCGCTGCATTCATCGCAAAAATTAGAATTGAAGGTTTACGTGATTACGGAAGTGCTTTGAGTCCTTTTAATGCATTTCAAATTATTCAAGGTTTAGAAACCTTAGAATTGCGTATTCAGAAGCATAGTGAAAATGCGCTAGAATTAGCAACATGGTTAGAATCTCAACCTGAAGTCAAATGGGTTAACTACCCAGGACTTGAAAGTAGCAAATACAGAGAACTTGCTAAAAAATATTTACCAAAAGGCCAAAGTGGTGTGGTTACTTTTGGAGTTGATGGTGGTTATGAAGCTGCTAAAACCATTGCAGACACGACAAGATTATTTTCGTTGTTAGCTAATATTGGAGACACAAAATCACTTATCATTCATCCTGCAAGTACAACACATCAGCAATTAAGCGATGATGCACAAGAAACTACAGGTGTTACAAAAGATTTAATTCGCTTATCTGTTGGAATTGAAAATATTGAAGATTTAAAAGAAGATTTAAAAGAAGCTTTTGCAGTTGTAAAGCAGCAAAAAGCACTTCAAAATTAATACATATTTCGTGTTTTGTTTATTTAAGAACAGATGTCTTTATTATTATAGACATCTGTTTTAATTAATAAAATTTAAGATGGAAAAACTACATTTCATACAAATTGCAAATTATATTACGGAAAACGGCAAAAGTATTTCTGCAAAATTGTCTTACCAAACTTTTGGTAAAGCCCTACATTCTGCTCCCATAATTTTAGTCAACCATGCCCTTACCGGAAACTCAAATGTGGTTGGAAAAGACGGTTGGTGGAATGATATCATTGGAGATAACAAATGCATAGACACAAATAACTATACCATTTTAGCGTTTAATATTCTTGGTAATGGCTTCGATAATATTGCAGAAAACTGCATTGAAAATTACAAAGACTTTACAGCGAGAGATATTGCCAAATTATTTGCTTTAGCCATAGAGCAATTAAAAATTAAGAATTTATTTGCCGTTATAGGTGGCTCTGTTGGTGGCGGAATTGCATGGGAATTAGCAGCATTAAAACCACGTTTAATTCAACATCTCATCCCAATTGCAACCGACTGGAAATCTACGGATTGGGTGATTGCCAATTGCCATATTCAAGATTCTTTATTAAACAATTCTTCGCAGCCTTTAGTAGATGCCAGAATGCACGCTATGACCTTATATCGTACGCCTGAATCCTTGACACAAAAATTTGAACGCACTAAAAAAAGTGATTCACTTTACAACATTGAATCTTGGTTGAGTTATCATGGTAATGCACTAGAAAATCGATTTCAGGTTGCTGCTTATAAATTGATGAATCAGATTTTACGAACTATAGATATTACGAGAAATAGAACTGATTTTTTAGAGGTAGCGTCAAATATTGAAAGTGATATTCATATCATTACTATTAACTCTGATTTGTTCTTTAAAGCGGATGAAAACTGGAATACTTATGTAGACTTAAAAGCTGTAAAAGACAATGTTAATATACATGAAATTAAATCCGTTCACGGTCACGATGCTTTTTTAATAGAATTTGATCAATTATCACGTTTTTTGAAACCTATTTTTTCATCGCAATTGAAATCTAATAAAAAACTTGAGACGCAAGTTGCATAACAATTTATAATATAATTAAAAAAAAAGCTGAACTAACCGTTCGGCTTTTTTGATTTATATATTTAGAATAAAACACGTATCTTTTAAATACTATTTTTTTTACTAAAAGAGAATAAAAATAATTTGATCTAATCATTTTAATACAAACCAAAAGTAATAGTCAAAAGAGTTACACTACAATTTTTACTAAATTCTAAACCATCAGCGTTAAAATTAATTGCAATTGAGACCAATACAATACTTTTAAGCGTATATATTTGACTATTGAATAACACCGAAAACAAAGCACCCAAATCACCAAGAAAACGAGAGTTTCGTTGGCTTCGCAGAACATTACGCGTTCTGTTAGGCATTCTTTTGTTTTTATTTTTGGTGATTCTTTTTGTTCGCAGTCCTTGGGGACAATCTATTATCGTAGATAAAGCTGTCAATTTCGTCGCTGATAAAACAGGAACTAAAGTTGCCATAGAAAAACTTTTTATCACATTTGATGGCGATGTACAACTCGATGGCTTGTATCTCGAAGACATTAAAGGTGATACTCTAGTCTACTCGAAATCATTAGAAGCCAATATTCCATTATGGAAAATGATACGCGGAGAAGGTGTTGGTGTAGACGCTTTAGATTGGGATGGTTTACGTGCCAATATTATTAGAAAAGATAGTATTACAGGTTATAATTTTCAATTTCTTATTGATGCTTTTGCCTCAACAGATACGACAACCGTTGAAACAGACACCACGTCTACTCCACTAAATCTAGTTTTAGGCAACTTAAATTTTAACAATTTTGATATTGTTTTTGATGATGCCGTTGCTGGCATCGATTCTAGATTTAAAATTGGCAAGTTAAAAGCCCAAATGGAAACTACCAATTTGGAAGACATGATTTTTGACGCTTCAACCATTGAACTTAGCGACTCCAACATTAAGTTTATTCAGAAACCTGTAGCGATTGACACTACGATTTCAGAGACTCCTCTACCAAAATTAGCTTTTGAAACTATTGCATTAAACAATGTAGTTGCTTATTACGAATCACAACCCGAACGATTAATTTCCGATATTAATATTTCAGAATTCTCAACAGAATCTCCAATTATAAATTTAGCAGATAGCGATTTTAGCCTTAAAAATATTACACTTAAAAATTCTAAAATCAGCTTAACAACCGAAGCTGAAATTAATGGAATGACTCAACAAATAGTAGTCACACCAAAGGACACAAAAACAGAAAGCATTGCTTTTGAATGGCCTCAACTAAAAATTGATATTGCTGCAATTGATTTCGAAAATAACCAAATCGATTATCGTGTTGGCAATGCGCAACCAAAAAACGGTGTTTTTAATCCAAATGCTATTGCTTTATCAGAATTTACGTTTCAAGCTAAAGATATTACACTAAAAGATAAGAACGCAACACTCGATTTAGAACAATTTAATTTTAACGAATTTTCAGGATTAAACCTTAAACAATTAGCGATCAACTTTAAGGCTACAGATAAGCAAATGCAATTGGATGATTTCCAATTCAAATTAAATAACAACAGTATTTCTGGTGCTGCACAATTAGATTACAGTTCACTTTCAAAACTAATAGATCGTCCAGAAACAACCACTGTAAATGTAAATTTACCGTCACTTAGTTTATCCTTATCTGAAATATTCAGATTTCAACCCGATTTAAAAAATAACGAATACCTTAATAAACTCAGTAAAAAACAACTTACAGGAAACATTAATGCTTCTGGTACTTTAGCGTCAATTGATTTAACAAACGCAAAATTAAATTGGGGAAACACAACAACAATTTCAACCAACGGATCACTTCAAAATATTACAAACCCTGAAACACTTCAATTCAATATTCCGAAATTTACAGCAGTAACAAAACGATCTGATTTAATTCAATTTGTAAATGAAGCCGATTTAGGTGTCAGCTTACCTAAAGCGGTTAAACTTACTGCTCAGTTTAAAGGAAATCTTGAAGATATTTCTGCAAAAGCAAAATTAACAAGTACTCAAGGGATAGCAACTATTGATGGTAGCTTTAAAAATAAGGACCAAATTTCTTATGATGCCACAATTGATATTGACGATTATAAAGTAAACGAATTACTTAACGATTCGCAATTTGGAGCATTAAGTCTTCAAATAAAATCTCAAGGAAGCGGAAACAACATTAACACGCTAGATGCAACCTTAGATGCTACAATTTCTGAATTTAAGCTTAATAATTATGCCATAAAAGACCTTAAACTTAATGGCGAAGTTAAAAATGGAACTGGTAATATTCATTCGGAATACAAAGACAGTAATCTGAATATAAACCTAGATACGTATGTTGTTTTAGATTCTATTTCTCCTGAAGCAAATGTCCAAATTAACGTTATCGGAGCCAACCTACAATCGCTTGGTTTAATGAGTCGAAATATTAAAACGGCCATGAATATTACGGTAGATTTTAAAGGCAACCAAGATATATACGATGCTAGTGCTAACATCGAAGATGGCGTTGTAGTTTATGATAATAGAAGTTATCTCATTGGTAGCTTAAAGGCTTTGGCTCATGTGGATAAAGACACAACTTCAGTGTCAGTTAAAAACAAGATTTTAGGTATTGATTTAAAATCCAATGCCAATCCGCAAACCTTTAGCAAAGCTGTTCAACGTCACGTTTTAAGTTATTTTTATAGAGATGAAGTAGTCTCGGATACCATTAGTGATTTTGTAAATTTAAATTTGAAAGGTAAAGTTGCACAGTCGCCTTTACTAAAAGACGTTTTTTTAGTTAATGTGCAAGATTTAGACACCATTGCTGTTGCTATAGATTTCAATGAAAAAGCGCGTAAACTTGAAGCAAATATTACAGCACCACATATTAATTATAGTGGTAATAAATTAGACAGTCTTGCCTTTTCTATGCTTACAGACAAAGAAAATTTCAGCTTCAATCTTGGGTTTAAAAATATAAGTGCTGGTCCTTTAGATGTTCCTAAAACTATAATAACAGGTAAACAAGCTAACCATGAATTAGCGCTTAACTTTTTAGGTTATTATAAAGATGAACAGCTCATGAACGTCAGTACCAAAATAACAGGTAATCGTGAGCGTTTAAGATTCAACATAAATCCGGATAGTTTAGTTTTAAACAAAGAAAACTGGACAATTCCTGAAAACAATGAAATAATTTTTGCCAACAACAGCCTTGAATTCAATGAGTTTAAAATCAACAAAAACAATCAGTCTATTGAAATAACAGATAAATTAGAGACTGTTTCAAAAGATCATATCGCTGTTGAGTTCGAAAATTTTGATATCAGTGCGGTTTTCAATTATTTAAATCCAGAATATAAATTAGCAACAGGTTTGCTAAAAGGTAATTTTATTCTTGAAGATCCTTTTACTAATGCTGGTGTATTAGCCAATTTAAATATTGAACAATTTAAAATGCTTAAAACCGATTTAGGCACTTTGAGTATTAATGGAAATTCACTTGGTGATAATAGTTATGCGTTTAATGCAGGACTAAAAGGTGGTGATATTGATTTTGATCTCGTTGGAGATTACACTGTAAGTAACAACAACGCAAATCTCGATCTAGATTTTAACATCAACGATTTCAAAATGAAAGCCCTCAACACCTTATCGTTGGGCGAAATTAAAGACACTGAAGGTAGTTTCTCTGGTGTATTTAAAGTTACAGGATCAACGTCAGATCCTAAATATGATGGCAGCCTAACATTTAAAAAGGCCGGTTTTAATGTTGCCAAATTGAACACGAAGTTTAGCATGGCTAATGAAACACTAAACATTAATAACCAAGGTTTGTCCATGACTAATTTCACCATTCGTGATGAAAACAACAATGCTTTGGTCGTTTCAGGAAAAGTTGGCACCGAAAGTTTTATTAATCCAACATTCGATTTAAGTGTAAAAACCACCAATTTTCAAGTCTTAAATGCCACTAAAGAAGATAACGAAGAATTTTACGGCAAAGTTACTTTTGACGCTAATGCAAAACTCACTGGTGATTTACAAATCCCAAAATTAGATGCTAAATTGACTTTAGGTTCAGATACGGATTTCACCTATGTATTACCTTCATCTGTAGCTAGTGTAGAAGAACGTGATGGTGTGGTTGTATTTGTAAATCGAGAAAACAGAGATGCAATTCTCACCCAAACAGAAGAACAAACAGCAACGATTAAAGGTTTTGATATTAGGGCGTTATTCAACGTCGGAAAAGATGCTGCAGTCACTATAATTATAGATGAAGAAACTGGTGATAATTTTAAAATTTCGGGAGAAGGAGATTTTGTGTTCACCATGAAACCTAATGGAAGAACAACACTAACTGGTGCTTATGAAATTTCGGAAGGCCATTATGAACTTAACCTTTACAATTTAGTTAACCGAAAATTCCTAATAGCCAAAGGAAGTCGCGTTACTTGGTCTGGCGATCCTTTTGATGCCAAATTAGATGTACGTGCCATATATAATTTAGAAACCTCAGCTTATGGATTAATGGCATCTCAAATTTCTGGTGCAGATTCATCTGTAAAAAGCAAATACCAAGAAGTATTACCTTTTAATGTTTACCTTAACATTGATGGAGAACTCTTACAACCTAAAATTTCATTTGGTTTAGATATGCCAGAAGAAGAACAAGGAGCAATTAGCGGACAAGTTTATACCAGAGTACAACAAATTAGCCAGCAGGAAGGAGAACTTAATCGACAGGTCTTTTCGTTATTAGTCCTTAATCGATTTTACCCAGATTCTGGTAGCGATGGTAGTGATGGTGGTTTTGCAACGATTGCGAGAGACAATTTAAATGATGCGGTTTCTGATCAGCTTAATGCGTTTTCAGACAAATTATTAGGCAGTTCTGGTATTGAACTCGATTTTGGACTTAATAGTTATACTGATTATCAAGGAGACTCTCCAACAGATCGTACAGAGTTAGAAATTGCTGCAAAGAAAAAGCTATTTAACGACAAGTTAACCGTTAGTGTAGGTAGCGATGTAGACATACAAGGCAGCAGTAGTACTGACGAAGCAACACCTATAATTGGTAATGTAAGTTTAGAATATGCATTGACAGAAGACGGAAGATACCGACTAAAAGGCTTTAGAAAAAGTGAATTTGAAAATGTAATAGATGGTCAAACTATAGTAAGTGGTATTAGCTTAATATTTACTAAAGAATTTAACCAATTTAGCGAACTTTGGGATGCTATTTTACGTTCTAATAAAGAAGAGAAAGCAAAAGCTGAAAAAGAAGCGCAACAAAAGGAACAAGACGCTACAGATAAAAGTATTGAACAGAAAAAGAATTAAACTTGAATAGAACTTTAAAACATAGTATTTCTTTTATTTTCTTCGGACTAATTTTATACTCATGCAGTATAACAAAACACATTCCTGAAGGTGAACGTTTATATACTGGTGCTAAAATTGAAATTGAATCTGATTCGATCATAAAAAACGAAGAGGATTTAAAAACGGAATTAGAAACCATTTTAAGACCCGAACCCAATTCTAAGTTTTTAGGAATGCATTTGGGTTTATATTATTATTACAAAAACCAAAAAGAGAATCCAGGATTCATTAATAAATGGCTCTATAAACAAGTTGGAGAAAAACCCGTTTATCAATCTAGTGTAAACGCTTTTGAGGTTGAGGCGGTGTTAAGAAATCGTTTAGAAAACAAAGGATTTTTCTACAGTACTGCAACATCTTCTTTTGAAGAAAAAGAAAATGAAGCTTCCGCTAATTATCAGTTAAAAATCACGGAACCTTATAAAATGGAGCGTTTCCAAGTAGACTCTATGCCTACACAACTTTATAAAGACATAAAAAAGGTCATAAAAAGTTCCCCTTTTCAAGAGAATATGCGCTTCGATTTGTCTAATATGAAATTAGAACGCCAACGTATTGATACGCGACTAAAGCAAAAAGGCTATTATAACCTCAATCCAGATTTCTTCATTTTTGAAGCTGACACAAATCAATATGACAACAAACGTTTCGATTTATTTTTAAAATTAAAAGCCGAAGTTCCAGAGAAAGCGACTATTCCTTACCGAATTTCAAAAATAAATGTCCTTGCAAATTACGACATACAAGATTCCACATACATTAAACCAGAACGGTTCAACAACAAAAATTACATACAAGATTCACTCTTTATAGAACCTAAATATCTAGATGAATTCATCACTTTAAAAGAAGGTGAACTTTACAGTCCTGAAACGTCAAAAAACACTGCTAGACGCTTATCAAAAATTGGAGCCTATAAATATGTTAATATTCAATATAAAGAAATAGACTCGCTACTCACAGATAGTTTAGGAATTCTCGAAGCTAATATTTTTCTATCACCATTAACCAACCGTGCCGTACGTTTAGAGTTACAAGCGGTTACAAAATCTAATAATTACACAGGACCTCATTTAGCATTAACTTATAGTAATCGAAATGTTTTTAAAGGAGGAGAAACATTAAACATTAGTACTAATTTAGGTTACGAATCGCAATTTGGTAGCGATGACGATGCAGGACTTAGCAGTGTGGAATTAGGATTAACAACCGAACTCATTTTTCCTCGTGTTTTATTTCCTGTAAAAATCAACACGGATTTCTTTAAATATTCAATTCCCAAAACAAAAACAAGTCTCAGCCTTAATTATCTAAATAGAAGCGAATTGTACACATTGCTTTCAGGAAGTGGGCAGTTTGGATATTCTTGGAATGCTAATAAATTTATTACTTATCAGTTTAATCCTATTTCTGTAAGCTACACGAGACTATCAAATACAACCGATGAATTTGAAGCTATTTTAGATGACAATTTATACCTGCAACAAAGTTTCGATCAACAATTTATATCAGGAATGACATTTTCATTCACGTATAATGAAATGGTAGATACCAACGATCCAAATCAGTTTTATCTAAACACTACTTTAGATGTTGCAGGTAATTCTATTAGCTTGTTAGGACAAGAAACCACGTCTGGAGAACCCAAAGAATTTTTAGGGTTAGAATACGCACAGTATGCAAAAGCAGATCTAGATTTTAGATTTCACCTTAACTTTGGTAAAGATAGAGCACAAACTTTAGCTACAAGACTATTCGCTGGTTATGGTATGCCTTACGGGAATTCTGAAGTTATTCCGTATGTAAAACAATATTTTTCTGGAGGACCATATAGTGTTAGAGCTTTTAAAACACGATCCTTAGGACCTGGAACTTATGATGACGATAGCGATGATGATAGTGATGCTACATATTGGGACCAAACAGGAAATATTAAATTAGAAGCCAATATCGAATATCGTTTTCCGTTATTCTCATTTTTTAAAGGTGCAGTATTTGCAGATGCAGGAAATATATGGAACTCTAAAGCCAATTCTGTTTTTGATGGCGAAGATAAATTTACATCTAACTTTATAAATGAATTTGGAATGGGAACTGGAGTCGGATTACACATTGATATTCAGGGCTTTGTTATTCGTTTTGATTTGGCAGCACCATTTCATGACCCTTCCTTAGAAGAGGGGAAACGATGGGACTTTAAAGCAGATGAACCTGTACTGAATTTTGCTATTGGCTATTCATTTTAAATCCTTTATAGATAACCAAAATCGACAAATTCGTTTTACGTTTTAAAGAAATATACCTCAGGTTTGATTTCTAAAAGCCTATCCGACTCGCATCTAATTCCTAAAATTATTATATCTTTATTAATTCCCAATTTTTAAAAACACAGAATCATATTTATATGTCAGATAAAGAACAATACATGAAAGAAGCTGTAAACGCAGCGCTAAAAGGAATGAATAACAACGAAGGTGGACCATTTGGTTGCGTCGTTGTAAAGGATGGAAAAATAGTAGGTCGCGGAAATAATAAAGTAACTTCTACCAACGATCCAACAGCACATGCTGAAGTTACAGCCATTAGAGATGCTTGTAAAAACCTAGATTCTTTTCAGTTAGATGGTTGTGAAATTTACACCTCTTGCGAGCCTTGCCCAATGTGTTTAGGCGCTATTTATTGGGCACGACCAGACAAGGTATATTATGGAAGTAACCAAGTAGATGCTGCTAATATTGGCTTTGATGACGAATTTATTTATAAAGAAATTCCATTACCATATTCAGAACGAAGTATTCCTTTTGAACAATTAGCTCGTGAGGTTGCATTAGAACCATTTCAGGAATGGACTAAAAAGCTAGATAAAACGGAATACTAAATAATCCAATACGTCAGTTCGAGTGTTTCGACTTTTGGGTCGAAATGTATCGAGAACTTTTGTTACTAAAAAAAGCTTCTCGATAGAAAATTCTGAAAAAGGAATTTCATTAGAAGTGACGCTATCGTTACATTTTTAATTCATTTATAATTGAAATAACTAACATGATCACCTTCATCCTAAATAACAAAATCATAAAAACTTCAGAACATTCTGGAATGACTTTATTAGATTTTGTGCGTTACCAGCAACGTCTCACAGGAACCAAAATTGGTTGTCGTGAAGGCGATTGTGGTGCTTGTACCCTTTTAGTTGGCACATTAACCAACGACATCATCGAATACCAAAGTATTACATCGTGTATTTCTCCATTGGGAAATGCGCATGGCAAACACATTGTAACGGTTGAAGGCACAAATCTTAAAAATAAATTAACCACAGCTCAAGAAGCCATGAGAGCAAATTACGCAACACAATGCGGATTTTGCACACCTGGTTTTGTGGTTGCTTTAACAGGTTTTGCGTTATTAAATTCTGAAAACAACTACAATAATGCTATTGATGCCATTAGTGGAAATATTTGCAGATGCACAGGTTATAAAGCCATTGAAAAAGCAGCACACCAAGTCGTTGAAAAACTAGAACATCAAGAAAAAACTTCTTTAAAATGGTTAATTGACAATGAATTTATTCCTGAGTATTTTGAAACCATTCCACAACGACTAAAGGACATTGAAGGTCGATATTTAAATCAACCCAAAGGAAAATATGTTTCTGGAGGAACAGATTTATACGTTCAAAAAGCAGATCACTTAGCGGATAACGACGTGCATCTCATTGCCGAGAAAGATTATTTAAAAGGCATCACTATTGAAAATGGCATTTGCATGATTGGTACCAACACTACAGTTTCAGATTTATGGAATCATAAAGCCCTAAACCATAGTTTACCCAATTTAAAAAAGCACTTAAAATTGGTGTCTTCTGAGCAGATTAGAAATATGGCGTCTTTAGGAGGAAATTTAGTTAATGCGTCACCTATTGGTGATATGACTATATTTTTATTGGCACTTAATAGTGATATTACAATCCTAAATTCTAAACAACAAGAAAGAACCGTTGCGCTTAAAAACTTTTATCAAGGTTATAAAACATACGATTTAAAGAGCGATGAACTTCTAAAAGAAATCAGCTTTAAATTACCTACAAAAGCATCCTCTTTCAATTTTGAAAAAGTGTGTAAACGAACACATTTAGATATTGCAAGTGTCAATTCTGCCGTACATTTTTCTGTAGAAAACGAGACCTTTTCAGAAGCACACGTTTCTATTGGTGGTGTTGCGGCAATTCCAAAATACTTGCATAATACATCAACTTTCTTAACAGGAAAACCATTAACGTTAGAAACAATTTTAGACGCTAGCAATCAACTTCAAAAGGAAATCACTCCAATTAGTGATGTTCGCGGAACTAGTGATTATAAGCGTTTGCTCGCAAGACAATTGTTTTTTGCACATTTTACAGAGTTGTTCCCCAATAATTTCACCTTAAACGATTTTATTCAGCATGCATAAAAACAAATCAAATAAAATCTTAAACACTAAGTTAGACGCGGTTTCACTGTCATTAAAACAAAGCATTAAAAACTTAGATTCTTACACACACGTTCGTGGTGAATCGTTATATGTTGATGATGTTAATATTAGACAAGGCACATTTCACGCCGTGGTTTTTGACTCACCAAAAGCACACGGAAAAATAAAACACATCGATTATTCTAAAGCAGAAGCTCTGGAAGGTGTAGAACGTATTTTTACTTATAAAGATGTTCCTGGTGAAAATGAAATTGGTGGTATTATTCCAGACGAACCTTTATTTGCAGAACATGACGTCCATTTTTGGGGCATGCCAATTGCTTTAATTGTTGCCGAATCAGAATTTATTGCCAGAAAAGCTAGAGGTTTAATCGAAATTGAAATCGAAGACTTACCCGTAATTACCACGGCAAAAGAAGCCAAAGCAAAAGGTAGTTTTATCAATGCACCACGTTCTTTTAGTTTAGGAGATACCGAAAAAGCATTTACAGACTGTGACTATGTTTTTGAAGGGGAAACTTTTTCTAACGGTCAAGAACATTTATATATCGAAGCACAAGGAGCTTATGCAGAACCTTTAGAAAATGGCAATATAAAAGTGACGTCCTCTACACAAGGACCAACTTCTGTACAGAAAACAATTGCACAAGTTTTAGGTATTGCTATGCACAAAATTGAAGTCGATGTCACGCGACTTGGAGGTGGTTTTGGCGGAAAAGAAGATCAAGCAACACCTTGGGCAGTCATGGCAGCTTTAGCAACTCATCACTTAAACCAATCGGTAAAATTGATACTGAATCGGCATGATGATTTACGCATGACAGGTAAACGTCATCCTTATGAAAGCACTTATAAAATTGGCTTATCTAAGGACTTAAAAATTTTAGCTTATCAAACGGAATTTTTACAAAATTCTGGTGCTGCAGCAGATTTATCTCCTGCGATTGCAGAACGGACTTTGTTTCATGCCACAAACAGTTATTATGTGCCAAACGTAACAACCAAAGTGCTGAGTTGTAAAACCAATTTACCACCAAACACAGCGTTTAGAGGCTTTGGTGGACCACAAGGTATGTTTGTTATTGAGTCTGCGATTGCAAAAGCCGCTTCTGAAATTGGGGTTTCAGCTAGACAAATTCAGGAAGCGAATTTGTTAGATGAAAATGATACGTTCTCCTATGGACAAATTGCTAAAAAAGTAGAAGCCAAAAACACATGGCATTCGGCTAAAAACATATTTAATAGTGAAGCTTTAGAACAAGAGGTTGCTGATTTCAACAAAAACAATACAGCGTTTAAAAAAGGGTTGTCGTTTATGCCAATTACCTTTGGTATTTCATTTACCAACACTCCAATGAATCATGCGCGTGCTTTGGTTCATATTTATTTAGATGGTAGTGTTGGCATAAGTACTGCTGCTGTTGAAATGGGACAAGGAGTGAATACCAAAATGATGCAGATTGCTGCAGATGTATTTTCGATTCCTATTGATAAAATCAAAATAGAAACCACCAATACTACGCGTGTTGCTAATACATCGCCTTCTGCTGCGAGTTCTACAGCCGATTTAAACGGAAAAGCCACCTTAATGGCTTGTAATGCTTTAGTGGAACGCTTAAAACTAGTAGCTTCAGAAGACTTAAATGTGTCAGAAAAGGACATTAATTTAAAAGATGAATCTGTCTTTATAAATGATAAACCATCAGAATTATCCTGGACAGAACTTATTAGTAGTGCCATGTTAAAACGTGTTGCTTTAACTGAAAATGCACATTACGCCACACCTGAAATTCACTTTGATAAAACGAAAGAAAAAGGACATCCTTTTGCCTATCATGTTTACGGCACAGCAATTACAACGGTGACTGTAGATTGCACACGTGGCACTTACGAATTTGACTCCGTTAAAATCGTGCACGATTACGGAAAAAGCATGAGTGAAGGTATTGATTTGGGTCAGGTAGAAGGTGCTTTAATACAAGGTATCGGCTGGATGACCATGGAAGAAATTGCTTATAATGACGAAGGTAAATTACTCTCAAACGCGCTTTCAACTTATAAAATACCTGATATATTTTCTGTTCCAAAAAGTGTAGAAGTCATTCCTGTAGAAACCGAAGGAAATGATATGGCCATTTTAAAATCTAAGGCCGTTGGTGAGCCACCTTTAATGTATGGTATTGGCGCTTATTTTGCACTTCAAAATGCCATAAAAGCTTTTAATTCTAATTATGATTTAGAATTTCATGCACCAATGACTCCTGAAAAAGTGCTGATGGGCTTATATAATAACTAAAGGATTTAAATGGATAAAGAAACACGAATTAACACGCGCATTTTTGAAACATTTCCTGAATTAGAAAGTGAAAGATTAATATTTAGAGCCTATAGAAAATCTGACGCGAAAGTACTTTTTTGTATTAGAAGTCATAAAGACGTATCTAAATATATGGATAGCGCTATTCCAAAAAGCACTACGGATACAGCACATAGAATTGAAGGTTATATTAAAGCATTTCAAGAAAAAAGCGGAATTACTTGGGTTATTATAGAAAAAAGCACGAACACACAAATAGGTGATTTCGGAATTTGGAGAATTGACAAGCAAAATTCTAGAGGTGAAATCGGTTATGTTTTACATCCTGATTCCTGGAGTAAAGGCTATATGACAGAAGCTTTAAATACTATAATTCGTTTTGGGTTTGATAACATCAATCTTCATAGTTACGAAGCTAATGTAAACACCGAAAACAGTAATTCAAAATCGCTATTACTTAAATTTGGATTTAAACTAGAAGCGCTTTTTAGAGAGAACTTCTATTATGATGGCCAATTTTTGGATAGTGAAATTTATTGTTTATTAAAATCAGATATCGCCTAATTAAATATAGCTTATGACAGAGTTTTTAATACACAGCAAACGTTGTTTTATTGATCATCAATTTACTGAAGCGACACTTCATATTAAAAATAATAAAATCCATAATATCCATTTAGGGTATCATGATGCTGTGACCATTCCTTTTCTAGATTACAATAACCTCATCGTTATGCCTGGAATTATTGATGCTCACGTTCATATTAACGAACCTGGACGAGAAGATTGGGAAGGTTTTGATACAGCGACCAAAGCTGCTGCCATAGGAGGAGTGACTACATTAATTGAAATGCCCTTAAATGCAAGTCCAGTTACTACAAACATAAAATCCTTTCTATTAAAACAAGACGCTTCTAAGGGAAAACTTCATGTCAATTGTGGCTTTTATGGAGGTGTTATTCCAACAAATAAAAAGGATATTGAAGACTTAATTAAAGCGGGTGTTTTTGGAATTAAAGGTTTTTTATCACATTCAGGAATTGATGAATTCCCTAATGTCTCAAAACTAGATTTAGAAGCTATTGCGCCTATTCTAAAACAATATGATATGCCTTTATTGCTTCATTGTGAATTAACTGATGATGATGTTCCTGAAGTTACAAACCCAAAAAGCTATCAAGAATATTTACATTCACGACCTCAACATTGGGAAACTAATGCCATTGATTTAGCCATAGCGATTCAAGAAAAGTTTGATATAAAAGTACATATTGTTCATCTTTCGGCTTCAGAAGGTATTGAACGTATTAAGAAGCGCAAAAAAGAAACCAATAAGCTGACCGTAGAAACGTGTCCGCATTATTTATACTTTAATGCTGAAGCCATTCCTGATGAATCTCCCATTTTTAAATGTGCTCCTCCAATTAGAGAAAAAGCTAACAATAATAAACTTTGGGACTTTTTATTAGACGATGGTTTTAATTTTCTGGCCTCAGACCACTCACCTGCTCCACCGGAACGTAAACAATTAGAAAGTGGAGATTTCTTTAAAGCTTGGGGAGGTATTTCGGGATTACAATTCACACTTCCTGTTTTATTTTCTGAAGGTCAGAAAAGAGGATTACAAACTGAAAAGCTCATCCCATTATTAACAAAGAAACCAGCAGAGTTTTTAGGAATTGATGATAAAAAAGGAGACTTAGCTGTTGGATTTGATGCAGACATCACTATTTGGGATGATACTGAGGAATTTACAATTTCAGAAGATTCAATTCAGCATCAACATAAAGCAACACCATATTTAAACGAAGCGGTTTTTGGAAAAGTAATTCATACATTTGTTAATGGTGTTCAGGTGGTTGAGAATTCAACATTAAAAACACTTCAACAAGGACAATTATTATTAAAAGATAGATGATAGAAGATACATTAAAACAATATACAGATCTTGCTTCAGAAAAAATCGGTGGACAAGTATTATATTCAACTGATGATTTTTTTGCTGAAAAAGAAAATCTAATTAAAGAAGGTCGAGGTATTTTTATTGCAGATAAATATACAGATCGAGGTAAATGGATGGACGGCTGGGAATCTAGACGTAAAAGAACACCAGGTCACGATTGGGCTATTATAAAATTAGGAGCAGCAGGAAAGATTAAAGGTTTTGATATCGATACCAATCACTTTTTAGGAAATCATCCTCCTTTTGCTTCTGTTGAAGCTGTTAATTTAGGTGAAGATGTTTCTGACTGGAGCAATTCAGAAGATTTACCTTGGGAAGAAATTTTACCAAAATCGCCTTTAGATCCAGGAAGTGAACATTTTTTCGAAATTAATTCTGATAAAATCTTTACTCATGTTCGTCTTCATATTTATCCTGATGGTGGAGTGGCACGTTTTAGAGTTTATGGTGAAGTATACAAAGATTGGTCTAAAATAAAATCTGACGAACTTATTGATTTAGCCCTGGTTAACAATTGCGGAAAAGCATTGCATTGCAACGATATGTTTTTTAGTGTTATGGATAATCTTATTTCTCCAACCACTGGAAAAAACATGGGAGACGGTTGGGAAACCAAACGTAACCGCACACCTAATAATGAGGATTTTGTGATCTTAAAATTAGGACACTCAGGAATAATTCATAAAATCATCGTAGACACTAAACATTTTAAAGGCAACTATCCAGATTCTTGTGCTATTGACGTTTGTAATTGTGATAGTGATGCTGACGTTTTAAGTGGCAAGCATAATTGGAAACCTTTATTACCACAACAAAAATTGGAGGCCGATAAAGAGCATCATTTCGAAAAAGAAATTATACCAACAGAACAACCAGTTACACACGTTAAATTAAAAATATATCCTGATGGTGGCATTAGCAGGTTACGTGTTTTAGGAACAATTAAATAAACTGAATGATTGAAGTATTTTTACTTATAGCTTGGGTTGTAATTTTCACGGTAATTGTTACCGCGACCTACAAATTAAACCATTCTATTAAAGCGCTTAATGCCAAAGGAGATTATGAAAAGGCTGAAACCATTCAAACCTCCCAAAATTGGTTTTATGCTTTAATTGTGGTTGGTTCAGTTTGTGGAATAGGAATTTTATATCTATTCTTAAAAGGAAGCATTTACGAAAGTCACTTTTTTGAATGGCTAAACTTAACGGTTAGACTTATCCATATTACTTTTGGTATTGCTTGGATTGGAGCTTCATTCTATTTTGTCTTTTTAGAAAACGCACTTAACAGAACTGAAAACGTAAGAGATGAATTAGCGGGAAATCTTTGGGCTGTTCATGGTGGTGGATTTTATTATGTCGAAAAATATAAACTAGCACCTAAAGAGATTCCAAAACATTTACATTGGTTTAAATACGAAGCTTATTTTACATGGTTGTCTGGTTTTTGCTTGCTTTCTATAGTTTATTATTTTAATGCTAGTTCTTATTTAATAGATCCTGAAGTTTTAGATATTCTGCCTTCAACAGCAATAACAATTAGTATCAGTTCTTTAATTATTGGTTGGGTTTTATACGACCAAATATGTAAACGTTTAAACAAAAACAAAACAATTTTTACGATAGCTATAACAGCTTTAGTTTTCTTATTTGCTTGGTTTTATGCACAAGTATTTAGTGGCAGAGCGGCTTATATTCATTTTGGTGCTTTTCTAGGAACTTTAATGGCAGCCAATGTATTTTTCACCATTATTCCTGGGCAAAAACGCATGGTCGCTGCAGCAAAAAAAGGGTTATTACCAAATCCTGAAGATGGCAAAGCAGCCGGTTTACGCTCGTACACTAATAATTACTTTACGCTTCCTGTTTTGTTTGTGATGATAAGTAATCATTTTCCAAGTACTTTTGGAAACACCTATCAATGGCTCGTACTTATTGGTATAACTCTAGGAACCGCTGGTGTAAAACATTATCTAAACCTTAGAGAAAAAGGTGAGCTCTCAGTTTGGGTGATGCCAATTGCTGTCGTTATTTTATTTGGAATGGCATTTATGACGGCACCTACACCTCCTAAATATGAAAACTGCCAAGAGAATGTTTCGTTTACAGAAATACAAGCCATTATTAACAACCGATGTGCCGTTTGTCATTCCGCAAACCCAACAGACGATGTCTGGAAAGTAGCACCTAATGGCATAAAATACGATACACCTGAACAGATTTACAATTTGAAAGACAAGATTTTTCAACGTGCTGTGGTGAGTAAGAATATGCCTTTTAATAATAATCAAACAGGAATGACTCAAGAAGAGCGCGATATGATTAATTGCTGGATGAATCAAGGAGCACCAAAATAGAGATTATGATAACACTAAAAGAACTTAATTCACTTTCAGAACAAGAGGCCTTTTCAAAGTTAGAGCAATGTTGTGTTTCTAAAACTTGGGTCCATAAAATGATTGAACATAGACCTTTTTCTTCTGAAAATGATCTCATCAAACAAACAGCATCTATTTGGTATAACGACTGTTCTGTTGACGACTTTAAAGAAGCATTTACAGGGCATCCTAAAATAGGAAATGTTGAGAGTTTAAAAGAAAAATTTGCACATACAGCTGAATGGGCAGGAAACGAACAATCTAAAGTTGCTGAAGCTACTATAGAAACGATTGAAGCCTTAGCCAAGGCTAATGAATTGTACGAAGCTAAATTTGGGTATATTTTTATTGTTAGTGCTAGCGGAAAATCGGCAAAAGAAATGTTAGCAATAGTAAATGCAAGATTAAACAATTCTACAGATGATGAAATTTATTTAGCTATGAACGAGCAACATAAAATCACTGTAATTCGTTTAGTAAAACTGATTGAAGGTCTTTCCGAAAAAGCAGATTTAAGCAGTCATTTAACCACACATGCTTTAGACACTTCTATAGGTATTCCTGCAAAACACATGCTCATTACTTTAAAAGGTTTACGCAATAACCAATGGACTCCAATGAGTGTTGGTATTACAAATAATGATGGTCGTATTCCAGATGTATTGCCTCCAGGACAACTTTTAGTTCCTGGATATTACACCATGACTTTTAATACCGCAGACTACTATAAAAACAATAATCAAAATGGTTTTTATCCTGAAGCTTCAATTCAATTTGAAGTTACAGATGGTAGCCATTATCATATTCCATTACTAATAAATCCTTTTGGGTATTCAACTTATAGAGGAAGTTAAAATAAAGACGTCGTTGTTAATATATCGAAGACACAATAAAATAGATTACAAAGGCCTTCGACATCGCAATGATATTAAAACATAAAATTATGAATACAAGTATTTCAGAAGACAAAAAAGCCGCCATATTTAACGATTTAAAAACGGCAAACCAAGCATTCAATAAAATATACAGAGGAGACAGAGAAGATCGTCAACCTATTCATACGGTTTATGGTGGTGCCAATCTTTTCAAATCTAATACTACAGATGTTTTAGGTGGTATTGCTTTAAAATCATTATTACATTATGCACCTAATTTCATAGAATTCGGTAAAGCTTTTGAATTAAAAGGAAGTAAAAAATTACCCTCAAAAACTAAAAAGCAAGAAAAACTGATAAAGGAATTAGAAAGCCTATCAAAAGATGAAATTAAAAACCATCCAGCAGGATTTTCATATAACATCTACCAAAAAGTTATTGCTAAATTAAAATCTGAAGGAGTTGAAGATTTCAGAATCGACTTTGAAGATGGTTTTGGAAATCGTTCAGATCAAGAAGAAGATGAAACTGCTGTTTTCGCTGCAAAACAAGTCGCAATTGGTATTAACGATCAAACACTTTCTCCTTTTATTGGTATTCGAATTAAACCTTTTACAGAAGAATTAAAATACCGTGGACAACGTACACTCGATTTATTCTTAACCACATTATTAACAGAATCAAACGGAAAATTACCAAACAATTTTGTGGTGATGTTACCAAAAGTGACTATTCCAGAACAAATCATAGCCTTAGTATCGTTTTTCGAATTAATTGAAGAAAAATTCAATTTAGAATCTGGAACACTTAAAATGGAAATGATGGTAGAAACTACGCAATCTATAATGGATCATAATGGAACTAACCCATTATTCAGATTTATAGCTGCAAGTAAAGGCCGTTGTATCGCTACACATTTTGGGACTTATGATTATACAGCTTCAAATAACATTACAGCATCTTACCAAGAAATGGATCACGACGTATGTGATTTTGCACATTACACAACAAAAGTGGCGTTAGCTCATACAGGTATTTGGTTATCTGATGGTGCAACAAACACAATGCCTATTGGACCACATCGTGGAGATTTAACTAAAGCCGAAGAGAAAGAAAACAAAAAAGTTGTACATCGTGCTTGGTTAAAAGGTTATGGACATATTCGTCATTCGTTATACAAAGGATTATATCAAGGTTGGGATTTAAATCCTGCACAATTACCAATGCGTTACACTGCTGTTTATGCTTTCTTTTTAGAGAGTTATGATGAAGCTGTTATACGTTTAAGAACTTTTGTTGAAAAAGCTGCACAAGCCACTTTAATTGGTGATACGTTTGATGATGCTGCAACTGGACAAGGTCTTTTAAATTACTTTTTAAAAGCATTGAATAGTGGTGCTATAACTGTCGATGAAGTATTAGCTACAGGTTTAACTTTAGACGAAATAAGAACACGTTCTTTTGCGAAAATCTTAAAAGATAGAAGAGCTAAATTAAAATAACAAATTCCTGTGAAAACAGGAATCTCATTTCAATTTCAAAATAGGTATTCCACAGACTAGAGTTACAAATGTAATTGTATGATGTGGAATATTTTTATATAGTGATATAATAATATCGATTCAGTAATAACAAGTCGCGAGAATACCTATTGGAAACCAACTATTCCGCAGTTGCTTTATAATGCACTTGAAGTAATTGTGCTACTACACTAATCGCAATTTCTTTTGGTGTATTTCCACCAATATCTAATCCTATTGGACACACCACATTTATCATTCCTTCAGGAATATGCATCTCATTAATCAACATAGTATTGAATCGCACTTTTTTTGTTTTGCTTCCTATTAGTCCTAAAAATTTAGTTTCATTTTGCAAAGCCATAGTTATCAAATCAAAATCAATGGCGTGATTATGTGTGAGCACTAACACATAACAATTGCTTCCCCATTTAACCACTTCTTTAAAAGATTTAAAATCAGTTTCATTGACTTGATGCGTCGTTACAATTTTATCTAATTCTAAATTAGAAAACCATTCTTCACGCGAATCTATTAAGTTCACTTTAAAAGGCGTATCGACTAAAAGCTTACAGATTTCTACACCAATATGGCCTGCTCCAAATAAAAATAATTCTGGTGATTGATTCATAGGTTCTATAATAAATTCCACTTTTCCTCCACAACATTGTTCAAATTCGGGTCCCAAAGTATAAGTCGATTCAATAATTCTATTCTCTTTTAAAGCAACGATAGCTTCGTCTATGGCTTTAAATTCAAGTTTCCCACCTCCTATAGTTCCGTGAATATGTTTGTTCTCAGTCACAAGCATACGCGAACCTACCACACAAGGAGTTGACCCTAAACACTTGGTCACCGTTATAAAGGCAACAGGTATTTGCTTTTGTTTAAATTCAAAAAGTAATTCAATCCAGTTTTGCATTTCTAATAAAAAAGAGAATTTAAAAGTAAGGTTTTTTTGATATAAATGGTATTATCCTCTAAAACTAGAGTCAAACCTTTTAATAGCAATCAAACTTTTAAAATTTTCTGTAATCTTTAGGATTTAACTTCGACATAAGATTGTATATTGATTTTTTTAATCAAAATACAACTATATGTCAAAACCATATTACGATGCTGCGGATTTACGCAAATTTGGAAAAATCACAGAATGGAGTGAAGAATTAGGAACAAAATTCTTCGATTATTACGGAAAAGTTTTTGAAGAAGGCGCTTTAACTGCTCGTGAAAAATCACTCATAGCTTTAGCTGTAGCGCATACAGAACAGTGTCCATATTGTATTGATGCCTATACAAAAGACACATTACAACGTGGCATTACTAAAGAGCAAATGATGGAAGCCATACATGTTGGTGCAGCCATAAAAAGCGGCGCCACTTTAGTACATGGTGTACAAATGATGAATAAAGTCAACAAATTAGACGGTTAAGATAAAAACCTCAACCGCATTAATTTCGTAAGAATTACAAACAAGAGAAACGATTAATGGCAACAAAGTCCCTAAAAAAACTCGGAAACGATTTAGCGCAAAGCAATAAACAAATAGAAATACTCTCTAATGGTATCTTTAAAAGTGGTGAATTACCAACCTTTAAAGATAAGATTTCAGAAACGAGTCAATTTCCAATTAAAGCTAAAAAACTAGAAATTCTACAGATTAATGTTGGCTACATGTGTAATCAAGTTTGCGACCATTGCCATGTAGATGCTGGTCCGGATCGAAAAGAAATAATGACCAGAGATACCATGAGACAATGTCTTGAAGTCATAAAAAACTCAGGTGCGCACACGCTAGATTTAACTGGTGGAGCACCAGAAATGAATCCTGATTTTAGATGGTTTGTAGAAGAAGCTGCTAAAGTTGGTATTACAGATTTCATTGTACGTTCTAACCTTACCATTATTAGAGCAAACAAAAAATATTATGACTTGCCAGAATTCTTTAAAAAACATAATGTACATGTGGTAAGTTCTATGCCACACTGGACACGTGGAAAAACGGATAAACAACGTGGTGATGGTGTTTTTGATAAATCTATAAAAGCTTTACAAGAATTAAATGCCGTGGGTTACGGAATGCCAGGAAGTGATCTAAAACTAGATTTAGTTTACAATCCGTCTGGAGCTTTTTTACCTGGTGACCAAGTGGCTATGGAAAAGGATTTTAAAAAGGCATTGATGGACGATTTTGGAATTGAATTTCATAATCTATTTGCGATTACGAATTTACCAATTGCTAGATTCTTAGATTACTTAATCGCTTCAGAAAACTACGAAGATTATATGTATTCTTTAGTCGAGGCTTATAATCCGGCTGCCGTAGAAAATGTGATGTGTACCAATACCTTATCGATTAGTTGGGATGGTTATTTATTTGATTGTGATTTTAATCAGATGCTAGAGTTACCCGTAAATAGCAAATCGAGACATATTTCAGATTTTAACGAAGAATTATTAGAAGGAAGAAACATCGTTATTTCTCAACATTGCTATGGTTGTACTGCTGGAGCAGGAAGTAGTTGCCAAGGGGTTGTTGCATAAACAAATTAAGATTCATGCCTTCGCAGGAATAAATAATGAAGAACAAAACCGCCATATTAATCTTTGCAAATTCAGCAGAAAAACAATTGACGTCAAAATCAGTTGTTTCTTCTGACTTCTTTAATTTGCTTGATTCTGATACTGTAAAAACAGTAAAAAAAGCGGGTTTACCTTATTTTCATATTTCTGAGAAAGCGCAAAAAGGACATTCATTTGGAGAACGTTTTACCAATGCTATTGAAACCGTTTTTAACCAAGGGTTTCAAAATGTTATAACACTTGGTAATGATATCCCCAACCTTACCGCTAATCTTATAGTAAAAGCCAAAGATAAATTAGAGAATTCAGATTATGTTTTAGGACCTTCAACCGATGGAGGATTCTATTTAATGGGTTTCAAAAAAGCACATTTCAGTAAAACAGACATCCAAAATTTACCTTGGCAGACGTCTAAATTAAGACGCTGTTTGCATCAAGAATTACAACAACAAAATGAAAGTGTTTCCTATTTAGAAACGCTAACAGATATTGATGACACTTCAGATATAGAATTGGTCTTAAAAAGTTTTAAATCTTTAGATTTCAATATTAGAAAACTGCTTTTAAAAATTCTAAAAAAAATAAAAACAATTGCAATAGTCGCCTCTGTTTTTCAAGGCAATACCGTTTTAAACAAACACTACAATAAAGGCTCACCTGCCTTACTTCATATTTAGAATTGGGTTTTAATGTCATTAATACCTAAAGATTTTTTCAATTAAATAATCTCTCATTTTAAAAAATAGCCACGTTTTGTGGTCTACATATGAAGCACATTTACCTATGCTTACTGTTATGCTTTTGCTTTTTCAGTAATGCTCAAATTACAATTACCGGAACAGTTACCGAAGCCAATTCTAAAACACCTTTGCCCTTTGTAAACATTTCATCTAGCAACGGCAATGGAACTATCTCAAGCGATGATGGCACCTACACAATAGTCGTTCATTCAACTACAGATAAACTCACCTACACATTTTTAGGCTTTAAAACACAAACTATTGAAATAGGAAATCAAACAATTATCAATATTGAATTACAAGAAGATTCTGCTGCTTTAGATGAAGTCGTAATTACCGCATTAGGTTTAGAGCGAGATACCAAAGAATTAGGTTATGCTGTCCAGGCCATTTCTTCTAAAAAATTAACGGAAGTAAAAACAGTGAACTTCCTAGACAACTTACAAGGTAAATTAGCTGGAGTAACGGTTACACAAGGTGCCACAGGCGTTGGATCTTCATCTAAAATTACGATTAGAGGCGAAGCGTCTTTTTCTAATAACAACCCTTTATTTGTGGTTGATGGTGTGCCGATTAACAACGAAACGGTTTTTAATTTCACCAATGAAGCTGCAGCCGGATTTCAAGAAATTGATTTTGGAAATGGTGGTATGGAAGTGAATGCTGATGATATTGGTTCTGTTACCGTTTTAAAAGGGCCAAGTGCTGCAGCATTATATGGCACAAGAGCATCTAATGGTGTTATTGTTATTGAAACCAAAAACGGAAAAAACAAAAGAGGTTTAGGCGTTAGTTTTAATTCCTCGCTTTTTGTAGACACAGCTTTTACATTACCTGAATTTCAAAATTCATATGGTCAAGGTAATTCTGGTCAGTTTGAATATGTTGACGGTCTTGGTGGTGGTATCAATGATAATATTACCTATTCTTGGGGACCACGTTTAGATGCTGGTTTGTTGATTGCGCAATTTGATAGTCCTGTGCAATTACCAAACGGCACTTTTGTAAGAGGTGGAGATACTGCGCTTTACGATGGTTTAGACATCACAGCAACACCTTTTAAATCGAATCCAGATAACTTAAAAGATTTCTACGAAACTGGTGTTACAACCATTAATAATATTTCAGTTTCTAATGGGTTCGATTCTGGAAATTACCGATTATCTTTCACCGATTTAAGAAGTGAATCAATTATTCCTGGTGTTAATTTAGATAGACAAACCATTTCTGCTAAATTAAACTTTCAACCAAGTGACAATACGGAAATTAATTCATCTTTCAGTTATATAAATTCTAATAGTGACAATAGACCTGCTAATGGTTATGGAAGTGAAAATGCCAATTATTCGCTTGTTGCTTGGGGACCACGCTCTTTAAATATAGAAAATCTTAAAAATTATTGGCAACCTGGTTTAGAAGGGACACAACAATATTCATTTAATTACACATTTTTTGATAATCCGTATTTCATTTTAAATGAGAATACAAATTCCTTTAATCGCGACCGTATTTTTGGAAATCTATCCATTAAAAAAGAACTGACTAAAAATTTAAGCATATCCTTAAGAACAGGAATGGATTATAGTACTGAAAAGCGTGAATTACGCAGAGCGTATAGTAGTAATCGCTTCAGTAATGGTGCTTATGCAGAGCACGATGTCATGTTTAGAGAAGTGAATACCGATTTTTTAATCAACTATAAAAATCAGTTTAATAATATTTCTGTAGATGTGTTTTTAGGTGGAAATAGATTGAATCAAATCGCAACCACTAAACAATCACAAACGGTTAGTTTGGCACAACCCGGAATTTACAATTTAAACAATGCAGCTTCACCTATTGAAGTCTTTCAATTTGAAAGTGAAAAGCGTATCAACTCATTTTACGGTATTACAAAACTGGGTTATAAAGACTTTTTATTCTTAGATATTACAGGACGGAATGATTGGTCTAGTGCATTAGCCACACCTTTTTCGGTAGATGGAACCTCGTTTTTCTACCCTTCAATGTCATCAAGTTTTATACTATCTAATGTTGTGGAATTACCAACTGCCATATCTTTTGCAAAACTGCGAGCGAGTGTGGCACAAGTAGGAAACGACACAAGTGCTTACCAAACTTCTGGTGCTTTTGTATCACAAACACCATACAATAGCGAACCTACTTTTAGCGACCAAGATTTTATTCCCAATGCCAATTTAAAACCAGAAAGCACCACCTCTTATGAGTTTGGTACAGATTTACGATTTTTAGATAATAGATTACGATTCGATTTTACGTATTACAATGCCAATACAAAGGACCAAATTATTTCTTTACCTGTTGCCATTTCTTCTGGTTACAGCCAACAAGTAGTTAATGGCGGAAATGTAAACACACAAGGTGTAGAAATTGTTTTAGGGATTACACCAATTCAAACGGATAATTTCAATTGGAATAGCACGTTTAACTTCGCCACTAATCGCTCTGTTATTAAAAACTTGCCACAGTCGGACGGAAGGTTAACACTTGCTTATAGTAGAATTTATGATAGCGCCAACCAAACGGTTTGGTTTCAGGTGGAAGAAGGTGGACGTGTTGGAGATTTTTACGGAACTGGTTATCTAAAAAATGAAAATGATGAATTTTTAATTGATGATAATGGTAACTACATTGCCGATGACAACTTAAAAAAACTAGGAAATTATAATCCAGATTTTACATTAGGATGGAGTAACAATTTCAATTATAAAAATTGGAATATGAGCTTTTTATTCGATTGGCGACAAGGAGGCGAAATTGTATCTAGAACACGCGCTTTAGGAAATGTTGGTGGTCAACTAGCAGAAACGAGTTACCGACCAGATGCCGGAATTGTTGCACAAGGTGTCAATGTAAATACAGGACAAGCAAATACCGTTGCGATTACTGCAGAAAGTTATTACCGACAATTTTACGATAGAAATCATGAAGAAAATAATGTTTATGACGCTTCCTTTTTGAAGCTACGCCAATTCGCTATTGGCTATACTTTTAATATAAAAGATGACTTTTTAGGTTTGAAAGAAGGTGCTGACATTAGTCTTTCCTTAGTTGGAAACAACTTATTTGCAATTACCGAAAATCCGCATTTTGACCCAGAACAATTAGCCGTTCAAGGTAATGGATTTGTAAATGGTGTTGAAGACATGAGTTATGCTACAACACGAAGTATTGGTTTTAAAGCCGGATTTAATTTTTAAAAAAGCAACATGAAAAATTTCACATATATACTTTCTGTTTTATTTATTGCAACAACGATGAGTTGTACCAAAGATTTTGAAGACATAAATACCAACCCAAACCAACCCAGTTCGGTCCAACCGAGTTTGTTGCTAAGACAGGTTATTTACGATTTTGGAGAAAACATGAGTTACGAAGGCTTTGTTGCCGGCGATTTATTAGCACAACATAGAACCGCTTTAGATTTCAATTTATTTGATAGACATGCTTTAAAATCACCACAATTAGGAGGTAATCCTTGGCCTATTTTTTATACCAATTTGAGAGATAATGAAATTATCCTAAATCAAGCTAGAACAACAGAAACCTTTGCTGTTTATGAAGGTCCTGCATTAATTTTAAAAGCCTATATGGCTGCTGGTTTAACTGATTTATTTGGAGACGTTCCCTATTTTGAAGCGTTCAATGGTGTTGAAGGCACGGTAACACCAGCATACGATTCACAAGAAGACATCTATCTTAATGAAAATGGTATATTAGATAATTTAGATAAAGGCATTGCGGCTATTGAAGCCTATACTGATGTGATTCCATTGGAAGGCGATATTTTATTTGATGGCAATTTAGACGCTTGGATAAAATTTGCGAATGCTTTAAAAATCAAAAATTTAGTTCGTATTTCAGATAAAGTAGATGTTTCTAGTGATTTACAAACGCTTTTTGATGAAGGCAATTATATCACTTCAAACAGTGAAAATGCTATTTTCAATTTTACAAACACAGACCCAAACAGTTTTAGATTGGCACAATTAAGAATTGGAGATTTTAACAATTTTGTATTGTCCGAAACTATGGAAGATATTTTAGTGGGTCTAAATGACACGAGACTTTCAAGTTTATTTCGTCCGTTCTCAAATTCAAGCACTAATGAATTTAATGGTTTATTAAATGGTATTGATGCATCTTCGACCTCTATTGCTTTAGCAGATTATTCTTTAGCAAGCACAGCTTTCAGAGAAGATACGTCAACTTTAGATGCTAATTTTATAACCGCTTGGGAAGTACAATTTGCCTTAGCCGAAGCGGCTGCCAAAGGTTTTATCAATGCAGATGCACAGATGTTATACAACGCTGGAGTTACTTTAGCGTTTGAGTATTGGCACACGGAATTACCTACAGATTACCTTTCTGGCCCTGCCGCTTATAATGCTTTTGGGTCAAACCCAATAGAACAAATCTTAACACAGAAATGGATTGCAAATATTATTAATGGTTACGAAGGATGGATAGAGTACAGAAGAACAGGTTTCCCTGAATTGCAAACTATTTCCGCAAGTTTAAACAACGATATAATTCCAATAAGAATGCCTTATCCTGCAGAAGAAACCGCTTTAAATTTCGAAAATTACAGTGTTGCTGCCAATGCAACCAATAACAATAGTATAAACGTGCCAGTTTGGTGGAATGAATAAACATACATGGATATAATTAACTGGCAATGGACATTGATAATTGCATCGAGTTTACTACTCTTTGTATTATCGCCATTAGCAAAAACTACAGACGAATTTTTTAAGGCGGTTCATAAAAGGAAAGCACCAAACGCTTTAGTGCTTACCGGAAGCCTTATTATTTCTTGGATTTTTGCCAAGAGCATTACCAATGCAGCCAATTTAGGCTTAAGCTTTGGTATTGTTGGTGGTGTTGCGTATGCTGGTTATTACCTATCCTTTGCTGTCGCTGGTTTATTGATTTACAAAATGCGCGTTGTTGGTGGATTTAAAAGTATTCATCAATTTTTAATTACCAAATTCGGAAAAGGAGCTATGGCTTTGTTTTCAATTTTAATTGCTATTCGTTTATTTAATGAAGTCTGGAGTAATACCATGGTTATTGGTAGTTATTTTGGTGAAACAGGAAGTTCTAACTATTACAAAGCAATAATAGTTTTCACCATATTGACATTAGCTTATGCGATAAAAGGCGGTTTGAGTAGTTCTATTTTTACTGATGTGATTCAGATGGTATTATTTAGTATTCTACTTATGGTAATTCTATGGAATATCTTTTCAATAGAAACTTTTAGCGTCAATGATGTCGTCACTTCTGGAACTTGGAGTTTTGAGTTAGGTTTAAACCTATTTTTCGCAGCCATTATCCAATCGTTTAGTTATCCATTTCACGACCCAGTTTTAACCGACAGAGCCTTTATTAGTTCTCCAAAAGTCACGCGTAAAAGTTTTTTATGGGCGAGTTTATTAGGTGCTATTTGCATTATACTATTTAGCGTCATTGGTGTCTATGCGCAAACCCAAGGTTTTAAAGGACAAGCCGCCGTAGAAGTTGGTAAAGCCTTTGGTGTGATTATTTTATTAGTCATTAATTTTATAATGATTACCTCAGCCGCTTCAACACTAGACTCAACATTTTCATCCTTTTCAAAATTATTAGCGATTGATTTAGGCATGGTTAACGATTTAACTTTTGGAAGAGCATCTATGGCTGCCATAGCGATTTTAGGCACACTTCCTGTTTTTCTTGAAGCCGAAATTTTATCAGCAACCACCATATCTGGCACCATGGTTATTGGTTTAACACCCATCTTTCTGTTTTGGAATATCAAAGTGCCCAAAATGAGTTTCTACCTGAGCGTTATTACCGGATTAGTATTTGGATTTACATTGGTTTTTAATGTGTTTCCGGAAGCCTTAATTTTTACAGAAGGCAAGTATGCCGATTTACTTTGGGTGAATATTTGGGGAATTTTAAGTTGTAATATTTTATATTTCATACCGAAATGGTTAAAATCAAATAAATAAGATGTCCACTTTCGTGGAAAATGTTATGGATAAAAACATAATTGACATAGGGAAATTATCAGGTAAAGTACTACTCTTTGGTGGTGTTTACAGTAATCTTCAAGCCCTTGAAGCACTAATTGCTGTGGCAGAATCTGAAGGTATTCCACCTGAAAATTGTATTTGCACTGGTGATATTATTGGCTATTGCGCACAACCCGAAGAAACCATTCAAACTTTTAAAAATTGGAATGCTAAAAGCATTGTTGGTAATGTAGAAATACAATTACGTGATGATGAAGACGATTGTGGTTGCGATTTTAGAGAAGGGTCGCGATGCGATAGTTTTTCGCAACAATGGTATCCGTATGCTAAGAGCAAACTCTCAAAAGATTCTCTTGACTATCTTGAAACGATTCCAGACCATATAAAATTCACCATTGGGAATCAGAAGGTAACCGTCGTACATGGTTCGTATTTTAATGTTTCAGAATTTATTTTTAAATCGACACCGTGGGCTACTAAAAACTCTAATTTTGAAGCTACAGAAACTAACGTCATTATTGCTGGTCATTGTGGTCTACCTTACGAACATAAAAACAATGATAAACGTTGGATAAATCCTGGTGTCATTGGCATGCCTGCTAATGATGGAAAACCGAATGTTTGGTTTGCTATTTTGGAGGATTCGGTAAAACCTTTGCAGGTAAATTTTCGTAAGTTAGATTATAATCATTTGCTCACTAATAAATTAATGCTAAACGGATTATTACCCGAATCCTATGCAAAAACTATTATTTCGGGAATTTGGGACAATATGGAAATTTTGCCTGAATTAGAAAAACGACAACAAGGCAAAACAATAGAATTGTAAGGTTAATCAAATTACGCACACTAAACAGCAATGCGAAACTTCTTAATATTAATATTTTTACTTTTAGGATTTTTTGGAAATAGCCAAGAAACACTTCATGAGTTATTAAAAACTCATAATAAAGAAAGTGTTCCTTATATTTCTGCTCAAGAATTGGCGATGCCTAAAACAGAGGCCATTTTATTAGACGCAAGAGAAATTGCAGAATACAAAGTAAGTCACATAAAAAACGCAATGCATGTTGGCTATGATCATTTTGATTTAAACACCGTGTTAAAAGCAATACCAGACACATCAAAAACAATTGTAGTATATTGTTCTGTAGGCATTCGTTCAGAAGACATTGCAGAACAACTCAAAAAGAAAGGCTACACCAATGTTTACAATTTATTTGGTGGTATTTTTGAATGGAAAAATAATAATTTCTCCGTATTTAATTCCGAAGAAAAGGAAACAGAACTTATACATGCTTACTCTGAAGACTGGAGTAAATGGTTATTAAAAGGCACTAAAATCTATGAATAAATCACTCGTTATTGTTTTTGTAAAAAACATAAAACTAGGAACTGTTAAAACTAGACTCGCAAAAACTATTGGTGACTATGGTGCTTTTGATGTGTACACGGAGTTGGTTAAAATCACAGAAAAAGCCACAGAAACACTAGATTTTGATAAACGCATTTATTTTTCTAATGCTGTTGTAGATACGCAATGGAAAAATGAGTTTAAAACAGTTCAGCATGGATCCGATTTAGGTGAGCGTATGCTCAATGCTTTTAAGGAAGGCTTTGCTGCTGGTTATGAAAAAATAGTACTTATTGGTTCTGATTTACCAGATATTAATTCCACTCACATTACAAAAGGAATAGATGCTTTAAACACAAGCGAAGTTGTTTTTGGACCTGCTGAAGATGGAGGTTATTATCTAGTAGGAATGTCTAAATTAAACACTTCTATTTTTACCAATAAACCTTGGAGTCAACCTCATTTATTAAAAAGTACGTTACAAGAGTTACATAAAAATAACGTTACAGTTAGTACCTTAGATATTTTAAACGATATTGATACTTATGAAGATTTAATTGCTTCAGAATTTTATAAATCTAACATAGAATTACAAGAAAAAATACAACAACTCAATGATTAAATTAATATCAGAAAGCACCGAATATTTAAAGAGTAAAGGTTTTAATAATCCTGAAGTTGGTATCATTTTAGGAACAGGTTTAGGGCAGTTGGTGAATGCGATTGAAATTCTTGCCGAGGCAAGCTACAATGACATTCCTAATTTCCCAACTGCCACAGTAGAGTTTCATAAAGGCAAACTTATTTATGGCATTTTAGAAGGTAAAAAAGTAGTGGTTATGCAAGGCCGTTTTCATGTTTATGAAGGTTACAGCTTACAAGACGTTACATTTCCTGTTAGAATTATGGAAAAACTAGGCATTAAAACTCTGTTGGTTTCTAATGCCTCTGGCGCTATAAATCTCGATTATAAAAAAGGAGAGTTAATGCTTATTGACGATCATATTAATCTCCAAGGAAGTTCACCTTTAGCTTTTAAAGGCGTTTCAGAATTAGGAGAACGTTTTACAGACATGAGTGCACCTTATGATGCAGATATCAATTCTAAATTTGAAAATATCGCAAAAGAAAATAATATTAGATTACATAAAGGTGTTTATGCTAGTGTTGTTGGACCGCAATTAGAAACACGTGCTGAATATAGAATGCTTAAAATTATAGGAGCAGATGCTGTTGGAATGAGTACCGTTCCAGAAATTATTGTTGCCAATCATCTTAACTTAAAAGTGGCTGCCGTTTCTGTTTTAACTGATGAGTGTGACCCAAATAATCTAAAACCAGTTGATATCTCTGAAATAATTGCTATGGCAGGTAAAGCAGAGCCCAATATGATAACCTTATTTAAAAAATTAATAAAAGATTTGTAAGCTCAAACAGATTTTAGCAACAAAAGAGTAAAGAATTAAAAGCCCCTTTTTTTTTTAGACTTGAATGGAAAAATACCTAGACATATTTACAAAATCTTATTCCGATTATTGGAATTATCTCAAATATGAGCTAATTGACATTTACCATTGGGACAACTTTTTTTATGGACTAATTCTTATTTCTGTTTTAGTATGGATCTTAGAAATTGCTTTTCCATGGAGAAAGGAACAAGCCCTTTTTAGAAAAGATTTTTGGTTAGATACATTTTACATGTTTTTCAATTTCTTTTTGTTAAACCTTATTGTCTTAATCTCTTTAACCAATACAGTTTCAGAATTATTTAATGATGTTTTAGGCCTGGTAGGATTATCCGTTTCTAGCTTTCAATTATTTGATGTAGATGAATTACCAAGATGGTTAGGGCTCTTTATCTTTTTTATCGTTTCAGATTTTGTACAATGGAATACACACCGCTTATTACATCGTTTTGAATGGCTCTGGAATTTCCATAAAGTACATCACAGCATAAAAGAAATGGGATTTGCAGGACATTTACGTTACCATTGGATGGAACCTATTATGTATAAATCAATGCTATATATCCCTATTGCCATTATTGGTGGTTTTGACGCACAAGATGTTGCTATTGTTCATTTCTTTAGTATTGCTGTTGGCCATCTTAATCATGCCAATTTAGGTTGGGATTATGGGATTTTGAAATACGTATTTAACAATCCTAAAATGCATATTTGGCATCATGTAAAAGAATTACCAGAAGGAGAACGCTTTGGAGTTAACTTTGGTATTACACTTAGTCTTTGGGATTATCTTTTTAAAACAGATTACATTCCGCATGATGGAAGAGATATAGAACTAGGATTTGAAGACGATGATATTTTCCCTAAAGATTTTATTGGACAATCTGTATATCCTGCATTTTCAAAGAAGCGAAAATCTAAAGCTTCAGAATAACTTAAGCTTATTATTAAACACATTTTATATATGAAATATTTATCAGCATTAATTATCACTATAATATTTACGTCATCTTGTTCTGCTGCGCAAAAAACCCTACAAAATGATTCTAATGGTAATGTAGAAGTTAGAAATACGATTGAAATTCCTTCGACTACAACTAACGCAAATAATGCTATCGAAATCAGTTTAGGCGAAGATGGAACCATAAGCGACAATGGCATTACTGAGACCACAGAAACTATTTACACTGAAGCTTTTGATCATTCTATTTTAAATAATCTACTTCAGAAATTCGTTTCAGCTAATGGAAATGTTGATTATAAAGGTCTAAAAGGCGATTATAAAACACTTCAAAGTTATATTGAATTATTAAAAACCAATCAGCCTAAGGACGATTGGACTAAGAATGATAAACTAGCTTATTGGATTAACGCATACAACGCTTTAACCATCGATTTAATCCTCAGAAATTACCCAACAAAAAGTATTAAAGATATTAAAGACCCTTGGGATCAGCGTCTATGGAAATTGGGTGATAATTGGCAAAATTTAAATGATATTGAGCATAAAATACTTAGAAGTATGGATGAACCTAGAATTCATTTTGCTATTGTGTGCGCTTCAATATCATGTCCTAAATTACAAAATACGGCTTTTACAGCTTCAAAATTAGAGGATCAATTAACTAATGCCACCAAAGAGTTTTTAGCCGATACTACAAAAAATGAACTTTCAGAAGAACAAATAAAAATCTCTAGAATCTTTAAATGGTTTAAAAAAGATTTTGAAACTAACGGAAGTTTAATTGATTTTCTTAACCAATATTCTGATGTGAAAATATCAAATTCAGCTAAAAAGAGTTTTAAAGATTACGATTGGAATTTGAATGAATAAAACTATTTCTATTTGTTTTACGTAAGTAGATATATGATAAGTATAATTATTCCGGTATTTAACGAAGCAGAAACAATCGGGTCTCTATTACAACACCTTACAACAAACTCAACAGCAACAAATATTGTTGACATTACAGTTGTTGATGGAGGAAGTACAGATGATACTGAAGCCATTGTTTCTAAATTTATTAGCTCTAACAACGTTGAGAATGCGGTACCAAAAGTGATTCCGCTTGACACCGATTTCTTAAAAAGAAACTTAGCTCAAACTCGTATAAACTTAATACGTTCAGAAAAAGGAAGAGCAAAACAAATGAATTCTGGCGCAAAATACGCTAAAGGAACTATTTTATATTTTCTTCATGCAGACTCTTTTCCACCTCAAAATTTTGATCAACTTATAATTAACGAAGTTAAAAACGGACAAAAAGCAGGTTGCTTTAGAATGCAGTTTGATAGTAATCATTGGTGGTTAAAAACAGCAGGTTGGTTAACACAATTTCATTGGCGAGCTTGTAGAGGCGGAGACCAAAGTCAGTTTCTCACTAAAGACTTATTCGACGAAATTGGTGGTTATAACGAAAGTTATATTATCTATGAAGACAACATGTTGATTAATGAATTGTACGCTCGTAATCAATTTTCAGTCATCAATAAAAAACTAACAACTTCAGCAAGACTTTACCGAAAACATGGTATTTGGAAACTACAATATCATTTTTGGACTATTTATGTAAAAAAATGGTTTGGTGCTTCGGCTGATGAGCTATTGGCTTATTATAAGAAGTATGTTTGTTAACTATTTCTTATTTCGTCCCAATTCATCAGGATACAAATCCATTACTTTATCACTCTGAAAAATTGCTTTTGTATCAATATCTATAGCAGATAATTTTCCTGTAAAGGTTGCTCCTGTATCTACATTCCAAACATTACCACAATTCATCGGTTTGTCTTCTCCAAAATTAATAGTTGGAGTATGACCAATATAAATTTCAGAATAATGCTTTAAGCGATTTGGATAAATTTTTGAATCTTTCTTGATATGTTTATCCATGGTTAATGCCATTTCCCAAAGCGTTCTATCGAAATAGAAATTTCTTATATCAATTTCCTTTTCAACACCATACATAGAGGTAAAACCTGCATGCACAAATAATCGGTTTTCAGTATCTATATGATATAAAGGCATGCTTTCAAAAAAATCGAGATGCTTTAATTTTTGGTCTTTAGAAAACCCATCGTAACTTTCAATGGTTTCCTTACCTCCATGCTTAAACCAAACATCATTTACAATTCCGGAAGCCAGCCATTGTTCACACCAAACATCATGATTTCCTTTTATAAAAACACAGGTATTAGTTTTAGATAGTTCAATTAAATACTGAATCACTTGTGCTGCTTCACTCCAACCATCTACATAATCACCTAAAAAAATCAATGAATCATCTGAGCGCACCTTTGCTCTATCAATAATTTGAGTTAAACTACTTAATCCACCGTGAATATCTCCAATCGCTAATGTTCTCATATCACTTCATTTTTCATCAAAGCTAAAACTTAATTTCTAATAACCACACTCTTAGAATTAATTCTTAATTTTTCTTAAAGTTGTTAAACTTAAGATAAATCTTACTTAACAAAAGATTAAATCGGCTTTCTAAAATATATCAATCCTATACTTTGGCTAAAAACCAATCAACCAACCCATCATCATGAAAATCAATCAAATCATCATTGCTATAGCATTATTTACTATGGTAACATCTCACGGACAGCAAACATATACTTCAAAACTTTTAGATCTAAACACAGAGAAACCCATTCCTTTCGCAACCATTCAATTCAACTCAAAAACAGGCGTTATTAGTAATGATAATGGCGAATTTAACATCACTATTAAGCGTGCTATAAAAGCAACCGACTCTTTAGTGATTAGTTGTTTGGGTTATGAAGAAAAACGGGTTGCACTTCTCAATTTTGAAAATCACATCATCTATTTAAACGCTCAGACAGTAGATTTATCTGAAGTATTAGTTACCAATAAAAACTATACTATTGATGAAATCTTAGATAAAGTAAAAGAAGGCTTAACCACAAATTATGATTTTGATTTTACGAAACGAAAACTATTTTTTAGGGAATCTTATTATAACGAAGTAGACAAATCTGAGATTAATTTAGAAAAATCTACCATACCCGAATTTAATCAACAATTTATAGATAGCTTAATTCAAATTATGCCAAAAAGCACAAGCAGTCATACTGAAGTTTTAAGCGAAATTTATGGTGAAGTTACACCTGATGCTATTCAGAAAATGGAAATCCTAAAAGCTTGTCGTCTATATGATGAATCCATGGATATTAACATGGATAATTATGAAAAACGATTTAATGACATTTTTAAAAAGTATGTAAAACGCGATTCTTATTTTAAGATTAAATCGGGTTGGTTTAGTGTAAAAGAGGAAATGGATTCTTCATTATTTGGGGATTCAAATGAGAAGGCGGAAACTGCAACTGACGCCATACTTGCCGAACAAAAGAAAAAAGATTCAATCCGTAAAATTGGTTTTTTACATTGGCGAAAAATGCAGATTCATAACTTAGAAAACAACAATTTTATTGACGACGACAATGACCTTAACTTCATACACAAATCTAAACGATACGAATTTGAAATCGCTGATTATGCTTATATGAATGATATGTTCGTATATGTTATCCCTTTTAAACCAAAACGTAGCGAAGATTTTGTAGGAACTATGTATGTAAACACAGAAGATTTTGCTGTTGTAAGAGTTGATTATAAAAACGTAAAACCTTTAAGTCAGTTTTCATTATTAGGGATTTCATCTAAAAAATACTTAAAAGAAGGCACAATTATATTTCAAAAAAATGACAATGATAAATACACCTTAAAATACAGAGACGAATCTGTTGGTGAACAAGTTGGAGTAAAACGTCCTATAAAAATTGTTGAGAAGAATAAAAACGTACGAGGCAGAAGAAAACAAAATGAATTAAAAGGCGACATTCATTTCATTGTTAGAAACATAAACAAATCTGAACTTATTGTCTTTAATAGCGAAACCATTACTGAAGCTGATTATAATAATTTTAAAGAAAAAAACCTAGTAACACCAAAACGTCTCAATACATACGATCCTGATTTTTGGAAAGGTTACAATATTATTGAACCGAATAAAGCAATAAAAGAATTCAAAGTGATACCATTAGAGTAGATCTAATTAAAAATATTGACCAATACCAAAGACAATTCCATTATTTGCTTTTTTGCCTAAACTTATACCGTAATCAATTCTAAAAACGGCATTAAAGATTCGTTTGTGAATAAAACGTAAACCTAAACCAGAAAATAAAGTCGCTTCCTCTCCCTCTATTAAATCCCCAAGATTGCCTCCTGGCTCTTGCCATGTACCAGCATCTACAAACGCATTAGCTTGCATTGCAAACCAGCCTTTTTCTAAAACGGTATGTCTATATTCCGTATTAAAAACTACAGAAGCAGTGCCTCTATCAATGGTATTACCTACACCTCTTATATTAAGCTGATTATCTAATGCAAATGGCGCAAATGGTGTAGTAGCATTAGTTGCATAACCTAAACGGAGTCTATTAGCCCAATTTCCTTTACTGCCAATACGTTTAAAATATTCAAAATCATTTCTACCAATAAAAAAATTACGCAACAACTCATTATCTCCATTAGAATTTAATGTAAAACTATAAGTAAAAACACTTCTAAAGCCATCTACATATTGGTATTCATTGGTAATGTTATTGTATTCATACTCACCAACAATAGACACTCTATCAACTCCTAATTCCTCAGGAATATCTTGAGGTAACTCACCAATTAAATAGTTATAATCTTCATTGGCGATATTTATTCCAAATTCTATTCTGTTCTTAAAATTATGCTCGTACATCAATCGCAACTCAAAAGCTCTACTTGTATACTTATATTTTATATCGCGTTCATCCTCAAAAAATATAGGCTCTTGCAATACATTATTCTGATAATTTATTCCAACACCTAACTTTCGGGTAAAGAGATTAGGTGCCTCCCAATAAAACCCGTAAGAATCAAAAACATTTCTAGCATAAAACCCACCTAAAATTTGATTTTGACCAAGAAAGTTAAAATCGAAAACAGATGTCCTAAAAGCAAAATCATCATTATTATCTTGAGAAACATTTAAGCCAGGAATGATGGCGAAATTTTCAACAACCGTATATGTAACGGTATAATTTTTGTCGTTAACTTTTTCTAATACAGAAGTAGCACTAGCAACGGACGGTAATAATTTAAAACGCCTAACATCTGAAGCTATTCTAGCAGAGTCTAAAACACTTCCTTCTTTAACAAAAGCTAATCGCTTTAAAAAGTTAGTTTTTGTACGTTTATTACCTTTAATTATAATTTCGGAAACTATTATTTCTTGTGAATAACCCCAAAAACCTAAACAAAATAAAAGAATGAATACTATTGATTTTTGTCTCACACGCCTTGATTAATAAAAAATTAGACGTTTAACATAATGAATCATTACAGAAATTAAAACACAAGCTTAAACCCAGAATCTTTAATACTTTCCATAATGCACTTTAAGTATTTCTTCAACAGGCTTATTCTGAGGAGTAAATTGATTATTTTCTACACCACCAACTTCTTCGTGATTAATAAACCATTTCCATAGATAACCACCAGCAAACCAATCTTCTTTCCAAACGGTATCAAACAACGCTTTGGTAGCATTAGTTTGTGCATCAAGATTAACAGACGTCATGGAGCGATCGTAACGCCAAGGTTCTTTACCTGTATAATCAACACTTCTATATCCAAACTCGGTAAACAAAATTGGTCGATCTAATTTTTCTGAAAAGGCTTTTAAACCCTGTTTATGCTTTTCCCAACCTTTTATACAATCTTCAATTGTTGGTGTTTGCATATCACTTACCGGAAAATAAGCATCAATACCAACGTAATCTAATTCCGACCAAAAAGGTGTGGTCCAAAACTCATCCCAATTGGCAGCATAGGTTAAATTCCCCGTATAAACCGTTCTGATTTGCTTTATAAGTTGATGCCAATACGTTGGTCTATTTTTTATAAATTCTTCAAGCTCTGTTCCAATACAGAATATTTCAACATCTAGCTCTTCAGCCAATTCAGCATATTCCATTACAAATTCAGTGTATGATGTTTCTAATAATTCCCATTCCGCTTCGGTATTTACTTTTAAAAAACCTGTAAATTCACCATGAGAAATCCATATTTGCGGTTTCATCATCACATTTATTCCTTCCTTATGTAGCGACTCAATATATTGTCCTGCACCAGATCTTGTTTCACCAAACCATTGCCGATCGGTGTTATGAATAATTTCAGGATGACTTTTATCTCTAATAAAACCAAAAGGCATAACAGCAGCAGCGTTTGCATTTATATGCATTAAAGGTTTCACATGAGAAGAGTCCACAACACCTCTAGAAGCAACAAAACTTACTCCATTAATTTTAGAAGGTTGGTACGGAATTGCCGCACAACCAACAAAGACAAAAACTAAAAGGGAGTAAAAAAAATATCGCATACCGTAAAATTTTGTCTAAATTTAAAGAAATTCAGCTTATCGGTTAAGGTTTTAACAAAACCTTCGACCTATAGCCTGTATTAACAACCGCAATTATATGGAACACATCGTTATTATTGGCAACGGCATCTCTGGCGTAACACTCGCAAGGCACGTTAGAAAACTTTCAGATAAGAAGATTACAATTATTTCTGCCGAAACAGATTTTTTCTTCTCTCGTACTGCTTTAATGTACATTTATATGGGACATATGAAGTTTGAACACACGCAACCTTACGAAGATTGGTTTTGGAAAAAAAACAGAATTGAATTAAAAAAAGGGTTCGTTAACAAAGTTGAAACAGATACAAAAACACTACATTTTGCAGAAGGAGATACACTTCAATACGATAAATTAATTATAGCAACAGGAAGTAAACCTAATAAATTTGGCTGGCCTGGTCAAGATTTAAAAGGTACAATGGGCATGTATCACAAACAAGATTTAGAAACTCTAGAAGCACATGCACCAAATAATAAAGTTTGTAAACGCGCTGTAATTGTTGGTGGCGGACTTATAGGCATTGAATTGGCTGAAATGCTCAACTCTAGAAATATTCCTGTAACGTTTTTAGTTAGAGAGGATAGTTTTTGGAACGGAGTGTTACCACAAGGTGAAAGTGAAATGATTAATAGACATATCAAAAACCACCATATAGATTTACGACTTTCTACAAATTTAAAAGCCATTAACTCTGACGAAAATGGCAACGTAAAGTCAGTAATTATTGAAGAAACAGGAGAAGAATTAGAATGCAATGTGGTTGGCTTAACAGCTGGAGTAACTCCGAATATAGATTTTATAAAAGATTCAGGAATAGAACTAGGACGTGGTGTAAAAGTGAACCGTTTTTTAGAAACCAACGTTCCGGACATTTATAGTATTGGTGATTGTGCAGAGCAACATGAAGCCATTGGAAACCGAAGACCAATTGAAGCGGTTTGGTATACAGGACGTATGATGGGAGAAACCTTAGCTCAAACTATTTGTGGAAATCCAACAGAATACAAACCTGGACATTGGTTTAATTCTGCAAAATTTTTAGATATCGAATATCAAACCTATGGTTGGGTATTTGGAGAACGTGGACGACCAGAATACGAAAAACATTTTCATTGGAAACATGAAGATGACACTAAATGCATCACTGTAGCTTACGATAAAAACACCAATGAATTTCTTGGTATTAACACATTTGGCATACGAATGCGTCATGAAAACTTTGACAAATGGCTTACAGAAAAACGTGATGTAGATTATGTTATGAATCATCTCTCTGAAGCTAATTTTGATCCTGAATTCTATTCAAGATTCGAAACCGAAATATTAAAAGCCTACACTAACCAATTACAAACGGCATAAAAATGAGCAATAAATTAAATCACAGTATGTCTTTGGCTAAACCAGATGCTTTAGAGATTTCAAACAAACAAAAAATAGCACTTGCTGCAGGAGTCATTGGCTTATTTATACTCGTATTAGCACTTTTTAATACCAGTTTCCCAAATAAAGCAGTGTTTTTAACCCTGTCATTAGGTTTAATAATTGGAGGCATCGTGGTATATTCTAGAGATGCTTATCTCACAAAACTAGAAGGTATTAAAAATGATGGAGTTTGGTTTAAATCCATTTCGTCACGTGGTGTTTGGGGCTGGATTGTTGGCGTTATTTTAACCACATTCTATATTGTACTTTATTTCTTTCCTAAATATTTAGGTTTAGGTTCTGATGGAGAAGCAAACACGGGTTTAATTAGTCTTTTTGATCCTTTAAGTCATTTATTAAGTGGTAGGAATGCGAGCCAATGGTTTGTTTACGGAACTTTATATACTGTTGCAATTTTAGCCTTTGGATACAAGTTTATGTTAAAATACAGACATAACCGTTACCAACAATTACGTACAGTTTCAGTAATGTTTTTTCAATTAGGTTTTGCTTTTTTGATTCCTGAATTTATGTATGTCATGAATAATGATTTACCCTATTATGATCTAAAAAGTATATGGCCACTTAACTATTATATTTTTGATGAATGGTCTGTAAATGGATTTTTATCTAATGGAAATATTGGTATTGCATTATTACTGTTTGGTATTATATCAATATTTGTAATTACACCAATTTTAACCTATAAATATGGCAAACGTTGGTATTGTTCTTGGGTTTGTGGTTGTGGAGGCTTAGCAGAAACTGCTGGTGATTCTTTCAGACAATTATCATCTAAAAAAATGTCTGCTTGGAAATTAGAACGTTGGTTAATCCATACCGTTTTAGTCTTTTCTATAGTAATGACTGTTGCTATGATTTACACCTATTTAGGTTATGATAAAAATGATTTCTGGTTAACAAGAGATGTCTTTATTAGTTTAGTTGTTGGCTTTTTAACACTTGTCTTTGCTGCTGTTATGTATTTTAAAAGACAAGAATTAGGTAAAGATGCTAAATATGGAGCCATTGGATATTTTATAGTTATCGCACTTTTACTTGTAATGCATTTTACAGGAACAACAGATCACCTTTTTTATATAAAAGCTGGTGCTTTAAGATCTGCTTATGGTATTTATATTGGTTCTATTTTTTCTGGAGTTATCGGAACAGGATTCTACCCTATTTTAGGAAACCGTTCTTGGTGTCGTTTTGGTTGTCCTATGGCAGCAATCCTAGGGTTTCAACAACGTTTGTTTTCTAAATTTAGAATTACAACTAATGGCGGACAATGTATTTCTTGTGGTAACTGTTCTAACAGTTGCGAAATGGGAATTGACGTAAGAGCTTATGCGCAAAAAGGTGAAAACATTGTACGTTCTAGTTGCGTAGGTTGTGGAGTTTGTTCTGCGGTTTGTCCAAGAGGAGTTTTAAAATTAGAAAACGATTCAATGGAAGGACGTATTAATCCAACTGAAATTCTTTTAGGAAACGATGTAGACTTAATGGATTTAGTAAATAAAAAATAAGATTACTTTTGCACGTTGAAACCTATTTAATGCCCAATATAAAAGTTATAATCCCAGCGTATAACGAAGAAGAATCTATTCCTCTTGTTATAAAAGACATACCTTCAATAGTTGATGAGATTATTGTTATTAGTAATAATTCTACAGATAACACTGAAATTAATGCTAAAAATGCAGGTGCAACTGTTTTAGTTGAAAACAGAAAAGGGTATGGTTTTGCATGTTTAAAAGGACTAGAATATATTTCTCAACAAGAAAAAAAACCAGACATTGTTGTGTTTTTAGATGGTGATTATAGTGATTACCCTGAAGAATTAACTAAAATTATTGAACCTATAATTACTGATAACATTGATTTTGTGATTGGTTCTCGTGTAAAAGAACTGAGAGAAACAGGTTCTATGACTACACCTCAAATTTTTGGTAATTGGCTAGCAACAAGCTTAATGGGTTTGTTTTTTAAATCTACTTTTACGGATTTAGGACCTTTTAGAGCAATTAAATACACTAAGCTCTTAGGTTTAAAAATGGAAGATAAAACCTATGGTTGGACAGTAGAGATGCAACTAAAAGTCTTAAAGCAAAAACTAAGTTACAGAGAAATTTCTGTAAATTATAGGAATAGAATAGGTGTCTCAAAAGTTTCAGGTACGATAAAAGGTGCTATCTTTGCTGGCGTAAAAATCCTAACATGGATTTTTAAATACAGTTTCAAGTGATTTACCTTCAATATACCATCATTGTAATATATACAATTGCCATAGTACTAATTTTTATGTATGCTTTGGCACAATTAAACCTACTATACAACTATCTTTCTTCTAAGAAGAAAAGAGAGACTTGTACTAAGTTTGATTTTTCAAACCCTGATGAAATTCCATTAGTTACTATCCAACTCCCTGTCTATAATGAGATGTATGTTATGGAGCGATTGTTAGATAACATTGCTTTAATAGAATACCCAAAAGACAAATTGGAAATTCAAGTTTTAGACGACTCTACAGATGAAACCGTTACCTCTACAAAAGCACATGTAGAGCAGCTCGCTAAAACAGGTTTAGATATCACTCATATTACCAGAACTGACCGAAGTGGTTTTAAAGCTGGTGCCTTAAAAGAAGGTTTAGAAATTGCCAAAGGTGAATTTATTGTCATTTTTGATGCCGATTTCTTACCACAACCAAATTGGTTAAAGCGTACTATTCCTTATTTTAAAAATGAAAAAATTGGAGTTGTACAGACCCGTTGGGGACACATTAATAGAAATTATTCTTTATTAACAAAGATTCAAGCTTTTGCTTTAGATGCGCATTTTACTTTAGAGCAAGTTGGAAGAAATAGTAAAGGTCACTTTATCAATTTTAATGGTACAGCTGGTGTTTGGCGTAAAACCTGTATTCTAGATGCAGGAAATTGGGAAGGAGATACACTTACTGAAGATTTAGATTTAAGCTATAGAGCACAACTGAAAAATTGGGAATTCAAATATTTAGAAGATGTTGAAACTCCTGCAGAACTACCTGTTGTAATTAGTGCGGCACGTTCTCAACAATTTCGTTGGAATAAAGGTGGTGCCGAAAACTTCAGAAAAATGTTTAAACGCGTTGTTACATCTGATAACATCTCTACCAAAACAAAAATACACGGTCTGCTTCACTTACTAAACAGTACCATGTTTCTAAGTATTTTCACGGTTGCTATTTTAAGTATTCCAATGCTTTACATTAAAAATGAGTATGCGCATTTAAGAAACTACTTCTATATAATGAGTTTCTTTGTTATGAGTACCATCATATTTTTTGTTTGCTACTGGTTTATGTATAAGAACATTTATGGTAGTGGTTTTAAAAAATTCTTTAGTTACATAGGCATGTTTTTTACATTTTTCTCTATAGCTATGGGCTTCTCGCTTCATAATTCAATAGCTGTAATTGAAGGACATATTGGTAAACGAAGTGAATTTGTTAGAACACCAAAATTTAATATCAGCACGATTAGAGACTCATGGAAAGGCAATAAGTACCTTATAAAAAAAGTATCTCCGCACGTTATAATCGAAGGTATACTTATGGTTTATTTTGCTTTTGGCATGTATAGTGCTTTCGTTGTTGGCGATCAAGGTGGTGATTTTGGATTGTTTCCTTTTCATTTAATGCTTTTTATAGGCTTTGGATATGTCTTCTTTAAATCTTTAACTTCTAAAATGTGATTTCGATTTGGAAATATCACAAAGTTCCAATTCTGCTTTTTGTCACTAGTTGTTTACTTTATGTGTGGTTTGCGTATTTTATGATGCGCACAGATACTGCTCAACTACTTATAATCTATACGACACTATTTGCTTTTGCCTACCAAATTATTAAAACTTCTGGATTTAATTTCAGCCTTTTAGTTATTTTTAGCATCCTTTTTAGGCTCTTATTTCTTTTTACAATTCCGAATTTATCCCAAGATTTTTACCGATTTATTTGGGATGGTCGCATGATCCTTGAGGGTTTTAATCCCTATTTACACACACCTAATTCCTTTATTCAAAATGGTAAATTTCCCGTAGCTGAGGCTCAAACTTTATATGATGGCATGGGAAGTTTAAGTGCATCACACTTTACCAATTATCCACCTATAAATCAGTTGTGCTTTGTTATAGCCAACCTGTTTCCTGGCAAAAGTATTTTAAGCTCAGTTATTGGTCTTAGGCTAATTATTATAGCTGCAGATATTGGAACATTGTACATTGGAAAAAAACTTTTAGAACGTTTAAGAATCCCTTCTAATAGAATTTTCTGGTACATTTTAAACCCGTTTATAATTATAGAATTAACCGGGAATCTTCATTTTGAAGGTGTCATGATTTTCTTCTTAATCTGGAGTTTATACCTATTACATTCGGGGAAATGGCAATGGGCTGCTGTGGTTTTAGCCTGCTCTATTTCTGTAAAGTTAATTCCGCTAATGTTATTGCCTTTATTCTTTACATGGTTTAAAACATCTAATAACACGAAAAATGTTACGAACGAAATAATATCATCTGTTTCTAATAACAAGATCGTCACAACACAAAATCTTCGTAATGACATCTTTAAATTAATAGCGTTTTATATAATTATAGGTTGCACCACTCTCCTACTCTTTCTTCCGTTCTTCTCTATGGAATTTGTTACCAATTACTCTAAAACAGTTGGACTTTGGTTTGGTAATTTTGAGTTTAATGCTAGTATCTATTATCTCGCTAGGGAAATTGGCTACGCCATTACAGGTTACAACGAAATAGGGATTATAGGAAAAATTCTACCTATAATTACGGTACTTATAATTCTTGGATTTTCTTTTCTAAAAAAGCAAAATAACCTACCCAAATTAATAACGTCAATGTTATTAGTATTAACATGTTATTTGTTTTTAAGCACAACAGTTCATCCTTGGTATGTTGCAACCTTGGTGCTTTTAAGTGTATTTACTAATTATAAATTTCCATTAGTATGGTCTTTAGTAATTGTATTGAGCTATCTCGCATATTCCAATACTGACGCTTCTGAAAACCTTTGGATTATTGCTGTAGAATATGCCATTGTGTTTTCTTTATTTATTTGGGAAGTTTTTATAAAAAAAAGACCTCACAGTTTATATTCTGAAACGCGTTCAGTGTAACAAACTGTGAGGTCGGATTTTAAAGATTATCTAATCTATGTATTTATAACGATCTAATCTTAATTATTTTATAAGATTCATACGTTTCTACTGTTCCATTATCATCTATTTCATCGTATTCAGTGATTTCATAGGTGATCTCAAAACGTTTTCCTATTGGCTCTTTAGACTTTAAATTTACCGTTTTTAAAACGACTTCAGTAATTTCAGAGAAATATACGATGGCTTCACTGTCTTCGTCAGATTCATCCTCTCTAACTAAAAAGGAATATCCATCCTCTGAGTCGTAACCATCAAAAATTGCTTTGATTGTTATCGTTTCTTTATCTTGAGTAATCTTATTTGAAATTGCATTCGCGCTTAAAACCATTACCATAAGCACAAATACTGTAATTTTCTTTGTATTCATTGCATTAAAATTTTATACTGAAATAAATTCAGCACATATTAAATTTAGTTTGTGGTTTTGGGATTTTGCCACCTCAAGCCCAAATGCTTTTAGACTACAACCTCAAGGTTATAATTACTGTGGATGCTTTTTAAAATTTGTTTCCTTTATATAAATTTATTCAAAATCTTCATCCTCAGCTCCAGGTTCTAGTTCTGGATCTTGCACTGCAGTTGGATCATCTTCTTCAAAGTCTTCGTAATCGTCTTCGTCGTAATTTTCCATGGTCTGCTCTAGCTTGGTACTCACTTTTACCAAGTACTTGGTATCTTCAGTAGTGACTTCTACAGCTTCAACAGTTTCATTTTTTGCATTTTTAAATGAGATAACGTTATCATCATCATATCCATCAGGATATTTCTCTACCAGAAGTGCTAAAATTTCTGGTGTCAATTTTTTAAAATCAACTATAACTCGTTTTAAATGTGCGTCTTTTGGTTTCATTCTTAATATTATTTCTGAGGCTAATTTTTTTTTAAATATAATACTTATTTGTTTACTCGAATAACATCATAAACATCTTTTCTTCGATCTTTTAAATTTTTAACAGCTCCGAAAGAATGCAATTCTCTTAAAAGACTCAAATCTACATCTGCAACTAATATCATTTCTGTATTAGTAGTCGCTTCCGCTTTGATTCCATTACTTGGAAATGAAAAATCGCAAGGCGTAAACACGGCAGATTGCGCATATTGAATATCCATATTATTGACATTAGGCAAGTTACCAACACTACCAGCAATAGCCACATAACATTCATTTTCTATAGCTCTAGCTTGCGCGCACAAACGCACTCTAGAATAGCCATTTTGCGTGTCTGTTAAAAATGGTATGAATAATATATCCATGCCTTCATCTGCTAATAATCTTGAGAGTTCTGGAAACTCAGAATCATAACAAATTAAGATGCCTATTTTACCTGCATCAGTTTCAAAAGTTTGCAATTTATGTCCTCTTTGCATTCCCCAAACTTTAGCTTCATCTGGTGTCACATGGATTTTCTCATAACGCTCTAAACTTCCATCTCTACGGCATAAATAGCCAACATTATACAATTTATTATCAATAACTTCTGGCATACTTCCTGTAATAATATTGATATTATAGGAAATTGATAATTGTTGCATTTTCTCAACAATAACAGCAGTGTACTTGGCCAATTCTCTAATCGCATCTGGCTCGTACATGTGATTGTACTTTGCCATTAATGGTGCATTAAAAAACTCTGGAAATAATGCAAAATCAGATCTGTAGGCAGCAACACTATCTACAAAATATTCTACTTGCTGCATTAACTCGTCCAAACTATTGTAAGTACGCATTTGCCATTGTATAAGTCCTAATCTAACAACCGTTTTTATAGCAGATGCTCTCTTGCTTTTTTTGGTATAATATATATTATCCCACTCCATTAAAACAGCATATTCATCTGAAGCTGTATCACCTTCCAAATACCCCTTTAAAACTCGTACAGGATGAAAGTCATTAGAAATTTGAAAGTTTAAAACCGGATCATGAATTTCCTTGCGTTTTACTTTTTCAATATATTCTTTTGGAGTAAGATCTTTATGCTTGTGATAATTAGGCATTCTTCCACCGAAAATTATACCTTTTAAATTTAGAGTTTCGCAGATTTCTTTTCTGTAATCATACAAACGTCGACCTAAACGAAGACCTCTAAATTCCGGTTTAATAAACACATCGATACCATATAAAACGTCTCCATTGTTATCATGGTTATTAAATTTATCTCCTTTAATAATATCTGCATAAGTATGCTGGTCATCAATTTTATCGAAGTCAACAATAAGCGACAACGCACAACCTGCTAAAACTCCATCAATTTTTATAACCACTTGTCCCTTAGGAAAAATAGTTGTTAAGCGCTCTATGTGATCCTTTTTCCAAAAAGAATCTAATACGCCTCCATAAGATTCTAACGTTGCTGATTTTAACTCTTCAAAATCATCAACAGTTAAAAACTGTAATTCTATATTTTCAATTTTATGATCTTCCATTACATATCTAAAAGATAAGCAAAAATTAGTGGTGCTACAATAGTTGCATCACTTTCAATAATAAATTTTGGTGTATTAATATCTAATTTTCCCCAAGTTATTTTTTCGTTTGGTACAGCTCCAGAATACGACCCATAACTTGTTGTACTGTCACTAATTTGACAAAAATAGCTCCAGAATGGTGTCTCAGGACGTTCCATATCTTGGTATAACATTGGCACTACACAAATAGGAAAATCACCAGCGATACCTCCTCCAATTTGGAAGAAACCAATGCCGTTTTGCGAATTATCTGTGTACCAATCTGCTAAAAATGTCATGTATTCAATACCAGATTTCATTGTACTTGCTTTCAATTCTCCTTTAAGCACGTAGCTTGCAAAAATATTACCCATAGTACTGTCTTCCCAACCTGGACAAACAATAGGTAGGTTTTTCTCTGCAGCTGCATACATCCAAGAATCCTTAATATCTATTTCGTAGTGCTCTTCTAAAACACCAGATAATAATAACTTGTACATATATTCATGTGGTAAATAGCGTTCGCCTTTAGCTTCTGCATCTTTCCAAATTTTAACGATATGTTCTTGGATTCTTCTAAACGCTTCCTCTTCTGGAATACACGTATCTGTAACACGATTTAGTCCTTTTTCAAGTAAGTCCCATTCATCTTGAGGTGTTAAATCTCTATAATTTGGTACACGTTTGTAATGTGAGTGCGCAACCAAATTCATGATATCTTCCTCTAAATTTGCTCCTGTACAGGATACAATTTGCACTTTATCTTTACGAATCATTTCAGCAAAAATCTTACCTAATTCTGCAGTACTCATCGCACCAGCTAAAGACACTAACATTTTTGCACCAGAATTAAGTTGATCTTCGTACCCCTTGGCTGCATCAACTAAAGCTGCTGAATTAAAGTGTAAATAATACTTTTCTATAAATTTTGAAATTTCTCCTTTATTAGTAGTCATCTTCTGTGTTGAATTTAGATTTTTTATTTCCTTCGTTTTTTGAATCGCTTAAATTACTTTCAAAATTTTCTTCTATGTCTTGATCTTTAAATTTATAGCTTAACATTTTGTAATATAATTTAGCCGCTAAGAAATCTGAAGATTTTTCATTTTCATTTGGGCATAATTCTACAATATCAAAACCAACCACATTCTTTTCTTCAAAGACTTGCTTTAAGAAATCTAAAGTTTCATACCACAATAGTCCACCTGGTTCTGGTGTTCCTGTACTTGGCATAATTGAAGGATCAAAAGCATCTAAATCTATTGTAATAAATACATTATCTGTCATTTGATCAATGGCAGAATCCATCCAGCTATCATCTTCAGCCATTTCGTGAGCAAAATATGTTTTCTCCTCATCCATAACTGTTTTCTCAATGCTATCCATAGAGCGAATACCAACCTGAATTAAATTAGTAGTTTGGCTAGCTTCGTAAACAGCACAGGCATGATTACAATTAGAGCCTTCGTAGCTTTCACGTAAATCTGCGTGTGCATCAATTTGTAATACTGTGATATCATCAAACATTTCATTAAATGCTCTAATGGTGCCAATAGAAATGGAATGTTCACCACCAAAAACAGTTACAAACTTGTTCTTTTTAATATACTTTTTTGTTGCCTCATGCACAGCATCTACCATAGCTTCTGGTGAGCTATTTTCTGCTACAGGATCAGCTAAGTATACACCTTGTTTATAAACTTCTGTATCCGTTTCAATATCATAAAGCTCCATGTTTTCAGAAGCATTTAAAAAAGCATCAGGACCTTTATCAGCTCCTTTTTGCCATGTACTTGTACCATCGTAAGGCACAGGAATCAATACAATCTTAGCAGTTTCTAATTTTGCTAATTCTTCTGGAATACCAGCGTAAGTTTTTGTTTTCATTTTATATTATTTTCCGTTTGAAGGGAAGTTTATTTTATAATTTTGGTTGTCTCTGTGAGCGCAACAGTAAAGTTTATCATCTACTGATTAAGGTTTCAAATATGCTTAACCAAGCAGGATTTATTTTGATTTACGTCTTAAGAATCATAACCTAGAATACCGAGCAAATTTTCACTTTTTTGTTGCTCTGCAAATACTTTTGTGCTTAGGTTTCCTTCTGCATCTTTTTGAATTAAAATATGCTTTGGCGTTGGAATTAAACAGTGTTGTAAACCACCAAATCCTCCAATAGTTTCTTGGTATGCTCCTGTATTAAAAAAACCAATATACAAGTCTTTGTCCTTGTTATATTTTGGCAAATAGATAGCGTTTGTATGTTGCTCGCTGTTGTAATAATCGTCGCTATCGCAAGTTAAACCACCTAAAAGCACACGCTCATAACTATCTTGCCAACGGTTAATTGGCAACATAATAAAACGTTTGTTTATAGCCCAAGTATCTGGTAAGGTTGTAATGAATGATGAATTAATCATATTCCATTTTTCACGATCATTCTGTTGCTTTTGGTAAAGTATTTTATAAATCGCTCCGCCACTTTCACCTACAGTAAAACTGCCAAATTCAGTAAAAATATTTGGTACATCTACATCTTCTTCCTCACAAACTATTTTAATCTGGTTAACGATTTCATCTACCATATAAGCATAATCAAAATCGAAAGCCAAAGAGTTTTTAATAGGGAAACCACCTCCAATATTTAAACTATTTAATGATGGACAAATTTTCTTTAAGGATGTATAAACCTTAAGACATTTGTGCAATTCATTCCAGTAATACGCGTTATCTCTAATCCCTGTGTTTATAAAAAAGTGCAACATTTTAAGCTCGACTTTTTTATTATTTTGAATCTGAGATTTATAAAAAGGGACAATGTTTTTGTATCCAATACCTAAACGTGAGGTATAAAACTCGAATTTAGGTTCTTCTTCTGAAGCAATTCTAATACCTACTTGAAACTTTCCATTAATTTCTTCGGAGAGTAAATCTATTTCTTCATAATTATCGATGATAGGAATAGCATTTTTATGGCCATCGTTTATAAGGTCTGCAATATTGCTAATATATTTTTCACGTTTAAAACCATTACTCAATACATAGGTGTCGTTTGTGATTTTACCTTCTTTTTTAAGTGCACGCACAATATCAATATCAAAAGCTGAAGAGGTTTCAATATGAATATCATTAGTTAAAGCTTCATCTAAAACATGTTTGAAATGAGAACTTTTAGTGCAGTAACAATAGTTGTATTTACCTTTATAATCATGCTTTTTAAATGCATCAGCAAACCAAGTTTTAGCACGCTGTATGTTATTAGAAATTTGTGGTAAATACGTAAATTTTAATGGTGCTCCATGTTCTTCAACCAATTTCATAAGGTCTATATCATGGAAACGTAACGTTTTGTCCTCAAGTTTAAATTCATCTTGTGGAAAGTCAAAGGATTGATCGATAAGATCAATGTATTTATTGTTCATGTTGATTGTAAAAAATTCAAGTATAAAATAAAAAATATATGCGCAAACTATGTTAAGGTTACGTTATATCATACCTGAATCTGGCTTTGTGTAGTAGGTACAAAACCATAAATATGCTGACTAGCAGCAATCGCAGAAGCGGAAGTTAGCTCTAAAATTCGGTTACTTAACCTGTAAGCTGCTCTTGAATATGACTTCCTAATTTTCAAGAACCCGAACATATAAACATGTTTCAATTGTTCAGCTAAAATTGGTTTTATAATCTCATCGATTCATCCCAATTTCATTGCAAATGTATATTATTTTTTAATACGGAAAACTTTTTTTTATTTTTTTTGAAATTATTTTCATGAGACTGAAATACAATCACTTAAAACCCCTAAAAATAAACTAAAACAGCTTTTCAAACGACTCATAAACTGAAGTAAACACGGAAGAAAATCTAAATTCACATTAAAAAATGTCACCTTAATTAGAAACCTTAGACCAACCAAATCATTCTTGGAATGCTGTAAAACTAAATGACAAATGGTATTTGTGCGACCCAACTTGGGCTAGTGGCATTCCAGATCCAAAAACCAATAGGTTTACATTTCAATATAACGATGGTTTTATTTAAGCAATCCTGAACTCTTTGCCATGAATCATTTTCCTGAAGACGCAAAATGGTGGTTATTAGATAAAGCTATTCCATCTTTTGATAACTTTTTAGCTTCGCCAGTAATTTATGGAAACGCATATAACTATCTAAATCATCATGTTTCTCCACAAGCGATGCATCATGAAATTAAACCTTTTGAAACACTAATTTTGAATATAAAATTAAACCCACTGTCAAAATTGAATCTATTAGTTTTCAAATTGACAATGGGTATAATAATTGGAAAATAAAACCTTTAACGATTTCTATTAAAGAGCAGTCGTTAATTTTAGAACATCAATTTAAAACTCATGGCTTTTACGAAGTTCATCTTTTTATTAATGACCATTTAATTTCAACCTATACGGTTAAAGTCAAAAATTTATTTATTTAGTTCATAAGTGTCTATTCACCAGAAATAATTAAATTATTATTGGCATCTATCTCCACTTCAATAATATCGCATGGAAGAAGGCTTAATTGAATTTTACGCCCATAAAAATTATTATTATTTGCTACAATGATAATTTCAGTAATAGACGAGTCAAACCAATCCGTGTTAGAGCCTATGGATAAACTCTCTGAATATACTTCAGAATAATCTTCTCCATAAACGGCAACATCGAAAATTATAGTACCGTTATTAGTGATTTTAATCTGTGGATCATCATCTACACAGCTAAGAACTTGTTGTCTAAAGGTGCTTAATTCGTCCTGACTATCAGGTGAATCCGTTGTGCAATTTACTATAAGTAAAAGCACCAAAATGAGTGTAATTTTTTTCATAAGTAGGTTGTTTATATTCTATTTGGGGTGCCAATATAGAAAAAATAAACAACCATCCGATAAAATGACTTATTTATTCGATGAACGGTAAATTAATAAATTATTCGAATTACTATTTAACTCAAGCACTACATCATTTTCAAGGTATTTACCTCTAGTTCAGTAAGATGCTTCCAGTGACCACGAGGAATGTCTTTTTTAGTTAAATGACCAATTCCTACACAATCAATTTTTACAATATCGTAGTTTAAATCATCAAAAATAGTACGTAAAATAGTGTTACCTGTATTTTTAATTTTTATACCAACTTGGTTCTTAGATTCACCTTGAATGTAACTAATCTCTTCTACAGAAACTAGTTTTCCTTCGACCTTAAATCCTTCTTGGATCTTCTTTAAATCTTCGAATTTTAGGTTCTTGTCTAATTCAACTTGAAATAATCTAGCGACACCATTTTTAGAGTTGGTGAATTTCTGCATTATTTTATCGTCGTTAGTAAACAATAATAATCCTAAAGAATTACGACCTAAACGACCTATAGGTTTTATGTTAGAATTTGTAGCGTTTGCAACCAAATCCATAACAGTTCTTCCTTTACCTTCTGCAGTCGTTGTTGCAAATCCTTTTGGTTTATTTAATAACACATAAACAGGCGGTTCTGGCGCAATACGTTGGCCATCAAAACGTACTTCGTCTGTACGTTTTACTTTATAACCCATTTCGTTTATAACCTTTCCGTTTACAGAAACTAAACCAATAGCGATATTTTCATCAGCCTCGCGACGAGAACACATGCCACTATTAGCAACATATTTATTTAATCTTATTTCATCAGAGTTTGATGATTTTGAAGGCTGTGATGCCTTTTTAGCTGATTGCGGTTTCTTATTAAAAGGAGCATTTCCTTTAGTAAAACTTTTGGTTTTACTATTAGCATTTCCCTTTCCTGAAGTCTTTCCTTTTCCCTTGCTATCTTGTTGTTTGCTCATAACAGTAATTTTTTGCAAAGTTATAACAATAGTTTATATTAACTATTTAATTTCCACAGTAGTTTGTCGTTCTGTATTTACTATTAATTTAGTGACATCTGGTCTTGAATAATGACCAACAGGATCAAAGTTTTGTCGTTCTTCTAATACCCTATTAAAATCTATAGTTTGAATTATTAAGCCCTCTTTATGTAAAACAGGCTCTATAATCCATTCTCCATCAGGTCCTGCAATGCAACTTCCGCCATTTGCTAATATTTCAGGAGACGTTTTAAGAATTTCATTTAGATGCGGTGTGTGATCTGGAAAATCTGTTCTTGACATTAAGCTAGACACCGAAACCACATAAGATCGTGATTCTCTTGCTATAAAACGCGTGATATCTTTGGTGTTATGATCGCTTCCTGGCCAAACCGCAATATGTAAGTCTTCTCCTTGTCCGTATAAAGCTGTACGTGGTAATGGCATCCAATTTTCCCAACAGTTTAAACCACCTGCAGTAAATGCCTTTAATGAATGTACTTTTAAGCCGTTACCATCTCCTGGAGACCAGGTTAAACGCTCGTCATAAGTCGGTTGTAATTTTCTATGTACAGATTTTATAACTCCTTCTTCATTAATATAAACCAAAGAGGCATAAATACTGTGACCACCTCTATCTGTTGGTCGTTCCATAATACCTAAGTAAATGGCCAACTTATGTTCTTTTGCCAATTTACATACCAAATCCAATTCGCCTTTCTCAATACAAATTGAGTTGGTTACATAATGCGCATGCAATTCTTTATTGACTTTTTTATCCCATTCGGCTCCTCCTGTTAATGCTAACCAAAATGGATAACCTGGCAATAATGCTTCACCAAAAACAATAAGCTCACATTTTTCTTGAGCTGCTTCTAGTATAGAATTTTCAATTTTTTGTAACGTTGCTTTTTTATCTAACCAAACTGGAGCGATTTGAGCCATCGCAATTTTTAAAGTAGAATTCATTTAAATACGGTTTAATACAATTGAAACATCAATTAGTAATATAGAAAATACTCCTGCCACAATTATAAATTTTAACATGTTATGAAGTAAGAGGTAGTCATTCTTTTTATTTGACCTCCAAAGTATAAGTAGAAAAATGAGTAGTAAAATTACACTGACATAGAAAAAATAACACATATGTCCTATTTCAAAAAACAGAACTAAAACAACAGCCGCAATTATGGTTAATAATACCATGACAGAAAGCATTAGTTTAGAAGTCTTTTCACTGTAAACAACAGGTACAGTTCTGTAATTTAAGGCCAAATCTCCTTTTATATTTTCTAAATCTTTAGTAAGTTCTCGCATTACAATTAACAAAAACAAGAAAATAGCATGTGCAAAAATGACTAATTCAAAATTTTTGTAATAAATAAAGATGACAAAAAATGGAGTTACGGCTAATATTGCAGACACGATATTACCAATGATAGGTTGCTTTTTTAAGCGATGAGAATAAAACCAAATGCCAAAAATATAAATCGCAAAAAAGATTACAGCTTTAAATGAGACATAGCTTGCAAAGACAGCAGCTAAAAAATTAAGAACAAAATAAAAAGATAATTTTGTGTTTTGACTGACCAAACGATCTAACATCGTTTTTCTTGGCTTGTTAATTAAATCCTTTTCTGAATCGTAAAAATTATTAATAATATAACCTGATGCAATTGTTGCGGATGACGCTAAAACTAGCATTAAAAGGTTAATATCTAAAAGAACTGACTTAACAGGTTTATCATGAGCAAAAATATAAACAGACGCTAAATATTGTGCAATAACAACGATGAGGATATTATAGCCACGAACGACTGAAAACAGGCTGAAAAATTTTAGAAGAATAAGTTTCTGCCGTCTTGATAACATCATTTAATTAGCTGAAATAGTTTAACGACACTTTGATTTACTTAGTATGTGATCCTTAAAAAAATATTATTTTATTTAAGAAACACCTAATGCTACAAGCCTAATAATTTAGAAATTATAAACCACCTCTAGTTTATGTGCTTTTAAAGCTTCTTGAGCTTTATCAAAATTCTCAGTAAATCCAAGAATATAACCTCCACCACCAGAACCACAAAGTTTTAAGTAGTAATCGTTGGTTTCAATTCCATTTTTCCAAAGTTCATGAAATTGAGAAGGAATCATTGGTTTAAAATTATTTAAAACCACTTTAGACAACTGCTTTGTATTCTTAAAAAGAGATTTAATATCACCTTTTAAGAAGTCATCTACACAAGCATCTGTATGTTTTATAAATTGGTCTTTGAGCATACTACGGAAACCTTCGTTTTTCATGCTTTCCATAAAAATACTAACCATTGGTGCCGTTTCTCCAACAATACCGCTATCTAATAAAAACACAGCTCCTTTACCTTCTGTCTGTTGAGAAGGAATTCCTGTGGCTTCAATATTGTCTTTAGAGTTAATTAAAATAGGAAGACTTAAATAACTATTTAAAGGATCTAAACCAGAAGATTTACCATGAAAAAACGATTCCATTTCAGAAAAAACGGTTTTTAACGTCAGTAACTTTTCACGCGTTAAATTCTCTAAAACTGTAATTTTATTCGTTGCATATTTATCATAAATTGCTGCAACCAAAGCACCACTACTCCCAACTCCGTAACCTTGAGGAATTGAAGAATCAAAGTACATACCTTTATCTACATCTTTCTGTAAAGTATCAATATCAAAGACAACTAATTCTTTACTAAGATCTCTTAAATACGTAACGTAACGCACTAAGCTTTCGTTAGATTTAATAGCTTCTTGAGTAGGATTTTCATCTACTTTTAAAGCACCGTTGTAAAAATTATAAGGAATGGATAAGCCTTTTGAATCTTTGATAATTCCGTATTCACCGAATAACAAGATTTTAGAATAAAATAATGGTCCCTTCATACTTTAATAGCAGTTTCTTTAACAAATATACGTATTAAAATTATATTTGGTTCGCACCAAGACCAATTTGATCACAAATAAAGTGTCCGTTTTGGCAATAGCTAACCAATTCATTCTTAATAAATTCGAGAATAGTTTCTTTTTCACTCTCAGGATATAAAACATGAACATTTGCTCCTGCATCGAGTGTAAAACAAACTTTAGAATCTGTACGTTCTCTAAATGTCCAAATTTTATTGATAATTTCTAAGGTATTTGGTTTCATTAAAATAAAATATGGCATACTCGTCATCATCATAGCATGAAGTGTTAAGGCTTCACTTTCTACGATTTTTACAAACTCATTTAAATCACCTGAAGCTAAAATAGTTTTCAGCTTTGCTAAATTATCATGTGCTTGTACAAACCGTTCTTTTGCAAACGGATGACCAAACATTAGTTGGTGACCAACAGTACTACTCACTTGCTTTTCACCTTTATCTACTAATAAAATGGTGTCTTGATAATTGTTGAAGTTTGAATGTACTTCACCTTCAAATTTTACACCATATAGATCAGAACTTTCAGCAACACTTTTATTTTCTCCCCAAACAACCAATTCTCCTTCTATGCTTCGGCAAGCGCTTCCTGAACCTAATCTTGCTAGGAATGATGCTTTTTGGTTAAAGTAAGCTTTAGATTCTTCAACTTCCATCTTATTAATAGATAACTCTTGCTCAATACTCATTAAACATAAAGCAATAGCACTCATACCCGATGCAGAAGAAGCAATACCTGAACTGTGTGGAAATGTATTTGATGTTTCAATTTTGAAATGATAATCCTTTAAAAAAGGCATATAAATTTCAATACGCTCAAAAAAAGTTTGAACCTTTGGCTTAAACGCTTCGTTTTTTTCACCTTCAAAATAAATATCGAAACTAAAACCCTTGCCTTCCTTTTTAGAGTAACTAATCTCTGTAATGGTTTTACAGTTTGATAGTGTGAAACTAATAGAAGGATTTTCTGGGATTTGATCTTTCTTTTTTCCCCAATATTTAACTAATGCAATATTACTTGGTGAAGCCCATTTTACAGAGCCCTTTTCAATATTGGTATGGTAAGATTTAAGCGTAAAGTCTTGTGCTGTCATTGTCTATTAAATATCTGACAAAGATAATAGTTTTACCATGGTTTTATAGTTTCTAGCTGTTGCATTAACGTTCAACTTATTTTCGAAGACATTTAAATTAAATTTTGCTTTCCCATAACCTTTAGCACAAAACAAATAGATGCAATCATTTAGAATTTGATAGTAATCATCTGGATATGTTTTTTCTGAAGCTTCTTCAACCAACTTTTTACTTGGAATAGCATCAAGCATTATAAAATAACTTTGTACTTTTTTATCTTCTGAAAAAGGACAGTTATTAAAAATGGTTTTTAGTTCTTCTCGTGTACTAATTAATATAGGAATATTAAAACCAAAACTTTCTAAAATTATTTTTTGGATACTGTCTTCTAACTCTTTGGAATCTTTAGTTTTAGATTGAAAGATAACATTTCCGCTTTGGATATAGGTTTTTACATTCTCTAATCCTGATTTAGTTAATAAATCTCTAAGCGTTACCATGGGAACTTTCTTGTGTCCACCAACATTAATACCCCTTAATAATGCAATGTAAGTTATCATTTACAAGTCTTTATTATATTGAAACCTTATAGGCTTTTGGCTAAATTAGTAAAGTCAGCCGAACCCGTAAAATTTTAAAGAATTACAATCTTAACACCTTTATAATATTCTTGAAATAAAAACCAATCTTTTTACCCACTACACGCTTATTCATCAATGCTTGTAATTTCACAGAAGCTTTAAGTAAAACCGATTTGAAAGTAATAATTATAAACATCTAATATAGAGTTTATTGAATTTTAATTTGAAAATAAAAAGCCACATCGAAAAACCCCACGAAACGCAAATAACACCGACAAAATGTTGTCCACTTCATAAAAAATTGTAGTTTTACGGCCTTACTAACCTAACTTATGTATAGTTCCAAACCTAATGTTGTTATTATCTTATTTGCCCTATTTTCTTTTATAGGACAAACTTTAAAAGCTCAGGACGACATTATACCTAGTATTTTTGATAAGGCTTGTACTTTTGATAGTTACCGCTTAGATATACTAGTTAAAAATGACAGCCTTTACAAAGCAACAGTTCTTCTTAATGAAGCGATTAGTTTTTCTAAAAAATACAATCTAAAAGCTACAGAAGCCAAATCCTATAATGCCATGGGGCTTGTTTTGTCTAAGATGTATAATTTTAAGAAAGCGGCTAGCTACCAAGAACAAGCCTTAAAAATTTACGATTCACTTATCGATGACAAAGGACGAGATCTTGCTCTTCATGGATTAGTCAGAACCTACACGTTAGAAAAAAACAATACAAAATTTGATAGTATTTACCCTATCGCTCAACAACTATCTAAGACATTAAATAGTGAGGTTTATTTTCTTAACCTCAATCACAAATTAAAAAAAGACTATTATAGCCTTGATAATGCAAGTTTATTAGCCGTATCTAACTTAGCTTTAAACCTTTTAAAAACCACTGATTTTGAAAATTTAAATTACTCTAAAAGTTATAAAACAAAACATCTAAAGGCATATTTATTTCAATCTTACAGCTATTACAATGGTATTGCTAACGCCAAATTAGATCTTAACAACCCTAGTAATTACGATGTCATCTTTTCTATTAATGAAAATGATTTAGAAGCTTCATTAAAGACAGATATAAATTCTATTAGAAAGATAGCGACACTAAACTATTACAAATACCTTTACTACACTCGTGCCAATAAAAATTTAGATTCTGCAAATAAATATATTTTAAAATCCGATTCTTATAAATATGACGCACTTGCAAGTATCGATGAGAAAAACATAAGAAATGGAGATTTAATTTATAAAATAGTTAATGCAGAGCAAAAGCTAAACTTAGCTAATGAAAAACGTGTAAAGGATTTAAAAACTGCTAAAACATTCATAGTAACTACAGCTATAATGAGCATCTTGTTAATTATTACACTAACAATTTTCTTTTTTTATTTTAAAGCTAAAAAGAACATGATACGTATGAATAAAGCCTTAAAAGGCTCTAATTCTAGACTTTTAGAAATTGATAAAGATCGGTTAGAATTTTTCTCAATTTTAAGTCATGAGTTACGTACACCAATTTATGGCATTAGTGGTTTAGCAACACTTATAGATCAAGAAAAAGATGGTTCTAAGCGACAATCTTATTTAGATTCTTTAATATCATCAAGTAATTACTTATCTATTTTAATTGATAATATTCTACAAGCCAATCGCTTAAAATTTGAAAAGAAAAACCTTCGTGAAAAGCCCGATAAAATTCGAAAAATAGTTAATCATGTAATGAGTACTGTGGCAATTGCGGCGAAAAACAAAGGTTTAGATCTTGAAGTTCATATAGACTCCTCTGATGAAGAAGAACACATATTAGTAGATAAAGTCGCGTTTAGCCAAATATTAATCAATTTAGCCTACAATGCTATTCGATATACAAAAGAAGGACATGTGGCTATCAATGTTTTTGAAAAGGCTAGAAACGAGACTGATATTACTTTACGTTTTGAAGTTAAAGATACAGGAATAGGCATTAAAGAAGAACATAGACATGTTGTTTTTAGTGCTTTTGAAAACAAAACATTTTTAAATAAAAATAGTAGCGGATCTGGTTTAGGCTTATATATCGTGAAGACTTTATTAAAAAGTCATGATTCAGACATCGATTTTGTTTCTACACCTAATGAAGGCACATGTTTTTTCTTTGAAATCACATTTAAGTTTGCAGATACCATAAATAATAAAAACGCAATATCCTTTTTACCAAAAAGAGACATGCGTATTTTAATTGTTGATGATAACAAAATAAACCTTTTAATCACTCAAAAAAATATTGAAAAAATAAAAGGTTACAGCTGTAAAACATGTTCTGACGGTAAAGAAGCTATTTCTTTAGTAAAAGCAAAAGACTATGATTTGGTTTTAACCGACATTAATATGCCTGATATGGATGGTTACGAAGTTGCAAAACACATAAGAATGTTTAATTCTGGAATTCCTATATTAGCCCTTACTGCTTTAAATTCTAACGAAATCTCAGTTAAAGCCGAAGCTGCAGGTATAGATCATATTATTACCAAACCTTATATTTTTGATGATTTTAAGGCTACAATAATATCGTATAGTGGCAACAACTCAAATTATTGTAGAATCATGGATCCGGAAGCAATATAAGCACTCGTCCAAGCATTCTGAAAATTAAAACCACCTGTAACCGCATCTACATTAATTACTTCTCCTGCAAAATAAAGATTAGGAATACGCTTACTTTCAAACGTTTTAAAATTTACTTCTTTTAAATCTACTCCTCCAGCGGTAACAAATTCTTCTTTAAATGTACTTTTACCTGTAACTTGAAAAATTGCACTAGTTAATTGGTTAGCCAATGCCTCTAACTCTATTTTATTTAAGTCTGCCCATCGTTTTGTCTCTTCAATATTTGAAGCTAGAACCAACTGTTTCCATAACCGTTTTGGCAGATCGAATTGTGTTAAGTTAATTACCGTTTTCCTTGCAAATTCTTGCTTAAAACTCTTTAGTTCATCTAAGCATGATTCAAATTCTTGTTGGATAAAATTAATTTTAATTTCAAAGTTATAATTCAATTTTGCTAATTCTACAGCACCAAATGCAGATAGCTTTAAAATGGCTGGTGCACTCATACCTACGTGTGTAATTAACAGTGGACCTTGAGATTCTAAATCGGTTCCAACAACACTAATATCTACATGTTTTGCAACAACACCAGGAATATCTTTAATTCGTTTGTCCTTAATATCAAAAGTAAAAAGTGATGGCACAGGATTAATGATGGTATGCCCTAAATCTTCCAGTAATTTCCAGACTTTAGGATTACTTCCTGTAGCAACCATTAATTTTTTAGATTCAAAATTACCTTGGGAGGTTTCAATATTAAAACCATTTTCTAAGGCTTTAATCGTCTTCACGGAATGATTATAAAGCACCTCAACATTATGCTTATTAGCTTCATCTAGAAAACAATCTATTATAGTTTGAGACGAATTTGATAGTGGAAACATTCTACCATCCTCTTCAATTTTTAACTCTACACCACGCTCTTCAAACCACGCAATAGTATCTCCTGTCATAAAACTATGAAATGGACCAAGTAATTCTTTTTCGCCTCTTGGATAGTTTAAAACCAATTCTGAGGGTATAAACTCTGCATGTGTAACATTACATCGTCCGCCTCCAGAAATTTTCACTTTTTGTAATCCTTCTTTACCACGCTCTAATATAGCAACAGATAATTCTGGATGTTTTTCGGCAATATTAATAGCAGCAAAAAAACCTGCTGCTCCACCACCAATGATTATAATATCTTTTGTCTGAGACATGAAATGTATTTAAGAAAATGAGAATTTATATACTTACCAACTAAACTTCAAAGGTGAATTCTGAAGGGTTTACGTTTTCGAGTTTGGCAATATAAGATTTTATAACCTCAATATCTCTATCATTTTCATGACTATTTAATGCGTCTGTTTTAAGATTTATAATTTCATTAATAATTATTTCTTTATAATCTTTATTAAGCACGTCATTTTGTTGAAGCAAATACTGAAACATTATAAATAATTTTTGAACCACAATTATATCATGTTTACAATACGTTCTAAGCGCTGCCATTACATTATACAAGAGCGCTTCAAAGCTTACCGTATTAATATAAATAAGGGCTTTATCATCTTCATTAAAATAATAACTCTTATCTTTTTTACACATTCTCAAGGCAAACAATTCTGTTAAATAATCTATAGCGTTAATACAGGTTCCGGGATCATTAATTCCTGGAGACATTGCTTTTACAGCAATCTCTGTTATTTGTTTGTAAGCCAAAATATAATTTTCAGAAATAAGTTCGCTATTAGAAAACGTAAGCGCTTCTAATAGTTTTTCCTCTAATTTCTCCTCGTTATCTATATTTTTATCTGTGTTTTCATTAACATTTCCTGTATACCTTAAAACAGCAATACCTTTAAGAATATAAGCGCCTTTTATAGGGACAATTTCAATATTTAAATCGTGATCTTCTGCTAGTGTAGCTAAAGTGTTTAAACTTACATCTTGCATATAACCTGTAGTATTGGCTATGACACTTTTCCAATTGGACGTGTCTTCAAAATCTGTATCGATATAACTTTCAGCTTCAACTAATTTTTCTAATCGTTGTTTAGACTGCCTAAAGATCTTATCCATAATTGTATTCACTTGAATTTCTTGAGAAATAGAATGAATAAAATAAATAAAGGCTCCTAAGCTAAAAGTCATAAAAACAATACTTAAAAGTACTGAGAAACCTGGCATTTGGTATTTATCTCCATCTGGTGTAATAGATACTAACGTAAAAATACAGTAGAGTAATGTTGCATTATAAATGCCTAAAATAATTTGATGTCTTTTGTTAGATATTAATCCAGGAAGGACTCTAGGTGAAAAATTACTAGATGCCTGATTCAGTAAAATCATAACTAACGAGAAGCTAAAAACCATTATAGAAATAAGACCTGCTATAAACGTGGTAAGTAAACTCCTTGCCGTTTCTGTATTATTTACAACTAAAACAGGTGCATGTTTTACTAAATATTTAGAAATACCTTGACTTTCTAAATAGATCATAAAAAAAGCAAAGAGCAAACCAAATAAACTAATAATAGAAGGATAAAAAGCGATATTACTTTCTAATCGTTTAAGTGAATTCCAGAATTTATAGATAAAACTTTTCACATTTATAGTTTAAAAATTCACACCAAAACCAAATGAGAACCGAAGCCCTTCTGTACTATTAAAGAAATTAAAAGTTCCTGAAAGCGACTCTGCAGCAGTGACCCAAAAACCACCACCATAATCGTTATGCCATTTATCTGAACCATCTCCTGACAACCAAACTCTACCAACATCGAAGCCACCAAACACACCAAACTGCATTGGCAACACACTTGTTCTAAATGAATTGAAGCTATAACGTAAATCTGCACTTGTTACCAAGGATCGCGCTCCTGTAAATCGTTCTGTTCTAAAACCTCTTAAACCAGAATCTCCTCCAATATTAGCGGCTTGGTAAAACAGTAAATCATTACCTATTCTAAACTGACTCTTAACATCTGTTTTTAATACTAATTTTCTGTTTTTAGACAACGCATTATAAAAGCCTAAATCAGCATTAACATAACCATAAGCACTATCAGCATCACTAAATTCCGATTTCGCACCTGCATTTACTAGGAATGTCATTCCTCGAGTTGGATTAATCTTATTATCAAAACTTCCGTAATTAAATTCTCCTTCTAGACCACCAAAGAATCGTCTTTTATAAAAATCTGTATTTGTTTCTGGTATTAAATCTGTAATAGATCTATTGTCTGTAGCTTCTAATTCTATACCTTCTACTATAGCTCTAACCCCATAATCACTACCAAAATTTCCTCTTTTAAAGATTCCTGCATTCACTCTATAAATACTTGTTCTAACACGATTATAGTCTAAATCGTCATCAAAATTTACAGTTTCATTACCATAGCCAAAGAAGTTATTTGTAAAATTTTCTGATGTAAATTCACTACCAATACGTAGATTCCAATCATTCATTATATTAGAAAATTCTCCATCATAATTTAATGCAAAACCACTGGTTGCAAAGAAATAACCTCCCTTAAAACGATGTTGACTAGAAAATGGGTTGCGTTGAAATCCTTGTTTTGTAAGTGTATAAGATAATCCAACAGCTACACCATCATCTGGATTATAAGCTACTGCTGGTGTCATTACCTTATTATTTAAGATGTTTTTTTCATAATTAAACAAATTCAAATTATAAACATCTGTAAACCTTATAGTGCCACCTTTGTTTTCTTTTACAGTGTTTTTCTTACTTTCATGGTCGTAAACTTTTACTCTTCTACCCGATTTTATAATATAGGTATCATTTTGTTGACCTCCGATAAGCCTTGTAAAAATAAGGTTGCTTCCTTTTCCTGTTACTTCAAAAATATCTTTGTCATCTAAACCATAAATCCAAAGTTCTTTGGTTACATCTCTGTTAAACACTTTATCTACAATGACATCTGCTTTTTCGCCACCTTTAATTCTAGAAATTATAACACGCGTTTCTTTATCTCCTTGACGAATAACTTCAATGTAATCATCTTTATCTGTGCCAGTTAAAATAACAAGCTTATTTAAGTACTCATAATATCGTGTAGCGATATCAACAAGATTTGCTTTCCTTCCTTTTAAGTTTTGCTTAATTTCTTCTAAGGTTTTATCTTGTACTTCTTTAGGTACTTTTTTGAATGCTTCTTCAATTATGTCATCAGTTATATGCTCTTGAAGAAATTTGGCATGCTTTAACCACGTGTCTTTATCTGCCTTTTGAATTAATGTACGATCTAGTTTAATTCCAGCATTATTCATCCATTTAATATCCTTCAAACTATCATCATAAACCTGAAGTTGTTTTGACGCGCCTGTAATTACACGTACCACGTCTAACAATGCTCCATCAAAATTTGAAAACACCTGATCTCTGTCTCTAGGAATTGGTCTGAATAATTTATCTCCATTAGGCTGATCAAACTGAGCCCAACGCCATTGATCTTGATGCCTGTCCCAATCTCCAATTAACATATCGAATAATCGTGCTCTTACATAAGCATTTTCATCAATTTTATACTTTTCATCTTCTCGAACTTTTGCTATAATATCGTGTGTACTTTCTATATCATCTGCATACCCAAAATTACGATCTCCTGTATAATTTTCTTCCGGTCGTTCTTCAATCATATATAATTCTCCACCATAATCTTCATTGTAAGCACCCATATATTTATGCTTCGGAATATAATAAAGCTTGGGATTGGTATGATAGATTTCAGCAGCATCTGACAAATCTGGAACTACTGAAAACGCGTAAGGGTGAGCAGCCGTATAAAAATCGAGTACTAAACCTTCCACTTCAGTTCTTTCAAATTCGTCTTGTATGTAGGTTTCTTTAAATAGAACGGTCTGCAAATATTGAGTCGCACTTTTGCGTAATGCTCGCATATTTAATTCTCGTCCATCTTTTGTTTTTAGTCTTAAAGATCTTGTTTGATGACCGCCTCCTTTTCTTACAATCTCTAAACCTCCATACAACGTATCTAAAGTTGCTACTTTTGCTTTTATCTTTGTACTGTAAACGTCTCTGTAGTGTTTTCCCCAAACGGATTCGAAGAAGCCTGTTTTATCGGTTTCTTCTTTAGCATAAATTGAAACCTCTACTTCATTAGGAAAGGAATCTTGTAATTGTGAAGTATCATATAATTTTTTAGGCTGAAATATTTCATTCTCAAACAACACCTTTGGTTCACCATTTTCTGCACTATACATTTTAACCCAAGTACTCCCATCTTTATACACAACAAGTTCAGCAAAACCCTGCCCTCCATAACTAAATAACCCATTATTACTTAATGCTACTCCTGAACCTTTAGAACCAGAACCAGAAACAACTTGTTTTATTCCATCATTTTCTATGTATTGCATAGTATGTTCATGTCCCGAAACAAAGACCACATTCTTCTCGTCAATGGCCAAAGTTTCAATACGCTTCATTAATTCATTATAGCGTTCATTATAACGATCCTGTATAGAGACACCTCCTTGTGTTCTTACTTGAGTCAACAAAGTCGCTAAAATTGGTAATGGTATTTTTTTCTGTGTTGGAAATAAATGCTTTTCTGCTGCGTAATAACCACCGTGAGTTCCATTAGTAAACATAGGATGGTGCATGGCAATAATGGTTGTTTTATTTTGTGCTTTTTTAAGTTCTCCTTCTAATTCTTGAAAAAAACGCTCTCTTGTTTTTATCTCACAGTCATCGTTTATTGTTGGGTTGGTATTCCAGTTTTCTAAATACCATTGCGTATCAATCACGATTAGTTTTACATTATCCCCAATATCAAAATCTTCAATGGGACAGCCATTTTCTGGCTGAAATGTATTTTTCCCTAAAGCCTTTTCTATATATTTTTCTTGACCTTTAAGTCCTTTTAACCCATTGGCATACCAATCGTGATTACCAGGAATAAAAAGCACATCTCCATTAAATTCTTTTACTGCTTTAATCTGAACGTCTAATGCTAATTCTGCTTCTGCTCTATCTGGATGATCCTCATCTGGTAAACCTGCAGGATAAATATTGTCTCCTAAAAAAATAACAACATCATCTTTTGTATTAGTACTAGAAATATGGTTATTAAAAGCTTTTAGCCCATTAGACATATCACCTGAATAGGATTTACCAGCATCTCCGATAAGAAAAAAACGTTTGTCTATTTCTTTTTCTGGAGCTTTATTTTCTATTAATTTTTCGTCTTTGTACTGTGCTTTTTTGGTCGCACAAGCACTAACGAGAAGCAAAATTGCTATAGCAAATATTTTATAATGGTTTTTCATAATTCTAAGTAAGCTTCAAAGCAAAACAATTTCTGATCTACTCTTTAATCGTTATACTCTTAATAGTATTAGTTATCGTTTTTCCCAAAGACTATCTGTAAAATAGTGTTTACAATCTAAGAAATTACCGTTTTCATTAAAATTAGCATTATGTGCTAAATCTCTGATTTCTTCTAGTGCATATTTTTTTGAAAGCTCTGTCCAAATAAGCTCATCGTAATCAAAACTAATAGTTTCGTTTATGGCTTTAAGTTGTACAACTTGCTTTCTAAGACTTACAATATAACTCTTTACATCTCCTGTTATAGGATTGTAATGACTATAAAAATCAAAATCATCGATTTTAAAATCAGCATCTAATTCTCTATTGATTCTTATTAATAAATTAAGATTAAAACGTTTTGTAATACCATGTTTATCGAAATATGCATTTTGAATAATAATTGGATTTTTCTTTAAATCGAAACCCGTTAAAAGCTTATCTCCAACTTTCATATTCTTATGAAAAAGCTCTAATAATTCTTTAGCTTCATTTTCTTGATAATTACCAATATTACCACCCAAAAACAATAATAAACTTTGACGGTCGCTTTCTCTATTGCCTTTTAATATTTCAAAATAATCGCCAACCTTAGGTTTAATTTTTAGACTCGGTAATTTTACTTTTAGTTGCTGCGTAAGAATATCAATGGCCTCTTGAGAAATATCGATTGGTACGTAGTAAAAATCCACATTATTATTTACCAAATATTCTAAGAGTTTAAAGGTTTTAAACCCATCTCCAGCACCTAATTCTATAATATTAAATGGTCCAGAAAACTTAAGAGCTTCAACGATTTGTTTAGACTGCATGGAAAGAATCTCAAATTCTGCATTGGTTGGATAATAGTCTGGCATATTCATGATTTCTTGAAAAATGCGGCTTCCATTATCATCATAAAAATATTTTGAAGAGATATATTTATGTTTAGCTGTTAAACCTTTGAGGATATCTTTTGCGAATGTATTTGTCATTTAAATAAGAAAATTTATTACAGATAATGATTTTGTATGTTTTACTGTATTAGCTTATTTAACTAATCTAATACCAGAAAACTGCCAACGTAAATTAGCATGAAAAAAATTGCGATACGTTGATCTACTATGGTTGTTTGCTGTAGCCACTGAAGCTCCTCGTAACACCATTTGATTGACCATGAATTTGCCATTGTACTCACCAAGTGCTCCATCTTCTTTAGTGAAATTTGGATAAGCGGAATAAGCACTATTTGTCCATTCCCAGAGTTGACCATAGTTAAATTGACGCGATGCCACTTCCCATTCAAATTCCGTGGGCAAACGCATATTTTTCCATTGCGCAAAGGCAAAAGCTTCGTAAAATGATATATGACTTACAGGTAAATCTCCATTAACTTCAACAAAACCATTGAGCGTATAATGCATCCATTTCCCATCTACATTGTACCAATACAAGGGTGCTTTTAAATTATTATTCTGAACAAAATCCCAACCTTCTGCATGCCAAAGATTAAAATCTGAATAGCCACCAGCATCTATAAATTGAATATATTCTGAATTGGTTACCAATACATTTGAAATCTCATAATCATGAAGGTAAACTTTATGTCGTCCTAATTCGTTATCAAAACAAAAGCTATCTTCATCATGACCTATATCATAAACCCCTTCTTCAATTTTAAGAAACTCTTGAAGCTGATGTTCTGCTTGTAATTGCACCTTATAATCTAAAACAGGAAACGAAGGCTGATTCCCGAAAATGTATTTAATATCATAGATTAATAATTCTTGATGTTGTTGCTCATGCTGCAACCCTATTTCTATAACGTCGGAAATTTCTTTTGAAATATCTTTAGAAATAAATGCTGCCAATTGCTTGTTTACATAAGTTCTATAATTAAGAATTTCTTGTAACGCAGGACGTGTCATTGATCCTCGCTCTGCTTTCATTACACGTTTGCCTACATTATTGTAATAACTATTAAAATAATAGGAGAAATCTTCATTAAATACTTTGTAATCTACTTGATATTTAGACAGCACAAACTGCTCAAAAAACCATGTAGTGTGAGCCAAATGCCACTTTGGTGGTGACACAAATTCTGCAGGCTGAATAGAGACATCTTCCGGCTTAAGCGACTTGCAAATATGCTCTGTTTGATGTCTTATTTCTAAAAAACGTTCTTTGGTAATGCTCTTCAATTTAAGTGGTTGTAATTTAGTTTATAGTTTTAATACGTAATTTAATCATTTCTTAATTGATAAAAAATACGTTCCTTTTATTTTTTACTTCAATCAAAAAATTAAATCACTTTTGTTTCAAAAATCACTTCACTTGCAATTGTTTTATGCACAGGGCAACGTGATGCTATTTCTTTTAATCGTTGTGATTGCTCTTCATTTATATCACCTATAAATTTCAACTTTTTACTAATGTGATCTAAGTATTTTGGTTTATCTACTTGGATATTTAAATCGTCACTATGTTGTCTAGAATGCGAGATATAAACAAACACTTCTTGTAAATCCCATTGCTTTCTTTCTGCATACATTTTTAGTGTCATTACTGTACAAGCAGCTAATGCAGCATTAAGATATTCATAAGGAGACGGTCCAAAGTCACTTCCTCCTGCCGAGGCAGGTTCATCTGCAATGAGGGTATGATTTTTAGTTTGTATCGACGTTGTAAAATTATCTTCTACAATATTTAAGTGTCCTACTAATTGTTCTCCTTCTGTACTAAACATTTCATTTTCGACTTTAGGAAAATAACGTTTAGCCCAAGTTCCAATAACTTCACCAACATATTGACTGTCGTTTTCCTTTGATAGTAAATGATCTGCATTATCTAAAGTTACAAAACTCTTAGGATGGTGGGCATTTTTGTACAATTGTTCTGCATTTTCGATGCCTACAATTTTATCGAAAGGTGAATGTAAAATAAGTAATGGCTTTCTTAGATCTTTTACAACCAAAGGCAATTCTATTTTATCAAATTCTTTAACAAAATCTTCGTTGATTACAAATGGTCTTCCACCTATATTCACCTTAATATTACCTTTAGCTTCTACAGCTTCTACTTGATGCGAGAACAAATGTTTTACATGACTCACAGATGCAGGAGCACCAACAGTAGCAACAGCTTTAACGGCTTCTATTTCTGAAGCGGCAACTAATACAGCTGCACCACCTAAAGAATGACCAACAAGTAAGCTTGGAGCTTCGTACTCTGCAGTCATGTAAGCATGTACATCTAATAAATCTTCTACATTTGCAGAAAAATGACTATCTGCAAATTCACCTTCGCTTCTACCAAGACCTGTAAAATCGAAACGCACTACAGCAAAGCCATCTTGGGTTAATGCTCTACTGATATTACGAACAGCACTTAAGCTGCTACTACACGTAAAACAATGTGCAAAAATGGCGTAATAATTTGGTTTTTGATTTGCCGGTAATTCTAAATGTGCATTTAGAATTATCCCTTTTCTATTTTTAATTTTAAGTTTTGTGCTCTTCATTTTATGCTGAATTGATTTCAGTTTTATTTAATCTTCAATTTGAACTCCTCTCCAAAATGCTACTCGGTTATTAATTCCTTTTGCTAATTCTGAAACCTCAGGATAAAACCACGCTGCATCTTTATTTTGTTTCCCATCTACCTCAACTGTATAATAAGATGCCGTTCCTTTCCAAGGGCAAACAGAGTGTAAATCACTTGCTTTGAAGAATTCTTTTTTTATACTCTCATGAGGAAAATAATGATTGTTTTCTATAACAATGGTGTCATTACTTTCCGCTATTACTTTATTATTCCAAATGGCTTTCATATGCTTTTCTTTACAATTGTTAAGCTCCTATTAATTATACTTTTTAACGATCTCTAGATATAAATTTATCTGTATTCTGGATTTTCAAAAGACCAATGTGTTCCACTATCCCATGCTTCACGAGAATTACCATAGCTACTATAACCATCATTCTCTTTCAATAATTTGGCTAAGTGCAAAAGGTTGTAAGTCATGAATGTTGTGTTTCTATTTGTAAATTCAGAATTAAATCCTACAGGCGGATTAATAGATTTATCTTTCCATTTTGTATCACCATAACTTGGACCTGGACCTACTTCTCCTATCCAACCAGCATCTGCTTGAGGCGGAACAGAATAACCTACATGCTGCAACGCATATAATATTCCCATGGCACAATGTTTTACACCATCTTCATTACCTGTAACCATACAACCACCGACTTTACCGTAAAAAACATATTGTCCTTTTTCATTGGTTTCGCCACTCATTGCATAAAGACGTTCAATTAACTTTTGAGCTTCAGAAGATTTTTCGCCTAACCAAATTGGTGTACCTACAATTAAGACATCTGCTTCGCTTACTTTTTTATAAATACTTGGCCAATCATCTTTATCCCAACCGTGTTCTGTCATATCTGGATACACTCCTACTGCAACATCACGATCTATAAATCGAATAGTTTCAAACGACACATTTTCTTTTTTCAGAATATTCTGTGACACTTCCATCAGCTTTTCAGTGTGACTTACAGCCGGTGACTTTTTTAAAGTGCAATTAATGTAAAGTACTTTGAGTTTTGAAAAATCCATAATATTTATTTTTAATTAATAATCGTTTTTAAGAACTGCAAGACAACATTGAGCAACCCACTTTATCTCTTGCCCAATCTGGTCGTTTTGCAAACCATTTATCGTTTTCGGGCTGGTTATCATAAGGTTTTTTTAGAAGTTGAAATAATTGATCTATTAACTTATAATCTCCCTCATCTGCTTTATCAATAGCTAATTGTGCCATATAATTTCTTAAAACATATTTAGGATTCACGACATTCATGTTTTGTTTTCGCGCTTCATGAGATAGATCTTCTTCTTGCAATCTTTGGTCGTAAGTGTTAAACCAACCTTTCCATTGGTTTAAAATTTCGTCTTTTACTTCTTCAGGTTTATAAAAAGATTGTTGAACTATGTCTACTCCTTTTTCTGGTGAACCTATTTTATAATTTGATAATGTTCTAAAGAAAATGGTCATATCGGTTTCTGATAACAACAAACAATCTTCTAAATCTGCCATTAATTTTTCGTCATATTCTACTTCAACTTGTAACCCTATTTTAGATCTCATCATTTTAAGTGATTGCTGTTTAAAATCAATTTGATATTGTTCTAAAACGGCTTCTATTGGTGCAGCTTCTTCAATTAATGGATAAAGGGCATTGGCAAGTTGTAGTAAATTCCAAAGTCCCATGTTTGGTTGATTTCCATAACGATAGCGCTTGTTTTGACTGTCTGTTGTATTTGGCGTCCACCCAAAATTAAAATCTTCGAGCCAACCATAAGGTCCGTAATCTATAGTTAAACCAAGTATAGACATATTATCTGTATTCATTACTCCGTGTACAAAACCAACACGCTGCCAATGAATAATCATTTCTAGTGTTCTGTTAGAAACCTCTTTAAAAAATTGTATATATGTCTCTTTTGAAGGTTTACCAAGCTCTGGATAAAAGTATTTGATGCTGTAATCTGTTAACTTTTTTAAATTCTTAATATCTTTTCGTGCCGCAAACAATTCAAAATTACCAAACCGAATAAATGTTGGTGCTAAACGACTTACAATAGCTCCTTTTTCGTAATCTGAATTCCCATTATAAAGGATATCTCTAAGCACATCGTCTCCAGTTAACATTAAACTTAAAGCTCTTGTGGTTGGCACACCTAAGTGATACATGGCTTCACTACAAAGATATTCGCGAATTGAAGATCTTAAAACCGCCAAACCATCTCCTTGTCTAGAATACGGTGTTTCTCCAGACCCTTTGAGCTGTATGGCCCAACGCTTTGCTTTATTTTCAACTTCGAATAAATTAATGGCTCTTCCGTCTCCCAATTGTCCTGCCCAATTACCAAATTGATGCCCTGCATAAGCCATGGCAAATGGTTTTGTTTTTGGATAAACTTTTGCTCCGGAAAAGACTTCCAAAAATTCAGTAGACTTAATATCAGCTTCATCTAAACCAATAGCCTCTGCCATTTCTTTGGAAGCATGAATTAGTTTAGGGTGAGATGGTACTCTTGGTGTAACGTAAGAATGTGTAGATTCATAAACTTGTCGTCTAGAGTTTTGACGATTTGAATCTGAGGGTAATTCGTTATTGAAGGAGTCTTTTATGTTTAATTTCATGAATGGCATAGTTGTACAGTGTAAATTTAGAAAAAACGAAAATGAAATGTTGCCGTATATAAGTCGACTATTAACTCAGAACATTTTTAATATTTCATTTGTTTATAAAAATACGGTTTCATTCTAACTCATATAACAAAGGAAATGTTAAGTCTTGTAACTTTTTTGTAATTTCACGTTATCCAAAAAATTATTGAACCCAATGTCAGAATCTCTAATTAAAGAAACTCAAGAGTTTGTTTTTAAACTTTTTAAAGACGAGCTACCAAATACATGTTTATATCATAATTACACACATACAGAACGTGTCTTAAAAAGTACGCGAGAAATTATAGAGCATTCAAACTTAAGCGATGATGACATTCTCGTTTTAGAATTAACAGCATTGTTACACGATGTTGGTTATGTAAAAGGTTGTGAGAAACACGAAGAAGAAAGTGTTAAAATAGCGACTGCTTTTTTAAAAGAAAAAGGTCTAGAAGAGAGTGTAATTAGTGTGATTTCGGATTGTATAATGGCTACGAAATTTGATTCTGAACCTACCAACGAACTTGAACGTATTATACGTGATGCTGATGCTTCTCACTTTGGAAAAAAATATTTTAAAGAGACCAGCGAATTCTTAAGAAAAGAGCTAGAGTTACAAGGCAAACTCAACTTTACACCTGCAGAATGGAGAAATGAAAACATTAGAGTTTTTACAGAAAAACATCATTTTTATACAGACTACGCATTAAAAAACTGGCAACCTCGAAAAGAGAAAAACTTAGCCAAATTAATGGGGAAAAAGAAAAAACGCAAAAAGAAACTTAATGTAGAAAAGCTTAAGGCAAAATATAAAACCCAGTATAAAAATGAAAGTCCAGAACGTGGTGTTCAAACCTTCTATAGAGTTGCCCTTAGAAATCACATTAAACTAAGTGATATTGCAGATACAAAAGCAAACATTTTATTGTCTGTAAATGCGATTATTATTTCAGTGGTTTTGGCTAATCTTATTTCTAAATTAGACAATAACCCTTACTTAACTTGGCCAACGATAATTTTTACGCTGTTTTGTGTGGTCTCTATGATTCTGTCTGTAATTGCAACACGACCAAATGTGACAAGCGGACAGTTTACAAAGGAAGATGTAAAAAATCAAAAAGTGAATTTAAGTTTCTTTGGTAACTTTCATAAGATGCCTTTGGAAGAATTTGAATGGGCAATTAAAGAAATGGTTCAAGACAAAGACTACATTTACAAGGCACTTACTAAAGATTTGTATTTTTTAGGTATTGTCTTAGAACGAAAATACAGACTTTTAAGAATTACTTACACTGTTTTTATGATTGGTATTATAATCTCGTTACTCTCGTTTGCCATTGCAATTAAAAATAACCCAGGAAAAGATATTGATGATGTATTATTAACCCAAAATTCAATAACAGTACCACTAAAAATTACAGACAACCTAAATACTCGTTTTACGATTTAATAGTCTCCATTAAATCATTGTAGGTATAGAAATTTTTACCATCACTATCGTTATGGTAAAGAATACTAATACGTAGTGCTTTTAAGCCTGTTACTCCTTGTAAATCTTGAAGTTCTAAATACTCTAAATCATTGTCTAAAACATGCTTAGACTGTAAGAATTTAATGTAATTTTCATATTCTATTTCATCCTCTTTCTGAGAATAAACTATAGTCAGTTTTCCTTTTTGAGTAATACGCTCTTCTGTACCTTTAATAAACGCTTTATCAACACGTTTTTTCACAACCTCGTAACGTGCATTGTATGTACCATCCACATCAAATCGTTTTTCGTCCATTCTAAAACGGATAGATAATGGCTGATTAAAAACCAAAATCATTGATGCAACATCTAATGAAATAGGATAGATATGCTGATTTTGATAATATTCATTTTCCATCTCACACATTACTTGTAACTGCCACAACCTTAAATTATATAAGTAAATGGTATCAAAGCTATCTTGCTTTGTAATAGACTCGCCAATATACATGTTGTGTTCTACACCATCTGTTTTAAAGCGCTCAAAGAAATGAGGATACATATTTTGGGCATCAACTTGCTTGTTATCTAGTAAAGACGCCATATTGGTGTTTATCAGTTTTACAGTATCATCATAATGTTTTCTGTAAAAATAAATAACATTCAAATCGGTATCTATTTTACTAAAATAATCCTCAATAGCTTCTTTTAAGGAATCTTGAGTTTTAGCAATTAATTGAAAAACAGGCTTCACCTCTTCTTTTAGAAAAACAGATATGGCATGTTCACTATCGACTTTAAAACTGTTATTTAAGTCTGAATAATGTTTTGAAACTTGAAATCTTATTTGCTCATATATAGGTAAGTTTTTTACTTCAAGTGTTTTCTCTAGTATTTTTTCAGCATAATTAAGCTGTAATAATAAATCTTTTTGAGTGGCAAGATTTCTTGCTTCAGAAGATCCTTTTATATCTATTTGCCCAAATAAAGGATAAACCTCATTGAACACTATTTTTTTGAATGTTGGTGTTTCATCAGAATTAAGTTGAGATTTTATATAACCTCTCGCTTCTTGTTCAAATTTCCAATGTACACTTGAATGAATTGAAGTACATTCCTTTTGAATAATTGCCTCAATTAAATTCTCTTCTTCATTTTTAGAGCGCTCTACTGCAGACACAATAAATGGCATCACATCCACCAATTTATTTGCATTAATACTATTTAAAACCTTAGGTTTATGAGATACTATTTCTAAAATCCCCATTAAACCCTCGTCGTTTGCTATTGGTGCAAAAATAGCGCTACCAATGCCTTGCTCATGTAAGACTTTAATATGCGGAGCCTGACCTTGAGATTTCTTAAACTGAAGATTAACATCAGATACTGAAAAGTATTTTTTCTCATTCAATAACCTATTGTAAGACCAACTGCATAAAGCATCTGCACATTCAGAAGTTTCTAAATCGTTTAACAAATAACTTGACATGCCTGAAGCTCCATGAACACGATGAAAGGAATCTTCATCTGGGTTATAAATAGAAAAGCCAACTTTGATACCTTCTAATCCAAAAAGCGAACGAAAGATGTCATGGAAACTTTCCATAAATCCATGATTCTGTCGTTTATTCTCTTTTATTAAAGTGGATTTAATATTAGAAATAGATTGATCATCAGTAACATCAAAAATATTTGAAATAATAAACCCCTTAAAATCGTAACTATTTGGTGGGAATTTTTCTCTCCACAACTCAATGTTTTCAAAATTATCTAATAACTCATTGTAATCTGCTTCTGTAATTTTTGGAGCATTTTCTGCAGGAATAATTTCCATAAAATCTGCATTATACAAGAGTTTATAATAACGTAAAATACCATTAGCATCTGGTATTTCATATAAAAATGGTCGCTTAAAGTTAATATTATAACCATAGCAAACATTTAAAATTATAGCACAAGCAAAAATATACTTTTCACCTAAAGGCATATTTTTAATTTGCAACTCAAAATTATCACCAGCCGTTTTCAGTATAGATTTAAAACGCTCTGAGGCATTAAATGTAAAATTTAGCGATGGAATTGATGCCGTTTTTATCTCATTAGTGGTTAAAATGGGACTAAACACATCTTGAAGAATACCTTGTATCTCTTTTTCGTTAGTTTTGAATATAGTACAATCACTGAATCCATCTCTAAGAATAGGATTCTCTTCAGCAATTTTAAGCACACGTCTAGCATTAGCTGCAATAAAATCATTATCAGCAGTAATTAAATTCTCATACTGTTGTAATAACTTATTGAAACTAACCTTAATAGTAAAAGGTGATTCTATACTGTCGTTAATATCCAAAGCGGTGTAATTTTTTATATAGGCAAAGTTACAAAATATAAATATTAGTCGACAGTTTGAAGATTATCTTACATATCAGACCAACAATGAGTTTCGTTAGACTTAAAATGAAAACTTACCATAAGTCCAGTTAGCTCCATCACTTACAAACATTAAAGTTTTGGTTTCATTGCCACCACCTGTAGCTGTTGTCATCTGCACAATCGTAGTACCTGCCGTACTATCTCCTGCATAAAATTCTTGACCAGATCCTTCAATTGAAATATTAGCTGTAACTGAATCAGTAATATTTCGTAATATATAAATCCTACCAGGTAATCCTGTTGGATCAGGCAGCTCAAAATAGGAGTCTGCTGGTCCTGTCGGTGTTAAATTAAAATAAACACCATCATCTATAATCGTTTTAAGATTTACAGGTCCTCCGCCTAAACTCACAACTTTAACTGACAAGCTCCCATTAACATCCAAGGTGCTTTTAGGCTCCGTGGTACCCACGCCTACCTGTGAAAAAGCACTATTAAACGAAAGCACTAATCCAATGATTAAAACTATGTTCTTCATAAAATACTGTTATTTATTCCTTCTCTTTTATACTTATTGCAAACCCTCCTCCTTCAGCGAGTTTAACACTTAAGTTAGAAGTGCTATTAATTTCAGTTTTTTCTATGTCTATAGCTAATGGATTATTGTCCCAATGTGCATTTTCTCCATCTTTATAAATGATTGCTTCATAGGTTTTATTGTCGTTTAAAAAGCTAAAATCTAAATCTACGATTCTAGAATTCTCATCCGTTATACCTCCAACAAACCAATTACCAGTTCCCCTTTCTTTTCTTGCAATGGTGACATAATCGCCAACAACCCCATTTAAGACTTTAGTAGTTTCCCAATCTACACCAACATCTTTAATGAATTGTAAAGGCTCAGGGTTGGCCTCATAATGTTCTACCAAATCTGCAGCCATTTGTACAGGACTATAAATAACAACATACAAAGCGAGCTGTTGAGCTATTGTAGTATTGACTTGATTATCTTTTTTATATTCATCGAATTTAATATTGAAAATTCCTGGTGTAAAATCTATTGGTCCAGATAGCATTCTAGTAAACGCAACGATAGGTAGATGTTCAGGTGGATTTCCACCATCACTAGACCACGCATTAAATTCTTGGCCACGCAAACCTTCTCTTGAAATTATGTTTGGATACGTTCTACGTAAACCCGTTGCTTTTATGGGCTCGTGCGCATTTACTGCAACCTGATATTTAGCTGCTTTTATAGCTGCATTATTATATTGGTTCACCATATATTGTCCATGATGGTATTCCCCTTTGGGTAAAATTTTACCAACGTATCCAGATTTCACCGTATGCATTCCATATTTCTGCATCAGCGCATAAGCGGTGTCTTGCTGTTTTTCGTAAGTTTCTGTTGCAGCAGACGTTTCATGATGCATTATAATATCAACCCCTTTCTCTTTTCCGTAACGTACAACTTCATCAATATCGTAATCTGGATACGGTGTTACAAAATCGAAAACTCCTTCTCTATCTTCAAAACCAATCCAGTGTTCCCAACCCGTATTCCAGCCTTCAACTAAAACACCTCCAATATTATTTTTAGCCGAAAAATCTATAAAACGTTTTACATTTTCTGTGTTAGCTCCGTGATTTCCATGTGCATCACCAGCATCTGTCCAAGTACTCATGTTTTGTGTCATTCCATAATCCCAAGAGGATTTTCCTAAATGCATTTCCCACCAAACACCAGTATATTTCATAGGTTTAAACCATGATACATCGCCCAATTTATTTGGTTCATTCAAATTCACGATAAGATTAGATTCTATTAAATCTGGTGCATTATCTGTTATCTGAATAGTTCTCCATGGTGTATTAAACGGCATGGTTCGTTTTACTTTGTAATCTGTATTTTCTGAACCTACCAAATTACTTTTAAGATTAAGGTTTTCGGTGTCTACTTTTAAAGTCATACCTGAATAATCGACCAAAGCAGCTTCATGAAAACTTAAATGCGTTCCACCTTTCCCAACCATAGTTACTGGTGTATTTACAGCATTTTCTGGAATATAAGTTTGCGCTAAGTTTTTATGATCAGCATATTGCAAGGCATCAACTTCCGATAAGTTTGTAGTATTATACAAATGCTCATAAATATCCCAATCTCCAGGAATCCAAAACGTTTTATAATCTTCTGTAAGGTTAAATTCTGTGTTTTCTTCTGTAATAAAGACATCTCCTTTTAATCGCGCTTGCTCCGGAAATTCATATCGAAATCCAATACCATCGTCATAAACCTTAAACACAATATTTAAAAAGCGTTCAGGTGTTGTTTTTTCTTGTAGTTCAACTTTTAATTCCTTGTAATTATTTTCAACATCCAATTGTTCTCCCCAAGGCATTTGCCAAGTCTCACTAAACGAACTAGTAGTCGTGTTTTTAATAATGAAATTCTTATTAAAAGAAGGCGCATCTTTAAATTCAAATCCTAAATAAGACGTGTCAACAACCGTTTTATTATTGAATTTAACTAAGTAAAACGGACGACCTTCGTTATTTATATTGAAATCTATAGTCACTTTTTCATTTGGTGACGTAATTTCCTTAGTTTGTTTTTTTTCTGAATTGCATGAGAATATTGCTAATGCAATAACGAAAACTAATGTATATGCTTTCATATTATAAATTGTATTTAAATCCTGTCAGGTTTTAGAAATCTTACAAGTCAGGTTTATAGATTATTTTCTTTCCAATAGAACCACTTCAAACTCTGTATCTAAAGTGATTTTTCCATTTTCAACAGTTGCTGTTTGTCCAGAATAAGCATCACGTAGCATGACTCTTTCTTCATATACTTTAGAAACATCAATCACTTTCACTCCTTTTTCAAGTTTTAAACCAATAACCACTAAATCTTTAAAATCTCCTTTTTGATAGCTTCTGTAGAAATAATAAGGTTGTTCTGTTATCATTTGATGTTTCCCTGCACCAACTGCAGGATGCTTAGCTCTGAATTGCCCTAATTTCTGCCAATGCGTTAAGACTTCTTTTGTTCGTTTTCTACTGGCAATAGAATCCCAATTCATCATTGAACGTAATGTTGCGTCTCCTTCAGTACCTGGAATTATAAGTGCTCTAGAAGATTCATCACCATAATAAACTTGAGAGGTTCCTGGTGATAACAATAATTTATTAGCTGTTTCAAAAGGTTTTTTTCTTTGGGCATCAAATGGTCTCCCATCGTCATGCGACGTTAAATAATTCAAGGTTCCAAAACCTTTTAATTTGCTATGTAAAACTTCATCATAATAAGCAAATAAGTCTTCGTAATCTTTATCTTTTGAATTGTATTTAAATTCAAAATTAATAAGGCTTTGAAAACTCAATGGATTGAAATAATTAACTTTACGATCTCCAAAATCAAATTCCTGACCTGAACTTACTCCGTAATTATAGACTTCACCAACGAGATAAAAATTGTTATCATCTAAAACCTTTTCTGGATTAGTCTTTTTATATTCTGAAAACGCATAATCACATTCTGCTCTAAACTCTTCCCAAACGAATTCTTCTGTATGTTTTACCGTATCTGCTCTATAACCATCGACTCCAAATTCTGTAATATAATCCGTTAACCATTTTATAATATAAAAACGTGGTGCTCTTGGGTGACCTGTGCGTTCAAAGAATTCATCAAGTTCCTTTACTTCTTGCTCATAACGTCCTTCCGTTTTCCATTTTTCAACCAATTGAGGAGGCAACTCCGTATTGGTATTACTTTCGGTTCTGATATCCGGAAGGTTTGCAACTAATGTACAGCTTATGGTGTTTTCATAACTATCATAAGTACATTGTGGATCTGTACGTACCCATTCATCTGGCCAAACTGGATCTTTTTCAGTTACAGGACCTGTATGATTAATTACAGCATCTAAGACAATACGAATACCTTTAGCATGTGCTTCTTTTACCAACTCGTGTAAATCTTCTTTGGTACCAAAATTTGGGTCAATTTTAGTCCAATCTTTTGCCCAATATCCATGGAACCCATAAGACACACCAGTACCTTCATCTGTACCTCCGTGTATTTGCTCTACTATTGGTGTCATCCAAATGGCATTAATACCTAAATCTGTAAAATAGCCCTCTTTTACTTTTTGAGTAATCCCTTTTATATCTCCACCTTTAAAACCACGCAGTTTTCCGGTTTCTCTAGTTCTATTAAAATTGACATCATTGGACGTGTCTCCATTATTAAAACGATCTGTTAACAAGAAATAGAGGTTAGCTCCTTCCCAAACAAATGGTGTTTTTACTGCTGAAGATGCCTCAACAACATCAGTTTTATTTTTTTCTGAACTTGGTTTATTTTCACAATTAAAAATCATAAAACTCACACAAATTAATAGGATTACTTTTTTCATATGATTATCTGATTTTAAGAATAAAAGATTCCAAAGGTTTAATATCAATTCTAACTTCTGCTTTGCCGTTTTCAACCTTTAACGTTGAAGAATATGTATTATAAAGTTGATCTGTAATTTCATAACTACCATCTTTCAATTCTAATGTTTTAACCAAATCTTCGGGCAATTGCAGTTCGAAACCATAGGTGTTTTCTGCGTTAAAATTTGAAATTATAATTAATTGTTCATCATCACTCCAGCGTACAAACGATAATACTTTATCATTATACCATTCTGTATGTTGATGATTATAAGCATGGATATCTTGATAATTACTCATTAAAGCTGAACTGTTAATTGTAAAATTCAACAGTCTTTTATAAAAATCACGAAGCTCTTTTTCCTCATTTGTAGATTGTCCACCATCAAACTTTTTATCGTTTACCCAACGTACTTGACTTGGCACACTTCCATAATCGAAAATCGAAGTTCTAGTTGGATCACCAAAACCTAAATCCTCAGCTCCTGATTCACCGAATTCTTGACCAAAATAAATCATAGTTGGTGCTGTAGATGATGTTGCAGAAACTACCATTGCAGGTTTTCCTTTTAAAGCGTTACCTGCAAAATCTGGACTCGCAATACGTTGCTCATCATGATTTTCTAAAAAGTGAAGCATGTTATGCTCAATATCATCTAAATCACTAAGAATTGGAGGAATATTATCTGTACTTCCATGACCTTGCATAACGTGTTTTAGTGTATCATACAACTGTACTTTATCATACAAATAATCCATTTTTCCTTTTCGGATATAATCTCTGTATAAACTCGGATTGTACACTTCAGCTAATAAAAAAGCATCCGGATTTTTCATTTTAATATGCGAATTCATATAACTCCAAAACTCAACAGGCACCATTTCTGCCATATCGTAACGGAAACCATCCACACCTTTTGCCGTCCAATACAATGCAATATCCTTGAATTTTTTCCATGAACTTGGTACGGTTTTATCACTCCAAAATTCGAAATGTTTTTTGTAATCTTCATTATCAAAACCTTCTGGAAGCTCATCAAAATCTTTTTTACCTTCAGGACTAATTCCGTAATTTACTTTTACAGTTTCGTACCAATCGTTAACGTCTGGTTGCGATGCTCTTGAGCCATTGCCTGTCCATTTTGCAGGGATTTCTTCAAACTTACTATCTGCTAAATCTGTTTTTTCGCCTCCTAAAGGTTGGTAACCATGTTTCCATTCTGGTACTTTAAATGCTTCCCCTGGATTATAATAAAAGTTATTATTAACGTCGTAGGTTTTTGTTTTATCATCTTCTGCTCCGAAATCTGAAGCACCTTCTGGGTTAGATAAACTTTGATAATTACGTGCCACGTGATTTGGCACAATGTCTATAATAACTTCTAATCCTGCTTTGTGAGAACGCTCAATTAAAGCTTCAAATTCTTCTAATCGGTTTTCAACATTTACAGCTAAATCTGGATTCACATTATAATAATCCTTCACAGCATAAGGAGAACCTGCACGACCTTTTACAATATCTGGATCATCATTAGAAATTCCATATTTGGTATAATCTGTAATTACATCGTGATGTGGCACTCCTGTATACCAAATATGCGTTACGCCTAAGTCCTTGATTTCGTTTAAGGCTTTATCTGTGAAATCATTGAATTTACCAACACCGTTTTCCTCCAAAGTTCCCCAAGGTTTGTTGGCGGTATTGGTGTTTCCGAATAAACGTGTAAAAACCTGATATACGACTTCTTTTTTCTTCATTTCTGATTTCATTAATTCTGGGTTCACAGCTTCTTTTGGTTCGTTTTTGCAACCCATGAACAAGGTAAAAACGAGTATAATACTAGCTTGAAATTTGGTGTTCATATGGCTAACTTATTTAATTTTAATTTCTGTTTTAGTTGATATGTTCCATTTGAGAGAAACTCTTAATGTCTTTGTTTTCGAGTCCCATACTCCATCAACTTTTTCATTCGAAACTTTAATTCGTTTGGGTTGTTTTTGAATATTGTGAATTACTAATTCTATATTTTTAGTTTGAGATGTATAATTTGAACCAATTTCTGCATCAAATCTAATTTTTAACCAAACTCCTTTTTTCTCTGCTTCAAACTCTAAAAGTTCATAGCTACCTTTTTCAAGGGCATTAGCTGTTACACCATCATCATTGTAAAACTCTCTTTTACTTTCTAGAACCGTTACATCATTATAATAATGTAATGTCATGGAATTGCTATCGTACTCTGACGTTGAACTTACCAAATTTGCCATTGGAATAAAAGCACCTGCTCTCACGAAAGTTGGGATACTATTTTCTTTTAAATCATAACCAGCAATACTTCCTCCTTTATGGATTTTATCCGTATAAAAATCGAACCAATTAGCTGTTTCAGGAAAATAAATCACTTGATTTTTTGCCTTCGCATAAGTTACAGGTGATACTAAAAAGTCTTGTCCCCAAAGATAAGTACTATCGTCAGTTAAAAGAATTTCTTTAGAATCTTCAAAAAATAATGGGCGCATTAAAGGTGTACCATATTTATGATTTTCATAAACCAAGTTATAGTTATATGGCAATAATTTGTATCGTAATTCAATCGCTTCTTTAGCTAAAGCCTTTGCTTTTTCACTTCTAAATACAGGTTCACTTGGTACATCTTCTTGGGCATGTGGTCTAAAAATAGGATTAAACACTCCATATTGTAACCAACGCGCATAAAGTTCGTCATCTAAATTTGCACCTGCAAATCCGCCTAAATCAGAATGCATATAGGCTAAACCTTGCATTCCCATTTGTAGAGCAATTTCTGGCTGACTTTGTAATCCTCCCCATGTTCTGTTTACATCTCCAGACCATGGAATCATTCCGTAGCGTTGCGAACCAGAATAACCTGCTCGCATTAGAATGAATGGTCTTGTATTTGGAAAATCGCGTTTGTAACCATCGTAGATTAACCGTGCCCAATCGTGTCCGTAAATATTATGAACTTCATCTGCGCTTCCTGTATGATGTTGTACCCAACTTGGATGTACTTCTGGCTCTCCTAAATCTCCCCAAAATCCTGCAACTCCTTTGTTTGCTAAATCTTTATATATATCCCAAAACCACTCTTCTGCTTCAGGTTTGTAGATATCTATAAGTCCCGTGTTACCAAAGTAGAAATCATATTTGGCAGGATTTCCAATAGAGTCTTTGGCTAAAATATCTTTTTCAACGGCTTCATCCCATTTTTTAGATGTGCTTAAAATAAAAGGTTCTGTTATCGTAATTGTTTTTACTCCTTTATTATTCAGACGTTTTACCATACCTTCAAAATCAGGAAAGGAATCTCTAAAAACTTCAAGATTTCCCATAGTACCTTTTAGATCTTTCCCGAACCAATATAAATCGAGAATTATAGCATCTACAGGAATTTCCTCTTCTTTAAATTTACTAATAGTCATTTCAACTTCTTCCTGAGAATGGTACCCAAAACGGCTTGAAAAATTCCCTAAAGCCCAACGTGGTAACATGGGTTGTTTCCCTGTTAAGTCCGTATAATTATCTGTAATGTCATACCAAGAATCGCCAACGATAACTTGATACGTTTTACGACCAGAAATGGTTTCGTATCTCAAGGTATTATCTCCTTTGCTATCTAAGTCTAAAAAGCCGATTGGTGCGTTATCGAAGTGAATCATATAGTTGTTAGACGACAATACAATTGGTAATGTAAAGTTCATTAACTCACTATGCGTTTCGTAACCATAATGCGCTCTGTTATAAAGTTGCAAACGGTTTCCTCTACGATTCATCCCTAAAGCTCTTGCTCCTCCACCATATAAAACTTCATCCTTTGTTAGATTGAATTCTATAGTTTCTAAACTATCGTTTTTAACGTAACCTGTTTTTTCTGAAACAATAAAATTGTTCTTATAATAATATGAAATTTGAAATGGTGATTTCGTTATAGTAACATACAAACCATTGGTTTTTAAAACTACATCATTTCCTCTGTCTGTAATTTCAAAACGGGAATTTTGAGGTTTTGCAACAACAGCATGAGATTGCGATTGTAAAGATTCTCCATTAGGCACAAATGTAGTTTCAATCATTTCTGAAGAAAATGGTTTAATGATGTAGTAACCATCATTAACTTCAACCTTAAAATCTAAACCTTGTTTTACTACACTTTTAAAAACACGATTGGTATTTTGTGCATTAATGCATACAAATGAAACCAGTGCTAGGATATAAAATATTACCTTTTTCATCATTATAGTTTTGTTGTAAGTATGGTAACTCCTTTAGATTTCAATTCCAAATTATCTCCCCAAATCATAGTTTCTCCTGAAATAACATTCTTAAGGGTTTTACCTTTTAATCCCATTTCTGTATAATTATTTAAATCTATTTCAATTGGTTCGTCATTCTTATTAAGAATATGCACAACGGTTTCATCTCCTTTGGTACGCGATAAAAAGTAGGTTCCAGATAATGGTGCATAATGCATAGTTTTACCATTATGAATGGCTTCACTTGTTTTTCTGTAATTCAATATTTTTTTTAGGAAGATTTGCATATCCTTTTGTGAATCTGTTAATCCTTCTCCTGTAAATGCATTTACAGAATCCCCTTGCCAACCACCTGGGAAATCAGTACGAATTAATCCATGATCTCCAGGATTATCAAAATCATCCATTAAGATTTCTGTTCCATAATAAATTTGTGGAATTCTAGGCATCATTAATAAATAGCTTAAGGCCATTTTTGTGTTTACAACATCACCTTTTAGCTGCGTAAAAATGCGACTCATATCATGGTTATCCGGAAATGCCATAATATCTTTTGGCGATGTATATGCAAAATCATTCGCTAAACCTTGATACATTTTAACCAATCCGTTATCCCAAGATTCCGCTTCGTTTAAAGCATCAACTATATTTTTCTGCATGGCAAAATCCATTGATGATTTTAAATTAGAATCATAACCATCTTTATTGACGTGTCCTTCTTGCCAATACGCAATTAATAAAGGATTGTAACTCCATTCTTCACCAACGATTGAAAAATTTGGATATTCCGTCATTATAGCTCCTGCCCAATTACTCATAAAATCTTTATCTGAATAAGGATACGTATCTTGTCTGATTCCTCCTAAACCAAGCATTTCAACCCACCAAATACTATTTTGAATAATGTAATTGGCCATAAACGGATTCCGCTGATTTAAGTCTGGCATACTTGGGACAAACCAGCCATGAGCCATTTCTAAATAGTCTTTTTTGGAAGCATAAGGATCTTGATTTGTTGTACGTCTATGATTAGACATTTTAGTGGTTTCCCTATTCCAATTCGTTTTATTTTCTTCGTAATAATCTTGATAATTTACCCAATCTTTAAAAGGTAAATCTTTCATCCACCAATGTTCTAAACCACAGTGATTAGCTACCTGATCCATTATGAGTTTCATATCACGGTTTCTTAACTCATCTGCTAAAGTTTTATAGTCCGCTAAAGTCCCGAATCTTGGATCCACTTTATAAAAATCTGTCATAGCATAACCATGATAAGAGCCACTTGGCATATCATTAACTAAAACAGGACAAGGCCAAACTGTTGTAAAGCCCATATCTTCAATATAATCTAAATGTTCTGTAATTCCCTGGATATCTCCTCCATGCCTAGCATAACCATTAGTTCTATCGATACCTTGTTCTAATAAGCCACCAACCTCATCATTCTCTGGATTTGCATTAGCAAAACGGTCTGGTGTAATTAAATATATGGCATCAGAACTATCAAAACCAACATATGCTTCTGCAGGATTCTTACGTGATTTTAACTCGTAAGTTTGAATTAATTCTGAATCGTCTTCAAGAGTAAATTTAATATTGAATTTCCCCGCTTTTGCAGCTTCTGAAATATCTAAATCTAAGAAGAGGTAATTTGGACTATTGGCTTTGTTTACCTTTTCTAAGGTAACTCCGGCGTATGAAATTATTGGTGTGGCATTTCCAATGTTTGGATGCTTTACTAATAATTGTAATTTCTGATTTTTAAAATCTATCCACCAATTTGGTGGCTCTACACGTTCAATATCATTTCTGATTTCAGTTACCGTTTCTGAAATAGTTTCTTTTTCTTTTGACGTGTCGTTTTTACATGAAAACACCGTTATAACTATTAAAACTATTAGGATATGTTTTAGTGTTCTCATTTGTGTGTATGTGTTAAAATCTAATACCTACAGGGTTTTAGAAACCTTGTAGGATATTAGGATAAATATATTTAGACCTGCTAGATTTGAAAAAAACCATTAGGTCTTATTTAATTAAACAGTTACTAATTGTTTAGAACTAATAGTAACCTCTTTACCATTAACTAAAATTTGTAAATCATTATCTCCTTCTAATTCAAAACGAGTTTCATCTTGACTAACACTCACTTTAATTATTTGATGTCTAAAATTCACTTTAAACGAATAGCCTTTCCATTGACTTGGAATTTTTGGTTCAAAAGACAACGTATCATTTTTAATACGCATACCACCAAAACCTTCTACAATACTCATCCAAGTCCCAGCCATTGAGGTAATGTGCAATCCTTCGTGAACTTCGTGATTATAATCATCTAAATCTAAACGTGATGTTCTTAAGTAAAAGGTATACGCTTGATCCATTCTGTCTAACTTCGCTGCTTGAATACTATGCACGCAAGGCGATAATGAACTTTCGTGAACTGTAAATGGCTCGTAAAAATCGAAATGACGCTCTAACTCTTCTGTTGTAAATTGATCTTCGAAGAAATACATACCTTGAAGCGTATCTGCTTGCTTAATATAAGGTGAACGTAAAATTCTGTCCCAAGACCATTTTTGGTTAATTGGTCGTTGTGTTTGGTCTAAATCTGCAACCGTTATTAATTCTTTATCTAAAAAGCCATCTTGTTGAAGAAATATATTATGTTCTTCAGAATATGGAAAATACATATTATCTGCCACATCTTTCCAAAGTGCTAATTCTTCATGCGTGATTTTCGTTTTACCTGAAATTCTTTCAAAATCATTGCTATGACCTTCCTTTACTTTTTCAATGGTTTTTAATGTATAATCGATACACCATTTTGCAATATAATTAGTATACCAATTGTTGTTAACGTTGTTTTCGTATTCGTTTGGTCCCGTAACACCAAGAATCATGTATTTGTTCTTATTGGTAGAGAAGTTTGCTCTTTGATGCCAAAAACGTGCAATTCCGATTAAAACTTCAAGTCCCATTTCTGGAATGTAACTAAAATCGCCTGTATATCTGTAATAGTTAAATATTGCAAAAGCAATGGCTCCGTTTCTATGGATTTCTTCAAAAGTAATTTCCCATTCGTTATGGCATTCTTCACCATTCATGGTTACCATAGGATACAAAGCAGCTCCGTTTTTAAAACCTAGCTTTTCGGCATTTTCAATCGCTTTTTCTAAATGATTGTATCTATATGCTAATAGTTTTCTTGCTACACTTTGGTCTTTTGTAGCCATGTAAAATGGAATACAATACGCTTCTGTGTCCCAATACGTACTTCCACCATATTTCTCTCCTGTAAACCCTTTTGGTCCAATGTTTAAAGTTTCATCAGTACCTAAATAGGTTTGATTAAGGTGGAAAATATTAAAACGAATACCTTGTTGTGCTTTAACATCTCCGTCTATAGTGATGTCAGCCATATCCCAAATTTGAGCCCAAGCTTGTTTTTGGTCTTCTAATAATTTAGTAAACCCAGCAGTAGTCACTGTTTTTAAAGTCGTTTTTGCCGCTGAAACTAATTCATTTTTATCATGATCACGATCTACAGTGTAACCACCAAATTTATGAATTGTATACGTTTCGTTTTGTTTTACACCATATGAATAACTGAAAGACACTACACTAGCATCTGATGCAAATTTAGGTTCTGTTAACACCGATTTACCATCAATGAATACCTTAGACTCCATAAACGTACAGGTGTAAAAATCTGTTTTCATGGTCTTAGCCTCTATAAAAGCTTGATGATTCTCATGGCTAACTTTTAATGTATCCCAAAACTTGTCGTCCCAATTGGTATCTTCATTTGTAATACCTGAATCTAAATAAGGCTGAAACGTAATTTCTGCATCCGAATTTAGAGGTGTAATATTAAAATTAATAGCACCAACCTCATCTAAATCTAAACTTAAAAAACGTGTTGTTTTAACTTCAACTTCAATATCATTTTGAAGTGTTGCTACAAAACTTCGCGACAACCAACCTTCTTTCATGTTCAATTCGCGGCGGAAGTCTTTTATATTTTTACAAGCAAATAAATCGAGTTGCTCGTTATTGATGGTAACATTAATACCAATCCAGTTGGGTGCATTTAATACTTTTGCAAAATATTCTGGATAACCATTTTTCCACCAACCTACTCTTGTTTTATCTGGATAATAAACTCCAGCAATGTAGCTTCCTTGAAATGTTGGGCCTGAATATTTTTCTTCAAAATTAGCGCGTTGTCCCATCGCTCCATTTCCGATGCTGAATAAACTTTCTGATGCCTTAACCTGACTTGGGTCAAATCCTTCTTCTATAATTGACCAATTGTTTGGGATGATGTAATCTAGGTTCATGATAATGTTATTTAAAAATCTCAATACGAGACGTTTTACTTCTGTTTAGTTTTCGATTAAAGATTTTATAAAATCATCAGAGATTTCTGTAAAATCATTAAATACATATGTTGCATGTCCTAAAACATCTTTACTTCCTATACCTATTGAAATCATATTTGCTGTATTAGCCGCAGTAACTCCTGCGACTGAATCTTCAAAAACGATACAGTCTTCTGGCACTATATTTATTTCTTTTGCTGCAATAAGAAATACCTCAGGATCTGGCTTTGCTTTTGTAACATCATTGCCATCTACAATAGCATCAAAATCTGCCATGAGATTAACACGTTCTAAAATTGTACGTGCATTTTTACTTGCAGAACCTAATGAGATTGGCTGCTTGTTTTCTTTTAAAAAGTTTAAAACTCTGGGAACATCTGGTAAGATTTCATTAGTATCCATTTCTGCAATGAAACTTAAATATTCTTCGTTCTTTTTACCCATAAGTTCGTTGAACAACTCTTGAGAAATCGTTTTATTTCCCCACGCCAATATTTTTTCTAAAGAGCGCACACGACTTACTCCTTTTAATTGCTCGTTTTCTTCTTCTGTAAAATCGATATCTAAACCTTTAGCCAGTCTCTGCCATGCTAGAAAGTGATATTTTGCAGTGTCTACAATAACACCATCAAGATCGAATATGAATCCTTTTTTCTTCATTTTTATTATTTATTCTGTAGGTTGATAAGAAATTGCTGCTTTTTCGGTAATTAAGAAATTACAAAGTCCAGCGATTATTAAACTTAATCCTGCAATGGTCATTGCATTAATTGCATCCTCTCCTAGAAGACTAGAAATAAAATTAATACCACCAAGCGCAGCAATAATTTGTGGGATTACAATAAACATATTAAAAATGCCCATGAACATCCCCATTTTTTTAGGATCTACTGAACTAGAAAGCATGGCATAAGGCATGGAAAGAATACTTCCCCAAGCAATACCTATTAATATGAAACAATATTTTAATTCTTCAGGAGAGACCACTGACATTAATAAGAAACCTGCTCCTCCTATTATTAAGGATAACATGTGAACATATTTTCTATTAACATTTCGTTTAGCCGAATAAAACACAAACAACAAGGCAAAAGCCATCGATGATAATCCATAAACTCCCATTGCGGAACCTACTGAATTTGATGCTTTTTGAAAAGCCGTATTTTCAATATCAAATGCTTCTTTATCTGCAGCATTTGTCATATCAAAATTCGCTTCGATCGGTGCAGGTGTTTTGTAAACATGCTCTGTTAAAGCTGGATTAGCCATACTCCACATGGTAAAAAAGGCAAACCAACTGAAGAATTGAATGATGCCTAATTTCTTCATCGTAGAAGGCATATTTCCTATGTTATTAGTAATATCTGAGATAAAACTACTCTTCTTTGCTTTCTCTCTTTCGAATTCTTCCATATCCTCTGGAGGATATTCTGAAGTTGTAAAAACGGTATAAAGAATACTGATTAGGAATACAAATGCTCCAATAGCAAACGCAACCTTCACAGAGTTTGGTACTACACCAAGATCTGCAGCATCACTTACTCCCATTTCTGAAACTAACCAAGGTAAATTACTAGCTACCCAAGTTCCTATTCCAATAATTAAAGTTTGCATTACAAAACCATAGGTTCTTTGAGACTCATCTAATTTATCGGCCACTAAAGCTCTAAACGGTTCCATTGACACATTAATAGATGCATCGAGAATCCAAAGAAAACCTGCGGCAATCCAAAGCGTTGGCGAAAATGGCACAAAAAATAAGGCTATGGAGCTTAATATTGCTCCAACAAGAAAATAAGGTCTACGTCGTCCCCATTTTGGACTCCAAGTCTTGTCACTCATGTAACCAATAATAGGTTGCACTAGTAAACCAGTTAAGGGAGCTGCAATCCATAAAAGTGGAATGTCATGCTTATCTGCACCAAGGGTCTGAAATATTCGTGACATAAAGCCACCTTGCAAAGCAAAACCGAATTGAATTCCTAAAAACCCGAAACTCATGTTCCAAATTTCCCAGAATCCGAGAATACGCTTTTTCATGAAATAGTATGTTTTAATTAATACTATTCTGACAAGCTTAGCTTATCAAAACTTATGTGAGAAGTGAAAATATAAGTTTTGAATAAGTGGCAAAGATATAAAAGATTTTAAAACGGCAATGATAAATTTTTATTTGGTAGAATCTCGCTCAACTAATTCTGTATTGATTACTATAGTCTGAAACTGCTCTTCCTCTTCATTAAACTCAGTTTCTATTTTATCAATTAATAGATCAGCTGCTCGCTCTCCCATAAGCTGTGCATGCTGACTCACAGTGGTTAAACTAGGTGTAGAATGCTTAGACAGAACGCCATCTGTAAAGCCAATAACCTGTATATCATTTGGTACGTTTAGCCCCATTTTTCTAGCGACTTTCATAGCAGACAAAGCATATAATTCGTTTACCGCAAATACAGCGTCAATATAATCATGAGCTTTAAAAAGTTGTTCAATTTCGCCTTCTAATTTCTCTAAATGAACCTCGTAATCAAGGGTATCGTCCATTTTAAGTATCAATTCGGCTTCAGGTGTTATCTTATTTTCTTGCAAGGCCTCTAGATAACCTTGCGTTCTTAACTTACCAACACTTACATAATCTTTTGTTGTAATTAGAGCAATATGTTTACAGTCGTTAGAAATTAATTTTTCTACTGCATTTTTCGCACCATTAAAATCATCTACTATTACTTTATCGCATTTAATCTCTGAAACCACCCGATCAAACATTACAATAGGCATACCTTGATTCATGGTTTCATTATAGTGGTGATAATCTTGCTGTAATAAGGTTTCTTTAGACATGGAAAGAATAAATCCGTCTATACTTCCATTAGCAAGCATTTCCATATTTATAACTTCCTTAGAGAAAGACTCATTGGACAACCCAATAATAACATTATACCCTCTATTATTGGCCACTAACTCTACTCCTCTAATTACTTTAGAGAAAAAATGATGTACTATTTCAGGAATTATAATTCCTATAGTATTTGTTTTTCTATTTTTAAGACTAAGGGCAATGTTATTGGGTCTATAGTTATACAACTTAGCAAATGCTTGTACTTTCTGAATCGTATCTGCACTTATTTCCTTACTATTTTTTAAAGCTTTAGAAACTGTAGAAATAGAAACATCTAGTTCTCGAGCAATTTGTTTTAAAGTTATTTTTCTTCTCATTTTAGCTATAATTATGCAACGAATATACTTGAAAAAACAAAATTAGATATTATCAATATCCTATTTTTAAAACTAAATAGTACAAATCCCCTATTTTTTTCATTATTTTCCTAATAATATCATTTTATTTTAAAAGTTTTTAACACGCAAACGTTTTCGTGACTTTTGTCATATTAATTAACACAACAATCCTATTAAATTTACCTAGATTTAACCCGAGAAGTGAAAATATAAACAAATTAACTAAGCAATTAACTTAAATACATTGTATGAAAACAATCTTAAATGCTTTACTATTCTGTCTCATTATTCTGCCAGCAACCTTGATGGCACAATCTACTGTTACAGGTAGTGTTACAGATAAAGCAAACGCCATGCCTCTACCTGGTGTAAATGTAATTATTAAAGGTACTTCCAGAGGAACCTCTACGGATTTTGATGGTAAATATTCCATAGAACTAAGTGAAGGTGAAGTTTTAATGTTCTCTTATGTTGGTTACACCACACAAGAGATTAAATTTACTGGTCAATCTACTATTGACGTGGCCATAGAAGAAGATGCAGCTCAATTAGATGAAGTTGTACTTATTGGTTACGGATCTACGACAAAACAAGATGCAACAGGTGCCGTTGAAAAAGTAGGCGACGAAGAGTTTAATCGTGGTGCTATTGTAGCTCCTCAACAACTTATTTCTGGTAAAGCTGCTGGTGTACGTGTAACATCAAGTGGTGGTGGCGCCGGTGAAGGTGGTGAAATTAGAATTCGTGGTGGTGCTTCTTTATCTGCTAGAAATGACCCTCTTATTGTAATTGACGGTTTACCTATTGATCAAAGAGGTGGTGCACAGGGTAGTAGAAATGCATTGAATGCTATTAACCCAGCAGACATTGAGGATTTTGTTGTCTTAAAAGATGCCTCTGCAACAGCTATTTATGGATCTAGAGCTTCTAACGGTGTCATCTTAATCACCACTAAAAAAGGTAGTGCGAATCAACCTCTTAAAATTGAGTACGGTTTACAAGCTTCTACTAGACGTGTTACAAATACAGTTGATGTATTAACAGCATCAGAATACAGAGCTTTAGCGTCAAACCCTAGCTTTGATTCTTCTACTTTAGGAAACGCAAGCACAAATTGGCAAGACAAAATCTATACTACAGGTACAGGTGCTATACATAATGTAACAGTATCTAAAGGTTATGAGCACTCTAATTTCCGTGTTAACTTTAACCATGCATCACAAGAAGGCGCACTTAATGACCTTTATGAAAGAAACGGTGTAAATGCATCTTTTGTTCAACGATTATTAGATAACGATTTAAAATTGACGTTCGTAGGAAAAGCAATTCAAGATGAATATGCTTATGCTAACTCTGGAGCTATTGGTGCTGCAATTCAGTTTGACCCAACACAATCTGTTAGGGATGAAAATGGAAATTTCACACAATATGGTACAACAGCTAACTTAGCACCTGTTAACCCATTATTTCTATTGGAAAATTATGAAGATAGACAAACGATACAACGTGTGATCGCTAACTTTAATATCGATTATAAAATTCCGTTTTTAGAAGGTCTACGTTTTAATTTAAACGCAGGTATTGATTACGCTGAAAATGATGGCCACAAATTTATAGCTGCAAACCCTAATAGTCTAGGGGCATTTAACACTAGAGAAGTATCAAATGGTTTAAATAGAAATACATCTTTAGATTTCTACTTAAACTATAAGAAAGAGATAACATCTATCAATACAAAAGTTGATCTTACTGCAGGACATGCTTTTCAAGAATTTTATATAGAAAGCTTTTTTGATAGAACTACAAATACTAATACTACACAAATAGACATTAATAGAAACGCTTTAGAATCTTATTTTGCAAGAGCTAGTTTTGATATCGCTGATAAATATTTAATTTCTGCAAGTTTTAGAAGAGATGGTTCTTCTCGTTTTAGTGAAGATAACCGTGTTGGATATTTCCCAGGAGTTTCTTTAGGTTGGAAATTAATGAATGAAAGTTTCCTTGAAGATTCTTTCTTTTCAAATTTAAAATTGAGAGCTGGTTGGGGAGTTACTGGTCAGCAAGAGGTAGGAGATAATTACGGATACTTAGGTACCTATACACCTTCTAGAAATGACGCTGCTAATATACAAATAGGAACAACACCAACTGGTGAACCTATTTTTATATCAACTTTACGTCCTGAAGGATTTGATGAAAACTTAAAATGGGAAGAAACGACTCAATATAATCTAGCTTTAGATTTTGGATTCTTTAATAACAGACTTACAGGTACTATTGACGGTTACTATAGAGAAACTGAAGATTTACTATCTAGTGTACCAGTCCCTGCAGGTGCTAACTTAACAGATATTCTTTTAACAAACGTTGGTTCTGTAACAAGCAAAGGTTTAGAATTATCTTTTAATGGAGTTATTTTCCAAAAAGAAAATTTTGGATGGGATACAAATTTTAATATCACATTTCAACAACAAGAAATCACTTCACTTAGTTTAAATGACGATCCTGATTATGTTATACCAACAGGAGGTATTAGTGGTGGTGTTGGTAATCAAATTCAAATATTAAAACCTGGCTATGATCCAACTACATTTTTCGTATTCCGTCAAGTTTATGATAGTGAAGGAAACCCTATTGAAGGTGCTTACGTAGATATTAACGGAGACAACCAAATTACAGAAGCTGATAGACAAGCTTATAAAAAAGCTACACCTGATGCATTTATTGGTTTCACCAATAACTTTAGATATAAGAATCTAGATTTAAACTTCACTTTTAGAGGTAGTTTTGGAAACTATGTTTACAATAACAGTGCTTCTGATCGCGGTAATGCTAACGCTGTAATAAATCAACCTAGTTACCAAGGTAATGCTCATGCTAGTTTCCTAGACACTGGTTTTACAAGTCAAAATTTATTTTCAGACTTATATATCCAACGAGCAGATTTTGTAAGATTAGATAATGTGTCTATAGGTTATACTATTCCTTTTGAAAAAATGACATTAAGAACATCATTAACAGCTACAAATCTGTTTGTGATTACTGAATACGACGGGTTAGATCCTGAAATTTCAAGTGGTATTGAAAACAATTTTTACCCAAGAACACGTGATATTGTTTTAGGCTTAAACTTTTCTTTCTAAAAAAAAATGAAAAATAATTATATAAACAACAAAGCTATGATGTTAAGAACAATTAAAAGTATTTTAGTTGTCTTCACTCTTGCACTTTTTGTGCAATCTTGTGAAGAACGATTAGACTTACAACCAGAAGACAGCCGTCTTACTGGAGAAGCAGCTTTTGAAGATCCAGAATCTTACGAACAATTTCTAGCGAAAATTTACGCTGGTATTTCATTAAGTGGACAAGAAGGTCCTGCAGGTGCAGCAGATTTAGCTGGATTAGACGAAGGGTTTTCAAACTACTTAAGATTGTATTGGAAAATGCAAGAGCTAACCACGGACGAAGCTCTTATTTCTTGGAACGATGGTACGATTCAAGATTTACACGGACAACAATGGACTGCTGGTAATGAATTCATTAGAACTATGTATAGTCGTTTAATGTATCAAGTAGCATTAACAAATGAGTTTTTACGTCAAACTACGGATAGTAAATTAAACGACAGAGGTGTTAGTAATGAACTGCAAGCAGAGATTCAAACTTATAGAGCAGAAGTTCGTTTTATGAGAGCTCTTACCTATTGGCACGCTATGGATTTATATGCAAATCCTCCTTTTATAACTGAAAACGATCCTATTGGTGCATTTTTACCTCCTCAAATTCAAAGAGCAGATTTATTTGAATATGTAGAGTCTGAATTGTTAGACATCTTAGATGATTTACCAGAACCAAATGCAGATCCTATTGTATATTACGGTAGAGCAGATAGAGCTGCTGCATGGATGGTACTTGCTAAAATTTACCTTAATGCAGAAGTATATACTGGAACACCACGTTATGCAGATGTTATAACTTATACTAATAATATTATTGATGCAGGTTACTCAATTCCAAACATACCTTATGCTTATTCATTTTTAGCAGATAACGATTCTAACGGAGCTCAAAACGAAGTTATATTCACAATTCCTTATGATGGCCTTAGAACTCAGGTTTTTGGAGGAATGACATTTATAACACATGCAGCTGTTGGTGGATCTATGGATCCTGTAGATTTTGGAATTAACGGTGGTTGGGCTGGTATTAGAACAACACCTACATTAGTTGAACAATTTCCTGGTGAAGAAAATTCTAATGATGGTAGAGAGTTATTCTATACTGATGGTCAAAACAAAGATATTGCAGACGTAAGTACTTTTACAGAAGGTTTCGCTATATCAAAATACAAAAACGTAGATATTAATGGTAATCCTGGTTCAGATAGTTCTGGAGACCATACTGATATTGATTTCCCAATGTTTAGGTTAGGTGATGTCTATTTAATGTATGCTGAAGCTGTACTTAGAGGTGGTGGAGGTAGCATGAGTAATGCTGTTACCTATATTAACGAACTTAGAGGCCGTGCTTATGGTGATACTAGTGGAAATATAACAACTACAGACTTAGATTTAGATTTCATTCTAAGTGAGCGCTCTAGAGAATTATATTGGGAAGCTCATAGAAGAACCGATTTAATCAGATTCAACCAATTTTCTAGTAACGGAATTTGGCAATGGAAAGGTGGTATACAGCAAGGTACAACTACAGATTCTTTTAGAGATGTAATGCCAATACCTGCAACAGATTTAGGGATCAACACCAACTTAGAACAAAACACAGGATACTAATTAACAACAACAATAAATATGAAAAAATTATCAATTTTAGGCCTTTTCATCTTTGCCTTAATAAGTTTTAATAGTTGTGAAACGGAAGATGACATTGTCTTCACAACACAAACAGCTGAAGGATTTGTATTTACAAATTCAATTATAGATTCTTATGTACTTACAGCAAGTACTTCAAGCAATCTAGGTGAGAGATTCACATGGGCAAGTGCAGATTTTGGTGTATCAACAAATACATCTTACGAATTACAAAGCTCTATAACAGGTGATTTCACAGATGCTGCTATTGTTAACACAACCACAGGCAACGAAATCGCAATGACTATTGGTCAGATGATGAGTGTTGCAACTGAAGCAGGTTTAGATAATGATCCTGATTCAGCAGAACCAAATACAGGTTCTTTTTCAGTAAGAGTAAGAGCGCTTACAGGAGATACAGGTGGAGCTGACGATGTATTTTCTAATGTTTTAGTTATTAATGTAGAATTATTAGAAGGAGGCGGATCTGGTAGTAGCGGAATTGCTTTATCTACATGGGGAATTGTTGGTTCTGGTTATAATGATTGGGGCGGAGCTGGACCTGACGGACAGTTTTACACAACTTCAGAAGCTGATGTTTATGTTGCATATGCTACACTTATTGACGGTGAGATTAAGTTTAGAGAAAATAATGAATGGGTAAATGACTTCGGTGATGATGATGCTGATGGCACATTAGAAACTGGTGGTGCTAATATTGCAACAACTGCAGGTACTTATAAAATAACTTTAGATATTGCAAATGCTACCTATACAATGGAAGCATATTCTTGGGGTGTTGTTGGTTCTGGTTATAATGATTGGGGCGCAACTCCGGATGCTAAATTCTATTATGATTATACAACGGATACATTTAAAGTTGATGTACAATTAATTGATGGTGAGGTTAAATTTAGATTGAATAATGATTGGGTAACTGAATTTGGTGGAGATAATATCCCTGTTACAGCTGGTCACTATTCTATTTCTATTAATTTAAATGACAACACTTATACGCTTGAAGCATCTGACGTTTGGGGAATTGTTGGCTCTGGTTATAATGACTGGGGAGCAACTCCTGATTTTGCTTTAACTCAGGTTCAACCAGGTGTATACTATGGTGATGTAGCAACACTACTTGATGGAGAGATTAAATTTAGACAAAATAATGATTGGGCTGCTGATTTTGGTGATACTGGAATTGATGGTACATTAGATGCAGGTGGAGATAATATTGCTGTTACTGCTGGTTTATACCGTGTACAAATGGATACCAATGCTGGTACTTATATGTTGAATAAAATTCAATAAACAAGGGCTCAACCCTTTATAACCTAAAAGGGCTGATTTCCATCAGCCCTTTTTTTAAAAATAAATTATGAAAAAAATTTACATAACACTATTGTGCATAAGTGTATCGTTTTTAGCTTTCGCACAAGTTACAATTACACCTAATCCATTTGAAGTAGACGAAAGCATTACAATTACTGTAGATATAAACAGTAGTGCTACAGATTGTAATGGACTTAGTAATCCTTCAAAAGTTTATATGCACTCTGGTGTTGGCGATGGCTCAAATGCTTTTGGTATTAGTGTCGTTGGAAACTGGGGAGAAGATGACGGCGTTGGAGAAATGACTAACCAAGGTGGTGGCATATTTAGTATTACATTGACACCTCAAACCTACTACAGTTTAACAACAGCTCAGGCTAATAATGTTATTCAAATGGGAATGGTTTTTAGAAACGCAGCTGGAGATCAAGAAATGAAAGCCACTGGTTGTTCTGACTTTATCTTTGAAGTTGGTACATTTCAAGTGAGTTTAACATCCCCAACTACTGATACTGCAATTGTTTCTTCTGGAGATGATTTAAATATTACGGCAACAAATATCGGTGGTAATGCAAGTTACACATTGAGCGCAAATGGAGCTGTAATAGACACCAATAACTCAACTAATAATTATAGTTTTGTAGATACAAACATTACTGAAAATAAAAATTACGAATTAGTAGCTGTATTAAACGGAACCACTATTACAAAAACATTTAGTGTAATGGTAGATCCAGGTTCTAACATTGGCATTATGCCTACAGATTATAAGGATGGTATTACATACATTGATGATAACACTGCTGTTTTAGTACTTTATGCTACAGGTAAAGATTTTGTTTATGTTGCAGGAAGCTTTAACAACTGGCAACCAAATGCAACATTTGCGATGAAAAAAGATCCAACTAGAAGTAATAAATTTTGGTTAGAGCTAACAGGATTAACTCCAGGACAAATTGAAACTTACCAATACTGGGTAGTCGACAAAACTCCTATTGCAGATTCTCCTTCATTAGTAAAAACAGCAGATCCATATTCTACTTTAGTATTATCGCCATTCGATGATCCTTATATTTCTGCAACAACCTACCCTAACCTACCAACTTATCCAGCAGGTCAAGAGCGCGAAGTTACTGTTTTAGAAACAGGTCAAACAGCTTACAATTGGGAGGTTACTGATTTCAGTAAACCTAAAAAAGAAGATTTAGTTATTTATGAAGTATTAGTAAGAGATTTTGATGCCAACCGAAACTATCAAGATATTATAGACCGAATAGATTATTTCAAAAATTTAAATATTAATGCTATTGAGTTAATGCCTATCATGGAATATGAAGGCAACGAAAGTTGGGGTTACAATACTTCTTTTCATATGGCATTAGATAAATTTTATGGAACAGAAGACAAACTAAAAGAACTTGTTGATGTTTGCCATCAAAATGGAATCGCTGTTATTTTAGACATTGCATTTAATCATGCTTTTGGTAGAAGTCCAATGGTTAGAATGTGGATGAATGATCCTGAAGGTGACGGTTGGGGAGCACCAAGCTCAGACAATCCATACTTTAATGAAGTAGCACTACATAGTTATAGTGTTGGTGAAGATTTTGATCACTCTAATCTAAACACGAAAAATTTTGTTAAACGTACTGTTAAGCATTGGATCGAAGAATTTAATATTGATGGTTTCCGTTGGGATTTAACTAAAGGATTCACTCAAGATTGTACTTCTGGTGATGATGGTTGTACTAATGCATACCAACAAGATAGAGTTGATGTTTTAAAAGAATATGCAGACTACTCATGGTCTTTAGATGATGATCATTATGTTATTTTTGAACATTTAGGTTCTGATAATGAAGAAAAAGAATGGGGAAATTACCGTTTAGACGAAGGTAAAGGTGTTATGATGTGGGGAAAAATGACCGAATCTTATAACGAATTAACTATGGGTCAAAGTGGAGACAAAAATATTGAGAGAATTGGTCATAAAAATCACACCGGTTTTAATGGTCCAAGAGTTGTTGGATATCCAGAAAGTCATGATGAAGAACGTTTAATGTTTAAGAATGTAGCCTATGGAAATACAAGTAATTCTGCACATAATGTACAAGATTTAAATATTGCATTGTCAAGAATGTCTGCTTTAGGTGCTGTATCTACAATGGTACCTGGGCCAAAAATGATTTGGCATTTTGGAGACCTTGGTATGGATAACTCTATTTTTACTTGTAACGATGGAAGTTTCAATGACGATGGCTGTAAATTAGATACTAAACCACAACCACAATGGACAAACAATTGGTTAACAGAAGCACTTAGAGCTGAAATTTATAACGATTGGGCTAGACTACATGCTTTAAAAATTAACGAACCTGTATTTGAAGGTGATTACAGCATTACATCTGGAAACTTTACACCTAGAATTGATATTTTTGATACATCAATTCCTAATACAGAATTAAAGAATGTAATTATTCTTGCTAATTTTGATGTTACATCTCAAACCGTTAATACTGATTTTCCATCTGGAGTTACTTCTACTTGGTACGATTTAATGGATCCATCAGGAAATACTACAGTTAGTAATTCTACAACAACAATTACAATTCCTGCAGGTCAATTTAAAATTTTAGGAAATCAACAAGCGGAAACATTAAGTATTGATGAAGAAGTATTATTAGGATTTTCAATTTACCCAAATCCTGCTACAACAGCTTTTAATGTAAGTATAAATGTTTCTGATATTGAAATATATGATTTAACAGGAAAACTAGTAAAATCGTTTAAAGGTGACTTTAATAGAACAGATCGTTTTGATATTTCTAGTTTAAATACAGGAATGTACATTGTTAAAGTAGCCAATAACAATAATCAAATTAAGACAACTAAGTTAGTCAAGCTTTAAAACAAAGTCTTTTTATTAATTAAGAGCTTCTCTATAGAGAAGCTCTTTTTTGTTGTTAAAACTAAATGTTCTATTAGGCTTTATTATATTCACTAACTTAGTATGGACACTAAATAAGCGTATTAAACACAATACCATGATCACTTCCAAGATATTATTTTATAATAATTATAAAGCTACGTTAGGCCTCGAATTTTTTAATGCCGCTTTCATTGAATAGCAAATCATTCAAAAATCATGTTATTAACCTAAAAAAGAAGCTAACTTCCTAACAAGAAGTTTACAAATAAAAAATGTGCTTAGTTGAGCACATTTTTTGTAACAATAATTCTTTTTCTTTTTCAATGTTATACATAAAATGTATTTGTAAAAACGGTAGCCTTACTGAAAAAACCTTTCAACGTATTAAAATAAGGTGACAAACGAGATGATGAATTCGTGTTTTTACCTTCCAATTTATTAAATTCATTTGATGAATTTGATATTGGCTGCCATACTGTAGGGTTAACTGATATATTTTTCATAGTGTTATATTCTAAATTATCTATTCTGATATATTAAATATCTCTGGTACAAATTTCGAGATAAAAATAGAAAGCGAACACTACACTTTTATCATATATGTGTGTTATTTTAACAACATACAGTTACACTACAGCAATTAAAGTTAATATAGAATACTTTAGTGGTAATAATGTAAATAACCCAAAAAAAACACTTTTAAATATTCTTTAACTATTGTCAAAAAACTCAATCGTTTTTAGACCATTCTTCTAACAAAACTATAAACCAAACATACCAAAAACACAAATAATATTCTTTTTTACTGAATACATTTATAAACTGTGGTACTATTTTTTGAAGAGATATAGTATTCAATTTATTGTATAAAAAAAAGCTAACTCGTTAAAGTTAGCTTTTCTGTCTGTACAGGCGGAGAGACTCGAACTCTCACACCTCGCGGCACTAGATCCTAAGTCTAGCGTGTCTACCAATTCCACCACGCCTGCATTCAACCGATAATTATCGGGATGCAAATATAAACAATAGTTTGAATATACAAATATTAAATTTTATTTAATTCAATTCAAAAAAACTTTGAAATACTCAAGATCTAAAACGCTCTAAATATTCACCTAAAGAAAACTTAAAATTATGAGCGAACTTAAATATTCCCTCTTATAATTCTTATTTTTGGTTAAAATCAAATCATATTATGCAATCCATTCAATCTTATATCAACTCTAATAAAGATCGTTTTCTTAGCGAACTTATAGACTTATTAAAAATACCATCAATTAGTGCAGATTCTGCCTATAAAGGAGATGTTTTAAAAACAGCAGATGTTGTTAAATTAAGTCTAGAAAAAGCAGGCTGCGACCATGTGGAAATTTGCGAAACAGAAGGGTATCCTATTGTTTATGGCGAAAAAATTATAGATAAAAATTTACCTACAATATTAGTTTATGGTCATTATGATGTGCAACCACCAGATCCTTTAGATTTATGGAATTCACCTCCTTTTGAACCTGTTATTAAAAACACAGACATCCATCCTGAAGGCGCCATTTTTGCCAGAGGAGCTTGTGATGATAAAGGGCAAATGTATATGCACGTTAAAGCGATGGAATACATGACCGCTAATAACGAATTACCTTGTAATGTAAAATTCATGATCGAAGGTGAAGAGGAAGTTGGTAGCGTTAACCTAGCCAAATTTGTGGCTGCCAATAGAGAGAAATTAACAAATGATGTGATTCTTATCTCAGATACTGGCATGATTGCTAAAGATGTACCATCTATAACAACTGGCTTAAGAGGTTTAAGTTATGTTGAAGTTGAAGTTACTGGACCAAACAGAGATTTACATTCTGGACTTTATGGAGGAGCTGTGGCAAACCCTATTAATGTATTAACCAAGATGATTGCGTCGCTTCACGATGAGAATAATCATATTACCATTCCTGGTTTTTATGATAAGGTTGAAGATCTATCTGATGCCGAACGTGCCGAAATGGCAAAAGCTCCATTTTCACTTGATGCTTATAAAAAATCATTAGATATTGATGCGGTTTACGGTGAAAAAGGATATTCTACAAACGAGCGCAACTCAATTCGTCCAACATTAGATGTTAACGGAATTTGGGGCGGCTATACAGGCGAAGGAGCAAAAACAGTAATTGCAAGCAAGGCTTATGCTAAAATTTCGATGCGTTTAGTACCTAACCAAGAATGGGAAGAAATTACAGAATTGTTTAAAACGCATTTTGAAAATATTGCACCAAAAGGTGTAACAGTAAAAGTAACACCTCATCATGGCGGACAAGGTTATGTAACTCCTATTGACAGTTTAGGTTATAAAGCAGCTTCAAAAGCTTATGAAGAAACTTTTGGAAAAACACCAATTCCACAACGTAGTGGAGGAAGTATTCCTATTGTTTCGCTTTTTGAAAAAGAATTAAATAGCAAAACAATTTTAATGGGCTTTGGTTTAGATAGTGATGCTATTCACTCACCAAATGAGCATTTTGGAGTGTGGAATTACCTAAAAGGTATTGAAACGATTCCTTACTTTTATAAATATTTTACCGAATTATCAAAATAATTAAGCGACTTAAAAACAGCTTATCCAATTTAAAAAAGCCCTGTGATTATTACTAATCATGGGGCTTTTTGATTTTAAAACATCCAATACTAACAACTTACCAAAATTACTTATACACCTAATTCTAACTCTACACTTGTAGAATTCATATTTATATTCTACATTTGTAGAGTTAATTCTAAAAACGTAGAGCATGCAACTATCCAAAACCGAAGAACAACTAATGCAACACCTCTGGAAGCTGGAAAAAGCTTTTATGAAAGATTTGTTAGATATCTATCCTGACCCAAAACCTGCAACTACAACCGTTGCAACACTTCTAAAACGTATGATTGGGAAAGGCTTTGTAGATTACAAAACCTTTGGGAAATCTAGAGAATACTTCCCGTTGGTTAAAAAAGAAGATTACTTCTCTAAGCATGTAAATGGCCTTATAAAAACATTTTTTAATGATAGCGCCTCACAGTTCGCTTCCTTCTTTACGCGTAAAACAGACTTAACAAAAGAAGAATTAGAAGCACTAAAAAAGATCATAGACACAGAAATTAAAAATAAATAATATGGAAACATATATATTAAAATTTTCGGCATGTTTATTTGTGTTTTGGTTAGTGTATGTGCTCTTTCTAGAACGCCAGAATATGCATCGTTTTAAACGTTTTTATTTATTAGGAGCTTTGGCTTTGGCTTTAGTAATTCCCACGTTAACCATTATAGAATATATAGAACCTGTAGTTACCACTTTTGAAACTGCTTCAGTCTATTTCCCTAATGAATTAGATTTAAACGACGCACCTATTGAAGCTCCGTTTTTCAATCTAGAAACTATCCTTTGGCTTATTTATGGATTAGGAGTGTTATTATTCTCTTCGAGGTTTGTAATTAACCTCACAAAAATGCAAAGACGTATTTCAAAGAATGAAAACATTAGTAAACGTTCATTCGTCTATGTGTTATTAGAAGCAAATCTAATTCCGCATTCTTTTTTTAGATATATCTTTTTTAATAAAGTGCGATACGAATCACATCATATTCCAAAAGAAGTTATGCTACATGAAGAAACTCATGCAAAACAATTACATAGCTTGGATGTAATAATTCTAGAGTTACTTCAAATTGCATTTTGGTTTCATCCATTGGTATATATTTTAAAACATCATGTAAAACTTAATCACGAATTCTTAGCAGATCAAGCTGTTTTACAACAAGGTTCTGATGCAAAAACCTATCAGACTATATTATTACAATTTTCATCAAACACTCAAGACTATCAATTGTCGAGTGCCATCAATTATTCATCAATCAAAAAACGATTTACAGTTATGAAAACACAAACATCTAAAACCAGAATTTGGCTTAGTACGTTACTCCTATTGCCAATTATTGCCATTCTTTTTTACAATTTTGCTGAACGTGTAGAAGTTGAAAAAAAAGCAACAACAATCATTAAGCTAGAGAAAAATGATGTGGAATCATATTTGCAAAAATATAACACTTATGAATTACTTAGAACAGCAGAACCACATTACATCTACAAATCGAAAGAGGAGCAAAAAGAATTAGATGATTTATTTTCAGATTTAGGAGGTCTATATTTTAGAATGTCTAAAGAAAATAAAGCTAAAGTTAAAAGACCTATTTCAGCAATTAAACCCTATGTTCAAATAACTTTAAAAGGAAAAACATATTTCAAAAAATATAGTGAATTAGCCGCTGAAGAGCTAGCTACTTTACCTCCTCCTCCACCAGCTCCTTCAACTAATCAAAACAACAATTATAATTTTCAAGAAAAACCAATCATGATAATTCTAGTTAATAGAAAAGGACAACTATTAGTAGATGATGAGTTAGGATCAATGGAGAGTATTGAAAAACAACTAAAAACATTAACGAAGTCTTTTGATAAGTCTAGAGCAGTTTATCTTAAATACGATGAAACTGAAGATTCTTATAAAGTCATCAAAGAAGTTAAATCTTTAATTAAAAAGTATGACTTTAAAATGATTCAAGCCGATGCATCTCAAATAGCACCACCTCCACCTCCTGCTAAACAACAAAAATCTAAAGGAGGTCCAAACTTAGGAGATACAGAGAGTATATACAATCCTTCCTTTTTAGAGTTTATTATAGAGATGGAAAACGAAGGTGCCTCTTTCTATTTAAATGATAAAAAAATATCCACAGCGAAAGCGAAATCTATTGCAGCAAATAATAAAGGTAAGAGTATAGATATCCTAACACAATTAGACGATAATGGAAAGTATGATGTAAAACTATCTAATCGCCAAAACAACGTATCACCTGATAAAGAAGTAGGCGAAGACAAAGAAACCCAAGAAAAACCAACAACAAAGGAAGTGGCAGAATACAATGCTTGGGCTAAGAAAACAAATACCGCTATCGAAAAGGCAGACGCTAACCCAAAGGAGAATACTTATCCTATAGTTAAGTACAAGGATGTCGAAAAACACAAACGTATTTATAATTCTATGACAACGGAACAGAATAAAAATGCTGAACCATTTCCTAATTTTCCGCCTCCGCCTCCACCAGCAACAGAAAATGCTAAATTTGGTCCAATTGAAATAAATGGAGCCACTTATTACTATACGCATCAAAACGGAAAAACAACCTATTATGATCGTTATGGAAAAATGGTAGATATTAATAAAATTCCACCTCCGCCACCAATACCTAATGATGCGACTCCAGAACAAAAAGCTAAAATTCAGAAAGCTACAGATGCTTATATGAAAGCCAATCCTGATAAAGTAGGGACAGCAAAATCAACAGACGGCGAGATTTTTGAAGTTATAGAAATACCAGAGGACTTACAGGGTAGTGTAGACATCAATGGCGAAACGTTCTATTATACTACCAGTCATGGTAAAACAACTTACTTTAATCGCTATGGTAAAGAAGTTAAAATGGATAATTTACCTCCAGTACAATCTAAAAACCCTTCATTCTTAGAATACATTGAAGATATGGAAAAGCAAGGTGCTACCTTTTACTTAGACAACAAAAAAATCACCGCAAAGGAGGCCAAATCAATTGCTATAAACAGTAAAGGCAAAAGCACAGAGATGCTCTCTCAATTAGATGAAAGTGGTAAATATGTTGTGAAGCTATCTAGTCCAAAAGAAAAGAAAGCACAAGAAAGCATCTTTCCTATGGTTAATGGTAAAACTATTAAAACAGGAGAATTAACCATGACTTTAGGTGAAATTAAAAACTTACAACTTACGCTACTAAATAACAAAATAATCAATTTTAAACTTAAAATCCCTGGCATAAAAACAGAACTCGTAAAAGGAAATACGATTACTAAAACGACCTTAAAAAATCTTCTTTCAGCAAAAACAGGAGATTATATTACACTATTTGATATTAAAGATGATAAGGGTTCAAAATTTTTACCGATTGCGATTGAAATAATAGAAAATCCTTAACTGTACGATCAAATAAATAAAAAAACCTCGAAATATTTCGAGGTTTTTAGTTTATCTATATTAACATTTATTCGCATTATCCAACCCAGTAACAGCTATCTTCTGCAAGTATAGCTTGCCTATGCGTTTCAGTAAAATTGTTTAAAATATTAGGACGTAAAAAATCCGGTAGAATCTCTAAATCGTAAATCTCGTCTACGGATGTTTTGTATTTTAATAGTCCTTGATAACTCTTAGTTGGTAAATGCACAATAGCAACACCTGCATAATTAGATAATTTTGCTACATCTAAGTGTGCAAAACTAGATGAGTTTTGACGCAACTTACTGAGACCAATAAATAAATAATCTTTATAAAAAGACATACCTCTAACAAAGCCTTTTAAATTAATAACCTCTGTATACGATTTATTTTTAACATCAACCTCAACCAATTGGCCAGTCGCAGATAATAGTAAATACAGTTTTCCGTTTATAAATCTTGGTGTATGAGGCATGCCTAAACCAGATAGAATAATTTCATTGGTTTCTACGTCTATTAATACACCTGTTTTTGTTAGGTCTTTCTTCCAACTCATAGCTGTATTTCCAGTATTAAAAGCCGTAACATACTTTGGCTTACCATCCTTCATAGCCATACCGTTTAGATGACATCTGTCTTCAGGTTTTAATTCAGTTATAAAATCAGGTTTCCAATACGACTTAAAATTATAATCATTATCAAAAGTAGAAATACAAGAAAATAAGGTATTTATTGCATAAAGCTTGTTATCTGTGCCATACGATAAATCGTGCAAATCTAATTTCCCAGTATAATTTGTACTCATTGGAAAGTACATATTAGAATACGTATTGGGTTTCTTAGGATAGTTCTTTGCTAGAGTTACCGCGTTTTTAAACTGAATAACTTCATTTTGACAGGCTATAGCTAATTTCTCATAATTATCTGTAAAAGTAATACCCATTGGCCTATTAAAATTCCTAGCCAATTGTGTTATTTTATCTTCATTTAAAGGAGATAGTGTTACAATTTTACCAGCTTGAAATGTAGAAAGGACAATACTGCATTGTAACTTAAATAAAAGCTCAGGAACTTGAGGCGTATGTTCTAATTGAAACGGTGAGATAGGTTGTTCTGAATTCATTCTTTTTAAATATTGAAACAAAAAAAAGAAGCTACTCCTAATTAGAGTAGCATCTTATAAAAGTTAAAAATAAAAATTAATTTTTTATTATTTTTCTTGTCGTTGTTCTGTTGTTATTATCATAGATTTTAATGTGATAAATACCCGAAGCCAAACTAGAAATATTAACTTCATTTGCAGTAGCTAATTGTATGTCTATTTGTTTACCTGAAATATCAAATAACGCTACCTTACTAATTTCAATGCTTGTTTCAATAGTAAAAACATCTTTTACTGGATTAGGGAATACGTGCAATAATTCTTGACTGTCAAATTCTGAGATACTTAAATTAGAACTAACCCCTTTAAAGAACGTTACAGTGCCTGTACCTTCACCTACTATTAAATCATCTACACCATCCTTGTCTAAATCCACTACTGCTACTGTAGCAAGACCTGCTACAATTTCTGATCCAGCAGCTTCTAAATGAACACCAGAATTAAATACCATAGAATTCCCGGCTCCTGCTGTATTCTCATAGAACGAAACATATCCTGCATTTTCACCTACTATTAAATCTAAGTCACCATCCTCATCTAAATCACCAAAAGTTGGAGAAAAATAACCATTAGATGCACCATTAATATCAACACCACCAGCTTGAACATTTGTACTTGATGCAAAAACCATAGAATTACCTACTCCTGCTGTATTTTCAAAATATAAAATACTACCATCGTGTGTACCAACAATTAAATCTAAATCACCATCACCATCAAAATCTACAAAATCAGGTTTTGCTTCGTTACCAGCACTAATGGCTGTTCCGTTGGCCAATAGAGAAGAATCTAAAGCAAAATCATTATTCCCATCATTAAGAAAAACTTCTATTCCACCACCATAGACTCCAACTAAAAGATCTAAATCACCATCGGCATCAAAATCTGCAAACGCTGGCGAACTATAATCAAAAAACGCTGAACTTACTTGATCTATTAGATTTGTCGACGCTCCAAATTCCATAGTATTTGTATCAAACTCTCCAAAGTTTTCAACTATAATTGAACCGTATCCGAATTGACCTAAGTATAATTCAAAATCCGTATCATTATCTAAATCTGCAAAAATTGGGTTAGCTGCACCAGCACTAATAGCTGATCCATTTGATTCTAAAGCAACACCTGCCTCAAATGTATTTAATGTCTGTCCGGACATCTCGTTTGACATTGATAAAAAACCCAACATCGCAAAACTTGGATAGACCCATCGTCTCCATTCAGAGAATGTAAGATGCGACTTCAAGACTTTATAAAATCTATTTAATTTATGTAATAAATTAGTTTTAGTTTTTGATGCTAAATCGTCCCAAGTACCTTCTTCTTTAAAGGTTTCAATTTGCTTAAGTAAAGTTCGGAATTGACGTTTTTTCCTAATGAATAGTTGTTTTTTCATCTATTGTATTTTATGATTGATTATAAGATTGTCTTTAGTTAAAGTTTATTAATAAATCATCAATAACACGTGCTACATGATGACAAATTTTCACCCAAATTAGTATTTTATTGTAACAAATAGAAACTTTTAGCGTTCTAATAGGTAATCAATCAAAAAACAATCACTTATGTTAAAGCAATTCTTCATCCTTTGCTCTGGCGCCGACACCGACATTTTAAACGACTGCTCCATTGGAGAACAGAATAAATATGCAGGTATTGGAGCCACCGTTTTCTTTACCGCTGTTATGGCAACTATTGCAGCTAGTTATGCACTTTTCACCGTATTTGATAATCTCTATGCCTCAATTTTATTTGGCTTAATTTGGGGTTTACTTATTTTTAATCTAGACCGTTATATTGTATCAACCATAAAAAAAAGAGATCATGTTCTCAACGAAATTCTTCAAGCCACACCAAGGCTTATTCTCGCCCTGATTATTGCAATCGTGATTTCAAAGCCTTTAGAATTAAAGATTTTTGAAAAGGAAATTAATCAAGTGTTATTAGAGCAAAAAAATGACCTCACCTTAGCGAATCAAAATCAAATTGCAGAACAGTTTAATCCTAAAATTGCTGAATTAGAAAATGAGATTTCAGGATTACAATCTCAAATAGAAACTAAAGAGACAGAGGTAAATGCCTTATACGATACTTATATTTCGGAAGCCGAAGGTACAGCAGGTTCTAAGCTTCTAGGAAAGGGACCTGTTTATAAAGAAAAACGTGACAAGCACGATGCTGGTTTGACCGACTTACAACAGTTAAAAACCGATAATAAAGTTAAAATTGAAGCGATTGAAGCACAAATAGCAAATCTTCAAGGCGATTATGCAGCTAACGTTGAAACATCCCAACCTATAATTGATAATTTTGATGGTTTAATGGCTCGCATTACCGCTTTAGGCGAGTTACCTTGGTTACCTTCATTCTTTATTTTCTTATTGTTTTTAGCCATTGAAACCTCTCCTATAATTGCAAAACTATTAGCACCAAAAGGTGAATTTGATTACCGACTACAAGATCAAGAAACAGCGATTGAAACTTGGACGATGCAAAAGGTTGCTGAGCGAAAATTATTATTAACAACTGATAACGCTATTAATAATAAAGTTTATAATGACATTGCAGACGAAGAAGATGCCATAAATTATAAACGAAAGCTCGCAAGAACCCTAATGCAAAATCAGGCAGATGCATTTTTAAAACAACAAAAAGGGATTCTTTAGAAAATTAGTTGGTATTTTTAGATTGAAAATAAAATTCGCGATCTTATGAAATACATATTCTCAATTGCAATAGCATTATTATGCTTTAATTGCATAAGTATTAAAGCAGATGTTACAACTACAGATACAATAGAAAAAAGCGATACTAAAGAACTCGCAGAAGCTGGAATTCGCCTTGTTATGGAAGCGCAAGAAATCGCATGGAACAATCACGATTTAGAAGGTTTTATGCAAGGTTATTGGAAAAGCGATTCTCTAAAATTTTATGGAAGTAATGGATTAACCAAAGGTTGGAACCAAACTTTGGCCAATTACAAAAAAGGCTACCCAACGAAAGCTGAGAGCGGAACTCTAAAATTTGTGATTAATGATATTTCAAAAATCGAAGGTGATAATTATTGGGTTATGGGTGAATATCACCTAAAACGCGATGTAGGTGATGCCAATGGCCCTTTCTTAATTATCTTTAAAAAGATTAATGGCGATTGGAAAATTGTAGCAGATATGTCTTGTTAATTTTACCCACTATAATAAACTCTACTCTATAATTCTCTTTTCATTAAGCCGCCTCAGTAACTTTTTTTGCCATGCCTTTGTGTCTTAATTTTCGTCTTGTTTCTTCAGTTTTAAAATGATGAAATAATTCTTTGCAACCAAAACCAATTATTGATAATCGTTTTGATTTTGAAATAGCCTCATTATGTAATTTTGCTAATGCCATTACACCTGTTCTATCTACATTTGTAATTTGCTCGATATCTAAAAAAACATCATCAAACTTCTCAAAAATATTAGAAAAGTGAGCGTTAAAGATTTTGAGGTTCACCTTGTTCAATGTGCCTTTAACCTTAAAACGGTTGTTGTAGTTTGTTATTTGTAAATCCATATAATCTAATATTTAATTGTTGATACTGATTTTGAGTTATTAACTCTTACAATTCAGTATATTAATTAGAGGATTCCTACAATATCGTATTTATTATTCACGCTTTCATATAAAATCGATAAACCGTAGGTATGCATAGGCCATAAGAAATAACCTGTTTATTCTCTCGACAAACAACACGTTTTCAACAAAGTAAGACACAAATAAATAGTCCTAAAAAAAATAAGAATTCAGATTTTGAAGATACTTTTTATATCTATAAGTTGTTATAAATCTATTTTTGAAATGAAATAATTTTCCTTTAACCCGTCTATAAATCTTTGTAAAAGCCACTTAAATATAAAAAGCATTGCTTCATGTTAATAATGAGGCAATGCTTTTTATAAAATTTAGATGTTGGTTTTATTAATAGGAAGTCTAAAGACTTAAACCAATAACGATTATAATTTCTTAACGAACTTAGTAATAATTACAGTAAGTGTTGGTCCTACTTTACCTTCAATATACTCGGCATTATCACGATCTAGTCTAATATTTCTTACAGCAACACCTTGTTTGGCTACCATACTAGATCCTTTTACTTTAAGATCTTTTATTAAAACTACAGAATCTCCATTCTCTAAAATAACACCATTTACATCACGGTGAATTACTTTATCTACTTCAGGTTCTCCATCTCCAGAGGCTTTAGCCAGTTCTAATGTATCTTCTTCCATATACATCATCCCTAATAAATCTCGTGTCCAATCTGCTTTAATTCTATTAAGCATTCTCCAAGCCATAATTTTTACAGCGTCGTGCTCGCTCCACATACTATCATTAAGACACCTCCAATGATTGGCATCTATAGCATCTGAATCGTTCATTTGTTCTATACAGGTTTTAGAAGCATATAATGCTGTTTGTAATCCGTTTTCCTTTACATCTGGAACAATGAAGACAGATAGGTTTTCTTCACTTCCACTAAGTTCACATTTAGAACCGCTACGTTTTTGTAATTCTCTTTCTAATGACATAATTGATAATTAAGCTACAAATGTATAATTAATCTAATGTTTCTCTTATTTTTCTACATAAACCTTTCTAATTACATGCTAATTCACAAAAATAAATACTTAAAGTCAGTTGTATTTTTAGAATCGAGCTTTAATACTGTTGAAATAGCTACTACAAAAAAAAATCTTAATTGTTATAGTTTTAAAATTCTGATGATATGAAATGTCTAATCTGAATGGAAATTATAAAATAGACTTGCAGAAGACTTTTTACTCTATGAGATTCCTTTGAAATTGAAGGTCAATAAAATGGTTGTTTTTTGTGATTTTTTTTAAATAATCAAGCAATGAGAATACCCTATGAAATAAGGTACGTTTTTTTGTTAAAGATTCTATATTATAATTTATAATAGCTTCTTGGTTTTCTGTTATAAGCTTTACTAAACCATTTAATCCATGATGGTTAATATTTAACATGTTTACAGAAACATAACCTAGATGTTTTAGGTTAAACTGACTAGACATAAATCTTGCTCCAGCTCTTACTGCAGAGGTATCTGACTTAAATTTTCTAACATTAACTAAAGAAACATTATCACAAGCCTCTTTTACATCGCTCAGTAAAGTGTAAGTATTATCCTTACTGTTATTATTTACAAGACATAATTCTAAGTTTGATGTCTGCTTAATTTGTTCAATAAAAAAGTTTGTTTCTATTTCTTCTTCGTTATTGTGAAAGATTATAATGATGCCTATTTTCATAATTATTTGAATTTTAGAAACCGTTATAATAAGGCCGTTTTTAAGTTACTTGTTTCGGCTACTCTTGTGTTTTGTTTTTTACCTCTATAAACCCAAGCTATTTGTCCTAATTGAAACACAATTTTCACGGAATCTTTCATCGATAATTTAGAACCGTCTGCATGAATCCATCTTTTTAAAGGTTGCTCACATAGCATTTCTTTTGCTTTCTTTAATCCGAAATGAATACTCATTCTTTTAAAGATTTCCACATCAAAAATCCATTGGGTTACAAACTTTTTACCAAAGGCAATATCAATAACCTCTTTACGGAAAATCTTAGCACCACATTGTGTGTCTTTAAAATCCATTCTTAAAATCTTTCTTATAATGAAGTTGATGGTTAAACTGATTATTTTTCTTGCAGATTCTTTAGTAATATCGGCTCCCATTCTAGAGATACGCGATCCGCTTACAATTTTAAATTCTGAAGTTTCAATCGTTTTTACTAAATCATCAAAATCTGCTAAATCTGTAGATAAATCGGCATCTAAAAATCCTATATAGTCTAAATCTTCTTTTTTAGCCATGTACAACATTCCTAAACGAACAGCTTCTGCCTTACCTCCATTTTGCTCACAATCATATACCGTAATAAAATCTTCTCTTCCTTTTTGTAAATTCTTTAAAACTTCTAAAGTATTATCCTTACTACCATCATTTACAAAACATAAATGGTAACCTGAATTTTTATCGATATAGCTTATAAACTCATCACTTAACAAACGTTCTTCTTCATTATAACAAGGAATAACAACACCAACACAACGTTCTTGTATCATTACATCACTTTTAGCTACAGGGTTTTGCACTTTTGGAGCACCAATTAAGCGTTTTACACGAGCACTGATTTCGTTTAAGCTTAAAGGCTTTTTCATATAATCATCAATACCAAGTTCAAAAGCTTGAGTAATGGTATCATCTTTAGTGTTACCTGAAAGAATCATTATTGGCGTCGCGTCATTTTTTGTATTTCTTATATACTGTACCACTTCTAATCCTGACACACCAGGCATATTAATATCTACAATTACTAAGTCTGGATTAAATGTATCATACAATTCTAATCCTTTAGAAGCATCTGTTTCTGTTTTTACTTCGTAACCTAGTTCTAATAATCTTTTCTCTAATGGAAGTAAAACTAATTGTTGATCGTCGATGGCTAATATTTTCATAATAAATGATGTTTTAATTATTATTTACAGGTCAAAAGTACTGGAGAAGATGGCTCTAAAATTGAAATTTAGCCGAACCTATATTTTAGTGTAGACGAGTGGTAGATTGCTATAGATAATTAAAAAATAAACCCCTATCAAAATTATATATCTTTACCATATCAATATAGCTTAGGCTTTTAATGAAAGAAACCTCAAATAAATATTTAATAGCTGCGCTACTTTTAGGATTAGCGTTTCATGGTAGTGCTATATTCTTTACTTTAGAAACTACTTATGATGCCTTAATCCATTTGTTCTTTGCAGACCACTATGCCAATAGCTGGTTTGAACCTTGGAACTATGAATGGTACACAGGTTTTACCGTTCAGAGTTATCCACCTTTAGTGCATCAATCTATTGGATTACTCTCTATGATTGGTGGTTTAAAATTTGGGATGTTTAGTGTCGCGCTTATTGCTATTGTCTTGTTTATAACAGGTACGTATCGCTTTTCCTTATTAATGACAGGTAATAAAACCGTTGCTGGTTATGCATCTTTATTAGCTGTGTTCTCGTCTTCGTTTGTAGAAACGCTTCATATTTTTGGGCAATTACCTAGTATTGTTGGTGTTTCGGTATTGATGCATGCTTTACCAGAAATCTATTTATGGTTAAAAACAGGTAAGAAATGGTATTTGGCAACGTCATTGTCTTTAATAGCTGTAACGGTTACGTCACATCATGTCACACCCATTTTCGGAATGGTCTTCTTTATCTTTCCTTTAATTGGTATGGTTATTATGGATGTATCGAGAGAGCAAGTCAATTCTATGAAAGAAGTGACATTCAAACTCTTCCTGAATACTTTTTTCAAACTCTTTAAACGTATTGTAAGCTTTGGAATGCTGTCCTTAGTTTTAATTATAGGCTGTATTTTTCCGTATTGGTTAAATTCTAAAGCCAACCCAATTACGCAAGTTCCTATTCCTCATGGTTCTCGTGATAACTTTTTAGAAATCACATCCTCTGGACTCGTCTTCTTTTTGATTCCTTGGGGAATTTTACTCGTCTTACTTCCATATATATTCTACAGATATTATAGTAAGCGTTACTTATTTTTTGGATTATCAGTTACCATTTGTACCATTTTAGGAACTGGTGGCACAACGTCTATTCCCCTCAAAATGTTAGGTGAGACTGCTTTTAATATATTAACCTTAGACCGATTTACGCTTTGGGCTTCTATCCTATCTATACCATTAATGGGAGAATTTGCCTATCGTTTTGTTGAAGGTGATTTAAAAGAACTCATTCAGTCTAAATTTGGTGCTGTTTATCACAGAATTATTGGTGGATTATTAGCAGGATTAGCTGTATTTATGGTCGTTTTCACCATGAGCTTAAACTACTTTAGACCATCGCAACCTCAAAAAATAAAAATGTTACCTATTGTGAATTTCTTAAACCAAGATGACCACGATAAATGGCGATTTTTAACACTAGGTTTTGGAGACCAAATGGCTTGGTTAAGTGCACAGACTAATGCCATGACGGTTGATGGCAATTACCATTCTGCAAGACGCTTACCAGAATTAACCACAAGACCCATTGAGCGTTTAGAAAATTCTAAATTTAAAGGTGTTGCAGGTATTGGTTCTTTACAACAATTTTTAACCACACCAGAAAAATACAATCTCAAATACATATTTTCTAACGATAAATTTTATGACCCAATCCTCTATTTCTGTGGTTGGCAACGACTACGACAATTAGAAAACGGTATTATGGTTTGGGAACGTCTCAACATTCCACCAGTATCCTCTATTTTACCAAAAGAAGATGTTGCTAAATGGTTAAAGATACATTGGGGAATTATGCCTTTTTTAACCGTTTTAATAGCATTTATTCTAAATATTCAAATGCTTTGGGTAAATATGTTAAAGACACGATTTAAACCTTTGCCAGACTTTTTAAACTATTCAGTTACTTATGATAAATTTAATCGCAATGTCTTACGCGTCACACATATTTGGTCGCTCATATTAATCGTCGTGGTTTTTTATGGCATCTATTTATTCTATCTCAAAAACGATTCGCAACGCAGTCCAGAAAATGCCATTATTGCCTATTACGATGCTTTAGATTTTAAAGAATTTGAAAAAGCACATAGTTTAATTGACCCAGAAAGTCAACTACCAATTGCGCAATACATGTTAGAAATCTCAGTTACCGATGGACTTTTGAGTAGTTATGCCAAAATGGATGCTATTGAAACTGAAATCACCAAACATAACGACAGTACGGTTTCTGCAAAAGTGGTTAGTCAATGGATTACACCTTTAGAAAAAATTGAAAAAGTTGATTACAAAACCTTATCTAAACACAAAGGGAAATGGTACATACAGCCAGATGATTTAAACAATGATTTGCCACCAGACCAACTGTATTCTGATAATGCAACTAAATATTTTAACCAAGGTAGACGACGCATTACCACAGAACAAACACATCACGAAGACATTTTAAAACAACCTGTTTTAGAAGTAGTTTCGGCTAAATTGGTACAACACAATGGTAGTTATGCTATTATTGGCGAAGTACAAAATATAGACAACGTACCTGCAGATGTTATTTTGAAAGGTACTTTGTACAATGACGATAATAAAGAATTGGCAACCTACAATGCTAAGTATCATGTGAAGCATAAATTAATGCCAAAAGAATCGAGTAGTTTCCGTATTAATTTTGAAGGTATTGCCTGGTCTAAAACACAAGATTCTATTCCAGATACGTTTAATCCAGATGAATTTACGCCTATTGAGTTTGAAGAACAACCTACAAAATTCAATTTACAAGTCGCAGGAAATGTTTCTGGTTCTGATTTATATAAAAACGTGGTGCTAAGTGCTATTGATATTAAAGATAACCTTATAAACGGAAATTTATTTAATAGTGGTATTCAAGAAATTACCATACCTCAGCTATTAATCACTTATTATGATGCGAATAAAAACATGGTTTGGGTAGACCATTTATTTGTAAAAGAAGGCGTAAGGCAACAACGAAAGCAAGATTTTGAATACACTATCTTGAAAGATGGAAAAGTAAACATCATTAATGATAGCATGAAAAACATTTTTGTAAACGGTTTACCAAACGAAAATATTTCAGATAAAATAGTACCAAATAGAATACAAAATCATACCAATGCGCAATTACAAGCTATTGAGCATCCTGATTTTAGTTATATTAAAATAGAAATTAACACGTATATAGGAAGTCCGAATTAATGCCACTTAAACGCACATATCTGTTTCTTTTAGGTTTGATTTTATTATCATCATTTGCTGTTATACAACAAAATGAAACGGTTAATAAAATTGAATTACTAACCACACAAACCGATTTTAAAGTTGGCACTAACATCGTTTTAAAATTTTCAATTTCTGAAGTAGAACAACCCTTATTGTATTGCTCTAATAGTTATGGCTCAACAGTGATTTCTTCAACTTTAAAAAACAACACGTTAGAATATTTTATTCCTGAAAACATCACTAAAAAAATAGGTGTTGTTAATTGGAAATTGTTGGCTAAAAATGAATCTATTTCAGGTGTATTCAACATCAACCCAAAAGCAGAAGTCGCGACTTTAGAAACCTATATTGGACCACCAAGCATTGAAGCTGGCGGAACAGATTACACCATGTTGGTTGTAATCCCAACGGACTCATTAGACAATCCTGTACCAACAAATACTTTGGTAAAAACGAAGCATCAATTTTTAGCTTCAGAAGAAACCAATGACATTTACACGAAGAATTTAATTTCGTGGAGGAATATGTATTCTAAAAAAGAAAGTGGACGTATGTTGGTCTCTTCAGAAAGTATTGGCATCAATTCTAAAGAATTTACCGTTAATGTGATGCCTGCAATTCCGACGGATTTTAAAATTTCGGCATCACGACCACATGATTATGCAGATGGCAATCAAATCACAACATTCACCACGTCAATATTAAAAGACAAACAGAATAATGTGATTAGCGATGGTACTTTCGTCACCTTTTTTATCACCAATTCTGAAGGTAATATTTTAAAAACCACAGGCACAACAATAGATGGTGTTGCGACTTCAAAAATGATTCATCCAGATTATGAAGATACTTGGAACATTAAAGCCTATGTTGATGGCATGGCAGAAAGTGATAATATTTCGCTTAACTACAAACAAGTTATTGAAGATTTCGACGTTACTTTTTCAGACCAAAATAGAACTATAATTGTTGGTCCTTTGCAAAGTTTTATGCAACAAATGATTCCAGATGGATTGCATGTAAAATTGAAAATATATCAAAACGAAAAACTCATTAATACCATAACCAAAACATCATTTAATGGTTATGTGAATTTCAAATTAAAACCAGCTATTTATAACAATGGCACCTACAATTTTAGCATTGAAACAGCTGGTTTATCAAAAGAATTTAAATCAAAAGAACTATGGTAGGTCTTAACAAAAACATACTACGTTCTATATTAATTGCCTCATACATTATGATTGTAGCCCTAATCATTTCTGGTGTAAGCGCATTATTTAGTTATCTAAATACAGGTGCAGACCGAAGCACCATGTTGCACACAGAAATACAGAAAGTAGAACAGTATTTACCCAAAATAGATTGGGAACCTTTACAAAATGAAGGTCGGTCTATGGACAACCAAACGTTAAACGCTTTACAAAGCAATTATTTAGACGCTTGGTATGTAAAACAAATAGCCTATAAAACCAATAAGCCAGCCGGAATAAAAGATTACTACACAGATAGCGCTAGAGAAAATTTATACCGTTTTATTGAATTAAATAAAGCCGAAGACATTACTATTGAAGCGACGACACTAAAACACAATCCTACTTTAGAATTTTTTAGTGAAGACGGCCAAATGACTGTGATAACAGACCGAAATGTTATAGAATACAAACGTGTTTTTAAAGCTGAAAAGGTCATTTTAGAAACTACCGAAACGTCTAACTACAAAATGGTGTTTTTATTAGAAGATGGCTTTTGGCGCATTAGACATTTAGTAAAAGAACAAGCTGAGACTTACGATGCTAAAACCGAACCTATTTCGGTTGATAATTTGAATATAAAAGGCATTAACTATTATCCGCAAGCTAATCCTTGGAATATGTTTGGTGACGAATTCTCTGCAGATACTATTTCTAAAGACTTTAAAATTATTAAGGATGCTGGTTTAAATTCGGTACGCTTATTTGTGCAATATGAAGACTTCGGCAAAGAACATGTAAATCCTAAAAAACTTGAAAAGCTTAAAGAAACTTTAGATTTAGCAGAAGCGCATAATTTAAAAGTGGTGTTAACCTTATTCGATTTCTATGGCGATTATTCTGTGATGAGTTGGACGTTAAATCAACGTCACGCAGAAACCATAGTTGAAGCCGTAAAAGACCACAGCGCACTGTTAGCTTGGGATATTAAAAACGAACCCAATTTAGATTTTGAATCTCGGCAAAAAGCCGTTGTTATTGCTTGGTTAGATAATATGATTGATTTGGTAAAATCGGTAGATAGTATTCACCCTGTAACTATTGGTTGGTCTAACACGCAAAGTGCTTCCATATTAAAGGATAAAGTAGATTTTATATCGTTTCATTATTATGAGGATTTAGAACATTTAGATGATGCTATAAAAACCATGAAAACTGAAATACCTAATAAACCCTTAGTACTTCAAGAATTTGGAATATCTTCTTACTCTGGTTTTTGGAAACCTTTAGGATCATCTGATGAAGACCAAGCTAATTACCACAAAAAAATCCAAGAACAAATTGCCGCTAATAATTTGCAATTTATGTCTTGGACTTTATATGATTTTACGGATGTGCCAACGGATGTTGTAGGTAGTCGTCCTTGGCGTCGTAATACTCAAAAACACTTTGGGTTTATTGATAAAAATGGGGCAAAAAAGGCATCGTTTAAATACATTTCTAATTAGAGTGTATTTACAGCATAAAAAGCAGTGAAGAATCTTTAATCAACTAACTCAATCTTTTAAAAGATTCTTCAGTTCTGCATTCTTATGACATACAATCAGAATTTAGGGACTTCTAATTGTAAATAGGGGTTGTAATTAATTTGGGGCAAAAAAGGGTGATCTCGATTATTAAAAAACAGTAATATAGGTTCAATCTGAGTAGGCAGACAATTATAACTTCGCTCAATTTATTTGGATGAATTAAGCTGAAAGTACCGCAGTATTGTTTCTTTTTTTATTTATAATAGTATTAAATTCGGCTAAGTATAAATCTGCAATTTGAGACATTGGGTGTGCTGTTGCTGCTTTATAATTAGATACCGCAAGATGTAATCTATACGACTCGTTGGTAACAATGGCTTCAATAGCATTGGCTAAGCTCTCTACGCTTGTTGGCTCAAAGAATTCACCTTTATAACCTTCATCTTTAATTAGTAAAGCTAGATCTCCTAAATCAGGCATTATTACGGCTTTACCATAACTACCTGCTTGATGCAATACTCCTGAACTTCCCGTTGTAGACGTGTAAGGAAAAACGACTACTGCACTTTCATTAAATAGTTTTGGCACTTCACTTTCTTCTACATAACCCGTAAACCTTACATTAGGCACGTGCTTATAATCTTCTTGTACTTTTGCTAAGTAACCTGGTACATTTGGGTTATCTGTTCCTGCAATAACAACTTCTAGATCTAAACCTATTTTAGCTCTCACTAATTCTACTGCTTCAATCATTGCTTCTACTTTTTTGTAAGTTCCAAATTTTCCGAAAGTCATAATTTGTAGAGGACCTTTTGGTAACCTATAGTTTGGTTCATTCGGGATTTCAAATGTTCCATGAGGTATTAATTTCACATTAGGAGCTAAATACTTAATTTCCAAAATATTCACATACTTCTGCATCGTAACAGCCACAACATCTGCTTTTAATATTAATTTTGTTAGGGACGTTCCTATAAATCCGTAGATATTCTGCATTAACTTATTTGATGTAAAGCCAGCGCTTCCTAAATCAACCTCTTCAAGAATATTATGTAACAAAACAATGGTTGGAATTTTTTTCAGCTTGCAAATCCATGGTAACATTAACCCTAAAGCTGCTGCAATTTTCTTATCGCCAAATTTCATAAACTGTAAGTTGAATAATACGGCATCTGGTTTGGTGTTATTAAGAGCTTTTGTTACAGAAACTATATTTTTATAGCTATTAAACGACCAGCATTCTTTTACTGTTATTTTACAACCTTCTTCTATGAATTCAATATCTTTTGCCCCTTCTGTTTTATCTGTTAACAAGATAAGTTCTGTAACCTCTTCTTTTTGTCTAAATTGTTTTACTAAATGATAGGCATACTCATTTAAAGTAACCTTACTGGGTGGATATGCTGTTATTATTGCTAGTTTCATTATCTTACTGTTTAAGGGTTAATTAATTACACTGCAAATTTGGGCATATATAACGCTCCTTTTTGAAAGTTTCGATAGGACAACTTTTACTGTAGACGAATGGAATTAATCCTTAGATAAAGCTTTTTAGAGTTCTGTTGATTTGGTTCTAAAACCATCTAACAACATGATTAACAACTAGCTAATTCTGATGACATGAAAGGTAACTATATTTAAAATTATTATATGAAGAGAACCTTCAACACAATCTAAATCAGATTTAATTTGAAGACGTAGTACAAAAAAATCCAAGTACTTATTGCGGTTAACACCTTGCAATTAAGACCTTGGATTTTTTATGATTTAAACAATGTGTCCAAAACTATCACAGATAGAACACTACGATTTAATAAATGAGTTATTTTGTTATACTGAAGCCGTAGCTAATCTTGTTGATTTTTTTTCTTTAATTGTATTGAAAGTTTCTAAATATAATTCAGCAATTTGCGACATTGGATGTGCTGTTGCCGCTTTATAATTTGTTTTTGAAAGTTCTAATCTATAGGCATTATTAGTAACAATTGCTTCAATTGCTTTTGCTAAACTTTCTATACTTGTAGGCTCAAAAAACTCACCTCTATAACCTTCATCTTGCACTAATAAAGCTAAATCCCCTAAGTCGGGCATAACCACAGCTTTTCCATAACTTCCGGCTTGGTGCAAAACTCCCGAACTACCTGTAGTAGATGTGTAAGGAAAAACAACAACTGCACTTTCATTAAATAAAATTGGTACTTCGTACTCTTCAACATAACCCGTAAATCTTACTTGTGGTATATGTTTGTAATCCTCTTGTACTTTTGCTAAATATCCTGGCACGTTAGGGTTATCTGTTCCTGCAATTACAACCTCTAAATTTAAGCCTGTAGATGCTCTCACTAACGCAACCGCTTCAATCATTCCTTCTACTTTTTTGTAGGTTCCAAATTTTCCAAAAGTCATTATTTGCAAAGGACCTTCTGGCAATTTATAATCTGGTTCTTCAGGAATTTCGAAGGTGCCATGAGGAATTAACTTTACATTTTTTACACCATATTTATCTTCTAATATGTCTACATATTTTTGCATTGTCACGGCAACTGTATCTGCTTGAAGAATTAGTTTGGTTAAGGATGTACCAATAAATCCATAAATTTTTTGCATTAATTTATTAGAGGTAAAACCAGCACTTCCTAAATCAACTTCTTCAAGAATATTGTGTAATAAAACTATATTCGGAATCTTTTTTAGCTTACAAACAAAAGGCAACATTAAACCTAATGCAGCAGCAATTTTCTTATCTCCAAACTTCATAAACTGTAAGTTGAATAATACTGAATCTGGTTTTGTTTGGTTAATCGCTTTTGTCACTGATACTATGTTTTTATAGCTATTAAAAGACCAACATTCTTTTACGGTAATCTTGCAACCAGCTTCAGTAAACTCAATATCCTTTGCTCCTTCAGTTTTATCAGTTAACAAAATAAGTTCTGTTACTTTTTCATTTTTTCTGAACTGCTTTACTAAATGATAGGCATATTCATTTAAAGTAACTTTACTTGGAGGATATGCGGTTACGATTGCTAGTTTCATGATTTATGCTTTTATAGGTTATTGATAATTGGGGTAAATTTGAGATTTTACTTTATTTAAATCAGTCGTCTTTGGATAGGTATTCTTATCTGTAGACGAAAGGAAAATTTACATTAGCTTAAGGTGTTTTTCGTTTTTATTTGATCGTATTTAAAGAATGCTAATTGAATAGCTAACAACAATAGCATGGCTATAATTTGCATATGTACTACCTGTTCTAAACTGTCATGATAAAAAATAACCAATCCCATTTGCAGCATACCAAATACACCAGAAATAACCACAGGAATATATTTATCTAAAGACAAATAGTAATAGGCAAAAATATTTGAAATGGCAAACATCGATGTTGCAATGGCATATTTCCATAATAATGGTGCCATAGCAATATAACTATCTCCAAATAATATTGTGATTATGGTTTCCGGAAAAATTAAACAACCACTTATAATCGTAATTGAAATTACTGCGATGTAACCAATATACTTAAAAAGTGTTGGTGCTGTTTCTTTCCCATCCTTTTTAAGTTGTACCACAGTTGGTAATAACAACATCACAAACATCCAAGCTATGAAGTAAACTATTCTACCTATTAATGCTAAAGAGGCATATAAACCAGCTTCGTACGACTCAAAGTAATGTTTTACTAAAAGTATATCACTATTATTAATTATAATTTGAGTTAACTCATAAAAAGCTGTAATAACAAAAAAGCTTTTAATTTCTTTTGAATGTGTATCACTTAATACTAAAGCTTTTTTTGAAATAAGCTTTGGAACCTTGAATGGTAATAAACCAAAAACAAATGAAGCTAATATACCAACTGCAATGACCACAGAAGATTGAATATTAAAAATTAAGATAAGTCCTAATGTAATAATTAGACGACTTAACATTTCACTTTGATACGTAATAGATAAAGACTTAAATGCTTTTTTTCCTTGAAAAACACCACGATTTACACTCATTAAGAAGTATAACGGGACACCAAAGCCAAAAACAACAAACATGTTTGAAGATGATGTGTTAAACAAATTTTGCAATTGGCCAGCAAACACTATAATAAGTAATCCCATTATAACACCAACCAAGAGTGAATTTTTATAAATTTTTGAAACGAAGCTTTCGAATATTTCATTTTCAAAAAGCACTGAGAACTTTGCTGTTACTAATTGAAATGTCATTGCTGCAAAGCTTAAAACCAATAAAAAAGTAATTAATACAGCTGCATCAGCAAATTGCGCTGGGCCTAAAACACGACCAAGAATTAAGTTGTATAAATAATTTCCACCATTTACAGCTAAAACACTCAACATAAAGAGTTGCTCTGGTGTGATTTTTTTAGATTTTAAAAGTGCTAAAATTTGCATAACTTTCTTTTGGATTTATATTTTATAATGATACTGCAATAGTATTATTATGTGTTAATAAGAAACCTATATAACCTTTAGATACTTTTGTTAAAGCAGAATTAATGACTCCATTACTTTCTTTAAGTGTAAATGACATGATCTATATTTTAAAGTAAAAATTACTTTGATTTCTTGTACAAATATCTATCAAGAATCAATGGAGAGGGATTAAATTTCGTCCAGTTACAATTTGCTTTAGACGAATGAATTATAAGTGTCGTTTTGTTATAAAACTCAAGAAACTATAGGGCTCAACCAATATTTGATACTAGTTAAACAAATAGCCCAAAGTAATTTTAACACAGATAAACAGACAAATATATCATTTAATCGGTAAAAATATGATATTAACCATAGTTTTCTTTCCAAAATACGCTACATTTATTGCGCAAATCAATTCAACCACAACTATTTACAAAAAAACAACCCCAAAAACACCTACTTAAGATGATTAAAATATTGGCTATTGATGATCAACAATTAATATTGTTATCATTAGAAAAACACCTAAGCGATCTAGGCTTTGAAATAAAATGTGCGCAATCAGGAGAAGAAGGCTTACTTCTATTTGATACGTTTAAACCAGACATTGTTATTGTAGATATTAATATGGATGGTATGTCTGGATTAGAGGTTGTTAAGAAAATTAGAATTGAAAAAAAATCAGACACCAAAATCTTAGTCCTTTCTGGCAATACTAATGAAGATACAGTTATAGACGGATTTGATTTAGGTATTGATGATTACATGAAAAAACCTGTTTCACTTAACGAGGTTACTGTAAGAATAAATAGAATATTTGGTATAAAGACCAATAAAGTACAAAATAAAATTACTAAAGACCAAATGCTTCAAGAGCGTTGTGTTGGTGTTGTTATTCCTTGTTATAACGAACAAGATAGGCTCTCTAGTAAAGAGTTTCTAGATTTTATTAATAGCAACTTAGGCTACCTACTTTGTTTTGTAAATGATGGTAGTACAGATAAGACTTTAGAGGTTTTAAATACATTAAAAAAAGGAAGAGAAAATAATATTATTGTTTACGACTGTGAACAAAATGGTGGTAAAGCAGAAGCTGTAAGGCAAGGAGTTTTGCATTTAGCTAAAGACCCACAATTAGATTACATAGGCTATTTAGATGCAGATTTATCTACAGATTTTAAAGATTTTGATGATTTAGTAAAAACCATTGAACATTCAGAATTTAAAATTGTTAGTGGTTCTAGAATGAGCAGAATGGGTGCTGATATTACTAAAGAATCTGCACGTAAAATTATAAGCAAAACCATTAACCTTATAATTCGTACCATATTAGGTATGCCATTTAACGATACGCAATGTGGCGCAAAAATCATGGATAAAGACATCGTTAATCTTATGTTTAAAGATAAATTTATTACACGCTGGATTTTTGATGTTGAAATCTTTATTAGAATGCGAAAGCACTACGGAAAGAAACAAGCTATTTCATATATCTGTGAACAACCATTAAAAAGATGGATTCATGCTGATGGTTCTAAATTATCCATGAAGGATTCTGTAAAAATTGTTGGCCAACTGGGCCAAATAGCAATTCATTACAGATAGAAATATTTGATAATTAAGAGTACAAAACTTATTACTAAGTACGAAAGGGCTTTTTGTATCGTCGAGTAACCAGTTACTACATATTAACTATTCCATGCTATTAGCTACCTTGCACTTGTAATTAATTAAATATATTATGTCTTATAAAAAGTTATTATTCTTACTTGCCTTATTTGTCGTTCAGCTCACCTTTGCTCAAGATATGCAAGAAGGGTTTACCTATTTAGAAACCGGAAAATATGCAAAAGCCGAAACGTTTTTTAATACTATATTAAAAGATTACCCAAATAATAAAACGGCACGCTTGTGTTATGGTCGTGCTATTGGACTTAACGGACAAGCTGCAGAAGCCAACATCTTATTTACAGATTTATTGGCCGATTACCCAAATGATTTTGAAGTAAAACTAAATTATGGTGAGTCTTTATTATGGAATAGCAACTTTACGGACGCTAAAGTATATTACCAAGGTTTAGTGACTGAAGATCCAAAGAGTTTTGCTGCACTATTAGGTTTTGCAAATACACTTTCTAACTTAAAGGAATATGAAGATGCTTTAACTATGGTAAATAAAGCCTTAGACGTTTCACCAGGAAACCCAAATGCTTTAGTCTCTAAAAAGTATATCTATTTAGGTTATGCTTACCAAAACCAACAAGCACAAAATTATGATAAAGCAGAAATGCTTTTAACCAAAAACCTTGAGTTATATGGAGATGATAAAGACACCTTATTAAACTTAGCTAATCTCTATTTAATATGGAATAAGCTAGAGAGTGCAAAGATCATGTACAACAGATTAGCAGAACAACCAGAACACAAAATCATAGCATTAAACGGTTTAGCTTTGGTAGAACATTTAAATGGCAAAGAAAAGAAAGCACTTAGTATTAGTACTGAAGCTTTTAATAGTTTAAAGGACAACACAGATCAAAATATTATTAAACAAACCACAGAGCGTTATGGACAAGCTTTAATCTGGAACAAGAAGTTTAAAGCAGCAACAAATTTAATTGACACATTAATTATTGAGAACCCAAACAAAAACTGGGTTTTAGCCTTACGTGCGACTTTAAATATATATAAGAGTAATTTTAAAAAGAGTTTAACCGATTACAACCAAATATTAGAAAACGACAGTACGTCTTTTGATGGTAATCTAGGAAAAGCCAACGTGTTAAAAGCATTAGGTTACACAGATGAAGCTTATACCTCAGCAGAGAACACCTTAAAATTTTACGACAACCAAAAAGATGCTACAAACTTTATAAATAAATTAAACAATAGCTTTGCTCCTACTTTAGAATCTAAAGCAGCACATACTTTTGATAATGGAGACAACAAAGCTTATTCATTTCATAGTAATGTAGTCTTTCCTTTATCTACAAAAGTGGCTATACTCGGTGATTATAATTACAGAACAACCAATAACACTATCACAGACAATAGTGCAACCTCTAATAATCTATCTTTAGGATTATCTTACAAATTTATACCAAGCATAACATTTAAAGGTACTGCTGGTATGACTTCTGCAAGCACAGAATCTGATGATTATACACAGCTTTTAACGGATCTATCTTTTAATATTAAATCCTTTAAACTACAAACCTTAGATGTTGGTTACAAAAGACAAATTGAAAGTTTTAATGCCGATTTGTTAGACCGAGAATTGGTGCAAAATAATTATTACGCCAACTATAATTTAGGTACTAATTTTAACCTAGGCTGGTTTACACAATTAATGTACACCTCTCAAAATGATGGTAACAAAAGGAACTTATTATTTACTTCATTGTATTATAATTTATTACCAAAACCATCTCTTAAAGTTGGTTTTAACTACCAATACATTACGTTTAAGGATCAGTTACCAACCGTATATTTTAGTCCAGAGAAATTTCATAATTACGAAATATTTATAAATCTTATAAAAGATGAAGCGGCTGCAAAACCTAAAGAATGGTTTTACAATGCCACAGCAGCTTTTGGTTACCAGTATATTGAAGATGATCCTAAAATAACAGCTTACAGAATACAAGGTGCTTTTGGTTACAAATTCTCTGAGCGTAGTTTATTAAATGTATACGGAACCCGAAGTAATATCGCTTCTGCAACTGCTGCTGGTTTTACATTTACTGAAATTGGTTTACGTTTTAAATGGCAATTTATGAAAAAGGCAGTTTTTAGGAATTAACGTTGTTGTGTATGGTTAGTTGCGTGGTTAAGCAACTAATTTAGCAAACTTTTACGAACCTAGCAATTAATTATACACGATGTTAGGCACTGGGCTTTTTCCGCTATAGAATTGTCATAGTTTCTTGTTCTGAAAGTCTTGATTTTGGCGTTTTATCTGTAGTATTAAAATCACTTTCAGTTCGATAGCCAATAGAAACTGCTGTTATTGCTGTAAATCCTTTTTCGCGCAAACCAAATTCTTCATCAAGAGCTTTCATATCAAGTCCTTCCATTGGACACGCATCAATCCCTAGAGTTGCAACACCTAATAAGAAATTACCAATATTTAGATACACTTGTTTTTCCATCCAATGTTGTAAATCCTTTAAATCGTATTTATGAATATCGGCAAACAAATTTCTTCCTCCATGCATTCCGCTTTTTATTTCTTCATTAGGATATCTACCATCTTTATCTTCAACATCTAATAGGTGTTGCATATAATCTTCATTTGCGGTAATTCTTGAACAAAACAAAACTACGTGAGAAGCATTTAAAACTTTTGGTGTATTGAAATGGAAAAAACCTTCTGTTCCTTTTGCCATTCGTTTTTTTCCTTCGTCTGTATTTGCAATTACAAAATGCCAAGGCTGTAGATTTGTGCTTGAAGGACTCATTCTCAAAATCTCTTTTACTTTAGCAAAATCTTCTTCAGATATTTTTTTATTAGGGTCAAAATCCTTTGTGGAATATCTCCAGTTTAATGCTTTAATTACATTCATATTTAATACGTTTTATTGTTATATTAATTTTTAAGTAGTTCGATAAGATATTTATTAGTGTATTTTTCTCCAAAATTATCTATAGTAATGGCGAACGATAAGTGCAAAATCAAAGCCGTAAAAACACCAAAAAGTACTGATTTTGAGTTTAAAAAAGACATTGTCAAAATGAGTAGAACTATTAAAATCCCGTAGGTTAATTTTAATCTAAAGAAGGATTTTAAGGCTTTTTCAGTATTTATGATTTCCGCTTTTGTGAATGCAGGAATTCCACTTTCATACGTAGCAATTTTAGTGTCTATTTTTTGTTGGTATTTAATATAAGTTGGAAACATTACTGCCATTTCTAGTATGCCAAGAACAATCATTGTAATGGCAAAGCTTTTGTGATTTGAGAACATCAAAAAAAGCAAACCAGCCACTAATGAAACACTACCTATTATTCCTGCAGATAAAAAAAGTGACTTTTCACTCGATAAATACGCTAAAATTATATCCAATTTATTCATTTTTAATTAATTATTTCAAAAGGTTCTATTTGAGAAACATCGGCTTTTAAAATTCTAGCAAATCGTTCGTTCGGATTATCAACTACATACCAAATGTGTTTTGTTTTTGCTTTTACCTGTTTGTTGTCTTTTGTAATACCTTTCCAGTCAAATTCTACAGTAACTTCATATTCGTTTTTCATAATGGTTTTAACCGAAAAATTTTCAGGATAATGACTACTTACTTTTAGTTGCAAAGGTGTTCCATTTAACCAAGTTTCTAATTCTTTAATTGATTTAATTGGACTACTTGTTGAGAAATTTAGCGTAAAATCATCTGCAAGCATTTCTACAAAAGGTTCAACTTTTCCATCTAAATTTTCCATAGAAGCTAACCAATAATGCATTAATGATTTTGTTCTGTTTTCTGGATATGCGTCTTTAAAAGTTTCAGTTGTTTCTCCTGTTGGCGCTATTTCAATGAATGAGAATTTAGGTAAATTTTTACCGTCTTTATTTAATAACGTATTGTAGTGGATTGTGTAACTTTTTTTTTCTCCGTCTGGACGAATATTTTGGTAACGGATATCTGCTTCTAGATGTAATCCTTTTTCTGAATTAGTCACATTTACATTTTCAACATGGTGTGCGTTTTTCCAACCTTCGTAAACCTTTAATCTTTCAGGATAGTTTTCCTTTCCCTTCATCTCACCAGCTGCCGACTTCATAACAATATCATCCGCTAAAATTTCTAATTGGTTGCTAATGCGCTTTTCATTAATTTCTTTTTCATACAATTGGTACCATCTATATAATTGAACTTTAGCTAAATGTTGTTCTCTAGTTGTTATTGTTGCTGTTTTCATTTTTTTTTATAAACTTATTGATGCTTGTAGCTACTAATTCGGGCACTTCTAATTGTGGTGAATGTGATGCGTTTTCTATAATTTCTATTTCGGATAATGGAATGTCTCTTTTAAAACGTTCAGCTACATCAAATTTTACAACCTTATCGTGCTTGCCCCAAAGTATAAGCGTTGGACTATTTATTTGGTTTATTTGCTCTTTTAAATCGAAATATTTCCCGTTTTTTATTTGTGGAATAATCGTGTTATTTAAATAATCGCGACTTTCATTTATTTGGGATATAAACATTTTTTTAATAGGACTTGGCATTTCGGGAACTTTGTAAAATACGCGAGAAAAAACTTTGTTTAAGTCTTCTTCGTTTTTTAAAACTTCGCCAAACCCTGTATATACAACATGATTATCTAATTTTAAACCGGGTGCATTTATTAGGATTAAAGATTTTACATCTTTTGGATAAGCAATTGTATAAGCAGCCGAAACATGACCACCCATTGAATTTCCTCCTAAATTGAATGTTTTTACACCTATTTGATTTAGAAATTTATGTAAAAATTCTACTTGTCCTTTAATACTTAAATCTAAATTTTCTTTTTTGATGTTTTCGCCAGAAGCCAAAAGGTCAGGAAGAATTAAATAATAAGTATCACTTAAAAATTTAGCAGATGGCACAAAGCTGTTTTTGTCATCTCCTAAACCGTGTAATAATACCAAGGTGTCTTTTGCTGTGCTATTTTCATTTGTGTAATAATGTGTTTGATACCCATTAACTTCAATGGTTTTTAATTTTAAATTAGCAGCACTTGCGTTTTGAGAATTAGTAAAATCTACTAATTTTTGAGGAAAAAAGAAATAGATAATTCCAATTGTAAGAACTATTAAGGCAATAATACCACCAATTATTTTCAATATTTTTTTCATATTTTATTTTGTTAAATATTATGAAGCAAATATCTGAACTATAATTTCGGTCTGAATTGCCAATTGGCAACAAATGTTATTCTAACGTTATTTGTTTACGAATTCTACTTAAAGAAAATTTTGTAATGCCCAAAAAAGAAGCAACATGTATTAAGGAAACTCTTTGAATAATGGTTGGATATTGTTTTAGAAAATCGAGATAAGAAGTAGTAGCATCCTGACTTATTAATTTCCGCTGAAAATTGGTTTTGGTTAATAAAGCCTTGTTGGTTATTGTTTGTAAGATGGAATTCCAACTAGGGATTTCTTTTGAAAATAATTCCCAATTTTCTCTTGAAATTAAAATTATGACGCATTCTGTTTCGGCTACAATAGTTCCCGAGCTTGGGATATATTCATAAAAACTATTAATATTAGTTACAAAATCATTTTCAGACATAAATAAAGAGGTTATTTCATTACCTTCTTTATCATAAAAAAAATAACGAAAAACACCTGATAATATAAAACCCACTTTATTTACATTTTTACCAGCTTCAACAAAAATCTCACCAGCTTTAAAATTGACTAAAGTCGTATTGTTAGCAATTAAGTTACTATCCTTTTCTGATAATTTTCCAAACTGGCTCAAGTGATTTGCTAAATGATTTTGCATTTTATATGTTTTATTCTGGATTTTTTTACGCCTTGTGCCTAACGCTTATGTATAAGAATAGTTGCGGGTTTAAGTACCTAATTTAGTAAATAAATCACAGATAGAATATTCCGCAGGAATGTTCGTAAGTAGGCTAGAACCTAGCAATTAATTATACACGGTGTTAGCAAAAGTATTTTTCATCTCTCTTTATTGTACCATTACTATTCCTAAAATTACTAACACAAGAAAAAGTTGAATAATAAATAAAATCAACCCTGTAAATGACAATAATAATGATTCAAATTTATCCTTTCCTTGATAAAAAATTAAATATGTCAAAATGAACATAGCTAAATATAATATTGGGTTAAAAATTAAGGGGATTCTAAAAATTAAAAATCCAATTATTCCTAACAAAGTAGCTTGTCCAATAATAAAAGAAGATATAGCAACGTGTTCTATGTAACTATATTTTCTGTAAATAATTTTAGTTGCATTAGCAAGCAGTAATATTGAAAATATCCAAAAGTATTTGAAATATTCAAATATAAATTTCCCTCCAGCTTGACCAATGTCATATCCCTTTTTGGACAATGTCGACCTATCAACATTGTCAATCTGCTCTTTTGGCAATTTAAAAACTATCTCTAAAATCAAATAGATGGAAATTGAAATTATTAAGAATGAAATAGGGTTGAGTACCCCTTTTCTTTTACCAAGAATATAATCAATAGAGATTTTTTTAGGATTTACAAAAAGCATTTTAAAATTATAAAGAAAACCTTTATCCATATTCGTAATAGTCGAAAAGGCATTTTCAATAATTGAATTAAATGTTAGTTTTTTAATTCCAGACTTTTCTCCACAATTAGGACAAAAATTTGAGTTGTATTCTGTATTACAAGATATGCAAATCATTGAGATTTCTTTTATAAAAAGTGCTGTTTATCATTTTTATTCTACTCCTATTTTTCATTTAGTACACTGCTTGTTAATATTTTTGCCAACAAATGGATATAAATAATTGTCTATATCCTTCTTATGCGTGCGGCTTTTTAGCTGTTTCAGATTCATGTTAAATTCCAATATTAATTTACAAGAAACTTGATTCATAAATATACCAATAAAACCTAAACCTCTACAAAAAAATAAAAGGCAAAAGCTTTCGCTTTTGCCTAATACTCAACAATAAAATTAGGGTTATTATCTAACAATTAATTTTAGGGAATTAAAATTGTGTTGGTTATTAATAATTTTACAGAAATATAAGCCTGAGCTTAGGTGCTCTCTGTTTATGGTTATGCTATTTTTTCCTGATACAGCATTATAAGTCGTATTATAAACTTGCTTACCTAACTGGTTGTAGATTACAAATTGTACGGTTTCGTTTTGATTTACAGTGAAGCTAATTGTAGCCTGTGTTGTCATTGGATTAGGATATACAGATAATGTTGCTTCTTCTGTTTCAAAATCATTTACAGACAATCTACTAGATGATGAGAAACGTAGATCATTAATGTTGATCTCTTTAGAAGTTGCAATTCCGTTTTCTGCTACCATTGTAAATACTATAGTTACTACATCATTTAATTCTGCAGTGTCTGTTGTATTATTTTGTAAATCTGCGATATCAATTGAGAAATCTTGTACTGTATTTGTTAAGGTTACTGTGGTTTTAAACTGCGCTTCCCAATTGGTAATGCTTTCTTTTACAAAAGTTATTTCTAAGTTACCTGTACCTTTTCCGCTAAATTGAAAACTGTTGTACTCTGTAACATCTACTGCCTTAAATCTTGGTGTTAACGCTCTGTAAGCCGCAACATAAGTATCTGTTATTGCATTTAAGGTTACATTTCTTTCTATAGGATAATCTGTAGTTTCAAATTCAGTAGTATTGGTGGTTACTTCATATAAACTCACTTCTGTTCCATTTCTTGAAGCATCAATTCCCCAAGGTCCATCAGACATAAATAAATCGTCTGGTGTTGCCATACCATCACCAATTCTAAATCCTATATCAAAAAGGTTTCCGGTGTCTACCCTAACATTTGTAATGTAGTTTCCATTTAGGTTTACTGTAGAATTAATAGATCCAAAGTCTTCCGTTTCTGTTGTTCTATAACCAGCATCTAAATAAATAGTTTCTGTAGCATTGGTATTAATAATCTGTAAATCTAATCCGCCATTATTATAAGATCCTTTTCTAACAAAAACCGTTGGAGGTGTAGAGTTATTATAACTTGTAATAGGCTTTTCTATATGTAATAAGTTTAAAACTTCTTGACCTAAGGTGTATAAATCATCTATAGTATTAGACCAAATCTGAAAGTTATAAAATGTTATGTTTTCTTCATACTGATCTAAATTCCAGTGACTCTCTATAGCAAAATTCGCATCGTTATTAATCACTTTTGCAGAAAGACTTAAAACAAACTCAAAGCTTCCATCTTCATTTTTAATAATAGACTTTATAAATTGGTGCTCGTTAATATCTATTGTAGATACTGAAATTAACTCTGCTCCTAACAAACGATCGCAAATATATTTAGTGTGTTCGTAAACCCCATTTTCTGTTTTTAAAGCTAATACTGAAGCAACAGCGACGTTATTTTTAAGATAATCTACAGCATAAACCTCTGTAGCGTTTGTAATATTTATTAAATCAGATGGTGTTGCTTCTATAGCTTCATCCTCGTTAATACTTTCTAATGGTACAAAATCTTGTAATGCAAAGGTAGAATTAGCACTACTTCTAGCGTACATAGAATTTCTTTGAACTTTTGGTGCACTTAAGGCATCAAACTTATAGCTTACTTTTGCTCTTTGAAAGTTACGTGCATTAATCTGTTCAGATAATCTACTATTACTTTCTAATCCTCCATCATTAGAACTAGACGTTGATGCCTGGATAACATCACACAATCCAAAACCAGAACAAGAAGGATCTTCACAATCTATAAGTCCATCTCCATCATCATCAATACCATTATCGCAAATTTCTTGTAAAACAGGTGCTGTTGGGCAACGTGCACCATCATTACTAGCACTAGAAGGTCCAAAGGCAAATAAGTTAGAATCTATATCTAAAACAGAATTTACAAGCTGCACAGTCTGTATTACGTAAACCGTACCTGTTTGATTTGCCGATACGTAAAAACGACCATCAGCATCAAAATAAACGGCTCCGTATGTATAACTGTTTCCTGTTAAAATAGGTACAACACCCAATGCTGTAACATCTCCATTATCTGGATTAATTCTATAAAGAATATTAGTGTTTTTTTCTACAGCATATAATTGACCATCCACAGCATTAAAAGCCCAATCATGAATACTTATATTTTGAGATAACGTTTCTGTAGATTGGTGTTGTGTATAATTAGGAGACTCAGGGTTTAAATCTATTTTATAAAATGTAGTGCCACCACCTTTAATAAAATAAATACCCTCTGGACTCACATCTCCTACATAACGATTATTAGTTGGCAACTCATCAATATAGAACGTTGTTGTTTCAAAGTTTTTACCTATTCTAACAATTGTTTTTGCAGGTGCGCTTAATGAACCCCAAATATAACCATCTGCAGGATTGTAACCTGTAGCGTTAATATTTCCTTCTGTGACATCTGCTGCAACTTGATAAGAGTTACCTGAAGCCAAATCAATAGCATAAACATCGTTGTATTGAAATAAGTAAGCATTAAAATCACAATTAAAAGGTACGTCTTGTGCTTGTGTATTAAAACTAATTAAAGCTAAAGCGATAATTAATAATTGATTTTTTAAAGTGTAAAATGTTTTCATCTTATGTTTCTTATTAGATTCTGATACAAATTTACCTGATAACTAGACCTTAAAGTTGATTATTCGATTGACATCATAGATAACACGTTAGTTAACCAATTACTATAGACGAATGGTTTTAAGCCTATTTTAGTTGCCTTTTTCCAATAAAAAAAGGCAAAAGATTTCTCTTTTGCCTTTCACTTAACTTTCAATCAATCAATAATCATTAATCAGATGACTACAGGTCAAAAATAGTTACATTAAGTCTTCTCTAGATTTTTTTTAGTTGGATGTATCTATTGTATAGTTGATTTACCAATAAGTGTAGACGAATGGTTTTCTACTTGTCATAGAATATGCTAAATATTCTGAAAAAAACAGCTTTTAATAGATGAGTTTTTTACAAAAAAAAGACAGATTCTCTATACAACTGCGCTTTAAAATAAATTAAAGTAAGTTAAGACGCTTCATTAATTCTGGTCGGTTAGAACGACTTACAGGAATGACATCTTTTTTTATTAGCACACTATTGTCTTCAATATCTATAATCTTATCGACATTAATAATGTAAGACCGATGTATTTTTAGAAATATATCATTGGGTAACTTGTCCTCTATTTTCTTTAATGTAGAATGTACCGTGTAGTTTTTATCGTCCGTTTTTACTTGAATATAATCGCCTTTTGCTTCTACTAAATAAATACTAGGAATATCAATTTTTATTAAACGCCTATCGATATTAACATAAAGATCATTACCAGAACTCGTTTCTACTTGGCTAGATGCTTTGTCTTTTGTTTCCGCAGTTTTTGGCTTAATCGCTTCTGCCTTAACAATGGCTTTTTTAAAACGTTCTGGTGTAATTGGTTTTACCAAATAATCTACAATACAATCGTAACCAAATGCTTGAATCGCAAAATTTGGATCTGATGTTGTTAGAATAATTTTAGGTGGATTTTTTATGGTATCTATAAAATCGAAACCCGTAAAATCTGGCATATGAATATCTAAAAAGATAAGATCAATTTCATTAGAGTTTAAATATTTTATGGCTTGCATAGCATTAGGAAAGTCCTCTAATACTTTTAAACTAGGAATATTAGTGCACAGCTGGCCAATAATAGCTCTTGCTGTTGCTTCATCATCTATAATAATACAATTCATAAAACAAGCTTATAAGGTCTCTAAAAAATCGGTCATGTTTTGTAGAATAGATTCAAACTCAATTCTACCATTTGTAATGCCATCTATGAGATTATTCTCATAATCCACGGCTACATGATAACTTTTCTCAAGGCCTAAAATACTAATTTTATGTTTAAGTTTATGAACGTTTTCCGCGGTAAGTTTATAGTTCTTAGCTTCCAAGTTGTGATAATACACTTTTTTCTCTTCAGGAAACTCAATTTTTATGATGCCTATTAGCTTTTCTTCAAAAGCTTTATCGCCTCCAGACATGCTAGTAATGTAAGATAAATTAGGCTGTTCCATTAGGTTGTTTTTTTAATGTGAAATAAAATGTTGTGCCTTCATTTAGTTTTGAAGTTAACCAAACTTTTCCACCATATAAATCTACAATTTTCTTTACTATAGACAAACCAATACCTGTAGACTCCCCATTGTTTTCAAGTTTAGCAAAGGTTCTGAATATTTTTTCGAAATAGACTTCTTCAATACCTTTTCCGTTATCCTTAATGGCAAACTGCCAAAATATCCCTTTATCTTTTACACCGACTTCAATCGTACCATTTGGTTTATCGTTATAAGCAATGGCATTCCCAATTAAGTTTTGAAACAATTGCTGCAATCTGTATTTATCTCCTTTTACAATGGGTAAATTTGCTCTAGTGATTGTAATATGTTTAGGTATTTGAATGGTAGTTAATATATTATCTATTAATTTACTGAGATCTACATCATAGATTTCAATTTGATCTTTACCAATAGTAGAGTACTCTAAAATACCGTTAATTAAAGTATCCATTTTTTCTACATTAGTTCTAATGAGGTCTAATGTTTTTTCGCCATTAGTATCAAAAGCATCTTTATAGTCTTCTTTTAACCAAGCGGTTAAGGTATCTATACTTCTAAGTGGTGATTTTAAATCGTGAGACACCATGTGTGCATAATCGCTAAGCTCTTGGTTTTGATGAGCAAGCTCGTTTAAAAGCGATTCTTTTTGTTTGTTCATTTCAATAATCTCTTTGGTTTGATTATCAATAAAATCAACCAAATCTGAACTCTTTAATTCTACAGCAACCGCTTTGTCTTCTTCATTAAGGTTATAAAACTTAAGTGTATTGATAACATCTTTTAATTTATCAATAAGTTCCTTCTGTCCTTTTGCCTCCTTTTGTAATTTTCTATTAGCACTATACAATTCATCTGAGCTAATTGACATTGCTCTTTGAATCATTACTGATTGCTCATCAAAATTATTATATGAGCTTTCTACAGCGGCAAGAAACGATGATAATTCTCCACTAGATTTTAATTCTTCACTTATATACTTACGTAATTGACGCTTAAGTAATGAATTCATTATTCACTTATTAATGTTATAGTCATGGTTTGATTATGCAATTGGCAAGCCGTTTCTCCATGAAAAGGTGCAATTTCTCCGTAAGAGTAAAAACCACTGACAACAGTCCCTTCTCCTAAAATTTCTATGACTTCGTCTACCTCTTCTTCTACACGCTGATCTAAAACCAATTTCCGGCCAATACAACTTACTAACATGGCAAGCTCTGGTTTATGTTCTCTAAATTCTAATGCTTGTCTTGCTGCACGCTCAGATGCATTTGCAATATTATCGACGTTAGTCATCATTAATTGCACTTTAGAATTTTGTTTAATATCACCTGCTAGAATTACAGCGTTTTCTTCTTCGTTAATATTAAGAATAGACCTTACTATAGATTGCTCTTCGTCTTCTGATTTTACATTCAATGGATACAATAACGCTGCACCTGGCAAATCCTTAGCTTTATTCCCTAAATAGGTTTTATACAAATCTAATGCAGGTAAACCGTCTAACTCATAAAGTGTATTCCCTTCAGATTTTGTTACGGTTCGTTCTGGTCCAAAAGGTGTCCAACCTCCATGAATTGAAAATGTAATTTCTAAAGAATCTCCATAAAAACCAACAGCCACTATTTCTCCTTCTTTTGGATTTTCATTATAAGAGGCTAATGTTTTCTCAAAACGTGTATCATCTCCACACAAACCACCCGTAATTAATAAGTTCACATTATTAGTAGTACTCATACCACGTGTAAGTTGACTACCATTTATAAAACTACCTTCTGAGATTACAAATACATATTTCAGGCCTTCTTCAGGAAATTGTTTTACAAGATCACTACCCGTTTTAAAACTATCTAAATCTGTATTTAATACATTGCTAGTTTTTATGACGAACTTGCTCTTTTCAAACTCTATAGCCGTAATTGTAATGCTATTTTCATTTACAGTATGTGATGAAATTTCTGCACAAGCAGAACCAAAAACAATATGACCGTCTGGAAATAGTTCTCTAATTTCTTTATAAACAGAAGCGTCTTCTAAAAGAAGACGATTTCCAAAAACGATAACTAAGGGTTCTAATAATTTTTGATTTTTACCAACATAGGCCCAATCTTGGTTAGTATGCTTTACGAGTTGTACTATTTTCATATTTATTTTTTAAGTGTAAAGTAAAATGTAGTTCCCACATTTACTTCACTTTCTAACCAAATTTGACCTTCGTGTAAATCGACAATTTTTTTAACTATAGATAACCCTATTCCTGTAGAGTCTTTACTTTTATTTAAGGCGTGGAATATTTTAAATATCTTATCGTGAAATTGTTTCTCTATACCAATTCCGTTATCTTTAATTGAGAATTTATAGTGACTTTTTAAATCTTCGAAATCTATAGTTATCAATCCTTTTTCTTTATCTATAAACTTAACAGCGTTACTAATTAAATTTTGAAACAGCTGTTGCAATTTTGTTGCATCACCTTTAATTGTTGGTAAAGCATTTATTAGTTTTATCTCTATATGCTCTGGAATATAAAGCATAGACATTATATTATTAATCTTTTTATTAAGATCTACATCTGCTTTATCAGTACTATCTGTGCCAACACTAGAATAATCTAACACATCTGAAATGAGCTGCTCCATCTTTTCTAAAGTTGCTTCAATAAGCTCAAAGTTCTTTAAACTCATATCATCTAGCTTCCCTTTATTATCTTCCTTAAGCCAGCTTACTAAGGCATCTATACTTCGTAAAGGTGATTTTAAATCGTGAGAAACAATATGTGCATATTCTTGAAGCTCATCATTACTTCTCTCAAGTTTAAGAAGCAATTTTTCTTTTTGAAGTTCTAAACTTTTAAGCTCGGTAATATCTAAATGGATACCTATAGACCCAATTATTTCTCCCTCCAAATTATAATTTGGTGCTCCACTAATTAACCAGTGTCTCGTTTTTCCAAATTTACAAATGGCCTTAAGTTCATAAGAGCTAGATTCGCCCTTTTTTCTTTTTTCTTGTTCTTCTTCAATAACGCCAGATCCATCATCTATAGGATAAATTTCTCTAGATTTTTTACCTAATAACTCTTCTTCGGTATAACCAGACATTTCTGTAAAACTCTGGTTAATCATTAATATTTCGTCATCGTTATTAACCTCAACCAATCCTAAGTGCATATTGGCGATAATGTTATAATACTTTTGCTTTTGGGCTTCTACTCTTTTTCTATACGTGCGTTTTAACGTAACATCTGTAAATGTCCAAAGAAAACCTTTTGACTTTCCACTAATATTAATTGGCATATAATTTCGCTCTAGAATGGTACCATCAACCATTACGAGTTCGTCTCCAATAACGACTTTTTTGGCATTATCAATGGCATCCATACGCTGTATAAAAGCTTCTGGATCTGTAAATAATAACTTGTTATGTTCTGCTGCAGAAACGCAATCCATACCAATAAGATCAGCTGGTTTAGCTTTGAGTTTAAAAAGCTCGCAAAACTTGGTGTTAGAAAGTACTATTTTTCGATTTTCATCCTCTAAGATAATACCACTATCTAAATTTAGGATTAAGGTGGATAATCGGTTTTCTGATTCTATTAATTTTTCTTCAGATGCCTTCTCTGAAGTAATATCTCTAACAATACCTTGAGCCGCAATGGGCTTATTATGTTTATCAAAAATAATACTTCCGTTTATATGAACCCATTTTACCTCCTTTGATTTGGTATAAACTCTGGTTTCATAATCTTTAAAGAAGCCGTTTTTTTCTAATTGGTTAAAGCTATTTATGGCGTATTGAAAATCATCTTTGTAAATAAGGTTGGCTACTTTTATATTTTCTTTCTCAATATCGTAGCCAAATAATTTTGTAGCAGCCTCATTAAATTTTAGAATATTACCTTCAAAATCAATGACCACATAGGCATCAACAATATTCTCAAAGACACCTTGTAGTTCAGATGATTTTGCATCCAGTAGATTTTCGAGTTTTTGAGACGTGAAGTATAGTTCTCTTGATTTTTCTTCAAGAATTTTCTCTGCCGCTTTACGGGCACTTTTTTCTCTAGCTAGAGCACGTTTTAATATCTCTACTTGTTCTTGGCTCATTAATTTTTATTAATCACAAACCTTACTTTAGTTCCGTCTTCTTTTATTTTTTCTAATTCTATAGTCGCTGTAGAATTAAAATGTTCGAATGTTTTATTCATTAAACCAAGCCCGAAGTGATGCATAGCCCTGCTAGAGGTATAATCCATAACCAAATGATTATCTGTTTTCTCTATAACCTCAAAAGTAGGTAGCTCTGCGTCTGGGTAGATTTTTCTAACTTCTACATGAATATGATTTTCTATAGACGAAATCATTTCTATAGGATCTTTGTAAGTGGCTAAAAGCCCTGGATAACTTTTTTCTATAACACTGAAAAAATGTTCTGCATAAACTAAAAGTAAATTATCTATGGAAATGCCTGTGTTTTCACTTAAATGCTGAAGTAATTGTAACATTTCAGAAAAACTATAAGTACCAACGGATGTATAAATACCATCTGATGCTAACTCTGAACTAGAAATGATTCTATCCACCATTTCTAGACCAAATTTTTCTTCGACTAATTCTAAAAATTCAGTGAATACAATACCTTTCATTATACTTTTATTAATTCGTTAATACTCCAATAAGCCAATAGCTTTTCTAACTTAGCTACATAATGCTCATATTTAAGGGGTTTTAAAACATAACCTGCAACACCAATTTTATAACATTCTAACAAATCTTTTTGATTGTTTGAAGTCGTTAATATAATAGTAGGAATATATTTTAGAGTATCGTCATTTTTCAAAATACTCAAAAATTCTATACCATTAATTTTTGGCATGTTTAAATCTAATAAAATTATATCGGGAAGTGTGTCTTTTTGTTCTAAAATTTTCAGAGCATCTTCCCCGTTGTTAGCTTCGATAATTTTATGATTAAGTTTTAATGAAGAAATAGTTCTATTTAACTTCATGACTTCAATCATATCATCTTCTATCAGTAAAATATTTAGGGTTTTCATTAATAGTTGCTTTTAATTTATTCGGCCAAATTAATTTTAATTCACGACCTCATTTCTATAATTCGGTTAGCTGTGGTTATCTATCGACGGATGGCAAATTAGTGTCGACGAACGGTATTTGGCAAAAACGAATGTTAAGCCGCTATTCTCAATTAACTATTTAACTTATTTGTAGTTTTCAGGGCAGATAACTGGGCTTCAGTTTTTATTGTCTTAAACTGTTCCAAAAACTCTAAGGAAGCTTTTTTCGGTGTTTTTTGTTCTAAGTACATTTCAAATTCCGAAATTAATTCTAATTGTTTTAGATTTTTATTTAACAAAAAAACCTTATCATCTACAGCATTGTTTTTTAAACTTTTGGATATAAGATTATCTTTATTTTCTACTTTTCTACTACTTACTGTTCTTCTTTCTAAAGGTTTTTCATCTCTTTTAAAATTATTTATAAAATAAAAGTAGAAGCCTAAATGTCCTATTAAAGATAATCCATAAATAAATACAGTAGTCATAGTTTTGAGGTTATATGGATTAATTATACCACAAAACTAAATGTTATTATGAGTGAAAATTCTCTTTTTTGATGAATCAACCTCTTGAAACGACGAATGGTAAATAAGTGTCTTTAACTGGAATTAAGCGTCGTTTAAAATAACCTTAAATACGCGCTCTCAGCTTTTTAGGTAATCCTTTTACCACCATATCATAAGAATGATCAATTAATGTGGTAATAAACGGCGTAGAGAGTTCTCCTGATTGAATATAAACACTATTCCAGAGTCTTTTGTGCATGTGATAACCTGGCTTAATACTTTCATATTCCGCTCTAAGTTCTTGAGCGTATTCTGGGTCACATTTTAAATTGATAAATGCCTCTCCATTTTCCCAACGTTTTAATGACGCTAAAGCAAACATCTTACCCAATACCTTAAATACAAGTGTATCATTATCAAACGGAAAATGTTCAGTAACTTCTTTCTTATTTAGGCAATAATCTCTGTATTGTTCTATGTTCATGACAACAGTCGTTCCATTACTTTTTCAGGGTGTTGTAATTCTGAATACCCAAATTGTTTATATAAATGATGTGCATCTGCCGTTTTTAGCATCCAAACTTTACATGTTTGTAGTTTTGGATCTGCATGAATCGCTTCTATTAATTGTTTTGAATATCCTCTTCCTCTATAGTCTGAAAGTATAAACACATCCATTACATAGGCAAACACCGTATAATCTGTTGCAACTCTCGCAAAGCCAATTTGTTTTTCATTGAGGTAAACCCCAAAACAATGACAATGATCAATAGTTTTTTTAACCTCATCTCGAGTTCTTCCTTTTGCCCAATATGTATCAGTTAAAAAACCATGTATAACCTCAACTTGAAGCTTTATTTTATTCGTAGATATTTCTATCACTTTTCTATTTTTTTAACTTCAGACGTTTCAATTTTTAAAGCTGAATAATCTAATTTCCAACCAATAGTTTCTACCAAATTATCTATTAAACTAATGGCTTCTATCGCTTCTTGTTTGGCAATATTATACAAACCACTTTCTGGAATTTTATCCATGATATGTACTTTGGCTTTGGTATGTAGATCTGTTAAATCTGCCGCTTCAAACCTATTAAACATACCATCTTTTTTATCATAGTAGTTAATATTACTTTCTATTGACAATACTTCAGGTTGCGGAAAATGAGATAACACAACGGTTTTTAATTTTGGATTGGCAGACATTTCTACTTTACTCAAATCAAAACCAACATGTGCTTTGGCATTAATGACAACCAATGCTTTTTTGCGACTAGAAATTAGTTTTAAAAATTTTTCTTTAACGTCTTCGTAATGATAAATTTCAGCGAAATCTCCTTCGACGGTTACAAATTTGCATACGCGTTTTATCTTGTCTAAAAGTAAAATTGATTGCTCGTTAGTAACCTTTTTGGTTTTCCATTGTTTATAAATGGTCACTAAACCTAAAGTGACTAAAATACTGATGATAATTATAAAAAAAGTTTCCATATGGTTTTAAATATATGACACTAGCATGAGCTTTTTGTCACATGCAATTAATCTATTACTTTATACAAGATAGGTTTACTTGGACTTGCGTCGTTTTCAAAAGGTGCAATTTGTAGGTTAAGCATATAGCAACCATCCTCAATTTTATTAGACACGTAAATAAACTCTGTAATTGTAGCATCTAATCTTAATTTTCCTGAAGTATTCCAAAATGCATTGTGTGCTAATAACTCTCCTCTATCACTCTCTTTATCTACACTTGGTAAATCTATAAGGAGATGATCTACTCCTTTAGTTTTTAGATATTCTGCAGCATCTTCTTGTAAATAAGTAGGATTAGTGTTTGAGTATTGTCTCGATAATTTATCACGCGTGTTTGGCATGGTTCTAATTACAATAGCTTTACGTTTTTTATTTCCTATTGCAAATTGTAATTGTTTTTTAGAAATCACATAATCTTCACCTAATTTTTCTGGTGCGACCGTAATCACTTCAGCCAAAAAGAAAAACTGTTTTAAATGTTTATTTATAGAATATACCTTTTCTGTAATATGACCAACTGTTTCAGTGTGTGTTCCATGCGCATGCGGATTAAAAGTAATGGTATTAAAATTAACTACAGCTCCGTTGGCAACACTTATATTTTCTCCATCGATAATTTCTGGTTCTATCTTTGGCGGATCCAAATACCAAGCATTTACATTGGTTGACTTCCCTGTTAAGGGAATAGAAATATCTAAAGGTTGTGATAAATCTATTTTTAATTTTCTTGAATTATATTGTATAGTTGCTATCATTTATACTTAATTTACTTGTGCTGAAAATATCAGCATTTTGGTATTTTTTTTATCTTTTGTTTGTAATAACTAAAGATTCAAAACCTTCTAAAACTAGTTTAGCCTAAAAAGCTCACTCGCAATACCATCACATAAAAACTGTCCTTTTTTAGTGACACGTAAATGCGCATCTTCAATATACAATAATTGTTGTTTTATAAAAATTTCTGATTGCTCAATTAAATAGTCTTTATAATCTGCTCCAAAATCAGCCTCAACTTTATGAAACGACACTCCCCAAATTGTTCGTAAGCCTGTCATTACATATTCGTTATACTGATCTATTTTCGTTAAGGTTTCAATCTCTATTGGTAATTGACCGTCTTCTATAGATTTTATATATTTTGAATTATTTTTTACATTCCAACCACGTTGTTTACCATTAAAAGAATGTGCAGATGGCCCAATACCCAAATACGATTTCCCTTGCCAATAGGCCGAATTATTTTTACTAAAATAGCCGTCTTTCCCAAAATTAGACAATTCATAATGTACAAAACCTTCAGCTTCTAATTTATCTTTTAATATATGAAACTGATCGTGTGCTTGCTCATCATCTACATTATCAATAATTCCTTTTTTAATAAAGGACGCTAAGGCCGTTTTGGGTTCTACAGTTAATGCATAGCTCGAAATATGAGGCACATTAAAACTTAAAGCCATTTCTATATTTGCAAGCCATTGCTCATTTGATGCTCCCGGAACTCCATAGATTAAATCTAAAGAAATATTATCGAAGTGTTTTGTCGCTTCCTCTAAACAAGATTTAGCTTCATCTGAGTTATGTGCGCGATTCATTAGTTTTAAATCAGCTTCGAAGAAGGACTGAATGCCAATGGACAAACGATTGATTCTACTTTTAGACAACGCAATAATTCGGTCTTTAGATAAATCATCAGGATTTGCTTCGAGTGTAATTTCCGGATCTTGAGAAACTTCATAGTTTTTATAAACCGCATCTATGATAAATTGTAATTCGTCATTGGTTAATAAACTTGGTGTTCCTCCTCCAAAATAAATAGTTTCAACGGTTGTATTTTTAAATTCGTCTTTTCTGAGTTCTAATTCTTTGGTCAAAGCATTAACGAGGTCATCCTTTTTTTTCATTGAGGTCGAAAAATGAAAGTCGCAATAATGACATGCTTGCTTGCAGAATGGTATGTGTATGTAGATGCCTGACATTTCGTTTTTAGTATTCTAATTGGTGTTTTCTATTCTTCAAACAAATCATATAAAGTCGCAATTCTTAGATCGCAATACAATTTCATAAACTGATAATTCAGCATATCAAATTGGCTTCCGTAAATTTCTCTTCGCGTTTCCCAAGATTCGTATGCTGGGAATTTCAGTTTAAATTGTTCCTCTACAAATTTTTCCCAGTGCTTTTCTGAAGCTTTAAAAGTGGAAATAAATGTGGAATCCTTTTGATTAATCTTTAGTAACGCTACAACTAAAGAATCTTTTGTTTTCTGTGATTCATACCAGTCTTGGTGTGCTATATCATTAGCTTCAACCTGTCCTTGACTGAAACAAGAATATGATAAACAGAATACTAAAACTATAATTATGTATTTCATTTAATAGTATTATAGATTTCTGCCTTCGCAGCAATTAGAACCAGTTACTTTTTAACGCGTCCTTCATTCTGTTTTACAAAAGCTCCCCAACCAGAGTAACTTTTTCCAACTTCAACACGACCTTGGTTATAAAAATGACAAACAGCTGCTGCCAAACCATCCATGGAATCCAGGTTTTTAGGAATGGTTTTTAATCCTAACATGCTTTGCAGCATTTTAGCGACTTGCTCTTTACTAGCATTTCCGTTTCCGGTAATTGCCATTTTAATTTTCTTTGGCGCATATTCTGTAATAGGCACTTCGCGAGACAAACCAGCTGCCATAGCTACACCTTGCGCTCGTCCTAATTTGAGCATACTTTGCACGTTTTTACCAAAAAAGGGAGCTTCAATGGCTATTTCGTCTGGATGATAGGTATCAATGAGTTCAATGGTACGTTCAAAAATGAGTTTCAATTTTAAATAATGATCATCGTATTTTTTGAGCATAAGCTCGTTGAGTTGTAGAAATTCCATTTTTTTACCGACAATTTTTATGAGTCCAAAACCCATAATTGTTGTACCAGGATCAATACCTAAAATAATTTTTTCTTTACTCATTTACATGATTTATCATTTGAATTTATGATCTGAGATATTCCGTTTTTATTCTTATTGAAATAAAAAAATGAACATCATTAATTAATTGCAATACTGGCAACCACTTAACGACACTGCAACACCAAAAGTAAGGTTAAAAACACTACCATTAAAAGCACCTAAACCACTTAAAACAGGATTATAATCGTCTAAAGATGTTACTCCGTAAATGTAAGCCACATCTGTATAAACAGACAATTTATCATTAATAGCATAATGCAACTCTAAACCGCCTAAGAGATTTAAAAACGTCTGCTTATTTTCTCCTAAAGTACCCAGTGGTTTTGCAAAAGTAATCCCTGGACCAGCATGCAAAACAGTTCGCATTCGTATGGGTAAAAAACCAATAAGATTAGAAGGATCATATATAAACTGAGCGTTTATTCTAGAATAATTAATTTTAAAATCGGGTGTATCGTCATCATTTTTAAAACGATTAAATCCAAAATCTAATTTAACGCCATATTCGGTTGTAAGCATACGCTGAATCCCAAGATTAATCGTTGGAAAATTAACCGCTTTTGCATAAGATCCTTTTACAAAACCATCTGTTGTTGGGTAATTTACACCAACCGCAAATAGCGCTTTCCATTCTGCAGTGTCTCTTATTTGCGCCTGACTATTGAAGGTTACAAAAACGATAATAAAAAAGAAAAGGTATTGTTTAAAATAGTGTCGCATCTGTTAGTTTTTGGTTTAATTTGTACTATGCCTTCTAAAGTACCTTACAAAATTAAACAATTCTTCTTTGTACTTATTAAATTGAGTATTGTAGTTGGTGCATTTTATTTTATCTATTCTAAAATCATTAAAAATGAATATATAGAATTCAGCCAATTTATATCACTTTTAAAGGAAAATAACACTTTTTCAGCTAAAACCATCTCTTTTTTAATCCTTTTAAGCTGTTTTAATTGGTTTTTCGAAATTTTAAAATGGCAACAATTAATAAAGGTCATAAAACCAATTTCTTTTAAATCTGCTGCAGAGCAAAGTTTGGGCGCACTTACAGCGTCGTTAATTACACCCAACCGCATTGGCGATTATGGTGCCAAAGCTATGTATTACACTAGCACATTCAGAAAAAATATCTTGGGACTAAATCTTATTGGCAATTTAGCACAAATGACCATAACCACATTTTTTGGTGTTATAGGCTTAATGCTATTTATTAACCGCTATTCTATTGCTATTAATTATTTAAGAGTAGCACAATTTGGCACTACGCTCTTAATCATTGGTTTAATTATTTGGTTAGTTGTTAAGAAAAAATGGCTCAAAATAAAAGGATTTTCATCCGTTTCTATTTTAGATTTCACAAAATCTATTCCTTTAAAGACTCATGGATTAAACCTAATATTATCACTGTTTAGATATGTTGTGTTTTCGTTCCAATTTTATTATTTGTTACACGTATTTGGTGTTAACATCTCTTATAGTGACGCCATGATTACAATTTCGAGCATGTATTTATTGGCTTCAATAATACCAACCATTTCAATCTTTGATGTGGTTATAAAAGGAAGTATTGCTGTGTTTCTATTTGGTTATATTGAAATTAATGAATTAACCATCTTATCTATTACAACGCTCATGTGGTTACTAAATTTTGTAATTCCAAGTACTATTGGAAGCTATTTTGTGCTTAATTTTAAACTTCCTAAACCTATAGAACAATGCTAACCATTTTAGTCGTTTTTATCACTATTGCATATCTTGTTGTTATTGCTTTGCTCACCTATGGTTTTGATAAAGTTAAAAATTTTAAACTACAAGATTTACAACCTAAGACTAAATTCTCTGTCGTCATTCCTTTTAGAAATGAAGCTGAAAACTTACCAAAATTATTAGCCTCAATTTCAAACTTGAATTATCCAAAAGCGATGTTTGAAGTTATTTTGATTGATGATGATTCTGAAGATGATTCGGTTTCAATTATAGAAAACTTTGTTAATACATCACGGAAAAATCATGACACTTTAGTTGATGCTATTAAAATTATTAAAAACTCAAGAACTTCAAATTCACCTAAAAAAGATGCGATAACCTCAGCGATTAAAATTTCAAAATTTAATTGGATTGTAACCACTGATGCCGATTGTCTTTTACCTAAATATTGGCTAGATACTTTTGATGAATGTATACAAACCAGACAAGTAAATTGCATCGTTGCTCCTGTTACTTATCATGGAAAGACGTCTTTTTTTAATCGTTTTCAAACCTTAGATTTTTTGAGTTTACAAGGAGCTACAATTGGTGGTTTTGGTATTAAAAAACCTTTTATGTGTAATGGTGGTAATTTTGCGTATTGTAAATCTGATTTTTATACTGTGAATGGTTTTGATGGTAATACTACTATTTCTAGTGGAGATGATGTATTTCTGCTTGAAAAACTAAGGCATCTAGATGCAAAAAAGGTTTATTATTTAAAATCGAAACACGCTATTGTAACTACCAATCCAACTGAAACTACTAAACAATTAATTCAGCAACGGTTGCGATGGGCCTCAAAAACAAGTAATTACAAATACTGGTTTGCCAAATTAGTTGGACTCATAGTATTGCTAGGGAATTTGATTTTTATAGGATTAATTCCTGCGGTTTTATTTACCAATCTCTCGCTAAAAATAGGCATTGCTTTATTTGTTATTAAATTTAGCATAGACTTCTTATTGCTCTTTAAAACCTCTCGATTTTTTAAACAAGAAAACCTTCTACTTTCCTATTTATTATCGAGCTTCATTTATCCCTTCTTTAATGTTTATATCGCTTTTTTATCGTTTTTTACGTCTTATGAATGGAAAGGTAGAAGCGTTAAAAACTAAAAGAACTCTGAATCTTAATTGATTCTAACAATAACAGGCAATTCAAAAGCTGTAGTTACTTGCTGACCTCTTTTAATGGCTGGATATATTTTAGGAACACTTTTTAAACTCTGACGTAAAAGACTGTCAATCTTAGGGATTTCTTGAATAGTTTCAGGCTGAATAGTAATCGATTGCACGGCTAAAAATCCCGATTTATCAATTTTTATTTTCATAATTATGGTATCATTAACATCATTAGAAACCACTAAGTTTTGTGCTGATAAAAAGGCGTTTACATTACTCGTCAATGTATTTTGAAAACAAATTTGGATATCTTCCTTTGCTTTTATAGCATCACAACCTGAAAAGGTAGGATAGGTATCTACTTCATTCCAATTAAAAGTCTGTAGTTCTTCCTCAAGCAAATCTTCAGGATAGACTTTCTTCTTTTCAAAATAATTGCAAGACGTTGCAAGAAGTAGAATTAAAAGACAAACAATTCGGTTCATTACTAGAGTTCTGATAGCGAAAAGTACGATATTTTTAGATTTTAGTCTTCTTCTAAGAATTTTTCTTGCTTTAATTCTTTTAGTCGCTTTGTTGCATAACTAATGAAATAGCTTTTTTTATGCTTTTCTATAAACTGTTCATACAATGTGATTTTAGTATCTAAATCTGCATAAAACTCATCTTTTGTTCTCAATAAAAAGAACTCAGACATCATATTAGAAGGGTCTTCTTTTAATGATTTCTGAAAGGCTTTAATGGCTTTTTCGTGTTTTTTCTGGCGATTTAAAATCGTTCCTAACTTCTGATATTCGTCTGTAAGTGATCTATCTAAAAGTTTTAAAGCTTTAGAAACATGTGATTCAGCTTGTTCGAAATTACTTAAACTCTCATAATATGTTCCTATCAAAAATAAGGCATCTGCATTATTAGGATTATATTTTAAGGCTTGCTTTCTATGGTAAATGGCATCTTCGTAATCTGAATTTTGGGCATAACTTAAACTCAATTTCTCGTGAATAAATTCTGATTTCTCACCAAGATCGAGCAATCTATTAAACCAAACTACAGCATGTGTGTAATGCTGTTGATGATAATACGTTTGCGCTTTTAAACTGATAAGCTCTACATTGTTTTCATAACTTTCTAAACCTCTATCAATAAAAGCATGCGCATCAATAAAGTTTCGTTTTATTAAATGTTGCTTCGCAATCTTAAAAATAGCTTTTTGATGTGTATTATCTAAATCATACGTTTTTATAAATTGTTGCAAAGCCATGCTATCTTTTTGCTTTTCTAAAACAATACCTAGCTCATAATAGTAATTTGGATTTAAACTATCTAATGCTATTAAATTTGAAAATATAAGATTAGCCTCTTTATACTTTTTGGTTTTAGTTAATAGCTTGGCAAATTCATAGTTTACCAACAGATTATTTTCATTAGCTTTTACAGCTTTTTCGTAATTACCTAAAGCTTTATCATAGTTGCCAATAGCCATATAAGATTTTGCTATTTCATCGTAAACAGCATCTAAGTTATCTAAAGATTTATAGGTTTCAATAGCTTTGGAATAGTTACCATTAACATAGAAATCATCCGCCTTTTCTTTTAAACTCTGTGCGTTTAAACCAAATATATACGCCGAACATAAAAACAAAAAAAATAATTTCATAAGCGCTAATAATTAGTCTTTTTTGGTGTCATGAATTTGAAAAACTATTGGTAAAGCATACGATACAGCTACATCTTCACCTCCATTTTTAGCAGGAGTAAAATTTGGTAATAAGCTTAAAACTCTAATCGTTTCCGCTTCCAATTTTGGGTGTGGTCCTCTGGCAGTAATCCTAGTAACATGTCCTGTTTTATCTATTATAAACTGTGCGTAAATTCGTTTTTGACCTGCTGGTAAACCTAAAGAATTTGCTAAATTGGTATCAAAATTTTTCCCAACAAACTTATTGATTGCTTGTGCTAAACAATCTTTTTCTTCTGTTTTGTTAGACAGCAATTCACAATCGGGATGAATGGGAACAACTTCTACTTCACTAAAAGGAATTGCACCATTTAAACGCTTCTTTTTTAAAGCTTTCCTATATTCTGCATACTTTTCCATGTCTTCAATAGACGAGACCTTTTCCTTGGCCTTTAATTCATTAATCTGTTGATTTAATTTCTCAACCATTGGGTTTTTATTTGTGGAATGCTTTAAAATACTATCGCGCTGAGCAACCAACTCATTATATTCTTGGGAATTAGCATCTGCTTGAACCTGAAAAACAATGGGCACAGAAAAAGGGACCACTACCACTTTTCCTTTTTGTTTCCCTGGAATAAACTGAGGCAAGGTTGCTAAAACACGTTTGGCCTCTGTTTCTAATTCTGGACTTGGTCCTCTAGCTACAATATCTTTAACACTACCATCGGTGTCAATTTTAAACTGTACAAAAATTCGTTTTCTACCAGGGCTCAAACTATCGCCTATACTTGTATTAAAGTTTTTAGCAATGTGTTTGTTCACAAAGCTATTAAAACAGTCTTTTCGATCTTTATTACTTTCTAAATCTTTACAATCTATGGTTGTTGGTGTTTCTTCTACTACTGAGAATGGGACTTCTATATTTTCATTTATTGTTTTAACCTCCGTTTTTTCTATAGCTTCATTTGAAACATATGAATCAACAATAAAAGTTGATTTACCATCTGTAACGACCAATTTTTTAAAATAATCATCACTTTCCAATTGCTTCAGTAAAGCATCAAATCGTTTTTCATCATTTTCAGATTTGTTAGTTAAATCTTCAACAAATAGTTTTAATATTCCATCTTGGGTGTTTGATTCCCATCGTTCTTTTTCTGCTTTTGTGTTTTTAAACGCCTTAAAATCTGCATAAGTTTCAAACTTATCTAATCGCATTAAATTTAGAGTATTAATATCGTCTTGGGTTAATGAGCCTTCTTCTGATTTTCTCTGAATCAAATCATCGGAAAAATATTGTCCGTAAGCCTTCATTTTTAAAAACTCTGTTCTCGAAGGCAAATATTTTGTTATGTCGTAGTTTTTAAACCCAGCAAAATCAGAAATTTCAAAAAATGTGGCTCCTGTCTTTTTCATGGTGACCATCTTGTCGTAATACTTTTTAATTAATTCTGCATCTGTTAACTCTTGATCAACTAAGGTTTCTTGTGAGTCTATCTTTTGTTGCGCCCTAACTTCTGTAGAGGTATAAATTAACATCCCAAAAACCATAGGAATTAATAGTGCATATTTAAGAAGATGAAGCTGTTTTGATTTTGATTTTTGTAACATAGCGATTCGTTTTTTGATTAATGATTTATTGAAAAATGAATTGGTAAAAGAGACCTGATTAACGTCTAATACTTGATTGAGTAAACTGGTGTAATATTCTGATTTTCCACTTTGTTTTACAGCTTTAGCATCTGCAATGTATTCATGTAATTCTTTTACTCTATTTTGATAGATATATACTAATGGATTAAACCAAAAGACAATGCGTAGTAATTCAAAAAACAATACATCTAACGTGTGATATTCTTTAACATGAACCAACTCATGCTCGTAAATGGTTGGTTTCTCGGTTTCAGAAATATGCTCTCCTAAAAATATTGTATTGAAAAAAGAAAATGCCGCACTACTTTTTATTAACCTTACAACAAGCACATTACCTTGCCATCTTTTTGGATTCTTATATTTTATAGTATATAATTTGATGATTTTAATTAGAAATATTAATGAGCTAATTATAATACCTGACACTGCAATAATTTGCCATAGTGAAGTTTGCGGTTGCTCTAAAATAATACCAGCTTGCTCTGCTATTTGAATATCGTAAACCGTTGGTGCTTTTGTTCCAATAAAAACTTCTGGTAAATGGATAACCATATCTTTTGTTGCCATTTTTTTAAGTTCTGGGAATTTTATAAATGGTAACACTAATGACAGAATTGATGTTATAATTAAATAGACTCTATTGTAATTAAAGAAGGTTTCTCGCTTAAGAAATAAGTCGTAAACCATTAAAAATAACGCTTGAAAAGCAATAATTTGAAGAATTAAATACAGCATAATTACTTGTTTTTATCCTACTTCTCGTTAGGCTTATTAATTTCATCTAATAACACTTCTATGTCTTTTATATTAACATCATTCTTTTGAACGAAAAAAGACACCATACTTTTAAAAGACCCTTGAAAATAATTGTCTACTAGCTTATTTATAGATTGATTACTATAAGATTCTTTGGCTACTAAAGGAAAATATATATGGCCTTTGCCCTGTTTTTCATAATTCACAAATCCTTTACTTTCTAATATTCTTACAATAGTAGAAACCGTGTTGTAAGCAGGTTTAGGCTCTGGTAATACACCTATAATAGTTTTAACATTAGCCTTTTTTAAGCTCCATAAAGCTTGCATTATTTCCTCTTCTGCTTTTGTTAATTGCTTCATAATAACGAATTTATTTTCTCAAATATAACTAAAAATTTAGTTCAAACTAAATTTTTAGTTATAAAACTGTAACAATAGTTAACATAATGCGTCATATCTATGAATTGAAATTATATTTATGGAACTATTTTTAGTGCTTATTGCACTCGTTTTAATGATTTTAGGCATTGTAGGTAGTTTTTTACCTGTATTACCTGGACCACTTACTAGTTGGGCTGGTCTTTTAGTACTTCATTTTACGGAAGGAGTAGAAATGAGTCAAACATTTTTAATTGTCACGCTTATAGTTGCTATTATTATATATGTATTGGATTATATTATTCCTGCCATAGGCACTAAACGTTTTGGTGGCAGCAAAGCCGGAATGATTGGTACAACCATTGGCTTAATTATTGGTTTGCTATCTCCTATTCCTTTTGGAATTATAATTGGACCTTTTATTGGAGCGCTTATTGGTGAACTCATCAATGAAAATGATATAAACAAAGCTCTAAAAGCAGCCTTTGGATCTTTTCTTGGTTTTATTGCATCTACCTTTTTAAAATTTATAGTTGCAATTGTTTATTTAGGCTTTTTTATTGTGAAATTATCTGAACACAACGCCAATTGGTACTAGTAAATCACAAATGATTAGAATTGAAAAAACCTAATCACAAAGAATGTGACTAGGTTTATTTTCTTGCTATTAATTCAACAAATACTTAATAAGGGATTAATTAACTCTTGCTGATGGTGTAAAGATAAAGGAGATATTTAACTCTTTGCTGCGGAAAAACCGTAAACCTACTGTGGTAAAACCGTAGTTTATATAATTCACAGTAGCTTTGAGCATTATTTTAAGGTGTAAAAAAGCAACATTATTACACTTTTATTATAGAAAACCTTTTTCTCTTGCTTCTTTTAGTAGCGTTTCGTCTTTTCCGTCTTCTATACAGAACAAATTTTTAAGCTGCTTTTTTCTCTTTTCAATAGCGCTTGTAGAAATATCTATATATTCATTTAGACTTTTTGTTCTTACCCCTTGCGACAATAAATGCAAAATCTTTCTATTAATATCGTCTACATAAATATCACTAGAAATTGTTTTCTTTATATAATTACTTACCGTACTACTATAGTAAGGCGGTGAATTTAAAATTTGTTGAAAACCATCTGCTAATTCCATAGAGGTTAAATCACTTTTAATAAGAAATCCGTCTGGGTTAATTTCCTTAATTATGTTGTGAATTCTGTAGGTTTCATTAAACATGGTAAGAATTACAATTTTAGCTCTTGGCATTAACCGTTTTGCTAATAATGCCAAATCTTCACCAGAAGCATATTTACCATCTTCTGATCCAGGTAAACTTATATCAAAAAAACAGACTTGATATGGATATTTTTTTGCTGCACGCTCTATCATTAAAACTGCTGTATCACAATTATTTGCCGTCTCTATTTGAAGAATTTGATTCTCTTGTTTTGTCGCCATTAGAACATTTTGATAGCCCTCAATTATAATGGGGTGGTCATCTACCATTAAAATGCTGATATGATTCATGCGTTTAAGTTTATAGATTTTTTGATTGTTAATTATCGTTTTGTGAATAAAAATAATTATTCACAAAACACTCGTCTTAATTTACTCTTTTAAATAGGGAATCTTAACACTGACTAGTGTACCATTGTTGGTTTTAGACGAAAACGCAATTGCACCTTTAATATCTTCAACCCGAGATCTCATATTTTTTAGCCCAATACCTTTATTATTTTTTGAGGTATCAAAACCATCTCCATCGTCTATAATATCCAAGCAAATTAAATCTTTTTCTAGTGAAATACTAATTTTAACAACTTTTGCATTGGCATGTTTAAAAATATTTTGCATCGACTCCTGGATGATTCTATAAATATTAATTTTTGATTTATTAGACACCAAATCCCAACTTATTTCATCTGTAAAATTGCATTCGTGCTCTAAATTATAAGCTCGAGTTTGATTTTCTACAAGTTCTTCTACAATATCAGTAAATCCAGAACCAGAAACAAAATCAGTATTTAACTCGTGAGATATCTTACGTATCTCTTGTTCAATGGTTTGAAGCTGACTGATATATTTTGCTCTCGTAAGCATAGCTTCTTTACCTTCATTAAAATTAATGCTATCTAAACTTAAACGCACTCCAAAAAGTCCTCCTAAAACACCATCATGTAATTCTTTTGATACTCTTGTTTTTTCCTTCGCTCTGGCTTCATCTACCTTATCTTGCTGCCCAAGCATAAGGTTGTAAATTTCTTCGTTTGCTTTTTGTTGTACTTGAATAAGCTTTAATTTTCTATTCTTTGCACGTTGAGAAATTAAGACATAAACTAGAATTGCTGTCACTAAAAGCCCTATAGATAAGATTAATAAATAGAGATTTTCTTTAGATATTTGTTTGTTTTCTGCAACTAATTGATCCGTTTCTAATTCAATCCGAGCATATTTGTTTCTAACATTTCGTTCTACATACAACAAACTATCGGTAAGTTTTATATGTTCTTTTAGATAGCTTTTACCTTCATCACCTTCTTTTAATTCCGAAAGTAAAACCATGGATTCTAATAATATATCTATTGAAGATATACGTTTTGATAAATCGTAAGCCTTAACGGTATATTTTAAAGTAGAATCTCTAACTTCTAAATGCTTGTAGTATTTTGATAAATCTATTGTAACCGCAAGTTTTGTAAGATCGTCATCAAGCTGATTACTTATTTCGTACGCCTCGTAAAACATGTTACTTATTTCATCATAATCTTTTTGTCCTGCAAGTAGTTTAGTGTATGCAAGATTATCAATTATTAATGGATAAAATGTGGGATCCTCTTCTTCGTAAACAGGTCGTAATTCAATTAAATCATTAAAGACTTCAATCGCTTTTTCGTAATCATGTAACTTATTATAAACGTTGGCTTGGTTATGAAGTGAAATGGCTTTATTAAACACTCCATCCTGCATTGAATTGGCTATATGAATAGCTTTACTGTGATATTTTAAAGCTTCATTATACCTACCTAGCTTACTAGATAATTTTCCGAGCAGATCATTAACACTCCAAATATCATCTCTAATGGACTCAGTTTTTGGTAAGGTATTGAATAATTTTAATGCTTTTATTGCATTCTCTTCACTACTAATATAGACTTTATCTTCAATTTGAATCGTAGCGATATAATAGTATATGGTGGCTACAAGTTCTGTATTCTCTAGTTTGTCATAATATTTTAATGCTCCTCTATAATAGTAATAAGCACTATCATATTGAACATCATAAATATGCTTCGCAAGACCTATATTAAGATTAGCGACAGCTACTGCTAACGTATCAGATAATTTATTAGCGAGCTGTAGATTTTCTTTATTTTGTTGTTGCCATTTATTAGTCTCTCCCAATACATCGTATAACATACCTAAGTTTCTTCCACTAATAAGCACTGTACTATCTTGGGAGGTCTTTCGCGATAACCTGATTGCATTTTTTGCGTAAAAGAGCCTTAGTGTATCTGTAAGATTATCATCTAATGACAAGCTTCTTAAAGTATAAATACTATCTAATTGACTCGAATGCTGACTTTGAGAAAATACACTTCCAAACAAGAATAAAAAAATGAAAGTAACAGCGATACGCATTTAATCGAATTAATAATTAATCAATCAAATATATGCTAAAATATCAAAACCATATTTTAATTATCACTTGGTTTGATACTAACTAAAAAAAGCCCACTCAATGAGTGGACTAATAATTAATAGCAAATAAATTATATATTATGCTTGTGTTTTCAACTTGATTTTAGTCTTATCATGAGCCAAAAGGTCATAACTATTTTGTTCTTTGTAAGTAGGCTCGTCATTATTAACTACAACCGTTTCTGATTGTACTCCAGATACAGTTAAAAATAAAACAGCTAGTAATGCGAAAGTAATTTTTAGGGTTTTCATAAGTATTATTTTAAGGTTAAAATTAGTTTATATCTAAATCGGCAACGCAAAGCGATACACCAAAAGGGAAAATCATGGATTATTTACAATTTTAGGAGTAACCTAAAACGATACTAAAATTAAAACGAGGGACGTTTTTTAGACCAATTAAGATCTTATAGTAAAATGGATTAAATCTCTTTTTTTAAGCGTTTTTAAAACTTAAAAGAGATGCAAATATAAATGTATTTATGACATTTCCTAATTAATCCTCGGTAAAACGACATTATTATCCGTTAAAATACAAAAACTATGTTCATAACTTGTTGAAAACTCGGAGGTTAATTAACATTTTTACTTCGTATATTTTTTTAGTTTATAATTGGTATTCTATTCGGAAAACGCAAAAAAAAAGGTGCTACAAGAAATTGTAGCACCTTTTTTTTTACTCTCGATAACTATTATAGCCTATCTCATTTATAACAAAGTTGTGTAAGCTTAGCAAAACTAGCCAAAAACAAAAAAGCATCCCAATCTTCTTATTCAGAAAGAAAGGAAAGCTTCTCATTGGATTACCAAATTGCTTTGGTAAACTACTTCCAAGATCTCTCTTGGAACAACACAACTTCTTTATATCGCTAAAAAAAGCCTCAATTTCTTGAAGCTTCTTTTTGCAATTTTAGCGGTCTGGACGGGACTCGAACCCGCGACCTTCGCCGTGACAGGGCGACATTCTAACCAACTGAACTACCAGACCGTTGCTTAATTGCGAGTGCAAATATACACAGCTTTTTGAATATGACAAACAAAAAACAAAAAAAATTAAATAAATTTTTGTCGCTCCACCATATAGGCTGTTAAGACACTATTGAAACCAGCATTAATATCGGCTTCAACATATTTAATTCGGTATTGTCCACACCTTATTTTTAAGTTTGTAAAGTATTCTTTTACAGCTTTTTCGTAGTTATCTTTAACGTTATCTGCGTACAAATTAATATGGTCTCCGGTCTCGACATCGATAAAACGTTTTGGTCTATTATCAAAATCAAAATTTTGTTCTTTTTCTTTATCAAAAACATGAAATAAGACCACTTCATGTTTATTATGCTTTAAATGTCGAAGTGCTTCAAACAGTTTTTCATCATTTTCTGACGTTTGAAACATATCCGTAAAAACAAAGATTAATGATCTACGATGAATTTTTTCTGCAATTTGATGCAAATACTTATAAGTCTCTGTTGTTTTTGTCTCTAGTTTAGAAACTACAGCATCACTTAATTTATGCAAAAGCATTTGATGATGACGTTCGCTCCCCTTCTCTGGCGAATAGAAATTATAAGTATCACTATAAATACTTAAACCTACAGCATCGCGTTGCTTTTTAAGAATATGCATTAATGAAGCACTTGCTAAAGCCGAAAATGCCACCTTATTAAGATTACCAAGAGATGTACCAGCCGTTTCTGGATAATGCATAGAACTACTGTTGTCTAAGATAATATGGCAACGTAAATTGGTTTCCTCATCATAACGTTTCGTATATAAACGATCTGTTCTTGCATAGAGCTTCCAATCTATATGTTTAGTGCTCTCACCAGGATTGTAAACCTTATGCTCTGCAAACTCGGCAGAGAACCCGTGAAACGGACTCTTATGCATACCAGCAATAAAGCCTTCAACGACTTGCTTCGCTAATAATTCTAGGTTTTTAAAACCTCCTGTTTTATTCAGTTCTTGTTGTAAATCCATGAGTTACCGAAACTAAAAAAGGTTTGCCGTATAGGCAAACCTTTTATCATTTCTTTTAGAGTATTGACTATAAAAGTCCGTCAATAGCGTCTGAATAAGCTTTCTTAGGTGCAACTCCAACTTGGCGTCCAACAACTTCTCCGCCTTGAAAAACCAAAACAGTAGGGATGTTTCTAACACCATATTTAGCAGCAAATTCTTGGTTTGCATCAACATCAACCTTACCAACTACAGCTTTACCTTCGTATTCTGTACTGATTTCGTCAATGATTGGTCCAACCATACGACAAGGTCCACACCAAGCAGCCCAAAAATCAACCATTACTGGCTTGTCACTTTTTAATACTGTCTCTTCAAAATTTGCATCTGTGATTTCTAATGCCATAATATTTATTTTTTAAATGTATTGTACTTCGTTTTTTAACTATCACTTTATGGATAGTAGTACAAAATTAGTCAAAATATTTCGCAAACCTTACAATGCCTGTATATGTTTTGGTTATAGCCTTATAGAGGGCTTATATGTTATCTTATTTGGGCACAACCAAATAAAGGATAACAGCTTTCAATTAAAGCTTCTAATTATTATTAAGATTCCTCCTTTCTCAGGAATTGAATTAATTCAACTTATACATCACATCATTTTCCTTCAAACCATTTAAAAGTTCTTGAGAAATCTTAATCTTATTTTTTCGACTTGGCATTTGTACTTTTATTTTTTCGGCATTATCGTAGACCACAAAATTTAAAGTTTGATTTCCTGCATGAAACTTTATTAAATCGTATAAAATCGCAATTTTATCTTTCTCTAAATCTCTAATATTAAGCTGTATGGATAGTTTTTTTGCATAGGTATCCATTACATCATGCAACAACTGAAAACTATTAAACTGAATTCTTGGATCCCCTTTTTTACCTGTATCTCTGTTTACCCAACCTTCGCGAACAAAAGCGCGTACAAACACAAAAGAATTAATCACAAAGAAGTGTTTAAATTTTAAATAATCTTCGCCAAAGATTCTAAATTCAAAACTATCTCTATAATCTTCAATGGTAAAAATCGCCCAACCTTTTCCTTGTTTACTTACTCGATGTTGCACATCTGTAACCACACCTCCAAAGGTGATTTCTTTGTTTACAACCGTTTCTAAATCGGCAAATAAATCAATGGTTCCGTTACAAAAGGTTTTCATTTCTGTTTTAAAATCATCGAGTGGATGACCAGAGATATAAATACCAACGACTTCACGTTCCCGAGACAACTTTTCCATGGTTCCCCAATCTTCACAAGGTGGAACTACAGGTTCTGCAATCTGCACATCACTGGCCGCACCAAACAAACTCACTTGCGCCGAGTTCTCATTTTCCTGATGTTTGGCTCCGTACTTCACTGCTTTTTCTAAAAAACTAATACCATCACCATCATCTGCAAAATATTGTGCTCTATGTGTATCTGACCAACAATCAAATCCACCTGCATTAGCCAAACCTTCAAAAGCTCTTTTATTAGCAGCACGCAAATCAATACGTTTTGCTAAATCGAAAATAGACTTATAAGGACCTTCATCTTTCCTGCCTTCAACTATCGTTTTAACAGCTCCATGACCAACACCTTTTATAGCTCCCATTCCAAAACGAACAGCATTGTCTTTATTTACTGAAAATTTATAAAAACTCTCATTAACACTTGGTCCTAAAACTGGTAATCTCATCCGTTTACATTCTTCCATAAAGAAGGTTACAGATTTAATATCATTCATGTTATTAGACAAAACTGCAGCCATATATTCTGCAGGGTAATGAGCTTTTAAATACGCTGTTTGGTAAGCAATCCAAGCATAACACGTAGAGTGCGATTTGTTAAAGGCGTAACTTGCAAAGGCTTCCCAATCCTTCCATATTTTTTCGAGCTTTGTTTTGTCTAATCCTTTTGCTCCTGCTTGTTCAATGAATTTAGGTTTCATCTTATCGAGTACAGCAATCTGCTTTTTACCCATGGCTTTTCTCAAAACATCGGCTTCACCTTTTGTAAAATCTGCCAATTTCTGAGATAGTAGCATTACTTGCTCTTGGTAAACCGTAATTCCGTAGGTTTCCTTGAGATATTCTTCCATTTCTGGTAAATCGTATACAATCTCTTCATCACCATGCTTACGCGCGATGAAGCTAGGAATATACTCCATTGGACCAGGACGATACAAGGCATTCATAGCAATTAAATCATCAAAAACCGTAGGCTTAAGATTCTTCATGTGCTTCTGCATTCCTGGTGATTCATACTGAAACACACCAACCGTTTCTCCTCGCTGGAATAACTCATACGTTGGTACATCATCTAACGGGAAATTCTCTGGATCGAGCAAAATATCATGTTTTGCTTTTACCAACTTAACCGTATCTTTAATTAAGGTTAAGGTTTTTAATCCCAAGAAATCCATCTTCAACAATCCTGCATCTTCCACAACAGAGTTATCAAATTGTGTGACATATAAATCGGAATCCTTGGCCAAAGCCACAGGTACATAATTGGTAATATCACCTGGTGTAATAATAACTCCACAAGCATGAATACCTGTATTACGCACAGAACCTTCTAATATTCTAGCCTGGTTTAAAGTTTCGGCTTGTAAATCGTCTCCATCAGAAATATTAAGAAGCTCATTAATTTTCTCTAAATCTTCTGATCTAAATTTCTTGGCAAGCTCCTTTTCATCTAAGCCAAAAATCTTTCCTAATTTAGACATTAAAGGAATTAACTTAGCAAGATGATCGGCTTCATTTAATGGTAAATCTAATACTCTGGCTGTATCTCTAATAGACGATTTTGCCGCCATTGTCCCATAAGTAATAATCTGAGCTACCTGGTTAGAACCGTATTTTTCGATAACATAATCCATAACTCGACTTCGACCTTCATCATCAAAATCAATATCAATATCTGGCATACTTACACGATCCGGATTTAGGAAACGCTCAAAAAGTAAATCGTATTTAATAGGATCAATATTGGTAATCCATAAACAATAAGCAACCACAGAACCTGCTGCAGATCCACGACCAGGACCAACGGAAACATCCATTTTTCGAGCTTCGCGAATAAAATCTTCAACAATCAGGAAATAACCTGGATATCCTGTTTTTTCAATAACGCTCAACTCAAAATCGAGACGTTCTTTTATTTTCGGTGTGATTTCTCCGTACCGTTTTTCCGCCCCTTTAAACGTTAAATCCTTTAAAAAAGCATTCTCACCCCGTTTTCCATTATCGGCTAAATCTTCTTCAAATTTAAATTCGTCTGGAATATCAAAAGCGGGTAATAATACGTCCCTAGCCAACTCATAAGGTTCAATTTTATCGACAACCTCTTGGATATTTACTATCGCTTCTGGTACATCTTTAAACAACGCCTTCATAGCGTTAGATGACTTAAAGTAATATTCTTGATTTGGTAAACCGTAACGATAACCACGACCACGACCAATTGGTGTTGCTTGTTTTTCACCATCTTTTACACAGAGTAAAATATCATGTGCATTGGCATTTTCTTGATCTACATAATAGGTATTATTAGTCGCAACTAGCTTTACATCATGCTTTTTTGAAAACTGAATTAACACAGGATTTACACGATTTTCATCCTCCTGATCATGACGCATTAATTCTAAATACAAATCGTCTCCAAAAGTTTCTTTCCACCATAACAAAGCTTCTTCGGCTTGGTTTTCACCGACGTTTAGAACTTTGCTTGGTACTTCACCATAAAGATTTCCTGTTAGACAAATTAAATCCTCCTTATAATGTTCAATTAGTTTTTTATCTACTCTAGGCACATAATAAAATCCATCTGTAAAAGCTGCAGAGGATAATTTAGCCAAATTATGATAGCCTTTTTTATTCTTAGCCATTAACACAATTTGGTAACCGTTGTCTTTTCTGGATTTGTCTGCATGATTTTCACATACAAAAAACTCACATCCAATAATTGGTTTTATAATTTTACCTTTCTTTTCTAAACCAGCTTCTTCCGCTTCTGCATGTTGTGCTTTTACTTTTTTATTATGACCAGAAACCGCTGTAACAAAATGGAAAGCTCCCATCATGTTACCATGATCTGTCATTGCAACGGCTGGCATATTTTCTCTGGCAGCTGCAGCAACCAAATCTTTAACACTAATGGTGGATTGAAGAATAGAAAATTGAGAATGGTTATGTAAATGTGCAAAATCGACATCCTTTACTTGAGATGCCGCTTTTTCATCTACAACTATTGGCGTCGCTTGTTCTTTTTGAAGACGTGCATTAATCTTTGCACTTTCCTTCTTAAGGTTAATATGCTTTAGCTTGATGAGCTGAATTTCACCGGGATTCTCTTTTGTGAAATTTTCAAAATATTCTGGCTCTACATCTAACTGTTCTTTAGTGTATTGCTTTCGTCTTATTAATTCTAAAAAACAACGTGTGGTAGCTTCAACATCGGCAGTTGCATTATGTGCTTCAGAAAAAGGTTTGTTAAATAAATATTGATGTAATTCTGTTAATGTTGGTAATTTAAATTTCCCATAACGTCCACCTGGCAACTGACATAAACTTGCAGTGTGTTCTGTACATGTATCTAAAACCGGTAATTCTTGAAGCGGATTTGCAACGTTTTCACGCACAAATTCTGCTCCCATAATATTTAAATCGAACTTTACATTTTGCCCAACAACAAATTTAGTTTTGGATAATGCTATGTTGAATTTCTCTAAAACTTCTGAAAGAGAAACCCCTTGTTCTTTTGCTAATTCGGTAGAAATTCCGTGAATTTTTTCAGCATCATAAGGAATATTAAAACCCTCTGGTTTTACCAAATAATCTTCGTGCTCAATACAATTTCCCATGCCATCATGCAATTGCCACGCAATCTGTATACATCTAGGCCAATTATCCGTATCAGTAATTGGTGCATCCCAACGTTTTGGTAATCCTGTAGTTTCGGTATCGAATATTAAATACATGCTTAGGTATTGAGTTGTTTGTACTGAAACAAGTTCAGTATAAATTATTGTGTTGTTTTTCTCGTGAAGGCACAAAAGCGCAAAGAAAAACTGATATTCTAACTTTTAATTAAATCAAGAGGTTATAAAAACGTCACCTTAACCACAGCTAAGTCTCTCAAAATTAAATTCATAGAATTATTATACAGCTTTGAGAGTAACAAATTATTGAACTGAATCTCCTGAAAAAGTTAGCTTATAAAATTACGTAGAATTTGAATTTTTTTGAAATGAAATCCAAAAGAGTTTTAAACAAAAAAAAGTCGGCATGAAAGCCGACTTTTTAACTTAATTAAATTGATGATTTATGATATCAATTCTTCTTGAACTTTTTCTGTATTAATCGCTGCTTGAATGGCATTCTTATGCTTTAACAATAACGCATCAATTGATGGTGGCATGTTTCTTTCTTTCAACATATCTTTATATTCTTCTAAACTTGCTTGCTCTCCACGAATGGCTTCTTCTAAAATAGCTTCTTCGTTATTAGAACTAAACGTTGATTTTAAGGTCATCCAATTTCTATGCATAGCTCCTTTAAAACTTCCGGAGTCTTCAGGAATTTCTCCATATTGCAAGATTTCTGTTCTCAGTTCTTTTGCAAATTCACTACGCTCAGATGCTCTTCGTTTAAAAAACATTTTAAGATTTTTACCTTCAACATTATTAATGGCATTTATGTACCCTTTTTCAGCGTCATAATTTTTTACTAATAATTCGTTTAATTTGTTTGAAATTTCTTCTGTATACTTCATAATATCGTTTTCATTTAAGATTTCAATAACTTCTTTTACGTTGCCTATTGTTTCACAACATGCTTCAAGATAACAGAATGCTTAAGGAAAATCGAACCAATTAACATCTTTAACAAAGGCTTATAATAATTTAACAAAAAAAAGCGTCACTCAAACTGAGCAACGCTTTACTATTATAATATGTTTAGAATTTTAAGCTTGTAAATAATCTGGAACACCATCAGTATCTGTATCAACAGCATCATCTGGATTACCATCACCATTAGGATCTGCATTTTCATTAATGGTTAAAAGCGCATCTCCATCATCGTTATCATCTAAATAATCTACGTCGCCATCACCATCTGTATCGGCTGGGTTTCCATCTTCATCTTTAGCTTCGAACTGCGTTAAAACACCATCACCATCATCGTCGTTATCCAAATAGTTAGCTACACCATCTCCATCTGTATCATCGTTTTCAATATCTCCGTCTCCGTTAAAATCTTCAAATACATCTGCGACACCATCTCCATCAGAATCTGCACAATCTAAATTATCTATTTCTAATTGAATACTTCCATCTACATCTCCACAAATTAAAATCTGATCTTGTAAGTAGCCTAAATATTGTGCGCACTTTTCAGTATAATTACCAATAGTGGCAATACTATATTGAGAATTTGCTTCTTCAACATTTAACGTTGCTAACTCACATGGTAACTCACAATCTCCTAAACCATCAATGATAGTTTGTAATGAGCCATCTGAATCACCACAGTATGTTCGTTGTTGAATTAAAGCATTTGTATAAGCGCTACATGCTGCGAAATAAGCATCGCTATCTATAAATGTTACACCTGTAAATGTAGCTTCATAAGCAGATAATGCAGTAGCTGCATCTATTTCTACATCAATACAAGTAATTGGGTTAGTTGGAAACTCTCCAGATATAAGCGGAACTTTATAAAAAATTCCATTTGTATAGCCTACAGAATTTAATCCGGAAGCATCAAAAGCTAAAAATTTGTAAGTTCCAGTAAAGGTTCTGTTAGACATATCGATCTCTTCAATATGAATCTCTCCTAATTCAGGATATAAAGAAACCGTTTCATCTGGTCTATTGGTTGTAGAATAAATAGTTCCAAAACCATCTGTATATTCTGCTTCAATAACATCTATATCTCCTGTAATAAATGTTGATTCTATTACTGATGGCACTGTAAGTTTTACGGTTTCAAAATTATTTGTTCCAGTAATAGTTAAAAATCCATTAGTATCTATACTTGCAGAAAAAGCTTTCGCTCTCCAAAGTTCATTTTCACGGTCTCCTTGAAAAGCAGGACTATTAAATTTAACTTCATCACCGCAACTGAATGCTGTAAAAAAAACAAGAGCTAGAAGGATTAGTTTTTTCATCTTTAAATAGGGTCTTTTATCTTTGCTCCAAATATAAGGAAACAAGTATGTCAAAAGTATAATAATTTTTAATAATGCAGCTAAATCCACTGTTCTTTTAGGAAAAAAGCGCTCTATTGCTTGTTAAACTAAATTATAATGTTTAAAGTTAAAAAAATATAGTACATTTGCGCCCTCATTAATAACAGAGGTCGAGAACCTTACAAATTAATTATTATGCCTGTAAAAATTAGATTACAAAGACACGGTAAAAAAGGAAAACCTTATTACTGGATCGTAGCAGCGGATTCACGCGCTAAAAGAGATGGTAAATACCTAGAAAAATTAGGTGCTTACAATCCAAACACAAACCCTGCAACTATTGAATTAAATATTGAAGGTGCTGTACAATGGTTACAAAATGGTGCACAACCTACTGACACTGCAAAAGCAATTTTATCTTATAAAGGAGCAATGCTAAAACATCATTTAGCTGGTGGAGTTAGAAAAGGAGCATTAACTGAAGAGCAAGCTGAAACAAAATTCAACGCTTGGTTAGAAGAAAAAACTGCTAAAGTTGAAGCTAAATCGGAAGGTTTATCTAAAGCTGATGCTGATGCAAAAGCTAAAGCATTAGAAGCTGAAAAAGCTATAAATGAAGCACGTATCGCTGCAGCAACACCAGTTGTTGAAGAGGTAGCTGAAGAAGCAGCTGCATCTAGCGAAGAAGAAGAATAAAAAAAATATTTTTTATACTTTTGAACCCAGACTATTTATGGTCTGGGTTTTTTTATTTTATATAATTATGGAATAATTCTCACAGCACTAGGAATCTATTACATATTTAAAATTAGCATTAATAGGATTTTCGTTTTTACGGGAACCATAAATACCAGATTTATTTTGAAAAAAGAAGACTGTTTTTATTTAGGTAAAATTGTATCCAAATACAGTTTTAAAGGAGAACTTTTAATAAAATTAGATACTGACGAACCTGATTTGTATGATAATCTTGATGCTATTTTTATAGACCTTAGAGGAAATCTAGTTCCTTTCTTTGCTGAATCTTCACAATTACATAAATCTAATTTATTACGTATTAAGTTTGAAGACGTCGATACTGAAGAAGATGCTGATGCTTTAATAAAAACAGATTTATACTTACCATTAGACTTACTTCCAAAACTAGAAGGCGATAAATTTTATTTCCATGAAGTTATTGGTTTTGCCATTATAGATTCCAACTATGGAGATGTAGGGATTTTAAAAGGTATTAATGATTCTACTGCTCAAGCTTTATTTGAAATTGATAAAGATGGCATTGAAATATTAATTCCAATGAATGATGAATTTATTGTTAAAGTCGATAGAAAAAACAAAACCATAGAAGTTAAGACTCCTGAAGGTTTGATTGATTTATACCTTGAAGAATAATGGGTTCTCTTCCTTTTAAATTTAAAGAATTCTCTGTTAACCAAGACAGTTGCGCAATGAAAATTGGCACAGACGGAGTTTTACTTGGAGCTTGGACTTCGGTTGATAAAAATCCATTTTCAGTCTTAGATATTGGTTCTGGAACTGGCGTTTTATCTTTAATGATTGCACAACGCAGCTATGCCGAAAATATTGAAGCATTAGAAATTGATGCGGACGCTTACGAGCAATGCTCTGAGAATTTTGAAAACTCTCCTTGGGCAGACCGTCTGTTTTGCTATCATGCATCACTTTTAGAATTTGTTGAAGAGATTGATGATAAATTTGATCTTATAATTTGTAATCCTCCATTCTATTCTGAAGATTATAAAACAGACAATGATGCAAGAGATTTAGCACGCTTTAACGATGCTATGCCTTTTGAACATTTAATTTTTTCTGTAGCCAATTTACTTTCTGAAGATGGTCTATTCTCAGTAGTCATTCCTTTCAAAGAAGAAGCTAATTTTATAGCTTTAGCTTCAAAATCAGGATTATTTCCTAATCGTGTTCTTAGAGTTAAAGGCCATTCTACTTCTGAAATTAAACGCAGTCTAATAGAATTTAGTTTCACACAGCAGGATACCAATATTTCAGAATTAATTATTGAAACAGCACGTCATCAATACACAGACGACTATATTGCACTCACCAAAGACTTCTATTTAAAAATGTAATCTAAGTTTTCATCTCCGAATTAACTGATAATTGCCTTTGTGCGATGAAAACGTTTTCGTTACTTTTGTTAAACTTATAAAATAACTCCTTCTATTTTGACGGATTCTCAAAATAAGAAGCCATAAATATCATAATTAGAATGAAACCAGATTTATTCGAAGCACCAGATTATTACAATCTTGATGAATTACTTACTGAAGAACACAAATTAGTACGTGATGCAGCAAGAGAATGGGTAAAACGCGATGTATCACCAATTATAGAAGAGTATGCGCAAAAAGCAGAATTTCCAACGCAAATTGTTAAAGGTTTAGCAGATATTGGAGCTTTTGGACCTTACATTCCTGAAGAATATGGAGGAGCAGGATTAGACCAAATTTCTTATGGTTTAATAATGCAAGAAATTGAACGTGGAGATTCAGGAGTACGAAGTACAGCATCTGTACAATCATCTCTTGTAATGTATCCTATTTGGAAATACGGAAACGAAGCACAACGCCAAAAATACTTACCAAAGTTAGCTTCTGGTGAATGGATTGGTTCTTTTGGGTTAACAGAACCAGATCATGGAAGCAATCCTGGTGGCATGGTTACCAACTTCAAGGATATGGGAGATCATTACCTCTTAAATGGTGCTAAAATGTGGATTTCTAATTCCCCTTTTTGTAACGTTGCTGTAGTATGGGCAAAAGATGAAAACGGCCGTATTCACGGTCTTATCGTTGAACGTGGTATGGAAGGTTTTTCTACACCAGAAACACATAACAAATGGTCACTTAGAGCATCTGCTACTGGCGAGCTTATCTTTGATAACGTAAAAGTGCCTAAAGAAAATTTATTACCCAACAAATCTGGATTAGGAGCACCATTAGGTTGCTTAGATTCGGCACGTTTTGGTATTGCTTGGGGAGCTATTGGAGCAGCTATGGATTGTTATGATACAGCTTTACGATATAGCAAAGAACGTATGCAATTTGGAAAACCCATTGGGCAATTTCAACTACAACAAAAGAAATTGGCTGAGATGATTACCGAAATCACTAAAGCACAATTATTAGCTTGGAGGCTTGGTGTAATGCGCGAAAATGGTACAGCAACATCAGCACAAATTTCTATGGCAAAACGAAATAATGTAGATATGGCTTTAACTATTGCTCGCGATGCTAGACAAATGTTAGGTGGTATGGGAATTAGTGGAGAGTATTCTATTATGAGACACATGATGAATCTTGAAAGTGTTGTTACCTATGAAGGTACACACGATATTCACTTACTAATTACAGGTTTAGATGTTACAGGCTTAAACGCATTTAAATAGAATTTAAGGCTAAATTGATTATTTCATTTCGAAGTCATCAATGTAAAAAATAAAATTTGTAAAAATGCTTCTCATTATTGGGAAGCATTTTTTGTTTAATTTAGTCGAACAAAGAAAACACATGTCTTCAAAATCAAGATTAGATCGTGCCTATAACAACGCTAAGAAAATTCGGTTTAATGATTCGTCTAAATTCATTTTGTTCAGCGATTGCCATAGAGGTGACAATAGCTTTGCAGATGATTTTGCCAACAATAGAAACATCTACTTTCATGCGCTAAAGCATTATTACAACGAAGGATTTCAGTATTGTGAATTAGGCGATGGCGACGAATTATGGGAAAACCTGTCTTTTGAATCCATCTTCTACGCACACAAAAATGTGTATATGCTCATGAAACAATTTCATGATGAAGAACGACTACACATGATTTGGGGAAACCACGATATGGTTTACAGGGATCCTAAATATGTAGAAAAGCATTTATCTACTTTTTTTGATCCAAAAACAGGAAATAACGAGGACTTATTTTGTGGCATTCAATATCATGAAGGCATAATATTAGAACATACTGAAACTAATCAAGAATTATTTTTAACCCATGGTCATCAAGCAGATTGGTGGAATTACACCTTTTGGAAATGGAGCCGATTTTTAGTAAGGATATTATGGAAGCCTTTGAATGTTATGGGAATTGCAGATCCTACAAGTCCTGCTAAAAACTACACAGAACTTATTAAAGTAGAACGACGCACCAAAAAATGGATTAGTGAAAACGACAATAAAATTACCATTGTTGGCCACACACACAGACCTCGTTTTCCTGAACCTGGAGATATTGCTTTTTTTAATGATGGTAGTTGTGTTCACCCAAGAAGTATTACTGGCATTGAAATAGAAAATGGTAAAATCTCTTTAATTAAATGGCAAATTGTAACTACTGATAATGGCACTCTAAAAATTGATCGGTTTTTATTGGAAGGACCGACTAAATTGGCTGATTATAAAACGGCATAATCTTAAAAACATATTTATGAGCTATAACAACATTATTCTTATTGTATTAATCTTCTTGTTAAACGTTAAACCGAATCCGAATATTGAAAAAACAATAAACTTTTCGGAATACACCTTTAACACTACAAAAGGTAGTCAAACCTCAATAACATTAGAAGACAACAAAATTTATATCCTAGACTTTTGGTATTTAGAATGTCCGCCATGTGTAAAAGACCACGAAGTAATTGCAGAATATCTTAAGACCACAAAGCATCAAAATGTTGAAGTTATAGGAATGTCTATTGACAGAAATATAAGTAAATGGGCATCTTATTTAGAAACACATCAATATAATTGGACGAATTATAACGAAGATCGTTCTGGCGGAATACTTTACAAAGATTTAGAGATAGAATTCTTCCCTAGTTATTTAGTTGTAAATAGTAAAGGCAAAATACTTCAGAAATCAAATCGATTTCAAAAAGCCTTGGATTTTATTGAATCTGCTAATCTTGAAACGGAATAGGTTGCATGAAATTATTAGAGATGTACTTCTGGATGATAATTATTATTTGTGGTATTTTGAACCTACCTATAATAATTTCGTCTGAAGATTTGAAAGATAAAAACAGATATAAGAAATATCTTAAAATCTCTTTTGTCATTGGTCTTATTGGGATAGTAATGCTTTTGACAGATTGGAATTATCTCTGCGGTTACCAATGCTTAGTTATTACATTTTCGCCATTTATAACATTACTAATTTGCAAAGCTGTAATGATATTATCTAAAAAAATCACCAAAAAAGAGGGATTTCAGATATCTAAAAAACCGCAAACTTTTGGTGTGGCTAAAACAGAACTCTCTGATGGATTTTATCAAGAAAATAAAGGTGATTTAAACTATGAAAACCATTATAGCTGGTACACCGGCTTTATAAGTGTAACTCTTGTTATTATTTCTTTAACACTTCTCATTCTTATTAAAGAAAACACTTGCTGATAAAATTATGAGCTTCCTACTTTTCTCAGGAATTTGTTAAGATTCAGGCGCCAATTCAACCTCTAGACCTTCCATTTCAGGTGTCATTTGTATTTGGCAACCTAAACGCGAATTCTCTTTGACATCAAAAGCTTCGGAAAGCATCGCTTCTTCATCGTCTTGCATTTCTGGCAATTCAGTATCACTTAATACATAACATTGACAAGACGCACACATAGCCATACCTCCACAAATACCAATGGTTCCTTCTGGAGCAAGTTCATAAGAACGTACTATTTCCATTAAATTCATTGCCATATCTGTAGGAGCTTCAATTTGATGCTTTACTCCCTCTCTATCAATGATTGTGATGTTGATGTCTTGTTCCATATAAAAAAGTGGTTAATGTCTAATGGTAAGTCTATGTTTTTATAATTATTGTATCGCTTTTACAACTGCTTTCGGGGCTTCTTTGCGTGTACCATCAAACCCGTTAACACCCGCTACTGTCGTGTATTTTAAGACATAACGTTTTCCTGGATTAATAATCTGATATGCCGATTGACACATTAATGTTGCCTCGTGAAAACCGCAAAGAATTAGCTTTAATTTTCCTGGATACGTATTTACATCTCCAATAGCATAAATACCTGGAATGTTAGTTTGGTAATCTAATGCATTATTAACCTTAATAGCATTTTTTTCTATTTCTAAACCCCAATTTGCAATTGGACCTAATTTAGGAGACAAACCAAAAAGCGGAATAAAATGATTGGTTTCCACTAAAATAGGCTCTTCTCCTTTTTTAGTCACCTCAACATTTTCTACTTTTCCATTTCCATTAATACCTGTAATTTCAGCGGGAGTAATTAAGTTAATTTTACCAAGGTTCTTTAATTCTTGAACTTTTTCAACCGAATCTAAATGACCTCTAAATTCATTTCTTCTGTGTATTAATGTCACACTAGAAGCAATATCACTTAAAAAAATACTCCAATCTAAAGCAGAATCTCCACCACCTGCAATCACTACTTTTTTATCGCGATAAAATTCTGGTTCTTTGATCATGTACTCTACACCACGATCTTCAAAATCTGTAATATTATCTAACAACGGCTTACGAGGTTCAAAACTACCTAAACCACCAGCAATTGCAACTACAGGGGCTTTATGTTGTGTACCTTTATTAGTGGTAACTATAAAACTACCATCTTCTTGTTTATCTATAGTTTCTGCTCGTTCTCCTAAGGTAAAACCTGGTTCAAACTGCTTGCACTGCTCCATTAACTTATGCGTTAAATCTCCAGCTAAAATCTCTGGATAGGCAGGAATATCGTAAATCGGTTTTTTAGGGTAAAGTTCAGAGCACTGACCTCCTTGTTGTGGTAATGCATCAATTAAATGGCAATTTAGTTTAAGAAGTCCGGCTTCAAAAACAGTAAATAGGCCTGTTGGACCTGCACCAATTATAAGTATATCTGTGGTAATCATGAGTATAAAATTGAAAACAAAACTACTAATGAATTTTAATTTACAATGTGATAATTGTCACATTGCTTATTCTACATTAATAACTTTTTCGATTTGCGGAGCATATTTCTGTATGGTCATCTCTACACCAGATTTTAATGTCATCTGGTTAACGCTGCAAGATGTGCAAGCACCAACGAGTTGAACTTTTACAAACTTACCTTCATCTATAGATAATAAGTTGATATCACCACCATCACTTTGTAGAAACGGACGGATTTCGTTTAATGCTTTCTCTACGTTTAATTTAAGATCCTCTGGACTCATTTACTTTTTGTTTGCGGCAGAACAACCTGCCATTGTTGTAATCTTAATTGCTTCGGTAGCTGGTAAATCTTCATTTCTATTAACTACCTGTTGTACAACATCTCGTGTTATAGTTTCAAATACCTCTTCAATTGGAGTTCCCGTTTGTAAAGCTGCTGGTCTACCTATATCTCCTGCTTCTCTGATACTCTGAATTAATGGAACTTCACCTAAAAACGGTACGTTTAAATCTTCCGCTAAATGCTTTGCTCCCTCTTTTCCAAAAATATAGTATTTATTATCAGGCAATTCAGCAGGCGTAAAATAAGCCATGTTTTCAATAATTCCTAAAACAGGAACATTAATACTGTCTTGTTGAAACATTGCTACTCCTTTTTTAGCATCTGCTAAAGCCACAGTTTGAGGTGTACTTACTACAACAGCTCCTGTAATTGGCAAGGCTTGCATAATACTTAAATGAATATCTCCGGTTCCTGGAGGTAAATCCAATAACATGAAATCTAATTCTCCCCAAGCCGCATCAAATATCATTTGATTTAAAGCTTTAGAGGCCATTGGTCCTCTCCAAATTACAGCTTGATCTGGTTTTGTAAAAAAGCCTATGGACAATACTTTTACTCCGTAATTCTCAACAGGTTTCATTTTAGATTTCCCATCAATAGTTACAGATAATGGACGTTCGTTAGCAACATCAAACATTATAGGAATTGATGGTCCATAAATATCGGCATCTAAAACACCTACTTTAAAGCCCATTTTGGCTAAAGTTATTGCCAAATTTGCAGTTACTGTAGATTTACCAACTCCACCTTTACCTGAAGCGACAGCTACAATATTTTTAATTCCAGGAATTGCTTTTCCTTTTATTTCATTTTTAGGCTGTGCTGCTTGTGCATCAACTTTTACGTTCACTTTTATTTTAGCCTTTTCATAAACTTCTTTATGAATGGTTTGTAAAATATCTACTTCGGTTCTTTTACGTGCTTGAAGACTTGGGTTTTTTATGGTAATATCTACAATGACTTCATCTGCAAAAGTAACCACATTAGTTACGGCACCACTATCTACCATATTTTCACCTTCTCCAGGTGCTGTTATGGTTTTTAGAGCGTTTAATATATCTTGTTTTATGAGCTTCATATATGATTAAGACTAAAGAAAATAGAGACTAGAAGATAGACTCAAAATTTTCTTATTAAGATTAGTTCTAAGCACAAAGATACTTAGAAAAGTTTAGATTTTGAGTTAGATAAATTGAATTGATTTATGAGAGAATTTGATTTCTATATACAACACCGAATTTGTAATTATTATGAAGAATACAAAACTAATATAAACACGACTTTAGATTTTCAAAATACATAGTGTTATTGTAAATACAAACAATAAATTACTATTGAAGCTCTTTAGCAGGATCCCAATAAATAGTTTCTAAATTCTGAATTTGATTTTCTACAACCTCAATCCCTTCACTTTCTAAAAGTTGTTGCATTAGATTGGTGCCTTCAAAATGATGCTTACCAGTTAAAAGCCCTTTTTTATTAACCACTCTATGCGCTGGCACGTCTTTATTATGAGAGCCGTTCATGGCATAACCAACAATTCTGGCACTTTTACCTGCTCCTAGATATTTGGCAATAGCTCCGTAACTGGTAACTCTTCCAAAAGGAATTTGCTTAGCAACCTCATAGACTTTTTCGAAAAAACCAAGCGTTTCAGGTTTCATTTACAACTCCCTTAGAATATTAATAAAAGTGATTAAAGCCACAAGTCCCGTAATAATACCTATACTAAAATTCATACTTTTTTGAGATGTAAATCTTCTGTCTTTAATCTTATCAAAAAAGAAAATATAGAAATATAACATCGCAAAAGTGCCTGTTGCAGCACCTGTAACATAGGTAACAATACTTAATTTTTCAAAATCCATCCAACCAAAAGACACTAAAGTAATGGTCATGTATGCTTGATATGGAATAGGAAACACATTAATTACAGACAATAACATACCATGCAATAATCTACCGTGTTTACTTTTTATTTCGGTCTCTTGTTTAAGTTCTGATTGCTTAGATGCTAACACTAAAAAATAAATAGTAATGAGCACAAAAATTACAAATGCAACACGTTGAAGAATCTCAACAATATCTGAATGGTTAGATAAATATCTTGCAAAAATAGCAGCGACATACGTTTGAATATATACAACAATGCAAACACCTGTAGAAAACATTATACCACGACCTGCACCTTCCTTTAGGCTAATTCTTGCAGCTGTCATATTTAACAAACCTGGCGGAATTACTCCAATAAGGGCCACAAAAAACCCAAGAAAAAAAATGACAGTTATACTCAAGCCTTAGTTAATTTTGAATCGAATATACGTAATTGCTTTGTCTTTCTCTAAATACTGACTTTCATAAAACGTCTGAATTTCAGTAACTTCTTTTGGACTGCCTTCTAATTTATAAACATTGTGATTAGCATATAAAACCTCATGACCTGCACCATGTAACAAACCAAGTGTGTAACCATGCATAAATTCACTATCTGTTTTTAAATGCATTAAACCATCTGGTTTTAAAACTTTTTCATAGCGTTCTAAAAACTTCAAATTAGTCATACGGTGTTTTGTACGCTGGTATTTTATTTGCGGATCTGGAAATGTAATCCAAATTTCATCGACCTCATTTTCTTCAAAAACATGATCTATAAGTTCTATCTGAGTTCTTATAAATGCAGCATTAGGAATATCTTCTTCAATAGCCGTTTTTGCTCCACGCCAAAATCGTGCGCCTTTGATATCTATACCAATAAAATTTTTATTAGGATAACGTTTAGATAAGCCAATAGTATATTCGCCTTTACCGCAACCCAATTCTAAAACTAACGGATTATCGTTTTTAAAAACATCAGATTTCCATTTTCCTTTTAAACTGTACGTCGCATCCACCAATTCTTCTCGTGTTGGTTGATATACATTATGAAAAGTTTCATTTTCTCTAAAGCGTTTCTGTTTATTTTTACTACCCACAAGTTTTAGATTTATTAATAATTTGGTAAAATTAAGCAAACATTTTAGGTTTACCTTTGTTTCTTATAGACATCTCTAAAATTAATAGTTACTGAAACAGGTTCAGCATAAAAAAAAGATTCTAATTGCACCATTAAATTGGGGTTTAGGTCATGCTACACGCTGCATTCCTATTATTAATAAATTAATTCTTCATAATTTTGAACCTATAATTGCTAGTGATGGTATTGCGCTTCTTTTGTTAAAAAAAGAATTTCCTAATCTAAAAACCATTGCGTTACCTTCTTACAATATTACGTATTCAAAAAAAGCAAATGGTTTTAAAACCAAATTTTTAAAAGACACACCTCATATTTTAAAGACGATTAAAAGGGAAAAAAAAGTCATTGAATCTTTAGTTGAGACTGAAACTATTTCAGGTATTATTTCAGATAACCGTTTTGGTGTAAGGCATAGTAAGGTGCCTTCTGTGTTTATAACACATCAATTACGTGTGTTAAGTGGCAACACTACCTGGTTAAGCACCAAAATGCATCAAAATATAATTTCAAAATTTGACACTTGTTGGGTTCCGGATTATAAAGACGAAAAAAATCTTAGTGGCACTTTAGGTCATGTTGAAAATTTTGATGCTTCAATAAACTATTTAGGACCGCTGTCTCGATTTGAAAAACAAGATTTAAAAATTAAATATCAACTCTTAGTTATACTTTCTGGACCAGAACCTCAGCGCACATTCCTTGAAGAAAAATTAATGATAGAATTAAAATCTTACCAAGGAAACATTTGTTTTATAAAAGGAGTTGTAGAAGATCAACAAACCAAAATTGAGGATAAAAATATGACCATTTATAATTACATGACGAGTACCGAATTGCAAACAGCACTAAATGAAAGTGACATGGTATTAAGCAGATCTGGTTACACCACCATTATGGATTTAGCTAAACTTGAAAAAAAAGTGTTTTTTATTCCAACTCCAGGACAATTTGAACAAGAATACTTAGCCAAAAAGTTTCAAGATGAAGGAATTGCTCCAACTTGCAATCAAGATGAATTCACTTTAGAGAAACTATCTGAAGTTAAAAATTATAATGGTTTTAAATTTGAAGAATGCCAAGTGAATTACGAAAAATTATTTCGTCTTTTCTAGTGTAAACGAAAACTCACTACCAACACCTAATTCACTTTCTATATAAATTTTTTCTTCGTGTGCTTCAATAATATGTTTTACAATAGACAAACCTAAACCAGAACCCCCTTCTTTACGAGAACCACTTTTATCTACACGATAAAATCGTTCAAACAGACGTTGAAGATTTGCTTTTGCAATACCTTCTCCGTTATCCGTAACTCTTATGATTGCTTTGTTTTTTATAAGATTTTCAATACTTACTTCTGTAGTTCCTTTTTCTCTTCCGTATTTAATTGAGTTCACTATGAGGTTGGTTAACACTTGTTGAATGCGTTCTTTATCTGCGTAAACCATAATTGGTTTCGAGTAATCAATATCAAAAACTAAGGTAATGTGTTTCTTTGCGGCTTTCATTTCAAAAAGATCAAACACATTTTGAACCAACTTAACCATATCAAAACTCTCCTTTTCTAAACTAAGATCACCAACCTCTAATTTGGTAATCATGTCTAAATCTTTTATGATATACGTTAAGCGATCTACACCCTTACTCGCTCTTTGAAGATATTTACTTTTGATTTTCTCATCTTTAATGCCACCATCTAGTAACGTTAGTAAATAGCTTTGAACAGTAAACAATGGCGTTTTTAATTCATGAGACACGTTGCCAATAAATTCCTTTCGGTATTCTTCTCTTATTTTTAAGGTTTCAATTTCAAATTTTTTATTCTTAGCATATTTATCTATTTCTTTTGTAAGCGTGTCCATATCGGTAGTAATGGGCTGCTGCCGTAAAGTGCTAGACTCTAAAAGGGTTAGATCATCGTATATTTTTTTAACTCTTCGATATATAAAACGCTCTACACGATATTGAACAATAGCAAAACAAAGCGGAAAACAAATAGCAGGAAAGAAAATAATTTGCCAATTAAGCGCATGAAAGTAGTAAAGAAAAAGCGCTACAAGTCCCGTTGTAAATAACGTGACATAAAGCGCTGTTCTAAATGCGAATTTAAATGATTTCTTAAGGTTATTTTGTTGCATTAGTCTACAAACTTATAGCCAACACCTTTTACAGTTTTAAAGGAAGTATCTCCTATTTTTTCACGTAATTTTCTAATGTGTACGTCAATAGTTCTACCACCAACAACGACTTCATTTCCCCAGACTTTATCTAAAATCTCGTCTCGCTTAAAAACTTTACCCGGTTTGGTTGCTAACAAAGATAACAATTCAAATTCTTTTCTAGGCAAAGCTGTTTCTTTACCTTTTATAGTAATTTTATATTCTTCTTTAAAAATCACCAAATCACCAATGGTTAAAATAGCATCTCCACTATTTTCAGAATGCTTAAGGCGTCTCAATAAAGCTTTTACTTTACTAATTAACACTTTTGGCTTTATTGGTTTTGCAATATAATCATCTGCTCCTGCATCAAAACCCGCAACCTGAGAATAATCTTCCCCTCTTGCTGTTAAAAAAGTAATAATCGTTTCACTTAATTCTGGTAGTTCTCTTATGCGTTCACAAGCTTCAATACCATCCATTTTTGGCATCATAACATCTAATATAATTAGATGCGGCTTATGCTTTTTAGCTAAATCAATAGCCTCAAGACCATTTTCACCTTTTATAACTTCATAGCCCTCTGCAGATAAATTATAACCAACTATTTCTAAAATATCTGGCTCATCATCTACAAGTAGTATTTTAATGTCTTTCTTTTTCAATTGAATTTTGTATTTAATACCACGTAAAGATAGAATATATCTCTGTGAACTTAATGCATCTTATAAATTAATAACAATTCCCTAACATTGAAAAATATAAGTTGCTGAAATTAAGAAGCCCTTGATATTTACCATATTATGTTATTGTAAAATAGCAATTATTAACCATATAGTTTATTAAAACTAAGGATTTGTTGTTATATTTGTTTTCTAACCTTTATAAAATATAATTATGAAAAAAATTTACTTTTTATTACTTTGTTTAATTAGTGTTACTAGTTATGGGCAAAACTTAGCCGCTAATAGTAGTTTTGAAAGTTGGACAGCAGGTGTGCCTGACTCTTTCTCAACATTAGATTTTAGCACCACTGATCTTACTGAAAACACTAATGCAACTTTTGTTACTGATGGTACAAGTTCTGCTAGTGTAAATGTGTTAACACAAAGTCAAGGTAGTACTGATATAAGACAAACCATAGCTTTAACTGGTGGAGTAACTTACACTATGAGTATGGATGTATATGCTACTAATAATGAAGCTAGAGCACGTATATTTAATGGTAATGGTTTTACGCCAGATGCATATTCTGACGATACATTATTAAACCAATGGCAAACTATTTCTTACGATTACACACCTGCCGCAGATGAAGATTTTGATTTTGGTATCCGTTTTTATGATACTGCAGCTAACTGGGTCGCTAGTTCTTTATTCTATATTGATAATATACAAGTTGTTGCAGGATCTGCTCCTAACGTTGTAATAACTAGCCCAAGTGACAATGATACTTTAGCTGCTGGAACAACATCTGTAAATGTAGAATTTTCAACGTCTAACTTAGCAGGCGGAGAATCTGTAACTTTAACTGTAAATGGAGTTGAAACTACAAACGCAGTAAGTCCTTTTTCAGTAACTACTGTAGATGGAGAGTCTTATTCTGTAACTGCAGATTTGATTGATGGTACAGGTACAATTAGTACTAGCACTATATCTTTTAGTGTATTAAACCCATCAAGCTCATTTCAAGTAGCAAATATTACTGAATTAAGAGCAGGTTCTATTGGAACTGAATTTGAATATGAATTAACAGGTGAAGCAATTATTTCTTACATTGTTACAAGTAATACTAGAAACCAAAAATACATCCAAGATGCTGGTGCAGCTATATTAATTGATGATTCTGCTGGTGTTATAACAACTACTTTTGCTGTTGGAGATGGCATGACAGGTATTAAAGGTTCTCTTTCTGAATTTAATGGATTACTTCAATTTGTACCTAGCGAAAACGTAGCTGCTGCATCTTCTACAGGTAGTACATTAACACCGACAATAGTTAGTGTTTCTGATTTATTGACAAACGGAGAAAACTTCGAAAGCAGATTAATTACTATAAATAGCGCAACTTTTGCAGATGCTGGAGTATTTGCTGCTGCAACTAACTATAACGTATCAAACGGAGCTGATATTACAATTTGTAGAACAGCTTTTACTGATGAAGATTTAATTGGTACTGCAATTCCAACAACTGCTTCTAGTATTACTGGTTTAGGTGGTGAGTTTAATGGTGCATACCAAATTTTCCCTAGATTTGCTAGTGATATTGCACCTGCATTAAGTGTATCTGATTTTAACTCTAACTCATTTAGCTTATACCCAAACCCAACAAACACGGGTTCTGTTTCTATTTCTTCTAATAATAGTGAAGCAATAAGCGTACAAGTATTTGATATCTTAGGTAAGCAAGTTAAAAACGAAACTTTAACAAACAACACATTAAATGTTTCTAACTTAAAGTCTGGCATTTACATCGTAAAAATCACTCAGAACAATGCTTCTACTACTAAGAAATTAGTAATTAAGTAAGTATATTTCTTAATACATATTAAAAGCGTCTCGATAATTATCGAGACGCTTTTTTATTTTCCATACTTTTGCAGCATGATATTTAAAGACCACATTTTTAATATAAAATCTAATGCTGAGTTTGATGCTTTGGCTATAGATGTTTTTAAATTTCAGTTTAAAAACAATAAGGTTTATCGCTCATTCTGCGACTTATTAAATAGACACCCTTCAGATGTAAAACAAGTTTCTGATATTCCATTTTTACCTATTCAGTTTTTTAAATCTCATGAGGTTCTGAGTTCTTCTCAACCTATTGAAAAAACATTTACAAGTTCTGGTACTACAGGAAGCGTAACAAGCAAACATTTAATATCAGATTTAAAACTATATGAAGACAGTTATTTAAAAGCTTTTAAACACTTTTATGGGAATATTGAAGATTATGTAATCTTAGCATTATTGCCTTCTTATTTAGAACGTGATGGCTCTTCACTTATCTATATGATAAATGATTTAATTCATAAATCTAACCAACCTAAAAGTGGGTTTTACCTCAATAATCGTGAAGAATTAGCAGAAACTCTAAAAACACTCGAAGCTAACCAACAAAAAACATTACTTATTGGTGTTTCCTTTGCTTTATTAGATTTGGTTGAAGACCACCAACTTAATTTAAAGCATACTACAATTATGGAAACTGGTGGTATGAAAGGCAGACGGAAAGAAATAATAAGACAAGAATTACATCAAATTTTACAAACAGGTTTTGGAGTAAACCGTATTCATAGCGAATATGGGATGACAGAACTTTTAAGTCAAGCTTATTCTAAAGGTAATGGTGTTTTTGAATGTCCGCCTTGGATGAAAATCTTAACTCGCGATACCGAAGATGCACTTACCATACAACAACCAAATAAAACAGGTGGAATAAATGTTATTGATTTGGCAAATATAAATTCCTGTGCTTTTATTGCCACTCAAGATTTAGGTAAAGTTGATGCCAATGGACAATTTGAAATTATTGGAAGGTTTGATAACTCTGATATTAGAGGTTGTAACTTAATGGCTCTGTAAGAAGCACTAATTATATCCGACTATAGAACTCTAAATATAGTCTTATGAAATATCTTATCATTACTTTTTTATTAGCCAGTACTTTTGGATTTTCTCAATCTATAGATTACAATACCAACAACGGTTTTATTGCAGACGGTTATGATGTTGTATCTTATTTTAACATGAAAGCGGTTGAAGGCTCTGAAGATTTCACTACAACTTACCAGGATGTAAAATATAAATTCAGTTCACAAGACAATCTCAATATATTTTTAAAGAATCCTAAAGCCTATATTCCTCAATATGGTGGTTATTGTGCTTATGCTGTTGCAGAGAGTTCTAAAAAGGTTGATATAGATCCTGAAACGTTTGAAATTAGAGATGGAAAGCTTTATTTATTCTATAATTCTTGGGGAAATAACACCTTAAAAAAATGGAATAAAAAAAATGTGAAAGGTTTACAGAAAAAAGCCGACTTAAATTGGGAGGCTATAAAATTCGAGTAATTCTATGAAAAAGAAAAGTTGAAACTCTTAGCCTTATAGTTGATAGATTGGTTAATTAGGTGCCCGAAATTATTTTTGGGCACTTTTTTTATGCTAATAAGAATCTCACAGGTTTTTAGACTTACATGTGGTCAAAAGTTATAAAGACAAAAGACCTATCAGGTTTTAAAAACTTGACAGGTCTATATAAAAATTGTAACAGCAAACTATTAAATAACGCTCAACAAGAAATTTGTTTTCTTACCTCTACTTATAATAATATACTTGTCATGTATTAAATCTTCAGAAGATAAGATATAATCTTCTTTTACCTTTTCTTTATTAACGGCAACTGCGTTTTCTTTTAAAGCTCTTCTTGCATCTCCATTTGAACTTAAAAAATCAGTTTTCGCTGCTAAAGCTCCAATCATGTCAACTCCTTCGTTAAATTCTGCTTTAGAAATTTCAGCATGCTTTACTCCTTCAAAAACATCTAAAAACAAGGTTTCTGGCAATTGTTTAATTTCATTTTTAAAATCTTTACTGAACAATATTTTAGATGCTTTTACAGCATTCTCATAATCTTCTTTACTATGAACAAAAACAGTAACTTCTTCTGCTAGCTTGTTTTGCAGCAAACGTAAGTGCGGTGCCTCTTTATGTTCTTCAATTAAAGCCTCAATAGTTTCTTTATCTAAAAACGTAAAAATCTTAATATACTTTTCTGCATCATCATCTGTAGAATTCAACCAAAACTGGTAGAATTTATAAACAGACGTTTTATCTGTATCTAACCAAACGTTCCCACCTTCAGATTTACCAAATTTAGAACCATCTGCTTTTGTAATTAAAGGACACGTCATGGCATACGCTTTGGCTTGATCTTCTCCATCATGCATACGTCTTACTAATTCCGTACCTGTAGTAATATTTCCCCATTGGTCGCTTCCTCCCATTTGTAATTTACAACCTATAGTTTTGTACAAATGATGAAAATCGTAACCTTGAATTAATTGGTACGTAAATTCCGTAAAAGACATACCAACGTTTCCTTCGTCTCCGCTTAAACGTTTCTTAACAGAATCTTTAGCCATCATGTAATTTACAGTGATACGTTTACCAACATCACGAGCAAAATCTATAAAGCTAAAATCTTTCATCCAATCGTAGTTATTCACTAAAACTGGTGCGTTTTTTTCAGTGGAATTAAAATCTAAAAAACGAGACAATACACTTTTTATACCTGCGACATTATGTGCTAAGGCAACTTCATCTAATAAATTACGTTCATCACTTTTTCCTGATGGATCACCAATCATTCCGGTAGCACCTCCAACTAAAGCAACAGGTTTATGACCTGCTTTTTCTAAATGTACCAATAAAATTATAGGTACTAAACTTCCAATGTGCAACGAATCTGAAGTAGGATCAAAACCAATATAGGCTGTAGTCATCTCATTGTCTAATTGCTCCTCAGTTCCAGGCATGATATCGTGTACCATTCCTCTCCAACGTAATTCTTCTACAAATTTATTTGCCATTGATTTTTAATTTCAAATTGATTTACGCAAAGATATGTTTCCGCTGTTAAAGACAAAAGACAATTTTAATTCAATTTCCGTTTTTATAATCTATTGCTTTCAAAACATACAAATTAAAGTTGTGTTCTATAATTTGACTTCAAAAAACGTAACTTCGCTTCATGATTTTAGTAACAGGAGGTACAGGTTTAGTTGGTTCGCATTTACTTTTTCAACTTTTAAAAAAAAATGAGACTGTACGTGCTATTTATCGTCACGAAAAAACTTTAAAACGTGTAAAGCATGTGTTCTCTTATTTCAGTGATGATGCTGAAATACTTTTTGATAAAATAGAATGGATTAAGGCAGATCTTAATAATATTCCTGATTTACAAGTTGCTTTTAAGAACATTACGCATGTCTATCACTGCGCAGCATTTGTCTCTTTTGAGCCTGACAAATACAGATTATTACGAAGAATAAATATTGAAGGCACCGCTAACATTGTTAACCTATGCATAAGTCATCAAGTAAAAAAACTCTGCTATGTAAGTTCTATAGCTGCCATTGGACATCATAGTAATCCTGAAAAATTAATAGACGAGAAAACGGATTGGAACCCTGAAGATGATAATAGTGCTTATGCCATTACTAAATACGGAGCAGAGCTTGAAGTTTGGAGAGGTACACAAGAAGGTTTGGATGCTGTAATTGTTAATCCAGGAATTATTTTAGGTGCTGGTTATTGGCACGGAGGAAGCAGTGGTCATTTATTTAAACGCATTTATAAAGGCATGTCTTATTATACCAACGGAGTTACAGGATATGTAGATGTTTTGGATGTCGCAGATATCATGGAGCAACTCATGAAGAGTACAATTAAAAATGAAGCTTTTATACTTGTTTCTGAAAATTTAAGTTTTAAATCTTTCTTTACTACAACAGCCGAAACTCTGAACGTAAAATCGCCAACAAAAGAAGCTAAACCTTGGTTATTACAAATTGGTTGGAGGCTAGATTGGCTAAATCATAAGATTTTTGGCAAACAAAGACGCTTGTCTAAACAAACTGCAAGATCTGCATTAAGCATCACTAAATATGATGCTTCAAAACTAAAAAATGCTTTAAATTTTAAATTTAAGCCTATAAATGAAAGCATTAAAGACGTCAGTAAATTATACCTTAAAGACCTTTAGTTTTAATCTTTTTAATATCAATTTTTTCAAATGGTTTTCTGAGAGATTCCTTAGGTACTTTATTTAACTTCTTAATTGAATCTCTACGCGTTTTTATAGAATCTTTACGCTTATTAATAGAATCATTTTCTTTTTTCATGACAACATCAAAGCGCTCTTTATCAGACTCTAACCGCGCTTTTACCTCATCAATAATAGCACCATAAGCTTCTGTATCTGAAGTGTAATAGGCATTACTTTCTGCAAATCTTGTACTGTCAATATCATATTTTTCAAAGACATAAGATTTTGGATTGAATCCTTTTTTCTCCAACGTAGATTTATTAACACCTTTGGCAGAATTAATAATGTATAAATCATAAAGAAAATCAGCCATTTGTGCTTTTGACATTAAATCGTCAGGTTTTTCTGGTCGTTCAAACCCATTACAGGCGAAAACCAAAACACACAACACACTTAAAATACTGATTCGTTTTAACATCTTATCTATCAAAAGTTAATCGTTCTCCTGCTTTAACGCCTAAGACATTAAAATTATTATAAACTAATCTCCCGTTTACAAAAGTGTGTGTAATTCTACTTTTAAATGTATTACCCTCAAAAGGAGACCAACCACATTTGTAAAGAATATTACTTTTATTAACGGTCCAAGGACTTTGTGGATCTACAATTACTAAATCTGCAAAATAGCCTTCTTTGATATAGCCACGTTTTTCTACATTAAATAATATTGCAGGATTATGACATGCTTTTTCTACAATTTTTTCAACAGAAATTTTACCTTGATGGTGTGCTTCCATTAAAGCCATTAAAGCATGCTGCACTAAAGGCCCTCCTGAAGGAGCACTTGTATACAGATTATTTTTCTCTTCTAATGTATGTGGTGCATGATCTGTAGCAATAACATCTATTCTGTCATCCAATAAAGCCTTCCAAAGTTGGTCTCTATCTTTTTCTGTTTTTACAGCCGGATTCCATTTAATATGACTGCCTTTTTTAGCATAATCTTGATCTGTAAACCATAAGTGATGAACACAAACCTCTGCAGTTATCTTTTTATCTTTTAGTGGAATTTTATTTGAAAACAATTTGGTTTCCTTTCCTGTTGACAAATGAAACACATGTAATCTTGCTCCTGTTTTCTTAGCTAATTCAATGGCTTTTGAAGATGAAATGTAACACGCTTCCTCACTTCTAATAATTGGATGCATTTCCATAGGAATATCATCTCCATATTCGGCCTTATACTTTGCTAAATTTTCTTTTATCGTTGCTTCGTCTTCACAATGTACCGAAATAACCATATCTGTACTCGAAAATATTTTCTCAATAACTTTAGGATCATCAACAAGCATATTTCCAGTAGAAGATCCTAAAAATAATTTTAATCCAGCTACAGTTTTGGGATCTACTTTTAAAATCTCATCTAAATTATCGTTGGTACCACCAAACATAAAAGAATAATTAGCATAAGATGAGTTTGCTGCAATAGAAAATTTCTCTTCTAATTTTTCTACAGTTGTAGTTTGCGGATTGGTATTTGGCATCTCAATAAACGATGTAATGCCACCAGCAATTGCCGCTTTAGATTCAGATTCTATATTGGCTTTATGTGTTAAGCCTGGTTCTCTAAAGTGCACCTGATCATCAATCATACCTGGAAATACGTAATTCCCTTCGGCATCTATAACCACCATATCAGAAGACTTAACACTTATTGACGTGTCTATTTCTTTAATAATATTGTCTTCAATAAGAATATCTCCTTCAACGATTTTTCCTTCGTTAACAATTCTTGCGTTCTTTATGAGCGTATTTCGATTCATCTTCTCTTACTTGCTAAACAAGCTTTTAATTTTTAAACTAATCACTCCAAAAATAGCTTCGGTAATAATACTTCCGCTCATTTTAGATTTTCCTTTGGTTCTATCTTTAAAAATAACAGGTATTTCAACAATTTTAAACCCTTTTTTATGTGCTTTAAATTTCATTTCTATCTGAAAAGCATAACCCACAAATTCTATTTTCTTTAAATTTATTGCTTCTAAAACGGCTCTTTTATAACAAACAAAGCCTGCGGTAGAATCTTTAACCGTCATACGTGTTATTAATCTCACATAGCGAGAGGCACCGTAAGACAAAATAATTCGAGACATTGGCCAGTTTACAACTGTAATTCCTTTGACATAACGCGAGCCTACTGATATATCTGCACCATCAAGAGCACAAGCACTATACAATCTAGATAAATCATCTGGGTTGTGTGAAAAATCAGCATCCATTTCAAAGATGTATTGATACGATCTTTCCAAAGCCCATTCAAAACCTGCAATATAAGCCGTACCCAAACCACTTTTTTTATTGCGTTCTAACAAAAATAGTCGTCCTTTAAATTCTTCTTGTAACCCTTTAACGACCTCACTTGTTTTATCAGGCGAATTATCATCTACAATAAGTACATGAAATTCCTTTTGTTGGGAAAACACAGCTCTAATGATTGATTCTACATTTTCAATCTCGTTATAAGTAGGGATTATGACAATTGCGTCAGACATTTACACACTTTTAAACACTCTGATGAGTGGCTTTATAGAATTTGTAACAAAAATAAAGTTTTTAATGGATTAATTGGTTGAATTAACTTTTTAGATAGACTAAAACAGCACTTATTATAGCATCCATAATAAATTCAAATATATTATCAATCATTTTTATAATTCATATGGTTTTAGCTTATTTTTCTTTATAATTTAGCGGCATGCGAAATTATATAACACATGAGTGGTTTACCATTTTTACAATCATAGGATTGTTCGCTGTCGTTGTTGCAAAATATTTAAATACGCTTCGATTTAACGACTTTATGTATGTTATTGGTAACTCTAAGTATCTAAAAATATATACTAAAGATCAAAAGTTTATAGATCAGTTTGATAGTTTTCTATTTATTAACCTCTCACTATCACTAAGTATTTTTATCTATTTTGCTTATTCTACGTTTATAACTCCCGTTAATTTTGAGCTTGTAGTATTCTTAAAATTGTTACTTGCTGTTTCTACTATTATTATTATAAAAACACTTCTAGAGCGTTTAATTGGTGGCCTTTTTGAAATTGAGAGCTTAATTGACAACTACCTATTTCAAAAGATAACGTTTAAAAATTTTTCTGGTTTGGTTTTTTTAATCGCGAACCTATTTTTGCTTTACACTAGCATACGCTTGGATATTATCTTAATATCTGCATTGACTATAGTTTGCATAATTAACGTGATTGGTTTTTTATCCTCAATCAAAACCCATCAAAAATTAATTAATCTCAATTTTTTCTATTTTTTATTGTACCTTTGCGCTCTCGAAATTGGGCCTTATATTCTTTTATATAAGGTAATTAGAGAATATAACACTTAAAACACAAGGTTTACGTATGAAAGTGAAAACGATTCTAGTATCACAACCAGAGCCTAAAATAGAGAATTCTCCGTATTTTGACTTGGAAGAAAAGCAAAAAGTTAAGGTAGACTTTAGACCTTTTATCCATGTTGAAGGCGTCTCTTCTAAAGACGTTAGACAACAAAAAGTTGATTTAAGTCAATATACCGCTATTATTCTTACCAGTAGAAATTCGGTAGATCACTTCTTTAGAGTTGCAGACGAAATGCGCTTTAAAGTACCAGATTCTATGAAGTATTTTTGTCAGTCTGAAGCTGTTGCCTATTACTTACAGAAATATGTAGTTTACAGAAAGCGTAAAATTTATGTTGGTAAACGTACGTTTGAAGATTTAATGCCTTTAATTAAAAAGTATAAAGACGAAGCTTTTTTACTGCCAACAACAGATAAAGTAAAACCTATTATACCAGAACTATTAGATAATTTAGGTGTAAACTGGAAACAAGCTACATTTTACAAGACTGTGATTAGTGACTTGTCTGATTTATCCAATGTTACTTATGATATTTTAGTATTCTTTAGCCCTTCTGGTATAGAATCTTTATTTCATAACTTTCCTAATTTTGAGCAAAACGAAACACGTATTGCGGTATTTGGAAACACAACTGTTAACGCTGTTAAGGAAAAAGGATTACGTGTAGATATTTCTGCACCAACACCTGAGACACCTTCTATGACTATGGCTTTACAGAAATATATAGACTCTGTTAATAAAGGAAAATAGTTTTTAAAATTATAGATATAAAAAAAGCGATTCTAAATTTAGAATCGCTTTTTTTTGTTTTTATATTAATCGTTATTTCTAAAAAGCATAACGTTGTGGTCCGCCTCGTCTCACTTCCTCAGAAGCATAAGACTCAAATTTCTTAAAGTTTTCTCTAAAAGCATTAGACAGTTTAAAAGCCATTTTATAGTAAGCTTCATCATCGTTCCAAGTTGTTCTTGGACTTAATACTTCAGTTGGCACACCAGGACAAGATCTTGGCTGTGCAACTCCAAACACAGAGTGAATATGGTAATCTTCGTAAGTGTAATCTTTTAAATCACCATTTAGAGCGGCATTAATCATGGCACGCGTGTATTTTAGTTTCATACGTGTACCAACTCCGTAAGGACCACCTGTCCAACCTGTATTTACCAACCAAACATTAACGCCTGCTTCTAGCATTTTTTCGCTTAGCATTTTAGCGTATTCAGTTGGATGTAATGGCATAAATGGTGCTCCAAAACAAGCCGAAAAACTTGGAACTGGCTCTACAACTCCAGCTTCTGTTCCTGCAACTTTAGCTGTGTAACCCGAAATGAAATGGTATGCAGCCTGACTTGGTGTTAATTTAGATATTGGAGGTAATACTCCAAAAGCATCTGCTGTTAAGAAAAATATGTTTTTAGGATTACTTCCTGCAGATGGTTTTCTGATATTTTCAATATGATAAATAGGATAACTTACTCTTGTGTTTTGTGTAATAGAGGTATCAGCAAAATCTACATCGCCTTTATCATCTATAATTACATTTTCAAGGATTGCACCTTTTTTAATCGCTGCAAAAATTTCTGGCTCTTGTTCTTGAGAAAGATTAATCACTTTAGCATAACAACCACCTTCAAAATTAAATACTGTGTTTTCTTTTGTCCAACCATGCTCATCATCTCCAATAAGGCTACGATTTGGATCTGTAGATAGTGTCGTTTTTCCTGTTCCAGATAACCCAAAGAAAATAGACGTATCACCTTCCTTACCAACATTTGCACTACAGTGCATTGGCAATGTGTCTTTATAGACTGGAAGTATAAAATTTAAAGCAGAAAAGATTCCTTTTTTAATTTCACCTGTATAACCAGTACCACCAATTAATGCGATCTTTCGTGTAAAATCTAATATCGCAAAATTGTGTTGACGTGTACCATCTACTTCCGGATCTGCCATAAAACCCGGAGCATTTACTACAGTCCATTCTGGAGAGAAGTCTTTTAACTCGTCTTCCGTTGGACGTAAAAACATGTTATAAGCAAACATATTACTCCAAGCATACTCGTTAATAACTCTAATATTTAGCTTGTAATCTTCATCTGCACAAGCATAGCTATCTCTAACGTAAATTTCTTTATCGGATAAATAAGCGACTACTTTATCGTAGAGTTTTTGAAACTTATCACTTTCAAAAGGAATATTGATATCTCCCCACCAAACTTTGTCTTTGGTAATATCATCCTTTACAATAAACCGATCCATTGGAGAACGGCCTGTAAACTCACCTGTATTAACCGCTAAAGCACCAGATGAGGATTCTACTCCTTGTCCTTTAGAAATGGTTTCAGCTTGAAGTTCGTCTGAAGATAATTGATAGTTAATTTTTGCATTTTTAATTCCATAGTGATCTAACGAAATCGTTTTCGTTGATTGAGAATGGTTTGCCATAATATATCGTGTTGTTTAGTACTGCAAAACTAAAATATTATTTTGAATGAACCCATTGGATTACAATTAATCGATCTTATTTCTAACTATACCACTCAACATCAGCACCCAAGCCACAATTAATAATAATCCACCTAACGGAGTCATTAAAGCAATGGTTTTAAAATCAAAACTAGATAGCGAATTTGTAGCCAATCCATAAATAGATCCTGAAAAACACACCACTCCTAGAAGAACAAAGTAAAATATTACTTTTTTTGTTTTTAAACTTACAAAAGATGTACTACCTAAAATTAAAAGAAAAAAGGCATGATATATTTGATAACGAACACCTGTCTCAAAAGTTTTAATAGCCGCTGCATCCACTAATTTTGCTAATCCGTGAGCCGCAAAAGCACCTAATATTATACCCAGTATTCCAAAAATTGCTCCTGTAATCAATAGTCTTTTGTTCATAGAAAAAATGTCTTTCGGTTTATATTGCCTATTGTATTTGTTACATTCGTACGAAGAATTTATGTAAGTATTTTCAATGCATGAAAAAACGTGATTTTCGTTGAAACCCAAAATACTGACATAATTTCAATACAAAATTAGTTATATAAACTCATTATGCGAAACATTTTAATTATTGGTGCTGGTAAATCCTCATCATACCTTATAAAATATTTACTAGATAAATCTCAGTCAGAAAAGCTGCACATTACAATTGGCGATCTCAACGTGGATAATGCTAAAATGCTAGTTAATAATCATCCAAACACAAACGTTATTCATTTAGATGTATTTAATGAAACCTCTAGAGTTGCTGCGATTAAGAATGCAGATATCGTAATATCTATGCTTCCTGCTCGTTTCCATCTTGAAGTTGCCAAAGATTGTATTACTTACAAAAAGAATATGGTTACAGCTTCTTATGTTAGTAAAGAAATGCAAGCTTTAGATGCCGATGCTAAAGCCAATAACCTCATTTTTATGAATGAAATTGGCGTAGATCCTGGTTTAGATCACATGAGTGCAATGCAAGTGATAAATCGTATTAGAGATAAAGGTGGTAAAATGATTTTATTTGAATCGTTTACAGGAGGTTTAGTTGCGCCAGAAAGCGATAATAATCTTTGGAATTATAAATTTACATGGAATCCAAGGAATGTTGTGGTTGCTGGACAAGGTGGAGCGGCAAAATTTTTACAAGAAAACCAATTCAAGTATATTTCTTACAATCGTTTGTTTAGGAGAACTGAATTTTTAGATGTTGATGGTTATGGTCGTTTTGAAGGTTATGCCAATAGAGACTCTTTAAAATACCAACAAGTATATGGCTTAGAACATGTTAAAACTCTTTATAGAGGAACTATGCGTCGTGTTGGTTTTAGTCGTGCTTGGAATGTTTTTGTACAATTAGGAATGACAGACGATAGCTACACAGTAGATGATAGTGCTAACATGAGTTATCGTGATTTTGTGAATTCTTTTTTACCATACAGTCCAACGGATTCTGTTGAACTTAAATTTAGACATGCTTTAAAAATAGACCAAGATGATATTGTTTGGGATAAGTTTTTAGAACTCGATATTTTTAATCCTGAAAAAATGGTAGAATTAGATAAAGGAACTCCTGCTCAAATTCTTCAGAAAATATTGATGGATAGTTGGACACTTAGTCCAGATGACAAAGACATGTTAGTAATGTATCATAAATTTGGATACGAACTTAATGGCAAAAAACATCAGATAGATGCTACTATGGTAACACTTGGTAAAGATCAAACTTATACAGCAATGGCAAAAACGGTAGGCTTACCTGTTGCCATTGCCACTTTAGCTATACTTAATGGAAAAATAAAAACTCCAGGCGTACAAATACCAATAACGAAAGAGGTCTATACTCCTATTTTAAAGGAATTAGAATCTTATGATATTATTTTTAAAGAGCATGAAGTACCTTATTTAGGTTACAACCCCTTAAATCTTTAAGCTTAAATTTAAATAGATAAATTTCAAAGAGCGTTTCAAATTGAAACGCTTTTTTTTACCTTTAGCTTCCAATTTAATAGAACACAGCGTCATGAAGATTAACGATAATGGTATTTACATCGATGGTATTGATAAGAAAATACTAAGAGCCTTAATGGCAGATGCGAGAACACCAATTCTCGAAATTGCTCGTAATGTTGGTATTTCTGGAGCAGCTATTCATCAACGTTTAAAAAAGTTAGAAAAATCTGGACTTATAGCCGGCTCAAAATTTATTATTAACCCAAAGGTTTTAGGTTACACAACTATGGCCTTTGTTGGAGTCTATCTCGATAAAGCTATTAGTAATCCTGAAGCTGTAAGACAACTTCAAAAAATACCGGAAGTTATAGAATGTCATTACACCACAGGAAATTGGTCTATTTTCATTAAAATTCTATCTAAAGATAACGAACATTTAATGCATGTACTTAATTCTGAAATACAAAGTATAAAAGGCGTTTCTAGAACTGAAACATTTATTTCTTTACAAGAACAAATTAATAGACAGATTAAGATTTAGCCAAAAAAAAAGATCCATTTGTAATTTACAAATGGATCTTTTTTTTCAAAAATCTTTAGGCTTTAAGGTGCAGGATTAGGAATCTCAGCATGCACAGCATCTATAGCATTCATAACCTCTTCTGATAAAGATATATTAATACTGTCTATATTTTCTTTCAACTGTTCCATACTAGTTGCTCCAATAATATTACTCGTTATAAATGGTCTTTCATTTACAAAAGCCAAAGACATTTGTGCTAAAGACATGTTGTTCTCTTCTGCTATTTTTAAATAACGTTTTGTGGCTTCTGTAGCTTGCTCACCACTATATCTAGCAAATCTTGGGAATATTTTTAAACGTGCATCATCTGCAGCTATTCCTTTGATATACTTACCAGATAACACACCAAATGCCATTGGAGAATACGCTAACAAACCTATATTTTCTCTGTGTGCAATTTCTGCCATATCGCCTTCAAAAACTCTATTAATTAGAGAATATGCATTTTGAATGGTAGTCATTCTTGGTAAATTATGTTTATTAGATTCTTCAAAATAACGCATAGTTCCCCAAGCTTTTTCATTAGAAATTCCAACTTGTCTTATTTTACCTGATTTAATAATTTCATCTAAATTGAGAAGAATTTCATTAAAATTATCTTCCCATTTATCATTGGGATCTTGTTTATAATCTCTTACTCCAAAAGTATTGGTATGTCGTTCTGGCCAATGTAATTGATACAAATCAATGTAGTCTGTTTTTAACCGCTTTAAACTATTATTCACAGCCTCATTAAGCGCTTCTTTACTAAAACCATTAGTTCTAATATGTGCCGTATAATCTCCTGTACCTGCTATTTTAGTCCCTAAAACAACCTTCTCTCTATTTCCTGATTTTGAGAACCAATTACCTATAATACGTTCTGTTTCTGCATACGTTTCCGCCGTTGCAGGAACTGGATATAATTCAGCAACATCAAAGAAATTAACACCTTTATCTAAAGCATAATCCATTTGAGCAAACCCTTCATCTTGTGTGTTTTGATTTCCCCAAGTCATGGTGCCAAGACATATTTTACTAACTTTTATATCTGTGTTTGGTAGTGTTGTATATTTCATGTTTAGTGCCCACAAAAGCGGGAATCTCTTTTTAGTTCAACTTAATTTTAACAAGCCACATTCGCGTACCTTCTAAACAAAAATTATTTTGTTTCTTGCTAATACTTAAAGTAACATTTGATATGTAATGTAAAAATAAGAAGACCTCACAAGTTTTTAAATACTGTGAGGTCTAAATATATGTTAAGATTTAAAATCGTGAGATTCCTGCATCCACAGGAATTTGTTATATTTCATTCAATAACTTTGAAATCTCATCTAATTTAGGAGTTAAAATTACTTCTATCCTTCTATTTTTTGCTTTGCCTTCTGCTGTTTCATTAGATGCTACTGGAACAAATTCTCCACGACCAGCTGCTGTTAAATTTTCAGGATTAATAGCTTCATTTTCTCTTAAGATATTTACAATAGCAGTGGCACGTTTTGCAGATAAATCCCAATTACCACTCAATTGTGCATTCCCTTTATAAGGTACATTATCTGTATGACCTTCAATTAAAACTGAGATTTCTGGGTTTTCAGCCAAAACACTTCCTAATTGTTTAACGGCTTGTGATCCTTGTGCTCCAACGTACCAGCTTCCAGATTCAAACAATAATTTATTTTCCATAGAAATATAAACTTTTCCATTACGCTGCTCAACAGTTAATCCTTTACCTTCAAAATTGGTTAAAGCTTTAGAAATTGCATCTTTTAATTTATGCATTGCTGCATCTTTACTCGCAATTACATTTTCTAATTCTGCAACACGTTGAGAACGACTTTCTAATTCTTTTTTCAACGTATTTAAACGCTCATTTTCTAATGCTAAGGCTTGCTCTTTTGCTTCTAATTGTGCTAAAAGCTCTCTATTTTTTTGTGAATTTTTCGCAATGGATGCAGAACTATTCTCTTCTAAAGCTTTATAAGATGCTTTCAATGTTTCAAGACTTGATTTGGCTGCAGCATAATCTGCTTGAAGTTTATCGCGTTCTGAAACCGCCGTCTCATAAGCCGATTCTAAGGCATTTAAATCATTAAATATTTTTGTTTTTTCCTGAGCTAACTCTGCAACCTCATCATTAAGCGTTCGGTTTTCTTTTTTAAGATCTGCATATTTATCTTCAAGATCTGTGTAAATCTTTTTTGACACACACGATGAGAATAATGTGATGGTTAACGCGAGAATTGAAAGTTTTTTAATCATGATTTTAGGTTAAGTTATTTTTGTTGAAATGTATATTATCGTTTATAAATCCAGTTCTAATAAAATTGGACAATGATCACTGTGTACGGCTTCTGTAAGTATAACGCTTCGTTTTATCTTTTCTTGTAATGGAGCACTTACCATAGCGTAATCTAATCTCCAACCTTTGTTATTTGCTCTAGAATTTGCTCTGTAACTCCACCAAGAATACTCTTGACGTTCTGGATGTAAATATCTAAAACTATCTATAAATCCGCTATCTATAAATTCGCCCAACCATTCGCGTTCTTCAGGTAAAAAACCTGAAACACCTTTCATTTTTGGATTATGAATATCTATCGCTTCGTGACAAATATTATAATCGCCAACAATGACCAAATTGGGTTTCTCTTTTTGTAAGTTGTTTAAATATTCATGAATTAAATCCATGTATTCAAACTTATGCGACAATCGTGCTGCATTAGTTCCTGATGGTAAATACATACTCATCACAGAAACATCGTCGTAATCTACTCTGATATTTCTACCTTCAAAATCCATCGATTCTATTCCTGTACCATATTCAATATGGTTAGGTTCTTCTTTACACAAAATAGCAACTCCGCTGTACCCTTTTTTCTGAGCACTATACCAGTAATTATAGTTATAACCTGCTTCTGTAAACAAGTTAAGATCTAATTGATCTTCTTGCGCCTTTATTTCCTGTAAACAAATTACATCTGGACTCGTCGCTTTTAACCATTCTACAAAACCTTTTTTTACGGCTGCTCTAATGCCATTTACATTGTAAGACACAATTTTCATATTGTCATTTTCTGATGAACCGCTAAATTAAATAATACTGTACTTTTACCCTATAAATTTATACTGCTTTTAACGATAAAATATTTTAAGTTTTAAGCAGTTATTATTCTACATGAAGCATTCGTTACTTTTTCTATTAGTTCTATCTAGTTTTTTGGGCTTTTCCCAAGAGCAGAATAGCAATTATATTCAAAAGAAAGTAGCCGTTACAGATTCTATTCAAATAGATTCTGTTAGTATTAACCCTTCACGATTTATCGTTAGAACAAAAGATAACAAAATTTTAGACTCTACGTTATATACTGTAGATTTTGCAAAAGCCATTTTACGTTTTAAGCAGCCTACCAAAATAGATACCATTCAAATAAACTATTTACAATATCCAAAATTCTTAACAAAGATTTACAGACAATTAGATGATGGTGTTATTGTAGATCGCTCATCAAAATTTCAAAAATTATATACGTTACAGAATACAACTTCTAAAAACACATTTACACCTTTTGATGGCTTAACCACATCTGGAAGTATTTCAAGAGGTGTTACTATTGGAAATAATCAGAATTCTGTTTTAAATAGCGAATTAGATTTGCAAATTTCGGGTAAACTAAGTGATAAAGTTTCGTTGAGAGCCTCAATTCAAGATGCCAACATTCCATTGCAAGAAAGTGGTTATTCACAACGTTTAGATGAATTTGATCAAGTTTTTATTGAATTATTTAGCGACGATTGGAATATACGTGCAGGAGACATTGACTTAGAAAATACCCAAAGTTATTTTGCAAGCTTCTCTAAACGTGTTCAAGGGCTATTAGTAAATGCTAATTTGAGCGAAAAAACTTCAGTTTTTGCTTCAGGTGCCTTAGTACGCGGACAATTTACAACAACACAATTTACAGCACAAGAAGGTAACCAAGGCCCTTACAAATTAACCGGTTCTAGTAATGAATTATATGTACTCGTTGTCTCTGGTAGTGAAACAGTTTACGTCAATGGTGTGCCATTAGAACGTGGAGAAAACAACGATTATATTATTGATTATAATGCTGGTGAAATTTCTTTTAATCCTACATTTCCTATTACGTCAGAAATGCGAATTACAGTCGATTATCAATTTAGCGAACGTAATTATTCACGATTCACCGTTTTTGGAGGTGCAAGTTTTGAAACAGAAACCTTAAAATTAAATGTTTCCGTTTATTCTGAAAGTGATGCTAAAAATCAACCTCTACAACAAAACCTATCTACAGAACAAACTCAAATTTTAGCCAATGCTGGTGATGATGTAAATTTAATGACAGCCGCATCTGCAACAGCAACTACATATTCTGAAAACCGAATTTTATACAAAAAAGAATTATTTGGCGCAGAAGAAATTTTTGTATTCTCTAATAATGCCGAAGATGAATTATTCAGTGTTAGCTTTACTTTAATTGGAGAAAATCAGGGAAATTATATTTTAACCAACTCAAATGCTATTAATAATATTTACGAATATATAGCACCAATCGCTGGCATTCCTCAAGGAAATTACGAGCCCATTACACAATTGGTTGCACCAGAACGTTTACAAATTGCAATCGTTAATGGTCAATACAAACCTTCAGAAAAAACAGATCTCTTTTTTGAATTGGCAGGAAGTAAAAAAGACAGCAATTTATTTTCTGATTTAGACGATGATGATAACGATGGTTATGCCGGAAAATTCACCTTAAAGCAAAATCTTATTCAATCGGATAGCCTTTGGAATTTATCTGCAATCGTCGATGCTGATTTTATTCAAAAAGACTTTAATACCATTCAACGTTTATATAGAGCAGAATTTACGCGCGATTGGAATTTAGACACTTCTGAAACTACAGACGAAACCTTAAACTACGGAAATCAATTGTTATTTACTTCCGGACTTAGATTAGCACATGCAAAGAAAGGAGTGGCTACCTATAATTTTGAACATTTAAACTACGCTGAAAACTTCAATGGAAATAGACATAACATAACGACCAATTTACGATTGAATGATTTTAAGATTTTCTCAAATTCTAGTATCCTAAAGAATGAGAGCACCATTAATCGTTCTACTTTTTTACGCTCTTTTAATAGTGTAGTTTACGGTAAAAATAATAAATGGGCTGGTGCAAAATTTTCTACAGAAGACAATGAGCAACGTGCTATTGCTACAGATTCTCTAACCACATTAAGTCAACGGTTTAGAGCTTACGAGGCTTTCGTTGGCATAGGAGATAGTACTCAAGTTTATGCAGAAGTAGGTTACATTAAACGCTACAATGATAGTTTACGCAACAATAACTTGGAGCGCGTTAACAGTTCTAATACCTATTATTTAAAATCACGATTAATTCAGAATAAAAACACAAGTCTACAAGTATTTTTGAATTACAGAGATTTAAAATCCGAAGATAGCAGCACAGAAGACGAACAAAGTTTAAATAGTAGATTAAATTTTAATCAGAAGTTATTTAATAATCTCATCGTTTCAAACACCAGTTTTGAAACCAATTCAGGAACATTAGCACAACAAGATTTTACGTATGTAGAAGTCGAAGCAGGACAAGGAGCCTATACTTGGATTGATTATAATGACAATGGCATACAGGAATTAGACGAGTTTGAAATTGCCCAATTTACAGATCAAGGAAGTTACATTAGAGTCTTACTACCTAACCAAGTTTATGTTCAGACGCATCAAAATCGGTTTGGACAAACACTTACTATAAATCCGCAACCCTGGAGTGTTTCTGAGGATAAATCGAAACAATTTTGGTCGCACTTCTATGATCAAGCGTCATTTATTGTAGATAGTAAAAAATTAAAAAACGGAAATTCATTTAATTTGAATCCTTTTGAAGCTTTAAAAGATGATTTAGACACGGACGATTATGTATCGCTAAATTACAGCGTTAGAAATGTTCTGTTTTTAAATAGAGGAAAACAACACTACACTACGTCTTATACGTTTCTAACTAATAAGAGTCGTAATTTATTGTCTACAGGAATTCAACAGAATAAAACTAATAATCACCAACTTAATTTTAATCATAAATTCAATGTAAATTGGTTAGTAACGTCCTTAGCAAGTTTAGGAACTAAAGAAAGTAAAAGTGAAAATTTCACCAGTCAAAATTACACCATTGACGAATACTTATTTCAACCAAAAATGAGTTATTTATTTAATGAAAACGCTCAATTTGACATCTTTTACCAATACACGTCAAAAGAAAATACTTCAGGAAGTTTAGAATCTTTAGCCCAAAACAATTATGGCTTATCCTTCACGTATAACAATGCTCAAAAAATAGCATTAACAGGAGAATTTAATTATTTTAAAAATGAATTTGAAGGCAATTCCAATTCGCCTGTGGCCTACCAAATGTTAGAAGGTTTACAACCTGGAAAAAACTTTACATGGAGTTTATTAGCACAAAAAAAACTGACTAAATATTTAGATTTGAATTTAAATTATTTTGGACGAAAATCAGAAACATCAAAAATGATTCATACAGGAACGGTTCAGTTGAAAGCTTATTTTTAGAAAACTGCAAAACTCTTTCAAAATACATGTCCATACAATTTGTTTAAAACCTTTAAAAAAGGTATACTTCCAAAATAACACTAAAACGTATTAATGAAAGATTTTGTAATTGTAGGTGCAGCACAAGCAGGTCTTTCTATGGCTTATTTTCTAAAGCAAAATGACAAAGATTTTCTAATTATTGATAAAGAACAAGAGATTGGAGCATCATGGCTTAAACGTTGGGATTCTTTAAAACTATTTACACCAACAGAATTTAATCATTTAATAGGAATGCCATTTCCGGCAGCAAAAGGTCATTATCCTGATAAGTATGAAATAGCATCCTATTTTAAACAATACGCAGAAACATTTGATTTCCCTATTCAGTTAAACACTATGGCTGAACGTATTGAAAAATCGGATGATACATTTATAATAAAAACCAATCAACAAGAAATTACCTGCAAACACGTAATTATTGCTACAGGTCCATTTCATATTCCTTTTACACCAAAATTTCATAAAAATCTTTCAGAAACCATATATCAGGTTCACAGTAACTATTATAAAAGCCCTAAACAATTACAAAAAGGATCTACTTTAGTTGTTGGTGGTGGAGATAGCGGGTTTCAAATTTTAAATGAAATTTCTAAGAACACCACCGAAACTACTTATTTTTCGGGTAGTACAGATATTAGAACATTACCTCAAGAGATTTTAGGAAAAACACTCTGGTGGTGGTTTACTAAAACAGGATTTTTAAGTTTTAGTAAAACGTCATGGATTGGTAAAAAGATAAATAAATCTAAACAACCTATTATTGGAACCGATGTGAAAAGCATTATAAAACGTGATAATGTAGAGGTTGTTGGTCACACGCTTGACACTGAAGAAAACACCATAAAAACAGCAACTAAAGAACTTACAGATGTAAAGAATATTATTTGGGCTACAGGCTACAAACCCAATTTTGAATGGATAAATAATATTGAGCTTTGCAAGGATGGCTATCCAATACACCAAAGAGGAATTAGCACAACAAAAGGACTTTATTTTATTGGTTTACCTTGGTTGCATACTCGAGGTTCTGCAACTTTAGGTGGCATAAAAAAAGACGCCACTTACTTAGCTAACAAGATTCTTTAGGAGTGTTACATTTTTAATATGCATTTAAACTATTCTATTTAAAAGCAAAATGCCCAAACGTAATAGTTTTGGGCATTTTTTATAATTGAGATTCCTGCATTTGCAATAATCTGTTACTTCATTCTCTGTAGCCAATGCTTCACATCAACCTCAGCTTTTATAATATCTTTTAAATCTTCAATCTTTACACGTTTTTGTTCCATGGTATCTCTATGACGAATCGTTACCATATTGTCATTCAAAGTATCATGATCTACTGTGATACAAAATGGTGTTCCGTTAGCATCTTGCCTTCTGTAACGTCTTCCAACCGCATCTTTTTCATCGTAAGTAACATTGAAATCCCATTTTAAATCTTCAACAATTTTACGTGCAACTTCTGGTAAGCCATCTTTTTTAACTAACGGCAAAATAGCTGCTTTTGTTGGTGCTAACACTGCAGGTAATCTTAAAACAGTTCTAGTAGTATTGTTTTCTAATTCTTCTTCAACTAAAGCGTTTGAAAACACAGCTAAGAACATTCTATCTAAACCAATAGACGTTTCTAAAACGTAAGGTGTGTAATTAGCTTTCTCTTCATGGTCAAAATATTGTAATTTTTTACCTGAAAATTCTTCATGTTGTTTTAAATCGAAATCTGTACGCGAATGAATCCCTTCCAATTCTTTAAACCCAAATGGGAATTTGAATTCGATATCTGTAGCAGCATCTGCGTAATGAGCTAATTTCTCATGATCATGAAAACGGTAATTATCTGCTCCCATACCAAGCGATAAATGCCATTTCATACGTGTTTCTTTCCAATGCTCAAACCATTCTTTTTGTGTACCTGGTTTTATAAAAAATTGCATTTCCATTTGTTCAAACTCACGCATTCTAAAAATAAATTGTCTTGCAACAATCTCGTTTCTAAACGCTTTTCCTGTTTGAGCAATTCCGAAAGGAATCTTCATACGTCCTGTTTTCTGAACGTTTAAGAAATTCACAAATATACCTTGCGCTGTTTCTGGTCTTAAATATAAGTCCATTGCTGTTTCTGCAGAAGCACCAAGCTTAGTCCCAAACATGAGGTTAAATTGCTTAACGTCTGTCCAGTTTTTACTTCCTGCAACAGGACAAGCAATTTCCAATTCTTCAATTAACGCTTTTACATCCGCTAAATCTTCATTTTCTAAAGACTGCCCTAAACGCTTCAAAATAGAATCAATTTTTTCTTGGTAACCAACCACACGAGGATTGGTAGCTAAAAATTCTTCTTTGTTAAAAGCATCTCCAAAGCGTTTTGCTGCTTTTTTAACTTCCTTTTCAATCTTGTTTTCAATTTTAGCGCAATAATCTTCCACTAAAACATCTGCTCTGTAACGTTTATTAGAATCCTTATTATCAATTAAGGGGTCACTAAAAGCATCTACGTGTCCAGAAGCTTTCCAAGTTGTTGGATGCATAAATATTGCAGCATCAAGGCCTACAATATTTTCATTCATTTGTACCATGGCTTTCCACCAATAGTCTCTAATATTTTTCTTTAATTCTACTCCATTTTGAGCATAATCATATACTGCGCTTAGTCCATCATAGATTTCACTACTCTGAAACACGTAACCATACTCCTTTGCGTGAGAGATTACTTTTTTAAATTGATCGTCGTTTGCCATAATACTGCAAAAATAGAAAACCACTCTGATTTACAGAGCGGTTTTTTAAAAATTATATCGTTAATGTTATATTTAATTATTTTAACTCAATACTTGTACTTGCTATCTTTACGTTTTCATGAAAAACATTGATAAAATAGTAACCTTTTGAAAAGGGCTGATCGTTTTTATCTTTTACAATAGCCATACAAACTTCTAAATTTTGATTGGTATAATTTATAACTTCTTTTTTGCTGTAATTCAAAGAAGTTTTACCAAAAAACATTTCTCCTTTATCAGAAACTACATTGCCCTGAGGACTTACTATTTGCAAGTAAATATCTTTTTCACCTTTTAAAGCTAACGGGTTTTCATTAAGCGTCATGCAAACATCAATAGTATTGGCGCGCCTTGCACGATCTGTAAAACGTTTTTTACCAGATTTTAACTTGTAAGCTTGTACACTAATATGACTACTTTTTAATAGTGCTGCATTATCTATAGATTCATGCAAAGCATTATTAGCGTCTTCTAAATCATTAATAGTTACTTTATTACTTTTTATAGTATTTAAAGCATATCGCTTTTCTTTCTTTAACTCTAGATTTGCAGAATTCAGAGAATCTATAGTACTAAGAAGTACTTTACTCTTGGATTTTAAAACTATAAGTTGCTCTTTGTACTTAGTGACTATAAATAAATCACCTTTTAATAATCTTAAAGAATCTAAGGCATTCTTAGTTTCTAATTTTGCTTCGTCTAATTGAGAAGCCATAAGATTATAGTCTTGGCTCAGTTCGTCGTAACTTGATAATAATCCTGATAGTTCAGTTTCTATCAAAACTTTTTCTTGTTTTAAGAATTCTTCGTAAGATTCAATGGACTTATATTTATTAAAGCTATATATTCCTAAAACAGTTAAGACTACTAATAAAGAACTTATAATTAATCTATAATTAAATAGCTGAGGGTTAACTATCATTATTATTTTTATTAATTTAATACCAAAATAGAACTAATTGAAACCTAACACTCTTTTATTCGATTAAGTGATGAAAAACTTGTTAAACTTATTTTTTCCTCTGGTTTGCGACGCCTGTAACAATGCTTTAGGTGATAATGAAGTGGTTTTATGCACTCCTTGTAGGCATCATCTACCTGTTACTAACTTTCATTTTAATGCTGCAGAAGATGTTAAGAAGGTAGTTTATGGACGCGTAAAATTAGAAAATGCAACTGCATTATTACATTTTTCTAAAAAAGGAATTGTTCAGCAAATACTTCATAATTTAAAATATAGAGGTCATGAAGGTATAGGTGAATTTTTTGGAAAGTGGCTTGGCGCGGAATTAGCAACTGTAGACGCTTATAAAAATATTGATGTCATTATACCTGTTCCATTATACAAATCTAAACTAAGAAAACGGGGTTATAATCAGGTGACTAAATTTGGTAAAGAAATTGCAAAAGCACTAAATACAGACTATAATGAGACCGTTTTAATAAAAACAAAATCTTCTAAAACGCAAGTTTTTAAAGGTCGTATAAAGCGTTGGAACGACGATGGAGCTTTATTTGATATTTCTGAAAACCAATCATTAATAGGTAAACACATTTTATTGGTAGATGACATTATTACAACTGGAGCCACTGTAGAAGCGTGCGCAACCGTTTTATTAAAAATTGATAATATTAAGTTAAGTCTTGCTACCTTAGCAATAGCAGATTAGATTTTTCGTTACTATGATTTAATATTGTTTCTTTGTGCTAAATTATTTTCAATCGATGCGTTTATCTTTAGTTCGAATTTTAAGTTTGATTTTAATTGCAATTACTATTGCAAGTTGTGCCAATCGTGGCACTCCATCCGGAGGAGAAAAGGATATTTTACCTCCTGAAATAACCAAATCTGTACCAGAAAATTTCTCTACTAACTTTAAAGGTGATGAAATTAGAATTTATTTTAATGAATACGTTAAAATAAAAGACCTCCAAAAACAACTTATAGTGTCTCCTCCTATGGATAACACTCCTCTAATAACTCCATCGAGTACAGCCAGCGAATATATTTCAATAAAAATAATAGACACTTTAGAAGCCAATACAACGTATGCTTTTAATTTTGGTGAAAGTATTGTAGACAACAATGAAGGCAATCCTTATCCTTATTATCGGTATGTGTTTTCTACAGGAAATGTTATAGATTCATTATCTGTGAAAGGTTATGTTGAAGATGCTTTATTAAAGGAACCAGACACTTTTGTTTCCGTGATGCTATATGAAGTAGATTCTACTTACACAGACTCTATAGTTTACAAGGAAAAACCCAGATATATTACTAATACACTAGATAGTCTTACCACTTTTAGCATTGATAATATTAAAGCAGGATCCTATAAATTGATTGCCTTAAAGGATCAAAATTCGAATTATAAATTCAATCAAAAAAACGACAAAATAGGATTTAACGAAGGCTTTATAACAGTGCCTTCAGATTCTTCCTATAGACTAAATCTTTTCAATGAAAAGGTGAATTTTAAAGGCGTTAAACCATCACAAGATGGTGAAAGTCGAATTATCTTCCCATACGAAGGAGATTATGAAAACATGCGAATTAAAGTCCTTGGAGAAACACCTGAAAATTATAAAACAAGAATTATTAAAGATTCAGAAACAGATACGTTATATTATTGGTATAAGCCTAAATTTGAAGTTGACACCACATTTTTTATCGTTACTAACGAAAAATATATAGATACTTTTAAGCATCGCTTTAGAACGATAAAAGCAGATTCTTTAAAAATGACGGCTTTAACAAAGGGTATTATAAGATATGAAGATAATTTTACCATGGAAGCTAATATCCCTTTAACCAAAATTGATACTACAAAAATTAAATTAATAGATAAGGATTCACTTTCTGTACCTTATAGCGTGAAATACAATTCTATTTTTAATAGATATGAATTCCCTATTGATAAAAAAGAAGGACAGAAATACAATTTTACAATGCTTCCAGGTGCATTTACCGATTTCTATGATAACACCAGTTTAGACACTCTAAATTATGCGGTTAGGACTAAAATGAAATCTGAATATGGAAACATTAGAGTGAATATTAGAAACGCTAAATTGCCTTTAATTGTACAACTCGTAAACAATAAAGGCGAAGTTCTTTACGAACGTTACGCAAAAGAGTCTCCTGTGGTAGATTTCTCGGATCTTGAACCAAAGCAATATGACTTGCGTGTCATTTTTGACACCAACGGAAATGGAAAATATGATACCGGAAATTATTTACTAGGCATCCAACCTGAGCGCGTTAGTTACGCCATAAAAATTGATGAAATTAGAGCTGGCTGGAGTAATGTTGAAGAATTTACGCTTTTAGACTAAAGCTATCCTTATCATTTAAGAAATTAAGTTTTTCGCGATACTTTTTAATAGCCACTTTTTCTAAAGTTACTATTTTAACAGCTTCTTCACCTTCAGTAAAATCATCTATTGTACGTCCTAAAACATCGTAAGCAATAGAATGCCCAGAGTATTCAAAATTATTGCCATCTAGTCCTACTCTATTCACTCCTATACAATAGGTCATGTTTTCAATAGCTCGTGCTTTTAGTAAAGCATCCCAAGCCATAATTCGTACTTTTGGCCAATTGGCTACATAGATTAAAAGATCGTAATCCTCAACATTTCTTGCCCAAACAGGAAAACGCAAATCATAACAAACCAAAGGGCAAATTTTCCATCCTTTATAATTGAATATTACTTTTTCTATTCCTGCTGTATATACGTTATGTTCTCCTGCAAGAGTGAATGTATGGCGTTTATTATAAATTGTGATTTTACTAGAAGGCTCTACACAAACCATCCGATTATAAAAGTTGTTATTTTCAGAAATCACAAGACTTCCCATAATAACAGCTTGTTGATTCTTAGCTTTCTCCTTTAACCAATTTATGGTTGTTCCATCCATGGTTTCAGCAACCTTAGTAGGATTCATAGTAAAACCAGAAGTAAACATTTCTGGCAAAACAATTAAATCTACATCTGCAGTTATAGCATCGATTTTAGCATTTAATAATCGTCTGTTTTCCTCTGGATTTTCCCAAACCAAATTGGTCTGCACAATGGCTACTTTTAAATCTAAATTCATATTTTAAAATTACAAATTACATTTTAAAAAAAGGCATAAAAAAACGAGCTAAAACATAAACATTAGTTTAAGTTTTAGCTCGCCTAAGCATTAGAAACTAATTTCTATTATAGTTTACTTTTTGCTTTTTCTACTTTTTCAGTAAGCTTTTCTATTTTATCAATCCATTTGTTTTCATCTACTGGAGATAATTTCCCTTTTCTTTTTAGCTTCTCGTATTTTTTTTGTCCTTTTTCAAGGTTGCTTTCAGCTTTTTCAAAATTAGATTTAAGTTTCTCTTCTTTCTTCAAGGCTTTCTCAGCTTTCTTTTGTGCTTTTTCTGCCTTTTTCTGAGCTTTTTCAGCGGCATCCTTTTCCTTTTCTAATTTCTTAGCAGCGTCTTCTTTTTCTTTAATTGCTTTTGCTTCTTCTTTTTCAAGCTTTTTTGCAGCCGCTTCTTTTTCCTTTAAAGCCACTTCTTCTTCTTTTGCTTTTGCTGCAATCACTTTTGCTTTTGCCGCTTCTTCTTTTACTTTAGCTGCTTCTAATGTTGCCGCTGCTTCTGCTTTTGTTTTTTCTAAAATTGTAGCTGCTTCTTTAAAAATAATCGCTTTTTCCTCAAGACCTAAAGTCTCTGTGACATCTTTTCCTTCTAAAAAGATCTTTTCATTTTTAACTTCGTAAATTTTTCCTTCTTTAGTTACCTCTTGTGCAAATGATGTTAGCGATAAACTTAAGATTAATAAGACAATATAATATTTCATTTTGTATTTGTTTTAATTGTTCATTATATAGGACACAGTAATTCATGAAAAGTAACTTAAAAAGACATTTATTTTAAATTATTTTTCGCCTGATTCACTTCGGCTTTTAAATCGCCCAATTTCTCTTTCCAATCTGTGATATCATTAGGTGATAGTTTACCTTCTTTCTTTAATTTTTTAAATTTCTCTTTTTTATCATTATAACGTTCTTTAGCAGTTGAGTAGTTATCAGCATCATCTTGTTTTTTCTCAAGATTATCTTCTAAAATTTCTAATTGTTCTTCTAATTCTTTTTGTTTTTTTTCTGACTTGCTTTGAATATCTTCTTGTTTTTCAATAGCCATTTCTAACTCTTTATGCTGACTATTATACGCTTTTTTAGCTTTCCTATTATTTTCAAGCACTTTGGTTATGGATTCTTTTTCAGCTGCACTTAAATCATCAGTGACCTTAACACCATTATTTTTTATAGTATTTCCTTTTACTTCGTAAACTTCTCCATTATCTGTTATAACACGTTCACTACTTCCACAAGATGCTAAAATAAATAGTGTACTTAATAGTGTTGTTCTTATTAAAATCTTCATTGTCTTTGTTTTTATTAATTATACTAACAAGGTAGCGCATTAATAAAAACTACTTTAACTGATATAAGACTTAAATGCGCTTTAATACGTTTGCCGCTTTTTTTAAAGTTTCATCTGTTTTTGCAAAACAGAATCTTAAAACCTTATCATCTTTATCGTTCTCGTTGAAAACGGATAACGGGATAGCTGCAATTTTAAATTCTTTGGTCAGTCTTTTGGCAAAATCCACATCAAACTCGTCCGTTATTTCAGAATAATCTAACACTTGAAAATAAGTTCCTTTTGAAGGCTGAAACTTAAATCGTGATCCTGAAATTAAATTGAGAAACAAATCACGTTTCTGTTGAAAAAAAGTATTCAGGCTTAAATACGTTTCAGCATCTTGCATATAATCTGCAATGCCTTTTTGCGAAGGATGATGTACAGAAAAGACATTAAACTGATGTACTTTTCTAAATTCAGACATTAATACTTCTGGTGCACAACAGTAACCAATTTTCCAACCTGTGTTATGAAAGGTCTTTCCAAAAGAAGCGGTTATAAAACTGCGTTGTTTTAAATCCTTAAATAAACAAACGCTTTGATGTTGTGCATCATCAAAAACAATATGTTCGTAAACCTCATCACTCAACACTATAATATTTGTGTTTTTAGTTAACTTTTGAAGTTGAAGCATATCGTCTTTAGACCAAATGGTTCCACTCGGGTTGTGAGGTGAATTAATAATTATCATCTTCGTTTTAGATGATATTTTTGAAGCTACCTCTTCCCAATTCACTTTATAATTTGGCGCAGATAATTGAATAGGAATTGTTACTCCTCCATTAATTTCAACTGCTGGCTCGTAACAATCATAAGCTGGCTTAAACATAATAACCTCATCATTTGGCCTTACAAATGTTGAAATAATAGTATAAATAGCTTGAGTTGCTCCTGCTGTAACTGTAATTTCTTTTTCAGGATGATAGGTGCTTTTATACAATAACTCATATTTATGAGCTATAGCCATCCGCAAATCTAAATTCCCAGCCATTGGTGCATATTGGTTGTAACCAGTATTCATAGCTTTAGTCACCAAATCATTCAACTTTTGAGAACTTGAATAATTAGGAAAGCCCTGAGAAAGATTAATGGCATTATGTTCTTTTGCCAAAGCACTCATAACAGTAAAAATCGTTGTTCCTGTGCTTGGTAATTTAGATGTGAAATTCATAAAAAAAGTAGGCTTTATGTACAAAAACATTAAAGATATAAAACAAGCTTTTCTATCTTTACAAAAACTAATAAAATATAGGTTATGCGCTTTATAAAAATTCTCTTATTATTCTTTGTTTTTCAAGTTTCCGCTCAGCAAGGTGGTATGTGGATTCCTTCACTTTTAGAAGGTATGAACGAAGATGAAATGCAAAGTCTAGGCAGTAAATTAACGGCTCAAGATATTTACGATGTTAACAACTCTAGCTTAAAAGATGCCATTGGTCATTTTAATGGTGGTTGTACAAGTGAAGTGATTTCAAATAAAGGTTTAATTCTAACCAATCACCATTGTGGTTATGGTCAAATTCAATCACATTCGTCTTTAGAAAACGATTATTTAAAAGATGGTTTTTGGGCCATGAATTTAGAAGATGAATTACCAAACGAAGGTTTATATATTGAATTTATTGTGAGTATTCATGATGTTTCAGAAGTGGCTTTAAAAGGTATTACTGAAACCATGACTGAAACTGAAAAGCAATCTCTAATTTCAAAAAACACAAACGCAGTTTTAAAAACTTGGCCAAAAGAATCTTGGCAAGATGTAAAAACTAAAGCCTTTTATGAAGGTAATCAGTACTTTCTTTTTGTAACAGAACGTTTTGATGATATTCGCTTGGTTGGTGCACCTCCAACAAGTATAGGTAAATTTGGAAGTGACACAGATAACTGGGTTTTCCCTAGACATACTGGCGATTTTTCTATGTTTAGAATTTATGCCGATGCTAATAACAGACCTGCAAAATATAGTAAAGACAACAAACCTTATACGCCAAAACATTTCCTTCCTATCTCTTTAGATGGTGTTGAAGAAGGCGATTTTACGATGGTTTTTGGTTTCCCAGGAACTACTAGCGAATATTTACCTGCTGTGGCCATTGAGCATATTACAAAAGAATTTAATCCAACAAATATTGCCATCAGAGAAGCAGCTTTAAAAGTCATTGATGCAAAAATGAAAGAAAGTGATGCTGTTAGAATAAAATACGCTTCGAAACAAGCACGAATTGCAAACGCTTGGAAAAAATGGATTGGTGAAAATTTAGGAATTAAGAAAAGTAATGCGGTTGAAAAACGCAGAGCATTTGAAGCGACATTCACTAAAGCTTTAAAAGAAAAAGGATTAGAAGACAAATACGGTCATATCCTTCCTGAATTTGATAAATTATATAAAGATTTTGCACCTATAAATATTAAGAGAAGAAACTTTATTGAAGTCTTTTTCACTACCAATGAATTAATGCAAATGACCTTTAGAGCTTACCAAGTAGAACAAGCTCTAGTTGCAAATCCTGACAATCTTCAAAGAGGAAAAACGATATTAACAGGTCAATTTGAAGGGATTCATAAAAATTATGATGCAGAGTTAGACAAAGGTGTTTATCTTAATGTGATGCCTTTATATGGTAAAGCAGTAGATGTAAGCATTTATGACAATACGGCTTTTACTAATTTAGATTCGGCATTAAAATTATTAGAAGGTGATGCTGAAACGGTTATAAAAAACCTGAATAACGATGCTGCTTATTCGTACTCAAAACCTATTATCGCAGAGTTTTTTAATACTATAGACGCTGAATACCAACAAAAAAATGCACCTATTACAGCACTACAAACAAAATATATGACAGCACTTATGGAAGCATTACCGAATGCACGTTATTTTCCTGATGCTAATGGTACACTTCGTGTGACTTACGGACAAGTAAGAGGTTATGCACCTAGAGATGCGGTTTATTACAATCCTGTAAGTTATTTAGATGGTGTAATAGAAAAATACATACCAGATGATTATGAGTTCGATGTACCACAAAAGCTAATCGATTTATACGACGCTAAAGATTACGGACAATATGCTGATAACAACGGAAAAGTACCCGTTTGCTTTTTAGGAACCAACCACACTACAGGTGGAAACTCTGGAAGTCCTGCCATTGATGCTGAAGGTAATTTAGTAGGCTTAAACTTTGATCGCGTTTGGGAAGGTACAATGAGTGACATGAATTACGATCCTGAAATTTGCCGTAACATAATGGTAGATTTACGCTATGTTCTTTTTATAGTGGATAAATATGCTGGTGCAACCCATTTGATTGATGAAATGACCTTGGTGCATCCTAAAAAGGATGGTTCTAAGAAAAAGAAGAAAAGAAAGCGTAAAAAGAAGTAAGTAGTATTTAATTGGCAGTAGCCAATACATAAAAAAGTCCTCACAAGTTTTTAGAACTGGTGAGGACTTTTTTGATTACAGATATATAATAGAGTTACTTCAATATACTCTTCACAATTTTTAAATGATGATTGGTATGCGCTTCCAAGAATTGAACAACTCTAGATTTATTTATATTTCCAAATAAGGGATGCTTAAAATAAGCGTTATTATCTAAACTAGATATCGTTTTTATCTGCGCTCTCGCTTCTGCTAATTGTAAAATAATATCATCCTTTACTATTATTTCAGGTGGTGTAACATATTTCGGTGCTTTAGCTTTTCCTCTTGGAAAAAATCTAAATTTTAATAACAACTTACCAATAAAGCTGAAATTATCCTCATACAACGCTGGATCCGAATTCTGCATCGTTGTCACAACGGCGTTAATAACTTTTAAACTATGATCTAAATGCCATGCCACATTCGCTTTTGAAACACTTGTCTTTATAGCCTCACTATCGGTAATTAAACCTTCTATAAGGTCTAACTTATTTTGTAAAACTGTAATATCTACTGAACTCATTTTAGTTATTTATTGAAAGGTAGTTATAATAAAAAAAATCCCAAACACTAATGCTTGGGATTTTTAAAATTCAGTTTCTATTAATGAGATTGCCACGTCGCTATAAAGCGCCTCGCAATGACATTCTTAGATTAATATCTGTAATGCTCAGGCTTATAAGGCCCTTCAACTTTAACACCAATATAATCTGCTTGGTATTCTGCCAATTCAGTTAACTCAACACCAATTTTTTCTAAGTGTAATTTTGCTACTTTTTCATCTAAATGCTTTGGCAACATATAAACATCATTTCCGTAAGCTTCAGAGTTTTTCCAAAGTTCAATTTGTGCTAAAGTTTGGTTAGTAAATGAGTTACTCATTACAAAACTTGGATGTCCAGTTGCACAACCTAAGTTTACTAAACGCCCTTCGGCAAGTAAGATAATATCTTTTCCGTCGATGTTATATTTATCAACTTGAGGTTTGATAGTATCTTTAGTAGCACCATGTTTCTCGTTTAACCAACCTACTTGGATTTCGTTATCAAAGTGACCAATATTTGCTACAATAACTTTATCTTTCATTGCTTCAAAATGTTCAGCACGAACGATATCTTTATTTCCTGTAGTGGTGATAATAATATCAGAATTTCCAACAACCGTTTCTAATTTCTTAACTTCAAAACCATCCATAGCAGCTTGTAACGCACAAATAGGATCAATTTCAGTAACTGTTACAATAGAACCTGCACCTTTAAAAGAAGCCGCAGTACCTTTACCAACATCACCATAACCACAAACTGTTACACGCTTACCAGCTAACATAATATCTGTTGCTCTACGAATTGCATCTACTGCAGATTCTTTACAACCGTATTTATTATCAAACTTAGATTTTGTTACAGAATCGTTTACGTTAATTGCTGGCATTGTTAATGTACCATTTTTAACACGCTCATAAAGTCTGTGAACTCCAGTTGTAGTTTCTTCAGATAAACCTTTAATTCCATCTGCTAATTCTGGGTAACGATCTAAAACCATATTCGTTAAATCTCCACCATCATCTAATATTAAGTTTAATGGCTTACGATCTTCTCCAAAGAATAAAGTTTGCTCTATACACCAATCAAACTCTTCTTCTGTCATGTCTTTCCAAGCATACACAGCCGTTCCTGCAGCAGCAATTGCAGCAGCAGCTTGATCTTGAGTAGAAAATATATTACAAGAACTCCAAGTTACTTCAGCACCTAAAGCTTGTAATGTTTCGATTAAAACAGCTGTTTGAATCGTCATGTGTAAACAACCAGCAATACGTGAACCTTTTAAAGGTTGTTCGTCTTTATACTCTTCACGTAAACTCATTAAACCTGGCATTTCTGCTTCGGCTAAATTAATTTCTTTTCTTCCCCAAGCCGCAAGCGACATATCTTTTACCTTATTTGGTACGTAAGCAACTGATTTTGTACTCATATCTTTTTCTATGTTTTTTTATATTTTAAAACACCTTTGGGTTTAACACTTAAATAGTTAAATTCGCTTAACCGAAAATGCCAAATCTGCCTTAGGCGATGCAAAGATAATCAATAACATTCAAAATCCTAAATGCCACTATACAAAACCATTAGTGTGAATTCACAAACTACTGTTAAAATCTGGAAGATTGAAGAATCTTACGACGATTTAATTCAGCCTTTAGTTTTAAAACCACAGAGTTTAGAACGTGTTTTAGGCATGAAAAGTGAATTACATCAACGTGGTTTTTTAAGTGTTAGACATTTGTTACAGGAGTTTGGATATACAGATCAAGATTTATTTTATGACGAAAATGGAAAACCTCATCTTAAAGATGGCAAACATATTTCTATTACACATTCGTTTACTTTTTCTGGTGTAATTATTAGCGATAGCGACGTTGGAATTGATATTGAAAAACAACGTGATAAAATTGGAATTATAGCTCATAAATTTGTGGACTATGAGTTTAATTATTTAAATAAAAATTCTGAAGATTATATTAGAAAACTTACTGTGATTTGGGGAGTGAAAGAATCCCTATATAAGCTATTTGCAACTCCTGGTATGCTATTTAAAGACCATTTTTTAGTAATTCCGTTTATGCTAAAGGATAAAAACACAATAGCTTGGATAGATTATAAAGGTAAAAAACACAGATACAATACTGCATTCTTAGAGTTTGAAGGTTTTACGTGTACTTATGTAATTCCGTAATGATGAGTATTTATCAACATATAACAACATCTATTTCAGAGGGTAAAAAACTCTTAGCCGTTTTAATAGACCCAGATAAGATGAAACTTAATAACGTTTCTAATTTTATTTCAAAGATGAACACTTCTATTGCAACTCATGTTTTTGTTGGTGGCAGTGAAGTTAATGAAGGCTTAACAGAAGCCTTAGTCTTGGAAATAAAAAAGCATACCAATTTACCTGTTATTTTATTTCCTGGAGATGTCATTCAAATTACAGATAAAGCAGATGGTATTTTATTTCTGTCTTTAATCTCTGGTCGGAATCCTGATTATTTAATAGGAAAACAAGTAGAAGCTGTTTCCAAATTAGCGACAACTAATCTTGAAATTATTCCAACAGGTTATTTACTTATTGAGAACGGAAAAGAAACCGCAGTACAGCGTGTTAGTGAAACAAAACCCATTCAACGAAAAGACATTAAAACCATTAAAGACACCGCAAAAGCTGGCGAGTTATTAGGTATGAAACTCATTTACCTCGAAGCTGGTAGTGGTGCCACGCATCCTATTGATCCTCATATTATTTCAGAAGTTAAACAACAACTTAATATTCCTTTGATTGTTGGAGGTGGTATTAGATCTCTATCTGAAATTGAATTAGCATACAAAGCAGGAGCAGATTTGGTGGTTATAGGCACAGCTTTTGAAGAGGATGACACATTCTTTAAGGCATTACAAAGAGTGCCTAACTGAACATAATAGAAATTAATTTAAAAGTCATTACTAATCAAAAAAATGTCCGTTTTCACGGAAAATAACTATGGAAATATCAGTAGACCTTACGCTTTCACCATTACAAAACGACTACGAACAACATGTTATTAATTTTATAAAAGCCTTACGTGATTCAAAATTTAAAGTTTTAGAAAACCCATTAAGCACACAAATATTTGGAGATTATGATGAGCTCATGCCTTTCTTAACTCAAGAAATTAAGCGTTCTTTTGATGCTGTAGATATTTCTGTATTAACCATAAAATTAGTTAAAACTAATAGAAGCGATTATGAACCACATTTTTGATTTTTTCCTTGATGCTTATCGTCAAGCTCCGACTTCGCAGATTGTTTTAGAAATCATCGCTTTTGTGTTTGGAATTGCTAGTGTTTGGTTTGCACAACGCGAAAACATTCTTGTTTATCCTACCGGAATTATTTGTACTGTAATCACTGTTTATCTGTTATACATCAATCAATACTTTGGTGACATGATGATGAATTTTTACTATTCTATTATGAGTATTTACGGTTGGTGGAATTGGTCTAGAAAGAAAAACGACACCTATGCGGTTCCTATTTCTAGAACAACTTTAAAAGAAAAGCAAATAGGTATTGGCATGTTTGTCTTAACAATGATTGTTACTTTTATAGTTTACAAAGCTTTTGATTATACATTAGAAATTCCCAATTACATAGACATTGTTACGTCAGGTATATTCTTTACAGCCATGTGGTATATGGCAACTAAAAAATTAGAAAATTGGACATTATGGATTATTGGCGACCTCATCACAGTACCTCTTTATGCTTATAGAGGTCTAGGAATATTGTCACTTCAATATGTTATATTTACGGTCCTAGCAATTTACGGCTATTTAGAATGGAAAAAAAGCTTAGACAAAACCCATCAAACTGCATAAAAATAGTTTTATTTGGACCTGAATCTACAGGAAAAACAACATTGTCTCGCCAATTAGCGAAACATTACAATTCTGTTTGGGTAACAGAATATGCACGCGATTATCTTCAAGACAAATGGAATAAGGAGCATAAAACTTGCGAACCTAAAGACTTACTTCCTATTGCCATTGGGCAGATGAAACTTGAAAACGAATTAGCACAACAAACAGATTCTGTTTTAATTTGCGACACTAATTTATTAGAGACTAAAGTTTACAGTGAAGCTTATTACTCAGGCACATGTGACCCGATTTTAGAAACATATGCTCTAAAAAACTTTTACGATCTTTATTTTTTAACTTATATTGACACTCCTTGGGAAGCAGATGATTTAAGAGACAAACCCAACGAAAGAGAACATATGTTCAATGCTTTTGAAGCCGCTTTAAAAAACCATAAGAAACCTTATATCCTTTTAAAAGGAAGTAAAAAGGAACGTATGGAATTAGCAATAAAGCACATTGACCAACTATTAATAAACAACAAATGAGTTTTACAGAAAACGATATACAACAGATAGCGTCTAACGATTTAACCCTAACCGGAATTAAAAAACAAATCGAAATTTTTAAAAACGGAATTCCATTTACCAATATTTCAGTTGCTGCAAGATTAAATAATGGAGTTTTACCATTAACTGAGACCACTATAAACGACTATGTTGCACTATTTGAAGCTGAAAAAGACAAGAAATCGCTATTAAAATTTGTACCTGCTTCTGGAGCGGCATCTAGAATGTTTAAATTCTTATTTCAGTTTGTTAGTGATTATAAGCCTAGCGAACAATCTCTGGATTCCTACATTAATAAAAATGAATTAAGAGATTTATCTGTATTCATGATTGGTTTAGAGAAATTTCCTTTTTATAATCAAGTATTATCGGTATTAAAATCTAAAGACATCGATTTTGAAACGTTATCTACTCCTGAGAAAGTTTGGCATTTTGCTAAAGCGATGTTAGATGAAGATCAACTAAATTTTGGGAATCAGCCTAAGGGATTATTGCCTTTTCATGATTATAAAAACAATACCATTTCTACAGCTTTTGCAGAACATTTGTACGAAGCTGCTTTATATGCTTCAAGCAATGGATTAGCCAAACTTCACTTTACCATATCTGAGGTTCATGAAAATAAGTTTGCTAACGAATTTAAAAGTATTCAAAATAAGATAGAACAGAACACTGGTGTAAAATTTGAAATTTCATTTTCTTACCAACAGCAATCAACAGATACTATTGCTGTGACTCTAGAAAACGAACCTTTTAGAGAGCCAGACGAAAGTCTATTGTTTAGACCATCTGGTCATGGTGCTTTATTAAAGAACCTAAATAATCTTGATGCCGATATTATTTTCGTAAAAAACATAGACAATGTCGTAGTCTCTAAATACCAAGAAGATATTGCCAAATACAAAAAAGTATTAGCCGGAATTCTTATAAAGCTTCAAACGCAAACATTTAAGTATTTAGATGTTTTAGACACAACAGACATTACAGAAACAACCTTAAAAACTATTGAAGCTTTTTTAACTCAAGAATTAAGCATCAAAATATCAGAAGCATATAAAACACTTTCTGATCTTCATAAAATTGCATATCTAAAAGATAAACTAAACAGACCAATCCGTATTTGTGGCATGGTAAAAAATGAAGGTGAACCTGGAGGAGGACCATTTTGGGTAAAAGACAATGAATCTAATCAATCGCTTCACATTGTAGAATCTGCACAAATTAATTTGAAAGATCCTGAACAGGCCGAAATTCTAAAAAATGCAACCCATTTTAATCCTGTAGATTTAGTTTGTGGTGTAAAAAACTACAAAGGCGAAAAGTTTGATTTAGAAAACTATGTAGATCATACTGCCGCATTTATAAGTGAAAAAACTAAAAACGGAAAAAAACTAAAAGCACTAGAATTACCTGGACTATGGAATGGTAGCATGGCACATTGGAACACCATTTTTGTTGAAGTGCCTATCATCACTTTTAACCCTGTAAAAACCGTTAACGATTTGCTTAAAGAACCACACCAAATTAAAGCATAGTGGACACTAACACCTTAAAATCTGAATTGTCTTATAAATATGTACGAAGCTCAGGAAGCGGAGGTCAGCATGTCAATAAGGTGTCTTCAAAAGCAGAATTATATTTTAATCTTAAAGACTCAAAAGTTTTTAATGATGATGAAAAACAAAAGCTTTCTGAATTCTTTAATAATAGGCTCACAAAAGAAAACATTCTAATTCTTGCTTGTGATGAAAGTCGAAGTCAATTTAGAAATAAAGCTTTAGTAACTCAGCGCTTTATTGAGTTAATTCAAGAAGGTCTTAAAAAAGAAAAGATTAGAATTGCGACGAGAATTCCAAGAGGAGTTAAGAAAAGACGACTAAAAAATAAACGAATTAATGCAGATAAAAAAGCAAAACGTAAACCACCAGAATTAGAATAACAGCTTCCATCACTTCTAATAATTTTTTAGATTTAAAAAAATAATGTCGTGAAGTCTCTATACTTCGATCTAGAATCATAATTATCAACACTATATTCTCAGAATATATATTCTTCGAACCAACCATTCAAATTCAACTAAAATAATTTTTCAATTATTTATTTGTCAGTTATTATTTGTTTCTATCTTTGCCGCGTTCTCAATAAAGGGGTGCCTATTATCGGCTGAGATCATACCCATTGAACCTAGAACAGGTAATGCTGTTTAGGAATAGAGCGTAAAGAAAATGTCTGATAGATATTTTTGGCGAACGCAATAGTTATCAATGTTTATTTTTCTACTTCTGAGTTATATCTTGTATAAATATACAGGCTATAAATTCAAACAGGAAATCGACATTTTTAAATTTTGCAGTTGCTGGTAGCTCAAAAAATTAATTATTAACAAAGAATAATGACCTCTTTTTATTCGATTATAATACTATAGTCGTATGAAAATTTTATTCAACAATCTCTCAAAAAAAAGTAGGCAGAGATTAACACTTTCAATTGCATTTTTAGGAATTTGTTCCGTTTATGGACAAGAAAAACAACAAGACTCCACAAAAGTTGAAAAACTAGATGAAGTTTTAGTCAAAGCTGTCAGAGTAGATGCCAAATCGCCAATTACACACAGTAATGTAACCAAAGAAGATTTAGCAAAACGTAATTTAGGACAAGACATTCCGATGTTACTTAATTTTTTACCTTCTGTGGTAACATCTACTGAAGCAGGAGCAGGAGTGGGTTACACAGGAATTAGAGTCCGTGGTATAAGTTCGCAATCTACCAACATTACCATTAACGGAATTCCATATAATGATGCTGAATCTTTAGGTACGTTTTGGGTTAATTTAGGTGATTTTGCTTCATCTACGGAAAGTTTACAATTACAACGTGGAGTTGGAACTTCCACCAATGGTTCTGGTGCTTTCGGTGCAAGTATTAATGTATTGACTGATGCGGTTTCGAAAGAATCATCAGGCGAAATTTCAAATTCTTTTGGTAGTTACAATACTAGAAAACATACGGTAAAATTCAGTACAGGATTAATGAATGAGCATTTTGAAATTGCTGGTCGTTTATCTAACATAAGTTCTGATGGTTATATAGATCGTGCTTCTGCGGATTTAAAATCTTATTTTTTACAAGGATCTTATATCGATGATAATACGTTAATTAAAGCGATAACTTTTGGAGGAAAAGAAGTCACTTACCAAGCTTGGAATGGTTTAGAAGATTTAGAAAAATTAAAAGATGACCGAACTTATAACACTTCTGGAGAATATGAAGATGAGAATGGTGTAACCCAATTTTACGATAACCAAGTAGATAATTATAGTCAAGATCATTATCAATTACACTGGAATCAGCGTTACACTAACCAATGGTCTACCACACTTGGCGTAAACTACACCAAAGGTCAAGGGTATTTTGAGCAGTATAAGCAAGGTGAAGATTTTAGCGATTATGGTTTTGAGCCTTTAAACTTCAGCGGAGAAATAGTTGATGAAACAGATTTGATTAGAAGACGTTGGTTAGATAATGATTTCTACGTGGTTAACGCTAACGTAAATTATAAAGACGACCAACTGAATTTAATTTTAGGAGGATCTTATAGTCATTACGACGGAGACCATTTTGGAGAAGTTATTTGGGCCGAATATGCTAGTCAAACTGAAATTAGAGACCGTTACTATGATGGAAATAGTAAAAAGAATGACTTATCCGTTTTTTCAAAAGCCAACTATAAACTCAATGACAAAATAAGTCTTTTTGGAGATTTACAAGTTAGAAATGTAACTTATAAAACAACAGGAACTACTTCAGATATTGTAGAATTCGCAATTGATAAATCATTTACCTTCTTTAATCCTAAAGCAGGAATCACCTACGAACTAAACACCGACAACAATCTATACTTCTCTTATGCAAGAGCCAATAGAGAACCTAACAGAACGGATTTTGAAAGTAACGAAAACATAAAACCTGAACAATTAAATGATTTTGAATTGGGTTGGAGACATAAAAAAGGGAATTTCACATTCAATGCCAACACCTATTTTATGTTATATAATGATCAATTAGTGTTAACTGGTCAATTAGATGATGTTGGTAACACCATAAGAACTAACAGTGGAGAAAGTTACCGAATAGGTTTAGAATTAGAAGCCATAATTCCTGTGACTTCTAAGTTAACGTTACAACCAAACCTAACATTAAGCACCAATAAAAATAAAGAAACCGTTATTGACTTTGATGGAGAATTACAGAATCTTGGGAAAACAGATATCTCTTTTTCACCAGATTTAATTGCTGCAAATGCTATTGTATTTCAACCTATAGAAAATTTACAAATGTCTTTATTAAGTAAATTTGTAGGTGACCAATTTATGAGTAATACAGAGGCTAAGTCATCTAAATTAGATAGTTATTTTACCAATGACTTTAACATTAATTACACATTAAAAACCAATTCTATTTTTGAATCTATAGTATTCTCAGGATTAGTAAATAATATTTTTAATGTAAAATATGTTTCTAATGGATTTTACTATACTTATGATGATACTTGGTCTAATCCAGGAAGCGTTGCAACTATTGAAGGTGCTGGTTTTTATCCACAAGCCACAACCAACTTTTTGGTTGGTGTAACACTAAATTTCTAATTAATAATTACTAACAAAGTAAGTATTATTACCGGTAGGCTCAACTCTGTATGGCTGTAATGTACAGGGTTGAGTATTATCACCAAAGCCATAACCTGTTGCTAAACTATACTCATTAGCATCATCGCAACCACAAACCACAATATCACCAATACCCGAATCTGTTAAAGTAGAACATGTAAAAGGCTCATGGCTAGGATCTGCAGCATCCCAAGCATAGAGCGTAGTAGAACTTGCTCGCCATAACCAAATACCAGCATTTCCTTGTCCAGAAACATACACTCCATTTCCTGTAAACTGTAGTTGATTAAATTGCGGCAAATTAGTATTCACCGTTAAATTTACACCTGCATCAAATAAAAAGTTACAATTACTACTGTCGTCAGTGTTACTACAACCAAAAAAAACTGCGCAACTTAGTATTAAAAGTAATTTCTTCATCTTATTTTTTTTGGTCGGCAATTTACAATTATTTGAACTATGCCGTAATTATTTTATATATTTGTATAGTAATCTCGTCAGCGCGAGATTTTTTTTATGCTAACGTTATAACGAAAAATAACTAACCTCTAAAAAGTATAAAATTTATTTCTGTCGCATTGAGCATTACTAACATGAACACATCGTTTCATAGAAAGTAAAAAAAGTAAAACTTTTGAAATACATTAAATTTCAACTTAATAAGTTTTTCTACTGCATTAAATGAAACAGAAAACTAACTTTTTTTAGAAGTAGTTTATATAAAACGAACAAATTATGAGTAAAGTATCTTATTACACAGCTGAAGGTTTAAAAAAGTTACGTGAAGAATTAAACTACCTTAAAGATATAGAGCGACCAAAGGCTTCACAAGCTATTGGAGAAGCTAGAGATAAAGGGGATTTAAGTGAAAATGCAGAGTATGATGCCGCTAAAGAAGCACAAGGCATGTTAGAAATGAAAATTTCTAAAATGGAAGAAACATTATCTGGTGCTCGTGTTATTGATGAGTCTCAGTTAGATACTTCTAAAGTTTTGGCATTATCAATTGTAAAAATTAAAAACCAAGTAAATGGCATGGAAATGACTTACACGTTAGTAGCGGAAAGTGAAGCTGATATTACTTCTGGAAAAATCTCTATAAACTCACCAATTGGAAAAGGCTTATTAGGAAAATCTGTTGGAGATACCGCTGAAATACAAGTTCCAAGTGGTGCTATGCGTTTTGATATTTTAGAGATTTCTAGATAAAAACAACAGCTTACCATTATAAAAGATTCCTGTCTTATGCTGAATTTATTTTAGTTAAACAGGAATCTTTTATATTTATATAATAGCTTATATTTACAGTAAGCTGCTACATTGTGCGCAATCCAAACCTATTTCAATGTAGTAGTTAAAACCTTTCGATTGCGATCAAATAGACATTCGATAAAATCACTTAACTCATGGCAACACTCTTCACAAAAATAATTTCAGGTGAAATTCCGTCGCACAAAGTCGCTGAAACCGAAGACTTTTTCGCGTTTTTAGACATTAACCCAAACTCTAAAGGCCATACACTTTGTATTCCTAAAAAGGAGGTTGATAAAATCTTTGACTTGGATGAGGCTACTTATATGGCTTTAATGAAATTTTCGCGTCGTGTTGCATTAGCTATTGAAAAAGCCGTGCCTTGCGAACGTATTGGCATGTCTGTAATAGGCTTAGAAGTGCCACATGCACATGTACATTTAATTCCACTACATACCATGGACGACGCACGTTTTACAAACAAACAAAAACTAGAAGTTAAAGAATTTGAAGATTTAGCACTTAAGATTGCATCGCATTTCTAATTACACTGAAAAAATACCTGTTGCAAATAAGATAATTGCAACTAATACTATAACACTAAAACTTAACAATCCCCAAGCTATTGGCTTTAACTTTGTGGACTTAGCCTTGGTTTTAAGCGCCCTATTGTGGTAATCCACGACACGCTCAATATCACTAGTCCAACGGATTGGAAAAATCTGTATTTCGCAATTTAAACAACGTAATTGGCTTACTGTTTCTTTTGTAATAGCCTTATAGAATTTAGTTTCTATAAGTTTTTGTTTTAGCGTGAGTTCTAAACCATCATTAGAATAACATTCCGGACAGTTATTACCTATTCTAGCTTCTTTTAAAGTAAAAAATCGTGATGAACTCATGGTCAAATTTAGATAAAATATTTCAGATCTATCAGACTTGAAGTCTCAAACAAATCGCCGCAAAAATAAGCTAAACTTGCTTCAAAATTATTTGAATCGTAGTTCCTTTTTCTATTTCAGATGTCAGTACTTTTATTTTTCCATTGTGGTAATCTTCTACAATACGTTTTGCTAAGGACAACCCAAGTCCCCATCCACGTTTTTTTGTGGTATAACCAGGTTCAAAAATTTTAGTAAAAGACGATTTCGGAATTCCTTTTCCTGTGTCAGAAATATTTATAAAGACATTACTTTCAAGCTGAGTTAATTCTAGTTTCAAATCTCCTTTACCTTTCATGGCATCAATAGCATTTTTAACTAGATTTTCAATCGTCCAACTAAAAAGCTGCTCATTTAACTTTACAGGAATTTCAATTTCAGGACTAATAATTTCAAAATTAATTAACTTAGAAGATCGTGATTTTAAATAATCATAAGACGAGTTTGTAACGGCTACAATATCCATTGTTTTAAGTGTAGGTGCAGACCCTATTTTACTAAAACGTTCGGTAATTGTTTGAAGTCTATCAATATCTTTTTCAATCTCCATAATATACTCTGGATTGACATTTTCCATTTTTAAAATCTCAGTCCAACCCACTAAAGAAGACAAAGGAGTACCTATTTGATGTGCCGTTTCCTTTGCCATTCCTGTCCATAACTTATTCTGTTCAGCATTTTTAGAACTTCTATAAAAGAAATACACAACAGCCGCAAAAAGCAAAATGATTAATAATAAAGCTAAAGGATAATATTTTAATTTGTTTAATAATGGAGAATTTCCATAATATAACGTTGATAGAACTTGATCTTTATATCTAATTTCAATAGGCTCATTTTCACTTTTAAATACTTCAATTAATTTAGTGAGATAAAGTGAATCTTGCGCTTTTCTTGGATCAATATTATTGGGCTCCATGCTTCCATCTTCACTAACTTTAATCATTGGTGTAGATGTATTACTCTTTAAAATCTCTAATGGTAATTCTCCAATATCTGCATTAAGGTTATCTGTATTCCGCATTTCCTTTTGCGCAAACGACCAGTTTTTCATCTTAGAACGTTCTTCAGCTTTAAAATTTTGAAAAAAAGTGTAAGTGTTCCAAAGAATAAGGGAAATAATAATAAAAGAAGATACAATTATAATCCAACGGATTACATTTCGGTTAAAGCTAAAGGTCATTGGATAATTAATTTGCATTTTAAATATAATGTAAATATGCCAATATTATTGTCTCTATATATTTTAAGTGGATTAAACTTTTTCTTATCCAAAATACTTTTGTCCGCCGTTGTTTATAATTATATTTGAGAAAAATCAGTCTAACACATGGTATCATTCATCCCTCAGGATCTTACAACAGGCACGTTACATAGTTATTTATTAAGCGCCGTTGCTCCACGACCAATAGCTTTTGCAAGTACTATTGACAAAGATGGCAACCCTAACTTATCACCATTTAGCTTCTTTAATGTTTTTAGTGCCAACCCTCCAATTTTAATTTTTTCTCCTGCCAAACGCGTTAGAGACAACACTACAAAACATACCTTAGAGAATGTTGAAGCGATAAAAGAAGTCGTTATTAATGTGGTTAATTTTGATATGGTACACCAAATGTCTTTAACAAGTACAGAATATCCTGAAGGCGTTAATGAGTTTGAAAAAGCAGGTTTAACCATGTTACCTTCAGACCACATAAAACCATTTAGAGTTGCAGAATCTCCTGTTCAATTTGAATGCAAAGTAAACGAAATTATTAAGTTAGGAACAGAAGGAGGTGCTGGAAATTTAGTGATTTGTGAAGTTGTAAAACTGCATATTTCTGAAGACGTTTTAAATAGTGATCAAACCATTAACCAAGAAGCTTTAGACTTAGTCGCTAGAGCTGGTGGCAGTTATTATAGTAGAGCAAAAAAAGGCTTTTTTGAAATCCCAAAACCACTTAAAAATATGGGAATTGGTGTAGACAATATGCCTGATCATGTGAGAAATAGCATGATTTTAACAGGAAATAATATTGGAATGCTTGCTAATGTTGAAGCTTTGCCAAATAATGATGAGATTACTAAATTTGTGGATAATATTAGTGAACGCTATCCAGACATAAAAACCGCATCACACAGAGAAAAACATAAATTAGCTCAAAATTATTTGAGCTATGGAGACGTAGAAAGTGCTTGGAAGTTATTACTTTCGTAGCCTGAAAAAATTAAGTTTTAAATAAATTATAGATTAAGCAAAGATGGAAGTACAAGGACGAATTAAAATGGTAGGTGAGACTCAAACTTTTGGTAGTAATGGGTTTAGAAAAAGAGAAGTTGTAGTGACAACAGAAGAACAGTATCCACAACACATTATGGTAGAGTTTGTTCAAGACAAATGTGATTTACTAAACAGTTACAAAGAAGGTCAGCAGGTTAAGGTAAATATTAATTTAAGAGGAAGAGAATGGGTTAACCCACAAGGTGAAACTAAATATTTTAACTCTATCCAAGGTTGGAGAATTGAAGCTGTACAAGCCCAAGCTGCAAGTGGAGATATGCCTCCTGTGCCACCAACAGAAGCTTTTGAACCAGTTAGTGATTTAAACGAAGGTGACAACGACGATTTACCTTTCTAATTAAAAGGTTATAATTATATAGAAAAAGACTTGTTTTTATTTAAAGCAAGTCTTTTTTTTGTTTATCTGTTTTATTATTAAATAAAAAAGTCCTGATGGTTAGTCAGGACTTAGTAATAATGGTTTTAGGTTTGACCTCTACAAACAAATTAAAAAAAAGCAATGATGAACAAAAATTTAATTTATAAAGGTCAACTCAAATATGCAGAAAATTCTTTTAGCACCAAAACTAAAGCCTTACTTTAACTATTGACCTCTTCAAATAACGTATGCACTTTTTAACACAAAAAATAGAATTTCCAGATGTTTCGGAATCCTCTGCAGATGGACTCCTTGCCGTTGGAGGCGATTTATCTCCAGAACGATTGCTACATGCGTATTCTGAAGGTATATTTCCATGGTTTCAAGATGAAGAACCGATACTTTGGTGGTCTCCAGATCCTCGGTTTGTTTTATTTCCCAAAGATTTAAAAGTATCTAAAAGCATGAAGCAAGTGCTAAAAAAAGGACTGTTTAAAGTCACTACCAACAAAGCTTTTAAAGCTGTTATAGAAAATTGTGCACAAGCAAAACGCGATGGACAACTAGGCACTTGGATTTCTGAGGATATGTTAGAAGCTTACCAAAAATTACATGAGTTAGGCTATGCTAAATCTGTAGAAGTTTGGCAAGACGGTGAGTTAGTTGGAGGTCTATACGGCATCGCTATTAACGATAATGTGTTTTGCGGAGAAAGTATGTTTGCTAAAGTGAGTAACGCAAGTAAAGTGGGTTTTATAACCTTTGTGCAAAATTCTAATTACAAATTAATAGATTGCCAATTACACACCAATCATCTAGAAAGTTTAGGTGCTAAAGATATGTCGCGAATAGAATTTATTAAATATCTTAAACCTCATGGTATCTAAAACAAGAGACTTCGTGATCATTTACCATTCCCGTCGCTTGCATTTGTGCATAAATTACAGTAGAACCTACAAATTTAAATCCACGCTTCTTTAAGTCTTTACTTATCGCATCACTCAAAGGAGTATTTGCAGGAGCATCTTTATAAATTTTAACAGCGTTTTTTATCGGTGCTCCATTTACAAAATCCCATATATATTTAGAAAATGAGCCAAATTCATCTTGAATTTTCATAAAAGCTTGAGCATTGGTTATCGTAGCATTCACCTTTAGTTTATTTCTAATAATACCAGCATCTTGTAGTAATTCTTCAACTTTAGAAGAGTTATATTTTGCAATCTTTTTATAGTCAAAATGATCTAATGCTTTTCTAAAATTTTCACGCTTTTTTAAAATCGTTATCCAACTTAATCCTGCTTGAAATGTTTCTAAAATTAAAAATTCAAACAACGTAGCATCATCAAAAACCGGAACTCCCCATTCTTCATCATGATACGCCTCATATAAAGGGTTACCAGCACACCAACCACATCTGTTTTTTGTCATCTTGTAAGGATTTTTAATTCGTGCTACTAATGTAACAACAGTTGCATAAAAAATGGCAACAGAATCTTATTTTTGTTCTATGGAAACAGATACACTTACATTAAAACATATAATTTCAGACAGTCTAAAAAAGAGTATGACTTACGCTGAATACAGAACTTTAGTTATCAATTTAGTTGAAGAAAACTCCAATACGGGAATTGAAAAAACAGAAGCTTTAGCAGAATACACCCAACTTAACGACAGACGTATGAGACGTTGGGACAAAACCGCGAAAGTTGCTGAAGATGCCAGAACAACAATTGAAAATTTTGATAGAAAAGTTACCTGGATTGTTATTTCTGAAAGCTGGTGTGGTGATGCGGCTCATATAATGCCAATAATCAATAAAGCAGCAGAATTAAATGATAATATTGATTATAAAGTGGTACTCCGAGATGAAAACGAAGCACTTATGGATCAATTTTTAACCAATGGTGGCAAAGCGATACCTAAATTAATTATGCTAGATTCTGAGACAAAAGAAGTTTTAAACACTTTTGGACCACGACCTACTGTAGCGACTAATTTGGTGCAAGATTACAAAGCTGAGCATGGTATGTTAACACCAGAGTTTAAAGAAGATTTACAACGTTGGTACAATAAAGACAAAGGACAATCTACAATTGAAGATTTGGTAAAATTATTAGATCAATAAAATTGATGGCTAAGCGAAATTGAAATTCTATTTTCCTTTAAATAAAAACGTAATAGTTCCTAATTGCTGTTTTTTAACAGAACTATCAAACTGAACGGATTCTGCATAAGAAAGAGCATGATCTATTAAGCACTGATTGTTAGAATTTGAAGATCCATTTATGTAGGCATCAAATACGTTTCCTTGAGCATCTACTTTAATACTCACTACAATTTTCCCACCACTTTCACATAAATAGCGTGGTGTTTTATAGTGAGTTAACGTTCTCCCTTTTAATGAATAGGTTAGCGTACTTTTTGTTTTAGCGTGCTCGTCTGCTTCTCTTTTATTTTTAAGGCGTTGTTTTAATTCTTCTTGTAATTTTTTGTATGATTCTGTTTCTTCAGAGTTTAAAGCATAAGTATTACTACCTGCATACGATTTAGTAATACTTGTTTCCTCTTCCACGTCTTCACTTGCCCTAGCATCTTCCATGGCCTTTGTTGTACGTTCAAAATCATTGGCTCTAACAGTTTTAAAGTTACGCATCATTTCTTTATACTCCTGATCTTCGTTGAATGCTTTGTTTGTAGATTTCCCGTTGATAGCTTGTATTTCTTGAAGATCTACTTTTGCAATTTCAGGTTCAGGCTCTAGAAGGTAATAACTTTCAGAAATTAAATCTTCTTGAAGTTTCAACTGAACACTAAACATACCAAAAACTACAATTCCCGCTAAAAGAAATGTAATTATTGCGGCCTTATGTTTATTTACAAAATTCAATATCGTTTATAGTATATACGACTATGGTAAAATAAAAGATGTTCCAAATTTAGAGTTTTCATTTTTTAGAATATATTAAAATTGTTTTAAACACTTTACAAATTCCTATTTCACCCCGTTACAGACTTACATTAAGAAAAGGATAGCACATATTTTTACAAGGTTTTAAATATATGATGTATAGTCATTAAATAATAATGAAAAAGATTCAATTTTATTTTCTAACTATTCTTTAAAAGCTTTACGATGTCATCATTACCTTGCATTTCTGCATGTTTTAAAGCTGTATTACCTCTACTATCTTTTAAACTTTTGTCAGCGTTATTGAGTAGTAGGTATTCCGCTATTTCGGTGTGTCCAAAAGTACTTGTGTAAATTAATGCTGTCGCTTCATTATAATTTTGCTGGTTAATTGCAGCACCATTTTCTACTAGAATTTTAGCAATATCAAAATAACCTTTAAAGCAAACTCCCATTAAAGCTGTGTTTCCGGATAAATCTTTAGCGTTAACGTCACTACCTTTTTCAATTAAGTAAGTAACAATTTCAGTCTGTTCATTATAAGCAGCAAGAATTAAAGGCGTAAAACCTTTACTATCTGCAGTGTTGATAATTGCATTATTTGAAGTGTATAATGCTTTAAGTTTTTCTAAATCCCCATTTCTAGAAACTTCAAAAACAGTTTGTCCATAACTACCTAAAGTTAAAATTAGGGTAAGAATGAGTAAAATATTTTTCATTGTATTACTTTTTTAAAAACAAATAGAGAGGTTGCACTGGCAGCTCCCTCCCTACTCATCAACCATGTACTATTTCTTTTTCATAAAATCTTTAGCAGAAAAACCTAACGCTTCTGCAATACGCATTCCGTAATCTCTATCTGCCTGATAGAAATAACCAATCATTGTCATTTGGATATTTTTATCTGTAACCTGACCTAAATCTCCACTTAAATTTTTAATTAAATTATCTTGTTGATCTTTAGTAAGAGATCTGTAAAAATCTCCCGGTTGTGCAAAATCATTAGTCTTTGTAATTTTCTTTTGTGTTATAGTTACATTAGTTAATGTTGTTTCAGACTGCTTGTATTGTTCATCTTCAACTAATCCAGATTTTTCACTTGGCTGATAATTTACATCCGGATTTTCAAATCTTTTGTTTCCAGCGCTATTCCAACTATCAGAATTATAATTTTTAGGATCTTCTAGCGGTTGGTTAATTTTTAACTGTTGAAAATTTGGACCTAATCTATGTCTCTGCGTATCGAAATAAGAGAATAAACGGCCTTGCAATAATTTATCTTCTGAAGGTTCTACTCCAGGAATTAAAGCTCCTGGTGAAAAAGCAATACTTTCAACTTGCTCAAAATAATTTACCGGATTTTGGTTTAAAGTCATGGTACCAATCTTAATTTTTTCAATTTTATCTGCTGGCCAATCTTTGGTAGCATCTAAAGGCCAAAAATCGAAAGAATGGATATCTTCAGGCTTTATCATTTGTACATATAAATCCCATTGAGGGTAATTCTTATCATCAATATCTTTTCTTAAACTCACCGTTGCATGTTGCCAATCTTTTCCTTGTTGAATTGATGCTTCTTCAGCAGTAAGATTTTTTTCACCTTGCTTAGATACCCAAGAGTATTTTACATAAGTTACTTTTCCTGCTTTATTAATCCATTTGTAGCCATGTACACTGCTACCGTTCATAAATTGGTACCCTTTAGGAATTCCTAAATCTGTGTACAATCGTGTAAGCATATGAGTTGCTTCTGGCACATGAGAAAAGAAATCGAAAAAACGATTTGGATCTTGCTTATTGGTTTCTGGTGAAGGTTTTAAAGAATGTACCATATCTGGAAACTTAATGGCATCTCTAATAAAAAAGATAGGAAGATTGTTACCAACAATATCATAATTACCTTGTTCTGTATAAAATTTTACAGCAAACCCTCTTGGATCTCTTGCTGTTTCTGGTGAACCTTTTCCGTGGATTACGGTAGAAAAGCGTACGGCTAAATCGGTCTTTTTACCTGCTTCAGCAAATAATACAGCTCTAGTATAATCAGACATATCTTTTGTAGCTTCAAAATAACCAGATGCTCCAGCGCCTCTTGGGTGAACTACACGCTCAGGAATACGTTCTCTATCAAAAGCCGCTAATTTTTCTATTAAATGAATATCTTCTAATAAAACAGGACCATATTCTCCAACTGTTTTAGAGTTTTGATTATCTCCAACTGGCGCACCATTATTAGTTGTCATTATTTTCTCAGTTTGTGAAAAACTTACCAAGCCTATAGATAGGATGACTAAGGTTGTAATTATTCTTTTCATGAATTCTTTTTTTATTTGTTAGTGCAAAAATGGATAGTTTAATGATATTAATCAAATTAATAATTTTTATATTTACATTAATAATATCTATATAATGACACTTCAACAATTAGAATACATCATCGCTTTAGACACGTATCGGCATTTTGTAACTGCGGCAGAAAAATGTTTTGTAACGCAACCCACTATTACTATTCAGGTTAAAAAGTTAGAAGATGAAATTGGGTTTTTAATATTCGATAAGAGTAAGTCTCCTTTTAAACCTTCAGCTTTAGGTGAATTATTTATTAATAAGTCTAAAATAATTTTACGAGAAGTTAATGAGTTAAAAAATATGGTGAGTACCGAATTAGATAGCTTAGTGGGCGAATATAAAATAGGCGTTTTACCAACGGTTTCACCTTATCTAATTCCTTTAATTTCAGGATCTTTTGCTGAAAAATATCCAGATACGATACTTATTATTGAAGAAATGCAGTCCGATCAAATTATCTCTGCATTACAAAAAAGAGAAATTGATATTGGAATATTAGTAACACCACTTAATGAGCCTTTCATCAGAGAGATTAAATTGTACAATGAACCTTTTGTATTTTACGGACAGAAAGGAACATTTAAAGACAAGAAAGCGGTTTCTGCTAGTGAAATTGAAAACTTAGATAATTTGTGGCTTTTAAAAAATGGACATTGTTTTAGAAATCAGGTTTTAAATATTTGTTCGCAAAGCACAAACCCACAGAATATTCAATTTCAGAGTGGATCTATAGAAGCTTTAAAGAAAATGGTAGATAATTATGGTGGATTTACTTTAGTCCCTGAAATGGCCATTAATAAAAACGACAGCGGACGCAATATTAATTTTACAGAGCCAAAACCGATACGCGAAGTAAGTTTAGCAGTACATCATTCGTTTGCAAAAGATAGTTTAATTGATGCTTTAAGATTAGAAGTCTTAGAAAAAACACCTCCCAGTTTTATAAAAAACACTAGGTTTATAAAAATAAATTGGAAATAGAAAACACGAAAAGCATCAGTCTTTTGAAGGCAGTCCTTGAATAAAGTCTTCAGGTGTAAGTGCATCTTCAACTTTAAAATCACCAATACGTGTACGACGCAATTCTGATAAGTGCCCACCCGATTTTAAAGCTTTTCCAAAATCGTTTGCCAAAGATCTGATGTAAGTTCCTTTGCTACAAACCACTCTAAATTTCAATTCTGAACCTGTGATTTCTGTGATTTCAAATTCTGTAATTTCAACTTGTCTTGGTTTAATTTCAACCTCCTCACCTGCTCTTGCAAATTCGTACAAACGTTTTCCATCTTTCTTAATGGCAGAAAACACAGGTGGATATTGTTCAATCTTACCAATAAATTGGGGAATTGTATCTTGAATTAATTCTTCGGAAATATGGTCTGTAGGGAACGTTTCATTAACTTCAGTTTCTAAATCAAAAGAAGGTGTTGTACTACCAATCACAAAAGTTCCGGTATATTCTTTTTCCTGACCTTGAAAAATATGGATTTCCTTGGTCATTTTACCAGTACAAATCACCAATAAACCTGTCGCTAATGGATCTAAAGTTCCGGCATGACCAACTTTAATCTTCTTAATATCGAAAGCATGTCTAATTTCCCAGCGCAATTTATTAACCGCCTGAAAAGAGGTCCATGTTAACGGTTTGTCTATCAGTAAGACTTGTCCACTTAAATAATCTTCTTTAGTTTTCATTTATACGAGAGACCAAATTATAGCAATAACACCAACAACAACACAATAGATAGCAAAATAAGATAACTTACTTTTTTTCACTAAAGCAATCATCCAAGTACAGGCAAATAAACCGGCAACAAATGCAGCGATAAAACCAACACTTAAGGCTGTTATATTAGAACTATCATAAGTTAATTCGCCACCTAAAAGATCTTTTGCTATTTTACCAAAAATCAGAGGTACCACCATTAAAAATGAAAAACGAGCGGCTTTGGTTTTATCATTACCTAATAAAACAGATGTAGAAATTGTAGCACCAGAGCGTGAAATTCCAGGCAACATTGCAATCGCTTGAGATATACCAATGATAAAAGCGTTAGAAAACGAAACTTTCTTTTGAGTATCCTTTGCTTTATCTGCTAAGAAAAGTAAAACGGCTGTAACAATAAGCATACAACCTACGAGTAAAATATTTCCATTAAAAAGTTGTTCTAATTCTTCTTCAAAAAATAAACCAACAATAACAGCTGGTATCATGGATAAAGCAATTTTTGAAATGAACTGAAGATCTTCATTCCATTCAAATTTTAAAATACCTTTTATAATATCTAAAATATCTTTTCTGAAAATAACCATAGTACTCAATGCTGTAGCAAAGTGAAGTACTACAGTAAACAATAAGCTTTCTTTAGGTAAAGATTCGTCGCCAAGAATGGCTTTTCCAATTTCCAAGTGACCACTAGACGATACTGGTAAAAACTCAGTAAGACCTTGAATGATTCCTAAAATAATAGCGTCTATAATTTCCATGAAGCAAAAATATCAATTAAGTGCAGATACATGGCAAAAATAAGTAAAATGCGTGTTATTTATCAAACTATAAACGTTGAGTTCCTAATAATTAAATTGCTTCGTATTTCTATCGTTTTATTTATATGCGAATCGGTATGATTATTTATTTCTTCAATTAAATACTTAACGGAAGTCGCACCAATTTTTTGTCCTGGCTGATCAACGGTTGTTAGCTTAGGTTCTATAATCGTAGAATTTAAAGAATTACTGAAACCTACAACAGCAATCTCTTCAGGGATTTTTACATTAAGTTTCTTTAGTGTTTTAATGACACCAATTGCAGCACTATCTGTGATAGCAAATATGGCATCGGGCTTTTGCTTTAAGCTCATTAAAACATTTGTCATGCGCTTTCCCTGAATTATTGAAATGTCGTCTACACTCAATATAATTTTTTCATCAATAGGTAAATTATGTTCTTTTAAGGCTCTTAAATAACCTTCAAATCGCTTTTCAGAATTATAAGAAAATTCAGATTCCTTAATTATAGCAATTCTCTTTTTTCCAATATTTATAAGATGTTCTACAGCATTATAAGCAGCTTCCTCTTCATTAATAACCACTTGAGTACAGGGTATTTTATTAGATGCTTTATCAAATAGAATTAATGGAAGTGTATTCATTAATTTTAAAATTGAACTAATATCTCTCGTCATTTTTGATATTGACATTAAAACACCATCTACACCAAATTGAATCATAGTATTAAGCATTTCAGTTTGTTTATCGACATCATTATTAGATTCTGAAATAATAACACGATAGCCATGAAGGGAAGCTTCTTCTACGATTCCTCTTATTAATGTGGTTGTGAAATAATGTGTAATATTAGGTACAATAACACCAATAATATTTGTTTTATGAGCTCTAAACCCTTTCGCAAAAATATTGGGAATGTAATTTAAATCCGAAGCCAACTGCTTCACTCTTTTTTTTGTCGTTTCACTTATATCTTGATGGTCATTTAGAGCTCTAGATACCGTAGAAATAGATAATTGGAGTTTTTCTGCAATCTCTTTTAGGGTTGTAATCTTACTTTTCATCTAATTATAGCTTTCGCAAACGTTACCGCAAACGTTTGCATGGTAATTTCGTAATATTTATTACACAAACTTAACAATTTGATAATAAATTTACCCTATAAACAACAAAACTATAAATCAATGAAAAAATCTCTACTAGCATTTGCACTTTTTATAAGTGCATTTACTGCTTTTTCGCAAACACAAATTAGCGGAAAAGTCACTGATGCATCTGGTATGCCAATTATGGGTACCAATGTTATTATTAAAGGAAGCACTTCTGGTGCAATAACTGATTTTGATGGTAAATTTACTTTTACTACAACTTTATCAGGAGAACACATTATTCAAATCTCTTATGTAGGATTTGAAACTTTTGAAAAAACAATTAATTGCGATGGTAGTCCTGTTACAATCGACGCTGTTTTAACTGAAGGAGGAAATGCTTTAGATACGGTTGTACTTACAGCATCTTCTACGTTTAGATCCCAAAAAGACACACCAATGTCTATCAGTTCTGTAAAGCAAAAAGAAATCACAAAACTTTCTGCAAATAGCCAAGCTGATATTTTAAGAAGTATTCCGGGAATTACTGCAGAAGGTGGTGGTGGTGAAACAGCAACTAATTTATTTGTTAGAGGTTTGCCTTCTGGTGGACAATACGTTTTTAATCCGCTTCAATATGATGGTATGCCTTTAATGAGCACATTTGGATTAAATTCCTCTGCTCATGATGTTTACGCACGTCCAGATATTGGGTTTAAAGGTGTAGAATTTGTAAGAGGTGGTGCTGCCGTACTTTATGGTGCTGGTTCTGTTGCTGGTATTATTAATTATACAAGTAAGACAGGAGATACTAATGAAGAAAACATTATCAACCTAGAATATGGTACTAATGGCAGGTTAAAAACAGATTTTTACACGGGTGGAAAATTAGGAGGAGAAGACTCCAACACCTACTATGCTTTAACTGGATTTGTAAGAAAAGATAATGGACCAATTGATACAGGTTTAGATACTAGAGGATTTCAGTTAAGAGCGAATATTAAGAAAAAATTTGATAATGGTTCTTTTACCATCCATGGTCAATTTATTAATGATAGAGCTCAGTTTTTCATGCCGCTTCCTTTAGATGGTGGTTCTAGAGAACGTCTTGCTGGTAACGATGGAGACGATGTTGAATCGTTGTTGTCTGGAGAATTAGCAAACACGTCATTTTTAACGCCAGGTGGTGCCTATGAAAGCCCAATTGACGATGGTGTTTATACAAAAGGTGGATACCTTTTAGCCGATTTTGACTATAATTTAAGTGATAATCTAAGATTTAAATCAAAAGTAAAATACGCCAATTACCAACATAATTTTGCGCTATACGTTGGTGGTGATGGTAATTACGGAAACCCAATTACAATTTCAGATTATATAGAGGCCGTGGCACCTGGAAATACAGGATTTAGTGCAACGTACCAAGGTGGTTCTGGAGGTGAGATTAATGGTAACGATTTAGTCGTAGAAAACTTACATATAGATAGGTTAAGACCTATGACAGATTATTCTGGTGAAGCTAGCTTAATTCTAAATTCAGATAACGGAAATCACACGTACACAGTTGGTACTTTTTTAGCGAGAACAGAAGCTGAAGATGTTAATTATCAATACAGAGTCTTGTCTGAATTTAATAATAATCCGCGATTAGTAAATTTAAATTATGCTGATGCTACTGGAGGAAACGTAGTCTATTCAACAGGTGGTTTATACAATAGAATAGGAATGACTTCTAATAATTTTTTAGAACAAAGTAGAACCGCTTTTTATATTACTGATGAAATGGTTTTTGACAAATGGCGTTTTGATGTTGGCTTACGTATAGAATCAACTAAAGGAACATTTAGAAAAGGTAATGTTACGGAGAGTCAAGTTTATACTGATGGTGACTTAACAAGTGAATTGCAAAATGTTCGTTTTTCAGATGGTACATTTACAACAGGAGAGATTGAAGCAACAGATTGGGCTTTATCATTAGCAGGTTTATATGAGTTAACAGAAGTTACCAACTTATACGCTAATTTCTCAAGAGGATTTTTCTTTCCTCAACAACGTGGTTTTGCTCCAACACCAGGAATAAGAGAGACAAACTATGAAGCAGAAACGATTATTCAAGGAGAAGTAGGTGCTAAATTTGGTACGTCGAAATTCTCAGGTTCTGCTGCAGTATATTATGTAGGATTAAGTGATCGTATTCGTATTGATCAAGCGATTGTTAGTGGAGAATTAGTAGACCAAGGACGTAGCGAACAGTCTACAAAAACGATAGGTTTAGAAGCTACAGGAAACTACAGATTTACTGATTATTTATCTGCAAATGCGACAATTACTTATCAAGATCATGAAATCTCTACAAACCAAACGGAAGATTTAGTTAACGGAGGTATTGTAACTATCAATGAAGGTAACGAAATAGGAAGACAACCAAACATCTTAGGATCAATTGGTTTAAACTACGATAACCGTAAGCTAGATGCTAATTTCACCTTAAACCATACTGGAGCAAAATTCACTGATGATTCTAACAATGTAGAATTAGACGCTATAACAATTGCTAGAATTGGTGCTGGTTATACTTTTGAAACAGAAGGTAACAATAGCCTTAGAGTTGGATTTTCAGTATTCAACCTATTTGATAGTGCTGGACTTACAGAAGGGAATCCTAGAGCAGGTATTTCTGGTCAATCTGGTGATGGAGATTTTTTCGTTGGACGCCCAATTCTACCAAGACGATTTTTCCTAACAACAACATTTAATTTTTAAATAATAATTAATACAGAAAGCATTGACAAACTATATTGTGTCAATGCTTTCTTTTATATCTCAAATATCTATCATGACAAATAATGATTTAATTAAAAAAGCCGAAACTGTTCTTAATAACAACTTTAAAGAAGACAAAGGGTTTACTATTCCTTGTGAAGGTTTATACCCTTTTCAATGGAATTGGGATTCTGGTTTTATTGCCATAGGCCAAGCGCATTACGATACCACTAAAGCAAAACGAGAAATCGAAGCGTTATTAAGCGCACAATGGGAAAATGGATTTATACCACACATCGTTTTTCATAATGATAGTGACACTTATTTTCCTGGTCCCGATTTTCATCTTTCTAAACTACACCCTTTAGCTTCAAAAAGCCATAGAACTACAGGAATGACACAACCTCCTGTTCTCGGTTTTGTTCTAAAAGAAATCTATGATATTATAGATGACAAAGAAGACATATTAAATTTCATAAAACTTAATATTGATAAGGTTTATCATAATCACGAGCATTTTTACACACATAGAGATCCTAACAAAGAAGGTTTAGTTTACATATACCACAATTGGGAATCTGGTACAGATAACTCTCCTATTTGGGATGATATTTGGGAGACTATGGATCCTCCAAAATATAAATTTGAACGTAGAGACACTACTCATGTTGATGCCGCTCAAAGACCTACAAATAGAGAATACGATTACTATCTACATCTTATAGAAATTGCTAAAGCACACAATTATGATGATGCTAAAATTGCTGAGTTATCTCCATTTTTAGTTCAAGACCCATTGTTTAATACCATGCTTATAAAGTCTAATGCGGCTTTAATTGAGCTTTATGAATTGATTGGGAATTCTGAAGATAAAATAAAAACATTAAAGCAATGGCAAACTAAAGCTATAAAACGATTTAATGAAAAATTATATAATGAAAAACTTGGTGCTTACGTACACTACGATCTTAGAAACGAAAAACAATTAGAGCATATATCATCATCGTCATTTACTCCATTGTTTGCAGGTATACCTAGTAAAGAAAGAGCAAATATCCTTGTAAAAACACTGATGGATAAATTTGGTACTGATGACAAATACTTATGCGCATCTTTTGATCCAGAAAGTGATCGATTTAATCCTAAAAAATATTGGAGAGGCCCTGTTTGGATTAACCTCAACTGGATACTTTATAGAGGTTTAAAATCTAATGGCTTTGATGCTATTGCAACTCGTGTAAAGGAAGAATCTATTTCATTAATAAAGCAATATGGTTTTTATGAATATTTCGATCCTAGAAAAGAGGTTAAAGACAATGCAGGTTATGGAGGTAATAACTTTTCATGGAGTGCCGCTTTACTTATCGATTTACTTAAATCTGAAATTTAATTCCATTAAAAAACATTTCTGAGTATTAATGGCATAAGAACAACTTATGCCATATTAATGCGTATTTTAAAAGGCGATTGGAAACATTCGGTTAGAATACAATTAAACATAAATTAACATGAATTGGCTAGATTATACAATAATTGCCGTTTATCTCGTAGGCTTTATAGCTATGGGTTATTTCTTTAAAGAGAATAAAAATTCAAAAGATTATTTTCTAGGAGGTAAGAGCCTTGGTTGGTTTCCTTTGAGTTTATCTACAATGGCAACTCAATTATCAGCTATTAGTTTTATTTCTGCACCAGCTTTTGTTGGTCTTAAAGCCAATGGTGGAATGAAATGGTTAACGTTTGAGTTTGGCGTGCCATTAGCGATGATTGGAATCATGTTTTTTATAATTCCACCTTTATACAAATCAGGAATTGTAAGTATTTATGAATACTTAGAACGTCGTTTTTCAAAATCTACAAGAAAATTAATTAGTGTCGTTTTTCAAATAAGTCGTGCGCTAGGAACAGGAGTTATGGTATTTACCATGGCTTTAATTATACAATCTGTAGTTGGTATAAGTTTTCATTGGACTTTACTAATAATAAGTGTTGTAACCTTAGTTTACTCCTATCAAGGCGGTATGAAAGCTGTAGTTTGGGGAGATGCTATTCAGATGATAATTTTATTTTCTGGCTTAATTATATGTTTAATTATAGGCTATTCTTTATTGAAAGACACTGGAACGTTTAAAGGTTTTGATCCTGAACGACTTCAAGTAATCGACTTTTCTAATCTAGGATTCTTTGATGGAGAGGAATATGGTTTTTGGCCAATGCTTTTAGGTGGTTTCTTTTTGTATTTATCATATTACGGTACAGATCAAACACAAGCACAACGCTTACTTTCTGCGAAAGATGAAGGTACCATTAGAAAGTTATTGTTAGCCAATGGTTTATTACGGTTTCCTGTAGTTCTCGTTTACAGTATAATGGGATTAATTATTGGATATCTGGTAAGTAATGTTCCTGATTTTTATGAAAGTATAAGAGAAACAACACGTATTTATTTTCCTGCAGAATATGCAAAATCAGGTATTAAACCAGATCTAATGGTGCCTGTTTTTATTACTAAATATTTACCAAACGGCCTTATAGGAATTCTAATGGTAGGCATTATGTCTGCTGCAATGTCTTCATTAAGTTCTACCATTAATTCATTGAGCGCAGTAACGATTGAAGACTTCTTTAATAGTGGAGAAAAAAAACTTTCCGAAAAAAAATACATGCTTTTATCTAAAGGTTTAGTTGTGTTTTGGGGAGTTATATGTATTATGGCAGCTTACCTTTTTGGTAATAGTGAAAGCACCGTTATCGAACTCATCAATGCTATTTCATCTTTATTTTACGGACCAATATTAGCAGCCTTTGTTATTGCTATCTTTTTAAAGAAAGTAAATCATATTGGTATGAATGCAGCCATAATAACAGCTGTAGTTGTAAATCTTGTCTTTAAATATTTACCCGAATTAGTATACCTTTTTAATCAAGGCCATTTCTACTCTGGCGACGTTTCATTACATGCAGCCTTAGCAGAACTAGGCATCCATAATATTCCAAATTTATTTTGGATTTGGTATAACTTAACTGGTTTTGTAATAGCATTAGTAGTTGCTGTAATTGTAAGTAAATTAACTCCTAAAACACCTGCTAAGCAAATGGAACTGTCGTATACATTTCACACTAAAGACTTATTAAAGAAAGAGAGTATTATATTAATGGTCTTTTTTGTGCTCATTATTGTAGTTAGTTATTTTCTTCCAAACCTATTAAGTTAGATTTATTTCATGAAAATCATTTTAGCACCAGACAAGTATAAAGAATCGTTAACAGGACTCGAGTTTTGTAATATCGTTGCACCCATTTTAAGATCATCATTACATGCCGAAGTAGTAATCGTGCCATTAGCAGATGGTGGAGATGGTACTATTGAAGTGGTCAACTATTATTTAAAAGGAGAGGTTATCCAAGTCAATGTTACCAATCCCATATTTAAAACTATTGAAGCCACATTTTTATATGCTGAAGCCTCCAAAATTGCCTTTATTGAAATGGCTGAAGCTTCTGGTATGAAACTATTACAGCCTGCAGATCAAAACTGTATGCACACCACCACATTTGGTACTGGAGAGTTAATTCTTAAAGCTATAGATAAAGGTGCTCAGCATATTATTCTAGGCATCGGAGGAAGTGCAACAAACGATTGTGGTATTGGTATGGCAAATGCTTTAGGCTATCGTTTCTTAAACAAAGATAACAACGAGGTAAAACCAATTGGTAGCGCACTCATTACTATTTGTAAAATTGATGATACGCTTGTAGATAAAAGGTTAAAGTCTATTAAATTTCAAATTGCTTGTGATGTTACAAATCCACTTTACGGACCTAACGGAGCTGCACATATTTATGCCAAACAAAAAGGCGCAACTGAAGCTGATATTAATTATTTAGATACAGGTTTGCGTAATTTCTCTAAAGTATTAGATGATCATTTTAATTTTACAGCTCAAGAAATTGAAGGTGCTGGTGCTGCTGGAGGAATGGGAGCAGGTGCTATCGCTTTTTTAAACGGAGAACTTCTTCCTGGTATCGATGTTATAAAACAGATTGCAGATTTTAATACTAAAATTAAAAATGCAGACTGGATTATTACAGGCGAAGGCAAATTAGATCATCAAACCTTATCTGGAAAAACCTTAAGTGGAGTCTTAACTTCTGCTAAGAAAAATAAAATAAAAGTAGCTGCCTTTTGTGGTAGTATTGATGTGACTCCTGTAGAACTCAATGAAATGGGAATCGCTTATAGTGATGCTATAATTACAAAAGCCAAGAATTTAGAGGATGCATTATCAAATACAACCATCTATTTAAAGCAAATCACCAATGAGTTTAGTGACTTTCTAAATCAATAAAAATTATTTCTTATTTGGGTTTAAAAGAATCGCATAAACCTGAATACCAAAACCAATTAACACTAAAGTTGGTGCTAATCTAATACGTCTCCAGCTGTAAATAGATTCATCAAAAACATTGGGATCATCACTTCCACCACCAGACATTAATATAAAGCCAATAACAATAAATGCTAAACCAATAAATAAGAATTTATAGTTTTTCTTCCCGAAAATGAATTCCGATTTAGAATCGTCCTTACGTTTTTGTTCTCCCATGGTCTTTCAATTCAACTTTAGTATCCTGCAAAGTAACAGTTTTATTTACAAATAGTGGTCGACATTAATATTTTCCTAACATCTAATAATACAACTGATCCGTCTTTAAGTTTAAGAAACGTTGTGTAGCAATAAACGTACTAATCCAAGTAATCACAATTCCTAAAAGGAAAATACCAACAAACAAACCTCCAATTAATAGGGTGTTTTTTAGTAATTCTAATTCTGGGAATGTAATATCTAAATAGTATAAAACAACTGCCATACCAGCTAAAGCAACTAAAGCACCAATGATTCCTAATTGCACACTTTTCCATACAAAAGGTCTACGAATAAAGGTTTTGGTCGCACCAACCATTTGCATGGTCTTAATAATAAAACGCTTAGAATAAACGGCTAAACGAATAGAGCTATTAATCAATAAAACAGCGATTAAAGTAAATAATCCACTAATAATTAAGACCCAAAACGTAATTTTTTTTACGTTATCGTTCATTAATTCTACCAAATCATTATCGTATCTTATCTCTTCAATAAATGCTTTATTAGATAAACCTTCTGTGATTTCACTTAGGTTTTCATTAGTAACAAAATCGGCTTTTAAGTGCACATCAATTGAATTCTTCAATGGATTATAACCTACAAAATCCATAAAGTCTTCACCTGTTTCAGCTTTCATAAACTCTGCAGCTTCTTCTTTAGATACGTAAAGTGCATCTTTTGTGTAATCTGCCATCGCTAAACTCTTTTTGAGCTGGTTGACCTCTACTTCTTTTGCTGTATCATTCAAATAAATAGTCATTACCACTTGTTCTTTAAAGTGATCAGCTACTTTTTTAGAGTTAATTACTAAAAGACCTAAACAGCCTAGAAGAAATAAAACCAAAGCAATACTTATCACTACAGAGATGTAAGATGATATAAGTTTTCGCTTTTGGTACTTGTCAAAAGATGATGCCATGGATGAATGCAGATTTATGTTGTAAAAATAATAAAGAATTTGGATTAAATCTGTTTAATAATCGGAATTACTGTATGAGAAATCATTGATTTTTGAATCTCATTAATTTCAAGCATTAAATAGTATTTAAGTAATACAACGTTTAGTTTTTAATTGTGTTGTAATAGCTTTAAATTTGTGGCTTTACACAAGGAAAACAAGACAATGACATACGATTTTAACAGCATAGAAAAAAAGTGGCAAGACTACTGGGCAAAAAACGAAACATTTAAAGCCTCAAACACCAGTGATAAACCAAAATATTACGTTTTGGATATGTTCCCTTATCCTTCAGGAGCAGGTTTACATGTTGGCCATCCGTTGGGTTACATTGCTAGTGACATCTATGCACGTTATAAGCGTCATAAAGGTTTTAACGTCTTACATCCGCAAGGTTATGATAGTTTTGGATTGCCTGCAGAACAGTATGCGATACAAACAGGTCAGCATCCTGCAGTCACTACAGAAACGAATATTACTACTTATAGAAGACAGTTAGACCAAATTGGTTTTTCTTTTGATTGGAGTCGTGAAGTGCGTACCTCTAATCCTGAATATTACAAATGGACACAGTGGATTTTTATACAATTGTATGAGTCTTGGTTTTGTAAACATGCAAATAAAGCATTTCCTATTTCTGAATTAGAAAAGGTATTTGCTAGAGAGGGTAATACTGCTGTAGAAGCTGTATGTGATGATAATACAGGTCAGTTTACGGCAGAGCAATGGAATAATTTTTCTTCGGAAGTACAACAAGAAATACTTTTAAAATACAGATTAACCTATTTAGCAGAAACAGAAGTAAACTGGTGCCCAGAATTAGGAACCGTTTTAGCCAATGACGAAATAGTTAATGGTGTTTCCGAACGTGGTGGACATGCTGTAGTTAGAAAAAAAATGACCCAATGGAGTATGCGAATTTCTGCGTATGCAGAACGCTTACTTCAAGGTTTAGATGATCTCGATTGGACAGATGCTTTAAAAGACATTCAGAAAAACTGGATTGGTAAATCCGTTGGAGCTTCGGTAACATTCAATGTTATTCCTGCTGTCTCGTCGAGCGCAGTCGAGACGTCTCACAAAATAGACGTTTTCACTACAAGGCCAGATACTATTTTTGGCGTGTCATTTATGACCCTTGCACCAGAACACGAATTAGTATCACAAATTACAACCGAAGCACAAAAAGCTGAAGTTGAAGCTTACATAGAAAAATCAGCAAAACGAAGCGAACGCGATCGTATGGCAGATGTAAAAACCATTTCTGGTGTGTTTACAGGTGCTTATGCTGAGCATCCTTTTTCTAAAGAACCGATTCCAATCTGGATTGGTGATTACGTTTTAGCAAGCTACGGAACAGGCGCAGTTATGGCAGTGCCTTGTGGTGACCAACGTGATTACGATTTTGCAAAACATTTTGATATTGCAATTCCAAATATATTTGAAGGTGTTGATATTTCTGAAGAAGCCTATGCTTCTAAAGACAATGTAAAAATCGCCAATAGTGATTTCCTTAATGGATTAGCTTATAAAAAAGCGTCTAAATTGGCTATTTATCAATTAGAGCAATTAGGACAAGGCGTAGGTAAAACCAATTACAGATTACGTGATGCTGTATTCTCAAGACAACGATATTGGGGCGAACCATTCCCAGTGTATTATGTAAATGGTATGCCACAAATGATAGATGCAGAGCATTTACCAATTAGATTACCAGAAGTAGAAAAATATTTACCAACCGAAGAAGGTGAACCGCCTTTAGGACGTGCAGATGTATGGGCTTGGTGTACTGAAAGTAATTCTGTGGTGTCTAATGACAAGATAAACAATACAACAATTCATCCACTAGAACTCAACACTATGCCAGGTTGGGCAGGAAGTTCTTGGTATTTCTTCCGTTATATGGAAGATGCAGCCAATAGAGATGGTGTTTTTGCAAGTGAAGCTGCGCTGAAATATTGGGAAAATGTAGATTTATATATTGGTGGAAGCGAGCATGCTACAGGTCACCTACTCTACTCGCGTTTTTGGGTGAAATTATTGAAAGACAGAGGTTTTGTTAATGTTGAAGAGCCTTTTAAAAAGTTGATTAACCAAGGAATGATTTTGGGTACTAGTGCTTTTGTTTATAGAAATTACTTTAAAGTTAATTTTAATAGTGAAGAATATGATGAAACAATCAAATCTTTAATTTCTAAAAATCCTGTTTTAATTTCTCATGAAGAATTGAAGAAATTAAAACAGGAAAATGCTTCAGAAAAAACTTATCGCTTAATTGAGGAGTTGGAAGCAAACATGGAGAATTTAATAAGACGTCATATTCAGGACTCAGAAACTAATTTAAATATTAGTTTAGATTTTAATTTTCTTCCTATTCATGTAAAAGTACAGTATGTAAATGCTTCCGATGAATTAAATATTAATGGTTTAAAATCAGATGGAGAATTTGGTGAAGACTTTAAAGATGCAAAATTCATAACAGAAGAAGATGGCACATTTAAAGTAAATCGTGAAGTAGAAAAAATGTCTAAATCCAAATACAACGTTGTCAATCCTGATAACATTGTTGCAGATTACGGAGCAGACAGTCTAAGACTTTATGAAATGTTCTTAGGACCATTAGAACAGTACAAACCTTGGAACACGGCTGGTATTACAGGTGTACATGGTTTCCTTAAAAAACTTTGGAAATTATATGTTGGCGAAAATGGTTTAATTGTTAATGATGCTGAGCCAACCAAAGACAACTTAAAAACATTACACAAAACCATAAAGAAAGTACAAGAAGATATTGAGAATTTCTCTTTCAATACATCGGTTTCTACTTTTATGATTGCGGTTAACGAATTGAGTAAGCAGAAATGTACAAGCAAAAACATTTTAGAACCTTTATTGGTTTTAATTTCGCCTTATGCACCACATATTGCTGAAGAATTATGGAGTCAATTAGGAAATAACAATACTATTTCTACAGCACCTTTCCCTGTTTTTGATGCAAGTCATTTAGTAGAAAGCAGTAAAAAATATCCAATCTCTTTTAATGGTAAAATGCGTTTTACATTAGAATTGCCAATGGATATGAGCAAAGACGACATTGAGAAAACCGTTATGGCTCACGAGAAAACTATTGCGCAATTAGAAGGTAGAACACCTAAAAAAGTAATTGTAGTTCCTGGTAAAATTGTAAATATTGTCGGGTAAACTACTAAAATATATCATCATAACTTTGTTGCCAATTATAGGTTGGTCTCAAAGTTATGTTGGTATTATTGGTGATTATCCTATTCATTTAGAAGTCAATGTTTATCCTCACGAAAAAGATTCCACTTCTGGCGAATTAGAAGGCTATTATTTTTACGATTCTAAACTTTTAAGTATTCCTATATCTGGTGATTTCAAAAAAGACAAAATCACTTTAATAGATGGTTATTATTTTAGGCCTGAAAAGGTAATTGATGCCGACGAAGTTTTTGACTTAACAAAAAAAGGTAATCAACTTATAGGTAATTTCACTTTAAAAGATGACACTTATAAAGTTGTTTTAACCGAAACAAAACAAGAGCCTTTAGAAGATTTTAGAAATCCTAAACTAACCTTTGTAAAAGATAGTGTTGTTAATTATAAGGATAAACAGTTGGTTTGGTTTCATGAAAAATATTCAAAACTGCCCTTATTTAGATTAGGAAATGGTTTTACAAAAGAACAACGTGCAGTTTTCAATCCTATACTAGATGCTATTCATCTAACAGATGCAAAAGACAATTTAGACTGTAGTTCTTGGTTCGAAATTTCATACGAAATCAATCTAGTGAATGATAAATTTATAAGCTACTTAAAATATTACAGCGTTTATTGTGGTGGTGCACATCCTTCTCATGGTAATGTTGGCTATACGTTTAACCTAGAAAATTTAGAGGTTGTAGATGAGATTGAAGCATTATACCCAAAAGTTGATTTTTTTCAGAAATTAAAAAGCAAATACCAAGAATCTGAAAATGATGTACAAGACGAAGAGTGCGAAACTTTTGTTGATGACAGTTATTGGAAATACAAAACATGGAATTTAACCTCGGAAGGAGTGGTACTTATTCCTAATTATCCGCATGCTATGTCACCATGTGAAGAAGCCTATTTTTTAAATTACTCTGAACTCACAAAAGAGTAATGCTGTGTATTTAAACAAACCATCAACAGAAGAATCATCACCTAAAAAGAAGCGCAAGGGGCTTAAAGATTATTTTGATTACCGTAATAATCAGATTAACCAAATTGGTCTAATTCTTTTTGCTTCATTTGTAATAGCGACCTCTTTACATTCTTTTTTGGATCATCGCTTTACGGAAGAACGATGGAAACAAAACCCAATGCAACGTTATGAAATGCTAGATGACATCTTAGATAAGGATCTTTTTATTGATGACACAAAGAAAGAAGTTATTCATCAGTTAGGTTATCCGAGTATATTAAATTCATCTACAACTAATCAATTCAATTATTATGTTGGTAAAGGAGAAGGACTTTCTAATGATCAATCTGTAATGCTCACACTAATTTTTGAAAATAACAGAGTGACTAAAGTATTATTATTACCGATTACAAAGTAATTCAATTGTAATAATTTAAAGGTTGTCGCTACATTATTTTTATTCTTAGAATATCATATTGACCTCAAATTCAACCTGAATTTTGATTGTTTTTAAAATAAAAGCTTCAAAATATTAATTCCGTAAAAGTGATTTCAAATTAACAATCAAATTTGGAACAACAGCATTTTTCATAGTAATTTCCAAGAGCTATTCATCTCAAAATCTTCAAAAAATAAAATAAGCTTAATTAAAAAGTTGATTCTAATCGGTAATTTAATTAGCAAATTCTATTTGACAGATTTAATAAATTAAAAAAAATCAAATGAAAATCGGAGTCCCAAAAGAAATCAAAAACAATGAAAACAGAGTTGGTATGACACCTTCGGGAGTTTTCGAATTGACAAAAAACAAACACGTTGTTTACGTACAAAAGGATGCTGGTTTTGGAAGCGGATTCTCCGATCTAGATTACATCAACGCTGGCGCCATAGTTTTAGAAACTATAGAAGACGTTTATACTTCTAGTGAAATGATTGTTAAAGTTAAAGAACCTATTGCAGAAGAATATCCATTGATAAAATCGCATCATGTAGTATTTACCTATTTCCATTTTGCTTCTAGCGAACCATTAACTAAAGCGATGCTTAAAAGTGAATCGGTTTGTATTGCTTACGAAACTGTTGAAGATAAAGATGGTACATTACCATTATTAACACCAATGTCTGAAGTTGCCGGAAGAATGGCAATTCAACAAGGTGCAAAATATTTAGAAAAACCAATTAAAGGTCGTGGAGTACTACTTGGTGGCGTTCCAGGTGTACCTCCAGGAAGAGTCTTAATTTTAGGTGCTGGTGTTGTAGGTATTCAAGCTGCAAAAATGGCTGCAGGATTAGGAGCTCACGTTACTGTTATGGATATTAACATGAAACAATTACGTTATGTAAATGACGTGATGCCTAGCCATGTAGTTACCGAGTTTTCAAGCGAGTATAATATTAGAAAACGTATTAAAGATCATGATTTAATTATTGGTGGTGTATTAGTTAGAGGTGCTGTTGCTCCAAGATTAATTACTAGAGATATGCTTAAAGATATGCGTCCAGGAACCGTTTTGGTAGATGTGGCTGTAGATCAAGGTGGTTGTATGGAAACGACTAAAGCAACAACACATGAAGACCCAACATTTATAATTGATGATGTGGTACATTACTGTGTTGCAAATATGCCAGGTGCTGTACCTTATACATCAACTTTAGCATTAACCAATGTAACCTTACCTTATGTACTAAGATTGGCAAATCAAGGTTGGGAAACCGCATGTAAAAAAGATGTAACTTTAGCAAAAGGACTAAATATTGTAAAAGGTAAAATAGTTTATGAAGAGATTGCTGAAGCGTTTGGTTGGTCTATGGAAGCGATGTAAACATAACAATAGGCATTTCAATATCCTGACAAAAGTTCTTAAATTTAATTTGGCTTACTTTTTGCAATTCATTTAGTAAATTTACATAAATTAAAATTTTCAACTTATGAGCGGAATGATGGGATATTACGTACTAATTGGCGCTATTGCTTTAGTGAGCTGGCTAGTAAGTAACCAACTTAAACGTAAATTTGCGAAGTACTCTAAAGTACAATTGCGCAATGGTTTATCTGGTAGAGAGATTGCAGAAAAAATGTTAGCAGATAATGGTATTACTGACGTAGAGGTTATTTCTACACCAGGACAATTAACAGATCATTACAACCCTAAAAATAAAACAGTAAACTTAAGTGAATCTGTTTACAATAAACGTAACGCGGCTTCGGCTGCAGTTGCTGCTCACGAATGTGGACACGCCGTGCAACATGCACAAGCTTATAGTGCTTTAGGTATGCGTTCTGCGTTGGTACCAATTGTTAGTGTGACTTCAGGAATGTCTCAGTGGTTAGTCATTGGAGGTTTAGTTTTAGGAGCCGCTGCAGGAATTGGTATAGGGTATTGGGTTGCTGTTGCTGGTTTAGTGTTTATGGGGTTTGCAACGCTATTTAGTTTCATTACTTTACCTGTAGAATATGATGCAAGTAATAGAGCTTTAGCTTGGTTAAAGAACAAAAAAATGCTAACACCAGATGAATATAAAGGCTCTGAAGATGCACTTAAATGGGCTGCAAGGACTTATTTAGTTGCTGCTATTGGCGCATTAGCCTCTTTACTATATTGGGCACTTCAAGTGTTTGGAGGTAGAGATTAAATCTTAAAATATTTTATAAAAGAGCTCTGATTTATCAGGGCTTTTTTTGTAGCATAAGAAGAAATACGTACATTAAACATCATAAACTAAATCATACAATGGAAAACCAATACCCAAATCAGTACTCACAGAAAATTTTAATTGGCAGCTTATCTGATGTAGAACGCGCTACCTTTTACAAAAAAACTTATGGACATGTTGCAGGAGGAGTCTTGGTCTTCATACTATTTGAATACCTTTTACTACAAAGTGAAACTGTAGTAAGTTTTATGCTCTCTATGACACAAGGTTATAAATGGCTCTTGTTACTAGGTGGCTTTATGCTAGCCACCAACTATGCTGAAGGTATGGCTATGAAAACTACAGATAAAAACACGCAGTATTTAGCGTATGGTATTTACATATTTTTTGAAGCCTTAATTTTTGTACCTATGTTATATATGGTAACAGAACTCATGGGACCTTCTGGTTCAGATGTGCTTTACCAAGCCTCTATAGTTACATTATCCCTTTTTACAGGATTATCTGCTGCTGTATTAATGACAAAAACTGATTTTTCATTTCTAAAAACAGGATTAACTATTGGGTTTTTCATTGCTATTGGATTAATAATAGCAGGAACTCTATTTGGTTTTGACTTAGGTTTATGGTTTTCTGTTGGCATGTGCTTATTAGCTGGTGGATCTATCTTATATCAAACTTCTAATTTAGTGAAGACTTATGGTGTAGAAGACTATATTCCGGCTGCGCTAGGATTGTTTGCTTCACTAATGTTATTGTTCTGGTATATCCTTAGAATTTTTATGTCTAGAGATTAAGTATAATTTACTTTATAAAATATAAAAATCCCAACTGAAGTTTCAGTTGGGATTTTTCTTAAGTATTTTATTTTAACTTTAGTTTTGTTAAAAAAAACGAAATAAAGGTAATATAGCACACAATACTATTAAACCTGTTGTTTTCTAAAGCTTATAAGCGCCGTAAATTTGCACCCGCTTTAAAAAGCAAAAATATTTAATACAAAAATTATGAAAACAAGTAACAGAACAGTAAAAGAAAGTAAAGTAGGAACTAAAACGTTAAAATTTGGAAACGCAAGTTCATTAGTTTGGAATACAAAAAGACGCTACAGATAGATATATAAATTTACTATAAAACAAAAAGCCCAACTAAAAATTTTAGTTGGGCTTTTCTAATAGATATTATTTGATTTTGTCACCATTTTTATCGAAAAAATGATATTCAAGATATGTGTAAGCATCTCTAGGTAAAACTTTTACCCATTTTTTGTGTTCAAAAAACCATTTTGAACGTACTGATGGAAACCCTTTGGTTAAAAAGGCTGCTATAAAAGGGTGTGTATTAAGAGTTACCTTTTTATAGTCTTTTTTGAAAATACGTTCTAGATCTTGATTAATACGTTCCACCACTTTAATTGGTGCTTCGATTTCATCTCCTCCTACTAGATTCGGATTTTCTTCTTTCGTTTTAATATTACGTTCTGGCCTAACGCGTTGTCTGGTTATTTGCACTAATCCAAACTTACTCGGCGGTAATATTTTATGCTTTGCTTTATCATCTTTCATCTCATCTCTAAGATAATTGAAAAGCTTTTTTCTGTTCTCGGCCTTTCCCATATCGATAAAATCGATAACGATTATGCCTCCCATATCACGTAAACGTAATTGTCTGGCAATTTCTTGGGCAGAAATCATGTTAACTTCTAAAGCCGTATCTTCTTGGTTCTTCTCTTTATTAGATCGGTTACCACTGTTTACATCTACTACATGGAGTGCTTCGGTATGTTCAATAACCAGATAAGCTCCTCTTGACATAGATACTGTACGACCAAATGATGTTTTTATTTGTCGTTCTATTCCAAATTTTTCAAAAATAGGACCATTCTTGTGATACTTCACAATAGATTCCTTATTCGGTGCAATTTGATGCACGTAATCTTTTACCTGTACATACATTTCTTCATCATCTACAACAATACCAGAGAATGAATCATTAAAGATATCTCTCAAAATTGAGGATGCTTTGTTCATTTCTCCCAATACTTTAGTTGGGTGATGTGCTTTGTACAATTTTTTACACATTGCTGTCCATCGATCCAGCAAACTCTGTAAATCACTATCTAGTTCGGCAACTTTTTTGCCTTCTGCTACAGTACGAATAATAACACCAAATCCTTTAGGTGTGATACTTTTTACGAGTCTTTTTAAGCGGTCTTTTTCGTCTTGCGAATCAATTTTTTGTGATATTGATATGCGATTAGAAAAAGGTACTAAGACAATGTATCTTCCGGCAATAGACAATTCTGAGCTAATACGCGGTCCCTTTGTAGAGATTGGTTCTTTTACTACTTGTACTAATATGGATTGATTTGATTTAATGGCGTTTGCAATTGAGCCATTTTTATCTAAATCTTTTTCCATAGGAAAGTCCTTGAGGGTGTAATCCCTCAATTTCCCTGTGCTTACACGTTTAATGAATTTTAAAAGAGAAGGCATTTGCGGACCAAGATCATGATAGTGTAAAAAACCATCTTTCTCATAGCCTACGTTAACAAACGCGGCATTTAAACCAGGCATAACTTTGCGTATTTTGGCAATAAAAATATCGCCAACCGCAAAGTTGTTATCCTCTTCATCTTTATGTAATTCAATAAGTTTTCCATCTTTTAATAAGGCAAAATCAACAATATCTGAACTTGATCGAACTATTAATTCTTTGTTCATAATGTTAATTTATATCTAGCTCTTCATTGAGATAGATGGATTTCACTAAATTATTTGACACAGGATGTAATATCCTACAAATTATACAACACTCTATTAAATGTTGTAAATTCTATATCAAAGAACGTTTCTTTAAAACCGAAAAAAGTAGTTTTAAAAACTACTTTTTTCAATTTATTTCTTCTTGTGACGATTAGCACGTCTACGTTTTTTACGCTTGTGCGTCGCTACCTTGTGTCTTTTTCTTTTTTTACCACTTGGCATAATAAATAATGCTTTTTAAGTTAATATTTTGTCTAAATGCTTTCTTAGTTAACCTCAACATTAGATTTAACTCCTTCTAAAAATACTTTAGCCGGCTTAAATGCTGGAATGTTGTGTGCTGGAATTTTTATTGTAGTATTCTTTGAAATATTACGACCTGTTTTTTCAGCTCTTGTTTTAATAATGAAACTACCAAAACCTCTTAAATATACGTTATCTCCACCTTCTAAAGAAGTTTTAACTTCTTCCATAAAGGTTTCAACAGTTGCCTGTACGTCTCCTTTTTCGATACCTAATTTATCAGATATTTTCGCTACTAAATCAGCTTTTGTCATTGTTACTAGTTTTAGGGTTACTATAAAAATTATAAGGGATGCAAATATATGCATTTTAATTTCAATATTTCAAACGTAATTAATTAAAATTTAAGACTATAAACATTTAATTTTGCCATCTCATCTAAAAAGTCAAATGGATTTTAACAACACACTAATTAATTGGTACTCAGTAAATAAACGAAACTTACCATGGCGCGAAACCAACAATCCATATTACATTTGGCTGTCAGAAATAATTTTACAACAAACTCAAGTTAAACAAGGATTACCTTATTACGACGCATTTACTGCTAAATACCCAACAGTTTTTGATCTTGCTAACGCTACTGAAACCTCCGTTTTAAAATTATGGCAAGGCTTAGGTTATTATTCTAGAGCAAGAAATCTTCATACCTCTGCAAAACATATTGCAAACCATCTAAATGGTGTATTTCCAAATAACTATAAAGAGTTACTAAAATTAAAAGGAGTTGGTGATTATACTGCTAGCGCCATTGCTTCTATTGCTTTTAACGAGGTCGCTGCTGTAGTAGATGGAAATGTTTATCGTGTACTAGCGCGTTATTTTGGAATTGAAACAGCTATTAACTCTACACTAGGTATCAAAGAATTTAAATCTTTAGCATCTTCTTTAATAGATAAAGAGCAACCTGCAACCTATAATCAGGCTATTATGGAGTTTGGTGCTTTACAATGTAAACCCAAAAATCCAGATTGTACAATTTGTCCTTTTAAAGATAGTTGTGTTGCGCTTCAAAAGAACACGGTAAGTCTGCTCCCATTGAAATTGAAGAAAACGAAGGTTACAACTAAGTACTTCAACTTTTTAGTATGTATAGATCCTGATAAAAAGATACTTTTTGAAAAACGTACTCATAAAGGTATCTGGCAAAACCTATATCAGTTTCCGTTAATTGAATCTGATAAAAGCCTTAGTCCTGAAGAGTTTCATCTTTTAAATTTAGACCAAACTTTATTAGAAACATCAACGTTTGATTACTCCTTATATAATGAGGTAGATGTTGTACATAAATTATCGCATCAGCATTTGCATACTAAATTCTGGATTATTGAGGCAGAGTCACTACCAAAAACAGCCATTACCGTTAAATCACTCGATCAATATCCTGTTCCTGTATTAATAGGTGACTTTATAAATACTTTTAATTTTAATACTATTTCTCATCTTAAATAATGAGAATCAAACCCCTTATTTACAGAGATTTAAAAGAAGTCTTTAGTTAAGAATATTAAAGAAATCACATTTTTTTATTACTTTTAAAGTAGTGATTGCAAAAACAGTAACTTTACACCTTATTAAAACAAATTATTATGTCTGGAACGTTAAATAAAGTAATGCTAATAGGAAACTTAGGTGACGAAGTAAAAATGCACTATTTTGATGATAAAAATTGCGTTGGTCGTTTTCCTATAGCTACAAGTGAATCTTACACTAGTAAGCAAACCAATGAGCGCATAACCAATACGGAATGGCATAATATTGTGGTTAGAAATAAAGCTGCTGAAATTTGTGAAAAATACTTATCTAAAGGCGACAAAATTTATATTGAAGGTAGAATAAAAAGCAGAAAATGGACTGATGATAAAGGCATGGAGCGCTATTCTACGGAAATACAATGTGATGATTTTACTTTTTTAACACCAAAAAGTGATCAGCAAAAACCACAAAAGCCTAGTACACCAAAAGCTCAACCACAACAATCTTCACCTGCTGCTGCACCAGAAGGAGATGATGATTTACCATTTTAATCTTTTAATATTACTTTATTTTGGACCCAGAACCCACGGTTTTAATTTCAAATTTTCTAATTATTGATACTTCGTTTATAACAAGTATTATTATTCTTATTGTTTTACTAACATGTTCTGCTCTAATTTCTGGAGCTGAAGTCGCCTTGTTCTCTTTAACTAAAACACATTTAAATGAAGGTTTAGAAAACAAATCGGCTTCAATGCAAATTATAGCTAAACTTTTAGAGCGTCCAAAAAAGTTATTAGCCACCATATTAGTTGCCAATAACTTTATAAATATAGCTGTTGTTTTACTCTTTGCTTATATAGGAGAAACGCTTTTTGATGGCATATCAAATAGTCTTTTTCGGTTTTTAATTGAGGTTGTTTCTGCCACCTTTTTAATATTGTTGTTTGGTGAAATTATTCCTAAAATTTACGCGAGCAGAAATAGCGTAAAATTTTCATCTTTTATAGCAAGGCCTTTACAAGTGTTAGACGTCATTTTTTCTCCATTGAGTTTGCCAATGCGTTATGTGACGATTAAAATTCATAATAAATTTGGAAAACAACGTTCTAATTTAAGTGTAGATCAATTATCGCAAGCTTTAGAATTAACAAACGATGAAGACACCACTAAAGAAGAACAAAAATTACTACAAGGTATTGTATCATTTGGGAATACAGACACTAAACAAGTAATGCGACCAAGAATGGATTTGTTTGCGTTAAGCATAAACACTCCTTATGAAACTATTATAAAAGAAATTATTGATAATGGTTATTCTAGAATTCCTGTTTACGAAGAAAGTATTGACACCATTATAGGAGTTCTCTATGTCAAGGATTTATTGCCACATTTAAATAAAAAAACATTTGATTGGACTACCATTTTACGTGAACCTTTCTTTGTGCCAGAAAACAAAAAACTGGATGATTTAATGGTAGAGTTTCAAACCAAAAAAGTTCATCTTGCTGTTGTAGTAGATGAATATGGTGGTACATCAGGATTGGTGTCTTTAGAAGATATTATTGAAGAAATTGTAGGTGATATTAGTGATGAGTATGATGATGACGATTTAGTTTACACCAAACTTGATAACAACAACTTTAGTTTTGAAGGAAAAACACCGCTTAAAGATGTCTATAAAATAGTTGGTATTGAAAATGATGTGGATTATTTTGAATCTCGAAAAGGGGAGGCTGAAACTCTCGCTGGTTTTGTATTAGAAATTTCAGGTGGTTTTCCACGAATAGGAAGTAAAATAAATTTTGAAAATTACGTTTTTACTGTAGAAGCTTTAGAACGTAAACGCATAAAACAAATTAAGCTTACGTTATTAGATAAGAATACATAAAATACATTTGTTAAGCTTATTTTTCAATTATGATAATAATTAATAGCGCCTGCACTAAGCGAAGTCAAAGTATACTTAAATAAAAACCAAAACACATGAAACGCATAGCTTTACCTCTTTTAAGTCTATTGATATTAAGTTGCGGAGACGATCCATTGCCAAAACCCAAAGGTTATTTAAGACTTCAATATCCAGATGCTATCTACGAGAAAACTAATGTGCCTCTCCCTTTTTCTTTCGATAAAAATAATCTTTCAGAGCCAATTAAAACGGTAAAAACTGCGGGAAACATTAATGGTATTGATATTAAGTATCCCTCTTTAAAAGCAACCATTTACCTTACGTATAAAGACATTGAAAATGGTAACATTGATAGTTTACTTAGAGACACGCAAAACCTAACTCAAAAACACGCTATAAAAGCAGATGAGATTTCTCAAAATATTTTTGAAAACAAAGCACATAAAGCTTATGGTATGTTATATGAAATAGGAGGCAATGCTGCATCACAATCTCAGTTTTATATAACAGATAGTATTAATCATTTTTTAAGTGGTTCGCTTTATTTCTATGCTAAACCTAATTACGATTCTATTTATCCTGCTTCAGAATATTTAAAAAAAGATATTAAGCGTATTATGGAGAGTGTAGAATGGAAGGAGTAGAATTCTCATATAATTATTAACAAATAGAAAATGCCTATCGAAATTTCGATAGGCATTTTTTTTATTTGTAATGTATTTAATTTACCGCTTTATTAGCTTTGGTAAACCCATACGCCACCTATTTTAATAACAGCGAAGTCTTCTGTAGTATTACTACCATTATAAACCTCAAGAGTAATTACATATTTTTGTTCTTCATCTGCAGAAGGTGCAACGTTACCTAACACTACATTAATAGCATCTAGTATCATTGGATCTGTCCACTCAGCCGCATTACCAGCTCTTCTGTCCATGTTTCCGTAATTATCTGTACTTGCTGTAGCTGCTGGATAAACAGTTGCTAAATCAGATACTATAGCAGCATAATCATCAGATGTTAAAGTATACCTAATAGTATTATCTGGTTCCCAAACACCATTAACATAACCAAATTGAAGTGTTGTAGAGATTGTAGATTGATAAGCTGTCCATTCTCCGTCTAAAAACGTATAAAGACTACCTCTTGCACCTGTTCCGCTTGAACTTGATTCATAGTTATAACCTACATTAATCATGTCATCTTCTTGCGCGTATGGATATTTTAAACTTAAAAATGTAGCTAAATAATCATCTGGAGAAATTGAACTTCCGAAGCTTTCAATACCCATAGATTCATAATCTTCATCAGTAATAGCATAAAAGCTATCAGAAGGTAATGCCCATTCTGTACCTGTATATTCAAAATACATTTCGTAAGCTGTTTTATCTCCAACAATTTCATCATCTAATACATCATTGCTCATAATTGCAGACCATGTGTTTGCAACACGTATACCATCAAAAACTCCAGTTGGTCCACCACCACCTTGACGGATAGAAACACCTGTGACAACTGCACCAGTATCTCCTGTACTTGTTGCTTCAGGAGTTGTAGGCTCAGTAGCTTCTGCTGCATCTAATATATATAAGTTAGATACGCCTGTTTCTATATTATAAGACGATACAAGAAGATATGTAGTGTTTAGATCAAAAGATGTAGTACCATAAGTTAATGTACTTGAACTGGCACCAATACCAAATAAGATATTTCCAGAACCATCATCCATAGCTCCAACTCTTGCTACATAACCTACAGCAAAGTCAGTATCTCTTAAATGAAATATATAAGTTCCTGTACTTACAGTACTCAAATTTACCAATGCACTTGCATAAACATTTCCTGAAGCTATTCCAGAAAAATAACTTGATATATCCTCAGATCCGTCAGCATCAATTGTAATAGATCCTCCGATATCAGTTGAAGGATAATCAGTCATTGACAAACTAGAAGTAGCATATCCTATTGGCCCTGAACCAACACCAGAATGCGCTTCCCAATTCGCAGAACCAACAGCCGTTAAATCCCCAGCTGTAGCACCATAATCAAAATTATCATCTAAAGATACTGTAGGTGTTACAACTACGAAATCTCCCGTAAATTGAAAGTATCTTGCTCTTCGGTAATCACCTATAGAAGGACTTTCAATATTAGTAGTAAGAATGTCTGCTAAATATTCAAGAGGATCGTCATCTGAATTAAAACCTAATCCATCACTACCACTAAAAGTATAATCATCTTGTACTAAATTATAATCTCTTAGGTCAAATGCATTTCCTACGTATAAATCAAATCCAACTAAAACAGAAGAACCTTCTCCCCAAAATGGATATCTATCTGATAAAAAAGCAGGTAACATTGTTCTTGCATCTTCCTCTGAACTAAAGCTACCAAACCCTAGATCTAACTCTGTATAATCGTCACTAGTTAGTGTGTAAGACTCAGATCCTACAATTGGATCTGCCGTTGTATCCAGTCCATCATAAATGTCTTCCATTGGATTACAACCCACAAAGGTTATACCCAAAATTGCTAAACAATAAAATATTCTTTTCATATTCTTTTTTTTTTAAAAATTAACACTTAATCCTACACTATAAGTTCTTCCAGGGCCAAAATAAACTTGCGCTGTATTAGCAGTACCATCTAAATCGTTAGCATCTGAAACATACTCAGTATTAAATGCATTATTCACTTTACCTATTAAAACAGCTTGAAAATCGCCCATTTCAAAAGAATGTCTAACACCAACATCAAATAAACCAAAATCAGGAAGTTTCCATACATCTGGTAAGTCTGAACTTCCTCTGTTTGTAACATCATAAGACGAATAGTTATCACCAGCAAAGTTATAATCTACATAGATGTTAGATTTAGCTGCTAATTTATAATCTACACCTAATGCAAATGTTGTTTGAGCAACATCACCTACTTTTAAATCCTCTGCAACAACTTCTACAACATCTACAATATCACCTGCTTGATCTCTTATATCTGCAGACACGTTACTTTTCCACTGCCAATCTCCTAAAGAGGCCATACCTGTTACTGTTATCTTTTCAGTAGCTTTATATCTAAAATCTAATTCAATACCTTGGTGCAATGCATCAATACCTAATAGGTTATAAAAGAATAAGTTTTCACCAGTACCAATTGAACCTCCAAATGACTTATCTAACCAGTTAGTATAATATATGTTAACATTAGCACTTAATTTTTCGCTACGGTAACCGTATCCTAATTCTGCACTAAATACTTTTTCATTTACAGCATCTTCATTTGGAATAATTCCGTCTTCATCTAAAAATACATCATCTAAAAATGGTGCTTTAGAAAAATAACCAACATTAACAAATACATTGTTATTCATGTCTATGTTATAGTTACCACCACCTTTAATACCATATCCCACAAAGTTTACAGCTTCAGACTCTCTACTTCCTACAATAGTATTATTCATGTATTCTTTCTGCTTATAGATACTGTTTGAAATATCTGTAGCCACAAACACGTTTACAGACTCATTAATTTGGTATTCTGCTTGTCCAAATAAACCATATCTAGTAACAACACCATCGTAATCTTTGTTGTATTTGTCACCTACTTGAAGTGGCTTACCAAAAGCATAAGTATCTGATTCATTATCTAAGAAGAATTGACCTCCTAATAAATCTTCTACTTCGTACCAGTGAGACCCAATATAATAACGTCCGTCGAAACCACCAGAAATTGTTAATTTATCATTAATTCTGTTTTTATAACTAGATAAAATACCATACCATTCATGATTATTTATAGATGATGAAAGAATATCAGTAGAACCATTAACACCATTAGCACGATTCTCTTCTACCACTTTATCAAAATCAATTGGTGTTAAGCCTGTAGACCCTAATCTATAATCATCAGATCCAATTTTAGAACCTTCATCTCTACGTCCACCACCTGAACCAAACGACGCGTAAAATGATGTAGACAAAGCTGATTTGTCATCTATATTCCATAAATGGTTAATAGCCATTTGTGGTTTGTGAAAAAAGTTATAAGACTGATGATAAACTTCACCATTTTTATAACCCCAATCTTTATTTGCTTTTTGCGGACCTGAATCTGTATCCTTTAATTCAGCAATCGTAGAACGATTAAAACGCTGACCATGTTGCTGTTGCGAACCAAAAGCAGTAAATGACAATCTATGTTTGTCATTTATTTGTTGAGATAAACTTAAGAAATAATTGTATCCTGAAAACTCAGTTCCATCAACATAACCATCACCTGTAATTTTAGCAGCACTAACTGTAGCTGCAAAACCTTTATCACTTAATCCCGTTGAGTACGTCATACCATACTTTAAGTAACCATCATTAGCTACACTAGCACCAAACTTACCACCTTGTTCTGCGTCAGTCGTTTTAGTAATAATATTAATTGTACCACCAACAGAAGCTACTGCTACTTTAGAAGCACCTAAACCTCTTTGAACCTGCATAGAAGAAGTTACATCTCCTAAACCTGCCCAGTTACTCCAATAAACAGCACCATTTTCCATATCGTTTACAGGAACACCGTTAATCATTACAGCAACGTTTTCAGAACTAAACCCTCTAAGGTTTATTCTACTATCTCCATAACCACCACCTTGTCTTGTTACATAAACACCTGGTGTTGATTTTAAAATTTCAGGAAATTCTTGAGTACCTAACTTAATAGCAATCTCTTCAGCCTTAATTGTTGAAACCGCAACTGGAGTCTTTCTATCCACCGCTACAGAAGCAATAATCATAATTTCATCTAAGCCAACATTGCTAGACATTAAAGTTATTGTTCCTAAATCCGTTTCTCCACTATAAGCTATAGTTTGAGATAAATAGCCTACATAAGAAATAAGGATTTCACCAGTACTTGATGCTGCATTTAAGCTAAATTCACCATCAAAATCAGTGGTTGCACCATTCGTAGTTCCTTTTACTATAATATTAGCACCAGGAAGTGGCGAGTTAGTGTCACTATCAATAATTTTACCCTTGACAGTAGTTTGGGCATATGCAAATGTTGAGAAACATGTTAAAACAACAATACATAAAAAATGACTAAATTTTTTCATATAAAATTTCAGTTAATTGGTTTTTATCTGCGCAAAATTACGCAATACAACAGCTAAAACATTAACTTAATGTTAACAATTAAGCATTGTGAAGATAAATTATAGAATCAACAAATTTTATAGATTGATAATCAATTTTATGAAAACTTTTTAACAATTTTTAACAATTATTCATATAGAAAGCTAGTAAATTTTGCGTAGAAGCGTCATGATTACCATCTTTACTAGCATTATTAAGCTCATCTAGTATAGATTTCGCGAGTTGTTTTCCTAGCTCAACACCAAACTGATCGTAGCTATAAATGTTCCAAATGATGCCTTGAACGAAGATTTTATGCTCATACATGGCTATTAATTTCCCTAAACTCTCTGGAGTTAGCTTTTGAATTAACAACGAAGTGGTTGGTTTATTACCTTCAAATATCTTAAAAGGTGCTAATGCATCAATCGCTTCTTTAGACATCGATTTGCCTTCAAATTCAGCTAAAACTTCTGCTTCAGTTTTACCATTCATTAGCGCTTCCGTTTGTGCGAAGTAATTAGACATCAATTTATCGTGATGATCTTTATTACCATATAATGAATTGACATAACCAATAAAGTCTGTTGGAATAAGTTTTGTGCCTTGATGTATTAATTGAAAAAAGGCATGTTGCGAGTTAGTACCTGGCTCTCCCCAAATTAAGGTTCCGGTTTGGTAATTTACTTTGTTACCATCTCTATCTACACTTTTACCATTACTTTCCATAATACCTTGCTGAAGGTAAGTGGCGAATTGGTTTAAATATTGTGTATACGGAATAATTGCCTCACTTTCCGATTGAAAGAAGTTATTATACCAAACGGTTAATAATGCTGAAATTACAGGGATATTTTGATCAAAGTCTGCTGTTTTAAAATGGGTATCCATTTTATGAGCGCCTTCTAATAAGCTTTCAAAATGTTTGTAACCTAAAGCTAAACTAATTGAAAGACCTACAGCACTCCAAAGTGAGAATCGTCCACCAACCCAATCCTTCATCGGGAAAATATTATCTTCATCAATACCAAAAGCTTTTACACTTTCAATATTAGTAGAAACAGCAACAAAATGTTTAGACACTGCTTCTTTTGGTAAAGATTCTAAAAACCAAGCTCTAATAGAGTTAGCATTAGAAAGCGTTTCTTGTGTTGTAAATGTTTTAGATACAATTACAAAAAGTGTTGTTTCTGGATTTAAGTTTTTTATAATTTCTTGGTAATGATCTCCATCTACATTACTAACAAAATGTGTTTCTAATTGATTTTTGTAAAACTGAAGTGAATCTACCACCATTGCAGGTCCAAGATCAGAGCCTCCAATACCAATATTTACAACATCTGTAATTGCTTTACCTGTAAAACCTTTATGATCGCCATTGACAACAGAATTTGTAAATGCTTCAATTTTACGTTTTACTTCGTGAATTTCAGGAATCACATTTTCACCATCTACTAAAACCTCAGCATCTTCTGGCGCTCTTAAAGCGGTATGCAAAACTGCTCTGTCTTCTGTGACGTTAATGATATCACCATCAAAATATTTAGATATAGCATCTTTTAAGTCTAGCTCATTAGCCAACTCTATAAGTAGATTTACCGTTTCTTTTGTAATTCTATTTTTAGAAAAATCTACATAAAAGTCATCCCATTTAACCGTTAAATCAGTTGCCCTTTCTGCATCTGAACTAAATAAATCTTTTAAATGTTTAGATTTAATATCTTCAAAATGTGCTTGTAATTTTCCCCAAGCTTTTGTTGTGGTTGGATTGGTTGCTTTTAATGCCATAATTTTAATTATAAAATTGGATCTTCCGTTATTGTATTTTCTGTTTCTTTAGGTTGTGCCTCTAAGAAAAAGATATTATCTAGTTGTTGCTTAATTGGTTTAATATGCTCTAAATACTTCACTTTTAAACTATCAGAAATTGGTTTAGCTTCTGGAAGCTTTTGTTTAAAAGGGTCAACTTCTTTACCATTTTTCCAGAAACGATAACACACATGATTTCCTGAAGAACTACCTGTACTACCTACGTAGCCTATAACATCTCCTTGTTTTACAAATTCGCCCACTTTAACTTTGCGACGAGACATATGTAAATACTGTGTTTCGTAGGTAGCGTTATGTCTAATTTTTACAAATTTACCATTTCCGGTACCATAACCAGACCTCGTTACTGTACCACTCGCTGTTGCCAATATTGGCGTGCCATTTGGTGCTGCAAAATCCGTTCCGCGATGTGCCTTAATACGATATCCGTAATGTGCGATTCTTCGTTTTAAATTATAACGTGATGAAATACGACTAAACTGAACTGGAGCTTTTAAAAATGCACGTCTCAGATTTTTTGCTTCTTCATTAAAATAATCTCTAATGTTATGAATAGAATCGGTTTCAAATTGAAAAGCATATAGCGAATCTCCATTATGTTCAAAATAAGCTGCTTTTACATTCTGAATTCCTGCATAAATAGTATCGTCTATATATTTATCAGTATAAATTACTTTAAAACGATCACCTTTCTGTAAACGTCTAAAATCTATAGTCCACGCATAAATCTCATCGGCCATTTTATAAGCTAATCGCTGACTCAACCCTTTATCTTCTAGAGTTTTTGAAATACTACTTTCTATAATTCCTGTAGCTGTTTTTTCGACATAGGTTATAGGTTTTCTACTCTTATAAGCGTGAATAGAATCCTTTAAACCAATAACCACATATTCTTCTTGATTAGGCTGATATATAAACGTACTTGGACTTGGCAGACTATCTTTTTCTGATTCTTTAGAATACAACAACGTATAAGGTCTCCCTGGATGTAATTTTCTAATATCGAAAGTATCTTTAGTAACTTCTGCAATTTGAAAAATATTAGGATACCCAATATTATTTCGTTGCATAATTTCACCAAAACTATCGCCAGATTTAATGGTGTCTCGTTTTACTCTATAGTTCTTGATATCGAAACCAAACTCTAGAATTTTTTCTTCTTCAACAATTTCTGCTTGTTCTTTTTCTAAGTCTACTTCGGCTGAGTTATCCTCTTTACAAGCATATATACTTATCGCAATTACTGCTATTGCGATTAATTGTTTTAATTGCATTAATTAAGCTAATTATAAATTATTTCCCCAATTTTCTACTTCTTCTTTACTCCATAATTCTGGAAAGAAAATACGTTTTTGATATTTTGGATGCATATATTTTTTCCAATCGCTTCCTCCAGTTGCCTCTCCATCCCCAATTCCGCTATCTATGTAATGTTTTGCGGCATTGTAATGCGCCATTACCCAAGACACATTAACCGTATAATCATAATGACGCATAGCTTTTATAAGCTCTTCGTTTTTCTGATCTTTTTCTGGCAGTTCTTTAAAGCGTGTCCAAAGGTTTTTAGTGTTATATGTTTCCATAAACCTTAAAAACTCGTCTTTGTAGCGTTTTTCAAAATTAACCAAAAGTGTCGATTTCTTCCCTGTTTTATGATCTTTTCCTGCTGCTTGCCAATATAAATGCTCAAAAGCATGTGTAAAAGAGGTATCTCTATCAATATCTTTTCTGAATCTATAGTCGATAAGATTAATTAATTCAGTAGATGAAAACTCTATCAGTCTGTATTGTGCACTTTGAAAACCACTTGCAGGAGTTAGTGTATATCTAAATTTCATATACTGTTCTACATCCATACCTTCTCTCATGATATTGAACGAAGTAGATAACATGTCGAAATAGCGGCTAATTCTCATCAGTTTACTTTCGAAAAATGTAACCTCTAAATCTTCTTTTTCTGCAACTTGAGAAATTTCCCAAAGAATCATTTTAAACAGCAATTCATTAATTTGATGATAAGCAATAAAAACCATTTCATCTGGAAGTGTTGTACGCTGAATCTGTAAATTTAATAACGCATCTGTATGAATATAATCCCAATATGTTATGGGCTTACTGTAGAGTAAACCATATAGATGATCGTCTGTGTCTTGATCTATTTTTTCATACTTCTCTTCAAGAGACTTTATAATGTTATCGTAGTTTGGTTGGTCTGGCATATACTAGTTAATCTTAAAATTCTACTTGAAATGAATGTTTTAAACCTTTAAATTCAATAAGATCTGCACGCAGAGAGCCTACAGCTAAATCTGCTTTAATTTTTAAAGGAATTCTATTTTTATCTGCACTTACCCAAAGGGTTAAACTTTCTTCTTCTTTAAACACACGACCTGCCATAACGTATGGTCTAAACTTAATTGTTTTTACTTTTACCTCAGCACCGTTAACATCCACTTCTATAGTTTCTGTTCCTAAATATTTGAGTTTAAAACCATAGTTCTCTTCATCAAAAAACATATTTGTTTTTATCTCGTCGCCTAGTTTTAACGATTCTATATTTATATTATTTCTTAAATAATAATACATAGAAACCATATCTTGAATATCTTGTTCAGTAGTTATTCTTTTAGTGACCTTATGTTTTTTGTTTTCAACCTCTGCAATCTTATTTTCATGATCAAAGTTAATTTCGATGTCTTTGGTATGGCCACCTTCATCTATTTTTCTAATAAACTTATAAGGAGCACCAGTTTCTGCATCAAAATAGCTTTCGTATCTGTCTTTAACTTTGAAAAACAATTTAGCGAGTCCTGTTGTCCAGCCTTTACCCACAACGTGAAACACTGGCCTCTTGTCTAATTTAGTTTCTTTTACAGATAATGTAGCATTTCCTGCAGTGACAAAACCACTGTAACTCATTTCAAATTTAAACCACTCTCCATCTTGAAATGCAGATTTCTGTTTCACATCAGAACCTTGAAATCCTACAAAAAATAATATTATGGTAAATATATGTTTCATGTGTTTTTATATATTGTCATTTACTATCACATGTGATTCCTATTAATTATAGCATAGAGCACTAATATATTTGTATTGCTCATTTCATAATTTCTAGTTTGTAAATGTAATTAATGTAACTCATCTTTTGTGTTACATTTATATTAAATACAATTACTATTCCAATTCTTTAAAACCATTGAATTACAATAAAAAACAGCATTGAATTGTGTCTTTAAATGTAAAAGCAATTCCTTTTACACTAAGAAAACCTATAAGTTTCAGATATTAGAGACGTTGAATTATGTTTTATAAAGTTCCTCTTTTCTCTTGTTCTCTCTCAATAGACTCAAACAAAGCCTTAAAGTTTCCTGCACCAAAACCACGAGCTCCCATGCGCTGAATAATTTCAAAAAACAAGGTTGGTCTATCTTCTACTGGTTTTGTAAAAATCTGAAGTAAGTAGCCTTCTTCATCTGCATCTATCATTATACCTAAACCTTTTAAAGTTTCAATATCTTCTCTAAGTGCATGACTATGTTCTTCTAAACGTCCTGGTACTGCTCTGTAATAATCATCTGGAGGCGTAGATAAAAACTCAACTCCTCTAGATTTTAATTGAGATACCGTTGTAATAATATCGTCTGTTGCCACAGCAATATGTTGCACACCTGAACCTTCGTAAAAATCTAAATACTCTTCAATTTGCGATCTTTTAGCTGCTTTTGCAGGTTCATTTATTGGAAATTTTATACGACCATTTCCATTACTCATTACTTTACTCATTAAAGCTGAATATTCTGTATGGATTTGCTTATCATCAAAAGATAAAAAGTTAACAAAGCCCATAACATCTTCATACCATTTTACCCAAGTATTCATTTCTCCCCAACCTACATTACCAACCATATGGTCTATATATTTTAGTCCTGTTGGTTCTGGATTGTAATCACTTTTCCACTCTACAAATCCTGGCATAAACGTACCCGAATAATTTTTTCGTTCTACAAACATGTGAACGGTTTCTCCATAAGTGTAAATACCTGCTCTTACCACTTCACCAAATTCATCTTTTTCAACGGTTGGTTCCATATAAGATTTAGCACCACGTTTAGTTGTTTCTTCGTAAGATTTACGAGCATCATCTACCCAAAGCGCCACCACTTTTACACCATCTCCATGTTGAACGATATGCTTATTAATTTCAGATTTACTATTTAATGGAGTTGTTAGTACTAAGCGTATTTTATCTTGCTTTAACACATAACTTACAGAATCCTTTGAGCCTGTTTCTAAACCTTTATACGCATAGGATTGAAATCCGAAAGCGGTTTTGTAAAAGTGAGCTGATTGTTTTGCATTACCAACATAAAACTCTACGTAATCCGTTCCTAAAAGCGGCAAAAAATCTTGTGCACCTTCAAATATCTTTTCTAAACCGTAGTTTACGTTTTCTACTTCTTTTGCCATAATATTCTATTTTAAAAACTATAACTTAATTCTATTTTAAAAATCTTCAACTTCAACTGAATCTATTTCCTCTTCAATAATATAAGTATCATCTTCCCAAGTATCAGAACTTTCAGATTCTATTATTGTATCGTCATATTCTGACTCGTAATAATAGTCATCTTCTTCAAAATTTCCATTCTGAATACCGTCTAAAACAGCTGATGAAACTAAAGTACCATAAAAAGCAAGTGCAGCTAGCGCAAAAAGAACCACTAAACCATTAAGCACAATAGCTATAATATTTATAATCTTAGCTGTATTAACATTGCTACGCGATTGCGCATTATAAGCTTCCGGATTCTCTCCAAACTCTCGTAAACTTTTATTAGCCGAAACCAATCCAATTATGGCCATAATTAAAGGAATAATAGCCGTAATACCATAACAACAACAGCCAGCTATACCAATAACTAATGCTAATATTCCTAATATAAGTGATAGTGGATCTGCAGGTAATTTATTCTGATTCATTTTTTATAAGTCCCAACCTTACCTTCCTGTATTAACCACTATTGGCATTACTTTGAAAAGGGGCTCTTTTTGTTGAGTATGTAGCCTTTGTTAAACTTCTATTTTATTTTTGTCAATTTAGTGTTCTAGCCACGATTTAAAGTAATCTTCATCAGCAATTTTTAAAGCTTCTTCAGTTACTTTTAAGGGTTTAAAAGTATCTACCATTACTGCTAATTCTTCTGTTTTTACTTTACCAATACTTTTTTCCATGGTTCCTGGATGTGGTCCATGAGGAATACCTGCTGGATGCAACGAAATGTGTCCTGCAGCTATATCATTCCTACTCATAAAATCACCATCAACATAATACAATACCTCATCACTATCTATATTACTGTGATTGTATGGTGCTGGTACAGCGATAGGATGATAATCGTATAAACGCGGTACAAAACTACAAATTACAAAAGCATCAGTTTCAAAAGTTTGATGTACTGGTGGTGGTTGATGCACTCTCCCTGTAATAGGTTCAAAATCGTGAATTGAAAAGGCGTACGGATAATTATAACCATCATAACCTACCACATCAAAAGGATGAGAGGCATAAACCATATCAAAAATGTCGTCTTGCTTTTTAATTTTAATTAGGAAATCGCCCGACTCATTATAGGTTTCTAATTCTTGAGGCTGACGTAAATCGCGCTCACAAAATGGAGAGTGCTCTAGTAATTGGCCAAAATAATTACGGTATCGCTTTGGTGTATAAATTGGTCTGCGAGATTCTACTATAAAAAGCCTATTGTCTTCTGTATCAAAATCCAGCTTGTAAATAACACCTCTTGGCACTAGTAAATAATCACCATATTTAAAATCTAGATTCCCAAGATGCGTTCTTAGTTTCCCTGTACCCTTATGTATAAAAATTAATTCGTCTGCATCTGTATTTTTATAAAAATAGGATTCTGTAGATTGTTTTGGTGCTGCTAAGATGATATTACAGTCGCTATTTGTCAATACTATTTTCCGACTCTCTAAATAATCGTTTTCCGGCTTTACTTGAAACCCTCTAAAACGATACGATTGCATATTGTTTTCCTTAGCAATCTTAGGCGCAACACTGTATTGTTTTTTAATTTCCTTGACTTGCGTTGGTCGTTGCTCATGATAGCTGTTGGTAGACATGCCGTCAAAACCAATAGTACCAAACAATTGCTCGTAATAAAAATCGCCATTTGTTTTTTTAAACTGTGTGTGGCGTTTTGGTGGTATGTTTCCTAGCTTATGATAGAATGGCATTTTTAATTAGTTTAAAAGTTGATGTATTTATACGTTTAATGGTATAAACTTCATAGGTTTTAAAGGTACAAAAAATGCGTATCTATTCTGGGTTCCTAATGATAAGGAAATGAAGGTGAAGTTTTATATTGGCCCAGAATGGTTTCATGCTGTTACAAATATCAATATTTTTTTGGTATTTAAAAAGAATTAGAAAAATCATTTAAAATGAAATCACTTACCACTTTAGTTTTTAGTCAACTTCTTTTTACTTTTGCACAAACTAGAAATACCTATGTATAGGTTTTTAAAAAATTGGCTCAGTTTTAGTGATAAAACAGAACTCACAGAAGAAGACAAAATGAAAAAATTCTTAATCGTTGGCTTAGGAAACATAGGCGAAAAATATGCTAATACCAGACATAACATTGGTTTTAAAATTCTAGATTATTTAGCCGAAACTAATGAAATTCCTTTTGAAACCGTAAAACTTGGAGATGTTGCCACTTTAAAAATAAAAGGTCGAACACTTATTCTTTTAAAGCCAAGTACATTTATGAACCTCAGCGGAAAATCCATAAAATACTGGTTAGAGAAGGAAAAAATACCTTTAGAAAATCTGCTCGTTGTCACTGACGATTTAAATCTTCCGTTTGGATCGCTTAGACTAAAAACAAAAGGAAGTGATGGTGGTCACAACGGCTTAAAAGACACGCAAGACAAATTACAGACCGTAAAGTATAACCGTTTTAGATTTGGTATTAGTGCTGAATTTAGCACAGGAAGACAAGTAGATTACGTTTTAGGAGAATGGACTGAAGACGAAAACACAGCGCTTAAAGAACGCTTAAAAATTTCAGCAGATCTTGTAAAATCTTTTGCTTTAGCCGGAGTAAATACCACGATGAACCAATTTAATGGAAAATAACATTTAGCTTTGTTTTCAGTACGTTTCTAAATCAAAAACAACAATACCGTTTAATTTGAATTCAAAATCAGCAAAAGTTACAACTATTGGCACCTTCGACGGTATCCATATTGGTCATCAAAAAATCCTTAAACAGGTGGTAGCTCTTGCTAAAAAGCAAGGTTATGTCCCTGTGGTTCTCACCTTGTTTCCGCATCCAAGAATGGTGCTTCAAAAAGACGATTCTATTCGTTTATTAAACACCATTGAAGAACGTATAGAATTACTAAAATCCCACGGTATAAAAGAGGTAATTGTAAAAAAATTCACCAAAGATTTTGCCAACCTCTCTGCTAAAGATTACGTAAAACAAATTTTGTTAGACGAGTTAAACACCAAAAATATTGTTATTGGTTACGATCATCATTTTGGCAAAAACAGAAGTGCTAATATAAATGACCTTAAAGCATTTGCAGACCTCTATAATTTTAATGTTGAAGAAATTTCTGCACAAGATCTAAAAGATGTTACTGTGAGTTCTACAAAAATTAGAACAGCTTTAAACCAAGGAGAAGTAGATTTAGCAAATTCGTATTTAGGATACAATTTCTTTATTACAGGTACTGTTATTAAAGGCAAAGGCTTAGGTAGAACTATAGATTTCCCAACAGCAAATATTAATGTAACAGCAGCTTATAAACTTATTCCAAGTGATGGTGTTTATGTTGTAAAATCCAAAATTGACAACAAAACCGTTTTTGGAATGATGAATATTGGTACAAATCCTACAGTTAATGGGAAAAAACGCTCAATTGAAGTTCATTTTTTTAACTTCAACCAAGATATTTATGATTCTGAATTAAAGATTGAATTTTTAAAACGCTTACGTAGCGAACAAAAATTTGAAAATCTTGAAGCTTTAAAAGCGCAACTAAAGAAAGATATGACAAATGCTCATAGCTACATAAAAACCTTAAATGAATAAATTCTTATTTAAACATATAGACAATTCAGGACTCATTGTTTTCAGAATCATTTTTGGATTGCTATGTGCTTTAGAAGCTTTCGGAGCCATTTTTACAGGTTGGATTAGACGTACGTTAATAGAACCTGAATTTACATTTTCATTTATTGGATTTGAGTGGCTGCAACCACTTCCTGGAAATTGGATGTATGTCTATTATTTTATAATGGGACTTTTAGGACTCTGCATAATGTTGGGTTACAAATACAGATTTACCATGCTCATGTTTGCACTTATGTGGACGGCTACTTACCTCATGCAAAAATCTTCGTATAATAACCACTATTATTTACTCATGTTATTAAGTTATTTAATGGTGTTTTTACCTGCAAATCGTTATGCTTCCTTAGACGCGAAACTAAACCCTTCACTTAAACAAATCTCGATGCCAAGTTGGTGTAAATGGGTTTTTGTACTTCAGTTATTTATTCTTTACACCTATGCGTCATTAGCTAAGTTTTATCCTGACTGGTTGGATGGCTCAGTAATGGAAATTCTTATGAGAAGTAAATCTAATTACTTCATAATCGGAGAACTCTTACAACAACAAACCGTGCATTATATGTTAGCTTATGGTGGTATTTTGTTTGATGGTTTAATCATTCCATTGTTACTATTTAAACCCACTCGAAAATATGCGTTTTTCGCATCTACATTTTTTCATCTATTTAATTCTATTGTATTTCAGATTGGTATTTTCCCATATATGTCATTAGCTTTTAGTCTCTTCTTTTTTGAACCTAAAATCGTTCGGAATATATTCTTAAAGAAGAAAGATTTTTATGATGCTAATGAAATTAGTGTTCCAAATCACAGAATCCTATTAATCTCACTATTCTCAATTTATTTTATAGTCCAAGTGGCTTTACCTTTAAGACATCATTTTTTTAAAGGCGATGTTTTATTAACAGAAGAAGGTCATCGTTTATCTTGGAGAATGATGTTGCGTGCAAAAAGCGGCAGAACAACATATTCGGTTATAGATGCTGAAACCAATTTAGGAATTAAGATAAGGTTAGATGATTATTTAACTAAAAAGCAGCAACGTGGTGCCAGCACAAAACCAGATGTTATTTGGCAATTTGCACAACACCTAAAACAAGATTATGCTAAAAAGGGCAAAACTATAAAAGTTTACGTTAACGCTTTTGTAAGTATAAATGGTAAAGCTTCAAAACGACTTATTGACCCAAAAGTTGATATTGCGAATGAAGAATGGCACCATTTTAAGCATCAAGACTGGATATTAACTTCGGACTAAATTCAAAATGTATAAAGACAAATCCTATTCATTAATTTATCTTGGATAAAGTTAAATAGCAGATTTAGTTTTATCTACTCTTAAATTAGTCGTTAGTCTTTAAATTTCAACCGCATTTAAAATAGCACGTATTATATTTTTTTCTGCTCATTTTCTTTTTACTTTTGTTGCTTGTATTTCCTACGCTAGTTGGCGTTAACTTAAAATAGAATTATGTTACAAGTTCCTTTTATTAGAGACAATAAAGAAGACATCATAGCACGTTTAGCTAAACGAAATATTGATGCTACCCAAATGATTAATGATGCCATTGCTTTAGATGAAGATCGAAAAGCACTTCAAACATTATTAGACAACACAAAAGCAGAATCTAACGCTTTATCTAAAGAAATTGGTAACTTATATAAATCTGGAGAAGCTCAAAAAGCGACTATTTTAAAGGAAAAGACAACCCAATTAAAAGAATCTACAAAGAATTATGAGCAAGAGCTTAATGATAAAGTGGAGGCCTTAACAACACTTTTATATAAAATTCCTAACGTTCCTCACGCATCTGTACCAAAAGGAAATTCTGATGCAGATAATGAAGAAATTTTTAACGAAGGAGAGATTCCTACGTTGCATAAAGATGCTCAACCACACTGGGAACTAGCCAAAAAATATGATATCATAGATTTTGAACTAGGCAATAAAATTACTGGTGCTGGTTTTCCTGTTTATAAAGGTAAAGGAGCACGATTACAACGTGCATTAATCGCTTATTTTTTAGATAAAAACACAGCTGCTGGTTATACAGAATACCAATTACCGCATTTAGTTAATGAAGCTTCTTGTTATGGAACAGGACAATTACCAGACAAAGAAGGCCAAATGTATCACGATGCTACAGACGATTTATATTTAATACCTACTGCAGAAGTTCCTGGAACAAATGTTTTTAGAGATGTTTTATTAAATGAAACGGATTTACCTATTGGTATTACAGGTTACACACCATGTTTTAGACGTGAAGCCGGAAGTTATGGAGCACATGTACGTGGCTTAAATAGATTACACCAATTTGATAAAGTTGAAATTATACGAGTAGAGCATCCTGATAATTCTTATAAAGCATTTGAAGGTATGATAGAGCATGTAAAAGATATTTTACGCGAATTGAAATTACCATTTAGAATATTAAAATTATGCGGTGGAGATACTGGTTTTCCTGCGGCATTAACCTACGATTTTGAAGTGTTTTCAACAGCACAAGATCGTTGGTTAGAGATTTCTTCAGTTTCTAATTTTGAAACCTATCAAGCTAATCGTTTAAAATTACGTTTTAAAAATAGTGAAGGTAAAAATGAATTATGCCACACATTAAACGGAAGTTCTTTAGCTTTACCAAGAGTTTTAGCCGGAATTTTAGAAAATTATCAAACAGAAGATGGCATTAAAATTCCAGATGTTTTAATCCCTTACACGAATTTTGATAGCATTTCTTAAAAAAGAAATAACAGGAGTATTTCAGCACAATTGTTAAGGTAATACGTATTTCATCTATTATTTTGGTCTTTCTTCGTTTTTATGATATTTTTTTTAGATATTAGACATTCCAATGTCGTCTAAATTAATTAGATTATTACTGGATTAAAGACAAAATAATTGAATCATATTTTATAAAATATTGATTAATAGCACTTTTATTTTTCTACTAAAATGCCTAAACTAAAGTTTAGGTATTTTTTTTATATTTTTTTTCACAACATCTACCTAAAGCATTTGCTATATTTGAAGTTAACTAGTTTATTTTTTTCTAAAATTTAAATATGCAACAGCGGTTTTTCGTTATCCTTTTAATATTGGCATCCTATTTTGGTTTCTCGCAAAACAGCGAAGACCAAGCAGAAAGCTATTACAAAAAAGGGGAATTTAAAAAAGCACTAATTATATACCAAAACCTTCAAAAAGAAAATCCAACTAGCTATAATTACATTTATAAATTAGTAGATATCCATCAGCAATTAGAACAATATGATGCTTCTGAAAAAATCCTAGTAGAACGCTTAGAGAAAAGACAAAATCCGGCAATGCTAATTGCTCTAGGTTATAATTTTCAACTTAAAGACAGCATAAAAAGAGCAACCACACTCTACGAAGCAGCTATAACTTATGCAGATGAAAAACCTAATTACATCTATACAATTGCTCGGAAATTTGAAGATTATTCACTTTTAGATCAAGCCATTAGAACTTACGAAAAAGGAAAGATTCTAACACCAGATAAAAACTACAATATTCAGCTCGCTCGTATTTACGGAGACCAAGGTAATGTAGAACAAATGTTTGTAAACTACATAGAATATGTAGATGATAAACCTAATTACCTTAACAACATTAAGCGTGCTATCAACGATTTTATATCAGAAAATAGAGACTCAGAAAACAATACCTATTTAAGGCGTTTACTTCTAAAAAAAATACAACAAGAACCCAAAGCTATTTGGTACGAAATGCTCAGTTGGTTGTATGTTCAAGAGAAAGCATATAGCAAATCTTTTGTTCAAGAGAAAGCACTTTACAAACGTAATCCTGAAAGTTTAGATCGTATTTTTGAATTGGCTGAAATAGCACATAAAGATGACGATGACGACGCCGCAAAATTAATTTTCAATTACATCTTAGAAACCACACAAGGACCAACAACAGCCTTAACTGCACATCAGTATATTTTGGAAATGGACACCAAAGATGCAGATGAAAAAACATTACAACAGATTAACGAAACGTACACTAACTTATTTAAGGAATTTGGCTCTTCTTCATTAACCTTATCATTACAATTATCTTACGGAAAATTCTTAGCCTTTAACCAAAAAGATGCAAAAACTGCAACACGCTTTTTAAAGGAGACTTTAAAGCTGAACCTATCCTCATATCAACAAGCCAGAGTAAAATTATTATTAGCAGATATTTTAGTACTTCAAGAAAAGTTTAACGAAGCTTTAATCTTCTATTCTCAAATTCAGGCCAATTTAAAAAATAGTGTTATTGCTCAAGAAGCTAGATTTAAAGTCGCTAAAACCAGTTATTATAAAGGTGATTTTGATTGGGCAGAAGCACAGCTAAAAATTCTAAAATCATCAACGTCTCAATTAATTGCAAACGACGCCTTAGACTTAAAATTATTAATTTCAGATAATAAATACGAGGACAGTTTACAAACCGCCTTAAAGTATTATGCGAAAGCAGATTTATATGCCTTTCAGAATAAAACGGATGATGCTATTTCTCTTTTAGACAAAATTTTAGAAGAACATAAAACTGAAAATATTATTAGTCAAACACTTTTTCAACAAGCCAAACTCTACGAGAAAAAGAAACAGTACACTAAAGCTGAAGCCAATTACCAAGAAATTATAACAAATTACAGCGATGGCATCTTAGCAGACGACGCACATTATTATTTAGCAGAACTTTACAACACACATTTGGCAAAACCAGAACAAGCCAAGGAACTTTACGAAAAAATAATCTTCGAATTTCAGGACAGCATTTACTTCATTGAAGCAAGACGTATGTTTAGGATGCTAAGAGGAGATAGCATTAATTAAGTCTTAGTTTTTACAAAATCCTTTTCTACTTCCTGTAGCGCTTTTTCAACTTTAAGACTTCCCAAAACTTCACAAAGCATTAACATCTAAATTCATATTTTTGCATCAAATTCTTATTACCCAAAAATGATTATATACAACGTTACTCTTAACATAGATAAAAGCATCCACAATGAATGGCTAGTGTGGATTAAAGAACACATTCCACAAGTTTTAGCAACAGGAAAATTTAAAGAAGCCAAGCTTACCAAAGTATTGGTAGAAGATATTGAAACAGATACTTATTCTGTACAATACAGAGCCCATTCTAGAGAAGCTTTAGATTCGTATTACGCAGAGCATGCAGAAGAACTAAGACAAGATGGCTTACAACGGTTTTCAGACAAAATGTTAGCCTTTAGAACGGAGTTAGAGATTGTAGACGAGTATTCTGTTGATTTTAAATAAAAACACCGAGCAAAACAGCAAAATATAGTAATGCTATACGTTGCAACTTTACACCTCTACTATAAAAAACCTCAATTTAGTTACAACTCTGTGTATCTTTGCGTAACTACTAATTTTAAAACACTCCTATATTCGTGGCAAATCAGCATCAAGTAAGAGCAAAAAAACACCTAGGACAACATTTCTTAGAAGACGAAACCATTGCCCAAGACATAGCAGATAGCTTATCTTACAAAGGCTACGACGACGTTTTAGAAATTGGCCCAGGAATGGGAGTGCTTACCAAGTATCTTCTAAAAAAAGATATTACAACACACGTTATTGAAATAGATACAGAATCTGTAGACTATCTAAAAAACAATTACCTTACTCTTGCTGACCGAATTATTGAAAAAGATTTTTTAAAATACGACTTAAACCTTGTTTTTAAAGACAAACCTTACGCTATAATAGGTAATTTTCCATACAATATATCGTCTCAAATTTTATTTAAAACGCTAGAATTAAGACATCAAATTCCAGAATTTTCTGGGATGTTTCAAAAAGAAGTTGCGTTGAGAATTTGTTCAAAAGAAGGTTCTAAAGTTTATGGTATTTTATCTGTACTTACGCAAGCATTTTACGATGCAGAATACCTTTTTACTGTACCACCAACCGTTTTTAATCCACCACCAAGAGTAGATTCTGGAGTTTTGTGTCTTAAACGTAAAGAGAACTTCACATTACCTTGTGATGAAAAACTATTTTTTAGAGTTGTAAAAACAGGCTTTCAACAACGTAGAAAAACATTAAGAAATAGTTTAAAAACCTTTAATCTATCGGATAACTTAAAAGCAAATACTATATTTGGGCAACGCCCAGAACAATTAAGCGTTTCACAATTTATTGAGCTAACGTTGCTAATTCAAAACGATATCAACTAATTTTTACTGTTGTCACACTGAGCACAGTCTAAATGCTTTTTAAGCAAAAAAAAAATCTAGTGGAAGACATTCAAGAAAACATACAATTTCAGCTAACTAATGCGCTTGTAGAAAAGGTAGAAATCCTTGTCGAAGACCAAAACGACAAAGATTTAAAAACCTTACTAAATGAGTATCATCATGCAGATATTGCAGAAATTCTTGACGAACTAGATCTCGATGATGCCGTTTACGTCATTAAACTTCTAGATTCTGAAACCACCTCAGAAATCCTCATGGAACTTGATGAGGATATTAGAGAAAAAGTACTTAAAAACCTATCCTCAAAAGAAATTGCAGAAGAAGTCGAAGAACTCGATACCGATGATGCAGCAGACATGATTTCTGAGCTTCCCGAAGCACGGCAAGCAGAAGTTATTTCTCAAATAGAAGACGAAGAACACCGAGAAGAAATACAAGAACTTTTAGCTTACGATGAAGACACAGCTGGTGGACTCATGGCTAAAGAGTTAGTTAAGGTTTACGAAACTTGGACCGTTGCAGGCTGCTTACGCAGAATTAGAGGTCAAGCAAAAGATGTTACCAGAGTACACTCTGTTTACGTTGTAGATAAGCAAGACAAACTCGTAGGAAGATTATCATTAAAAGACTTAATTACTTCAAAAAGCGATCAAAAAATATCTGATATTGTAAAAGAAAATGTGGATTGGGTCCATGTTAACGATGACGTAGAGGATGTTGCAAAAGTGATGGCTAAATACGATTTAGAAGCCATTCCTGTGGTTAACGACGATCAAACTTTAGTAGGCAGAATTACCATTGATGATATTATAGATGTTATCCGTGAAGAAGCAGATAAAGATTACCAAATGGCTGCAGGTATTTCGCAAGGTGTAGAAGCAGATGATAGTATTCTAAAATTAACCAAAGCACGTTTACCATGGTTGTTTATTGGTATGTTTGGAGGTTTGGGAGCCGCAAGTATTATTGAACAATTCAATGATAATATGGGCAACTTTATTGTACTGCTTAGTTTTGTTCCCTTAATTCAAGCCACAGCTGGAAACGTAGGTGTGCAATCCTCTGCAATTGTCGTTCAAGGTATTGCAAATGGCACTATAGATGGCAACATTCTAAAACGCTTATTTAAAGAATTTTTATTAGGTCTCGTCAATGGAGTGGCCATTTCTTTAGTAGCCATACTTATTACTCATTTTATTTTTGGCACACCATATATTGTATCCATAACTATCAGCATAGCCTTAATTGCAGTGATTGTAATGGCCGCAATAATTGGCACTTTTATTCCCATATTTTTAAACAAAAGAGGTATTGATCCTGCCGTTGCCACAGGGCCATTTATTACCACAAGTAATGATGTTTTTGGCATATTAATTTACTTCTTAATCGCTAAATTAATTTTAGGAATTTAATTTTTTGGGCGTTACCACAAGGGTCGCGTTTTCCGTTACAATCTTTTGTAAAAAAACAAAAGGATTTCCGCTGCAACCGCTAACGCAGTCACCTCTAACTTCATTGCAATAAAGCTAAAGACAAAACTTCTTATTTGTCTTGCTTAACTTGTTTCAGTATCTGATAATACTTAACTTTACTTCAATATTTCATGAAATCTAATAGAATTTAAAAAGTGATACACGCATCCTTTTTTTACTTTAGAAATTGCAGACACTAATTTTTCATAAAAACTAGTCGATCTAAAACTCACAAAAAACACCTGCTTTAGCAGACATTGTTATGAAAATACTACACTTAGACCAAAACCATCCATTACTCTTACAGCAACTTAACGATTTAGGCTATACAAATCACACAGATTTCACATCTTCAAAATCAGAAGTAGAAGCTAAAATTGCAGATTATGATGGTTTCATAATCCGAAGTCGTTTCACCATTGACAAACAATTTTTAGACGCAGCCAAAAACTTAAAATTTATAGGTAGAGTTGGTGCAGGATTAGAAAACATTGATTGCGACTATGCGACAGAAAAAGGCATTTACCTCATTTCTGCGCCAGAAGGTAACAGAAATGCGGTTGGCGAACATGCTCTAGGTATGCTACTTTCGCTTTTTAATAAATTGAATAAAGCAGACAAAGAAGTAAGACAAGGTAAATGGTTACGCGAGGAAAACCGCGGATTAGAGTTAGATGGAAAAACAGTTGGCCTTATTGGTTATGGTAATATGGGAAAAGCATTTGCTAAAAAACTAAGAGGTTTTGATGTCGAAGTTTTATGTTATGATATTAAACCAAATGTTGCAGACGGAAACGCAAAACAAGTTTCGTTAGAAGAGCTACAAACCAAAGCAGATGTCTTAAGTCTTCATATTCCACAAACTGATTTAACTTTAAATATGGTGGATTCTGCATTTATAAATGGATTCAAAAAACCATTTTGGCTCATTAACACGGCTCGTGGGAAAAGTGTTGTTACAAAAGATTTAGTTGAAGCTTTAGAAGCTAAGAAAATTCTAGGAGCTGGATTAGATGTTTTAGAATATGAAAAGGCCTCTTTTGAAAACTTATTCAAACCTTCAAATGATAACGACCATAACGCACTTAAAGAAGTAGAAGTATCAGATAATATGCCAGAAGCATTTCAATATTTAATTAATTCAGAACACGTTTTACTCTCACCACATGTTGCAGGTTGGACTATTGAAAGTAACATAAAACTGTCACAAACCATTGTAGATAAAGTAAAAGCTAAATTTTGCTAACTTACAGTTTTATTAAAAGACCTTAATTATGACATCTCAAGCCACATCACCTGAAGACTATATTGCACAACTTCCTGAAGATAGAAAAGCTGCAATTACAAAATTAAATAATCTTATAATAAAACATATGCCTAAAGGTTTAGAGACAGGAATGGCATATGGAATGCTGGCTTACTATGTACCAAAGTCTATTTACCCAGATGGCTACCATTGTAAACCGTTTCCGCCGTTACCATTTATAAATTTAGCCTCTCAAAAAAACTTTATTGCACTTTACCATTCTGGTATGTATGCAAAAAAAGAATTGTACGATTGGTTTGTAGCAGAATACCCAAAGCATTGCAAATACAAATTAGATATAGGAAAGAGCTGTATTCGGTTTAAAAAAATGGATGATATTCCTTATAATTTAATTGAGCAGTTATTAGGAAAAATGACCGTAAATGAATGGGTTGATATTTATGAAAAAACGATAAAAAAGTAAACTAACAATTCAGGGTTTAGTTATTAAGATCCTGAACTAAATTCAGGATAAATGAAAAAAAGAGTTACAGGTATTGGAGGATTATTCTTTAAAACAAAAGATCCTAAAGCTGCAAAAGATTGGTACAGTAAACACCTTGGTTTTAATACAGACGATTATGGTTCTACGTTTTGGTGGAAAGATAAAGAAGGAAAAGATTGCTCTACACAATGGAGTCCGTTTGCAGAAGATAGTAAACACTTTGAGCCTTCAAAAAAAGAGTTTATGTTTAATTATCGCGTCGAAGATTTAGAGACACTTTTAAAGGTTTTAAAGGATGAAGGTGTAACTATTGTAGGCGACATAGAGACTTACGATTACGGAAAATTTGCTTGGATTCTAGACAATGAAAACAACAAAATTGAATTATGGGAACCTATAGATGCCGCATTTCAATAATGGTATGTGTTTTTTTACTAATTTTATAGCTTCAACTTATTATTAATATTACTAACCAAAAAATAAAAGTACAATGTCAGATGATAATAAAAATTTAGGAGATGATCTTAACGATATGCTAGATGATGCTAAAGATGGAGCAAAAAAAGCAGGCGATAAAATAAGTCAAAAAGCTAGCGAAATTTCAGAAGAGGCTAAAGAAATAGGACGTGAAGCCAAAGAATCTGCTAAAGAATTTTCAGATAGTGCCAAAGAAGCGTTTGATAAAGGTGCTGGTGACAACAAAAAAGTGTTAGTAGGAATATTAGCTATTATTTTAGGTGGCTTAGGTGTACATAAATTTATTTTAGGCTACAATAAAGAAGGTGGTATTTTATTAGGTATTTGGTTGCTAGGAGCTATCTTATCTTGTGTAGGTATTGGTCTTTTAATCATTTGGATTCCTGGAATTATTGGTCTTATTGAAGGTATTATATACCTCACAAAATCTGATGAAGAATTTTACAACACGTACCAAGTTGGTAAAAAACCTTGGTTCTAAGATATTAAATTATTAGAAATAAAAAACCCAGAATTAGCGTTCTGGGTTTTTTATTTATTCTTTTTTAAGCGATAATCTAAAGGCAAAGTATCTCCAACGCGCTGATCTCCCATATCACCAATAAAATAGACTCCTGTAATAGGTGCGTAATTCCCAAAAGTATCTACAAAAAAATCGTTCATTTCTAATTGTAATTCTGTCTGTAATTCTTTGTTGTATAAAATAGAAACTTTCTCTTTTAAAGTCACCTTTTTAAAATCTGAATTATCAAGATCTTCTACCTTAAAATAATTCCATTCTTCTACTACAAAGCCATCATAAAAAATCCTATAATCTTCATCTCTAAGATTTTTATTAAAAAGCGAACGCATAAAATGTTGCACAGAGCCTTTGTATGTTAATTCTCTATTTTTAGTTGTTTTATTTTTATGAACTTTTTCTAAATCTTTATAAAACGTGGTTCCTAAATACATAACTGAGTTTATAGTAAAGCTATAAGTTTTGATATTTATATATCTAAAATTGATTTCAAAATCTTTTAAATCATATAAAATTTCGTATTGCAATGCCTTATTTATAATCTTAAGTGGCACTTTAGAACTGGCATACAAGGCTTTATTATATTGGTCATATTTCAATATTAAATCTTCTTCATTCTCAATTTTACAAGATCTTCCAAACTTAGAGGTTCCCAAGAATTCTTTTCTAAATAATCGTAATTTTTGTCGTCTGGTTAAGCCATCATCATACGTAATATAAACTTCGTCTAAAGCCGCATCAGCTTCAACAAGTTCTATTACAATATTGTTTTGGTTTCTATAATCAGAAACGAAGGCTTTCTCATAACCTAGGTAAGAAATAACTAACGTCGATTGAACTCCGTCTGTAAATGAAATAGAAAATTCACCATTGTTATTTGTAGTGGTGCCAATGGTTGTGTTATCAAAATAAACTGCAACCGTTTCTATGGGTTGTTGGGTTATTTTATCTACAACTCGTCCTGTAAAAGTTTGCGAAACACAGAACAAAGGCAGAAGAAGTAAAATTATACTCGTCTTATTTATCATCATGGTTATCCATGAATTTTCGCTCTAATTCTGCTTGAAATTCTTCCATAACAGGTCTAACCGTACTTTCTGGTAAATCCGCGATTTTTATATACATTAAACCATCAACGGCATTATTAAATAATGGATCGACGTTAAATGCTACAAGTCTGGCATTTTGCTTAATATACTTTTTTAGTAAAACAGGAAGACGTAAAGCTCCGGGTTCTACTTCATCTATAATCTTGTCAAATTTATTTAAATCGGCTTCAGTAGCATCAAACACAAAGTCTTTATCTGCATCCTGTAGTTTTACCTTAAATTCTTTTTTAGGATGAACATATTGTGCCACGTATGGATCGTAATAATGTGATTTCATAAACTCAATCATCAAACTTTTAGAGAAGTTAGAAAACTGATTACTTATACTTACACCTCCAATTAAATATTTATGCTCCGGAAAACGTAATGTGGTATGCACAATACCTTTCCAAAGTAAAAACAATGGCATAGGTTTTTGTTGGTATTCTTTAATGATAAACGCACGACCCATTTCTATAGATTGGCTCATCATTTTATACAGTTCAGGCTCAAAACGAAATAAATCTTGCAAATAAAATCCGTCTATACCATAGCGCTCAAAAATCTGAGAACCAATACCCATTCTGTACGCGCCTGCCATGACTTTTTTCTCATTATCCCATAAGAACATGTGGTGGTAATACGTATCAAACGTATCTAAGTCAATAGCTTCATTGGTACCTTCTCCTATTTCTCTGAAGGTAATCTCTCTAAGCCTTCCTATTTCTCTTAATAAATTAGGAATCTCTTTTGCTGAAGCTAAAAATACTTCATAATTTTTACTTTCTAAAAGCCTACTATCACCTTCTCTAAGCTTATCTACCTCTGCAATCATAACCTCTGGAGCGATTGGAGTTACAATTCGTTTTGGTGGTTTTGGTGGTTTTAATTGTGATTGTAAATTATCTAAAATCTTAGGTTTATCTTCAAACGTTTTAGATAACATATAGGTTTTTCGTCTTAAAAAATCTGTAAATTCAGAAAGACTTTGGTGTTCTTTTTGATCCTTAACCGAAATTGGTTTACCGACTCTCACTTTAATAACACGACGTTTTTGCGATAATACTTCTGACGGTAATTTTGCCGTTCTTAGCGTATCACTTAACTTAGAAAGTCTGTAAAATAAACGACTATTTTTTGCATGAAAATAAATAGGAACTACAGGAACTTGTGCTTTCTGTATCAGTTTCATCGCTGATGCTTCCCATTCTTTATCTACCACTAATTTCCCATCTCTATACGTAGACACTTCACCTGCAGGAAAAACACCTAACGGATGACCTGCTCTTAAATGTAAAATTGCATTTTTAAATCCAGCGATACTACTTTTAACATCCTTACGATCTTCAAAAGGGTTAACAGGCATTATGTATGGCTTTAACGGCTCTATACGATGAAGCAGAAAATTCGCAATGATTTTAAAATCACTACGTTGTTCTACCATTAATTTCAATAATAAAATACCATCAATTCCACCTAATGGATGGTTAGAAATGGTAATATAAGGTCCCTCTTTAGGGAGACGTTTCATGTCTTCTTCAGGTATTTCAAATTTAATCTGAAATTCATCTAAAATGGCATCAAGAAAATCAACATCACTAAGATGCTTATTACGCAAGTAAAATTTATTGATGGTAGAGATTTTAAGAACCTTCATCAAAATCCAACCAAAAAACGTACCTAAGAAACCATACTTATCAGCATGGATTGCCTTAGCAACTTCCTTTGGGGTTACTAAACCTGTATCAGACGATTTCCTCATAAAGCAAATGTAGTAAAGTTTATTTAGTTACAATCTGAACTGTACCTTGTGTTAACTGTTTCAATAATAATTCTTTATCCTTTTCAAGTTCTTGTATAGCAGCATCATTATAATGCCTAATTGTATACAAGCTTACATTTTGGTGACAGGTTACATTAAATTTTGCTTTTAAGTGCTGTAATAATTTCTCTAAATTATCAAATAGGTTATCAATACATACAGAAAAACTAATCGCTGAATTCTGAATAACATCGACCTTCATTTTATACAAATGTAATAGACTAAATATTTCACTAATGTTATCTTCCATGATGTATGAAAAATCTAAGGATGATAATGAAATTAAGGTTTGATTTTTCTTTACGATAAAACATGGAATTTCTGGCACTAAAGCCTCTCCTTTACTTACACACGTACCATCATTTTCAGGATTTAAAAACGATTTTACATATAAAGGAATTTCCTTTTGTTGTAATGGCTGAAGTGTTTTAGGGTGAATTACAGACGCACCATAAAACGCTAATTCTATAGCTTCTCTATAAGAAATTTGATGTAGTAGCTGTGCGTTTTCAAAATAACGAGGATCTGCATTTAATACTCCTGGTACATCTTTCCAAATGGTAACACTTTGTGCATTTAAGCAATAGGCGAAAATTGCTGCTGTATAATCACTTCCTTCTCTTCCTAAAGTCGTCGTGAAATTATTGGCATCACTCCCTAAAAATCCTTGAGTAATATTTAAAATATTGGTATCTAAGTTAGACGACATATTTTCTTGTGTGGTTTCCCAATTCACATTAGATCGTCTGTAGTAATTATCCGTTTTTATAAATTCTCTAACATCAATCCAATTATTTTTCATGCCAATTTCATTAAGATAATGGCTGATAATTGTAGTAGAAATTAATTCTCCAAAACCAATAGTCTGATCATAAACGTAATTATAATCTGGTGACTTATTACTTTTAAAAAATGCATTTAACTCATCAAAAAGTGCTTTTACATCTGTAAATACTTGATGTTGATTATTCTCAAACAAGTCTGTTAAGATATCGTTATGACATTTAATAACTTCGTGAATAGCATTTTGCAATTCGGCTTTATTTTCAAAATAATTTTTAATCACCAATTCCATTCTATTCGTTGTCTTTCCCATTGCAGAAACGACAACCAAAGTATTATTATAACCTGTTGTTTTTAAAACCTTTGCTAGGTTTTTAACACCATCTGCATCTTTTACAGATGCTCCACCAAATTTATAAATTCGCATTATATAGCTTTTAAATAATTTTCAATTCCTTTTTCGTCTAATTGCACAACGTCCCAATCTCGCATAACATTGGCTCCTTTGCTTTCGTAGAACTTTATCGCTGGATCGTTCCAGTCTATAACCTCCCAACTAACACGTTTTACACCTAACTGCTTGGCATGTTTAACTACTGAATTTAACAACAATGTTCCTAGACCTTTGCCTCTACATTTCTCACTTACAATGAGATCTTCTAAATGTAAAACCTCTCCTTTCCATGTAGAATATCTAGGATAAACTAAAGCAATACCCTCAATACTATTGTTAACTTCTAAAACAAAACAAGTAAATTTTGGATTTTCACCAAAACCATCTCTTTCCAAATCAAGAACGTTTACTTCTACAGCATCTGTTTCTTTTTCAAAAGTCGCTAACTCTTGAATGAGTTCTAAAACTCTTGACATATCTTGTTTAACGGCTAATCGTGGTTGATTCATTGTGTAATTTTAAAAAGGATATCAAAGATAATCTAAACTCACTTTATATAACAATTATTTTAGTCTACGAAAACGTTATAGTTTGTTAAAAAAAGCGATATTTGTGTGCTAATAATCAATAATTCAGTTTCATGTCTAAAAGAAATCAAACCTTAGGGGAATTTATAATTGAAAATCAAACCTCTTTTAAATACTCATCTGGGGAACTTTCCAGACTTATTAACTCTATTCGTTTAGCTGCTAAAGTGGTTAATCACGAAGTAAATAAAGCCGGCTTGGTTGATATTATTGGTGCTGCTGGAGATACCAACATCCAAGGTGAAGACCAGCAAAAATTAGACGTTTATGCTAATGATAAATTCATTCAAACTTTAACGAAACGGAATATTGTTTGCGGTATTGCTAGTGAAGAGGAAGATGATTTTATTACAATTAATAGCCAAGATGAAAATCATCAGAATAAATATGTGGTTTTAATTGACCCTTTAGATGGCTCTTCTAACATTGATGTTAATGTTTCTGTGGGAACCATTTTTTCAATCTATAGACGTGTTACTCCATTAGGAACACCTGTTACTTTAGAAGATTTTCTTCAGAAAGGTAGTGCTCAAGTTGCTGCAGGTTATGTGGTTTACGGAACCTCTACAATGTTAGTTTACACTACAGGACACGGAGTTAATGGTTTCACATTAAACCCTGCAATTGGATCTTATTATTTATCGCATCCAGATATGCAATTTCCTGAAGATGGAAATATCTATTCTGTAAATGAGGGTAACTATTCTGATTTCCCAACAGGTATCAAAAAATATATTAAATACTGCCAAGAAGACGAAGGTGAAAGACCATATACAAGCAGATACATAGGATCTTTAGTTTCTGATTTTCATAGAAATATGATAAAAGGTGGAATTTACATGTATCCAAAAAGTACTAAAAACCCAAAAGGTAAATTGCGCTTACTTTATGAGTGTAATCCTATGGCTTTTATTGCAGAACAAGCTAACGGAAAAGCTAGTGATGGTTTTACACGAATTATGGATATAGAGCCAACAGAACTTCATGAGCGCGTACCATTTATATGTGGTAGTAAAAACATGGTAGACAAAGCTGAAGAATTTATGCGTAACAATAAGGAATAAGATATACAATAGCATTTGTAATTAAAAAAGCAACCTAAAATTTAGGTTGCTTTTTTAATTTATAGAAATGTAATACACTAAGTATTATCTATTCATATTTTTCATTTCTTCAACAAAAGTATCAGCATCTAATTTGTCATAAGCTAAAGCCAAAGCCTTATCTGCAATGTACTTAACATTTTGAGCATGAAACCCTAAACCAACACATAGCTTCTCTAGTAACCAATGCTGATTTGGCCCTTCGATATCATCTGCCCAAACCATTCGTGCTAAATCATACAAACGTTCTAAACGCTCATCATAAGAATGAGGAGCATTAATTGGATGACTTTTATAATCCCCTAAAATTGTTTCATAATCGAGCTCCGAAATACTTAATCTTGTAGCTAAACGATCTAAAAAGGCTTTTTCGTTGTCGGAAATAACACCATCACTCATTGCAACTCTTACAATCGCAGCAAAATGGTCTTCATTACGTTTTTTAAATCCGCTATCGAATAAATCTGAAAATGACATATATGTTTTATTTTAGTATCTAATTATTAATTCGGACAAATATAATTCTATTCAAAGAATTATCATCCACTCAATTAAACTTTTTGAATTTCAGGGAACATTAAATATTGCACACGTTAAACTCATTTTCACCATACTTTTACCGTTTTGGACGTATTAAAATAACAAAAGCCTACTAAAAAACACTATTTCTTTTATAATTAGAAAAAGTTTAAATAAGTAGAACAATGAACACTTCAAAACTTTTATATTTGTACTTCCAAACAAAGAAACTTGAGTAAAGTATCTATTGCCCAAACATTCGCACAGACTTTGCAATTGCAAAATCTAAAAACTGCTATTGCCCAAAGTGAACTTTTAGACTCCTCTCAAGGCAAATCTAAAACACATTTAAAAGGTTTAATAGGATCTTCTTTTTCAATTTCTGTTGCCGAAGCTTTTAAAACCGCAGATCAACCATTTTTACTCATTTTTGATGATAAAGAAGAAGCTGCCTATTATCTCAACGATTTAGAACAACTCATCAATAATAAAGATGTATTATTCTATCCTGGAAGTTACAGAAGACCTTATCAAATTGAAGAAACCAATAATGCCAACGTACTCTTACGTGCCGAAGTTTTAAACCGAATTAATTCGCGTAAAAAACCATGTATTATTGTCACCTATCCTGATGCACTTTTTGAAAAGGTAGTCACTAAAAAGGAACTCGAAAAGAATACTTTAAAGATTTCAGTTGGCAACGATTTAAGTATCGATTTTGTTAACGAAGTTTTATTTGAGTACAAATTTAAACGTGTAGACTTTGTTACAGAACCAGGAGATTTTTCAGTTAGAGGTGGTATTGTAGATGTGTTTTCGTTTTCGCATGATGAACCTTACAGAATAGAGTTTTTTGGGGATGAAGTAGATAGTATTAGAACGTTTGATGTAGAGACACAACTCTCTACTGAGCGCATTAAAAAAGTGAGTATTATTCCAAATGTAGCCAACAAACTTATTGCAGAAGAGCGTGAAAGTTTTTTAAAATACATTTCTAATAAAACGGTTATTTTCTCTAAAAATGCCGCTTTAATATTTTCAAGAATTGATGATTTTTATAATAAAGCAGAAGACGCTTTTAAAAATCTAACTAGTGAAGTAAAACAGGCTTCACCAAATCAATTATTCTGTAATTCAGATTTATTAAAGCGTCAATTCTTAGACTATTGTTTAGTGGAGTTTGGTACTGAAGCCCAATTTGCAAAACAGCTTATTGCTTTTAATACCAAACCTCAGCCTGCATTTAATAAACAATTCAATTTATTAATTGAAGATTTAAATGAAAATCACGCTAATGGCATTACTAATTTCATTGCTTGCGTTAGCGAACAACAAGCCAAACGTTTTCATGATATTTTTGATGATGCTGAACAAACTGTACATTATAAAACGGTAGTACTTTCGCTCTATCAAGGTTTTATAGCGCCAGACCTAAATATTGCTATTTATACAGATCATCAAATTTTTGATCGTTACCATAAATTTCAACTTAAAAATGGCTACGCCAAAAAGCAAGCTATTACTTTAAAAGAATTGACAAATCTTGAAATTGGAGATTATGTAACACACATAGATCATGGAATTGGAAAGTTTGGTGGACTTCAAAAAATTGATGTCGAAGGCAAAAAACAAGAGGCTATAAAATTGGTTTATGGTGAGCGTGATATTTTATATTTAAGCATTCACTCTTTACATAAAATCACAAAATTTAATGGTAAAGATGGTAAGCCACCAACAGTTTATAAATTAGGTAGTAAAGCTTGGAAAGTTTTAAAACAAAAAACCAAGTCTAGAGTTAAGGAAATTGCTTTCAATCTTATAAAGCTATACGCTAAACGAAAATTAAAAAAAGGATTTCAATACGCGCCAGATAGCCATATGCAATTAGAGTTAGAGGCTTCTTTTATTTATGAAGATACGCCTGACCAAATAACCTCAACGGCAGATATTAAAGCAGATATGGAAAGTGAGCGACCAATGGATCGTTTAATTTGTGGTGATGTTGGTTTTGGAAAGACAGAAGTTGCCATAAGAGCAGCTTTTAAAGCGGTAGATAACGGAAAGCAAGTTGCTGTTTTAGTACCAACAACCATATTAGCTTATCAGCATTCTAGAACTTTTAAAGAACGATTAAAAGATTTTCCGGTGACTGTAGATTACGTGAATCGTTTTAGAACAGCTAAAGAAAAACGTGAAACTTTAGAAGGTTTAGAAAAAGGAAATATTGATATTATTATTGGCACACACCAATTAGCGAGTAAAAACGTAAAATTTAAAGATTTAGGTTTACTCATTGTAGATGAAGAACAAAAATTTGGAGTTTCGGTAAAAGAAAAGCTAAAAACAATAAAAGAAAACGTTGATGTACTGACGTTAACAGCGACACCAATTCCAAGAACATTGCAGTTTAGTTTAATGGCTGCCCGAGATTTATCGGTAATTAATACAGCTCCACCAAACAGATATCCTATAGAAAGTAATGTTATTAGATTTGGAGAAGAAACCATAAGAGATGCGGTGAGTTATGAAATTCAACGTGGAGGTCAGGTTTATTTTATTCATAATAGAATCGAGAATATTAAGGAGGTTGCAGGAATGATTCAACGTTTAGTGCCTGATGCTAAAATTGGTATTGGACATGGACAACTCGATGGTAAAAAATTAGAGAATTTAATGCTTGCTTTTATGGATGGTGAGTTTGATGTTTTAGTAGCAACTACTATTGTAGAAAGTGGTTTAGACGTCCCAAATGCCAACACCATTTTTATTAATAATGCTAATAATTTTGGATTGAGTGATTTACACCAAATGCGAGGTCGTGTTGGTCGAAGTAACAAAAAAGCCTTCTGTTACTTTATTACTCCAGAATATTCTGCAATGACCAATGATGCCAGAAAACGAATTTCAGCATTAGAACAATTTACAGAGCTTGGTAGCGGATTTAATATTGCTATGAAAGATTTAGAGATTCGTGGTGCAGGAGATTTATTAGGTGGCGAACAAAGTGGATTTATTAGCGATATTGGCTTTGACACCTATCAAAAAATATTAAATGAAGCCATTGAAGAATTAAAGGAAACTGAGTTTTCAGATTTATATAAAGATGATGGCAAACCTAAAAACTATGTAAAGGATATCACCATTGACACGGATTTTGAATTATTATTCCCAGACGATTACATTAATAATATTACGGAACGTTTAAATCTTTACACCAAACTTAACGAGATTAAAACTGAAGAAGAACTCGCTAAATTTGAAACGGAAATTATTGACCGTTTTGGAGAATTACCAACACAAGTAGCAGACTTATTAGATAGTGTACGTCTTAAATGGATTGCGACTAAAATGGGTATTGAAAAACTGATTATGAAACAAGGTAAGATGATTGGTTATTTTGTACAGGATCAGCAAAGTGGATTTTATCAAAGTGAAGCCTTTACTAACGTGCTAAAATTTGTACAAATGAATGCTAGTAAATGTAAAATGAAAGAAAAGCAAACCCGAAAAGGGCTTCGTTTATTGGTTACTTTCGATAAAATAAAAACAACAAAACAAGCACTCTCTGCTTTATCTGATATATAATGAGCGAAAAAAGCCATTTTAATAATTTATTACTGCTTACCATAGCAACATTATTTATTAGTACCTCTGGTACGTTAGGCAAATTTATAGATATGCCAACACCTGTTGTTATTTGGTGGCGCTCTATTTTATCCGTTTTTTTTCTGTTAATCTTCTGCTTATATAAAGGCATTAACTTGAAAATTAAAAACAATAAAGACCGTTGGACATTTTTTGTGGCAGCATTATTTATGGGAGGTCATTGGATTTTTTATTTCTATGCTCTAAAACTCTCTAATGTTGCTATTGGAATGCTGTCGCTGTTTACATTTCCTGTTTTAATAGCGTTTTTGGAACCCTTATTTGCTAAGACTAAATTTGACCCCATACATATTCTATTAGGAGCTATGGTGCTTTTAGGGATTTATATTTTGGCTCCGGAATTTAATATAGAAAGCAGTCAATTACAAGGACTTCTATTTGGTCTACTATCGGCTTTGTGTTATGCCGTAAGGATTCTTATTCTAAAAAGCCACACTACCAATTATAATAGTACCATGCTTATGTTTTACCAAGTATTAGTGCTATCGGTAGTTTTGGCACCTACGTTATATTTCATGGGAACCTCATCTATTACCACACAATATCCTTATGTTTTAATACTCGCTTTAGTGACTACAACTCTTGGACACACTATGTTTGTAAATAGTCTAAAGCATTTTAAAGCGAGTACAGCCAGTATTATTGGAAGCTCTCAACCTATTTTCGGAATTATTATGGCTTACTTTTTCTTGAATGAAATACCAACAAAACATACCTTTGTTGGAGGTGCTTTAATATTAGCCACAGTTATTGTTGAGAGTGTGAGGTCTAAAAAGACATTGAATGATTAATATGGCTTAATTTTTGAAGTCCTATTTACAAATAAAACAGCTTATTTAAATGAAAAGAATCCTAATTATCTTATTCGTATTACCATTAATTTCCTTTTCTCAAAGTGTAAAGGGCACATTTTCACCAGCCGAAGATTTTAGTTATGCATTTCTCTACGAAGCCACACCAGAAAGTGCAAATTACGTCAACAGAGGAAAGCTTGATAGTCTTGGGAATTTTGAAATTAAATTAGACTCTACAGTAAAACCAGGTATTTATAAGATTGTATATGCCATTCCTCCAGAAGAAAATAATTTCGATTTTATATACGACGGAAAAGAAAGTGTGAGCTTTAATTTTAGCAATGACAAAGGCGTAAATTTCACAGAATCTGAAGAAAATAAACTTTGGAGTTCTTACCTAAAAAGTATTGCTATGGTAAACCAAACAATAAGTAATTATTACACTAAAGATAACTCAGATAAGAAAGGCTTCAATGCTATTTTTAAAACCCTGAACGACACCCAAAAAGCGTACGAAGAATTAGCTCAAGACAAATTAGTTTCTCGTTTTATAAAAGCCAACAGACCTTACATACCAACCAAATATGAAGATATCACTACCTATTCACAAAATCTTAAATCACATTATCTTAGCCAAGTAAACTTTAGTGATTACCTGCTACAGAGCTCGTCGTATCTAACAGATCGTGTAACGGCTTATGTGTTTAATATGGTTGAAAACCCAAATAATGATACCTACAAACAACACATAGACGATGTTGCTTTAGCTATTGGGAACGAAGATTTAAAAATTAAAACAACTCTTTTACAAGTCCTTTGGCAAAATTTTACAGCCTTAAAAAATAATACTGTAGCTAATTATATTGCAGACAGCTATTTATTAGAATTAGCTCAGAAAACAAATAACAAGGTTTTAGAAGATATGCTAATTTCTTATAAAAACACCTCAATAGGTGCTTTAGCTCCCAATTTTGACATCACATTAGATGGAAAAGAAACAAGCTTACAGCAATTAGAAGGAGCAGATCATTATTTACTAATTTTTTGGAGCAGTGCTTGTGGTCATTGCCTCAATGAATTACCCAAAGTAAGAGAACTTATTGCCAACAAACCTCACTTAAAAGTCGTTGCTTTTGGTTTAGAAAATGATAAAAGTAATTGGGAAACAGAAATAAAAAACTACCCAGAATTTATCCATAAAAAAGGATTAGGTAAATGGGACAACCCTATTGTAAAAACGTATGATATCTCAGCTACACCATCTTATTTTATATTAAATGCTTCTAAAATAATTGTAGCTAAACCTAATGATTTTGAAGCTTTAGAAGTTCTCTTAAAGACGCTTTAAAATCTTTAAAACAGCAATAATTATATTGTTTTTGTTTTTAATTGGCAATTCATGTATCAATTCTCATTTCAGAATTGATACATGAATCACTATATATTAAATGATCAAAACCTTATCTAATTAGTACAAATATAATCTAGGCTTAATTTAAAAACCTCGTTTAAAAGCAATATATTTCGTTATATTTGTATCTATTATAAAATTTATGATTCATTCTATAATAGATTCTGGTAAATCCATTCTTCATTTACCAATAACAATAATTACAGTAAAGACCAAGTATCTTAACCGTAAGACACTACAAGCCAAAGAAATAACATCTTTCACCTCTCAAAAAATTAAAAAATTAAATTTCCATAAGCATACATACGCACAATTAAAAAGAAGTATTGTAATATTCCTTTGTCATTTAAAAAAGACTGATAAAAAAACAACAACACAACTTTATAAACCTTTGATTAATTAGCTGAATGCTATATGAATATTGTTTTTTTATAATTAATTTCTATTCATTAGCAAATCCCTAAAACAAGAACACAATTTTATTAGTGTGATTATACATTTTTACATTTACCTACACTATTTGTAAAAACCGTCTTTCACATTTATACGTATATGTATACGAGTTCTAAAATATGTTGTCTTAAAAACTAATCCCTAAATAGTGTAAAAGGCTTTATCCCTAAACCTTTTACAAGAACATAAAATGAAAAAGAAAAACCCCAAATTTTACGTGGTTGGCATTGGTGCATCAGCTGGAGGCCTAGATGCTATTCAAAACTTATTTGATCATCTTCCAAGCGATACAGGAATGGCATTTATAATCATTCAACACCTTTCTCCTGATTTTAAGAGTTTAATGCCAGAATTGCTTAGTAAGCATACCAAAATGCCCATTTTCACGGCAGAAGACAAACAAACTATTAATCCTAACTGTATTTACTTAAATCAAAGAAGTAAAAACTTACATGTAAAGGGTTCTGAGCTTTATTTGTTAGACAAAGGCCCTAAACACAATCTTAACTTACCAATAGATATCTTTTTTCACACTTTAGGAGAAGAATATAAAGAACACTCTATAGGTGTAATTCTATCTGGAACAGGATCTGATGGTTCTAGAGGAATTAAAACTATAAAAGAAGGTGGAGGAACTATAATTGTTCAGGACCCTGCGTCTGCACAGTTTGATGGAATGCCTAATTCTGCTATTTCAACCAACACTGTAGATTACATTTTAAATCCGCAAAAAATAGCTGAAATATTACATAAAAATCCAACGAGCAGACCTCTGTTACAAGAAGATTTTAACAAACACCCCTCTAACGAAACTTTAATTAACGATATACTTACTATTGTTTATAAGCACTCTGGAATAGATTTTAGAGAATATAAAAAGAATACGCTTTTGAGAAGAATTGAAAAACGTATGAATATAAACAATATTGAACATGTGTTTGATTATGCTACCTTCTTATCAAGCAATGTTACTGAGCAACAATCACTTCAAGAAGATTTTCTAATTGGTGTCACTCGTTTTTTTAGAGATACAGAGGCTTTTAAAAGTTTAAAAGATAACGTTATACCAGAAATTTGCAAGAACAGAAATAGCGAAAGTACCATTCGTGTTTGGATTGCTGGTTGTTCTACAGGAGAAGAAGTGTATTCCCAGGCTATTTTAATAGATAATTACTTAAGAACGCATCAATTAAACCTTGATTTTAAAATATTTGCAACAGATATAGATCCAAGAGCACTTGCTATTGCTGGTTTGGGTGTATATCACGTAAATATTATAAATGAAATTGAAAAGCCATACTTAGATCAATATTTTATTAAAAATGGTGATAAAATTCAAATTATAAAACGCATTAGAGAAAAGATTGTATTCTCTAATCATAACCTAATTAAAGATCCTCCATTTATAAGAATGGATCTTATTTCTTGTAGAAATTTACTTATCTATTTTGATAGTAATATACAAAAAAAGGTAATGTTCAATTTTCAATTTGCCTTAAATCAATTTTCTTATTTATTTCTAGGTAATAGTGAGTCGTTAGGAGAAACAGCTAAACTTTTTAAAACCATAGATGTAAAATGGAAAATATTCCAAAACATTTCACCTGCAAAACAAATACCATCTCACAGCTCTAATTTAGATAGAATAACAACACTTGCTTATAAATACCCTGAAATACCAAGAAGCGTTCCATCTCTAAACATAAAGGAAAATCCAGAATTAATTTTTCATAAATATTTAAGTCAAAAATTTAGTCCAGCTTCTATTTTTATAGATCAAGATTTCAATATTCTATTTATAAATGGTGATGCAGGCAAACGATTATCACATGGTTCTGGCCTTTTTCAGAATAATTTATTAAAAATGGTAAATACTGATATCGCTGTAATTATTAGAAGCGGTATTAGAAGGGTTGAAGCCACAAAACAAGATATTGTTATTGAAGGCGTCATGAATGAAACGGCAAGTCAGACGTATTCTTTCGACTTGAACTTTCATCAAGTAAAAGACTATGATAATTTAAATAAATGTTATTTAATTGAATTTAGTAATGATGTAATTTTATCGGAAAGCATACCTTTAATCATAGATACTATTAATTTAGATGAGGTATCCAATCAACGGCTCGAAGACTTAGAAACCGCTCTTAAAATAGCTAAAACAGAATTACAAAATGCTATTGAAGAATTAGAAACAAGTAACGAAGAGTTGCAATCTTCTAATGAAGAGTTAATGGCATCTAACGAAGAACTTCAGAGTACAAATGAAGAACTTCAATCTGTAAATGAAGAACTGTATACTGTAAATACAGAAATGCAGGAAAAAAACAAAGAGCTTACCAATTTAAATAACGATATAACCAACTTACTGGACAATACGGCAATCGCGACGTTATTTTTAGATACAGATTTACGCATTAGAAAATTTACTCCTGCTCTTAAAGAGGTCTTTAATTTAGACGAAGTAGATCTAGGACGAACATTATCTAGCTTTACCTCTAATTTTAGAGAAGAAACAAGAAACTCAATTATTGAAGATTCTAAATTTGTTTTAGACAAATTAAAGGTCGTTGAAAGGCAAGTAAAAGATCAAAACGAAAATTACTACCTATTACGTATTAGTCCTTTTATTACTGCGAATAAAATAATTAATGGTGTTGTAATTACATTAAACAATATAAACAAACTTAAAGAAATAGAGCTTAAACTTGTTGATACAGGTATAAAATACCATAAATTATTTGAAAACCTTAATGAAGGTTTTATGCACGCAAAAATTATTACAAATAATAAAGGCGAGCCTATAGATTGGGAATACATTGATGTAAATCCTGCTTTCGAAAAAATAATCAATTTAAAAAATGACGATATTGTAGGTAAACGCGTTTCTACCATTCATCCGGATGTAAAAAATGATCCGAATGATTGGTTACCTAAATATGGAAAAACAGCACTCTCAGGTATAAATCAAACCTTTGAAGCCTATATTGCTTCTACAGATAAATATTATTTAGTAAATATATTCTCTCCTAAGGAAGGAGAATTTGCAGGTACAATTTCAGATTTCACAGAGCTTAAAAATAAAGAAGAAGCACTGAGTAAAAGTGAAGCGGAACTAAATAGAGTTCAAGAATTAACTCATGTAGGAGGTTGGTATCTAGATCTAATTACAGACAAAGTTATTTGGACTGAACAATTGTATAAAATGTATGGTTTAGACCCTAATTTACCACCACCAGATTATAAAGAACAGATTAAAATCTTTTCGAAAGACAGCTGGTTAACGCTATCTAATGCCGTAGAAAAAGCTCAGAAGTTTGGGACCCCTTATGAATTAGAATTAAACCTCTCTAAAGATAATGGAGATTTGGTATGGATTAAGGCACAAGGAGAAGCGGTAAAAAATAAAGTAGGCGATATTATTGCCTTAAGAGGCGCTGCTCAAGATATTACAAGACAAAAACTATCAGAATCAGAACTTATAAACGCGAAAAAACTAGCAGAAGAAGCAAATCTTCACAAAAATTATTTTCTCGCTAATATGAGTCATGAAATTAGAACACCAATGAATGGAGTTCTAGGATTTTCAGAATTATTAAAAAATGATAGTTTAACTAAAGATGAGCGTTTCAAATATCTTGAAATTATAGATGGAAACTCTAAACAACTTCTTAACTTAATAGACGATATTATAGATATTGCAAAAATAGAATCTAACGAGCTAAAAGTAACTTTTAAAGACTGTAACGTCTCTACACTTATTAAAAATTTAGAGATTACTTACAATCAATTAAAAATTGCAAAACATAAAAAAGATATTGACTTTAAAACTCATATCCCTGTTGAAGATTTACGTATTGTAACTGATGGACAACGACTTCAACAAGTTGTTTCTAACCTTTTAAATAATGCTCTAAAGTTTTCTGAAAAAGGAGAAATTTCATTTGGTTTTAATGTCAATGAAAAGGACATTAAATTCTTTGTTAAAGACAACGGAATGGGTATTAAGAAAAGTAAACAAATAGAAATATTTGAACGCTTTAAACAACTCAATTATGAAAGTAATGCCAAATATGGTGGTACAGGTCTAGGTCTTACTATTTGTAAAGGAATCCTAACACTTTTAGGAGGAGATATTAATGTAACCTCAGAAGAAAACGAGGGAACGTTGTTTGAGTTTACTATACCTATAAAATATGCGAAAGCAGATGCAGAATTAGAACAAGCTGTGTTACCTAAGAGAAAAGACTTTTTAAATAATAGAACCATTTTAATTGCTGAAGACGACTCTTTAATAAGACTATTATTTAAAATAGTACTTAAAGATACTGGAGCTCAAGTTTTATTTGCTAAAACAGGTAAAGAAGCTGTAGACATATACTCTACAACAGAAGGCATAGATATTGTCTTACTAGACATTAGAATGCCTGTTATGAGCGGTATTGAAGCCATAGAAAAGATTTTAAAAATTGATCCTAATGCTAAAATTATCATGCAAACAGCTTACTCCATGCCAGATGAAAAAGAAAAGTGTTATAAGAAAGGGTGCTTAGGTTTTCTATCTAAGCCAATTATTAAAGACGAGCTTTATGCAACCTTAAATAAATATATTAATATAGAAGACTAATCTATTTTATAAACAAGTTATAATTTAACTCAAAAAGTCAGCTCAATGAGCTGACTTTTTTTTTAAAAAACCAATTTAAATTATCATATAAAAAAAACACTCATCCAAATCAAGTTCAGATGAGTGTTAAGAAGCTAAATAACCAACCAAATTTAGCTTCTTGTATTTTCTCTAGTATTTTCTACTTTCTTAGTTTTACGTTTACGTTTTTTTAATCGTTCTTCTGTTTTATCAGATTTTCCTTCTTCTGCAGATTCTCTGTAATAAGCAATGTAATTACGACCGTTAAACTTATAAACTGTTCCAGAGTTTGAATGAAACAACTCTATCTTACTATCATTAATAACGGTGAGTTCGAAGAATTCATTGTCAAAGAAATCATAATCTAATGTTAATGTTTTTAGATACATATTTCCAGAGACATCTCCCACTCCATAATCCCCTGTAAAATCCCAAAAAAGATTATTGATATTATTTACACCAGCATCTTGAGAACTTCTAAAGGTATCATCATTACCTCCTGATAAAAACTGTAAATAGTTTTCGTTATCAAAATCATTTAAAGCACCAAAATTACTCGTATATGTTTTTTCCCAAGCTTCGTATTCTTGTAAGAAATAATGGATATTATCATAAAACACATAGTCGTAATCGAAATTAGATTTCTGATAACCATTTAAAAAGTAAGATGTATCGTTAAATGGATTGTATAATTCAATGGTATTATTATCTATCTGGTAAACATCAAAACTATCAAAACCATCAATAATGTGGTTTACATCCAAAATCATATCATAAGCATTATAACTTCCTATTTCTACACCGTAACCATTTCCTTGATTTCCAATTCCAACAAGGTTATTATTAGCATACATACGACCATTAATAAAAGATACTGTAAACGCTATTTGTAAAAACGGTGTTTCGCTATAACCTTGGGTAGCGTTAATATCTACGTACCATAAATCATAAGAATTTAATAACTGATTTAACGAAATTGTAGGCTCATCTATATAAGCTGTTTCCTCTACATAACATGATGTAAATAATGTGGCAACAAATGCAAATCCTAATAGTAGTTTTAAATTTCTCATAATCTAACGGTTTTAAGGTTATATGAGTGTAGTTTCAAAAGGCGTGCCAAAATATCGATGATGTATGGTCTTAAATTAGTATCAATGCTTCCAATAAGAACCTTTTATAAAAAGAAATTGGTTCATTTGTAAAGAACAATCCTTTAAAACTATATTATGAAAAAGAAAATTACCCTCTTATGCATTAGCCTTTGTGTTGCATTAATTTGTGAAGCTCAAACCGTAGAATGGCACCAAAAATTTGGTGGGTATTCAGAAGACGTAATGCTATCTGTTGCAACAGATAATAATGACAATACTTATACAACTGGTTATTTTGCAGAAACTTCTACTTTTGGCACAGTTACCTTAAGCGGTTTAGGTTTCTTTAATGGGTTTGTAACAAAAACTGATAGCGCTGGAAATGTCTTATGGGCAAAATCATTGGCTCAACCAGATGATAGTGATATTGACCCTTATCATTCTGTAATACCTAAAAGTATTTCTGTAGACTTAAATGGCAATGTCATTATTGTCGGTTATTTTGATGCTGGAGAATTTGATGCCAATCCTGGTTCTGAAGAATATATTCTAAGTTCTACAAATTATGAAATGTTTATTGTAAAATTAGATACTAATGGAAACTTTATCTGGGCAACTTCTTTTGGAGCAACCGATGATTCTTTTGAGAGTATAACTGATGTTGGCACAGACAGTAATGGAGACATATATGTAACAGGATATTTTAGTAGTACAATATCAATTGCTCATGCTGCAGGAACTTCATCTATTACAAGCAGCGGATACTCTGATATATTTGTTTTAAAATATGCTTCTGAAGGTTATTATGTTTGGATGTACAGTGCTGGAGGTACAGACTTTGACTTGGGTATGAGCATAGATGTAACACCAACAGGTGATTCTTATATTACTGGGCAATATAGAGAAACGGCTACTTTTTACACGCCTATGTTTGGTCCTGGTGCAATTACCCTAAGTACTACCGCTAACTACAGAGGTTTATTTGCTCTAAAACTAGATGCATCAGGTAATTACCAAAATGCAATTAAAGTTGGCGAAGCCCAATCTGAATGCATCGGAACTGCAATTGCTGTTGACACTAATAATGACGCTTATGTAACTGGGTATTATGGAGGTGTTTTAACATCTAATGAAGGCACCACGGATCAATTAACCATTGATTCTGATGGCAATTATGAAGCTTTTATTGCAAAAATTAACTTCACTAATGAAAACACCGTTTGGATTAAAGAGATTGATGGAGGTACAGAATCAAATTTTGGTTACGGCATAGATACAGATTCTAACAACAATGTTTATGCTACCGGTTTCTTTAGTGCATCAATAACAGTTGGTGGTTACACACTAAATAAACAAACTACCCATATTTTTGATAGTTATTTATTAAAAATAAATAGCTCAGGAGCATTTATAGGAGCATATCAATTTGGAGCTCTAAACGCAATAGAGACTCAACCTATAACCGTAGACACTAATGACAATATTATAGTTGCTGGATCCTTTAGAGAAACTGCAGATATTAGTCCTTTTTCAACTGAGAACTTACAAATTACATCTTCTGGATTTAGAGATAATTACCTTTTTAAAATTGCCCAAGGTAATTTATTAAGCATAACAGATAATAGCATTAACAATACCCTTAAAGTGTATCCAAACCCTGTAGATGACATTCTTTACATAACTAGTCAGCAGCCAATACTTTCTGAAAACTACACCATTTTTGATGTAAACGGTAAATTAATTTTATCAGGTAAATTACTATTTAATAATGAAATCAATATCAGCCATTTAAAAGGTGGATTTTATTTTTTATCATTAAATGAAAGTTATCAAACTTTTAAAATTTTAAAAAAATAATAACTAAAACAGACATTCTTGAGGTAATTTTTGGATTCAACGCATAACCTTTCTATATTCGAAGTATGTATAGTTGGGAAATGTTTATCGATTTCTTTTTAATCGCAGGAATGTCTTTCTTAGCGTTCTTAATTCTTATACTTATAAAATCTAAAGTTCATTTTTCAAAAACTATACTGAACATATTTTTTATAAACGCCTTTTTCTTTTTACTCTATTACTACTCTTATCTCCACAAAATTAGAATTACGGGAGGTATTGCTATACTTTTTGGTCATGGAGTTGGTTACCTTTTAGGACCCTCTTTTTTGTATTTGGTTAAATCCTTAGTGTTTTCTAAAGAGAAAATTTTAAAACCCTATCTAAAGAGTCTCATTCCTTTTGCCTTAGTTTTTGTGTTTTGTAATGTGCCACTATTCATTGCAATGACTACAGATTATTTTGATAGTTATCACAACCTTTATATTACATTAGAGATTCCATTTAATATCTTAGAAAATATATTCATCATTTTTTACATTTTTAAAACGCTTAAATTTTTAAATCGTTTAAAAATATCCATACAAGAAAATTATGCCAATCTATCGTCACAAAATCTTCAGTGGTATAAACATTTTATAATTGGATTTTTAATCATTGTGATTATAGATTCGCTACTTAGTGTTTACGAATTCTTTTTTACAGTAGATTTATGGAATATTGGTACCGTTATCGCCTTTATGTTATTCTTCCTATATCTTTATTTGGGTTATAAGGGATTATATCAAGCTCAAATTCTTATTCCAAGCTTTCTATTAGACCAATTAGATGAAACTCAAACATCTTTTAAAGATCCTATTTTAGACACTGATACTACAACAGAAAAGGAAAAAACAATAGTTAGGCAACTCGATAGCTTAAAGCCTCTAGAAATTGAAAATTTAAAACAAAAACTACACGTACTTTTAACAGAAGATAAAGTGTATCTCAATGAGGATCTTAATCTAACTCAACTTTCCGAGTACATGGATATTTCTAACAAAAAACTATCTGAATTACTAAATCATCATTTAAATACTAATTTTTACGATTTAATTAATGAATACCGCATTAATGCCATTAAGCAACGATTTGAAAATGGTGATGCTGAAAAATACACTATTATTTCTATAGCCTATGATGCCGGTTTTAAGTCTAAAGCCAGTTTTTATAGAATTTTTAAGCAAAAAGAAGGGATCTCACCCTCTAATTATAATAAAAAATTTCAGGAAGTATCCTAAATATCTTACCGCACTTTAAGAGACAATACTTAGTCCTTTAAAACTAAATTTCACATTATTTTGACTATTTTTGATATAGAAAAATGACACAATCACTATGAGTGACACCACAAAATATGCTGTATTTGGCGCAGGAAGTTGGGCAACAGCCATTGTAAAAATGCTTTGCGAAAATTTAGATGAAGTTGGTTGGTACATGCGAAGTGTTTATGCTAAGGAACATATCCTAAAAGAAAAACATAATCCCAGTTATTTAAGTTCTGTAGAGTTTCATACAGAGCAATTAAAACTTAGCAACGATATTAACGAAATTGCAGATTGGGCAGATGTCCTTATTTTTGTGATTCCATCTGCGTTTATGCATTCCGAATTAGAAAAACTCACTACAGATATTAGTAAAAAGACTATAGTTTCTGCCGTAAAAGGTATTATGCCAGAAACCGGAAAATTAGTTGGTGAGCATTTTCATGATGCCTATAATATTCCTTTCGAAAACATTGCAGTTATCGCTGGTCCTTGTCATGCAGAAGAGGTCGCACTTGAGCGTTTATCGTATTTAACCATAGCTTGTGACGATACTAAAAAAGCACAAGCCATAGCAGATAATTTAGCAAGCGATTATATTAAAACAAAAACTAGTGACGATGTTATTGGCATTGAATACGCAGTTATGCTAAAAAATATTTACGCTATTGCTGCTGGAATAGCTCATGGTTTAGGCTACGGAGATAATTTTCAAAGTGTATTAATGAGTAATTCTATTCGTGAAATGAAGCGTTTTATTAAAAAGATGCATAAGATGAAACGTAATATTAATAACTCGGCTTATTTAGGAGATTTATTAGTAACGGGTTATTCTGTATTTTCTAGAAACCGCATGTTTGGAAATATGATTGGCAAAGGCTACACCGTAAAATCTGCACAAATGGAAATGAATATGGTTGCAGAAGGTTATTACGCCACAAAAAGTGCCTTTGAATTAAACAAAAAGAATAAAAAGAAAACGCAACTCCCTATAATAAATGCAGTTTATGATATTTTATATGAAGGGAAAGATGCTAAAAAAACATTTAAAAAATTAGTTGATAAGCTGGATTAACTATCGCGTTACCTAAAGGTCGGGATTTCCACTATATCTTTTGAAAAAAAACAAAAGGATGCCGTTTCAATTGTGAAACACTCACGAATTCATATTTAATAAAATAGAATATATGAGTAATCCCTAACGCACCAACTTTGCAATCTTTAGTTGACACTGTTTAGTTATTATCAATACACAAAGAGATTCTGCCTTCGCAGGAATTTTATTTTACCAAAACACCACGCAATTGCATTAATGGAATAGTCTGTAAAGCCCTATCATTAATCGTGTTTTTTCTGAACAAATAGGTTTTATCAAACATTTTATTGCCTTCAAAAAACGTGATTTTAAATTCGTTATTCAGCTCTAAAACTTTTTCCTGTAAATATTCAATCTTAGCGTAACTTCTTGCCGGCAATTTAGAAAGCGTATGACGCATTGGAGGCGTCATTTTCTTATCTGTGTAACCTTGAGAAACAATTAAAACCGTTTCTAGGTCTTTATCAGTATTGTTAATGATATAAGCATTCCAGTCTTGAGTTTTATATTCAATATGCTCTTCTTGCACAACGGCAACATAAACATCTTTAACTTCTGGAATTTCAATATCTTTCTTCATGCTGCAAAAATACAAATCTATTTAATACAGAAAAGCAGATTCTATCTCTAAAATCTGCTTTTCGTTTTCGTAATTGTGGTTAAATAAAGACGTCTTAATCTTCAATTTATTTTTCTAGAGCAAATAACTGTAACTCATCACTAATAATATTCTCCGTGATATTGTTAATGTAATTACTAATTGATTTTGATGCTTCAGGAGCACTTTCAATAGTACATTTTACAAATTGCTAATAGGTGTGTTTTAAAATAAATTATGTTTTAATACTTATTTCCACCCACCACCAAGGGCTTCGTATAAATCTACTATAGATACTAATTGTTGTAATTTGCTATCTATAATGTTAAGCTCTGCACTTAAAGCACTCTGCCTTGCAGTTAATAAATCTAAATAGTTAGCATAACCATTTTTAAGTAATTCTTCTGAGTTTGCCTCAGCAGTGCGTAACGCTTCAACTTCATTTTTTCTAAATTCGAATTTTTTAGTTTCGGCATCAAAAGAATATAGAGCATTAGAGACTTCACTACCAGCAACCAATAAGGTTTTCTTAAAATTTAAAAGTGAAGCTTCTTGATTTGCAAGGGCAACTTCTTTTTGAGTTTTAAGTTTTCTTTGGTTTAAAAGTGGTTGCGTTAAGCCACCAACAATTGTAGCGAATAATGAATTAGCATTAAATAACTTATCTAATTCTAAACTTTGCAAACCACCAGAAGCTGTTAAAGTTAACGATGGATAAAAATTACTATTGGCTACATTGGTTAACTCAAAATCTTTAATTAAAGCATATTCTGCAGCCATAACATCTGGTCTATTTCTTAGCAATGTTGCAGGAACTCCCAGTTTCAAATCCTGAGAAATACTTTGAGTATCTAAATCACTTCTCTCAAACTCTTGAGGAGCTTTACCTAACAAAATACTCAACGTATTTTCTGTTTTAAAAATAGCAACTTCAATATCTACTTGTAATGCTCTTGCACTATTATATTGAGCGATATTTTGATCTACAGCAACTTGTGTTACTTGGCCAGCATCTTTTAAAGCTTTAATGGTTTCTACACCACTTTCTCTAGTTGCTATAGTTTGTTTGGTTATCTCTAACTGTGCATCTAAAGCTAATAGGTTGTAATACGTGTTTGCAATACTAGAAATCAGTTGTGTTTTCACCGCTTGATGTCCAGCAACATTTTGTAAATAATCAGCTTGCGACGCTCTTTTATTACTTCTTATTTTTCCCCAGATATCAGCTTCCCAAGATAAATCTGCAGTAACATCATAGGTATCTAAACCACCACTAAAAATTGAACCAAATTGGCTATTTTCTGAAAACTCTTGACGCGTATAATTAGCTCCTACACTTACAGTAGGCAAATAACCTGCTTTTCCTTGTTTTGCATAAGCCTCTGCAGCTATCATTTGCTGTATTGCAATACGTATGTCCATATTATTTTGTAGACCTTCTTCAATATAGTCTTGAAGCTTCTGATCTGTAAATAATGTTTTCCAAGATACATCTGCCATAGACATACTATCTGTTGGAAGATTTTCTGTTCTGTAAAGCGCTTCAGATTCTATATCTAATTCTGGTCGCACATAATCTTGTGCTACAAAACAACTTTGTAATGTTAGCGCTACAATTAGTAAAAGAGCTCCTTTACTAAAATTTCTATGTTTTATAATTGATTTCATAGTTTTATTCTTCAATAATTTGTACTGCTGGTTTACTAGAAAATTTTTCTTGTAACCATTGAAATAATATAAATAAAATAGGAATTACAAAGACCCCTAAAATGGTTCCTATAAGCAAGCCACCAACGGCTCCGGTTCCTATAGATCGGTTTCCTTCAGAACCAACTCCTGTTGCTAATACTAACGGCATTAACCCTAATATAAAAGCAAATGATGTCATTAAAATTGGACGCAAACGTACTTTTGCTCCGGTAATAGCCGCATCAACAATACTCTCTCCTGCTTTTCGTCGTTGTAATGCAACTTCTACAATAAGTATGGCATTTTTGGCTAATAAACCAATTAACATAATTAAGGAAATTTGAAAATAAATATTATTCTCTAATCCTAAAAGATGGGTACTTATATAAGCACCAAATACTCCAAATGGTAAAGATAGAATTACAGCAAACGGTAATAAATAACTTTCATATTGTGCACTTAATAAGAAATACACAAACAAAATACTTAAGATAAAAATGAACGTTGTTTGGTTTCCTGCACTCACCTCTTCACGAGTTAAACCAGAATAAGCAACGGTATAATTACTTGGTAATTTTGCGACTTCTTCTTCAATGACTCTAATAGCATCACCAGTACTAAACCCTTCATTGGTAGCACCTGTAATACTCGTAGAATTTAATAAGTTAAAACGCGTTACCGATTGTGGTCCATAAACGCGTTCTAAGTTTACAAACTGTGTAATTGGTGTCATTTCGCCTGTATCTGTTCTTACATACATGCTGTTTAAAGCATTTACATCTGCTCTGTCTTCTGGTAAAGCCTGAATATATACTCTAAACTGTTTTCCGAATTTAGAAAAATCTGAAGCATATATACCACCTATATAACCTTGTAAGGTTGAAAAAATACTAGATATATCAACTCCTTTTTCTTTTGCTAAAGGCACATTTACTTCCATCTCATATTGTGGATAGCTTGTATTAAAAGCCGATTGTGCATATTTAATTTCTGGATGACTCATTAAAGCCATTGTAAAATCTTTATTGGCTTGATCTAAGTCGGTGAATTCACCGCCAAATTTATCTAATAAATTAACTTCAAATCCTGCTGAATTACCAAATCCACGAATACTAGGTGGTGAGAAGAAAATAATTTTAGCCTCTGGAATTCCAGCTGCAATACCAAACAATTTTCCTGTAATAGCTGCTGAAGAAAGTGATGGATCTTCACGTTCACTCCAATCCTTCAACTTAATAATTCCCATTCCGTAGTTTGAGCCTGTACCATTTATTAAACTTCTACCTTTAATAAAGTTGACACCTACAATACCGTCCATACCATCAATTTTAGAGTATAGATTTCTTGCAACACCGTCTGTTCTATCTAAAGATGCACCAGCTGGTAATTCAATATTGGCAAAAATAATACCTCTATCTTCATTAGGTACGAAACCTGTTGGTGTATTATTTGCTGCCCAATAAATACCTACAACTGCAATAATTAATAACAATACAGACACAAATTTTTTCTTATATAAGAACTGAAGTGAATTTCCGTATTTGTTTATTGTGGCATTAAATCCACGATTAAAAAGTGTATAAAAACGTTTTAATGGACTTTTTCCTTTTAGTTCTTCATCTTCTTTATGTGACTTTAATAATAATGCACATAAAGCCGGACTTAATGTTAAGGCGTTTACTGCAGAAATTAGAATCGCAATAATTAACGTCACACCAAATTGTTCGTAGAACACACCTGTTGGACCTGTTACAAAAGTTACCGGAATAAATACAGCAGCCATTACCAAAGTAATAGAGATAATTGCTCCAGAAATTTCATTCATAGCAGTTAATGTCGCCTTCTTTGGATCTTTTTCTCCTTCATCCATTTTAGCATGGACGGCTTCCACAACAACAATGGCATCATCTACCACAATACCAATGGCGAGAACTAGTGCAAATAGTGTTAACAAGTTAATTGAATACCCAAAAACATTCAAGAAAAAGAACGTACCAATAATAGAAACTGGTACTGCAATTGCCGGAATTAATGTCGATCTAAAATCTTGTAAGAAAATAAATACCACTAAGAATACCAGTAAAAAGGCTTCAAGTAAAGTATGAATTACTTTTTCTATAGATGCGTTTAAGAATAAACTGGTATCATAAGGTACAAAAATACCTAAGCCTTCAGGTAAATCATTTTCTACAGCATCTAAAGTGGTTTTAATACCTTCAATAATCTCTTGTGCATTAGAACCTTTAGTTTGAAAAATCCCCATAAAAACAGCAGGATGTCCTAAACTCATTGCATTTGCTGCATAAGATTGTGCATCTAATTCTATAGTTGCTACATCTTTTAATCTTAAAAACTCACCGTTTCCTAAAGCTTTAATTACAATATCACTGTATTGTGCTTCGTCTTTAAAACGACCACTATAAGTTAAGGTATATGAAAAAGACTCTCCACTATTTTGACCTAAAGAACCTGCTGCGGCTTCTAAATTTTGTTCTGCTAAAGCTGCAGAAATATCTGAAGGAATTAGATTATAAGCTGCTAATTTTTCTGGCTTTAACCAAATACGCATGGCATAATCTTGTTGTGAGAATACACTAACATCACCAACACCACTAATACGTTGCATTGCAGGAATAACGTTAATTTTTAAGTAATTCTGAATAAACGTTGCATCATAATTCTCACTTTCAGAATACATAGAAACAAACATTAATGCACTCGTTTCTTGTTTCTGTGTGGTTACACCTGTTTGAGTAACCTCTTGTGGTAATAATGGTGTTGCTCTAGCGACACGGTTTTGTACGTTTACAGCTGCAATATCTGCATCCATATCCTGATCAAAATAGACCGTAATTTCAGCAGTTCCTGTATTTGATGCCGTAGACGTAATGTATGTCATTCCTTCTACACCATTAATTTGCTCTTCTATAGGAATAATAACACTCTCTAAAACGGTTTCTGCATTTGCACCAGTATAACTTGCAGACACCTTAATTGTTGGTGGTGCAATATCTGGGTATTCCTCTATTGGTAACGTACCAATACTTATTGCTCCTAGTAAAACTATAATAATAGAAATTACTGTCGAAAGCACAGGTCTTTCAATAAATGTTTTTAACATGACTAATATGTTTGGTGTTATTTAATTTCTGAATAAAGTTGCAATGGGCTTAATTGCTTCTTCAAAAGTTGTGTCTTGTGGTGCGATTACCATTCCGTTTCTTAGTTTACCTACTCCAGAAATAATAATTTTATCTTTTACATCTAAACCAGATCCTACAACATATAAGTTATCTACTGTTCCTTCTATTTCTAAAATAGCAGTTTCTACTTTGTTATCTTCACCAAGTTTAAAAATCATTACATTTCCTTGTTGCTCAAAAGTTGCTGTTTGAGGTACAACTATCGCATCTTTATATTCTATAGGAAATCTAATTCTACCACTATTTCCGTTAGTTAAAATTTCGTTAGGGTTATCAAAAGCGGCTCTAATCTTAATAGTACCTGTACTTTGGTTAACTTGTCCTGTGCTTGTTTGAATACGTCCTTTTTCAGAATACATCTTACCATTCGCTAAAATCAAACTTAAGTCTGGTGAATTTTTAATACGTTCAGCTTTCGTTGCTCCTTCTGAGCGTTGTAAATGATTGATATATTGTGCTTCGTTAAAACTAAAAAAAGCATAAACTTGATCTATTTCACTTACAGTAGTTAAAGGCCTTGCATCACTCGGGCTAATTAAAGTCCCCTCTCTGAAATTAATAGAACCAACATAACCATCTATTGGGCTTTTAATGGTTGCATAACCGATATTTGCAGAAACTCCACTATAATTTGCTTTTGCTTGTGCTAGATTTGCTTTTGCTGTTTCTAATTGTACGGCACTAATAATGTTCTTTTCTACAAGAGGAATCAATTTATCTACCTCTACTTGTGCTACATTAATACGTGCTTTTGCAGCACCTGCGTCTTGACTTAAAGATTGTGTTTCTAACTTAAATAACACTTGACCTTTACGTACTTTCTGTCCTTCATCTACATATACCTTTTCAATATAACCTGATGTTTTAGCTCTTACATCACTATTTACAACACCCTCTATAGTTGCAGGATATTCTGTAAAACCTGTTACAGTTTTAATTTGTAATTGAGTGACAGGAAAAGGTGCAGGAGGAGCTTCTTGAGCAGCTGCGGCATTATCTTTGTTCTCACCACAACTGATAATAACTAAGAATGAACTTAGTGCTATAATGGTATATAAAATTTTGTTTTTCATTTTTAATCTTTCTTTATATATGGAATTGGTTGTTTATTAACTTTTCTCTTAATTCTTTTACTGATGATGTGGCTTCATCTATAAACTTCACGTAATCATTATGAAAACTTAAATCGAATTTCTCATCTACGTTTTCAATTTTTTTAGTGTTTTGTTTTTCTTTATAATCTTTGATTTCTAAATGAATTTCTCGCTCTTGATCCCAATGATTTATCATTCTATCTACATGCTGAATAATCGTATTTTTATTAATTATAAAATATTTTTTACGATCTCCTGTTTTTGTGAAATATTCAATTTTATTTAGATCTTGTAAATGATTAAGGTGTGTAGAAATTGTGCTTTTACTTGCACAAAGAATACTCACCATATCTTCAAAAGTTGCTCCGGTTTTACCTGTTAGTATAATGTAAGATAAAATACGCGCAGCCACAGGAGCTAATTGTTCTCTTGCTTCTAAATGGACACCTAGTTTTTCAACTAAACCCATTTTTTTTTGGCATATACTTTCTTTCATTTTTAATTAATTTATTGATTACTGTTATTTGAAAGTGAACTATTCACAATAAATTTCATGCAAATATATTATTAGTTCGGAACAAACCGAACTAAACGAAGTTAAATTGATGTTAATAAAAAAAGCCGACTGATAACAGTCGGCTTTAGAATATATTTTTTGGAAGTTTATAAGGCAGATTTAAACTGCTCTAAGAAGCGAACATCATTCTCGCTCAATAATCTAATATCACTAATTTGGTTTAACAACATTGCTATACGATCTATACCAACACCAAAGGCAAAACCTGAGTATTCGGTGGCATCTATACCACAATTTGCTAAAACATTTGGGTCTACCATACCACAACCACCAATTTCTAACCAACCTGTTCCTTTGGTTATCTTATAATCTGTTTCGCTTTCTAATCCCCAAAACACATCGATTTCTGCACTTGGTTCTGTAAATGGAAAGTAAGATGGACGTAATCTGATCTTAGATTTACCAAATAATTCTGTTGTAAAGTATTGTAAGGTCTGTTTTAAATCTGCAAAACTGACATCTTTGTCAATATACAAACCTTCTAATTGATGAAAAAAGCAATGTGAACGTGCCGAAATTGCTTCATTTCTATAAACTCTACCTGGCGAAATAGTACGTATTGGCGGTTTATTGTTTTCCATATAACGCACTTGCACAGAGCTGGTATGTGTACGTAATAAAATATCTGGATCAGTTTGAATAAAAAACGTATCCTGCATATCTCTTGCCGGATGGTATTCTGGTAAATTTAACGCTGTAAAATTATGCCAATCGTCTTCGATTTCTGGACCTTCACTTACGTTAAAACCAATACGAGAAAAGATATCAATAATTTCATTTTTAACTATAGATATAGGATGACGCGCACCAATAGATATTGGTTCTCCTGGTCGAGATAAATCTCCATAAATTCCTTTATCCTCCTCCTGACTTTCTAAAGCTTCCTTTAAGTCATTAACTTTAGTTTCAGCTGTATTTTTAAGCTCATTAATTATTTGTCCGAATTCTCGTTTCTGATCATTCGCTACATTTTTTAATTCGCCATAAAATGCTTTTAAATGCCCTTTTGCACCTAAGTATTTAATTCTAAAGGCTTCAACCTCTTCTTTAGATTGTGCTTTAAAAGCTTCTGCTTCTGCTATAAGTTCTTTTATCTTATCTATCATGGTATCTATTCAAAAACGAGTGCAAATTTAGTTTTTTTTTGCGAGTTATGGTAACTGAACGATGTCTAAGCTATTCAATATATTCTGTTTCTACAAAATAATTAACAATCGCTTCTTTCATTAACACACTTTGCTCACCAGCTTTAAGATGAGGCAATTGCGCTAATACTTTATAATGTGGCCAACCATCGTCGTCTACAAAATCGAATTCATAAAACCCATAAGGCTCTAAAACCTTACAAATTGCAATATGCATTAAATCTAGTTTATGATCTTTTTTATATTCGCGATGCAATTGCCCAAGCTCTTGAACACCAATAAGATAAATTATAGAATCGAGATCTAATCGATCTCCGTCTGCAAACTGGTTAGAGAGTTTCTCTACCACCAAATCCCATCGTACTTTTAATTGTTCGTCTCTTGCCATGTTCTCTTACTATATAAATGGAAATCTTATTTGATTATTTTAATACTATTAGGTTCCATGCATTGAATTTATAATTGGGAATTCAACTCTAACCTTTTTTAAGACTTCAAAGTTAAGAAACTAAAGCATCTTGAATTGCGTTATTATTTATAAATGCGGAAAATTGTGTACGTTTGTCTAAACCACTACCACTATGAGTATAATTGACATTATTTTAGCAGCCCTTTTATTATTTGGATTTATACGTGGCTTATCTAAAGGACTTTTTGTAGAAGTTGCTTCTTTAGTTGCACTTGTTTTGGGTGTTTATGGTGCTATTCACTTTAGTTATTTTGCTTCTGAACTTTTAGAATCTAAGGTCGATTGGAATGAAAGAACCATAAATATTATCGCTTTTGCCATCACTTTTGTGGTGATTGTTTTGGTGATTAGCTTAGCAGGAAAAGCATTAACCAAATTAGCTGATTTTGCTGCTTTAGGCATTATAAATAAACTGGCAGGTGGTGTTTTTGGTGCTGTTAAGATTGGATTAATTCTTAGTGTACTTTTAATTGTTTTTCATAAAATGAATAATACCTTACCTTTTATGGAAAAAGAGGATCTAGAAGAAAGTATGCTTTATAAACCTGTAAAATCTTTAGCGCCAATGATTTTTCCTAGTTTAATAAAGAGTGAAGACGACACTATAATTAAAGAAGAAGAAGAAGAAGAAGAAGAATAAAAGCCACTTTCTCTATTGGATTTCATCTAATCCAAGTGGTAGATCTCCATAATATCTTTGAGATATTTTTCGAAATTAATTTTTAAATCTATTAATTTTCCTGTGTGAACGTCAAACACCCAACCGTGTACTTTTAAGCCTCTATCTCTATAAGCTTTTTGTACTGCTGCTGTTTTAATTAAATTTACACATTGCTCTTGTACATTAAGTTCTACTAAACGATCGTATTTTTTTTCTTCACAATCTATAGCATTCAACTCATCATGATGCATTCTATAAACGTCTCTAATATTACGTAACCAACCGTTTAACACCCCTAAATCTGCAGATTGCATGGCTGCTTTTACACCACCACATGCGTAATGTCCACAAACTACGACATGATTTACTTTTAAATGTGTAACCGCGTAATTAACTACAGACATGCCATTAGCGTCTGTACCAACTACCATATTGGCAATATTACGGTGTACAAAAACATCACCAGGACCAAGCCCCATTAATTCTTCGGCGGTTACTCTACTATCTGAGCACCCAATAAATAACAACTCTGGATTTTGACCTTCGCCTAACCTATCAAAATAAGCGGCATCATTTTCTAATTTGTCTTTAATCCACTTTTCATTATTTCTAAATACGTTACTTAAATCCATAGGTCTTCTTCTTTAATAATTATCTGCAACGTTATTTTTTATCCATTGTAAACATGTTCTAAAATCTTTAAAAATATGTTCATTCGGAATAAAATCTGGTATAATATCAATACGCTCCATCATATATCGTGGCTGTTTTAAAAGCCCAACAAATAAAACTTCGATATCATTCTTTTTCAATTCTTGAAGCATATCTTCCATAGCATATAAACCTGATTGATCCATATATTGCATTCTCCCTAATCTTAAAATGACCGTTTTTGCTGTTTTAGGTATCTGTTCGGTTAAGGCTTGAAAATCACTTGTAGAACCAAAAAACAAAGGGCCTTTAAGATGTTTTATAAAGACTTCTTCTTTTAAAGCTGAAGGAAAACTAGCTTCATCTTCCCAAGCTTCCTCTTTAAGTGACTTCACATCTGAACGTTCTGCTGTTAAGTCTCCAATTTTTTTCATAAACATTAAAGACGCAATAATTAAACCAATACCTACAGCATAAATTAAATCCCAAAATGTTGAAAGTACTAAAACAACAAGCATTATTAATACTTCTGAACTTAACTTTAAAGGACCAAATTTAATATCTCTTGGTAAACTTGGAATTGCTTTTAGACCTTTATAATCCATTACTCCTATACCAACCGTAATTAATATACCTGCTAAAACTGCTGCAGGAATTTTAGAAGCAATAGGTCCTAATGCTAACATAATAACTAATAGCATTACACCAGCTATCATACCTGATAGTTTTGTTCTTCCTCCTGCATTAATATTTACGACTGTTCTAATGGTTGCTCCTGCACCAGGAATACCTCCAAATATTGATGCAATACTGTTTCCAATCCCTTGACCAATTAATTCTTTATTTGGTTTGTGTTTAGTTTTGGTCATGTTATCTGCAACTACACTTGTTAACAGCGAATCTATAGCTCCCAATAATGACAATGTTAATGCTGTGAATATATAAGGTGTAATGTTTCCTAAATTAAAATTGGTAAACATCTCTAATTTTGGAACTGGAATCCCTCCAGGTATCTCAGAAATCCGAACATAACCTAAGTCAAATCCAAAAGCAATTCCGGACATTACAACTAAAGCAACTAAGGTGCTTGGAATCGCTGTAGTAATACGTTTAAAACCATAAATAATAAATATAGTTCCTAAAGCCAACAACAGCTCTAGCCATTTTATATGCTGTAAAGCTCTTGGTAAAACTTTGATTGCGCCAATAGTACCTGAAGCTTCTTTAGCCGCTAAAGTTCTCGATTCGTTTAAAATCTCTTCTGCTGTAATTAAATCTGCTCTATCAATAGTTTCTTTAAAGTTTTCGAGCACTAGGATACCTTCTCCTGCTTCTTCCTTTAGTATATTTTCTAGAATAACTTCTTCGGCTTGTGGCTTAAACTGTTCTACAAAGCTTTCATCTTCTTTAGGATAATACCCTAAGGATGGTAGAATTTGAGTTAAGAGAATAATAACGCCAATCGCAGTCATAAAACCAGAAACCACAGGGTAAGGAATGTATCTTATATATTTCCCAACTCCTAAAAACCCTAAACCAATTTGAATAAGACCTGCTAATAAAAAAACGGTTAGAATAGCAGGTAATGCTTTTTCTACACTGCCATCGTTTGCCGCAACTATACCAGCAATAATAACCATACTTACAGCAGTCATTGGTGCTGTTGGCCCAGAAATCTGAGTCGCTGTACCACCAAAAAGCGCTGCAAAGAAGCTAATAAAAATGGCTCCATACAAACCTGCTTCTGGACCTAAACCTGAAGAAACACCAAAAGCTAATGCCAAAGGCAAAGCAACAATTCCGGCTGTTATACCTCCAAAAGCATCACCTTTAATATTCGAAAACAAATTCTTCATGGTCTAATTATTAGCGTCTATTAAAATACCACAAATCTCGGTGAATTAAAAATTATAATTTCGTTATTTATTAAAGATTTACAAATGCAATTATATTGATTTGATCTCTTCCTGAATGTTCAAAAAACTGATTCATATAACCCAATTCTAACCTTAGCGTCTTAGAAAATTTATAGCCCAAACCTCCAAAAACTCTATTTCTATCAAAAACAGCAGACTCTGTATTTAAAAATATTTCATTATACATAGAAAGATATAAAGGATTCTTCCCATCTTCTTTATACTGAAGCGGAATATTAATGCCTAAAAAATACCTGAGGCGCATTTTAAAATCGTCTTCTACAAAACGCTGCTCAAAACGGTATCTATGACTCAAACCTACTTTTCCTATCTTTTGTTTTGTAGTAAATTGTTGAAATATGCGATGTTCATTTACCGAAACTTTATCATCAGTGTCACCACTATAATTTTCTGATAATATGTAACCATAACCTAGTAATATATTATTATTATCTGATAAATTATAACCAACTCCAGTTCTTATAAGCAATTGCTCTAGATCTCCAATAGCATTATAATTTCTGTACTGAACTTCATTATGAATATTCCATTTTGAATTCAGTTTTTTATTTCCAATATAGATTAGCCAATTTCCTAAATCACTGTCTTGTGCATTTACAAAAACAGGTAGCACCAACAAAAATGTCAGTGCTACCATGCTTAATCTCTTTCTTATAGAATATATTGATGTTCTTTTATTCATAAAAAGTAACGGCTCCTGAATTCACATCGTACATCGCTCCAATAATTTTAATCTCATTATTTTTCTCCATTTCTGTTAGAACTGGGCTTTCAGCATGAATTCTATCGATCATTAGATCTACATTAATATGTGAAACCTCATCTACAAATGCTAAGTTTTTAGACGTTCTTAAACTTTCGTCCTTAGGCTCTTTAACGGCATTTACAGCTGGTGTGATCTTCTGAATTAACTTCGTTAAATTACCCATTTCTGCATGATCACAAGCTCCTTTTACAGCACCACAACTTGTATGTCCTAATACAACTATTAATTCTGTACCTGCTAATTTACATGCAAACTCCATACTTCCTAAGATGTCTTCATTTACAATGTTACCTGCTACACGTACGCTAAAAATATCGCCTAAACCTTGATCGAATACCAATTCTGCAGAAACTCTAGAGTCAATACAACTTAAAATAGTAGCGAAAGGAAATTGCCCATCACTTGTATCATTTACTTGTTCTAAAAGGTTTCGGTTTGCTTTTAAGTTATTTTGAAATCTTTGGTTGCCTTCTTTTAAATATTGTAATGACTTTGCAGGTGTCATTGTAGATTGTGTTTCTTTTGTATGTGCTTTCATAATGTTTTGTTTTTTAAATAATTAAAATTGATTTTTTTACAATGCGTCAGAGACTAACAATGAAACATTCAACTTACTTATGACCTCTTTTAATGAGGTTCCTGTTGTGTTTTTATTTTTGCTTGGATCTCTATCTACACACAGTAAATTAATCTTATTTTTTAATAGATATGAAGAAAGCGTAGTCATGGCATTATCATTTTGCTCAAAGACATATTCAATTTTATTTTCTTCAGTTTCTAAAGCTGTAGTATTTAATTGGGTTTGACTATTAATAATTTTGAAAGATTTTAAAGGTGATTCTGAATGTGTGATTAGATCTTGCGAAAACTTACTTTCAAAAATTTTATTAGAATCATTAAAAACACCTAAAGTCATTTTTTTATTTGGCACTAATGCATTTTCATTGGATGCAATCATGATAATGCCTTTAAACTCTTTTAATATAAAACGTGTAACGCTATCTCCAATAAGTTGAAGTGGATTAGAATCGCGCTGACCCAAAACAATAATATCTGGCTTAACACTTTCAATTTTAGCTCTAATCTCTTCTTTTATTTTTCCAAATGAATAACTAAAACCAATTGTTACATTATAATCTGCTGAGATTGTCTTTACTAATCTTTCAATGGTCTTTTTGGTATTGTTATGTTCTTCATTTAAGGTTCTAATGGCAGATAACTGATTGTCACGATCTACAATATCAATGAATTTTTTAACATGAAACAATTCAATTTTTGCATCTATCATGTTGGCTAAACTCACACTACTTTTTAACGTTGTAGTCGTCGCTTTATTTAAATCTGAAAGTACCAGTATTTTATAGTTACCGTTTTTCATGATTTCTAACTTAAACTGATATTAGACTTAGGTCTTAATTGAAAAAACTCAATAAAACTTGGCGGATTTTCTACAATACCACGTTTTGAAATTAACTTAATATCTATATTTCGTTCTTTTGCTTTAAACGCAAAATCTTCGAGAATTTCAACAATATCATAATCAAGATATCTTGTTTTAGTCACATCAAATTCTAAATAAGTGTCTCTTGGCAAACTATCTAATTCCTTTAAAATAGCACCTTTATTAAAGAAGGTTACTTCTTCTGCAAGTTCCATTTTAATTTTATGTTTTCCGTTACTATTATCTTCGATATGAAGAAAGTGAGAGTTTTGGTAACTTTTTAGTAATATAACAACAATACCAACAGCCAATCCTAAACCAATACCTACTAATAAATCTGTAAAAACAATACCTACTACAGTTACAAAAAATGGAACCGATTGTTTCCATCCTAATTTATACATTTTCACAAATAGTGATGGTTTTGCAAGTTTGTAACCCACTATCAATAAAATTGCAGCTAATACAGATAAAGGAATCTTATTAAGTAGTGTAGGAATTAAAATTACAGAAATCAATAATAATAACCCGTGAAAAATAGCCGACATCTTAGATTTTCCACCAGATTGAATATTAGCAGAACTTCTTACAATTACTTGAGTTATTGGAAGACCACCAACTAAACCAGATAAAATATTACCTGTACCTTGAGCTAATAATTCTCTATTTGTAGGTGTAACATTTTTGTCTGGATCTATCTTATCAGATGCTTCTACACATAATAATGTTTCTAAACTTGCTACTAAAGCAATAGTGAAAGCAACAACCCAAACTTCTGGATTTGTGATAACTGCAAAATTAGGAAATCTAAATTGACCAATAAAAGAATCTATACTATCTGGAACTGGTACACTTACTAAATGTGAATTTGCAATAGCTAGTGTTTCATTAGATTTTGTTACTAAGAAAAAAACGATTCCTACTACAACGGCAACTAAAGGACCTTGAATAATTTCAAAAAACTTTCCTTTTTTTACTAAAACATTACTCCATAATATTAAAATACCTAAGGCTATAAAACCAACAACCATTGAACCTATAATAAGGTTATCAAAAATATGCCAAATTGCAGAAAACGTATTTTCTCCTGAAGCTTCTACAAAGCTATCTGCTCCTTCCGCTTCAGCATCGTAACCAAAGAAGTGCGGTATTTGTTTTAAAATAATGATTATTCCAATACCTGTAAGCATCCCTTTAATAACAGATGAAGGAAAATAATAACCAATAATTCCGGCTTTTAAAATTCCAAAAACTAATTGAATAACACCACCTAAAACTACGGCAACCAAGAAGTTTTCATAACCTCCTAAAGTACCAATTGCAGTTAATACAATAGCAGCTAAACCTGCTGCAGGTCCACTTACTCCAATTTTAGAACCACTTAAGGCTCCTACTACAACTCCTCCAATAATTCCGGCAATTACTCCAGAGAAAAGAGGTGCGCCACTGGCTAAAGCAATACCTAAACATAAAGGTAAGGCTACAAAAAATACAACAACACTTGCAGGCAAGTCGTTTTTTAATGTTTTGAACATTTGATATAATGATTTTACTATTGAATGGAATTCAACAGTGATTTTAATACTTATTTTGAGGACAATGAATGTCGGACGAGTAAAATGACGTTATTGGAACTTTAATGTTTCTCGAAAATTTGATATTACATTACCTAAATTTTTACTTTTATAAATGGCATAGCCCATGACTATGTGATTTATAAAAGCATCTTAAAGATAAAACATCTATGATTTCCGAATTAAAACGAATGGTTATGCCACTTCTATTTTAAATAAAATCGGGAGGAGGAAAAACTAAATTAAGGTGAGGTTTGGTATACTGTTTAAACGTATATCCAATAAGGTGTGTGTTTTCTTGATCTTCAAACAAAAATTCTGGAGTTTGATGATCTTTATCAAAGAGAAGCTTCGCATTTGCATTTTCTTCTTCTTCGTTTACACTTAAAAAGCAAGTTGTGTCTATTGAGTCATCAATAGTCAAAATAACTGTAGGTGCACTGATAAGTGCCATAAATAATATGGTAACAAAAATGGCTATTTTGTTCTTAGTGCTTTTTTGCATAAGCGACAAAGATAATAAGTTAGATATTAACAACTGTTAAATAAGTTCTAAAAATCTTTTAATAGTCTAATATCTTTTGTAGGAATCCAACCTGTAGAATTGTCTGAGATTTTAATTTTTTTCCAATCATCATACGTTTCTATGACTTGGACCTTGGTTCCTTCATGCAATCTAAAGACTTCTTCACTTGTAGCACTAGGATCTGTTTTTACTCTACTTTCTTGAGAAAATACAATAGCAGGATTATATTTTTTATTTAAACTATACTTCTGAAACGCCATGGCAACAGAAAAACAAGCAATAAATAAGGCTATTACACTTGTAACAAATGCAATTCGTTTTTTAGTTGTTGTGTGAGAAAAATGATATGCTAAAAATATTATAACAAATAAGAGCACTCCAGCTATAGCAATCATAGCCCAAGTATCTGTATTATATATATTGACTACATTATTGATAATACGAGAAAAACCAACTACAGGAACTTTATCTATGGCGTCTATCGTCATGTTTTGTGCAAACGCCAAATTGTTTTGTATGTCTTTATCGTTAGGCTCTAATTGTAATGCTTTTTCGTAATAAAAAATACTAGGTGCAATATTATTGAGCTTATAATTGGCATTCCCTAAGTTAAAATATAACTCAGCCGAATGCTGCTTAGAGTCTAAAATGGATTCATATTTATCAATAGCTTCTGCATACTTTCCGTTATTATATAACGTATTGGCCTCACTAAACTTTTGGTCGTTTTGAGAGAATCCAATGCTGCTAAAACAACATAAAAGTAATACCAAATAAATTTTAATGGCTTTCATATTATCTCAATTGCTTATCTATTAATGAAATTGTATTTGCTGCTTTGTCAAAATCATTCTGCATGGTAACTTGTGTAATTGGTGTGTAACGTGCCAATTCACAATTCTCTAAAATGGATAAAAAATCTGAAACCACATGACTTTGAACCTCACGTTCTGCTAATAGACTTTCAATTTTTTCTTTATTAAAATCGCTAGTTTCAATATTTAATTTTGCCTTTAAATAATTATGAAGGGCTTTCTCTAAAGCTAAATAAAAAGCTTCCTTTTTTCCTAAGGCTTTTTTAGCTTCTCCTAAATACTTTTTAGCTAAACGATCTGCTTTTCTAATTCGGTTACCTTGAACATCTGCATTTCGCTTGTCTCTACCACGTCTAAAAATGATAGCTAAAGGAATCGCTAAAAATGGCAATAGTAGTAACAACCAAAATCGTGTAGATTTAAAGAGCGGTTCTGATGTGATATCAGACCAATTAGATGACGTTTTTATAAACGCAAATGTATGACTAGTAGGATTTACACTTTGTTTATTATCTACTGCTACATTTTCCGCATTACTGCTTGCTGCAGTAGGCCCTTCTATAACATCAATTATAACTTCGTCTGAAGTAATACGTTTATAACTTTCAGAATTAGGATCGAAATATGAAAATGAAATACTTGGCACTGGGTATTTACCTCTGTACTGAGGCACAATAGTATAAGTATCTGAAATACTACCTTGCATTCCACTTAAGTTGGTACGAACATTCTCTTGATGTTCTGGCTCATAAACTTCTAAAGAACTAGGAACGGTTAACTTTGGTAGTTCAAACAATTTTAAATTTCCTTTTCCTTTTACCTCAATTTTTGCTTGTAACGATTCTGTTGCGTTTAACTGCGTTTTAGATGTTGTAACGTTAAACTCATAAGTACCAACAGCACCTGTAAAATCTGCAGGTCTACCTTGTTCTGGTAACGCTTTTACATTTATAGTTCTACTACCAGCTGTAACCACTCTAGGTACTTTTGTCATTAAAGCACGTCCAAAAATATCTCGTCGGTTAGAGGGCACCTCTACTGTAATATCTAATACTAAAGGTTCTAATTTTAAGGCTCCTGTTTTCTGAGGATAAAGCACCGTTTTTCTAAGAACTACGTAACGATATCGCTCTCCTTTATATTCTCCTTCGAGAGCATTAATTCCTTTTATTTCTATGTTCTGACTCCAAAAATCATTATACCTAGGAGTCTCTTTTTCTCTCCAACTATTAACACCAATATCTGGTGACACATAGAGTTTATAAACTACTGTTATGGCTTCGTTTAGATATGGGTTTGCTTTTGAAACCTCTGCTACTAAATGAATCTTATCATTAGCAGTATCCGAAGCTGCTGTGCTTCCATTAGGTTTACTTACTGCTGCTGTAACATTAACTGTTATTGGAAATGTCTTATAAGTTTCCCCATCTATTTCTATGGTAGCTTGCTTAATTGTGAATTTTCCACGAGATTTTGGTGCTAAAAAATAACTATACGTTTTTTGATAAGAGCGTTTACCATTTCTCCAAGAATTACTAACAGAGGTGTTTGGACCACCTACCACATCGAAATTTTCAAAACTTGGTGGTACAAAATTGTCACCATCTTGGTTCATCTCAAAATCGATACGCAAACGCTCGTTAATTCCTAATGTTGTCTTACTTACTTTAGCTTCAAATTTTACTTGTGCAGAAGCGATACTTGTTGCAAGTATGAGGAAAAGAATTGATATGTGTTTTATTAGTTTCATTTATAATTTAGGGTAAATCAGACTAAATAAAGTTATTAAACCTACCAGTCTTTTTCAGTTTTAACCTTTGCTCCTTTCTGCTTTTCAGCATTCATTTTCTCTTGAACCTTTTGTTCTTGATTCTGCATGGCTTCCAAAATGTTCTTTATTTGCTGAGGAGACATTTGTCCTGGTTGAGGCTTAGGTTGTTTCTTTTCGTCTTTATCGCCTTTGCCTTCATCCTTTTTATCATCTTTTGGCTTTCCTTCATCATCCTTATCCTTATCGCCATCCTTTTTGTCCTTATCTCCTTCGTCCTTTTTATCTTGGTCGTCTTTCTTGTCTTTATCGTCCTTGTTCTCGTCGTCTTTCTTTTGATCTTCTTCTTTGTCTTTTTCTTCGTTTTTATCCTCGTCCTTTTTATCGTCTTCTCCACCACCATCTTGCTGCTGCTGTTCTGCACATTCTTTAGCTAAGGCGAAGTTGTAGCGTGACTCTTCATCATTGGGATTGTTTCTCAACGCATTTTTAAAAGCTTCTACAGCTTCTTTACATTGTTCATTTTGCATTAAAATATTTCCAATATTATGAAATGCTCTGTGTTTTTCGTCTTTTGTAATGGCGTTTTTAGCGGCTTCTTGACTTCTGAATAGCGCCTCATCAAAACTGCCTTTTTTATAATATGAATGTGCCAAATTATAAGCTCCTACAGCTTTACTTGGTGCTTCTGAAATGGCTTTTCTGTATTCCATTTCTGCTTCTACATAGTTATCTTCTGCTGCTAACTCATTTGCTTTATAAACCAAATTAGTTGCATTTTTTTCTGCTTTTAACTGCTCCTCATTTTGATCTTGAGAAAACCCAAGACTTCCAGTTATTAGCGTAATAAGTAGTATATAAAATTTCATATGTATATTAATTATGAAAACAACGTCTAAATTACTAAAGCCTTTAATGACTTAGCGTTAAAGAAAATTTAAATCTTAGAAATTTATTTCAATCCCTTCTATAGCTCCAATAAATTGAGATTAGATATAAGTTTCATTAAATAAATTTAACTTCTTTAACCAAGCTGTTTTTCGTTCTAAAAAGAAGATATCAATGAATAAAAAGAAAATTCCGAAAGCCAAAAACCACTGAAATTGGTCTTTAAAGTCTGCGATCTGTTTAGATTCAAACTCTTGCTTATCCATTTTATTTAACTCTTCTTTTATCATATTTACAACCTCTGCAGTATTACTACCATTAATGTAAACACCATTAGCCTCTGCTGCAATGTCTTTTAACGTGGTTTCGTTTAATCTAGTAATTACCGTTTCTCCTTGGTTGTCTTTTTTATAATTTAAAACAACACCATTTCTTTTTATAGGAATTGGACCACCTTTAACATCACCAACACCAACAGTAAATATTCTTATGCCTTGTTCTGCTGCTTCCTCAGCAATTTCTAAAGCCTCTCCATCATGATCTTCTCCATCAGAGATAATAATTAAAACACGATTAGATTGCTCTTCGTTATCGTAATATGTTTTTGAAAGTTGAATTGCTTCGCTAATTGCTGTTCCTTGAGAAGACAACATATCAGTATTCATGTTTTGTAAAAACATTTTTGCCGAAGCATAATCTGTAGTAATAGGTAATTGCGGAAATGCTTTACCTGCATAAGCAATAATACCAACACGATCACTAACCAAACTATTAATGATTTGTGTTACTAATTGTTGTGATTTTTGCAATCTGTTTGGCGCAATATCTTCTGCCAACATACTTTTAGATACATCTATAGCAAATACAATATCTACACCTTCACTACGAACTGTTTCTAGTTTTGTTCCTATTTTAGGGTTTACCAATGCCAAAGACAAACACGCAAAAGCCAAACAAAGCACTACGACTTTTAAAATACTTTTAAATAATGATTGATTAGGACTCAGACGTTTTAACAACGCAGAATCTGCAAATTTTTTCTGTGCAGAACGCCTCCATATCTGAAGGAATATAAACAACAGAATGATTACTGGAATTACCAGTAACGTCCAAAACCATATTTTTTCATCGAGTTTAAACAAAGCTTCTAAATTTTGTGTGTCGCAATAATACTTCTATCAACAATAATAGTCCTGCAAACAAAACTAATGGTCTATATTTCTCAGCGTAGTTGTAGTATTTTTTTTCTTCAACTTCGGTTTTTTCAAGCTTATTGATTTCGTTATAAATTTCGGCTAACTTATCATTATTGGTCGCTCTAAAATATTTGCCACCAGTTTCTGCTGCGATTTCTTTTAATAATACTTCATCAATTTCTACTTGACTACGACCATATCTAAATGTTCCATTAGAATTAATACCAATTGGTGATAATGCCATTCCGTTTGTACCTAATCCAATAGCATATACTTTAATACCGTATTCAACAGCCAATTCACTGGCGATTTTTGGATCTATAAAACCAGAATTATTGACACCATCTGTAAGTAAAATAATTACTTTACTCTTGGCTCTACTGTCTTTTAATCGGTTTACAGAAGTTGCTAACCCCATACCAATTGCTGTTCCGCTTTCGATAATAGTATTATAATTAATATCTCTTAATGCTCTTTTTACAATAGATTTATCACTAGTAATAGGTGTTTTAGTATAGGCTTCTCCAGCATATTCTACTAAACCTATTCTGTCGTTTGGACGACCATCTATAAAATCTGCTGCGACTTCCTTTAAGGCATCTAATCGGTTAGGTCGTAAATCTTTTGCCAACATACTTGCAGAAACATCAATTGCCATAACAATATCAATTCCGCTAGTGGTTTTTGTTTTCGTAGAAACATCTACAGTTCTTGGTCTTGCTAGTGCTGTAATTAAACATGCTAAAGCAATTAAACGCAATGCAAAAAGTACATGTTTAAATTTTGACCAAAATGAAGACATCCCTTTAAAACCCTGTATGCTAGACATTTTTAGCGCTGCCGTTTGCTTACTATGCTTAAGAATGTACCAAACTATTGCTATTGGCAAAAGCAATAATAACCAGAAAAATTCTTTATTTAAAAATTGTATGTTTTCGAGCATCATCATTCTTTCTCTTCTTCTACCTGTTCAGAATTAAGTTCTATGGAGTCTACAATACGTTCAATGATATCATCTATATAATTGTCATCAGTCCTCCAACTTAAAATTATTTGTTGTCTAACGCTTTCTGATCTAAAAAGAAACAGGTTGTATTTTGCTGGCACCATATGATCATCACTCAGAGCCAAGTTCATTGTACCGTACGTTTTAACTCCTTCAGCACCATTTGGTGTGGTGAACTTTTCTCGTTTAACTATAATATCTTTTGCGCCTTGTGCTTCTAATTGTTTTAAATAAGTTTCAGATGTTTTTTGTAAATCTTGCGATTTTTCATCATCAGTCAATTCTTTTGGTTGACCTTGCGCATCGGTAATTTTGAAAGCTGTAGTGCTGACTTGAACATCTAATCCAGATTTTTCCGATAAATACCTAAATAAGGCTGTACTAATTTTATCTTTATATTCTTCAGGAACCTCAACGTCTTCACGTTTTAAAACCTCTGGTGTTTCAATAAAAATTGGTGGAAATCCGTAAGCACTTTCTACCCAATTACCTTCTAACAGTTCTTTACTTTCTTGACCAATAATAGTATCCTTTACATAACCAAAACCATATTTTAGTCCAAAACCAATAAAAGTAGCAATAACAAGGAATAACGAAATACCAACAGTTATCCAGATTTTTCTACGTTTCTTTTTAAGTTCTTGGTCTTCTTTATATTTCTGATCTAATAACTTCTCTTCTTCCGATGGTTCTGGCAAACTCACCTTAACATGATCTATGGCTTTATCTATCGTAGATTTGTCCATTTCGGCAAGTGCTTTGTCTGGTGCAGACTTCGCAAACTTTACTAAATCGGCACGCTGTAAAATAGATTCAATATGTAAAATAGTTTCTTTAGACAACGGAATTTGGTTGCCATCCTTTAATAAATTTAATCTCGTAATAAGCTCTGATGTGGTACTTTCTAAAGCACGATCGTAAACTTTTTCATCTAAATATTTTCTGATGATAAAGGTTAATTCCGAGTAATATTCTTTGACTTCTGAGCGCAACAAAAACTGACTCTCATCTAATTTCTGTAAGGCTAACTTTGCACGATCGTAAGGTGGTAATAAGGCAATTTCTTCCGCTTCTGTTAATGGTTTTTTTCTCCATATAAACCAGTATAGTAAAAATGCGATTGCAGCAATTATAAGCACCACTATTAAAACCCATTTCCACCAATCGCTTCCACTCTCTTCAACTTCTATGATGGGTTTAATATCGTATAATTTCTGTTTGGTCGTATCAACCACAATGGTATTTACGTCAACTTTTAAAGAATCGGTAAAAAATGGTTGATCTCCTATAATAATTTTTTGTCTTGGAATGGTATAAACTCCCGAATCGAATTGTGTTAGCTTATAGATTCTTGATAAGAGAAACTTAGCTTCGCGTTTGGTAGTATCGATCTTTAATGCTTCAACATTTTCTAAAGGCATAAAGGTTTGACCTTCTGGAAATACAACCAATGCTAGTGAATCTGCTTCAACTTTAATTTTATAATTAATTTGCTCGCCGACTCTAATTTTAGTAGTGTCAATTTCTGTTGAAACTTGAGCAAATGAAAATAAAGAACCTAGAAAAAAGAACACAAAAAATAGACCGAAAACGGAAGACCGAAGACGGAAGATCGATGCGATCTCATTTTTAGTTAATATGCCGAATATATAATTTAAACTTTTCACTTTACGTTTCTTACTTTACACTTTTTACTTCCTAGTCTTTATCCTCTTCTCTTAAAATAACCTAACAGTTTTTTCACGTAACTTTCATCGACACGAATATCAATAACACCTGCTCCAGATTTTGTAAAGCTATCTTTAAAGTAGTTCACTTTTTCGTTATAAAACTTGCTATAATTTTGTCTTACACTTTTTGAAGCGGTATTAACAAGCATTGACTCTCCTGTTTCTTCATCTTCCATTTGCACCATTCCAATATTTGGAATTTCGGCTTCGTGTCTATCATAAATCCTAATTCCAGTAATATCGTGTCTATTCGCTGCAATTTTAAGATTCTGTTTATAATCGTCTGCAATAAAATCTGACAACACAAAAACAATGGCTGTCTTTTTCATAACACGAGACAAAAACTTAAATGCTTCTGCTGCATTTGTCTGTTTACTTTTAGGCTCAAATTCTATAAGTTCTCTAATAATCCTAAGTACATGAGAACGCCCTTTTTTAGGTGGTATATAAAGTTCTACATCTCCAGAGAATAAAATAAGGCCTATTTTATCATTATTTTGAGTGGCAGAAAACGCTAATGTTGCTGCAATCTCAGTAACAATTTCATTTTTAAATTGATTTTTTGTTCCAAACAACGCACTACCAGAAACATCTGCCATTAACATCATAGTAAGTTCCCGTTCTTCTTCAAAAACTTTAATGTGTGGCTCATTAGTTCTTGCCGTAACATTCCAATCTATGTTTCTAACATCATCTCCAAATTGGTATTGACGCACTTCAGAAAACGTCATACCACGACCTTTAAAGGTAGAATGATATTCACCTCCAAATATATGATCAGACAAACGACGTGTCTTAATCTCTATTTTTCGTACTTTTTTAAGTAATTCCTTAGTATCCATTTTTTCAGTTTGCAGTGTGCAGTCTTCAGTAAGCCTTTAATTAAAATCAAGATTCAAATCGTATAACACCAACTAAATATTGATTTTATGACCACTATCTATGGTACTTCGATTTCGTTAACGATTTTATTAATAATATCTTCAGAAGTTACATTCTCTGCTTCGGCTTCGTAAGTAATACCAATTCTGTGACGTAATACATCGTGTACAACTGCACGTACATCTTCTGGGATTACATAACCTCTTCGTTTTATAAAAGCGTAACATTTAGCAGCTGTTGCTAAGTTGATACTTCCACGAGGAGAAGCTCCAAAAGAAATTAAAGGTTTTAAATCTCCTAATCTATATTTTTCAGGGTAACGTGTTGCAAAAATAATATCGAGAATATATTTTTCGATTTTTTCATCCATGTAAACCTCTCTAACGGCATTTTGTGCACTTAAAATTTGAGCGATTGTCACTACAGGATTTACTTTATCGTAAGTTCCTCTTAAGTTGGCTCTTACTATTTGTTGCTCGTCTTCAATATTAGGATAATCAATTACTGTTTTTAGCATAAATCTATCGACTTGTGCTTCTGGTAAAGAATATGTTCCTTCTTGCTCAACCGGATTCATAGTTGCCATTACTAAGAATGGTTTTTCTAAAATAAAAGTTTCGTCTCCAATAGTAACTTGTTTTTCTTGCATTGCTTCAAGTAATGCAGATTGCACTTTAGCTGGTGCTCTGTTAATCTCATCTGCTAAAACAAAATTGGCGAAAATTGGCCCTTTTTTAATAGTAAAGTCATTCTCTTTCATATTAAAGATTAATGTACCTACAACATCTGCTGGCAATAAATCTGGCGTAAACTGAATTCTACTAAAACTAGCATCAATGGCTTTAGACAGTGTATTAATCGCTAATGTTTTTGCTAAACCAGGAACACCTTCTAATAAAATATGACCTTGACCTAATAAACCGATGAGCAAACGCTCTATCATATGTTTTTGTCCAACAATAACCTTATTCATTTCAAAGGTTAATAAGTCTACAAATGCACTTTCTCTTTCTATCTTTTCGTTAATTGATTTGATATCAACTGTACTCGTTTCTTCCATTATTTAAGGCTTTAAAAACAAAACTATTTTTTATATTCTTTCTTCTAATAAACTAATTTAAAACAAGAAATGATTTAGTATCTTTTAGAAGGTGCAAAGTGTTAAAATTTTTTCTTAGTTGCTGTTAACAATTGGTTAAAAAAAAAGAGTAATGCCTAAGCATTACTCTTTTTTATCAGTATTAATCATGGATTAGGATAATTAATATTTAGTTTGTCTTAATTCTGTATAAATTTTAGGGTTTAAAACCATCATATTTTCGTCTTCGTTGAAGCTAACAGATTCGTCAATATCGATCTCTATTGTAAAATCATAAAAACGATTTGCTAATAATTCTGACTGCACTAAGTTAGAAGGTGTTGCGTTACCAGATTCAGTAATATCTAAACTATATAGTATATTATTCATATCCATAAAGTTATTATCTCCAAGTACTAGTCTAATTTCATAAATACTAGTTGAGTTAACTTCAAAATCATCTACTAAAAGTAACTCTGAATCCTGAACAAAATCTGATGCTTTTTGAGCTCCATCATTAATTGTATTTAAAGTTATCCAAGCATCTGCAGCATTAGCATTTTCTTTAACTCTTAATTGTACAGATTCAACTTCAATATAAACTTTATCAAGAGTACCTACTGTACTTTTCAATTTTACTGATACACCAGAAAACTCTGACTCAGTATTTATATCATCTTTAGAACAGCTAGAAAAGCATACTAAGATGATAAGCGTAAAAATAACAGATTTTATAGTTTGTAATGATTTCATAATTTGGGGGCTTTAATTATTACAGGTCAATGATACTGTAATCCTTAGGTTTTGAGTATTTTTATACATGAATTGCACAAAAACCTATATAAACTGAAAAAAAAGTGAAATATTCTCGATTAATAGCAGGCACCATGACTTGGGGAAGTTGGGGAAAACAGCTCTCGAAAACCGAAATGGCAGATTTAATGAACTTCTGCGTACAAAACCAAATTACCACTTTTGATCATGCCGATATTTATGGATCTTATACAACTGAAGCTCAATTTGGTAAAGCACTTACCTATTCTGGATTGCAACGTGAAGACATTCAACTAATTTCTAAATGTGGCATTCAAGACTTTAGTGACAACCGAAATAATACCGTTAAACATTATAATTATAGTAAAGACTATATTATTTGGTCTGCTGAAGAATCTTTAAAACATCTTGAAACCGAGTATTTAGATCTATTGTTATTACATAGACCCAGTCCTTTAATGGTTGCCGAAGATATTGCCGAAGCGATTACCACCTTAAAGAAAGACGGAAAGATTAGAGATTTTGGTGTGTCTAATTTTACACCATCGCAAATGGACATGATTGGTTTACGTATGGATATTGATGTGAATCAGATTGAATTTTCGCTTACCCAACATTCTGCCATGCACAATGGCACGTTAGATTATATAACAACCAATGGCATAAAACCAATGGCTTGGTCTCCTTTAGGTGCTGTATTCAAAGACGACAATGAACAAACCAGACGTATACACAAACAACTTGGTGCCTTAAAAGCTAAATACAATGCTACTGAAGATCAGTTAATATTGGCTTGGATAATGAAACATCCATCTCATATTCACCCTGTAACTGGTACTACAACTAAAGAGCGATTAAAATTGGCTATTGAAGCTACAAAAATAGACTTAGAACTAGAAGACTGGTTTTTAATTTTGGAAGCTGCTCAAGGACATTCAGTTCCTTAAAAAGGACATATTATTATTTAACTTTTTGGAAATGAAAAACTTTTTAAATTTTTAAAACAACATGAATAAGAGAAAAGTAGCCTTAATTACAGGTGCAACAAGTGGTATTGGCAGAGCAACTGCTCACGAATTTGCCAAACACGGCATAAATTTAGTATTGTGTGGCCGCAGACAAGAGCGATTAGACAGTGTGCAAAAAGCGTTATCCAAACAAACTATAGTACATACCTTAAATTTTGATGTGCGAGATAGAGAACAGACATTTAATGCTATTGCATCTTTACCAAAAGAGTTTCAACACATTGATATCTTAATTAATAATGCAGGAAATGCACATGGCTTAGACCCAATACAAACGGGGAATTTAGACGATTGGGATGCCATGATGGATATTAATGTAAAAGGCCTACTTTATGTAAGCAAAGCAATTATACCTGGAATGACGGAACGTAAATCTGGACATATTATTAATATTGGATCGTCTGCAGGAAAAGAAGTGTACCCAAACGGCAATGTGTATTGCGGAAGTAAACACGCTGTTTTAGCAATTACTGAAGGCATGCGAATAGATTTAAATCCCTTTGGAATTAAAGTTGGTGCTGTTAATCCTGGTTTGGTAGAAACTGAGTTTTCTAAAGTAAGATTTAAAGGAGATGCTGCAGCAGATCATGTATATAAAGGCTACAAAGCATTGCAACCAGAAGATGTTGCAGATGTTATTTACTTTGCCGTATCACGACCTGCACATGTGAATATTGCAGATGTTTTGATGTTTTGCACAGCACAAGCGAGCTCTACGATTGTGAAAAAAAATTAATAATATGAATGTAACATATCTTTTAGGTGCTGGAGCAAGTTTTGAAGCACTACCGATAGTAAACAAAATTCCTGGACGCTTAGAAGTTTTTGCTAGTCAATTCAAACTTTCATCTTTAAACTATCTTTTACTACATAAACAAAAATCTAACATAGCTGAAAAATATTTACTTAATATTAATTCCCCAAAAATTCAAGAAGAGAAATTTAATACTATTAAACAATTTCATGGAGATATTTTATGGCTAAAAAACGAATCTGAAAAACATACTAGTATTGATACTTTCGCCAAAAAACTTTATTTACAAGGAGGTAATGATTTAAAAAAACTAAAATATATCCTTTCCTGCTTTTTTCTATATGAACAAACTTTAAATTTCGACAAACGATATGATTCTTTCTTTGCATCTATTTTAGATGATTTATCAAAAATACCTAATGAACTTAAGGTAATTTCTTGGAATTACGACTCACAACTTGAAATAGCATTCAATAACTTCGCTAATTCCAATATTAAAAATACTAGAAAAACATTAAATATATTTTCTAAAGGAAATAAAAATGAAACAAATAAAAGAAATAATGAATTTAGTATTTTTAAAGTAAATGGAACAACTAATGTAACTGATAAAGACAATGAAGTTTATGATTTAATTCTTGATTTTGATATTAAGGAAGAAAATCTGATAACAAGTTTCCTTGAATTATATGAAAGTAAAATTCTATTTGACAATCATAAGCCAAATATGTCATTTGCTTGGGAAAATTTTAATAGTAATTCTAACTTTTATAATGATTTAGCTAATTCTGCAAAAAACACTGATGTATTGATTGTGATCGGGTATTCGTTTCCTTTTTTCAATAGAAAAATTGATAAATTCATCCTTGATTCTATGCCAAAACTCAAAAAAATTTATGTTCAAGACCCAAATAACGCAGATGATATTATTGAAAAAATTAAAGGTTTAAAGCCCTGGCAAACAACTCAAATAACTATAAAGTCGCCACCAGGACTCAAAGCAACTACTAAGGATATTATTGAGTTTATTCCCAAAACTTTTACAGATCAATTTTATATACCAATAGAATTCTAAATTAATAAATAAGATTCCTGCCTTCGCAGGAAGTTGTATGATCAACAAAAGACTACTCATAAAGCATTTACTTGCTCACAACGATGAGAACAGTTTCTATGACAAAAAACGAAAGATTAATATAAGTCTAAAAGAAGGGAAAGGAAAGTTTTTAAAACATGTTTGCGCACTCTCTAATAGCAATCCAAAAAACAATTCATATATCGTTATTGGTGTTGAGGACGAGGACAACAAAATTATTGGTGTCGACTTTTTTGACGATAGCAAAATTCAAAATCTAATTAATGCTTACCTCAGCAATCCACCAATTGTACATTACGAAAACATTCCATTTCCGCATTTACCAGATAATAAAGTAGTAGGTTTAGTTACTATTAGACCCATTAATGGGCTTACTTCTCTTAAAAAGAACATTTGGAAATATTATGGTGGATCGGTCTTTTTTAGAGATGGTAGCATAAGCATGCCTAAAGTTTTTGACATTGAGATTAAAGATGTGAATTCAAAAATTGTTGCTGCTATAGAGAATCATGCACAAAACAATATTGAACTCACACTCGATGGGGTTTTTGATTTTATGAATAAACGCCAAGACTTTAATCCGCAATACAAAGTTTTTAAAGAGTACTTTGTATTATGCTGGTCTGGAGCTAAAAAAGAAGTCAAAGAAGAAACCTTCTTTTCAAGAGTAGATATCGAATTAATTAACGAACAGGTTCGCTTGTTTTATTCGGCTTTAGATGACGTTGCTATTTCTTATACAGAAAACGCCTTTAAGATTATAGAATACGTAAGGCTTGGGCTATACAAATCTTATAAGTACTATAAGCTTGAAGAAAAAATAATTAGTTTTAATGACAATGCTAACTACACCATTGAAGCTAATCTTATTTTTGAACCGCCACAATTTGACAAAAAAGTATTACATCATATTTACAATACAAACAATGCAATTATAGAAAAGCTTAAAAATAAGCGAGAATTATCTCAAAATGAAAATGAGGATTTAAGGAATTTAGCAGCTAGTTATTTAATTTGCTACCTCAACGGATTTGACGAGGCTTTACCTAAACTTGAATTTGCAAAACCATATATAAAAAATCACAGTCCAAACCTCTACAATTCCTATAAAGAAACTATTCGAGTTTTGAGGAAAGTAAAATATAATTAAAACGACTCATTAAACAATCCATTAACCTAAACACACAATATTAAACACTAACTATCAACAGATTAATACCTTTAAAATTAAAACGCTAATTATAATTTTAAATCTGAAAGAAAATTAATTCGTCGTAAATAAGTGATTTTTCATCTGCTTTTTTTGCGCCTTATCGGAACAGTGACAAAAATATTACTGATTACACATTTTTATTGACCATTTATCAAAAAAATTGCTGACCATTATAAATATTGTTCATATTTGTAGTGCTATTAATCAAATACTTAACCTTGTTTCTCTAAGCCTAAAAGCTCGAATTGAAACAAGGTTTTTTTTATGACCCTCATTAAACACTAAAAACACTCCTTAGTATTCATTTCTAATTCGTACTTAAATGAAATCTAAGTTTTTATGTTGGCTAGGAATAATACCTTTAGAAGAAACACCCATCCATTGTGAAAGAATTGTTGCATATATAGATCTAAAATCTACACTATATCTTAAATCTCCATTAGCATCCAAATCACTTAGACTAGCGAGATCATTATAAAAACCGGCTTTCTTTAAATTTTTACCAATCACAAAGACATTGCTTGCTGCTCCATGGTCCGTACCATTGGCTGCATTCTGTTTTACACGTCTTCCAAATTCTGAAAAGGTTAATATCAACGTATTTTCAAAAGTATCGTTTCGTTTTAAATCTTTTACAAATGCCGAAACACTTTCTGCATATTGTGATAATAATCGGGCTTGTGTGTTCTCTTGATTTGCGTGTGTATCAAATCCGCCTAAAGAAGTATAAAACACTTTTGTATCTAAATCCGAATTAATAAATTGAGCTACATTTTTAAGTTGTTTAGCAAAACTATTTTGAGGATAAGCCTCTTGAGATGGTTTTACCTTGGTGTTTTCAAAAATATAGTTAGCAGAAGATTTTGCCTCAATCATCGTTTGGTATAGGTAGCCCAAATTATGTTCGCTTAGATGTGCATCGTTATAATGGTTAATAACACTTTGAAAATACGGATCTTTTGCTGCGTTATACAGCACCTTATAATCATTAGTAGCAATGCCGTTAAAATGTTCGCCTTTCATAGCCAAACTAAGCTGTTCATCCATTTCCATGGCATTGTATGGCTTTTCGCCATGTTGATCTAAATAACGACCCAACCAACCACTTTGCAAATACTCATCAGCCCCACTTGCTGTTTGCCAAATATCCATAGATCTAAAATGTGATCGTACAGGATTTGGATAACCTACGTTATTGATAATAGATAACTCTCCGTTATCAAACAATGATCGCAACGGACTTAAGCCAGGATGTAACCCTAAATCATCATTCAATTTTAGAATGTCTTTTTTAATAGCAAGTCGAGGTCTTGCATTATAATACAAATCATTATTATGCGGAATAACAGTGTTTAAACCATCATTACCACCTGCTAATTGAACAATCACTAAACGTTTGTAACCGAACTGTTTTGTTGCTACAGATTCAAATGCCTTTACAAAATTAGGCACAAAAAATAAGCTACTCGCTAAAGCTGAATTCTTAATAAATTTACGTCTATCCATAATTTTACGATTAACACATTTGATATTCTGGTAAGGACATTAGCTGAACACAATACTCTTGCTTCGATGATTTACTAAGCGTTTTTAAATAACCTGAAGTTCCTTTATTTAGGTTGCCTTGAATAACATAATCTTGAAGATTCTTAGTTTCAACAAGTTCATAATTCTTTAAAAATGCATTCCAATCCGGAATGGTTTTAAAAGGTAATTTCCCTTTGTTCTTTTTGAAAAATTTTTTCCTAAATTCATCATTTTCATCTAAAGCAATAACCGCATTATTCAGTAGCACTGAAGGCAGTTTTAAACGTACCATAATGGTATTAGCGTCTATCCATGCTTTATTACCTTTCCAACCAGCCACATTTGGTGGATCTAACAAGATTTGCCCTAATACTTTTTGAATTTTAAGTAAGTCCTTTTCTTTTTCAAATGTAACAGGAACTGTATTTGCCATACCTACCATATATTCTATAGGCGACTTTATTTTTGAACCCATATTTGCGTCGTCATAAAACCAATCTGAAAGGAATACAAAACGCATTAGACGTTCTATATTGTAATCTTTATAAAACACCTCAGTCATAGCTTCAATATGCTTTCTATTTGGTGCTGGATTCACAAAATAACGATAGATTTTATCGGAAATAAAACGTGCACATTTTTTATCTTCTAGTATAATATCAATTATGTCATCTCCATCATATTTTCCTATTCTGTTAAAAAAGACTTTAGTCCCATTATCATGTTTAGATTCTGTGAATAAAAATTCTCCTTCAAAATTATAAGTATAACCTGTAAAAGCTCTTGCACTTTCTTTGATATCTTTTTCGGAATATTGGCCTTCTCCTAGAGTAAACAACTCCATTAATTCGCGCGCAAAATTCTCATTTGGTCTTTTCTTTCTGTTTTTATTGCCGTTTAAATACCTGAGCATAGCTGCTTCTTTAGAAATAGCCTTAACGAAGTCTCTAAAATTACCTAATGCAAAATCTCTAAGGGTATTATTATATTGCTCAGCGTATAATGGACTTCTATCACGACACACAAAATGATTCGCCCAAAACAACGTCATACGTTCTCTTAGTAATTCGTTTGGATTAATTAATCGTTTAATCCAAGCATAATTAAGTTCTAAAATTTTCTTATTTCCTTTCTTCCTGATTTCCTTTGCTAATTCCGGGAAATTTTTAAGATCTATTTGCGTGATTCCATCTAAATAAGATAAATCGATATGTAATGGTGAAACATATTTTGACGCTGCAAAGATGTCCTTAACTACCTGCTTCTTATTTTTAGACATAGATTTAAGCCTGTCAGGATTAATCCCGAAACCTGCTCGCCAATATAAATGTTGAAGTTCTTGCTGCGTCATATTATTAAGACCTATACTTTTTAGAAACGTTTAATTGAGACTTCCTTTAAAAAGAAAACCCTTTCTAATAGAAACGGTTTTTATGTCTAATTATTTTCAAAAACAAACTATATAATTGAAAATCAACAAGTATAATACTATTTATTTTTTTATCAATCTACAAAACGAGATATCAAATCACGACTTCCAATTGTAAAAACGAGACCTAAACCTATAGTACTATATTTTCCTTTCTTAAAGAAATTATCCAATTCAGCTGGTACAACAATTTCGGTTTTACTCTCGTTGTAACCATAATCTAGGTATACCATAAAATGCTTCGACAATTCATAATTGAGATATAATCCATAGCGATTTAACTTTGCAGAATCATTCTGCTCAGAAATATCAGACGTACTAAAACCCGTGTTTTTATAATCTAAATCACTATCAATAGAAATATTAAGTCCTAATCTTAATTTATCTGTTGGAAAAAACTCATATCCTATGTAAACATAATTTTCTGCAATCCTAGATTTCTTGTACGCGCCTAAAAGTTCCTGATTTTTGACATTGAAATAACTAGCACCTGTTGAAAGTCCTATAAAAAAATGTTTGTAGATATACATCTGCACTTTAAAATCAATTCCAGATTTACCTTCTAAACCTTCTCCCATAAAATTATCTCCACTCGTGAAAGGTTTATGTCCACCAATCATAATTGCAAAAAATCGCTGACGTTCTTTTGAATCAAAAAAAGTACTTTTAGAATTGGTTTCAGACTCGCTATTAGAAGAGGTTTCTTGTGCAAAACCAATAAGACAAAAGAAATATATACCAATGAGCCAAACGGCCTTAATAAGTGAACGTAAAGTCATAGTTGTCTTCATTTATTGTAATAAACTCTGTTATTTCTGGCTCGTCATTTATAGCATATGTAAACTCTACAACGCCACCAAATGGGATACTTAATAACCATTCTATATCAGGATTACTATCATTAAGAAATTGACTTACCACTTGTTCTTGATAACACGAACTTTGAAACTCATTAAGTGTTGTCCCTTCATAATACTCTAAACAGAACCCTTCAATATATTTAAAAGTATACCTAAGCGTATTAGCTTCTCCACTTGTTCTTTCAATATGATAGTTAAAGGTGGCTAATTTTTTTAAGCTTACAGTTTCTAGATTAAACGTTAAATCTAAAGGTGTATACTCTAAAGTATTCGTTTTATAGACATAAGTACTATAATCTTCACCTCCATGAATTTCAATTGCAAAATCTTCGTCCTTATCATATAACGATGTAACAGAAAACTCACCTTCAGCATTACTATAACCTTCGCCTATAACATACTGATTTTCTCCTTCACTGTAATTACTTCTTTTAATTAGAACACTGATTTTTGCATCAGAAATAGGTGAATTATTTTCATCTATAATTGTGCCTTCAACTAAAATCCTGGTATTATCCTCAAGATGCACCTCACAACTTAAGGCCGTCATGAGAACGCACGTTGTTAATAAGAATTTAAATAGTAGTTTCATAAAAATAGATCGGTTTTAATAAAGATGCAATTTGTAAGAAAAGGTTGCGTATTACAATGTTAAAAAAACAAAGCCACATCTTTCGATATGGCTTTTATAATTTTTAAAAACTTAACTTCAGTTTAAAGATCAAACTTAATGCCTTGCGCTAATGGCAATTCATCCGAATAGTTAATTGTATTTGTTTGTCTTCTCATGTACACTTTCCAAGCATCAGATCCAGACTCACGTCCACCACCTGTTTCTTTTTCTCCACCAAAAGCACCACCAATTTCAGCACCAGAAGTTCCGATGTTTACATTAGCAATTCCACAATCTGAACCAGCATAAGATAAAAATTTCTCTGCCTCTTTTAATTCATTAGTCATAATTGCAGACGATAAACCTTGAGCCACACCATTTTGCTTAGAAATAGCATTTTCTACATCTCCAGAATATTTCATTAAGTATAAAATTGGAGCAAATGTTTCATGCTGAACAATTTTAAAATGGTTTTCTGCTTCGATGATTGCTGGTTTTACGTAGCAACCGCTTTCGTAACCTTCACCTTCTAAAACTCCACCTTCAACTAAAACGTTTCCACCTTCTGCTTTTGCTGTTTCAATCGCCGCTAAATACGTGTTTACAGAATCTTTATCAATTAATGGTCCAATATGATTTTTTTCATCTAAAGGATTTCCAATAGTTAATTGTCCATAAGCACCAACAATTGCATCTCTTACTTTATCGTAAACTGATTCGTGAATAATTAAACGACGTGTAGAAGTACAACGTTGTCCACAAGTTCCAACAGCACCAAATACAGCACCAGGAACTACCACTTTTAAATCTGCAGTTGGTGTAATAATAATGGCATTGTTACCACCCAACTCTAACAAAGATTTTCCAAAACGTTCAGCAACCTTTGCTCCAACGATTCTTCCCATTCTTGTAGATCCTGTAGCAGATACTAAAGGAATTCTATGATCTGTAGTCATCATTTCACCTACTTTGTAGTCTCCATTAATGATATTAGAAATCCCTTCTGGTAAATTATTATCTTTTAAAACTGCTGCAATTATATTTTGACAAGCAATAGAACATAAAGGTGCTTTTTCAGAACCTTTCCACACACAAACATCACCACAAATCCAAGCTAAAGCTGTATTCCAAGCCCAAACTGCGACAGGGAAATTAAATGCAGAGATAATTCCAACAACTCCAATTGGATGCCATTGCTCTCTCATTACGTGACCTGGACGTTCCGATGGAATGGTTTGACCGTTTAATTGTCTAGACAATCCAACTGAGAAATCACAGATATCAATCATCTCTTGAACCTCACCGTAACCTTCTTGCAAAGATTTACCCATTTCATAAGATACCAACTTCCCTAAAGGCTCTTTTAAGTCTCTTAATTTATTACCAAACTGACGTACAATTTCGCCACGTTGTGGTGCTGGCATATCTCTAAATGACAAGAATGCCTTAGTTGCCGCATCCATTACTCTATCGTAATCTGCTCTTGTCGTTGTTTTTACTTTCCCTATTAATTTTCCATCTACAGGCGAGTAAGATTCAATAATATCTCCATTAGAAAAATTATTTGAACCCGTAGAAGTTCCTTCATTTATATCCTTTACACCTAACTGGCTTAAAGCTTCTTTTATTCCGAAATCGGTAGCAATTGCTTCCATATTTACTTATTTTTTATGAATTATTAGATTTTCATGCGAAGTTACTAATAAAAAATCAGCTTTACCTAAAGCATCTGTAGCAAATAAAACCCTAATATTTCTTGGGTAACTATGTCATAAATTAGATTTTAATTTTTTTTTAATTTAGTACGATATATATTTTTTTTAAGATTAAAACACAATGTGAAGCTATTATTTGTAACATTTTAATAACTTTAAACACAAACAGTTAACCAACCTCAACTACAACCATTGACCTAATTTACTTTCAAGCTAAAGAACGTAAATGATTACACTATTCCGCCGATTTAGGCAACGGCTTCTAACCGAAAACAAATTTTCGAAATATCTAATATATGCTATTGGAGAAATTATCCTTGTGGTCATTGGGATTCTCATTGCACTAGGCATTAATAACAACAACAACTTCAATGCTCAGAGAAAAGTAGAACAAGAATACCTAAGCTCTCTTCAATCAGAATTTGAAACAAATTTGAGTAAAATAAATACCGCTATTCAAGTCAATGAACAGCGCATAAAAACGTTAGAAAAAGTTTTGACTTTATTCAACAAAAATGTGCTCGACACCATTAAACCTCAGACAATCTCTCAATTACTTGGACCTATTTTAGGCAGTGATATTCAGTATACACCAACAACAGGAGTTTTAAATGACGTCATTAGTTCTGGTAAACTCAATATCATTTTAAATAAAAACTTAAGAGAAGATCTAGCTTCTTTTGAAAGCACAATAAATCATTTAAGCACGCAAGTAAATGATGCTGATTTTACACAACGAAATTTAACAAGTCTTTTCTTTAAAAACGGTAGCGCTAGAACTATTGTTACAGATTTAAATATGATTGATTTACAGTTTCAATCTATCTCTACAAAGACAGACAACAAGGACATCTTTAATTCTATAGAATTCGAAAATTATCTAGTGGATTATTATTTGTTAGCCAAAGCGACAAATGGACCTCGATTATTTAGCGGCATAAAATCGCAAATAGAAACTATTCTAATTGAAATTGAACACGAGTTAGAAAACAAATAAAGCTATTAATTAAACATCACATCATGAAAAACAAAAAACCAAACTGGACCAAAACTGAATTACAAATTTACATTATGCTACTCTGTGCTAATGCAGATAAAACCGAAACTGAAGAAGAGTTAGACATGATACAAAGCAAAACATCTAAAAAAACCTTTCTTAAAATGCATAAAAAATTCCATAGCCATTCTAAAAAAAAGCGTTTAGATAAAATTGAAAAGGTCATTAACAACCACGATTACAGCCAAATGGAACTTGCTGCTTTTAGAAGAGAAATGTATAAGATATTCTTTTCGGATTGCAGTTTTAGTATGATGGAAGAACGTTTAGATATGACTTTAGATAAAACACTTTACTAATAGTAATGATAAACTTCTTTAGAAAATTACGCTACGATCTTATGGAAAAAAACAAAACTAGTAAGTACCTCAAATACGCCTTTGGCGAAATTGTACTTGTAGTTATTGGAATTCTAATTGCGCTACAGATTAATAATTGGAATCAAAAACGTCTTCAAAAACTCACATTAAGCAATTACTACGAACGTATGCACGAAGAGTTAGAAAGTAGTCGTAACGATCTAGACAATTTAATTCTTGGCATTGATAGTTTAGTAATGCTAAATAGAAAAACGCTCGAAATATTAAGTTCTAACAATAAAGATTCTATACCAACTCTGCAAAAAACCCTAGGTGCATTGGGTACAGCTTGGGTCAATAGTTTTAATTATCCAATTGTTCAAGAGTTTATGAATGAAGGCTATTTAGCTAAAGTAAATAACACCAAAATTAAAGAAGAGTTGCAAGCATTTAGTTTTCAATTGAACCGCTTTAAGGCTCTTGATAAAGGAATAGGCGATCAATATGTATTGACCATAGAGCCTTTTATAAACAAGCATCTTAATTACTCACAAATTGCTCTAGATAGGTATAAAACCAGCCTCGTATCTGGAGGACCTGATACAGATTTTGAATGGCTATTTAATAATTTAGAAGCATGGAATATCATAACCCTTAAGTTAGAGATGCTTGTTACCCAAAAGGCAATTTTAAAAGAATTTAAAGCCATGAGAGAGCGCTTAACCAATTTATTTAATTCAGAGCTAAACTTAAAACCATGATAAAATTTTTTAGAAAAATAAGATACACCCTTATGGAAACAGGTAAAACAAGCAAGTACTTTAAATACGCTATCGGAGAAATTGTCCTTGTGGTGATTGGGATTCTCATTGCACTTCAGATTAATAATTGGAACGAAAACAGAAAGAATACCCAATACGAACAAAACTATCTGCAAAGAATTCTAAAGGATTTAAATAAAGATCAAGTAGAACTTGAGATGCATCTCAATACAGACACATTAAAACTAGATGCATTTACCGAGATAATGCGTATACAAAAGACTAATTCAATTACATCAAATCAACAAGCTTACTTAACGGCTCTAAGTAAAGTTCAAGGGACCAACTGGTTTGAAGGCAACGACGTAGTATTTAATGAAATGAAATTTTCTGGTAAGCTAGCGCTAATCGCTTCAGAGGAATTAAGAGAAAGTATACAGAACTATTATAAGCAAGTAGAAGAAGTTATAAAACAAGAAAACATCTACGTTGCCTTACAGACAAGTGCATATTACAGGATAAATGATTATACAGACAATGCATTTTTAAGAGAGGCTTCAATGGCACCAAGATGGAATTCAAATACTAACGCGGTAACTTATGAAGATATCATTCATTTTTATGAAAATTTAAATGAAGAACAAAAAAAAGAAGCACTTAAAGATTTAACGTTAATGAAAGAAAACATTTTGTACAGTAACAAAGTTAGAACTACCCTCTACGAAAAAGGCAAAGCAACAATAAAACTCATAAATGATTATTTAGAAAAGAAGATATAACATCTTTAAAATTAAAGTTTAAACATGATAAAATTTTTTAGAAAAATAAGATACAACCTCATGGAAACAGGCAAAACATCCAAGTATTTCAAATATGCCATCGGAGAAATTGTCCTTGTGGTGATTGGGATTCTCATTGCGCTTCAAATCAATAATTGGAACGAAAAACGTAAAAACGAAAACAAGATAGCAACAATTTTAAAAGAGATACAAAAAGATTTAGAAGAAGATATTGTTAAATCTAAAGCGTTGTTTACTTACTATAACAAAAGAGACTCGATAATACAATTGGCTTTAGACAACAAATTAACACGAGAAAATTATTTAAGTGCTAATAGGCATGAATTCATATATGTTGCTATGAACGCTTTTCACCTTAAAATTCATAATAATGGGTATAAAAAATTAACCGATAATATAGATAATATACCAGAGAAGTATCAAGAATTAATTTCACCTCTAAATGAAATTTATACCTACAATAAGTACGAAATTGATAAATTCGACATCAGGATAGATAAAGTTACCGATCGTTTAATGGATAACCTTGCCACATCAAAGCCTTGGTTTTATAATCTTTACGAAAATATTAGTGATGATGCGATACACTTTTTTTTAAATGATTCATTATATAAAAATGACCTATACATTTATAGAAACGCATCTGATAATTTAGGTAGGCATATCTCTAGTTTTAATCAAAACGCAAGTAACGTTTATAGAACTATTGCAGAACTAACGGGTTACCCAAAAACACTACCAGATTTTATACCTCATCATTTAATAGAACCAACACCACAAGATCTAGAGGCCATTATAGGCAATTACAAAATGGTAAAATTCACAACGCCTACAGGCGAATTAATGCCTCTAAATGAGCCTATTACAATAAAAGCAGGTAAATACAGCTTAGAGCTAACAATTGTAAACAGTAGTAATACTATTTTTCTCTATTATAAAAGTACTACTGAGTTGTATGATGAAGAAGCAACATCAACATTAGTAAAGAATGATAAAAACCAAGTTGTAAAAATCATAGCAAAATATGATGATGGAGAAGCTGAATTAATAAAAATAGAATAGTATCTTTCTTTAAGCATCTAAGACCGTAATAATTTTTTAAAACACTAATTAGCACAAAAATGAACGGAATGGACATTGTAATGGTGATAACCATAATACTTTTCGCAAGATTAGGCATACGCTTGTTCCAACTCTATAAAAAAGCTCAACAAGAAAAAAAAGATAAACAGAATGATTAAATTCTTTAGAAAAATTCGTCAAAATATCATTATAAAAAACAAAATATCCAAATAGTTCAAATACGCCATTAGCAAGATAATCTACTAGTTTACAACTATTTTTAATTGCTGCACTAGTAAATATTAATAACAACATCCAAATTAAAAATATATAATTAATGTAATTTTAAAACTATCTCAAACAGCATAGCTGAATACGAAATATATAAACCGTTTGAATAGAAATAAAAAAATTAAATTCCGTAAGAATTCTATTCCAATTTCCTTAACTCATCTGCAAACATTTCTTAACTTTAAGACCAATTTAACAATTAGCCTACGTCTAAAACTAAAAATGTGAGCGTACTTAATTAACAAGAAAGTACCTACTCTTCTTTTTAATCGAAGTTTCACACTCAATCCATCAATACCATGAACATCAAAAAGCACCTTCTCCTACTTCTTATTCTAACTTTGGTATTTTCTTGTAAAAAAAAGCCTGTAGAAACGGATAATATTTTTAAGTACAGAGATTACATCAGTTACACCACTTCTGGCGTAGTTTCAATAACAACACCAATTAAAATTAATCTTGCAAAAGACGTTGAAGGTTGGGAAATGGATCAAGAAATTGATGCTAATGTAATTAAAACGCAACCTCATATTCAAGGCACATTAAAAGCACTTAATAAACACACTTTACTTTTTACTCCAGACGAACCATTAGAACCAGCAACAGAATATGCGGTAACTTTAAAACTAGGAGACATCTACAAAACCACTCCAACAGAATTTGAAGATTACACCTTTCAATTCAAAACCATTACTCCAAGTTTTAGTATAATGACTAACAACATACAATCGTATAGCAAAGAATGGCAATACGTTTTGGGTCAGTTACGTTCTTCTGATGTTATTAACTTAAAAGATGCTAAAAAATTAGTCTCTGCTAAACAAAATAAAAAAGATTTAGATTTAGTTTGGTTAGAAGCCTCAGAACCTTCTAAATATTTTGAATTTAGAATAGACAGCATCAAACGTGAGATAGAAGACAGTAAAATTGATGTGTATTGGGACGGAAAAGCTATTAATGCCGAAAATAAAGGAGAGAATTACATTAACATTCCTGGGAAAAACAACTTTACAATTATAGAAACACAGGTGGTTCAAAGTCCAGAACAATATTTATCTATTAACTTTTCCGATCCTTTAAAAAAACAACAAAACTTTGCAGGCTTAGTTACTATTCAAAATGTAAAAAACCCAAAATACATCATAGACGGAAACGTGTTAAAAGTGTATCCAGACACTAAATTAGTTGGTGCTATTAAAGTAGATGTATTCACAGGTATTAAAAATACCGACGGTTTTAAGCTTAAAAACGCCTACTCACAAACCTTAACTTTTGAAGAATTAAAACCTCAAGTCAGATTAATTAGTAATGGTTCAATTTTACCAAATTCAAAAGATTTAAAATTCAATTTTGAAGCTGTAAACCTGAGTAAAGTAGATGTAAGAATTATCAAAATATTTGAAGATAATGTGCTTCAGTTTTTGCAAGAAAACAATATGGATAGCAATTACGAAGGTTCCATAAAACAAGTTGGTCGCCGTATTGCAAAAGAAACCATGACGCTTATTCAAGATGAAAACTTAAATACTGGAGAGTGGAAAGCCTATAGCATCGATTTATCTCAATATTTACAAGCAGATCCAGGCGCTATTTACAGAGTAGAAGTGGGCTTTAAAAAGGACTATTCATTGTACGATTGCACATCAAATTCTGAAACTATAGATGTGGATGAAGACGATTACTACGATGATTATTACGAAGAGGATTTTTCAACTTCAGAAGACATTACTGCTGAAGAAGAGGAACTTCGCGAAGAACGTTATTGGGATAATTTAAGCTACAGTTATAGAAACACAAACTATCGTTATAGAGAAAGAGACAACCCTTGTACAGATTCTTATTTTAACTATGGAAACAGAACGGTTTCTCAGAATTTAATAAGCTCAGACCTTGGCGTAATTGCAAAACAAGGTAATGACAACAACTACTTCTTTGCTGTAACAAATATTCTAACTACAGATCCTGAAGCCAATGCAAAAGTGACTTTATATAACTACCAACAACAAGAATTAGCAAATGGCAACACCAATAAAGACGGTATTATAGAAATCGATGCTAAAAAACGTGCTGCTTTTGCTATAGTTTCAAAAGGAAAAAATGTTAGTTATGTTAAGCTCTTTGATGGTAATTCTTTATCGCTAAGTAAGTTTGATGTGTCTGGAAACAGATTGCAACGCGGATTAAAAGGTTACATCTACGGAGAACGTGGTGTTTGGAGACCAGGAGACAGTTTATTTTTAACTTTTATGCTTAATGACAAAGCCAACAAACTACCAAAGCGTCATCCTGTTAAACTAGAAATTACAGATCCTGTTGGTAAATTAGTTTACAGAAAAGTATCTATAGATAATATCAATAATTTCTATGACTTTACAGTACCAACATCTCCAGATTACAAAACCGGAAACTACAATGCTAAAGTGTCTGTTGGTGGAGCTTCATTTTCTAAAGGCTTAAAAATTGAAACCGTTAAACCTAATAGATTAAAAATAAAAATAGATTTTAAAGATGAAGTCTTAACCAACAACAAACCTCTGGAAGGAGACTTAAAAGTAACTTGGTTACACGGAGCACCAGCAAAGAATTTAAAAGCTGAAATAAAAGCAAAATTCACAACAGCTTATACCAGTTTTAAAGGCTATAAAAACTATACGTTTAGTGATCCAACCAAAAATTTTAGTACAGAAGAAACTAATGTTTTTGAAGGTTATTTAGATGCCGATGGAAACGCCAAAGTGGATACCGAATTAAATATCGGAAAGAATGCTCCAGGTATGTTAACTGCTCAATTTCTAGTAAGAGCGTTTGAAAACGGAGGTGATTTCTCTCTCGATGCATTCACAATGCCTTATGCACCTTATGAAAGTTTCGTTGGCCTACAATCTCCAAAAGGGAACAACTATGGCTCTTTCTTTACAGACGAAAATCAAACGTTTGATATTGCTACAGTTACAGCTGAAGGCAAACCAATTCAACGTAAAAACTTAGAAGTAAAAGTTTATAAAATTGAATGGCGCTGGTGGTGGAATTCTTCTTACGACAACCTATCAAGCTACGTATCCAGTAATTACCACAGACCTGTACAACAATATTCTGTAAATACTGATGCTAACGGAAAAGCGAGTTTTAAACTCAATATTCCAGAAAGTGATCGTGGTCGCTATTTAATTAGAGTTGTAGATCCTGTAAGTGGTCATGCCACAGGACGTACTGCTTATTTCTATAAAAATTGGTGGTCTAATTCAGCTTCAGGTGATAAAGAAGCGGCAAAAATGTTAGTCTTTTCAACAGACAAAGACAACTATAATGTTGGTGACACTGCAAAACTAACCTTTCCATCTGGTAGCGAAGGCAGAGCTTTAATAAGTATTGAAAATGGAACTGAAGTATTACAACATCAATGGGTAAAAACAAAGCCAGGAGAAACTACGATTGATATTCCCGTGACAAAAGACATGGCACCAAATGTGTTTATCAATATTTCATTATTGCAACCGCATGCCATCACATCTAATGATTTACCAATACGTTTATATGGAGTGATTCCAATGATGGTAGAAAATCCAGAAACGAAGTTAGAACCTGTTTTGAATATGCCAGATGTGATTCAACCAGAGCAATCTTACGAGATAAAAGTATCAGAAAAGAACAACAAAGCCATGACATATACTATTGCTGTTGTAGAAGAAGGGCTTTTAGATTTAACCCGTTTTAAAACCCCAAATGCTTGGAATAGCTTCTACGCTCACGAAGCTTTAGGCGTAAAAACTTGGGATATTTTCGATGATGTTATCGGAGCGTATTCTGGTAGTATAGATCAAGTATTTGCTATTGGTGGAGATGGCAGTGCAGCAGGCGGAAAAAACAAAAAAGCAAATCGCTTTAAGCCTGTGGTGACGTATTTGGGCCCTTTCCTTTTAGATAAAGGCCAAACCAAAACACATCAACTAAAAATGCCAAATTATATTGGTGCTGTAAGAGCTATGGTTGTTGCAGGTAACAATAATATGGAAGCCTATGGAAGTGCAGAGAAATCAGTACAAGTAAAAAAGCCATTAATGGTTTTAGCAACCTTACCACGTAAATTAAGTCCAGGTGAAAAAGTAACCTTGCCAGTAACCGTTTTTGCTATGGAGAACAAAGTGAAAGACGTTACGCTTTCCGTAAAAGTTAGCGATGGCATTACCGTAAAAGGAAGCGCAACACAATCGCTTCAATTTAGTAAACCAGATGAAAAAATGGTTTATTTTGAGTTAGACGTTACCAAAGTAAACGGCATAAATACAATTGAAGTTATCGCGACAGGAAATGGAGAAAAATCAACTTACAAAGTTGAGATTGATGTAGAAAACCCAAACCCTTTTACCTCTCGTGTTATTGATGCAGAATTACAAGAAAATGCAGAACAAACTCTAGATATTACCACTTTTGGAGTTGCAGGAACAAACTCAGCAACGGTTGAATTTTCAACATTACCACCAATGGATTTTACAAAACGAATGGAGTATTTAATTCGTTATCCACATGGTTGTGTCGAGCAAACCACATCTAGTGTATTTCCACAATTATTCTTAGCCGATATTTTCGATTTAACAGATCAAAAAAAGCAACAAATTCAACGTAATATTGAAAACGGAATTAAGCGCTTAGGACGTTTTCAAAATTCTAGTGGAGGATTAGGATATTGGATGGGAGAAAGCACATCTAATGATTGGGGAACAAGTTATGCTGGTCATTATATGATTGAAGCAGAGAAAAAAGGATTCGTTTTGCCATTAACATTTAAGAGTAATTGGATTGCCTACCAAAGACAAGCCGCTCGTAATTGGAGACCAAGTTATAAATCGTATCACAGCGATTTTGCTCAAGCTTATCGTTTATACACTTTAGCTCTAGCTGGAAGTCCAGATTTAGCAAGTATGAATAGATTAAGAGAATTCAATGAAATTTCTAACGATGCAAAATGGAGGTTAGCTGCTGCTTATGCTTTAGCAGGACAAAAAGAAGCGAGTGAAGCGATTTCAAAATCAGCAAATATAGATTTTCAAAGTCCCGAAGGTGATAATTACACCTATGGATCCATATATAGAAATAGAGCTATGGCATTAGAAACAATGTTATTGACTAATGATTCTAAGAAAACCAATTTAGCTAAATCTATTGCAAAATCCTTAGCTAGTGATCGTTGGATGAGTACACAAACCACAGCTTATAATTTATTGGCTATGGGTAAAATGATTACTCAAAATGGAGGTAAAGAATTAAAATTGACCTATAAAATCAATGGCAAAACAGAAACTATTGACACTAAAAATGGTATTGCACAACGCAATATTTCAATTAACGATGGTGCAAACCAAATCACTATGACTAATGGAAAAGATAATCTGGTTTACGTGCGAATTCTTAACTCTGGGAAACTAAAATTAGGCGAAGAATTAGTAGAACAACGTGGCTTATCAATCTCTACGGTTTATAAAGATTTACAAGGCAATAAAATTGATGTCTCTAAACTACAACAAGGACAAGATTTTGTGGCAACAGTGAGTATTTCAAACTTAACAAGTGATAATGTTAATGATGTGGCTTTAACTCAAATTTTTCCATCAGGTTGGGATATTGTAAACACAAGATTTACCGATTTTGGAGATACTACTGTGAGCAATGCGAGATATACAGATATAAGAGATGATCGTGTTAACTTCTATTTTGATATGAGTAGACAAGGTAGAAATGGCACCAAAACTTTTTCTGTAATGTTGAATGCGTCTTACCTAGGAACTTATTATTTACCAGGAGCACAAGCCGAAGCCATGTATGATAATGATGATTATTTGGTTAGGAATAAAGGAGAATGGGTGACTGTTGAAAAGTAACCAAATTCCTTTAAAAGCAGGAATCTCACGAAGTGTAAGACAAACCAGAAATAGATTGCCACAGCTAACCAAAAAGTCAGCTTCCCAATGACGTTTCACATAACAAAAAAACAAACATAAACTAAACCTTTGTCGGTCGACAGGCAAGGACCCAATAAACAAACCGCTAAATTGTTTAACCTTAAATTTAAAAAACTATGAACATTTTAAAGCAAATTTTAGCCATTGGATTATTATTGAATGTCGCAATACTTAGCGCACAACAAGAAGCGTACGTCGCTGCAGAAAGTGGATTATCACTTAGAGATCAACCAGATGTAAGCGGTAAAATGCTAAGCAAATTAGCTTATGGCGAAGCTATTGGAGTCCTAGAAAAAACAGATCATAAATTAGTCATTCTCGATGGTGGTAAAAAAGTAAGTGGAGAATGGGTAAAGGTAGAAACTAGAAACCATATTGGTTATGTATTTAATGGCTACTTATCACCAGATAAAATTGCTAAAACAATTAGGATTGATTTGGATGAACTACAAATAGAAATTAAAAACCTCGCCACAAGTGATTATAAAAGAATACATAATCTAAAAAAGAATGATTCTATTTCTATTAATGTAGATTTAACTGATTCTCCAGAAGGAAAAAAGATTGTATTAGTAGAAAACGATTATAAAAGTGTTAACATTTTTCAGCGTTATGAAAATAGCATGTCTTTTATGAGTGCTAATCCTCAATGTGACTCCAAGGATTGGAAACATTTTGATTCGCAATGGCAGCCATTAAAGCAGCTTAAATCAAATACGTTTGAAACTTTAACTTACACAGAGAACGACTGGAAAAATTTTATTAAAACATCTATTGAAGATTTAAAAACAGAAGTTATTGACCAATGTGGCGAAGATTGGCTAAACTATTTTAAGACTATTGAAAACATTAAGAATTATCCTGTTGGAGTGTCTACAAATCGGGTTTTTCTAAAAATTATTTTAACAGATTCTGAAGATAATATCACCGAAAAAGTGATTGAGTTTGATATGGCTAATGGCTGTTAATACAACAATTAATAAAACCTGATAGGTCTCAAAAATCTGTCAGGTTTATATTTTAACGCTTCAAACTAAAATGTCCAACTATTTCTTTTCCGTCTAAAACAATACGATACCAATAATCTGACGTTGGTAAATCTTCATTATTAAAAGTCCCATCCCAAAAGACATTTCTGTTAATCGCTGAGAATACTAATTTACCATAACGATTAAAAATATAAACTTCGGAAGTTGTAAAGTATTGAGCTATGTTTAAAGAAAAGAAATCATTATCTCCATCACCATTTGGTGTTATAAATTTTTGAATAAAAAAGTGAAAATGATCCATTGCTACAACAATATCACAATCAAGTGTTTTTACATAAATGGTATATGAACCACCATCCATACCAGAAAATACAGGACTAAATTGAAATAAAATACCATCTAAGGAATATTCAAAATCACCAGAATTAGACATGTTTACAATAATTGAACTACCATCAGACACTATCTTTTCAATTACTGGACTTTGTGTTTGTTCTACATAAATCGTTTTCTCAATTGTAAAACAGCCGTCAGTAATTACAACAACATAAGTTCCGGCAACATCAACTGTTTTAAATTCAGTGATTTCACCTGAATTCCATTGGTAAGTAGGATTTACTAAATCTGAATCTGCCTGCATGGTTACCTCATCACCTGCACAGAAGCTTAAGAATTCATCAATAAAATCTATTTGTTGATTTCCTGTAATGTCCCAACTACACGTTGTATTATTAAATATTGCTGTTTCCCAACATTCTAGAGCTGGTTGAACAGGTTGTGTCCCAGAAATATCCCAAGAACAAGTGGTATCATTGAAGGTTGCTATTTCCCAACACTCTAAACTTGGTTGCACTGGTTGCGTTCCTGAAATATCCCAAGCACATGTTGTGGCATTAAAGATGGTAGTTTCCCAGCACTCAATATTTGGTTGTGTTGGTTGCACTCCTGAAACATCCCACGAACAAGTGGTAGCATTGAAAGTTGCTATTTCCCAGCACTCTAAAGTGGGCTGTACTGATTGCGTTCCTGAAATATCCCAAGAACATGTTGTCGCATTAAAGATGGTAGTTTCCCAACACTCAATATTTGGTTGTGCTGGTTGTGTTCCTGAAACATCCCACGAACAAGTGGTAGCATTGAAGGTTGCTATTTCCCAGCACTCTAAATTTGGTTGTAAGGGTTGTGTTCCTGAAATATCCCAAGTACATGTTGTCGCATTAAAGATGATAGTCTCCCAACACTCAATATTTGGTTGTGTTGGTTGCTCTCCTGAAACATCCCATGAACAAGTGGTATCATTGAAGGTTGCTATTTCCCAGCACTCTAAATTTGGTTGTAAGGGTTGTGTTCCTGAAATATCCCAAGTACAAGTTGTGCTATTGAATGACGTTATTTCCCAACACTCCAAACCTGTTGGCTCAATAGGCTGTGTTCCAACAACTGTCCAACTACACGACGAATCATCAAATGTTGCAGTTTCCCAGCATTCTAATATTGGCATCGGTGGAGCTGGATTAACAATAATCTCATAAACATCAGAAAACGTTAAACAATCAGAATTGTTCAAATTTGCAGCATACTCTGCAACTTTCGCTCTATAATAAGTCGTTGTCGTAATTCCAGATACTCCTATAGAGGCATTTGTTTCTCCTGCGACATCAGTCCAATTAACTCCATCATTACTCACTTGCCATTGGTAAAAATGAGTACTAAAAACAGTATTATCAGGAACCGCTGTAATGGTGTCTGAAAAAGGGGTTTGAGTACTACAAATCACAACAGAATTCCCTGTACCATTATCTTCTGTTGCTATTAAGTCTCCACAACTTTTAAAGATAATATCGTCTATAGCTAAATCATTACCGCAACCACCTGCTCCATTATTAATTATTTTTAAGATAACGGAAGTTTGACTAGGCAACGTTTGAAACACCAAACCATATTGTTCCCAATTAGGAGTAGAAGAACTATAAATATCTCCTGTATCACCATTTGCTAAAAGGCTTGTATTTGTATCATCCCAAATTTGAAACTCAACATTTACAGGTATTCCATTCCCTCCGCAACCCGAAATTGGTAAGATATTTATTAACCAAGACGAGAATTCATATGTTGTATTTTCGCATAAGCCACTAACTGCTATGTTATAAAACTCACCTGTTGTAAAACTCGCATTTACGATAAGCGCTTTTCCATTAACATCTCCAGTATGATCACTAGGCAAATTCCACCCATAAAAAAAGGTGTTCTGAGAAATTGTATACTCACCATCTTGTGGCCCTCCAGAATTAACATATGTATAAGTTGTAGTTCCTGAAGACAAGGCTGGTCCATAATTTGTTCCCGAACCAAAGGTTTCAGAAAAAATAGGATCACCAGAATTTCCTTGACAAAATCCTAATTGCGCATGCAACTCCTTTGTAAAAAAAGAAAAACATAAAATTATGAGTATTTTGAGATCTAATATTGAATTTTGCACGTTTAAATATATAGATAACTTTGTGTAATAAATTCGTTAGTTCAATGAAAAGAACGCAGAAACCCCTTTTGTATAGTTTATGTATAGGTTAATTAGATGTTTTAAACAAAATAAAATTAAATCTGTAGTGCTTATTGCTCTACTGATTGCATATTATTTCTGTTTACCTCAACAATTATTTAAAGATCCTACTACCACAGTTATCACAAGTCAATCTGATGAATTACTAGGAGCATTGATAGCAAAAGACGGACAATGGAGGTTCCCAGCAAGTGATAGTATTCCTGATAAATTTAAAACTTGTATTCTTCAATTTGAAGATGAATATTTTTACAAACATCCTGGTTTTAATCCTATTTCAATATTTAAAGCTTTAAAAGGCAACTTAAGTTCTGGCACTATAAAACGTGGAGGAAGTACGATAACGCAACAAGTTATTAGATTGTCACGGAAAGGACAATCGCGAACGTATTTTGAGAAATTAAAAGAGCTTGTTCTAGCAACGCGGTTAGAATTTAGATTATCTAAAGACCAAATTCTAAATCTCTATGCTAGTCATGCTCCATTTGGAGGTAATGTCGTAGGAATAGACGCAGCTGCTTGGAGATATTTTAATCGAAACGCTTCCGATTTATCTTGGGCAGAAAGTGCCACTTTGGCTGTTTTACCTAATGCACCAAGTTTAATTTACCCTGGGAAAAATCAACAGCGTTTACTAGATAAACGCAATCGATTATTAAAAAAACTAAATCAAAATGGCACCATTGATACACTAACCTACGAGTTATCTATTGCTGAAGGTTTACCAAAAAAACCATATCCTTTGCCACAAATAGCACCTCATCTACTTCAAAAAGTTGCTAAAAGATATAAAGGCGAACGTATTAAAACCACATTAAAAACAGCGCTTCAAAAACAAACTAATGCCATTGTTAAGCAGCACTACAATCGGCTGAAGCAGAATGAAATTTATAACGTTTCGGTACTAGTATTAAATGTTCACACTAGAGAAGTGTTAACTTATGTTGGCAATTCCCCAACAGATAATGCGCATCAAAAAAGCGTGGATATTATTGATAAACCAAGAAGTACAGGTAGTATTTTAAAACCGTTTTTATATGCTTCTATGTTAGATGCTGGCGATTTGCTACCAAATACATTGGTCGCGGATATACCAACTCAATTTGGCAGTTATCAACCTAAAAATTTTAATAATTCATATGATGGTGCTGTGTTTGCAAATGAAGCTTTATCGCGTTCTCTTAACGTTCCTGCCGTTAGAATGCTTCAAGATTTTGGGTTGGATCGGTTTTATCATTATTTGAAACAACTTAAATTAAAGGATTTAAAATACAATGCTAATCATTACGGATTATCATTAGTACTTGGAGGTGCAGAAAGTAACTTATGGGATTTGTGTAAAAGCTATGCTGCAATGGCTTCAACTTTAAATCATTTTAATAACAATTCTAGTCAGTATTACACCAAAGAGTTTATTCAACCCACTTATAATTTTAAGCAGCCCGTTAACTTCGGAAAACTAACCAATGAGAAAACGGTTTTTGATGCCGCTTCCATATTTCTAACTTTTGAAAGTATGAAACAGGTAAACCGACCACAAAGTGACGAGAGTTGGGAGTTTTACGATTCTTCGCAAGAAATTGCATGGAAAACAGGAACGAGTTTTGGTTTTAGAGATGCTTGGGCTATTGGCACAACAAAAGATTATGTGGTTGGTGTTTGGGTAGGCAATGCAGATGGAGAAGGACGACCAGGCTTGGTTGGTGTGCAAACGGCTGCTCCAATTCTATTTGATGTCTTTGATGTATTACCAAAAAGTGATTGGTTTGCGACACCTTATGACGAAATGTTAGAGGTGAATATCTGCAAAAAAAGTGGTTATAGAGCATCTTCAATTTGTGATGATACAGAACTGCGGTATATTCAAACAAGTGGACAGAAAACAGAACCTTGTCCTTTTCATAAGTTAGTTCATTTAGATGCTTTGGAACGTTATCAGGTAAATTCGTCTTGCGAATCGGTTTCAAACATAAACACCAAACCATGGTTTATACTTCCTCCGTTACAAGCCTATTATTACAAATCTAAAAACCCCTTTTACAAAGTTGTACCACCTTATAGAGTTGACTGCACAGAGGCTTCAAGAATTTCAATGGAATTTATATACCCAAATCAGCAGAGTACCATTTATTTACCTAAAGATTTTGATGGTAATATTAATGATGTCATCTTAAAAGTAGCCCATTCTAAACCCCAATTAGAAATCCATTGGTATATTGACAGTAAATATATTGGCAGTACAAAAGACATTCACGATATGGCTGTTTTACCACCTTCTGGAGAACACATCATTACAGTTATAGATGAATTAGGTAACGAACTGAAACATAAAATTACGATTTCAGATTAAGATCATTCAAGCACAAATCGTTATGTTTGCAGAAATAAATCAACTTATTAATTATGGAAATTGTTCAGTTTATACATTCAAAATGGGCTTATCTCGTTCTATTAGTTTTAGTTCTTGCCACTTTTAACGCACTTATTAAATTTTTTGGTGATAAAGAATTTGATGCTAAAGATTTTAGAATTTCATTATTCGCGCTTATTACAATGCACATTCAATTATTGCTAGGTATTATTTTATTTTTCACAAAGGATTATTTTGGAACCATTAAAGAGATTGGTGGCATGAGTGAATTAATGGCAAATAAGCCACTAAGGAATCTTATTGTTGAGCATCCACTTACAATGATTATTGCTGTTGCCTTACTTACTATTGGCTATTCTAAACATAAAAAGAAATTAACCTCCAGACCAAAATTTAAGCTCCTAGCTATTTTTTATACGTTAGCCTTAGTTTTAGTACTAGCAAAAATTCCATGGGGTTTATGGTTTTAAATTTAAAACCAACACATAAAAAAAAGCGTCTTGAAATAATTTCAAGACGCTTTTTTTATATTGTAACTTTTAGTTTACTAATGTTTAGTATCTTCCTTAATCAAATAAATATATACTGGAAAGTGATCACTATAACCGCCTGAAAGTCCTGCATTAATCATTCTTAAAGGATACCCTTTATAACGTCCTTCTTTATTAGTTAAGTACGTTTGATTAAAAATACCTGCTTTATAAAACCTGAATGATGAATAATCCTTTTCTAAAAATGGTTGTGAAATCAATATCATATCAAATAAACTCCAAGCATCTCTATAGCCGGTTGTTCCTAAACCCATTTTCTTAAACTGATTCTCATACGGGTTATAAATACCTTTAAGTTTTACCTTATCTTTATTTGCTTCTGTTTTTATTTCCTTTTTCATACTATCATTAGTAGGGTTATCATTGAAATCACCCATAGTCATAATTTTAGCATAAGGATCTATAGATTGTAAAGAATCAATAATTCGCTTATTTAATTTACCTGCAGCAACACGTTTAAATCTACTTCTTGCTTCACCTCCACTTCGAGAAGGCCAGTGATTAACTATAATATGAATTAAATCTCCATCTAATTCACCACTCACTAACAACTGATCTCTCGTATATACACGTTCTCTTGTAGAATCATCATATATAAGTAATTCATGAGAACTTGAATCAATAGGTTTAAAAAGTGCTTTTTGATATAATAATGCAACATCAATCCCTCTTTTGTCTGGGGAATCGAAATGAATAATACCATAATCTTTATCTAATAATTCTGGCTCATTAACCAAATCCATAAGTACCTGTCTATTTTCTACCTCAGAAACACCTATAACAGCAGGTGAATTTTTTGTATCAGCTTGTCCAATATCTGCAACCACTGTTGCCATATTATGAAGCTTATTTTTATAAGCTTTCCCTCTTAAAGCCTCATTCATTTCCATAATAGGACTTGCCTCATCATACTTTGTAGTATCATTTATGGTATCAAATAGATTCTCTAAGTTGTAAAATGCTACAGTATGTATCTTATACTTTTTCTTTTCTTGTGCATTTATACATACCGAAGCACAAAGCAACGCGACAATCAAATTAATCTTAAAAATTTTCATTTAGCTTATATTAAATTTACATTAAGGATATTACAAATCTTAGACCAAAAGTAGATATTTATTATAAATTAATGTTAATTTGCACAGCTTAAATAATTCAATTATTTAAAACACAGACATTATTAACTTAAAATTTGGTATGAAAAAAAGTTTAATTATTTTATTATTTGGAGTTTTTTCTTCCTTTACCATGATGGCACAAAGTACCATTATTAAAGGTAGCGTAAAAGATGCTGCATCTTCAGAACCATTACCTGATGTAACTATTACAATCGAAGAAACTCAACAAACTACATTAACTAATGGGTTTGGAGAATTTATTTTTTCTAGCGACGTACCGTTAGGAGAACAGGTTTTAAAAATTTCAAAAACAGGTTATGAAACTAAACGTTACCCTATTATCGTAAACCAAGGACAAACTGTAGATATTACGGACATGACCTTAGATATCGATGTTTCAGACGTTCAGGACATGTTTACAATTACATTATCTGATGATGAACTTAATGATGATACAAGTGGTGCGGATAACATTTCTGGATTACTATCTTCATCGTTAGATATATTCCAAAGAACAGCAGCTTTCGAATTTAGTTCTTCATTCTTTAAAGTAAGAGGTTTAGATTCTGACAATGGTTCTGTTTTAATGAACGGAATTGAAATGAACAAACTTTATAATGGAAGACCACAATGGAGTAATTGGGGAGGCTTAAATGACATGATGCGTAATCAAGTATTAACATCTGGCTTAACTCCTTCTGAATACAATTTTGGTGGTGTATTAGGAACATCAAATATTATTACTAGAGCTTCTTCTTATAGAAAAGGTGGTAGAATTACATTATCTTCTTCAAATAGAAGTTATACTAATCGTGCTATGGCAAGTTATGCTTCTGGTTTATTAGATGGTGGTTGGTCTTACGCTTTAATGATAGGAAGACGTTGGGGAGATGAAGGTTTTGTAGACGCAACATTATATGATTCTAATTCATTTTTTGCTTCTGTAGAAAAGAAAATAAACGAAAAACATAGCATAAACTTTACATCTGTTTATACACCAAATAGAAGAGGGAAATCTTCACCAAACACGCAAGAAATTTATGACCTTAAAGGGATTAAATATAATGAATATTGGGGAAGCTTAGATGGAGAACAACGTAACTCTAGAATTAAAGAAGTTGAAGAGCCTATCTTTATGTTAAACCATTATTGGGACATTTCTTCTAAAACAAAATTAAACACTAATGTTGGTTACCAATTTGGTAAATTAGGAAATAGTAGAATAGATTACAGTGGTGGTGGAAACCCAAGTGCTGCATACTACCAACTTTTACCAAGTTACCATGAACAAAGAGATGATCTTGCAGGAGCTTATTTAGCAGAGCAAAGATTTTTAGACGATGGCCAAATTGATTGGGAAAGACTAATCGATGCTAACGTTACAAACAATATTAATGATATTACGTCGGCTTACGCTTTATATGAAGACAGAGCAGATGATACACAACTAACGGTTAACTCTATATTTACTTCTGAAATTACTGACAACATTATTATTAATGGTGCCGTAAACTACAAAAATTTAAAATCAGAAAATTTTGGTGAAGTTATCGATTTATTAGGATCTAATGTTGGTTTATTAAATGTAGATTCTTTCGATGGTTTTGAATACGATAACCGAAACGGAGGTAGAATTGTAGGTGAAGGAGATAAATACAGATATAACTATAACTTATATGCTGATGTTCTTTCTGCATATGCTCAAGGTCAGTTTAAGTACAACAAATTTGATTTCTATTTATCGGGTAACATTACAAGTACAACATACCAAAGAGAAGGTTTATGGGAACATAGTAGATTCTTAGGTGATTTATCTTATGGTAAAGGAGACGAAATTTCTTTTACAGGTGTTGGCGCAAAAGCGGGATTCACTTATAAAATTTCTGGAAAACATTTAATTGATGTTAATGGAGGTTACCTTACTAGAGCACCAAACTTACGTAACACGTTCTCTAACTCTAGAGAAAATCATACCGTTGTAAAAAATATTACTGAAGAAAAAGTAAGTTCTTTTGATGCAAGTTATATTTTTAGATCACCAATAGTAACGGCTAAAGTTACTGGATTCTATACTAAAATAGCAGATGCTAACGAAGTAGGCTTTTACTATGCAGATGGCTTAAGTGGTGGAAACGATATTGATGATAATGATACCTCTGCCTTTGTTCAAGAAGTTTTACAAGGTATAGACAAAAAACACTTAGGAGTAGAATTGGGTATTGAAGCACAAGTAACACCAACTATTAAATTAAAAGGTGCAGCTTCAATTGGTCAGTATACTTATGATAACAATCCAGATTTATATTTAACATCAGCTAGTTTTAATACTACAGATGGATCTATTCCTTTTGGAAAAGCAAACTTAAAAGATTATAAACTTGCAGGAGGACCTCAAAGAGCTGCTTCTATAGGCTTTGAATATAGAGATCCTGATTTCTGGTGGTTTGGAGCAACAGCAAACTTCTTTTCTAATGCTTATATTGACGTAAATGCATTGACAAGAACAGAAAACTTCTACTTAGGTTCAGATGGGTTACCTGTAAACGATTATGATGAAGATTTAGCTACAGAATTATTGAAGCAAGAAGAAATTAGCGATTACATGGTAGTAAACCTTGTTGGTGGTAAGTCTTGGAAAGTAGGCGAGTATTACATTAGTGTGTTTGCTAGTGTTGGTAATTTACTAGATGTAGTATATAAAACTGGTGGTTTTGAACAAGGTAGAAATGCTAACTACGCAGAGTTAAGAGATGACAATGCAGATGGCAATCCTAGATTTGGTTCTAAATACTGGTATGGACGTGGTGCAAATTATTTTGTTAACTTTAACGTAAGATTCTAAAAAAAAAAGAAAAATTAATTAATAATTATTACAAATTATGAAAATGAATAAATTTTTAAAATTAATCCTAGTTGTAATAGCTTCTGTTACTATTACCTCTTGTGTGCAAGATGACGACTATACTGTTCCTGGTAGCTTAGGAGACGAAGAAAATAAAGCGCTTCAAGATTTATTAGCGACTTCTACAGAGGTTTCTTTTGATTACGCTAAAGCATTATATGACTCTGACCCAAATAATGATGGAGATAATGACGACGCTATTCCTTACGAAGTAGAAAATGACATCTACATCAAAGGTTATATTTCATCAAGTGATAGAACAGGAAATTTCTATAAAGAACTATACATTCAAAATAGTTCAGAAAATCCAACTAGCGCAATGAAAATCACTTTAGACCAAGTAGATAATTACAATCAATTTAACAAAGGAAGAGAAGTTTACGTTAAATTAACAGGACTTTATATTGGTGAAGAACGTACAGGTAGTAACGTTTACACTATTGGTGCTACACCAGAATTCGATCAATTTGGTGGTACAGTAACATCATTAAACTTTAATCAAATTGCTCAAAACGTATTACGTTCAAGTACTTCTGAAGAAATTATTCCTTTAAATCTTTCTTTTTCTGAAATTACAGATCAACATGTAGGTATGTTTGTCCAGGTTGATAATGTTGAGTTCGCTGATAACTTAGCTGGATTACAGTATTTTGATCCAATTGAAGTTTATGATACAGCAAGAACATTACAATCTTGTAATGGTTTTGGTTATGATACCTTTATATTAGAAACAAGTTCTTTTTCTTCTTTCAAAGCATTTGATTTACCAACAGGAAACGGTACAATAAAAGCTGTTGTTAGTAAAACATTCGATGCTGTTAGTTTTATTTTAGCATTAAATTCTGTTGATGATGTAGCAATGGAAGGTGCTAGATGTTCTTTATTAGACCTTGGAGATTTCGCTACTATTTTCGAAGAAGATTTTGAAGGTATGTCTACTGGATCTGCAATTTCAAGTAATGGTTGGACGTCTTACGCTGAAGTAGGAACATACAACTGGAGAGCTTTAACAACAACTGACGCAGGAAACCCTGGACCTGGTAATACTATTGCCTCAATGGGCGCTTACAACTCTAACACAGATGTAAACATTGCTTGGTTAATTAGCCCATCTATTGATTTAGATGCTCAAAGTACAGAATTTGTTAATTTCCAATCTTCAAATAGTTTTTCTGATGAGAGCGAATTACAAGTTTTAATATCTACGGATTGGGATGGTACAACAGCAAATGTTGCGACAGCTACATGGACTGCACTTCCTGCTACAGTAGTAGGTGCTGATGTTTATTATGAAGACTGGATTGATTCTGGATTGATTAACTTAAGTTCTTATTCTGGTACGGCATATGTTGCATTTAAATATATTGGTGGTTTTCCAAGTAGTGGAGATATCGATGGAACATTTGAAATAGATAATTATAAGATTTTAGGAGAAAACTAATAATTAATAATTTTATACAAAAAACCTGCTGATTGTACAATTAGCAGGTTTTGTATTTTTAACAAGTCACTTAAAATGGGATCAATTTTAGACACGTATTATATCACAATTTTAAATCATTATAAAAAGACGCTTGGTAAACAAAGTTTAACCATAGCACTTCTATATATTAATTTTCTAGAACTCTCTATTGTGCTTGCTTTAGCAGCCTTTTTGATGGGGTTTGCTAGTCAGATGAAAATGCAACTGATGTCTTCTACAAAGTTTTGGGTTTTGCTTACTATAATTGCCCTATTTGTGATCGCTAAAAACTGGATGCGCTATAATGGCAAAAAAAGAATGATGCTTAACGCTAAATCGCGCCGCACAGATACATCTATATACTTATTATGGATACTACCTATAGGATGCTTAGCTATTGCGTCTATATTGCTTCAAGTACAATAACGGAACTTACAAATAGTACTATAATAAAAAAACGCTACCCAAAAGGATAGCGTTTTTTTTATTATTTATTTAAGTGTAAGTTATTTAGCTTTTTTCGCTTTACTACAACACTCTTTCTTACAATCTGCTTTACAAGCTACTTTTTCAGCATCTGTTTTATTTGCACAACACGCTTCTTTACAGTCTGCTTTACAAGCTTTCTTCTCTGCACCAAAAGCATCTACTGCATGCATATCTTTAACCTTATAAGTATCCGAAACTTTACCAACAGCTTCTTCTAAAGACTTTGGAGTTACTTTAGCTTCATCATATTCTACCATAGCTAAACGATTATCAAAATCTACTTTTGCAGATTTTACACCTTCCATTTTTGCCATTTTCTTTTCGATGGTTTTAGCACAACCCATAGCGCAAGTCATACCATCTATACCAAATTCCACTTTAGCATACGTCGCATTTGGATCTAATGTTGTAGCAACATCTTTCTTAGTCTTTTCTATATCTACAGTTTTTACTTCTGGCTGAGTTTCGTTTTTGCAAGAGGTAAAAACGAAAGCCATAATAGCTACGATACTTAATGTCTTTAATGTCTTCATTGATTCTAACTATTAAATTTTGCATAAATTTAATGAATATTGACGTTCATTGTAAAGGAATTAACGAATTTTGTGATTCTTTTTAAAGCCTTTTTATGAAAAGCCCTAACATTAAGTGGATATATCTTTTAATGCTCTCTGTTATTTGGGGGAGTTCATTTATTTTAATTAAAAAATCACTTTTAGGTCTTACAGCTTATCAGCTTGGAGCACTAAGAACCATAATTACAGGTATTTTATTGTTAGCTTTCGGTTTTAATAAACTCAAAACAATACCAAAGTCTAAATGGAAATGGCTTTTTCTCTCTGGTATGCTAGGGTCTTTTATTCCTGCTTTCTTTTTTGCCATTGCTGAAACCGAAATTGATAGTGCTGTAACTTCCATATTAAATTCACTTGTTCCACTAAATACCATCTTGCTTGGTTTTGCTGTCTTTAGAATTACGTCGACTAAGCGTCAAGTTTTGGGTGTTGTTATTGGATTTATTGGTACCGCAATTTTAATATTAAAGGGCTCTGAACTAAACCCGAATCAAAATTATTTATATGCCGGTTTTGTTATTGCATCAACTGTAATGTATGCCGCTAATGTAAATATTATAAAACGGTATTTACAAGATGTAAAACCTTTAGCCATTGCCACTGGAAATTATGTATTTATCGTATTACCAGCATTAATTGTACTGTTATTTAGTGATTTCTTTACAGCGGAAACATTTAGTAATCCTGCTTTACCAAAAGCACTCATGTACATTTGTATTCTCGCTTTTTTTGGAACAGCGTTAGCAAAAATAATTTTCTTTAAGTTGGTACAATTATCAACCCCTGTTTTTGCCTCTTCAGTAACTTATATAATGCCAATTGTAGCACTGACATGGGGGATATTAGATGGCGAAGCCTTTAGTCTTATTCAAGGTATAGCCGCCTTACTTATTTTAGTTGGTGTCTATCTATCTCATAAAAAATAGATATAAAAAAAACCGAAGCTTTCGCTTCGGTTTTTTTTATGTAATTTATTGCTTTCTAAGCTTAGTTAAAATCAGCAGCAGTTACACCTTCATTAACTTTAATATCTGTTATATTAAACTCAAAGACTTGTGGTCCTGTAGCAACTTTAAAACTGTAAGGCATCATAACACCGTTAACATCTTTATAATCTTTAAAATCAGTTATGGTAGTCACAGTTTGTCCACCAGCTTCTGCTGTTTCTTCCGTTCTTACTAATAAACTAGAATCAACACTGTAATATCTATATTCAAAAGTATCTCCTTTAGTTACTTTAATTTTATAAACATCTGCTCCTTCAATAGTAGCAACACTTTCTAAAGCTAATGCAGACGCTTCAAAATATAATTCAGAAAATAAACCTTTTTCAGCTTTCTTAGATGCTAAAGTCTTATCATCCATAGGTGCTTTTTGACCTTGACCCTCTTGGTAGCCAGTTTCACCGTTAAAGCTTTGCTTCATTACAGTTCCCATACCTTCTATATTTAATTCCATAGAAGATTTATTAGGTACCATTTGCTTCATAATTGCCGTTGGCTTGTAAGGAGCTCCTGGAATAACAACGTTTGCATTCATTAAAAGAGAATTAACTTTTTTAAGATTTGCTTCACCTCCAATTGCTGCTACATATTTACTAACAACAGTTTCAGCTGTTACACCTGCTGGTATTGGTTTAGAGAAAACTGGTTTTTCAGTAGCATTAGCGAACTTATCGTAATACTTAATAGGAATACCTGTTTTTTCAAGATTTTCTATAACATCACTTCCTTTACCAATAATTACTATTCTCGCATTTTCAGGCTTAATGTATTTATTAGCTACACGCATTACATCTTCTGCAGATACTGCATTAATTTTTTGTAAATACGTAGTATAAAAATCTTCAGGTAAGTTATTAAGCTTAATATTTAAAGCATAACGTGCTACAGTCTGAGGATCTTCTAATCCCATAATAAAGTTACCTACATACTTTGCTTTGGTATCTTTTAACATCTGAGGATCTACTGATTCTGTTTTAATACGATTGATTTCTTTCATCGCTTCAACAACAGCACTATCAGTTACCATGTTTCTTACTTTAGCTGTAGCATTAAAACTTCCTGCTCCATATCTATTTGCTCTTAAACTAGAATAAGCACCATATGTATACCCTTTATCTTCACGTAAATTTTTAAACAAATAACCTTCACCACCACCACCTAAGATGCTATTAGCAATTATACTTGCGTGATAATCTTCGTCATTCATTTTTAAATCTACAGTATTCTTAATTGCAATACTAGATTGAGATGCATTAGGTAAATCAACAAAATTAATTTGTGTGTACTGTGCATTTGGACTAACAGCAGGAACAGTATTTGTGACATCTACTGATTTTTCCCAATCACCAAAATACTTTTTTACTTGCTTTTTTACATCTTTATAATTTACATCACCTATAATAACTAAATAAGCGTTATTTGGATTAAAGTGCTTTTCATAATACGCCAGAGCATCACCAAAAGTTACATTATTAATTGTTTCTTCTGTAACAAACTCTCCATAAGGATGTTTTGCTCCATATAACAATGCAGCTCCTACACGACTACTTATAGCATCAATACTTTTTTCTTCTGTCTTTAAGCCTTCGATAAGTTTTGTTTTTTCTTTTTCGAATTCTTCTTCAGTTAATAAAGGATTAATAGCAGCATCTGCCATTAATTCTAAAATTCTTTCAGAATATTTAGAAAGTGTTCTTGCGAAACCACCACTAATACCAAGGTTTAAACTAGCACCTAAAAAATCGATTTCCTCATTAAAGGTATCTTTAGAAATAGTTGTAGTTCCGTTACCTAACATACTTCCAATAAGACTTTCAATACCAGCTTTTGAACCAGTAGCAACAGGATTATTATCAATATTTAAAGAATAAGTAACTCTAGGAAGTTTATGGTTTTCAACAACTAAAACTTTTAACCCATTTTTCAATTCAAATTCACTAGGAACTTCTAACGAAATAGATGGTTCTGGTCCTGATTTTGGTTGCTTTGAGCGATCTAATTGTGCATTTACGCTTACTACTGATATTAAGAACAGTAAAATAAATGCTGATAATTTCGTTTTCATATTATATATAATTTTCATCTTATTGTTCGTCTGTTTGTGGTAAGTATTCAATTTCAACACGTTGATTAGGACTTAAGTATTTTTTAGCTACTGCTTGAATGTCCTCTCTTGTAATAGATCTGTAAATTTCAATTTCTTTATTAATTAAATTTACATCATCATATAATAAATAATATGTTGCTAATGATCCAGCAATACCTTCAATACTTGAATTTGCATTTACAAATTGATTTTCAAATTGATTAATTAATTTTTGATGATCACGTTCAGAAATTAAATTCGTTTGCATTTCAACAACTTCTTCATCTATTTCAGCTAATAACGTCTCTAAAGTAACCTCACCAAGTGGAAGTGCAAACATTGCAAATATGTTATAATCTTTTTGCGAAATATTAACAGCTTGTACGGCTAAAGCTTGTTTTTGATTGTCTACTAATTTTTTATAAAGTACAGAACTTTTACCACCACTTAAATATGAAGAAATCATATCTAAAATATAAGCATCCTTTGTTCCAAATCCAGGTGTTCTATATGCTGCAAGGATAGCAGGAATTTGAATGTTTTTATCGTAAGCTTTTGCTTTTTCTGTAACTGTTATTGGTGTTTCTTTTTGGAAGTTTCTAACAACTTCAGGTCCTCTTTTAACTTCGCTAAAGTATTTTTTTACTAATTCTTTAGTTTCACTAGGGTTAATATCTCCAGCTACAATTAAAACAGCATTGTTTGGTCCATAATAATCTTTAAAATAAGTATTAAACTCTTCTAAAGTAGAAGCATCTAAATCTTTCATAAAGCCAATATTTGGATCTTTATAAGGGTGCACTTTAAAAAGATTAGATCCTAAAGTTTCAAATATTTTACCATAAGGAGATTCGTATCTCTGACGTTTTTCTTCTTTAACAACCTCGTTCTGTGTATCAACACCTACTTGGTCAATAACAGGATGTAACATACGCTCAGATTCTAACCATAAACCTAATTCTAGTTTATTAGATGGAAAAACCTCATAATAGTAAGTTCTATCTTGAGACGTGTTTGCGTTAAATCTTCCTCCATTAGCAGGAATGATTTTCATGAATTCACCACGTGCAATATTTTCTGACCCTTCAAATAAAAGGTGTTCAAAAAAGTGAGCAAAACCTGTACGAGGTGCTTCAGCGGTTCCTCCCGCATCTTTTCCTCCAACATTATACATAACTGATGTAATTACTACAGGAGCAGTGTTGTCTTGATGAAGAATAACATGCAATCCATTGTCTAAGTCAAATTCTTCAAATTTAACTTCTTGCGCTATAGCCTGATGGCCTATAAACAACAAAGAAGTCAAAGCCAGTAAATAGTTTTTCATTGTAGTTTTGTTTAATAATTAAAATTGATTCAAGTGTTTGTCTGTTGTTAATGCAGATTGTTACAAAAATAAGCAATGAATTAAAGATTTTTTATAATAAAAGGTGAAATCTATCTAAATTTTGACACCTTATGCTAGTTATTTTACTTTCACTATTCATGAATTTAAAATTAAAGAGCCTAAAACGCTTAAAACGTTTGCCTATTAAGAATTTAGAAGTATATTTGCATCCGCTTTCTGAGAAGAAAGCAATTTATTTATAAACAAATTAATAAAAACGTTTACGCTATGTACGCAATTGTAGAGATAGCAGGGCATCAATTTAAAGTTGAAAAAGACCAAAGAGTTTTTGTTAACCGTTTAGCAATAGAAGAAGGTGAGAAAGTAGATTTCGATAACGTTCTTTTAATTGGTGATGGTGACAATATTACTTTAGGCGCCCCAGCTATAGACGGAGCACAAGTTAGTGCGAAAGTCTTGAAGCACCTTAAAGGTGACAAAGTAATAGTTTTCAAAAAGAAAAGACGTAAAGGTTACCGTGTTAAGAATGGACACAGACAATCTTTAACTGAAATTGTAATTGAAAGTATTGCTACTTCTGGAGCTAAAAAAGCAGCTCCGAAAAAAGAAACTAAAAAAGCTGAACCAAAAGCTGCTCCTAAAAAAGCAACTGGTAAAGCTGATGATTTAAAGAAAATTGAAGGTATTGGACCAAAAATTGCAACTACTTTAGTAGAAGCTGGTATCGCTACTTTTTCTGATTTAGCTAAAGCTACACCAGAAGCAATTTCTGAAATTATCGCAGGAGTTCGTGGTAACCATGTTACTGACACTTGGCCAGCACAAGCACAATTAGCTGCTGATGGTAAGTGGGACGAGCTTCAAAAATGGCAAGACGAATTAGATGGTGGTAAGGCTTAATTGCATAACTACTTAAGTATAACAATATAAAACCTTAGATCATGGCTCATAAAAAAGGAGTTGGTAGTTCGAAGAATGGTAGAGAATCAGAATCAAAACGCTTAGGTGTTAAGATATTTGGTGGACAAGCTGCTATTGCTGGAAATATCATTTTAAGACAACGTGGTAATACACATCACCCAGCTGAGAACGTATACCAAGGAAAAGATCACACTTTACACGCTAAAGTTGACGGTCTAGTAAAATTTACTAAGAAAAAAGACAACAAGTCTTACGTTTCTATTGAGCCTTTTGAGGCTTAAGAAATTCATTTCTTAACAAATTGTAAAAACCCTTTCTATTTATAGAGAGGGTTTTTTATTTATTTTTACGGCACTAATATCAATTCTTATGAAATATTTTGCCATCTGTCTTTTTCTTTTAGCTTCTCTGCAAATAAACGCACAAGCAAAAAGCACGACTAGTAATTGTAATATTGAAATGACAAAAAACACAATTACATTAAAAAAACTAACTATTGATTGTAAAGCTTTAGACAATAAAGCGATAGCAGAATTTAAATTCAAAGTTCCTAAACAAAAAACTGTTGCTATAAAAGGTAGTCAACTTAATGCTGAAGCTAGAAAATACGCCTCTACATCTAAAGTCGGCGATACTGTTATTTTATTTGACATCAAATTAGAATCTGGAGAAAGCTTAGATCCTATTTCGATTACAATTATAAAATAGCCTTAAATAATCTCCATCTTCTTCAATAAAAAACTCGCATTCATATTTTGGCAAACGCCTTGTTTTAATTTGTAATCGAAAAAGAGTTCATCATTTATAATCTCAGCATCAAAGTAGTAATTTTTTACAGCTTCTAATTGGGTTTCAATTTCCGTGAGACTTAAATCATGTGTAGCAATGATTCCTGTAGCATGCAGCTTTACTAATTTTTCTACAAATTTTCGTGACCCAATAGCCTTATCTGTGCTGTTGGTTCCTTTTAAAATTTCATCTAGAATAACGAAATAATTTTTATCATTTTCAATAGTATCTACAACAAACTTTAATCTCGTAAGCTCACTAAAGAAGTACGAACTATCATCCGTTAACGAATCTGTTGTTCGCATACTTGTAATAAGTTTAATTGGCTTGTATTTACTTTGTTTAGCACAAATAGGCAATCCAACATTAGACATAACAATATGAAGTGCTACAGTTCTTAAAAAGGTACTCTTACCTGCCATGTTTGCACCTGTTACGATGAAGAATTGTTCTTCTTCTAGTTTTAAATCACTATCAACTCGCTTTTCAGCATTTAATAACGGATGTCCTAATTCTTCGGCTAAAATAGTCATAGGCTCTTCTGTTAGAATTGGGTAGGTAAAATCTTGATTATTAAACGCATAATTTCCAAAGCTATTAAACGCATCAAAGAAGGTAACCACTTCAAACCAATCGTCTACTTTATCTGAATATTCAGTAATCCATTTTTCAACGTTATAACTCGTTCTAATATCTACAAGTAAATAACCGTTTCCAAAAACCGCCGATATCAGATTGTTTCGATTATCTAAAGCGTCTAAAACCTTTGAGAATTTCGAGAATATCTCAGAAGCTTTTAAACCTTCTGATTGAATCATTTTTTGTTTAGACTTTAATAATTCTGAATTAAATTCTGAACCTTCAATCGCTTTTAGTAATAAAGCATATTGTCTAAAAGTGTCTTTTGCTCTTTCGGTATGTTGGGCTAAATTATTGATTTGTTTTAAATAGCTACCCGTAATTCCAAGACCTAAAAACAGCCAATAACCAGCAATAGAAATCGGTATTATTTCTGCGATTCCTAAGCCTATAAGTACCAATGAAGCGATACTAAATATAATAGTTAAACCATATTGTGTTTTTCCTAAAAAAGGCTTGTAGTCTTTTAACCAAGTTATAATTGAGGCTGCCGAATGTTCTATCTCAACACCTTGTGCAATGGCCGAATAGTTTTGTCTCCATTCTGGTAATGCTGCTAGTTCTTGTATGGCTTGTTGACGTTCTTTGATATTAGTAATATCGTTAGACAATAGATTTTCTGTTAGTTTTTGAGCACCTTCTTTTACAGCTGTTCTATTCATAAATTGAAAGAAAGAACCTTTTCCAAATAAATCTATATCAAGACTAAAAAAATGTTTAGGATCTTGAAATTCTAAACCATCTGGTCGCTCATAAAAATCGCCTTTTGCAATTCTTAATTCATCTTCATTGATTGTAATTAGTCGTTTGTGTAAATCCCTTTTCGACTTTAAATCTGTATATCTAGATAAGAGGAAAAGAAAAACTGCCATTCCTACAACTCCAATTCCAACAGCAACTTGCCAATTCAGATAGGTAAAGTAGATCCCTATTCCAGTAAGAACAAAAACTGAAAGCCGCGTAATACTCAACAGGCTTAGTTGTTTAAATATACGTTTAGATTCAATTTGATTACGTTCTAATTGTTCTTTATAAAATGTATTTGGATTTTGCATGATGCGATTTTAAATGCGAAATATAAGAAAAGTAAAAATCCCAAGTCATAATTATGCTTGGGATTTATATATCATTTAACGTCTTCACTAAAAGAAGATATTTAATAGGCTTAACCTTTTAGAGTCGCTGATAAATACTCACGATTCATACGTGCAATATTTTCTAGAGAAATGCCTTTAGGACATTCTACTTCGCAAGCTCCTGTGTTAGTACAGTTACCAAAACCTTCTAGATCCATTTGCGCTACCATGTTTTGAACACGATCTGCAGCCTCTACTTGTCCTTGCGGTAATAATGCATATTGAGACACCTTTGCACCAACAAATAACATAGCAGAAGAGTTTTTACAAGTTGCTACACAAGCACCACAACCAATACAAGTTGCTGCATCCATAGCTTCATCAGCATCATGTTTAGAAATAGGAATATTATTAGCATCTTGTGTATTACCAGAAGTGTTTACAGAAATGTAACCACCTGCTTGTTGAATACGCTCAAAAGCCATTCTATCTACTACTAAATCTTTTATTACAGGAAATGCTGCTGCTCTAAATGGCTCAATTGTTATTGTATCACCATCATTAAACATACGCATGTGTAACTGACATGTTGTAATTCCTCTGTCAGGTCCATGAGCTTCACCATTGATGTACATTGAGCACATTCCGCAAATTCCTTCACGACAATCATGATCAAAGGCTACAGGTTCTTCACCAGAGTTTACTAACTGTTCATTTAAAACATCCATCATTTCTAAGAAAGACATGTGTTCTGAAATTTCAGTTACTTTATAATCGACCATTTGACCCTTAGCTTGTGAGTCTTTTTGTCTCCAAATTTTAAGTGTTAAATTCATATCGTCTTTCTTATTTGTATGAACGTTGTTTTAGTTCAATATCTTTAAATTCTAATTCTTCTTTATGTAAAACAGCATCAGCAGGTTCTCCTTTATATTCCCAAGCAGATACAAACGCAAAATCTTTATCATTACGTTTTGCTTCACCTTTTTGAGGACCATCTAATTCTGCAGATTCTTCTCTAAAGTGACCACCACAAGATTCAGCTCTTACTAAAGCATCTTTTGCGAATAATTCTCCTAATTCTAAGAAATCGGCAACACGACCTGCTTTTTCAAGCTCAGTATTCATTTCATTAGCTGTTCCTGGTACAGAAACTTCCTTCCAAAATTCTTCTCTAATCGCTTTAATTTCTACCATTGCTTCAGTTAAGCCTTCTGCGTTTCTAGACATTCCTGCCTTGTCCCACATTACCTTCCCTAATTTCTTATGGAAATAATCGACAGATTTTGTTCCCTTATTGTTTACAAAGAAATTAATTCTCTCAGAAACTTCTTTCTCAGCATCATCAAACTCTTTAGTATTTGTTGGAATTTCCCCAGTTCTAATATCATCAGATAAATAATCACCAATTGTATAAGGCAATACAAAATAACCATCTGCTAAACCTTGCATTAAGGCCGAAGCTCCAAGTCTGTTTGCACCGTGATCAGAGAAATTAGCTTCACCAATACAGTAACATCCAGGAATGGTAGTCATTAAGTTATAATCTACCCAAACACCACCCATTGTGTAATGTACTGCTGGGTAAATCATCATTGGTGTTTCGTATGGATTTTGATCTATAATCTTCTCATACATTTGAAATAAGTTACCGTATTTTTCTTTTACGATAGCTTGACCTAATTCAATTATTTTTTCTTTAGTAGGATTATCTAAATTATGAATTTTAGCTTGCTCTTTTCCATAACGTTGAAAAGCAGAAGCAAAATCTAAATAAACTGCTTCACCAGTTGCGTTTACACCATAACCAGCATCACAACGTTCTTTTGCTGCTCTCGATGCTACATCACGAGGCACTAAGTTACCAAATGCAGGATAACGTCGTTCTAAGTAATAATCGCGTTCATCTTCTGACAGATCAGTTGGTTTTTTACGACCTTCTCTAATTGCCATTACATCTTCCATGTTTTTAGGAACCCAAATACGACCATCATTACGTAATGATTCTGACATTAAAGTCAATTTCGATTGGTAATCTCCCGAACGCGGAATACATGTTGGGTGAATTTGTGTGTAACAAGGATTTGCGAAATATGCTCCTTTTTTATGTATTTTCCAAGCTGCAGTTGCATTAGAACCCATAGCGTTTGTTGATAAGAAATATACATTTCCGTATCCACCAGAACCAATAACAACAGCATGAGCTGAATGTCTTTCTATTTCACCAGTAATTAAATTACGAGCAATAATACCTCTTGCTTTTCCGTCTACAATAACAACGTCTAGCATTTCGTGACGGTTAAACATCTCAATTTTACCACGAGCAATTTGTCTATTCATTGCAGAATAAGCTCCTAATAATAATTGTTGACCTGTTTGACCTTTAGCGTAGAATGTTCTAGAGACTAAAACACCACCAAACGAACGGTTATCTAATAATCCACCATAATCACGTGCAAAAGGAACACCTTGCGCCACACATTGGTCAATAATATTAGAAGACACCTCAGCTAAACGGTAAACGTTTGCTTCACGAGAGCGGTAATCACCACCTTTTACAGTATCGTAGAACAACCTGTAAGTAGAATCACCATCACCTTGATAATTTTTTGCTGCATTAATACCTCCTTGAGCAGCAATTGAGTGTGCTCTACGAGGTGAATCTTGATATGCAAATGCTTTTACATTATAACCTAATTCCGCTAAAGTTGCAGCAGCAGAACCTCCAGCAAGACCTGTACCAACAACAATAACATCAATGTTACGTTTGTTGGCTGGGTTTACTAAATCAATTTTATTTTTATAATCTGTCCATTTATCTTTAATTGGACCCTTTGGTACTTTTGAATCTAAAGCCATATTAGATATGTTTTTTAGTGAGTAAAGTGATGGAATAACGCAATGAAAATAAATCCTAATGGAACTAAAATCGCGTAAGCTTTTCCGAATCCCTGTAATCCTTTTGTGTATTTGTTATTTGCGCCTGTAGATTGAAATGCAGAGTCAAAACCATGTAATAAGTGAAGTGCTAAAAACACAAAACCTACGATGTAAAATGCAACTCTCCAAAGTGGAACAAATTTTTCTTGTAATTCATGAAAATATCTGAACTCACCATTGTGCATTCCAGTCATATCTCCAACAATATACTTTGTATTAATTTCTGGAATCCAAAAATCAATAAAGTGAATGATTAAGAATGCTAGGATAAAACCTCCACTCCAAATCATGTTTCTGCTCATCCATGTAGAATTGGCAGCACCATTGTTTTTAGCATATTTAACACCATTTGCTTTGTTGTTTTTGATTTCTAATACAAAACCCATTACAAAGTGAAAAATAACACCAATAATTAAAATAGGTTGTATAACATATTGAATCACCCAAAACGTCCCCATAAAATGAGATATTTCGTTAAAAGTATCCGGGTTTATTACAGAAAAAAGGTTAATAACAAAATGTTGTAGTACAAAAATCATTAGGAAGAGTGCCGAAAGTGCCATGGCAAACTTTCTTCCAATCGACGAATTTAGAATTCCGCTCATTGTAAATCTAGTTTATTTTAGTCTAACAAAGATACAGCGCAATTAACATTTTCCCAACTGTGCCATAGTATAATTAAATTATTTAGAATGAATTTAATCTAGAACCCTCTATTACTTGATTTCTAGAGCTGTTTTTCCTTTTTCAATTTCAATTACGTAGTCACCTTTTGGCAAATACTGCTTTTTATTACCTGTCTCTTTAAAGTGAATCTCTTTATTTTCCTTCATTAAAGCTTTCTTTCCTTTTTCGGTGAGCTCTAGATTATAATTCACATAATTAAACCCTTTATCTACACCAACAGGGATACGATGTAATTCTGTTCCTTTTTGAGTTAAGATTTTTAAAGTTTTTTCACCTGAAGAATCACTATAAAATTTAATCGTTATTTCAGGCTCAAAACCATCATCCCAAGAACTCCAAGCACTTCCCCAACGGCCAGAATGCTTTACAGATTCCAGATCAAAAAATGCAATAGGTTGTGATTTCATATCCGAATTTAAGACCTGTAAAGCTTCAATATTGGTTTTATAAATACTACGTCCATGAGTTCCTAATAATAAATCTTTAGCTTCGGGTTGAATCACAATATCATGAATAGCAACATTTGGAATGCCTTTTGAAAATGCTTCCCAAGATTTCCCCATATCAAAAGATACATAAGCTCCATTATCAGTTCCTAAATACAATAGGTTTTCATTTTCAGGATCTTCCTTAATTACATTAACTGGAGACGTTGGAATTTTTACTCCAATGTCTTTCCAAGTTTGCCCATAATCGTCACTCATATAAGCATAAACTTTAAAATCATCCCAACGATAACCATTCAAAGTGATGTAAACCCGTTCTTTTTTATGCTGAGAAGCAACAACTCTAGTTACCCATAAATCTTTTGGTAATGTGGTTGAGATATTAGTCCAACTGCCACCTGCATCTTTAGTAATACTTACAACTCCATCATCGCTTCCTGTATAAATTAATCCAAATTGAAATGGACTTTCACTAATAGATGTTAATGTACCATAAGCCACATTGCCTTTTTTCCCTCCATTGGTTAAATCTTTACTTATAGCTTCAAAATCATCGCCTTTATTCATAGATCGCATCAATTTATTACCTCCTAAATACAAAATATCTTGATTGTGAGGTGATAATAATATTGGTGTTTGCCAATTGAATCGATAAGGTGTTTCTCCTAAAGTATGTTTTGGCTGAATGTATTCCCGCTTACCAGTGTCTCTATTAATTCTAAAATAATTCCCAAACTGATAACCAGTATAAACAATATTCGCATCACGACTATCAATCTGAATTTGCATACCATCGCCACCCATAATCGATTCCCAAGGATATTGACCGCGTTGATGCCAACTTTTATCTTCTCTTGCATTATTTGCACCAACCCAAACTCCGTTATCTTGAAGACCTCCATAAACATTATACGGTTTTTCATTATCAATATTAATCGCATAAAATTGACCAACAGATGGCGAATTTAACTTTATCCAATTTTCACCATCATCGTAACTCATGTTGAGTCCACCATCATTTCCATTAATTAAATGCCCTTGCATTTTAGGGTTTACCCAAAGCGCCTGATGATCTGAATGCACATTTTCACGACTAATAGATGTAAAGGTTTGACCTGCATCCTTTGACTTCAATATTGGAACTCCCATAATATAAATTCCATTCTTATCCTGTAGATCTACTCGAATTTCACCAAAATAATAACCATAACTGTAATACAAACCATCGATAAAATCCTCGTGAGTTTTGTTCCAAGTTCCACCTCCATCTGTACTTTTATAAACCTCAGCACCAATCACAGGTGTATCAAACAGCATCGCATTTGCGTCTTCTAAATAATGTGCCAAATCTATAGGTTTTACAGAACCACTACTTACCAATTGTTTGACGTTAGAGGCTCTATATTTTTCCTGAAAACCATTAGTCTTAAGATATTCATTCAGTTTTTTATCTTCTAATTTCATAAATGCTTCAACACTCATGGTTTTAAAATCGTCTTTTGTTAATCCTGAAGATTCTGTCTTTTTAGATTTATCTGTTCTATGGAATTGACTATCATGTAAAGCATAAATCGTGTTTTCGTCAAACATCGCGATTCCAATTCTACCAACTCCTTCTCCTACTGGAAATCCACTGTTTTTTGTTGAAACCTTTTCCCAAGTATCGCCTCCATTTACACTTTTATATATTGCTGAATTGTTTCCACTTCCTGTAAAATTCCATGCTTTTCGATCTCTTGTCCAAGACGAAGCAAACATTATATCAAAATTATTCGGTGCATGTTGTACGTCAATTATACCACTCATATTATCTACAAATAGTGTTTTATTCCATGATTTTCCTCCATCTGTAGTTTTGTAAATACCACGTTCTTCGTTTGGCGAATACAAATGACCTGTAACACCAACGACCACTTCTTCTGGGTTTTTAGGATTAATAAGAATACGACCTATATGATGCGAATCTTCCAAACCAACATGTTGCCAAGTTTTACCGTTATCGTTAGATTTTAAAATTCCGATGCCTGAATAACTAGATCGTGAGCTATTATTTTCACCTGTACCAACCCATATGGTTCTATTTTTCCAATCTACAGCAATATCTCCAACATTTTGTGTTGCAGAATTATCTAATATCGGAGCAAATGTTGTTCCATTATTAATTGTATACCAAACACCTCCAGATGCATAACCAACATAAAATTCGGATGGCATTTCTGGATTCACATCCACATCTACCACACGACCACTCATAACTGTTGGTCCAATATTTTTAAAAGGCACATTTTTCACTAATGATGTTTCCGTCATTTTTTGTTTCTGAATTAATGCTTCCTTAATCATTTCTGCAGAAGTTGCAGGTTGTTGAGAAAAGGCAAAAAATGAACTTATAAAAAATGTGAGCGAGAGGAATTTTGACTTATACATAGTGGTTGGATTTTTAATGCCATGAAATTAAGCTTTTCAGAATAAAACGTCTTAAAATCCTCCTAAAATTTATCAGATTGTAAGCTTTGTCTTTTGCTTGCGGTTTTAGTTTCATTACTTTTGATATTGAACTGAAATCAACAAAAACTTCGCACTCCTACATAGAATTCACTTCGACTGCACTCAGTGTGACAAAACATAAAATGTTATTCTCATGAAATACAATTTAATAGACAAACAACTCTTTATAAAAAACCGCAAAAACTTTATGGCTCAAATGAAGCCTAGCAGTTTGGCCGTTTTTAATTCTAACGATATTTACCCAATAAGCGCAGACAGTACTTTACCTTTTGCACAACACCGTGATATTTTTTATTTATGTGGTGTAGACCAAGAAGAAAGCATCTTGGTTTTGTTTCCAGATTGTCCAAAAGCAAAACATCGTGAAATTTTATTCTTAAAAGAAACCAATGAGCATATTGCTGTTTGGGAAGGCGAAAAACTAACCAAAGAAAAAGCATTTGAAACCTCTGGTATAAAAACCGTGTATTGGCTACAAGATATGGAAAAGGTGATGTTTGAATTAATGACGCAATGCGACACGGTTTACATTAACACCAACGAACATTACAGAGCTAATGTAGAAACTGAAACACGCGAAGATCGTTTTACAAAATGGCTACTTAATAAATATCCTGCGCATAGTGTCGCAAAAAGCAATCCTATTTTACAACGTCTGCGTTCTGTAAAAGACCAGATCGAATTAGACTTAATTCAGCAAGCCTGCGATATTACAGAAAAAGGATTTAGACGTGTTTTAAAATTTACAAAACCCGGAGTTTGGGAATACAATCTCGAAGCCGAATTTATGCACGAGTTCCTAAACAACCGCTCTAAAGGATTTGCATATACTCCTATTGTTGGATCGGGAAACAATGCTAACGTCTTACATTATATTGAAAACAACCAAGAATGTAAAGCTGGTGATTTAATATTGATTGATGCTGGTGCAGAATATGCAAATTACGCTAGTGATATGACGCGTACTATTCCGGTTTCAGGGACATTTAACGATAGACAAAAAGCCGTTTATAATGCCGTGAATCGCGTAAAAAATGATGCCACAAAAATGCTAGTTCCAGGAACATTATGGGAACAATATCATGTAGAAGTTGGTAAACTGATGACTTCAGAACTTTTAGGCTTAGGTTTATTAGATAAAGCCGATGTGCAAAACGAAAATCCAGATTGGCCAGCGTACAAAAAATATTTTATGCACGGAACATCTCACCATATGGGATTAGATACGCACGACTACGGCATTTTAACAGAACCAATGCAAGCCAATATGGTCTTTACTGTTGAACCTGGAATTTACATTCCTAATGAAGGTTTTGGCATACGCTTAGAGGATGATGTGGTTATTCAAAATTCAGGAGAACCTTTTAATTTAATGCGTAATATTCCTATTGAAGCAGAAGAGATTGAGGACATCATGAATTCTTAATTCTAAAATATCTTTAAATATTAAAAAACTTGTAAGTTCATTATGTAGCTTGCAAGTTTTTTTGATTACCGCTAATCCCTAAATTATAGGACATGAAATTGACTAAAGAACGTCTTTATATACTACTATCATTTTTTTCGATTTATGTCATTTGGGGCTCCACATATTTATTGAACAAAATTTTAGTTAGTCAGTTAGCACCTCTATATGCTGCTTCTATTCGATTTATTACCGCAAGTATCTTGATTTTCACTATTGCCAAATTTTTAAAAATCCCTTTAAAAATCACAAAGCGACAATTACGAAATACAGCAATTGCCGGTTTTTTGTTTTTAACCATCGGAAATGGTTTAGTCGTTTGGGCATTAAAGTCTGTTGATAGCGGTTTTGCTGCTTTAGAAATCTCAGCACAACCCTTGGTTGTATTAATACTATTACGAATTCTAGAAGGTAAAAAGATTCAACCCATGTCTATACTAGGTGTTGTAATTGGGTGTATCGGTATTTATTTATTAGTCAGTCAACGTGAAATGATTGGAAAAGAAGGTATGGTTACCGGAATGATTATGATTTTTATCTGTATGCTAAGTTGGGCCTATTGCAGCCTGTTTGTTTCAAAAGCCGACTTACCTTCCAACTTTTTTGTTAACACAGGGTACCAAATGCTATTTGGAGGTAGTATATTATTAATTGGCAGCTTTGGTGTTGGTGAAGAACGACTCCCTTTTTCTAGCTGGAATACTGAGATCATCAATTCCATGGGAATACTTATCATTTTTGGAAGTATCGTTGCTTTTACTGCTTTTAATTATTTATTGAGTAAGGTATCGCCTGAAAAAGTAGCGACCTCAACATATGTAAATCCAATTGTAGCTCTAATGTTAGGATGGTACTTTTTAGGTGAAACCTTTTCTATGCAATCCATAATAGCCGCAGCAATTTTACTTACTGGAGTCTATTTCATTAACACCAAAAAGAAGATTACAATTTTTAGGAGGTTTAATAAAGACGTGTAAGTGACAGGACTAAAATATTGGTAATTGAGTTTTTTTTTTGAATATTAAATTTTTACACGGACTTTAGCCTTTAAAAATAAACAATCGCTCTAAAGCAACCTTAGGAGCTAAATTCTCCGCATGCCATGAAAATGTTGTTTTTGCCGGCTTTTCCCAAACACACTCAAAATCTTCTGGTGCATTATATTCACTTATAAAAACTTGGTGACCCGCTTTACTTTGTTGTCTGCACCATTCCCAAAATTGCTCGTGGTTGAATCCGTCACGATACTTCGTTGTAGACTCATACGGAGGATCACAATAGATGATACTTTGTTTTGGAATCTCTAATTCCGTATACGATTTACAAGATAAAATGACACCTTCTAAATTTGGGACTTGTTTAGTAATATTTCTATAATGTTCGCTCCAATAATCACGTTTACCTTGCTTATCTCGCCTGTAACCCGAAAACCATTTACCTCCAAAGGAATTAAAACCAACATAACTGACTAGATGTTTTGGATATTGGTCTTGGTTGGTTCTTATTTTCTTGTAGTCGTCTTCGCTTACCGATTTTGGTGGATCCCAATTCTCATAAATCAATGCTTGCCACATCTCCATGAGTTCCTGGTGTTGGTCATTGGCAATTCTTATGCCATCAACTTTATCAATCATGTTCATACCTCCTGCAAAAGGTTCGAGATATGTTTGTTTAGGTTTTCGGTCTTTTAGAATAATTGGCAATAAATCTTTGGCAAAACGCGCCTTACTTCCCATGTATTTCATTACTCGCTTTTCATTTTTAATTGAAACATAGAAGTAATAGCAAAAGCCAAAAATGCAGGTAAAACCCAACCCAAACTTTGATTTGCAAATGGAATATAACTCGTTAACGTTTTTAAACCTTCTGATGGACTAATAAAACCAACAACATCTGGAATACTAAATATAAACGTAGCAATTACAACGGCCCTAAAAACTAATGATGTCGCTAATTTTTCGGGCAATACATTCAACAAAATTAGTACAATCGTAATAGGATAAATAAACAATAACACCGGAATAGCAACGACAATAATTGAATTAAAATCGAGCTGACCTACAACCACTCCTAGAACACTCGCCAAAATTGCTGTGACAACATAAACAGTTTGAGAATCGTTGAGTAAACCTTTAAAATAATCTGCAGCACCAGCTATAATTCCAATTGCAGTGGTAAAACAAGCCAGAGAAATTAAAATGCTTAAAACGGTATTTCCAAATTCACCCAAGGACGAAATGCTAATATCACGCAATAAATTAGCCCGTTGCATATCACTACTTAATTCTGAATTGATATTAATTTCAGAGCCATAATAAGCACCAATAGCAATTAAACCAGCGTAAATTATAAATAATGCCAAACCGGCTATAAATCCTGATTTTCGGATTAAAGTCCGCTTAGAGTTGTAAACCTCAACCTCCATGTTTTTAAAATTCAAGGATATAATAATCACGGCGCCAACAACGACAGCTCCAATGGCATCAAAAGTTTGATAGCCTTCTAAAATCCCTGTAATAATTGGTGTTTCAAACTGAGCGATTCCTGTGTTTAGTGACGAAGAAAATAAACCAATTACAATAACAGCCAGTAACATCAACACTATAAATGGTGTTAAAAACTTTCCAATAAGACCCAATATTTTAGAACGGTTAAGCACAAAAACTAAGACCAGCGAAAAATAAATAGCACTCGTAAGTAAAGGAGAGGTTCCGAAAGCAGGAAAAATAGCAATCTCATGTGTTGCTGCAGCTGTTCGTGGAGATGGAATTGCAACTGCAATAACATAAATTAAAATACAATAAATTAAACTGAATGCAGGAGATACCTTTTTTCCGAAGTCATATAAAGTTCCTTGTAATCTGGCATGTGCGAGAATTCCAAAAATAGGAATTACCACGGCCGTAATCATAAAACCAATCGTAACCCAAATCCAATCTTCACCAGAATTATAGCCCAATAAAGGAGGTAACAACAAGTTTCCTGCTCCAAAGAATAAAGAGAACAAAGCAAAACTTGTAATTAAGAGTTCTTTACGTTGAATATTCAATTATTTGGTTTTTTTAAGTTCTAAATCTCCAAAATCGAAACTGAAATCGGTAATTGGCGCAATATAATTCATGGTAGCGGAAACTGCTTCACCTTCCTCATTAAAAGTAAACTGAACATAAACATCTGCATCGTAGCTTCTGTTATTCCATTTAGCAACAAAGGTTGTCGCGTTTAAAGGTAACAACTCTCCAATCAATCTTGTAGAACGTTCACTCTTAATAGTGTACCCTTTTTTTACATCATGAGAAACAATGACGTCTCCAAACCAATCGTCCGTATAAGTCCCAACAATCTGTTCTGGTTTTGGCAAACTTTTAAGTTTTTTTGCCTTTTCAACTTTAGAATAAACAGCAGCTTTTATACTATCGTTATATGTAATATAATCTGTATTTCGATCACCATATTTTTTTAACCAATTTCTATCTTCGTAACCTAAATACGAATCTTTAATTGTATTTGTGATAGTATTAAAAGCAGAACCATTCATTTGGTTGGTTAATACCACTATTCCTAAATCGAGATCTGGAATCATTGTAAATTGTGTCACAGTTCCTAATAATCCACCTGTATGATAAACTTGTTTATGACCACCTTTTACATCAGCAAGAAACCAACCTAAACCATAACCTTTAAAATTAGAATTATAAGAATCATTTGGAGACACACTTAATGGTGTTTGTAATTGCCAAAGCTCGTGAAATTGTTTTTCGCTCAATAAACGCTCACCATTTAAAGTAACAGCATCATCCATTAAGAATTTTGCCCAAGCCAACATATCTGGCACATTACTCACAATACCACCTGCAGGATTTGCAGTTTCACTCCAATCGTGAGGAATCTGAATCACCTTACCTTCAGCCATTGTATGCGCATCGATAATATTAGATTTATCCGAAACACGGTTGTAAGACGCCTTACTACTCGTCATCCCAACAGGTTTCATAATTTTGGTTTCAATAAATTCTTCCCAAGACAAACCACTAACACGTTTTAAAACTTCACCTGCGATAATAAACATATTGTTGTTATATGCAAATTCGCTTCTAAAAGAACTTTCAGGCTCTAGGTATTTCACATTATTAATAACATCATTAATATCGAAATCGCTTCCTTCAGGAAAAAACATTAAATCTCCTGCTCCTAATCCCATGCCACTGCGATGTGTTACTAAATCTCTAACCGTAAAATTTTCAGCTACCCAAGCATCATATAGTTGAAATTCTGGAATGTGCTGACGTACTTTATCGTCCCAATTTAATTTACCAGCATCAACCATCATGGCTAAAGCAAAACACGTAAATCCTTTACTATTTGAAGCGACACCAACCAAAGTTTCGTCGTTCATATCCTTTTTATTCGTTAAAGACCGAACTCCATGACCCTTAGCATAAACTACTTTTCCATCTTTAAAAATCCCAACAGATATACCAGGTACATCAAAAGTGGTTAAAGTTTCTTTAATTAAAATATCAAGTTGCGCTTCTTCAATTTGAGCTGTTATTGAAAGAACACTTATAAAAAAGATAAAAGTGAGTAGTTGTTTTCTAATCATTTGTATTGTTATTTATTAGATCGTCCGAAAAATTTTTAAAAGCATTATTATACTTAATTACAATACCAATTTTGGCATATAATCCCATCGAATTATCATTAATAATTACTGCAATGGGTAAATATACTAAATGTACAAATGATTATAGGTAGAACTATTTTCAAAATTTATCTTTGCAGCTATGATTTTAGACTATAAAAACAGCAATATTCATTATACAGTCTACGGACAAGGTTCTTGTATTGTTTTACTTCATGGGTTTCTTGAAACTGTAGAAATGTGGGACCAATTAATTCCTGACTTATCAAAATCCCATCAAGTTATATGTATTGATCTTTTAGGACATGGCAAAACAGATTGTTTAGGCTATGTACATACCATGGAGCAAATGGCTGATGCTGTTTTAGCCGTTTTAGAATCTTTAAATGTTGAAAATGCTCATTTTATAGGCCACTCTATGGGAGGTTATGTGGCTTTGGCTTTGGCAGACAAACATCCTAAATTATTTAAAGGACTATGTTTAATGAATTCTACGTTTGAAGCCGATGACGAAACTAGAAAAGAACTTAGAACTCGAGCTTGTAAAATGGCACAGCAAAATTTTGAGGTTCTTGTTAACTTGTCATTTTCTAATTTATTCACGCCAGAAAGTAAAGCTAAATTTAATATCGCCTACAAAAAAGCACTTCAGATAGCGTTACAAATATCACTTCAAGGCTACATGGCTGCACAAGAAGGCATGAAACTAAGACCTAATTGTTTTGAACTTTTCAAAAACTTACCATGTAAAAAATTAATTATTATCGGAAAAAAAGATACCCTAATTAATAAAGACCAACTTATTCTAGACATTAAAGAAACAGATATTGATTTCATAGTGTTTTCTGAAGGACACATGAGCTATATTGAAAATACTAAAGAATTGACTTACAAATTATTACTCTTTATCGAAAATTAAAACCCTTTAACGTTTTGTTTCAATTATTTTTATAAGTTTATGATATGAAATAAAAATATATTGTAAACAAGTTTAATATGGCACCTACTAAAATCTTCTGTGATTTATTTGGTCATAATTATCAAATAACCAAAAAAGTCACCAACCACGTAAAAGAGTACACTTGTAAATGTTGTAAAAAACAACTCACAACAAATAGCAATGGTAAACTTACAGAGCTAACACCGAAACATCAAGATATAAACTCGGCTTTAGAACGTATTTACAACAACAGATTAATACTTTTAAAGCAAAAAAGACTCAGTTCGTCGATTTATTAATTGCGACCAACCTTTAAGCAGCTAATTTTCTTATATTTAGAATCCCTGACAATTGATCCTAAACTCTCTAAGAAAACTAGTTAATGAAAAATGTTTATTGCTCATTATTTGGCCACGATTATAAAGTGTCCAAAAATGTTACTTATCATGTAAAAGAGTATAAGTGTAAAAATTGTAAGTCTGAAATGACCATTGATGGCAATGGAAAATTTATTCCCTTAACACCAAAATTCAAAGAAATTAACACCGTATTAAATCGTGTACATAATAAGCGTCTAGAAAAAGGACAAAAGCTTTTTATGATTGATCTTTAAGTGCATTCCAACCTTTAGCAATAATCGGAATTTTTTCATCTCCTCGTGTTACCAAATGCATTCCTCTGTCTTCTTCAGTTATATATCCAATAACTGTTAAATTTGGATTGCCTTTAATTTTAAGAAAATCGTCTTGAGCAATGGTCATTAATAATTCGTAATCCTCACCACCATTTAAAGCAATTGTAGTACTGTCTAAATTAAATTCCTCACAACTAGAAATCACCTGAGGATCTAATGGAATTTTCTCTTCATAAACATCTGCTCCAACCTTACTTTCTTTACACAGATGTATAACTTCCGAAGAAATACCGTCACTAACGTCAATCATACTCGTAGGTTTAACGTCTAGCTCTTTTAGTAATTCAACAATATCTTTTCGAGCTTCAGGTTTTAACTGACGCTCAATGATATAAGTGTACATTGATAAATCTGGCTGATTACGCGGATTTACTTTAAACACTTCTTTTTCACGTTCTAAAATTTGCAAGCCCATAAAAGCACCACCAACATCACCAGAAACAACCAACAAATCATTTGGTTTTGCACCAGATCTTAATACTTCCTGACCTTTTTCTACTTCACCAATAGCCGTTACAGAAATAATTAAACCAGAAGTTGAAGAGGTTGTGTCACCACCAACCACATCTACATTATACAATTTAGCTGCCATAGTAATCCCTGCGTACAACTCTTCTAGAGCCTCTAAAGGAAAACGATTAGAAACCGCTATAGAGACAGTAACTTGCGTGGCTACAGCATTCATAGCGTATATATCAGAAAGGTTAACCACTATAGCTTTATAACCTAAATGCTTTAATGGAGCATAACTTAAATCAAAATGCACACCTTCTACCAACAAATCTGTAGAGACCACCACTTGCTTCTTTCCAAAATTAAGCACAGCAGCATCATCACCAATCCCCTTTATAGTAGATTTATGAGTCATTTTAAAATGTTTAGTTAAATGCTCTATGAGTTTAAACTCACCTAATTCACTTAACGGAGTACGTTGCGGGTTTTTATCTTCAATCATACTGCAAAAATATTGTGCTTTTTTTGAATAGTATCTATTTAATACCAAATTTATTAATTGGATTAAATATTAAAGACGCAAAATCACCTATAACCCATTGTGCAAAATGACCTACTACAACATAAACGCAAACTAATTATGATAGAGGAGCTTCAACCGTTATTCAGTTTATAAAAACGAGTGGTTATTTTGATGAGAATTCTTTAATCACAAACTACTTTTTATGTCAAAATCTATAAAATTGATGTATTTCATCGAAAAAACACGTATTTCGACCTGATTTAAATATGATTTTATTTAATTGCAAGCCCCAAAATACCCTAAATTATGAAACCTACTTCTACCAGAGTTTTACCATGCGCCATATTTGGCCATAACTATGAAAGATCCAAAACCAATATGGACCATACAATTGAACTTACATGTTCAAATTGCGGTACTACAACTGTTACAGATCATCATGGAAATTTTGAAACAAATACAGTTCAAAACAGCCAAATTAAAGACACTTTAGAGGAATTATATCGCTTAACACGTCGTTATCCAAAGACAAAAATCGCCATATAACAGTACTCTTTTCTGTTAACAAGCCAAAAACATTGCAAAAGTGTCGTTTCATCTAACAACACTTCCCTAGACATGTATTGCCTAATATTCTTATATATTATTTCAAGGCAAGACACAAACACGCTTAATTGTAAACCCTTATTTTCAAAATTATATAAGCTTTAATAGTTAAACCTTATCAGGTCATATGCTAATATAATGTTAGCTCCTATTGTAATGCATTTGTTATATCGTATATTTGCATTTTATTTAGAACTAATCTAGATTAACTGGTATGATTAAAGTATCTGAACACGCAAAAAAGAAAGTCATAGAACTTATGACTGACGACGGCTACAACCCAAGTACAGACTACGTAAGAGTCGGTGTTAAAAGTGGTGGCTGCTCTGGTTTATCTTATGATTTAAAATTTGATAAAACCCAAGCCGAAGATGACAAGGTTTTTGAAGTTAACGATATTAAAATAATCGTAGACAAAAAGAGCTTTCTTTATCTCATTGGCACTACTCTAGAATATTCTGGAGGCTTAAATGGAACTGGCTTTGTTTTTAATAACCCAAATGCAAATCGCACATGTGGATGTGGCGAATCATTTTCGTTATAAAAATCCTATTTCAACCTTCTTTAAATGAAGGCTATTACAAACAACTATAAAGAATTATGTCAAAATATACTGAAGACGATTTAAGGGAAGAATTAAAAACCAAAGAATACGAATATGGTTTTTTTACAGATATTGAATCTGAAACCTTTCCTATTGGATTAAATGAAGATATTGTTCGTGCTATTTCTAAGAAAAAAGAAGAGCCAGAATGGATGACGGAATGGAGACTTGAAGCTTTTAAACTCTGGAAGGAAATGGCTGAGCCAGAATGGGCAAACGTACATTACAAAAAACCAGATTTTCAAGCCATTGCTTATTATTCTGCGCCTGTTGCTGTAGATCCCAATAAAACTTTAGACGATGTAGATCCAGATCTTTTAGCGATGTACAAAAAGTTAGGTATCTCAGTAGATGAGCAAAAGAAAATGAATAATGTAGCTATGGATATCGTAGTTGATTCGGTTTCTGTTGCAACAACATTTAAAAAAACATTGTCTGAAAAAGGCATTATTTTTATGAGTATCTCGGAAGCTATTAAAGAGCATCCAGAACTTGTAAGAAAATATATTGGTACCATTGTACCAACAAAAGATAACTTTTATGCGGCTTTAAATTCGGCTGTATTTAGTGATGGGTCTTTCTGTTATATTCCAAAAGGTGTAAAATGTCCTATGGAATTATCAACTTACTTCAGAATTAATCAAGGAGGAACAGGTCAGTTTGAAAGAACGCTTCTTATTGCAGACGAAGGTAGTTATGTGAGTTATTTAGAAGGTTGTACAGCACCAAGTAGAGATGAAAATCAATTGCATGCAGCCGTTGTGGAGCTAATTGCTATGGATGATGCTGAAATAAAATATTCTACGGTACAAAACTGGTATCCAGGAAATGCAGAAGGAAAAGGTGGAGTTTACAATTTTGTAACCAAAAGAGGACTTTGTGAGAAAAACGCAAAAATTTCTTGGACACAAGTTGAAACTGGTTCTGCTGTAACATGGAAATATCCTTCATGTATATTAAAAGGTGATAACTCTGTTGGTGAGTTTTACTCAATTGCGGTAACTAATAATTACCAGCAAGCAGATACAGGTACCAAAATGATTCACTTAGGTAAAAACACAAAATCAACTATTATATCTAAGGGAATTTCAGCTGGTCATTCACAAAACTCTTATCGTGGATTAGTTCAAATTGGTTCTCGTGCAGATAATGCGCGTAATTTTTCACAATGTGATAGTTTACTTATGGGTAATGAATGCGGTGCACACACGTTTCCATACATAGAAGCAAAAAATAAAAGTGCTATGATTGAGCACGAAGCCACGACAAGTAAAATTGGAGAGGATCAAATATTTTACTGTAACCAAAGAGGTATTGATACAGAAAAAGCAATTGCTTTAATCGTTAATGGTTTTAGTAAAGAGGTACTCAATAAATTACCAATGGAATTTGCTGTAGAAGCTCAAAAATTATTAGAAATTAGTTTAGAAGGTAGTGTTGGGTAACACACTTCTTAAGTAACGAACAATACATATTAATATGAAAAAAACCTACCTAATTATCATCCTTGCTTTGGTGGTATTCGCTTGTAAAAACGAAACTAAATCAGAAGTAAATCTAGAAGAGAATCGTGCAAAATCTTACGATCAAAACGACGGAATTATTACTTTAAAAGGAGACTTTGTTTATTACGGAGATGCAGCTGTGTTGCAAACAACTGGTGAAATTTACGGTGTGGTAATTGATGAGAACATGAAATTGCTAGAAGCGCAAGTAAAAGCATTTAAAACAGAACCTACAGATATGGTTCCTGTTACAGTTCGAGTTAAAAAAACAGAAAAGAATAAAGACGAGGAAGGTTGGCAATACCGCGTTGAAATAAAAGAAATTTTAAAGGTAGAAGCACCTGATCCAGAATCAAAAGACGTTATAAAATTAGCAAATTAAGACTATGTTAAAAATAAATAACTTGCACGCAAGTATAGACGACAAAGCCATATTAAAAGGCATTAATCTAGAAGTAAAACCAGGGGAAGTTCACGCTATTATGGGACCAAATGGTTCAGGAAAAAGCACCTTGGCTTCTGTAATCGCAGGTAAAGAAGATTACGAAGTTACTGAAGGTTCTATACTGTTAGACGATGAAGACATTGAAGAATTAGCTGCAGAAGAACGCGCACACAAAGGTGTATTCTTATCGTTTCAATACCCTGTAGAGATACCGGGAGTTAGTGTTACTAACTTTATTAAAACAGCGATAAACTCAACAAGAAAAGCAAAAGGCTTAGAAGATATGCCTGCTAAAGAAATGCTAAAATTAATTCGTGAGAAATCCGAATTATTAGAAATCGATCGTAAATTTTTATCACGTTCTTTAAATGAAGGTTTTTCAGGTGGTGAGAAAAAAAGAAACGAGATTTTTCAAATGGCAATGTTAGAGCCTAAACTTGCTATCTTAGATGAAACAGATTCAGGATTAGATATTGATGCACTTCGTATTGTTTCTAATGGAGTTAATAAACTAAAATCTAAAGACAACGCTGTAATTGTAATTACACATTACCAACGTCTGTTAGATTATATCGTTCCAGATTTTGTTCATGTTTTATTAAATGGAAAAATTGTAAAATCTGGTGGTAAAGAATTAGCACATGAGTTAGAAGCTAAAGGTTACGATTGGATTAAAGAAGAAGTAAACGCATAATTTAGTAAGTAGTAATAAGTCTATATGGAATACAAAACCACTAAAGACTAAGAACTAACGACTAACAACTGACAAACATGAGTTTAAAAGAAAAATTAGTATCGTCATTTATGGCTTTTGAAGACACAGTCGATGTGAACTCGCCCATACATGACATTCGTACTGAAGCTATAAAGACCTTTGAAGCAGAAGGATTCCCTACTAAGAAATTAGAAGATTGGAAATACACATCGTTGAATTCAATTTTAAAACCCGATTACAGCGTTTTTCCTACGATTGAAAACGACATTGAATTTAAAGATGTAAAGAAATATTTTATACATGAAATTGATGCTTATAAAATAATTTTTATCGACGGAAAATATGCTTCGCACTTATCACAAACCACACATGACGGTTTGGATGTATGCTTAATGTCTGCTGCTTTAACAAAACCAAAATACAAGGTGATTATTGATAATTATTTCAATAAAATTGCTACAAAAGACGGTTTATCTTCTTTAAATACAGCATTTTCTCATGAAGGTGCATATATTAATATCCCAAAGAATAAAGTCGTTGAAAAACCGATTCAAATCATACATTTTTCTACAGGAAACGAAGCTGCAGTAATGCTACAACCTCGTAACCTAATTATTGTAAATGAAAATGCACATGTTCAGATTATAGAACGTCATCAGAGTTTAACAGACAATCCTGTTTTAACGAATTCGGTGACTGAAATATTTACTAATAAACGTGCCATTGTAGATTATTATAAAATTCAGAATGATAAGCAGAGTGCGTCATTAATTGATAATACTTACATTAATCAAAAACAAGAAAGCTTAGCTAAAGTGCACACGTTTTCTTTTGGTGGAAAATTAATAAGAAACAATCTTAACTTTTATCAAAATGGTGAGCGTATTGATTCCACAATGAAAGGCATCACCATTATTGGAGATAAGCAACACGTGGATCATAACACTTTAGTGCATCATATTGAGCCAAATTGCGAAAGCCACCAAGATTACAAAGGTATTTTTAACGACAGCTCAACAGGTGTTTTTAATGGTAAAGTTGTTGTTGAAAAATTAGCACAGAAAACTAATGCATTTCAAGCTAACAACAATGTTTTGATGAGCGACAAGGCTACCATCAATACCAAACCTCAACTTGAAATTTTTGCAGATGATGTAAAATGTTCTCATGGTTGTACTATTGGTCAGTTAGATGAAAGTGCTATGTTTTATTTACGTTCTAGAGGTATTCCAGAAAAAGAAGCACGCGCTTTATTAATGTTTGCATTTAGTAATAACGTTATGGATTCAGTTAAAATACCAGAACTTAAAAATAGAATTACTAAGATTATCGCTAAAAAATTAGGTGTAAATATTGGGTTTGATTTGTAAAGTTTAAATAAACGGTTCTGGCTAGTTTCATTATCTATCTAGGCTAATTATACTTGAAATTTTAATATAAAAAAAACCTCAAAGATTTTAAAACCTTTGAGGTTTCAGCTTTAAAAGAAACACATGTTAGACGTACAAAAAATAAGAAAAGACTTTCCAATCCTTAATCGAACGGTTAATGGAAAACCACTCATTTATTTCGATAATGCTGCAACTTCGCAAACCCCTCAGCAAGTCATTGATGTTATTGTAGATTATTACAGTAATTACAATGCTAATATTCATAGAGGCGTACATAGTTTAAGCCAAGAAGCAACGGATGCTTACGAGCAAGCACGTCTAAAAATTCAGAAACATTTTAACGCTAAGCACGCTCACGAGATTATTTACACAGCTGGCACAACGCATAGCATTAATTTAGTGGCTAACGGCTTTTCTTCACTCTTAAAAAAGGGAGATGAAATTATTGTTTCAGCATTAGAACATCATAGTAATATTGTGCCTTGGCAAATGCTTTGTGAGCGTACAGGAGCGGTTTTGAAAGTCATTCCCATGAATGAAGATGGCGAATTAGTTATGTCTGCTTATGATGCCCTTTTAAACGAAAACACCAAGCTAGTTTTTGTTAATCATATTTCGAATGCTTTAGGAACTATAAACCCTATTGAATATATTATAGAAAAAGCACATGCTGTTGGTGCAGCTGTTTTGGTAGATGGTGCACAATCTTGTCCGCATTTAAAACCAGATGTTCAGGCCTTAGATGTTGATTTTTATGTATGTTCCGCTCATAAAATTTGTGGTCCAACAGGCGTTGGAATGCTTTACGGAAAAGAAGCGTGGCTTAATAAATTACCACCATACCAAGGAGGAGGCGAAATGATTGCCGAAGTTACTTTTGAGAAAACAACCTACGCAGATTTACCACATAAATTTGAAGCAGGAACACCAAACATCGCTGGCGGCATTGCTTTTGGAGCTGCTTTAGATTATATGAATGGTATAGGTTTTGAAAATATTGCCACATACGAAAATGAACTCTTAGCATACGGAACTGAGCAATTACTTAAAATTGAAGGTCTAAAAATCTATGGCACAGCAAAAGAAAAAACATCTGTAATTTCGTTTAATGTTGCTAATATTCATCCTTATGATATTGGAACCATTTTAGATAAAATGGGAATTGCGGTACGTACAGGTCATCATTGTGCACAACCAATAATGGATTTCTATAAAATTCCCGGCACCATTAGAGCTTCGTTTATGTTTTATAATACTAAAGAAGAAATTGATGCTTTTATTATTGCACTTAAAAAAGCAATAATGATGCTATCTTAAACTTTGGCATTAAATATGTAACTTACAGTGATAAACAATATATAGATGAAAATTTTACTTAGTTTATTCATGCTTTTAACCACATTGAATTCTTGTGATTCTTCGAAGAAAGCTATTGAAAACAGCAATAAGATGCAACAAACACTTTCTGGAACTTATTATATAACCCAACTTGGAGATACTGATGTTTCTACTAACAAGATGGTTATTACTTTTGATGATGCCACAAAGAGCGTCTCAGGATATGCAGCTTGTAACAATTTCTTTGGAACTTATCAAACCGAAAACAACACCATAAAATTTGGAACTATTGGTTCGTCAAAAAAAATGTGTCAAAAAGATATAATGGCTTTTGAAAATCAATTTTTTAAATCTTTAAATTCGGTTAATTCATTTTCAATTAAAGACAGTAGTATTTCTTTTTCAGAAAACGACAAGATTTTAATAAATGCAACACACAAGGTCATAGATTTCCAAAAAGATTTAGCTTTAAATTCTACTGATAATACAACGGTTACTTATAAAGCTTCATCAAGAAATCTGTTTGATTTTGTTATCATTTCAAAATCTGAAATTTTAATCTACAAAGACAGAAACATTCAAAAAGCAAATAAATATAAAACTGAAACTGAAGATTGGGAAACGATACAACAGTTGATTGATGATTTGGATTTAGAATCTATTAAAGATTTAATACCACCTTCTAAAAAGTTTCAATTTGATGGAGCACCTCACGCTTCGTTAACCATAAAAATAGAGGATGTAGAATATCTTGTACCTACTTTTGATCATGGCAATCCACCACAAGCTATTGAAGCTTTAGTTAATAAAGTGTTATCCGTTAAAGAAAACACAGTTAAACAGTAGCTATTTTGTAATTTTGCAGAAAAGAATGAGACTATGACCATTGAAGAAGTTCAAAACGAAATTATTGATGAGTTTTCTATGTTTGAAGATTGGGAAGAACGCTACCAATACATGATAGATTTAGGAAAAGACTTACCTTTAATTGACGAAAAATACAAAACCAACGATAATATTATTAAAGGTTGCCAAAGCAAAGTTTGGGTTCATGCAGATTTAGATGAAGACAAAATAAACTTTACGGCAGATAGCGACGCTATTATTACAAAAGGGATTATTGCTATATTAATTAGAGTATTTTCTAATCAGCATCCAAAAGACATTCTTGAAGCCAACACTGATTTTATTGATGCAATTGGACTAAAAGAACATTTATCACCAACTAGAGCAAATGGCCTAGTAAGCATGATAAAACAACTAAAACTGTATGCTATTGCATACCAAACACAATTAAAATAAGTTTTTATTATGCTTACGCGAAGTTGGCATTTATTAAATATCTTAACCTCTCAACCATAAAATTATGAGTAAAGAAACTGTAGATACAGCAGTATTAGGAGAAAAAATATTAAGAGTCATTAAAACTATATACGATCCAGAAATTCCTGTAGATATATATGAATTAGGATTAATCTACGATGTTTTTGTAAATGAAGATTTAGAAGTAAAAATCTTAATGACCTTAACAACACCAAACTGTCCTGTAGCAGAAACGCTACCTCTAGAAGTTGAAGAAAAAGTGAAGTCTATTAACGAAGTTAAAAATGCTGAAGTAGAAATCACATTCGATCCGCCTTGGACTCAAGAATTAATGAGCGAAGAAGCAAAATTAGAACTTGGAATGCTTTAAACAAGCAGACCATTTTCAGTTGCTAATCTTAGTAATAGATTTAGACATCCACTCGAACTCTAGATATAAAAATGGAAAACGAAATAATTAATAGAGTTGCCAACAGCAAGCTAAAAGTTATAGATTTAGAAGACTTTTATCCAAATGGTAAGCGTGTTCTTTTTGATATTTCAGACTGGTTACTTGAAGGCTTAGTACTTCGCGAAAAAGAGTTTAGAGCTTTTGTTTCTGCACATAATTGGTCGCAATACCAAGATTGTTATATGGCATTGCATTGCTCTACAGATGCTATTGTACCAGATTGGGCTTACATGCTAATTTCTATTGAGCTTCAAAACTATTCTAAACTGGCTATTGCTGGTACTTTAGAAAACTTAGAATCTATTTTATATGCTGAAATTATATCTAATTTAGATGTTTCAGAATACAAAGATTCTCCTGTAATAATTAAAGGCTGTTCTCACAAACCTGTACCTACAAATGCACTTGTATTATTATCGCAAAAATTAAAGCCAATTGCAAAGTCTATTATGTTTGGTGAGGCCTGTTCTTCCGTTCCTTTATTTAAAAAAAAATAACACCTTAAAATTGTGACTTTCTTAAAGTTTTAGGGTCTTAATAGTAGTGAGTAAATGATTTAAATCATTTCACTAAAATCAATAATCACTTATTTTTGTAAATTCAAATTAAAAAAAATTATTACTTATTAAATTTTAATCCATTATGAACAAAAAATTAATTTTATCAGCTTTCTTTTTAGTTGCTATGACCTTTGCATTTGCGCAAACTAAAGAAGAATTACAAACACAAAAATCTGAAAAACAAGCTGAAGCAGATAAGTTTCAAGGAGAAGCTAATGCTTTACAAGCACAAATTGATGCCCTTCCAGGTTGGAAATTGGGTGCTTTTGGTACTATAGGTGGTAGCTTATCTAATTTTAGCGAGTGGTATTCTCAAGCTGCTCCAAATAACTCTTCTGGAAACATTGGTGTTACTTTTAACGGTTTCGCGAATAAGATTGAAGACAAATATTTCTGGAGAAACTCATTAACAATGAACCTAAACTGGGTGAAGTTAGACAACAAAGATATCGAAACAGATAGCGAAGACTTCGAATCAACAACAGATGTATTCAATATATCTTCTCTTTACGGTCGTAAATTAAATGAAAAATGGGCTATTTCTGGTTTAGCAGAATATAGAACAACACTTTTAGATAACTTTAATGATCCCGGATTTTTAGATCTTGGTGTTGGTGCAACATGGACTCCAATTAATAATTTAATCGTGGTAATTCACCCATTAAACTACAACTTTGTATTTGCTGATAATGATGCAGCTTTTGAATCTTCTGCAGGTGCTAAAATTGTAGCAGATTACACAAGACAAATTGGAGCAATTTCTTTCAAATCTAACTTCTCAACATTCCAAAGCTATGAAGATAGCGATCTATCTAACTTTACGTGGACTAACTCATTTAGCTACAAGTTATGGAAAATGATTGGTGTAGGTTTTGATTTTGCGTTAAGAAGCAACAAACAAGAAGCTGCTAATTACCAAGCTGTTGATTTAAAAGATGCTGACAACAAGTTACAATCTTATTACACTGTTGGTTTAAGCTACGGTTTCTAACAACAACTTTTTATAAATAAAAACCTGTCTAGATGTTATCTAGACAGGTTTTTTTATGCCTTTATATTACTTTAGTTGAACTTTTTCTTCTTATTCTTTTTCTTAAAGAGTCTTTTTATAAAACCATCACGTTTGGTAGGTTCGCAATCTAAATCGCTTAAAACTTGTTCTGATGGTTTTTCAAACTTGGCTCCCGTTATAGATTTATAATCGCTATCCTTATTTAATTTCTGATAAAATTTAGCGAAAATTGGTAAAGCAGAATTAGCTCCTTGTCCCATTCCTGTAGACTTAAATCCAATACTGTGATTGTCGTTACCTACCCAAGTTATAGTCACTAAATTTGGTGTTAAGCCAACAAACCAGCCATCTTTATTGTTTTGTGTGGTACCTGTTTTTCCTGCAATTTCGTTATTTAAACCATACGTACTTCTTAATCGAGATGCTGTTCCTTTATTTACTGTAGATTTCATCATCTCTAAGAGCACTTGTCTTGTGTAATCACTATACGCTTCTTTTTTTGAGATTTCAGGCTTAAAAGTCGCTATAACGTTTCCAAATTTATCTTCAATTTTAGTAATAAAATATGGAGTTACCGCTTTACTGTTATTAAGATAACTTGCATAAGCACCTGTTAAATCCTTCAAGCTAATTTCTGCAACTCCCAATGCCAACGATGGTTCATTAGGAAGTTGCTTTGAAATACCCATTTTTTTAACTTGCTCTAACACTTTTTTAATACCAACTTCTTCCAATACCTTAACTGAAATGGTGTTTACAGAATTACTTAAGGCATTCTCTAGAGTATAATTGATATAAATATCTTCTTCATCACTTCCGGAATTGCTTGGTGTCCAATTATCATAATCCGTGTACGTTACTTTGTTTAATGAAAAATAAGTACATGGATCTAAACCATTATCAATAGCTGCTGTATACACAAAGGGTTTAAAAGTTGAGCCTACTTGTCGTTCGCTTTGCGAAATGTGGTCGTATTTAAAATAGCGATAATCTATACCTCCAATATAAGCTCTTACTGCTCCCGTGGTTGGCTCAACAGATAACATTCCAGTGTTTAAGAATTTCAGATAATGCTTTAAACTGTCTATCGTAGATATCTTTTTAATGGTATCCCCTTTCCAACGGAATAAATCTGTAGATCGTTTAACACTTAAGGAATCTTTAATTTGCGCATCGCTGAGTCCATTTGCTTTATAAGTTTTTACTTGAGGTAATTTAGCGATCGCACTTTTTAATAACTTAGAGTTGGTTTCCCAAGGCGAATTGTTACCATAAGACCTTTCAAAATTAGCCTGAAGCTTACTCATATGCTCTCTCGTTGCCGCTTCTGCCAACTGTTGCATTTTAAAATCTAACGTTGTATGAACAATTAAGCCATCCTTATAAAGATCGTATTTTTCACCTTCAGGATTTATTAATGTATCTAAAATAGACTCGAGTTGTTTCTTTACTTCGGCTCTAAAATAGGGAGCCAAACCTAAATCATGATTAAAAGATCGATAATCTAATTCTAATGCTTGATCTGAATAATAAGCTAGGGAATCTTGAGAAAGATAACCGTAATTTTTCATCTGACTTAAAACTATATTCCGTCGATCTCTACTGCGATCTAAATGCGTTCTAGGATTGTAATAGGTATTGGCTTTTAGTGTGCCAACCAAAGTAGCGGCTTCATTAACAGAAATATCTTTAACCGATTTATTAAAGAATTTAAGCGATGCACTCTCTATACCATAAGTATTATCTGAAAATGGAACGGTGTTAAGGTATAAGGTTAAAATTTCATCTTTAGAATAAACCTCTTCAATACGTTGTGCTACAATAGATTCTTTAAATTTATTGATAAGCATACTGAAAAACGCATAATCTGTCCTTCCATATAAATTTTTAGCCAACTGAAGGGTTATGGTACTTCCACCACCTGCAGATTTGTCTTGAAGAATTAAATTCTTAACAAACACACGCATTAGACTAATATTATCTATACCATCATGCTCATAAAAACGAGAATCTTCTGTTGCAACTAAGGCTTCAATAAGATGTTTGGGTAAATCTTCAAACGTTACAGGTTGCCTGTCGTAGATATAATATTTACCTATTAACTTCTCATCCTTATCTAAGAGCTGGGTGGCCTGTTCTTGTTTAATAGAACTAATGTCTTCTAAGCTTGCAACTTTTCCGAATAAACCAACATATATGCTAATATATAGACCAATAAGAAATAGCACAGCAACAGAGGCCAAAATAAGCATCCATTTTATCCATTTATTACTCCAGATTTTTTTTATCATAGACATCGTGCGACTTAGGTAAGCACTCATAAAGCATTCGTATAACTTGGTTATTCTATATCCTCAACGTCTGGATATAGAAAATGATTATATGGAAAGCGCGTTACGTGGATCTCTCTAACCTCTTGATAAACTCGTTTTCTAAACTCTTCCATGTTCTCTTTATTTATTGCCGAAATAAATAAAGCATTATCACCTACTCTAGACATCCAAGTTTTTTTCCATTCTTCAATAGTAAAATTGGCCTCTGTACGGACTTCTACCAAATCTTCTTCATCAAAAGGTTCTGGTTCATAAGCATCAATCTTATTAAAAACCATAATGGTTGGCTTGTCTTTACTTTTAATTTCGTCTAAAATCTGATTTACAGAATCAATATGCTCTTCAAAATTAGTGTGTGAAATATCTACAACGTGAAGTAGCAAGTCTGCCTCTCTAACTTCATCAAGTGTACTTTTAAAAGATTCTACCAATTGTGTTGGTAATTTTCTAATAAATCCAACAGTATCACTCATTAAAAAAGGCAAGTTTCCAATAACTACTTTTCTAACCGTGGTGTCTAGTGTTGCAAACAATTTATTTTCTGCAAAAACATCACTTTTACTAATCACATTCATTAAAGTAGACTTACCAACATTGGTGTAACCTACTAATGCGACCCTAACCATTTTACCACGATTACCACGTTGCACTGCCATTTGTTTATCTATGGTCTTTATCTTAGCTTTTAGAAGTGCAATTTTATCGCGTACAATACGTCTATCCGTTTCAATCTCGGTTTCACCAGGTCCACGCATTCCAATTCCCCCTTTTTGACGCTCAAGGTGTGTCCACATCCCTTTTAATCGCGGGAGTAAGTATTGGCACTGCGCTAATTCTACCTGCGTTCTCGCATAACTAGTTTGCGCACGTTGAGCAAAAATATCGAGGATAAGATTTGTTCTATCTAGAATTTTACAGTTTAAAATTTTACTAATATTTCGTTCTTGAGCCGGAGTTAACTCGTCATCAAAGATTACAGTACCAATATCATTGGCTTCTACAAACTGCCTTACATCTTCCATTTTCCCTGTACCAATAAAGGTTTTAGGGTTTGGTAGTGCCATTTTTTGAGTAAAACGTTTTATAACCTCACCACCAGCAGTATAGGTCAAAAACTCTAATTCATCTAAGTATTCTTTAGACTTTTCTTCGTTCTGATCTTGGGTGACAACACCTATAAGTACTGCTTTTTCTAAATTTATATCTTTTTTTTCTATCATAATTAATTAAAGTACAAAGTTAAGCAAATGGATTAGTCCTATTATTATTTTAAAAACCTATATTTAATCCTATGGATAATAATTCTAACCCTTATACTATTGCATTTTATAATATCGAAAATTTATTCGACATAAAAAACAATCCACACACACATGATAACGATTTTTTGCCAACATCCCAAAAACGCTGGACTCCAAAACGCTATCAAAAAAAACTATTAAAATTAGGCTCTATAATTCCTAAAATAGGAAATGAAGATAATCAAATTGCTCCAGTAATTATTGGTTTAGCCGAAGTTGAAAATGCAAATGTAATTTCAGACTTAATAAACAGTAAGAATCTAATAGAAGAAAACTATGATTTTATTCATTACGATTCTATGGATGAAAGAGGTATAGATGTCGCCTTACTCTATAAACCCGACATTTTTAAAGTGGAACATTCCGAAACCTTTTCTGTATATCTCGAAAATGAAAAAGGAATGCAAGACTACACAAGAGACATTCTGTTGGTACAAGGCTTATTAAATAATGAAAACATTAATATTATAGTTAACCATTGGTCATCTCGAAGAGAAGGGGTTAAGGAAACCGAATTTAAACGTATTGCTGGTGCAAATGCTGTAAATGCGATTATAAAAACGTTGAAAACAGAAAATTCTGATGCCAAAATTATTGTTATGGGAGATTTTAATGATAATCCAAATAGTAAAAGTATAAAACTACTCGAAGAAGAAAGTAATCTTTATAATCCATTTAAAACGGTCTGGTCTCGGGATAACGGTAGTCTAAGTCATAATTTTCAATGGAATTTGTTTGATCAAATTTTATTCACTACAAATTTCTTTGATACTAATAATTCAAAATTAATTTTTAGTAACGCTAAAGTTTTTAACAGTAAAATACTTACACAGAATCATGGTAAGTATAAAGGACAGCCATTTAGGACATTTGTAGGCAAAAAATATAAGGGAGGTTATAGTGATCATTTCCCCGTTTTTATTGAATTGAAGCCTTCTTAAAAAATACTATATCCCTTTGTCGATTAATACGGTAGTTAATCTATTTTACAAGTGTTAACAAGCTGTTAATACTCATTTTTTATATATTCGAATTCGCATAGTAGAATCGTCTAACCAGCGCTTACTGTGTAAAATACAATACAACTTATCGCAAACACCAACAAAACTCTTTATAATCAACCAGTTATAAGGAAAATAAAATAATTTCTAACAAACCGATTAATAATGAAAAAGATTACTCTATTTTTAATTATGCTAGGGTTTTTCCTCACAGCTAATGCTCAGTATGATTTTGATCCGATCGTAGGCCCAATAAACGTACCTCAAGGATCACCAGTTACGATTAATCTAAACGATTTAGCTAACTCAGCTGCTGTACCAGCATCGTCATCAGGCTCGTATGACTCTTTCTCAATCACTTTTGATTGGACTGCAGGTGCTAGTAACCCTTATTCTAACGAGGCTGAACTTACTGTGAACACAACTGCTGGATCTGTATTTATAGCTCCACCTACAACTAGCGGTGCCCTAGGTAACGACGCAGTAGTAACTTTTGTTGGTGATTTTGCCGCTATTTACAACCCATCAACCGATGGTTATTTAGAATTGATTTTTAATCAAAGTTGGACTGGATCTGATGCCAATTGGTCTAATATAGTAGTTACATTATTTGAAAGCCCTACATGTGTGGTACCTTCAGGTATGGCAACAAGTACTTTAACAACAACTGCTGTTGACTTAGTTTGGAACGCAGGTGATGCCGAGACCATATGGAATGTAGAATATAGTAGCGGAGCAGATTTTACACCAGGAAATGGTGAAGAAGAAGGATCTGCGACTGTTACAGGAACTCCTGCAATGTCATTAACAAGTCTTACAGAAGCTACAGATTATTATGTGTATTACCAAGCAGATTGTGGTGCTGCTGATGGAACAAGCGAATGGGCTGGTCCTTTTAACTTCTTTACATCTTATTGTCAGTCTTTACCAATATCAAATGACGGAGTAGGTATTAACCAAGTGGTACTAGGTAACGAAACATTTATATCTGCAGGAGATGTATTTTATGAAGATTTCACATCACCTACTGTAGATTTAGCTGCAGCAATTACGGCTAATTTACAAATTACATTTGCTGTTGGAGATTTCACCGACTACAATACGTATGTTTATATAGATTTTAATAACGATTTAGTTTATGACACTGCAACCGAACTATTTTATACTGGCTTAAGTGCACCTGGAATTCCATCTACATTAGATGCTTCATTTACTATGCCAGATGTACCATTAGGTGTATACAATATGAGAATTAGCACTTCAGATTTTGTACAAAACCCTCCAAATCCATGCTTTAGTGCTGCTTGGGGAGTTACAATGGAATTTACTATTAACGTAACTGATGCACCAGATTGTATTCCACCTTCTACTCTTGTAGCTAATACTATTACTCAAGACGCTGCAGATTTAACTTGGAATGGTGGTGCATCAGGAGAATCATGGGACTTAGAATGGGGACCAACAGGTTTCACACCTGGCGCCGGAACACCAGTTAGTGGTCTAACTACAGAAACATATCCATTAACCGGATTATCTGCTGGTACAGCATATGACTTTTATGTATCAAGTAATTGTGCTGGATCAGAAACATCAACAGTATCTGGGCCATCTACATTTTTCACAGCAACACCTGGAGAAACTTGTGCAGATGCCTTTCCAATGACTGTAGAAGTAGATTGTGATACAGCGACTCCAACAACATTAAATTTTGCTAATGGAGCAGATTTAGCCGCTAGTGGCGAGGATGCTTCATGTGATGGTTTTGCAGATTATGGCTATTGGGTAAGCTTTACAGCACCAGCTGTAGGCTCTGTAGTTTTTAATTTTAGTGGCGCTGCTGCTGGTATAGGTTTAGAGGTTTTAGATGCTTGTGGTGGTACTGCCGTTTCTGGTTGTACAAATAACACATTAGATGCAGGTGAAAATTCAGGTATTATTGGTGGTTTAACACCAGGAGATACGTATTACGCCGTAATATGGAGAGATGCTCAAAGTGGTACAGCAGACGTTTGTATCGAAGAAGGACCTACTTGTCCTTTTCCTATTAACTTAGAAGCTGCTAACCTAACTGAAAGTTCTGCAGATTTAGGATGGACAGAAAATGGTAGCGCAACTTCATGGAATATAGAATGGGAAATTGAAGGCTTTACTCCTGGTACAGGTACAATAGTTAATAACACTACTGATAACCCATATAACTTAACAGGTTTGACTCAAAACACGAGTTATGACTTTTATGTTCAAGCAATATGTGGAAGTGAAAATTCAGACTTTGAAGGGCCTTTTACTTTTACTACAACACCACAATCTAACTTTGTATTAGACTGTGCTGTAGACGGACCACTTACTCAAGATTACTGTTACGATAACGACGGAGAGACAACGCCTCTAATTTTTACGTTTACAAGTTCTGATGGATCAACTCCTCTAAACTTAACGTTCAATTCTGGTTTTATAGAAAACAACTATGATGAATTAGTTGTATTAGACTCTGATGGTACACCATTCATTGGCTACGAACCAGGACCTCCAGGTTTTGGAAATGGAAATTTTGGAAATGCTGGTGATATCTCTGGCTTAACATTTCAATCAACAGGAGATACTATTTCATACTATATCAATTCTGATAACATAATTAGTTGTGCAGATGGTAGTACACAGATGGATGGTGGAATTAATTACACCGTATCTTGTGCGACATGTATTAATCCTCAAGCAACGTATACTGTTATTGATGATTGTGAAAACGGAGATCAGTTTTTAATCGATGTAGATGTATCGAGTCTTGGAGATGCTAACAGTTTAACAATATCGAACAATATTAACGCAGATACTACGCCTGTTACTGCAGAGGCTGTATACCAAGTTGGACCATTTGATTTTGGTATAGATGTAATTATTACTGTAAGTAATGATGACGATGCTAACTGTATAATAAACAGTGCAGCGATTCAACTTTTAGCTTGTCCACCAGATAATGACAATCCTTGTGATGCAACTATTGCAGCCGTAAACAGTGACTTTATTTGTGTACAAAGTACTCCAGGAACCTTATTAGCAGCGACAGATTCTGGTGTTCCCGCATCTTCATGTGGAGGAAACCCTGACGATGATGTTTGGTTTCAGTTTGTTGCACAAGATCAGTTTCAACTTATATCAATTGCTAACTTCCCAGATTTTAGCGATATAGATCATGCCGTATACGGAGGTACATGTGATAACTTAGTAGAATTAGCTTGTAAAGGTAATGAGTACTCTACAATTACACCAGCCCTAACCATAGGAGACACTTACTATGTAAGAGTGTTTTCTGGAGGTTCTGACGATGAAACAACAAATTTTGATTTATGTATTACACCTTACACAGCTCCTGTAAATATTGCTTGTGATTTGGCACAGAATTATTGCAGTGGTACAGATAGTGATATACTATATACACCTAACACTGTAGGAATCGACAATGATACAGATGTGGCTTGTTTAGGAACAATTCCAAACCCAACATATAGTCTTTTAGAGATTGGTAGTTCTGGAGAAATATTAATCGAAATCGTTCAAAATACGGCCTTTGATGCAAACGATAACCCAATTGGTGATGAACTAGATGTTGATTTTGTTTTATGGGGACCTTTTGATACAGATACTGATTATTGTGCCTTAAATTTAGAAGTTGATTGCCCTACTTGTCCTTCTAACACTGGGAATGCTTCATTCTATCCTTTTGGAAATATAGTTGACTGTAGCTATTCTGGACTTGCAACTGAAAACATTACTTTAACTAATGCTCTTGAAGGAGAAATATATGTATTACTTGTAACTAATTATACTTTTGACGCTATAGCCAACGAACATGGTGGTGTAATTCAAGTGAAGCAAACAAATCTAGGCGGAACTGATGTAGGAACAGTAACTGCAGACATTTCAGCAGAGATTGTAAGTAACGAAGTCTTGTTTCAAGATGTAGATTCTGATCCAAGTACACCTGTAGAAGCTAATCTTTGTGACACTGCTTCTGTTGTAATTGAAACTAACTCACCTTTTGCTGATGAATATATCTGGTTTAAGAACGGAGAAGTAATGGTAGGAGAAACTTCGGAATCACTTACAGTAACAGAATCTGCAAATTACCAAGTCCAAGCAACAGATAATCAATGTGGTTCTTCTGCCTTGTCTCAACTTGTAGTTGTAAACCTATATATGGCACCAGACCCAATTGCACCTCAAACTCTTACAGTTTGTGATGGTCCAGAAGCAGATGGAATTGAAGATTTTGATTTAGCAGCATTATCAGCAGAACTTGCTGTAGATGGTTTCACTATTAGTTTTTATACAAATACATCTGATGCAAATTCAACACAGAACCCTTTACCACTTACTTACAACTCAGCTGGAGGTGAAACATTAATTATAAGAATTGAAGACACTAATCAAATTGCAAATGATTACTATTTTGGATGTCGTGCATTCTCTCAAGTAGAATTAGTAGTAAATTCAAGACCAACAGTAACACAACCAACTATAGCACCTGTTTGTGATGATTTAGATGGGGCTGTTGATGGCTTTACAGATTTTGATTTAATCGCTATTAATGATGCTGTAACTACAGAAACAGGGATGAATATTACATACCACACATCTCAAGAAGATGCTGATTCAGGTGATAATGCATTACCAAGTCCGTATAACAGTGATGGAGGAACACTTTATGCAAGAGTAGAAAATCCTGTTACTGAGTGTTATGAAACAATAGACTTTGAAATTGAAGTTAACATCGTACCATTAGCAACTTTTGATCCTCAATACGCTTACCAAGTTTGTCCAGATGCAACAGTTCCTGTAACTATTGGTCTTACACCAACAAACTTTACAGCAGCTGATGTAACCATTGAATGGTACCAAGACGATGTTTTAGTTTCAGGTCAAACTGGTTTAACATTAGAGACTGTACTTACAGCAGGAGAATACAGTGCCGTGATTCAGTTTAATGATTCTGGTTGTACAAATGAATTTATATCAACATCAGTGATTGAATTAGAGTCTTGTATCTTCCCAGAAGGTATATCACCTAACAATGATATGATAAACGACTATTTTGATCTAAGTAGTTTTGGTGTTACTGAATTAAACATATATAACCGATACGGAAAACTTGTATATTCTAAGAAAAACTATACAAATGAATGGAACGGACAGACAAATGATGGTAACGAATTACCAGTAGGAACATACTTCTATACTGTAATTTACGAAGGTGGTAACAATTCGAAAAGTGCTTGGGTATACATAAACAGATAATCAATTAACAGAATCAACTTATTATAATGAAAAAACTCTCTATTATAGCGGTCTTGCTTTTAGCTTTTCAGATGCATGGGCAACAAGACCCTCAGTACACACAGTACATGTATAATATGAATATTATCAATCCTGCTTATGCAGGATCAAGAGAAAATCTCTCTTTTGGATTATTATACAGAAATCAGTGGACCAATATTGATGGTGGACCAGAAACGGGAACATTTTTTGGACATGCACCAATTGGAAACAATTTGGGTATAGGTTTGTCTGTTATCTCAGATAAAGTTGGGCCTGTTAACGAAACTAATGCTTATGCAGATATTTCATATACCTTAAACTTAGGTGGAGAACATCGCTTAGCTTTTGGAATTAAAGCAGGAGCTACATTTCACGATATAGGCTTAAATTCTGATGTAGAAGTGGTAGATAATACAGATCCATTTTTTGCTCAGGACATTAGTTCTACTACACCAAATATTGGAGCAGGATTCTTTTACTACACAGAAAAATACTATGTATCATTATCTGTACCTAATTTATTATCATCAGTACATTTAGATAATGATGGACGCAAAATAGGATCAGAAACACAACACTACTTCTTAACTGGTGGTTATGTGTTTGATCTTTCGCCAAATACAGAGTTAAAACCATCGGTTATGGTTAAATCTGCATTTGATGCACCTACATCATTTGATGTTAACGTAAATGCAAGATTCTTTAAGAAATTTGAAATTGGAGCATCGTACAGATTAGACGATTCATTTTCAGGGTTAGTAAATATCGCATTATCACCATCAGTAAGAATAGGTTATGCTTATGATGCTATATCTTCTGATATCAAAGCATTTGCACCAGCATCTCACGAGATTATGTTCTTATTTGATCTTAATTTCCCAAGACGCGTTTCTCGTTCACCTAGATACTTTTAATCAGTTAAGCTATACCAATTATGAAAAACTTTAATACACTATTATTTATTACGTTGATGAGTAGCTTTTGCTTAACTGCTCAAAGTAAAGCAACTAAAAAAGCAGATAAATACTTTGCACGTTTCGAATTTGTGAAGGCGGCCGAAAGCTACAATAAGCTTATAGAAAACGGAAACGCTAACACATACGTTTACGGACAATTAGCAGAAAGCTATTACAATATTTTTGATACAGAAGCAGCAGAACGCTGGTATGCTAAAGCATTAGAGACATCTGATACACCAGAAATGGTTTATAAGTACTCACAAATGTTGAAAGCAAACGGTAAATACGAAGCTTCAAACCAACAAATGGATAAGTTTGCAACGATGCGTCCTGCAGATGATAGAGCTACAGCATTTAGAAAAAATCCTGATTACCTTCCAAAAATACTAGAACAAGGTAAAAAGTTTAATGTTCAAAATGCAGACTTTAATTCTGAACAATCAGACTTTGGAGGTACAATGAACGATGGTAAATTATATATTACTTCTGGTAGAAATGATAGTCGTAAGACATATGGATGGAACGATCAGCCATTTTTAGATATCTATACACTAACTAAAAATACAGATAGCACATACCAAGAAGCGACGTTGGCCAATAAATGGATCAATACAAAATATCATGAAGGTTTAGTAACTTTTACTCCAGATGGTAAAACAATGTATTTTTCTAGAGAAAGTTATTTTGAAAAAGATTACCAAAAAGATTCTTTAAGCAGCACACGATTTAGCCAATTATATTTATTCAAAGCGACTAAATTAGGTGACGATTGGGATATGGTAGAGAACTTAGACATTAACAGTGAAAATTATTCTGTTAAAAATCCATCAGTAAGTCCAGATGGCAAAACATTATACTTTGCTTCAAATATGCCAGGAGGTTTTGGTGACTTTGATATATATAAAGCTGCAATAGATACAGACGGAACTATAGGTGAACCTGTAAACATGGGTCAGAAAGTAAATACATCAGGACAAGAGATGTTTCCATACATTAGTAGCAACAACACATTATACTTCTCATCAAACGGTCATTTAGGTCTTGGTGGATTAGATGTCTTTTACACCAAAGAAGTTGACGGTAAAATAGCACCTATAAGAAATGTTGGTATTCCCGTGAACAGTAATGCAGATGATTTCGCATTTTTTATAGATGAAGAAAACAACGATGGTTTTGTATCTTCTAACAGAGAAGGCGGAAAAGGTAGTGATGATATTTACCAGTTTAAAAAATTACAACCCATTTGTGATGTGTTAATTAGCGCTACTGTTTTAGACGATGAAACACGTGAGCCAATTAGTGGAGCAGCTGTTTCTCTATTAGATGATGAAGGAAATAAACTAGTTTCAAAAACAACCAATGCTGAAGGTATTGCTGAATTCATGGTTGAATGTGAAGAAGAAACGGAACTAGAAGTTGTAATGGACGGTTTTGACAGTAAAAAAGTAGCTGTAAAAGGTTCTAACGAAGAAGAAAATAATGTTCAAATTTCTTTAGATCCAATTGAAGTGTTAATAGCACCTGCAAGTATTGAACTAGCACCTATATACTTTGAATTTGACAAATCTAACATCACAGCTCAAGCAGCTTTCGAATTAGATAAATTAGTTCAAATTATGACAAAGTATCCTGAGTTAGTGATTAACGCAGTTTCTCATACAGATGTAAGAGGACCAGCATCATATAACAAAGGTCTTTCAGATCGTAGAGCAAAAACTACTGTTCAGTATGTAATTTCGAAAGGAATTGATGAAGCTAGAATTACAGGAGAAGGTAAAGGTGAATCTGAACCTAAAATAGATTGTGGTACTAATTGTACTAAACAACAGCATTCAGAAAATAGACGTTCAGAGTTTATTATTGTTAGTGGAAGTACACCAGCAGAATAAGTAAAACGTTAATTACATAAAAAAGCCTATCGTTCTTAGAATGATAGGCTTTTTTTTATTTCCACTCAGTGTAAGGTTTTTTACTTAATTGAGAATTATAATACTTTATATCACCCGTAACTTCTTTATCTAACCATTTCGGTTTTTCAAAAGTTTCGGTTTCAGAATTCAGCTCTACTTCGGCAATAACCAAACCCAAATTATTGTCATAGAACTCATCGATTTCAAAAATATGGTTCCCATATTTCACTTCATAACGTGTCTTATTAATCATTCCACTTTCACAAATAAGTAAAAGACTTTCAGCATCTGTGTTAGAAATTTCCTTCTCCCACTCAAAACGAGATAAACCATTTGCTGTAGATTGCCCTTTAACAGTTAAAAATCCTTTATCTCCTTTTAACCTCACACGGACAGTTCTTTCTTTATCCGTATTTAAAAAACCTTGTTTTATAGTATAACTATTAAAAGCCTCTGATTTAAAAGCTTCTGAGTTCACTAAAAATTTTCTTTCAATTTCTAACATTACAAGTGATTGTTAATTAATATATAGAAGACATATAATGCCTAAATTTACAGCATGCTTAACGATTTACCAATAAGAAAGATAATTCATGTAGATATGGATGCATTTTATGCTTCCGTAGCACAAATGGATAATCCTGAACTTAAAGGTAAAGCAATTGCTGTTGGTGGCGGAGGTATACGCGGAGTTATCAGTGCTGCTAGTTACGAAGCACGAAAATTTGGCGTAAAAAGTGCTATGTCTGGCAAATTAGCCATAAAATTATGTCCTCATCTTATATTCGTCAAAACAGATTTTGAACGCTATAAAGACATCTCTAACCAAGTAAGAGCCATATTTCATCAGTATACAGATCTCGTTGAGCCTTTATCTTTAGACGAAGCTTATCTCGATGTTACAGCAAACAAAATAGGCCTACCAAGCGCTACATTACTTGCTAAAAAGATTAGACAACAGATTTTTGATGAAGTAGGCTTAACGGCTTCGGCAGGCATTTCTATAAATAAATTTATAGCTAAAATAGCTAGTGATTATAATAAGCCCAATGGACAGAAAACCGTAAATCCAGAAGATGTTATTCAGTTTTTAGAGGATTTAGATGTAAGAAAGTTTTATGGTGTAGGTAAAGTTACAGCGGCAAAAATGTACCAAAAAGGAATTTTTTCTGGTAAAGACTTAAAATCAAAATCCTTAGAGTATTTAACAGAACATTTTGGTAAATCGGGTAGTTTCTATTACAACGTGGTTAGAGGAATTCATAGAAGTGAAGTAAGACCAAATCGAATACGTAAATCGCTCGCTGCAGAACGTACCTTTAGTGAAAACTTATCGTCTGAAATTTTTATGCTTGAAAAATTGGAACATATTTCAGCTGAAGTTTCCAAAAGACTTCAGAAAAGTAAAGTTTCAGGAAAAACCGTAACACTTAAAATAAAATATAGCGATTTCACTTTACAAACACGAAGTAAAACCCTACCCTATTTTGTAAGTGATGAGAACTTAATTTTAGAAACGGTTAAAGAATTATTATATCAAGACACCTTAAAAAATTCTGTGAGGCTATTAGGTATTTCACTATCAAATTTAAATACTGAATCAGAAAAATCTACAGCTTCAAAAAAAGACAAAACGGCTGTTATTGTTCAATTAAAATTTGAGTTTTAATCTAAAACATATCATATTCCTATATATTTTGTTAATATAATACAAATATTACTCACGTCCTTTTAGTGGATATTTTCATATTTCTTAAAAAAAATGAAATTTGTAATTGTCATTTTATCAAGATACACAACATATATTTCATTACACACAATTTAAACTTACCTAAATTTTAGAAGTGATAATTAATTAAACACCGTTTTTAAAAATAGTTTCAACCTTTCTTAAAAATGTATATTTAAAGAATACGAATCTTTATTTATAAAACATGAGAATAGGTATTATTATCGGAAGAATTGGTGGTGTAGATGGTGTTGCTCTAGAAACGGAGAAATGGATAGATGTATTAAAAAAACTCGGTCATGAGATATTTATCATGTCTGGAGAATTTGAATCCTGGGACATGGATTATGATCACGATTATTTGTTTCCTGCTTTATCGTTCTTTTCTGTAGAAGCAGAATGGGGACAACGTAAAGCATTTTTTGAACCAGATAGAGATCCTGATGCCTTACTAGAACATGTTGAGAAAGCCTCTAACAAGATTCATCTAGCCATGCGAAAATGGGTTGCTGATAAGAAGATTGATGTTATACTCTCAGAAAATGCATCTGCTTTGCCATGCCACTTATCTATGGGTGTTGCTATTAAAAAATTAATTAAAACAAGCGGCATACCTGTTGTAACTCATGATCACGATTTTCATTGGGAACGCGGACAACGCTATGTATCTGTACATCAAGAAATAAATACTTATGTAGATAATAATTTTCCATTACTACTACCAGATGTTAAACACGCTGTTATTAATACGTTTGGCGTAGAAACCTTTAAAAACCGATTTGATATTGATGCCACCTTGGTACCAAATGTTATGGATTTTAATCGTGTGTACGGGGTACCAACGAAAGACAATGAATTTTTCCTTAGAGATGTTGGTGTTTTAGAAGATGAAATTGCGCTATTACAAGTAACACGGATTGTAAGACGTAAGGGTATTGAAACTGCTATTTCTTTAATAGATCAATTAAACGATAAGAAATTAAAACTAGTAATAACAGGTAATAATAATGACGATGAAAATAAAGAATATTACAATGAATTAATAGATCAAATTCATGAGTTAAACTTATCTAGTCAAGTCATTTTTGCCGCACATAAGGTTTTAGATCATAAAGATTTATCTGATGTTTATGCACACGGAAGAGCAGCAACATATTTTAGTACGTATGAAGGTTTTGGAAATGCATTTGTAGAAACAGTACTAGCTAAAAAACCAATTTTTGTAAATGACTACAAACCTGTTTATAGTCAAGATATTGGAAACAAAGGTTTTGAAACCGTAATGATTAAAGACAGTAATCTCACACCAGAAAGTGTAAAACAAATGTCTGACATTATATACAACCCAAAACGATGCATAGAAATTGGAGAATACAATTTTAATATTGGTAAAAAACATTTTTCATATGAAGTATTAGAAGAAAAATTAAGTAGCCTATTTACATTTTAAGAAAACAAAAGAATGACTGATAAAACAACAAGAATCTCTACTATTTTAAATGAACTTAAAAATGAAAAAATAAATACGTGGTTTGATCTCGGTTTATTTATTGATAAATTTAAAGAGCGAAACTTATCATCATCTTTAAAAGATAACACGTCTACATTTGATTCACGCGTAGAAAAAGGCGGTATCGCTTTTCTAACCTTTTACTTTACCATAGATGGTATTACTGTAGAGACTGAAAAGTATGCCAAAACATTTAAAAATATATACCCAGATATTCCTATTCATTTTATTGCGGGAGAAATTAAAGAGGAAGCAGATGAGTTAATACCACAAACTGCTTTTAAGAAAGTAATTCCAGAAATGGAAGCTTTTGATGCTTGGCCTTTATATAAAGACTTCTTTCAAATTAAAATGCAACGAGGTAGTGAAGCCTACAATAATCTTATTGGTAAGTTTTGGCAAGAAGTATTAGTCCTTGTAGAAAAACTAGGAAGTTATATCGAAGAAAATGACATTTCATTATTATACCTTATTAATGTCTGTTCAAATCCTGGTAATGTCTCTTTAGCATTAGCAACGGTTTTAATTTCAGAATATTTAGGGATTCCTGTAATTAATAATAATCATGATTTTTATTGGGAAGGTGGTAACAGAGCCATAGAAATTAAGAAAAAAGGACTCAAAAAAGGACCAAGAGATTTCTTTTTTCATAATGCACATGTAGGTGAATTTTTCTCAATTATAGAAACGGTTTACCCTTGGGAAAGTCGTTCTTGGATGAATGTGAATATAAATAGAATTCAGCAAGATCATTTAATAAATATTAATGGTCATAATCCTGCCAATGTCGCTTTGTTGGGTACAGCAGTAGATACCAAATTACACCAAATGAGTAAACGCGATATTATAAAAGCGTTTATGCAAGTATCTTCAATTTTTGCAAACAAGAAAGATACCATTACAGTTCATACAGCAGCACATCATACCGAAAGTAAACGATCATTAAAACCTATATTATTAGGTCATAAAAACATTAAAAAATTCGATTTTGTAAATAACAACATCGTGTTTTTACAACCAACAAGAGTTATAAGTAGAAAATCTATTGAGTTAAATTTCAAACTTATAACCCGTTTATTTTCTTACGATTCTTTTGCTGAAAAATTCATTACCAATCCGCAATTAAAATTATCATTAATTGTTTCTGGACCAATTCCGCATGGACAACAAAACTATTATCACGATTTAAAAAAAGATTTTAAAAAATTCTTAAAAGAACTTCCAAAGGAATTTAAGTCTAGAGTATTACTTGGATTTCTATTTAGTGAATTCGATAAACATGATTTTAAAAAGAAACATAAGAAACCATTAGATATTAAACAGCTTTTTGATGTCGCCTCTTTAATTTTATTACCAAGCCAGACCGAAGGACGCGGATTACCAATTATAGAAGCAGCAGCCTGTGGTACACCAATTTTCTGTAGACAATATGAACCAAGAGAGGTTTATGATGAAGTTATTGGTCGTCATTTAGATGAATCGCTTAGACTTAATGTTTTAGAATTTAAAGGCTCTAAAGTACCTAAGAAGTTAGCAGAAAAAATCTGTGACCATGTGTTTTATCCACAAAACAGAATGGTAGATGTAACGCATAATAGAAGTGTAATTAAAAAGCGTTACAGTTTAGAATCTCTGGAAGAAAACATACGCTATATTTTACAACGTATGGACTATCAGCTAGCTTCAGTTTCTATAGAAGATAATACTCAAGTAATTACTTTGCTAAAACAATACAAAGCTTCTGTAGATTTTGAAAACGAAGATCTCAATGCTATTCTTAATAAAAAAACGAGACATTACTTACCTGGTTATGGTCGTTTATCGTTTATGCATTATTTAAAATCGTTAATTGATCCTAGTTTTTTTAGGGTTGAACAGCAATTGGTAAAAGGACGCGTAATGCGTTATGCTAGAACTATGGAAAATGACATTCCAGATTTGGTAAATACTAATCTCGAAGTTATACACAAATACTACAATGCTATCGATGATATTTTTAAATACGTAGATGGCGAAATTTCTATTCGTCATGATCATGCTCTAGCCTATCGTCATAGAAACAAAAAATCGTATGCGTATCAAGCCTTTACACTTCAGGAAATTACTGGTTTAGTAAACATGATTTATACAGATGTTTTTAAACCAAAAAACTTACCCGATTTAACTTTAGCACCACAGTTTTTTGCCGATTGGGAATTAGCGCTTTTTCAGCTTACCAATAGTAAGTATTTAGGTATTGATGACCGAAAAATCCTTACCAAGAATTTAAAGAAAAATGTACCTAAAGGCTATTTTCCTGGTCGTTATATCAAACATGAATTAGAGTATTTTGTACTACAACCAATCCGTGCACAATTAAATTTAACCATACAGCAAGAGTTAACTTCTGCAATACTTGAAGCAAATGTAGATAAGTTAGAGAAAATTTACATTTTTATACACGAGCCAAGAATTACAAAATGGTTCTCCAGTGCAGATATTAAAGATTATTTAGAAAGCGGAAAAGAGCCAGAGTTAGGTTTATTGTATAGAGCAGGCGTTGTTCAAATTATTGAAACAAAACAGTGGTCAGAAGGTGTACATTTTCCACAAATGGGAGCTAAAGCTATAAAGATTTTAAGAGATATTAAAGCTGCAGATGGTTTTTTAATTACCAACGGAGAGTCTGCTGCTATGATGACCGATATTATAGAAATCGATCATTTTCATATAGGTAAAGTCTTGTATGAAATGACAGCCAAAATTATGGGTATTCCTAAAGGCAGCGGTTTTATTCAGTTTGTACCAGCAGGAGTACGTACAACTTTAGCATATCCGACGCCAATACAAACGGCCAAAGATTTTGATATCGTTCTTAAAAGTGATTTATACCAAGATTTAAAAGATACGTTAAGCGAAAAGGAATTGTTAAGTTTAATTACTAAAGATGCTATTGAAAACGGAACACCTATTGCTAAATTATTAACTCAAATTAAAGAGGGCTTAAAATTATCTAAAACGGTTGAAAAGGTAAAATCATCTTATGCAGGTGGTGTTTATGAAGACGGTTTACCTTGGAGTGGTGTTTTAGCTGAAATTGACACTAAAAAACACCATTGGAAATTTGCTGCACACATTGCCAACAAGGAACCTAAAAATGTACCAGCGCTTGTTAAAGAGTATAAAAAGAAAAGCAAAAACCCTAACAAAATAGAATTAGCCTGGAATGGTGGTTATATTTTAAATCCAGAATTGGTTGGAAAATTAGGTCTACCTGAAACCTATATTGGTTCGCCTTTAGGCTTATTAATTATGGATAATAAGGTGTTTTGTCCACCTCTTTTCAATAAACCAGCCTTTATCATTTATAAAAATGGTGACGTAGATATCAGAAAAGTGAATAGTAAAGCAGGTTTTATAATTAAAGAGAAAAAGCAAGAGCTCACTTTTGCTAGCTCTAATTATAATAATCATAATGGTACAGAGCCTTGTTTTTATGATTTATCTTATGCTGAAAGTACATTTGAAGGCAATGGAAATGTCATTGTAAGAATAGCAGGTAATACTGTAAAAGAAATTATTAAAACAAAGCCGAAAGAAACGGTTGCTGTGATACCTGTTGGGATTACGTTATCCATTCCAGCCGCATTATTTTCTGATGCCATGTTTACAGAAGGCAAACCATTATCAATACACTTACTAGAGCCAAATGAAAACCCTTACAAATGGGATGAAATCTCATATGCTATTGAAGCTGGACCTATGTTAATTGATCAAGGTAAACAGATTCTTGATATGGAAGAAGAGGGCTGGAAAACTACTAATTCTATAAAAACTCAGGCAGCACGATTAGATTTTACAGATATGCGTGGACCAAAAATTGCCGTAGGTATTACTAAAGAAGGTAAATTAATGGTACTAATGGTAAATGGTAGAATAAGAGAATCTGTTGGTGCGACACATTTTGATATGGTAGATATTCTTTTAAAATACGGAATGGATAAAGCTATGGGCTTTGATCCAGGAGGAAGTAGTACACTTGTCGTAGATGGTAATATTATGAATATTTCGCCATACAATAAAAATTACGAAAAAGATATTTATGCCTTACCACCAGAACCAAGATTTGTAGCCAATGCTATTATGGGTTGGATTGATGAAAAATAAATACGTATTGTATAAATTAAAAGCCTATCTAAATAGTAGTATTTAGATAGGCTTTTGTATGTATAAAAATCTGAAGTGTATTACAGAAAGTTAGTTAGTCAAATTATACTAAAAACTACAACTTTCAATTTCAGAAACACGTAATGTATTTACCATACCTTTATCTTGTATTGGCATTGCTGCTAAACTAATAAGCATATCTCCCACTTCTAAATAGCCTTTTTTACAAGCCATAGCGTTTACATCTTCTATAGTTTCATCTGTACTTACAAATTTGTCGTAGTAGAATGCTGTAACACCCCAAAGTAAACTTAGTTGCGTTAATATACGTCTGTTAGATGTAAATACTAAAATATGAGCAGATGGTCTCCAAGCCGAAATTTGAAATGCTGTATAACCACTATTTGTTAACGTAGAAATCGCTTTTGCATTAATTTCGTTTGCCATGTTTGCGGCATGATAGCAGATTGCTTTTGTAATATAACGTTTAGTACGAATATGCGGAGGAGATTGTGGCACTTCAATAAGCGGAGAATCTTCAACGCTACGTATAATATTTGCCATTTGTCTTATCACTTGCACAGGATATTGACCTACAGATGTTTCACCAGATAACATTACAGCATCTGCACCATCCATAACAGAATTGGCAACATCATTTACCTCTGCACGTGTTGGTGTTAAACTTGTAATCATCGTTTCCATCATTTGTGTTGCGATAATTACAGGAATTCTAGCACGCTTAGCTCTTAACACTAATTGCTTTTGAATTAATGGCACTTCCTCTGCAGGAATTTCCACACCTAGATCACCACGAGCTACCATTAAACCATCACAATAGGCAACGATTTTATCGATATTCTCAACAGCTTCTGGTTTTTCAATCTTAGCTATAATTGGAATTTTATGTTCGCTATATTCAGAGATTAACTTTTCTAATTGCATTAAATCTTCGGCATGACGCACAAAAGATAACGCTATCCAATCTACACCTAATTTACATGCAAAAATTGCATCTTCAATATCTTTTTCAGTTAAAGCTGGTTGTGAAATATCTGTATTAGGAAGATTAACTCCTTTTTTTGATTTAAGTGGTCCTCCTTGAATAACTTTAGCCTTTACTTCAGATATCCCATCTGTTGAAACCACTTCAAAATGCAACTTACCATCATCTAACAGAATTCGTTCACCAGGTTTTGCGTCTTCCGGAAACTTATCATAAGTCATGTAAACACGCTCTTTTGTACCTTCAAAACGTTCACCTGTAGCGAAAATAATCTCATCTCCTGGATTAACAATGACCTCGCCTTTCATAACACCTACACGCAATTTAGGACCTTGTAAATCTCCTAAAATTGATGCGTTGTAACCATACTCTTCATTAAGCTCTCTAATCATTTTAACACGCTCTTCAACGTCTTTATAATCTGCATGAGAGAAATTAATTCTAAATACGTTACACCCTTCATCTAGCATTGCTTTCAATACTTCTTTCGTGCTTGTTGCTGGACCTAAGGTTGCAACTATTTTTGTTTTCTTGTTTAACATCAATTCAAAATATTAAATGGTCTTTCGACTTTATTTTTAACGGATCTACCGTATAACTTGTTATAATTTGAGGAATAGCTTTTAACTTATTCAAGATGAGTTTCTCATCCACATTCTGTATTTCTTCTGAAATTTTAAGAAAATAATCTACGTTTTTGTATTCTGAAATTAGATTAAATGTTGTGAGCACTTTTTGATTATCGCTAAATAATGTTCCTGTACTATATAAACTATCTTGTTCTTTCTTACAGACGTTAGAAATTAAATTCCACAGTACGTATTCGCTTTCATTATCCCATTCAAAAATACTGTACGAAGACTCTAAATACTTAAAGTCTATATCGTGATCCTTACGCTTAAACTTAAGACCTAAATACTTATTAAGTAAATAAGCCAATCGATAATCTTCTAACCTAGTATGAATAGCTATTAGTTTATAGGAATCATCGTCAAAATCATCTACCAGAAGTTTGTGTAAAGCCATGCAATTATAACCTTAAACGGTAAATATAGTATAATTAACGCTCAATTTTATTAAGAATTAGTTAAGATTAATTCTTAAAATCTACGAAAACGATATAGTTGAATTGATTTGATTGCTCAAAAAAGAAAATACTCTATTGAGACTTAGTTATCTGTTTTTGTAATGCAAAAAATGCGCGTTTAGATGCTTTTTCTTCTGCCTTTTTCTTAGAGGTCGCTCTTGCTTTTGAAATCACCTTATCATTAATACTCAATTTCACAGAGAAATGTTTTAACTCATCCTTGCCTGTGTCATCATACACTTCATAATTAAAAGTGTTCTTCTCTTTTTGGCACCACTCTATCAGTAAGCTTTTATAACTAATTACTTTACCTTCTAATGATTCTATATCTACATGTGGATTTATGACACGTTTATAGATAAATTTCTTACAAAAACCATAACCTTTATCAAGGTAAATAGCACCTACTAAAGCTTCAAAAAGATTGCCATGAATATTGTTTCCAAAATTAGATTTCGGAATTCTAGTTTCTACAAAATCAATAAGCCGTAACTCTTCACCTAATTTATTAAGGTGCTCTCTACTTACTACTTTAGAACGCATTTTGGTGAGGTAACCTTCATCACCATGCGGTACTGTTTCAAACAAATAAGCAGCAATTACAGAGCCAAGTATAGCATCTCCTACAAACTCTAAACGTTCATAGTTAATGGCATCCCCTTTATCGTCCTTAATATTCATGGAACGATGGGTAAATGCCGTAATATATAGTGATTTTGTTTTAGGTTTAAAGCCTAAAATCTCTTTGAGTTCTAAAAAAAAATTCCCGTCTTCTTGTTGAGAGCGGGAATTTAATATGTTACGAATGAAGTTCATTCGGGATTTAATCTAATTTTTTGAATACTACACAAGCGTTGTGACCGCCAAATCCAAATGTATTACTCATTGCGACTTTAATATTTCGTTTCTGAGGCTTATTGAGTGTTAAATTTAATTCAGGATCTATGTTTTCGTCAACCGTATTATGATTAATTGTCGGTGGTACAATACCATGCTTCATCGCTAAAATAGAAGCAATTGCTTCAATAGCTCCAGCAGCACCCAACAAATGACCTGTCATAGATTTTGTAGAATTAATATTTATGTTTTTAGCATGGCTGCCAAATACTGTTGATATAGCTTTTAACTCGGCAACATCACCCAAAGGTGTTGATGTACCGTGAGTATTTATATGATCTACATCTTCAGGCTTTAAACCAGCATTTTCTAAACAATTTTTCATTACCGCAACAACACCTATTCCTTCAGGATGAGGCGCTGTCATATGATACGCATCAGAAGATAAACCTCCACCTACAATTTCTGCGTAGATTTTAGCTCCTCTAGCTTTTGCGTGTTCGTACTCTTCTAAAACAATAGCTCCTGCTCCTTCACCTAATACAAAACCATCTCTGGTAGCATCAAATGGTCTAGAAGCTGTTTCTGGACTCTCGTTTCGAGTACTCATTGCGTGCATAGCATTAAACCCTCCCATACCAGCAATAGTAACTGCAGCTTCACTTCCTCCTGTTATAATCACATCACAAGACCCTAAACGTATAGTGTTTAAAGCATCGATCATTGAATTTGCAGAAGAAGCACATGCAGAGACTGTGGTATAATTAGGCCCCATAAAACCATATTTTATAGATATGTTTCCTGGTGCTATATCAGCAATCATTTTTGGAATAAAACGTGGATTAAATCGAGGTGTTCCGTCACCAGCAGCAAAGTTTAACACTTCGTCTTGAAATGTTTCTAAACCACCAATACCTGCTCCCCAAATGACTCCAACTCTAAGTTTATTTACCGCATCTAGATCTAGTTTTGAGTCTGCAATTGCTTCATCTGAAGCGACCATTGCATACTGCGAAAACTTATCCATTTGACGTGCTAATTTCCTATCAATAAAGTCAGTAACTTCAAAGTTTTTTATTTCACAAGCGAATTGTGTTTTGAACTTTTCAGGGTCAAAATGCGTTACACGAGCGGCACCACTTTTACCATTAATAAGAGCATCCCAATATTCATCTATTGTGTTTCCTATTGGTGTAAGTGCACCTAAACCCGTTACTACTACTCGCTTTAATTCCATAAAATAGAGTTATTATTTTGCTGCTTCGATATAAGAAACTGCTTGACCAACTGTTGCTATGTTCTCAGCTTGATCGTCTGGTATTTGGATATCGAATTCTTTTTCGAATTCCATTATTAATTCAACAGTATCTAATGAATCCGCTCCTAAATCGTTTGTGAAGCTTGCTTCAGTTACAACTTCGTTTTCATCAACACCTAACTTGTCTACGATAATCGCTTTTACTCTTGATGCAATGTCTGACATAATTTATTTAATTTTAAGTTTTAATTAGATGGCAAAAGTAAAAAACTTTATTTGAATATTCACCTTTACCGTTAAAATGTGTTTTTTTATTTAGTAAAAATAAAGATAAAGTATTTTTGTTTTGCCCTAATTGTTAATTATTATTCTTTTTTTTGTTGGAATAATTATAGAAGAAATATACCTGTAAATGAAACGTGTTGTAATTTTTGCGTCCGGAAGTGGCTCTAATGCTGAAAATTTAATTAAGTTTTTTCACAACAGCGATACTGCGTCTGTTATTCAAGTACTAACTAACAATCCTCATGCCAAAGTGCTGGACCGCTGTAAGAAACTAAATGTTAGTGCATTATCGTTTAATAGAATTGCTTTTTCTAAATCTGAAGATGTCTTAAATATTTTAAAAGCAGCTCAACCAGACATAATTGTCTTAGCTGGTTTTCTTTGGAAATTTCCTGAATTCATATTAAAAGAGTTCAATAATAAGGTTATTAATATACATCCTGCGCTTTTACCAAAGCATGGAGGAAAAGGGATGTTTGGAATGAATGTTCACAATGCTGTAGTTCATAATAAAGAAACAGAAACAGGTATAACTATTCATTACGTAAATGAAAATTATGATGAAGGAGCGGTTATTTTTCAAGCAAAATGTAGTGTTTTGCCTACGGATTCTGTTGAAGATGTCGCTGAAAAAATTCATTTATTAGAAATGGAGCATTTTCCATTAATTGTAAATAAATTATTAAAGTAAGAATCTAAAATAGGATTTCCGTTTTCACGGAAACTGACGATGAGTAAAAAGAAAAAAAAATATTATACGGTTTGGAACGGTCATAAAAAAGGAGTTTTTGAATCCTGGAATGCCTGTAAAAAGCAAATTAAAGATTACCAAGGTGCGCAATACAAATCGTTTCCAACACTTACTGAAGCTCAAAATGCATTAAAAGGAAATTACTTTGATTTTATAGGAAAAAACAAAACTTTTAGTAGCGGACTGTCTGCCGCAGAACTTAAAAAAATTGGCTTACCTAACTATAATTCTATAGCTGTAGATGCCGCTTCTAGTGGTAATCCAGGTATCATGGAATATAGAGGTGTGGATACTAAAACAAAAAAGCAACTATTTATTCAAGGTCCTTTTGAACAAGGCACCAATAATATTGGTGAATTCTTAGCTTTAGTTCATGGTCTCGCTTTCTTAAAACAACACAATAGCCAACGCATTATGTACACAGATTCTAGAACGGCAATGAGTTGGGTACGTAAAAAAATATGTAATTCTAAGCTTCCACGTAGTGCAAAAAATAAACCCGTTTACGATTTAGTAGATCGTGCTGTAGAATGGTTAAAAACAAATGAATACTCTACGACTATTGTAAAATGGGAAACAAAAGCTTGGGGAGAAATCCCTGCGGATTTCGGCAGAAAATAAATATACCTACTTCTCTATCCAAATAAAAAAGAGTTCGTTATTAAGTTTTTAGCTTAGTAACGAACCCTTAAAAAAAATGTATTGTTCTGATTATTTAAGAATCACTTTCTGACTAAGTTCTTGTGTGCCGTTTGCTAATTTAACAACATAAATTCCTGTGCTTAATTGGTTCGCATCAATAGTATTAGTATCTAATCCTGCTTCAAGATTAGAAGACATTACTAAACGTCCTAGAGTATCATAAATACTTACTTGTGTTGTTTCTAACAATTGACCTTTTACAAATAGCATTTGATTATTAGTATATAAACTTAAATCATTACTAGTATTATCAATTTGAGACAACGTAATAGCACCTATGTTTAAATAGAATCTTCCAGTTCCAGAAATGGCAGTATTTGCTGTAAACGTATAATCACCTGTATTTAATAGGGTAAATGTATTTGCAACATTATCTTCAAGATAAACCTCAACATCTTCTGGTAATGTAGAATGCTCTATACTAAAAGTCACTTGTTGTCCTGCTACTGTTTCCAGACCTAAAGGAATAACAACATCATTAATATCGTCAGTTGCTAAACTCTGAATTGCCATATTTTTACCTTCATTATCTGCTACTAAATGAGAATACAATTCAAAACTTAAAGATCCAACTTCATATACTGCAGCATCATAACCAGGATCTAATCCTTGAGTAGAGTTACTATTAAAATAAATTTCCGTCGCAAAGTTAGCATCAGCATGTTCTGCTTTTAATCTCAACATTTTATTAACCTCTTCAGTTCTTCCTAATATAAAATCGTCTCCACCACTATAAACACGCATTGCTGTTGTAAAGTTGATATCGTTTGCAGAAGCTCCTGAATTAGCAACTAAAAACCCTTGACCAGGTGCAATTTTTAACGACGTATTAGACACATTGTTAATTATTGTAAAATTCCCAATAGTACCTATACCACCAGCATTTGTTCCGCCATGAAAGGCATAAATTGCAGTAGCATCTTCATCTAAACTTGATGCATTTTCTAGTAAAAAAGCTTGTGAATCTAAATACGTAGGATATGGATTTCCTACAGAGTTCCAATAATTAATACCAGATGTTGATATACTAACGGTTTCTGTATCTGTAGAAATTGTACCTGTAAAACGTAATGTTTCACCACCTGCAACATTAGATGCTGCTCTATAACCTACAGCACGCTCTAATACATCTCCATTTCCAACAGTAGCGTTAGCATAGTTTGTATAAGATTGATTAACGTTATTGTAAGGACCAAAAGCATAAACAGCACCATTAGTTGGCATTGTCGTTGAATTCGTTGTTACACCATAATCTGCAGTATAAGCTAAAAGATCGCCAAACGTAGCTCCTGAGGCTTTAACTGGTAATGACACTAAATCATTTCCTCCAGTGGCACCTGAGCCAACTTCATTTACGTATCTATCGTAATTAACAACTGTTGCTGTAGTAATAGTTCCAGCTTCACTTAGTACACTAGCAAAACTATCTGAATTAGATTTTAGGTTTAATTCGCCGGCATCAAATGTAGTACCAGATTTTATAATAATTGGTGTGCCTGCAGTCACAGTCATTGTACTAGATAAATCTTGAGCATTAAGATTTAAACAACAAAGAATAGACAATAGGGGAAAAGAGAAATATTTCATCTTCAGTAAATTATAGGGATTAACCAACAAATAAACGCTAATATTTTATATTATTCAAATGAAATGAGACTAATTTCTAATATTTAAAAATATAAAAAAACAATAAAACACTACAAAACAGATAGTTATACCAAAATAAATACAAACCTGATTAATAGGAAAATATTAATATCCATATTGATACGTAAGACTTAATAAGTTAATATTAAAAAATAATACTCTATGAGATTTGATACTTTATGTTTTTTAATGTTTATTTGTCGGTTAATCCCTATAATTTAAGAATAATGAAATCAAATTTATCCCTATTAGGCCTATTTTTAATACTCACAACTGCTTCTTTTGCTCAAGTAGGTATTGGCACAGACACTCCAGATGCATCTAGTATTTTAGAATTACAAAGTACAGACAAAGGATTACTGTTACCTAGACTTACAACTGCAGAACGTGATCTTATTGCATCACCAGCAGAAGGTCTTACTATCTATAATACAACTACAGAGAGCCTTGAAGTCTTTGAATTAAGCTCAACAAGTTGGAAGCGTTTAACTACAGAATCTGAAGGCACCCCTTCCTTAACAATGTATAAAAATCTGAATGCAGCTAGCCTTACAACATCAAGTAACACTACTAATTTTGATAATTTTCCTTTAGGTGCTTCTGAGGTTACAGAAAATGATTTAGATTATTTTGAAGTGTTGGGTGATGGTGAAATAAAAATTCTTCAAGCAGGAAGTTATTTAATTAATGCAAGTTGGGCTACTAGAAATTTAGAAGCCGGTAGTGTAAAATACATTTTTGCAGTGTTTACAAACGGAACACGTACTGGATACATGACAAGAGGTGTCGTAAACCTGCCTTCACCAGATTATTTTGGAGCTTCTGGCACATTTCAATATGTGTTTGAGGCTAACGATGTAATAGATATTAGTTATTATATTGGTAATACTGCCGGCAGCGTCAATGGTGATTTATTACACATAGGTATTGTTAAATTATAAGTTAATTTAATTAAGTACTAACATATATAAAAGGCCACAATTTAAAAATTGTGGCTTTCTCGTTATAAAATCTTAATACCCGCTGTACTATTTTCAGTAAACACAGCATATCATTAATAAGTTAAATGCTCATAATCTCACTTCTAGATAAAGCAGACACAATTTACTTACGCAAGAATTAAAACCCAATTGGTATTGTCACGTTTCGTGTTTCACAAGGAATATATTTTACGTAAATTTGCAACTTAATTCAAACTTCCTTTATGAGTAAATTAGTAATTGTTGGTACTGTAGCCTTTGATGCTATTGAAACACCTTTTGGTAAAACCGATAAAATTCTTGGTGGAGCAGCAACCTATATAGGTTTATCAGCTTCAAATTTTAATGTTGATTCTGCAGCAGTTTCTGTTGTTGGTGGTGATTTTCCTCAGGAATATTTAGACCTCTTAAAAAACAAGAATGTTGATATTGAGGGAATAGAAGTCGTAAAAGAAGGTAAAACGTTTTTTTGGAGTGGTAAATATCATAACGATATGAACTCTCGTGACACTTTAGTTACTGAGCTCAACGTATTAGAACATTTTAATCCTGTTGTTCCAGAGAATTATAAAGATGCAGAAGTTGTAATGCTAGGTAATTTACATCCAGCTGTACAACAAGGTGTATTAAACCAAATGACTGAAAAGCCTAAATTAGCCATTTTAGATACCATGAATTTCTGGATGGATATCGCTTTAGACGATTTGCTTTCGGTAATTAAAAACGTAGACGTTATTACTATTAATGATGAAGAAGCTAGACAATTATCTGGCGAATACTCATTGGTAGTTGCAGCGAGAAAGATCCAAGAAATGGGTCCAAAATATGTAGTTATTAAAAAAGGAGAGCATGGAGCTTTATTGTTTCATGATGACAATGTGTTCTACGCACCTGCTTTACCATTAGAAGAGGTCTTTGATCCAACTGGTGCTGGTGATACATTTGCTGGTGGCTTTGCTGGATATTTAGCAAAAACAGGCGATTTCTCTTTTGAAAACATGAAAACAGCTGTAATCTACGGCTCTACGTTAGCTTCTTTTTGTGTGGAAAAATTTGGCACAGAGCGTATGCAAACCATAACAGATAAAGAAATATATAAACGCTTAGACCAATTTAAGAGTCTAACACAATTTGATATCGAATTAAACTAAACTAACGCGCTCTAAATTGAGCGCGTTTTTTGTTCCAAATATAAATTAACAAGTAGCGGAAAATTAATCATGAGCGACGCTTTAAAACATGAGTGCGGAATTGCACTTATCAGACTATTAAAACCTTTAGAATACTATAAAGAAAAGTATGGCAGTGCTTTTTATGGTGTTAATAAAATGTATTTAATGATGGAAAAACAGCACAACCGTGGACAAGACGGAGCTGGGTTTGCAAGTATTAAATTAGATACAGCACCTGGAGAAAGATACATTAGCCGTGTACGATCTATTGCGCAACAACCTATTCAGGATATTTTTGCTCAAATTAATGAACGTATTAACGAAGAGTTAACGACGCATCCAGAATACCAAGACGATGTTGCATTACAAAAAAAGAATATTCCATATATCGGTGAAGTGCTATTAGGTCATGTGCGTTATGGAACATTTGGAAAAAATAGTGTAGAAAGTGTTCATCCGTTTTTAAGACAAAACAATTGGATGCACAGAAACCTTATTGTTGCTGGTAATTTTAACATGACTAATGTTAATGAGCTATTTGATAATTTAATTGAAATAGGACAGCACCCAAAAGAAAAAGCCGACACTATTACTGTAATGGAAAAAATCGGTCACTTTTTAGATGATGCTGTTTCTAAAATTTACAAAGACCTTAAAAAAGAGGGATATAATAAAAACGAGTGCTCACCTTTAATAGCAGAGCGTTTAAAAGTGGGCAAAATATTAAAACATGCTGCAAAAAATTGGGACGGAGGTTATGCCATGGCAGGTTTGTTAGGTCACGGAGATTCTTTTGTATTAAGAGATCCTTCTGGAATTAGACCCGCTTATTATTATAAAGATGATGAAATTGTAGTTGTTGCATCAGAGCGTCCTGTAATACAAACTGTATTTAATGTACCATTTGAGGAGGTTAAAGAACTCGATCCTGGTCATGCTATAATTACAAAGAAATCTGGAGAAACTAAAATCAAGAAAATATTAGAACCATTAGAACGCAAAGCATGTTCTTTTGAACGTGTTTATTTTTCTAGAGGTAGTGATGCGGAAATTTATCAAGAACGAAAAATGTTAGGCCGCTTATTAATGCCTAAGGTACTTAAGGCGATTAATAACGACACTAAGAATAGTGTATTCTCCTATATTCCTAATACTGCAGAAACGTCATTTTTTGGGATGATTGAATCGGTTGAAGATCATCTTAACAAAAAGAAAACAGAATCTATTCTAAATGGAGATGGAAAATTATCTTCCGAAAAGGTAACGGAAATCCTATCGGAACGTCCAAGAATTGAAAAAATAGCCATTAAAGATGTAAAACTAAGAACCTTTATTACCGAAGATAGTAGTAGAGATGATTTGGTTGCTCACGTTTATGATGTTACCTATGGTGTTATAAAGCCAACAGACAATTTAGTTATCATTGATGACAGTATTGTGAGAGGTACAACACTTAAAAAGAGTATTATTAAAATGATGGACAGATTAAACCCAAAGAAAATTGTTGTGGTTTCCTCTGCTCCTCAAATACGTTATATCGATTGTTATGGTATAGACATGGCAAACCTTGAAACGCTTATTGCTTTTAAAGCTGCATTAGAATTATTAAAAGATAATAATCAATATCATATTGTAGAGGATATTTATAAGAAATGTATAGCGCAAGTTCAAATGAAGGATAAGAATATTATAAATTATGTAAAAGAGATCTATGCTAATTTTACAGACGAACAGATTTCAGATAAGATTTCAGAATTACTTGGAGGTGACGATATAAATGCTGAAGTTAAAATTATTTTTCAACCTGTTGAAAACCTACACAAAGCATGTCCTAAAAACTTAGGGGATTGGTATTTTACAGGAGATTACCCTACTGTTGGTGGTAATAGAGTAGTCAATAGAGCTTTTATTAATTTTTACGAAGGAAATAACGAACGTGCTTACTAATTGATACCTAAAAGACATATTATCCGATAAAATAAGTCTTTAGTCGGATTAAAATGTATTTAGTCCGATTTCTGATTCGTTTTAACAAATTAAATTTACATTGGTCTCACCATAACATAAGTAGGTTAAGTTCATGGTAGATTTGGGGCAAAAAAAGGTGAACATCTGTTCACCTTTTTTTATGCCCATAATTTAAATAGTGTTTTTAACTCTTGATTCCAACATAACGCTAAATCCTACTCTTATTCTTTTATAAATAAGCTTATTTCCACGTTTAGACTAATATATAGGTCGTTTGTCCAAAAAATTGAATAGTAACCTAATGTCCGCTTATATTTGAGTCACCATAACATAAGTAGGTTAAGTTTATGGTAGATTTGGGGCAAAAAGGGTGAACAACTGTTCATCCTTTTTCATTTTCTGTCGTTTAGTAAATGAAGTTATTTTACTAAATCTTAAGACAAGAAATTAAAAAAAACATTAACTTTTTATTACAAACCCATCAGGTTAAAACCTTTAGACAAATTAGCTTCTCTTTTTCTAATTCAATATGGTGCTCTACAATAATAGAACCTGAATTATAAATGGCTTCAACTAACCAAGAATTTCCATTGAAATAAGATCTTTTTACAACCGCTTTTAAATCCGATTTATCAACAATTTTAATGTGGTGAGCATAAACGATCCCATAAGGCTCGATCACATTAAATTCGCTAAAAAATGATGCAATTAATGGAAGCTTAGGATTTTTATATAAATTTTGAGGAGTGTCTTTAGCTATAATTTCCGACTCATTAAGGACTATAATTTGATCCGCAAATCCTAATACATCGTTTCTGTCATGAGTAGCAACGATACAAGCTATATTTTTAGCCTTTAAATAATTAAAAACATTGCGTCGCAATCCTTGCTTTTGAAAATTATCAATATGACTAAACGGCTCATCTAGCAACAAAATTTCGGGCTGCTTGGCTAAGGCTCTTGCAATAGCAACACGCTGTTTTTGGCCACCACTCAAAAGCTTTACTTTAGTGTTTGCAAACGCTTCAAGCTCTACAACCTCTATGAGTTCTTTTGTACGTTCTTGTTTCTCTACAGGATAAAAATTAGAAAGAAATTTACCAATATTTTCAGCTACTGTTGTAAAGGGCATTAAATCGAATTCCTGAGTTACGTATTTCATAAAATCGTAACCCACAACTAGGTTATATTTTGGACCGAGAATCTCTTCATCTTTCCAGAAAATGTTTCCTTGTTTTAAATCGTATTCCCCGTAAATAAGTTTTAATAAGGTACTTTTCCCAGAGCCACTTTCTCCTATAATGGCTAGATTTTCCCCTGCTTTAACTTTAAAGTCTATAGCTTTTAAAACCTTTGTTTTAGAATATCCGAAAGTGACGTTTTTTACTTGAAGCATCTTACAAAAATAAGGTTTCAAGAAAGATTTAGAATAAAAAAAACCGCTTGATTTCTCAAACGGTTTTTAAATATTTATAACCTAAGGTTATTTCTTAATAAACTTTCGTTTCATGATTTTACCTTCAGATTCTAATCTTAAAAAATAAACTCCACCTGTTAAACTTGAGACATCAATGGTATTCGATTTAAGCTTCATGCTAAGAACACGTCTTCCATTAATATCAAATACTGTTGCTATTTTACTGATAACATCTGCAGATGTCTTAATTGTAAGTATATCTTCAACTGGATTAGGATATATAGAAACATCTACTAAAGTTTCATCTATAACCTTTAACGCAGAACCTTCGGTGATAACATGCATAGTGTTAATCGCTGGATTTGCAATAAAATCTACGGTACCAGATGGCCAATAAATAGTAATGCTATTGATACTGGTTAATGCACCAATACCAAAATGGGTATTTAGTGAACTCATAAACTCAAAACCTTCTCCACTTCTAACATCTCTAATTTGAGTGCCGTTGGTTGTTTGTATTTCTACTCTAGCACCAATACCATTTATATTACTAATAGTACCTACAGTATTTATTTTTATCCAATTGTTAGAATTAGAATTATTAAGATGAATTTGACCATTACTAAACACATCTAAGAAACCATCATTATTAGCATCTCCAATCGCACCACTTGGTGGTATATTTTGTTCAATACCACTATCTGCATAATTTGTAAATGTAAAATCTCCATTATTAAATAAGATATTTCCATTACTCAATATATCGACATAACCATCGTTATCAAAATCTGCTGGAGCATTTTCTATACCCAATGATGCATCTAAAACTCCGGAACCAGCAGTTACATTAGTGAATGTACCATCTCCATTATTACGCATCAATTTAGAATCTCCATTTTCAGTACTACTTGCTCCTACATACACATCCATATCACCATCGTTATCAAAATCTGCCCATGCAGATGACCATGTTTGTATATTATCTCCTAAATTTGAAGAGTTATTATGACCTACTCCAGGATAATTAGTATTATACCAACCTGTATCTGCAACGTTTACAAAGACTCCGTTACCATCATTTCTCCATAATTCATCTGTACTAATTGTAGACGATCCACCACGACATTTGGCAATAAACATATCCATATCTCTATCATTATCATAATCTATCCAAACTGTTGCATAATTTCCTCCACCAGGAATTGTACCTATTCCATTTGGTGCTTCAGAACTAGGACCTTGATAAAAGGTTAAATTTCCAGAACCATCATTAATATAATACACATTTGCCTGAACATCGTGACATACAAAAGCGTCTAAATTCCCATCGTTATTAATATCTACAAAATTAGAACGCTGAGAGAATACATAATCCGATCCTGATATTTCGGTATAAGCTGTACCTGTGTTATTTGCTTTCATAAATGTAACCCCTGATCCACCTCCATATACAAGATCATTATATCCATTACGATCAAAATCACCTGCAGCTAAGCTCCAACTTGGTAAAAAATCTGCATTAGGTGTTGCTACATTACTCATGCTAAAGCCTCCAGAAGCTAATTGGTAATGAATATTTAAATTACTAGAACTAACAGAGACAATATCATCTAAAAAATCACCATTTAAATCTACAAGTGCGATATCGTACGAACCAGAAGTGCTTATTGGATTTGGTGTAAATGCTACAGGATAACTAGAAACATCTATTCCAGTTGTAAAACTTGCTGTAATCCAATTACTATTACCACCTCCATTACAATTTGCTCTAATATACACCTTATAATCTGTCATAGGAGAAAGCCCAGTAAAGCTATAAGACGCATTTACTGAAGTATTAAAGGTTGTTGGAACTCCGTCTGTAGCCAATTGTACTGCTACTTGCCATGACGTTTCAGATCCACCTGCACTCCAGTTAACCATTGCGCTTACTGCATTAATATTGCTCAACGAAACTGAACTTACATTTGGACAAGCAGGTGGAATAGAAGAACTAATTGAAGGAGAACTAACACAAAAACCCCAACCCCAAGACTCTAAATCTTCATATACTAAACGATATTTAAATCCGGTTAATTGTGCGATTGAAAAACCAGATATATTAAGTGGGTCACTCATATAGTCACTAGAAATAGCATTACAATAATCAACTGAACTTGTTGAATTAGCTATAAGTTCACTTCCCCAATTGGTCCATAAACTAGTATCACTATCCCAATATTGTAAGTACAATAATTGGTTAGCACCATTTGAGGTGTAAATATTCAAAACATAAGTAAAATCTACTATTATTTCATTTTCATTTGCATTGTAAGCATCAGAAAGATTAATAATGGGAGACTCCGTTGCTATAGTATTATTAGAACCACTTCCAGCATTGTCATCATCAAAAGAAAATGATGCACTAGACGCTGTAGGATCTTCGTATAAATAAGTTCCGTCATAGATTCCAGAAAGTACCCACTGACTATTAGGCCAATTTGCAGATTGATTTAATTGTTGTGCACTACTATGCGTACTATACAAAATAAATAGTATTGTAAAAAGTAATAGTCTTTTCATATTAATTATATTAATTACAGTTTATGTTTAGTGTGGTTATCCATTCTTCTATAAGTTGCACACCTTCTTCATGCACAATTGTACGTGCTAGTAAAGGCATTCTATTTGAGGGTTCAGTAGAGCTTAATCTAAAGTATAATACAGAATTTCTAGGATCACCAGGTTCTACAATATTACCAAGGCCAAATCCTAAATCCGTTTCTGCATCTACACAAACACCCATATTGGTAAAATCGCTTGTTTCAGAGTAATCAAAGCGCATTGGACGATAAGCACAATGTGTTTCATCTGAATGGCAATGCGCACAATTAATATCTAAATAGGCTCTTACTCGATTATCCAATGATTCACTAGTATCGTAATAGTCTGGCAATTTGCTAATTACATCTGGAAGCGTGTTTTCTAAATAACCAACACTAACTAACTTATCTAATTGATTTACAACACCATCGTTGTAAATATAGTTTAAATTTAAATTTCTAACCTTAGGACCTATAGGTTTTGCAACTTCCATCACTTTATGACACGTGTGACACTCTGCTCCTGAAGGAATTCTATATTGTACCGATTTTACTTCGCCATCCTGTTCCCATTGTAAATCTTTAAAACTTCCATTCATATCTAAATCTGCTTCAGACTGATCAGAATTCCACGCATAATTAGCAAATACCCAACCTTCTTGTTTTCTGATGATTAATCGGGTTTCTAAAATTTGGGTTGTGTTATTTGGAAGCACATTATCATAATAGAAATTCTTTATTAAAATGGTTCCAACAGGAAAATCTAAAAGTTCATTTTCATTTACAAATGATGCTTTGCTGTTATTTGGCATCCATATAAAACGTTTCTTTTTAGCATAATCGCTAAACAATGTTGAGTTTAATGTATAAGGAATTACACCATAGGTAGGTTCTAGGTTTTTTAGATCACCTTCAAAAAACTGATAATCGGATAAGGATGAGAATGGCATACTTTCTATATCATAAAGTACATTTGAACTTGAAGTAATTGTAATAGAAATTTCTTCGGTTTTGCAATCTCCTGAAGCATTACAAATTGTATATTCAAAATTATCTAAACCTATTTCGTTTGGGTTAGCGGTGTATTTAATATGATCATCGCTAGGATTATTGGGTGTATTATTAGTATTAATTATAGTTACAGTTCCTTTTGCAGGAAGACTCAAAGACAACTCACCAATGGAAGGAATATTTAAATCGTTTAAAAATATAAAGATCTCAATTTCTGAATTTTGGGTTATAGTTAAACTATCCGGATTGGTTTCAATAACTAAAGGCACTAAGCCATCATCTTCACCGCATGAAAACAAAAATAAAACTATTAGAAAGAGACTTAAGTACTTTTTTTTCATTTGCAATAATCTTGTACTATTAAATAAGACAGTTTAGGTCCTAAAATCCCTACCAAATATAAACGTTTTTTTAGACTCTTTTCTTTCAGTTATTTACAGCGTACATTTTTACTCCTAAAACGATTTGATTCAAACTAACTTTTCACTTTTTTTGTGTATTTAGTTGGTAATACATCTAAACCCATATTGTAAAGCGTAAACCCAAATACATCTGCGTATTCTTGAATAGTTTTACTAACAGGTGTACCTGCTCCATGACCAGCATTTGTTTCTATTCTTATAAGTGTTGGATGGTTACCCGTTTGCTTACTTTGCAACTCGGCGGCAAATTTAAAACTGTGCGCAGGCACTACTCTATCGTCATGATCTCCTGTAGTTACCAATGTTGCAGGATATTCAATTCCTTTTTTAATATTATGAACAGGTGAGTAACCTTTAAGGTAGTGAAACATTTCTTTGCTGTCCTCTGCAGTTCCATAATCATAAGCCCAACCAGCACCAGCAGTAAATGTATGATAACGCAACATATCTAAAACACCAACAGCTGGTAATGCTACCTTCATTAAGTCTGGACGTTGCGTCATTATTGCACCAACTAATAATCCACCATTAGAACCACCTCTTATAGCTAAGTAATCTGAAGATGTGTAGTGTTCTGAAATAAGGAAGTCTGCAGCGGCTATAAAATCGTCAAATACATTTTGCTTTTGAAATTTTGTCCCAGCATCGTGCCAAGCTTTTCCATATTCTCCACCACCTCTTAAGTTAGGTACAGCGTAGATACCACCTTGTTCCATCCAAACGGCATTTGCAATACTAAAACTTGGAGTTAAGCTAACATTGAATCCGCCATAACCATAGAGAATTGTTGGGTTTTTTCCGTTGCGCTCTAATCCTTTTTTGTGTGTAATTATCATGGGCACTTTAGTACCATCTTTAGAACTAAAAAACACCTGCTTACTTTGGTAAGCTTCAGGATTAAAATCAATATTTGGTTTTCTGTAGAGTTCTGAAACTCCTTTTTCTATATCATATTTATAGATACTTCCTGGAGTTACGTAATTGGTAAATGAATAATATAATTCTTTATCGTCTTTCTTAGCACTAAAACCACCAACACTTCCTACACCAGGTAATTTAACTTCTCTAATTAATTCACCATCATAATTGTACTGTAATACTTTGGAAACGGCATCTACCATATAATTGGCAAAAAAGTAACCACCTCCTGTTGAAGGACTCAATACATTTTTAGTTTCAGGAATAAAATCCACCCAATTTTCTGGACTTGGACTTGAGGCATCAACTGTTACAATTTTTTGATTTGGAGCATCCAAATTTGTCATAATGTATAGTTTAGAGCCAACATTTTCTATGATATTAGAATCAGAATTCGTGTGTCCTAATATTTCAACTAATGGAGCATTTTCAACTGTTAAATCTTTTATGTAAAGCTTGTTTCCTGAGGTTGAAACACGAGGAGTAATTACTAAATAATGATTATCTTCTGTAACACCTCCGTAAATGTATCGATGCTTTTCTGCTACTGTACCTCCATAAATTAATTGATCCTCAGATTGCTTTGTTCCTAATTTATGATAATAAACTTTATGCTGATCTGTTTTTGCAGACAATTCGCTACCTTTTGGTTTATCGTAGCTAGAGTAGTAAAAACCTTCGTTTTTAAACCAAGACATGCCACTAAATTTTATATCCACTAAAGTATCTTCTATGATTTCTTTAGTCTCGGTATTCATTATTAAGATCTTTCTCCAATCACTTCCTCCTTCAGAAATAGCATAAGCTAAGATTTTTCCATTTTTAGAAAAACTTATACCTCCTAAAGAAATAGTACCATCTTCTTTAAATGTATTAGGATCTAAAAATACTTGAGCTGTGCTTGGGTCGTCTCCTGTTTTATATCTATAAATGACATATTGATTTTGTAAACCATCATTTTTATAAAAGTAAGTGTAATCACCTTCCTTGAATGGAGATCCTATTTTTTCGTAATTCCAAAGTGTAGTAAGGCGTTCTTTTAACGCTTCTCTATATGGAATGTTCTTTAAATACTTATTTGTCGTTTCGTTTTGAGATTTAACCCAAGCTTCAGTTTCTTTGCTTCGATCGTCTTCTAACCAACGAAAAGGATCTGCTACAGATTGACCAAAATAATTATCAATTGTATCTGTTTTATTAGTTTTAGGGTAATCTACAGGAGTGGTTTTCATACTTTCAGTTTTACAAAACACAAAAATACTATAGTCCACCGGAAAGGCGTGATAACTTTTTGTAATTCGATTTTTTCAACATAATAAAACATTAAAAAAAAAGACTTTAGTTTTTTGACAAAATCAAAATCCTAAAGTCTTACTCTAATTTGAAAAAGCAATAGTTTTACTGCTCTTTTTTTAAATACTCTAAACCAAATACTTTAGATTTAAACTAACGCATTTTTAATAAGGTATTCTGCTATTTGAACCGTATTTGTGGCAGCACCTTTTCTAAGGTTATCACTTACAACCCACATATTTAAAGTATTAGGTTGTGAGCCATCTCGTCTTAAACGACCAACAAAAACATCATCTTTACCATGCGCATACATTGGCATTGGATACGAATTTGTCTCTAAATTATCTTGTATTGTAATACCATCTGTATCACTAAGAAGCTGTCTTACCTCAGCAATATTAAAATCATTTTCAAACTCTACATTGATAGCTTCACTATGGCCTCCTGCTGTTGGAATTCTTACTGCAGTTGCCGTTACAGCAATTGAAGGATCGCTTAATATTTTTTGAGTTTCATTTACCAATTTCATTTCTTCTTTGGTGTAACCATTCTCTTCAAAAACATCACAATGTGGAATAGCATTTTTATGAATTGGGTAAGGGTAAGCCATGTCACCTTCTTTACCTAAAATTTCATTTTCCATCTGCTCAACTGCTTTTACACCTGTACCAGAAACGGATTGATACGTAGAAACAACTATACGCTTAATTTTAAATTTTTTATGCAAAGGTGCTAATGCCATTACCATTTGGATGGTAGAGCAGTTTGGATTAGCTATAATTTTATCGGTTTTAGATAATTCATTCGCATTAATTTCTGGAACCACTAATTTTTTTGATCCATCCATTCTCCAAGCCGAAGAATTATCGATAACCGTAGTACCAACTTCTGCAAATTTTGGAGCCCATTCTAAAGATGTACTACCTCCTGCAGAAAAGAGTGCAATATCTGGTTTTGCTTCAATAGCAGTAGGAATACTAATAACCTCAATATCCTTGCCTTTAAACTTTATTTTTTTACCTACAGAGCGCTCTGAAGCTACTAATAATAATTCATCGACTGGGAAATTACGCTCTTCTAATATGTTAAGCATTACATTTCCTACTAAACCTGTTGCACCTACAATTGCTACTTTCATTTGTTTCTATTTATTGTTGTTCGAAATTTAAACCCGTAAAACCGTCATTAAAAACGATTTGGTTGACGGTCATAAATTTAAAGTTTACAAAATTATATTATTTCCTTACTAAATTAGTTAATAGAACCTTAAACATGTGATAAAAATTATAGGCTTCAATTATTAATTTAACAATTATTTACCCTAAAAAGAAAACCCAGACTTTTCAGTCTGGGTTTAATTAAAAATTATAGTGTAGCGATAACGCTATACGTATGTTATTTATTTAATGAATCTCTAATCTCTTTTAAGATATCAAGTTCAGATGGTCCTGCAGGAGCAGCTGGAGCTGGCTCATCTTTTTTCTTCATGTTATTAACACCTTTAACAACAAGAAACATTACAAATGCTACAATGATAAAGTCGATAACATTAGTTAAAAATGTTCCGTATTCTAAGAAAACATCTCCAACAACTTCACCAGCATCATTTAATGTACCTTCTTTTAATTGGTATCTTAGTGCTTTGAAATCGGAATCGAAGATCATACCAATTAATGGCGATACAATACCTCCTGTAAATGCAGTAACTACTTCTTTGAAAGCAGCACCCATTACAAAACCAACTGCAATGTCTACAAGGTTGCCCTTCATTGCAAATTCTTTAAATTCTTTTAACATAATTCTGTATTTTTAATAGTTAGTTAATGTGTTAGTAAGACACTAAGTTAATTAAAAAAGTCACATCATAATTAAAAAGGTCTTTTTTAAGGTTTAAAGACACGTTTTATACGTTGTGATATGGCGGTCAATATTTCATAAGAAATTGTTCCTGCAGATTCTGCAATTGTGCTTGCAACATTGGTAGAGTCAAAAATGACAACCTCATCTCCTTCTTTACAATCAATATTAGTAACATTCACCATTATCATATCCATACATACATTTCCAATGATATATGCTTTTTTTCCATTAATAATGACATAACCTTTTTCGTTACCATAAATACGACTAATACCATCTGCGTGACCAATAGGAATGGTTGCCGTTCTTTCAAAACCTTTAGATATGTAAGCTCTGTTATAACCAACAGTTTCATCTTTTTCAATGTTATGAATTTGAGAAATCACAGATTTTAAACTGGCTATTGGTTTTAGGTTTTTATCTTCCTTATCAGAGTTTCCAAATCCATAAAGTCCAATCCCACTTCTAACCATATCAAAATGCGCTTCAGGATAATTAAGAATTCCTGACGTATTACAAAGGTGCAACCAAGGCTTATAACCTATTTGATCTTTAAATTTTTCAGCAATAGCTCTAAAACGATTAATTTGAAGGTTACTAAAATCTAATTCGTTAGCATCTTCACTAGCTGCTAAATGCGAAAGTAAAGACTTAGCTATAATTGAGTTTGTATTTTTTAGTTTAGAAACAATAGTGTCTATATCATTTTCTTTAAAACCGAGTCTATTTAAACCTGTATTAAATTTGATATGAATTGGATAATTCTTCTGTGATAGTGTTTCTGCTGTTTTTATAAATTCAGTTAACACATTTGCATTATAAATACTTGGCTCCAAGCAACGCTCTATAAGCGTTTTAAAATTTACGGGCTGCGTATGAAGTACAATAATAGGAGTTGTAATTCCGGCATCTCTTAAAGCAACACCTTCATTAGTATACGCGACTGCAAAATAATCTACGTTAAGCGTTTCTAGATGTTTTGCAACTGCTACAGAATCGCTTCCGTAAGCAAACGCTTTAACAACCGCTAAAAATTTAGTGTCTGGTTGTAATTTAGATTTTAAATAGTTGAAATTATGTGTAAGTGCACTAAAATCAATTTCGAGAACAGTTTCTTGAGCTTTAGACATTAGGTATTTTATTCTTTAGAGTCTATTTCTTTAGCATCACTTACTTTTAACTGCCTTAGCTTATCTCTTTGTATACTTTTAAAATAAGCTGCTCTACTTAAAGGTTCGTACTCATCTACTTCACCAAGTAAAACCAACTCGTCGCTTAAAGTTTTTCTATGGCTGTATTGTGCTAAATTTCCTGTTTTTGTACAAACGGCATGTACTTTGGTAACATATTCTGCAGTTGCCATAAGGTATGGCATTGGACCAAACGGATTGCCTTTAAAATCCATATCTAATCCTGCAACAATAACACGCACACCTTTATTAGCTAAATCGTTACAAACACGTACAATCTCGTCGTCAAAAAATTGAGCTTCGTCAATACCAACTACGTCACAACCATCTGCTAAAATTGGAATATTAGCAGCAGCAGGCACTGGAGTCGATCGGATTTCATTAGCGTCATGAGAAACTACCATCTCTTCGTCGTAACGTACATCTACAGAAGGCTTAAAAATTTCCACCTTTTGTTTTGCAAATTGCGCGCGTTTTAATCGTCTAATTAACTCTTCGGTCTTACCGGAGAACATAGATCCGCAGATGACTTCAATCCACCCAAATTGTTCTTTCTGATTTACTGTATTTTCGAGAAACATTTTGTAATTTTAGCACTAAATCGAAGCTAGTCTTCGTTTTTATAAAGGTCATGCAAATTTATTAAAAATCAAAAGTAAAATTCAGGAAAAGATGAAAAAGAAATTAGAATCAGAATTAGTTAGTATTGCACACAGGATTCTAAAACTAACAGGACGAGAAGATGTAGTACAATTACATAAAGAAGTTTCTGAACTTTACGAAAAACTGACCATTTTAAAGTTCGCTCAAGATAATTTTGAAGATAAAATGCCAACCATTGGTCATGACTCTTCATTTTTTGGAATGTTAGATACAGCTTTCAATAATAAAGTAAGCGACAATGTAGAAGTTGAAGATAGAACTTACATAAATTTAGATGAGGTTGAAGACGATGGCATCATGGAGCCTGTGATGACCAAAATTAAGGATATGTTTGAACACATGCCCAAAGAACCAGAACCTGAAGAGCCTATTTTAGAAAAAATAACACCCAAAGAAGTAGAAATTCCTGCTGCTATAGAATTTGAAACCATTACGTCTGGTTTTGAAAAGATCCCTGAATTTGAACCGATTGAAGATGCACAAAAACGCGAAGAAGCATCAGAAAAAAAATCTCTAAACGATAAGCTAAAAGGCAAACGTTTAAATATTGGACTTAATGATAAATTAGCATTTATAAAGCATTTATTTGAAGGACAAAACGAAGATTACGATCGTGTAATTTCTCAAATTAATACAACGAATTCTTTAGAAGAAGCCCAAAAATTAATTTTAGAATACGTAAAACCAGATTATAACGATTGGAAAGGCAAAGAAGAATATGAAGCGCGATTTATGGAAATAGTTGAAGGGAAATTTAATTAATAATTTAAATAAACATAACCTATCAATGGTTTATTAAAACCGTTGATTTCAAGCACATAAAAATAAGTTCCAACAGGTAATAAACCCGAGCTTTTTAAAAGTCCCATATTAGCTTTACCATCCCAAGTATTCAAATAGCTTTTGGCTTCATAAATTTGTGTGCCATAACGATTGTATATTTTAAATGTGTTTTCCGGATAGTCTTCTATACACGGAATACTTAACACATCATTGCTACCATCATTATTTGGTGAAATACCTTCAGGAATTGTTAAACAATTAGAAATTTCTACGGTTGCATCGTCTTCATTATTTGTAGCATCTCTATCTACTTCATTAACACTATTCAATAGTGCAACATTAGTTAAATCGTCAGAAGAAACAACACGTGCTGTTAAGACTAAAGTTTCCGATGTATTGGCATCCAGACTTGGGATATTCCAACTTAAATTAATAGCATCAAAAACACCAAAACTTACGGTTGCCGAAACATATTGAAAACCTTGAGGTAAAGCATCTACAACTTCAATTAATGTCGCTGTTGTAGTCCCTAAATTAGTTGCTAAAACGGTAAACTCAACATTTTGACCATAAGCAGCTTCACTAGGCATAACGGTTTTAATAATCTCAATATCCACATCAGACGTATCAGTAGTAACGTTTAACGTGGCATTAGTTTGAGACGTATCTATATTATTGTTATTAGAGAAATTCTGAAAATTATTAAGATATGTTCCTGCATTAGCCACAGTAACTAAAACAGAAAATGTACAACTTTCTACACCATCAGGGAAAACTAAGTTTTCTATACCAACAAAGGCATCTCCAGCAGCACCTACAAATGTGGCTGTACAACCATTAGATACTATCCACATTGGAGTACTCGAAAGCAACAAACCCATTGGTAAATTATCCGTAAATGAAATATTACTTTGTATAGGATTAGAAGCAACATTAAAAACTGTAAAGGTTAATTCACTTTGGCCTCCTTCAACAATCGTATCTGGAGTAAATGATTTCTGTAAAACAGGTGCAATAACCTGAACACTATTAATTGAAATATTAGATTCTGGCGTTAGTTCCTGATTGCTAGTAGCATCAGGAATAGCTTCTGCAATATTATTAAAAGCACCTCCAACACTTGGAGCTGTTACAGGAATACTAATCCTAACTGTAGAGCCAGCATCCATTATTGGAATTATTCCGGTTATAAAATTACCAACAATACTAAAATTAGTAATACATGTTGCATTACCCGAAGTTACCATACATGTTGGATTGCCTACAATGGTAAACATAGGATTTAATGTGTTTTCTAAAACAACATTTACAGCATTAGAACTTGCGGTACTATTGCTAATATCTACTATCCAATTAAAAGGTTGGTTAATATCAACTTGGGAGAATTCTGGATACGTTTGTACCACCAAATCTAAACAAGGAGCAAAATAGGTATTTACTGAAGCCGTATTGTTTTCAAGATTACTGTCCTCTAAACCATTAGTAAAACCAACCGTTACCATATTAGTTCCTATGATAGCACCTGAAGAACATGTGGGCAACCAATCTACAGTAACACTAAAACTTACTGAGCTATTTGCTGGTAATTCCCAATTTTCATCGGATGTAATTTCCCAGAAATTATCATAACCTCCGTTATCTGATATTCCGTTTAATGTCTCACCAACATTAGCATTCTCAATGGCATAACATACCGCTGTTCCTGTTGTTTCTATACACTCAACACTTACCAACGTGCCATACATTAAAGGGTTAGAACTCCCAGGATTAGGAAGATAATCTTGCAATTCAATACTAGCATCTTCTTCACTAGAATTTGTAACCGTAATCTCATAACTTACTAAACCCCATGCGGCAGTATTTTGCAGAGAACTTCCATTAGGCAATTCAGGACTCGTTTGGATTTTAGTAACCTGTAAATCTATTGGATCTTCAACTGGACATGGATCTACAGACGGAAAACTAAGCAAATTTGAAAAATAATTATCATCAGGATTAGAGTCTACTAATTGGCTATCTAAAATATTAGTTGCACTACGTATTAAAGCTTGAACTTCATTTATACTCGTACTACACTCTGGCTCCATATAACTTACAACTGTTTCAATAGTGATAGTAGTATTAGCTTCTAAATAAAAATCACTACTTACCCAAATTTGTCCATTATTAGATATTCCAAAATCGCTACAAGCCACAGGACCTGTAGTTCCTATACAATTAACAGAACTGATTGTCCAAGTTAACGGAGATAAATTCTGAAAAAAGAAACGCATAGGTGTTCCTGCTGGTCCATTATTACAAACTGTAGTTAAAAACGTAATGTCTTGTCCATAATCTAAGCTTACGGAAATATCTGGATTCGTCTGAACCGTCGCTATACAAAGGTCCGTTTCAGGACAAGCATCTGCTAAAAGCAAATCTGTAGTAACGCTATTTGAAGAAACAGAAGTTGTATTTCCTGTATTTAACTCAACACTAATTACACTATCTACAGCTATTGGCATTGGGTCTGAAGAACAAGAAAAATTGGTATATCTGTAAACCATTTCAAAAGTGATACTTCCTCCAGCCGTTATTTCTAAAGCTGTTCCGTAGGCAAATAACAAATTGGAATTATTAACAACTGATGACACTCCTGTAAAACCATTTAAATCCGGACACAAAGTTCCGTTGGTCGTTTCAATACAATTGAGAGAGATAAACTCAGCAAAAGGTTGACCATTTTCTAGAGGTGAACCTAAGCTTAAATTACCTCTGATTATTGAAACAGGATAATCAATAGGACTATTATTAGTAATTACAAATTGATAAGTTACCTCATCTCCCCATGCATTAATCGCTGTTCCTTCATTGGGTTGAATTTGAGAATGTGTCACAGAAAAATCAACCTCAATATCTAATACATCTATAGATATTATAGATTGATTATTACTCATATTTATATCTTGAGTTGTAGATGGTGGACTCACAGTTCCATTAGCAGTAATACCACCTACACTTGTTGGCGAAGTCACTAAAACAAGTAATTCTACACTTGAGTTATTGGGCATTGTAGCAATTGAAGCTGCTAAAACATTACCCATTACAGAGATATTAGAAATGTCTGAAGCACCAACACTGCTATTTTGAGAATTATATGAAATGATCGCTAAATCTGGATCAAAATTTATAGAAATAGCGACATCGTCAACAGCATTTCCGGAATTTAAAACCGTAACTACATATTGAAAATCTTCATAAACATTTATTTGTGAGATTGCTGTACCTCCCAAATCCTGGGCCTCAATAACAATAGATAAATCTGTGGTTTGACTATGGACTTGTAAACAGAAAAAAAATAAAAACAATAAGCGGAATTGTTTTCCAATCATAAAATGGTGGTTTTGATTAATTCAATTTATCAAGTGAAATCTCAATTATATAACAGGTAAACGCCAAATTCCCCTACCAAATCCTTTAACTTTATATAAAGACGTCAAATATTACAATTGGTTGCGTTAAGATATAGAAAAGATTGTAAATTTGGTTTTAAGTACGTTAGAAATATGAAGTTATACCTAGTCCCAACACCAATAGGAAATTTAAAAGACATTACATTTAGAGCAGTTGATGTTCTAAAAGAAGTGGATTTAATCTTAGCCGAAGACACCAGAACTTCAGGAAAACTTTTGAAGCATTTTGAAATCACCACCCAAATGCAAAGCCATCATATGCATAACGAGCATAAAACGGTGAATCATTTAATAGAAAAATTAAAAGCAGGATTAACCATTGCTGTAATTAGCGATGCTGGTACTCCTGCCATTTCTGATCCTGGTTTTTTATTAGTTAGAGCCTGTGTAGAACATAATATTGAAGTCGATTGTTTACCAGGAGCAACAGCTTTTGTACCTGCTTTAGTAAATAGCGGTTTACCTAATGACAAGTTTGTATTCGAAGGGTTTTTACCTGTTAAAAAAGGAAGACAAACCAGATTGTTATTACTAGCAGAAGAAACAAGAACCATCATTTTTTATGAAAGTCCACACAAGCTAATAAAAACATTAGGTCATTTCTGTGAGTATTTTGGAGAAGACAGACCTGTTTCTGTATCCAGAGAAATTACGAAACTTTACGAAGAAACCATTAGAGGAACTGCAAAAGAGGTTTTAGAACATTATACTAATAAACCACCAAAAGGTGAAATTGTCATAGTCGTTGGAGGAAAACATAAATAAAATATGAGTTTAGAAGATTTTTTAATCAAGCTTAAAACTAATCCAAAACAGATTAATTTTTCTGAGACCATGGCTATAATTGAAACCTATTACCAATTTACACCAGTAGCTTTCACCAATGGAACCTTAGAAAATACTGAAGAACAAAATTCTGGATCTTGTAAGCTATTTGCCTTTGCAATAGACCAAAAACTAACAGAAGAAGAAACTTTAGCGTGTTTTGGAACCCATTACTTTGATGATGTATTAACCAATCCAAATGAAACAGGACATCAAAATATTAGAAATTTTATAAAGACAGGTTTTAAAGGATTACATTTTGAAACCTTTCCGTTAAATAAAAAATAATATTAGATATTTCGTATTTGGGTTAAGCTTTAAACCTACTGCATCATTTCTTTTCAATCATATTTCATAATTTTCTATTTCAAATTAGAAAAAGCATGGAAAGTAAAAAGAAACATTATGACATTTTTGTAATTGGCAGTGGAATTGCAGGTCAGACTGCTGCCAAAGCAGCTGTTGCAGCAGGATTATCAGTTGCTATTTCAGATAATCGTGAATTTGGAGGTACGTGCGCTACAAGAGGTTGCGATCCAAAAAAGGTATTGATGCAGTTTGCAGACTTAGTGCAACACTCTAATCAACTTAAAAAATTAGGTATTTCTAAATCGCCAAAAATTAACTGGAAAGCCGTTCAGAAATTCAAAGCGTCATTTACAAAATCTATTCCTGCTTCAACCGAAAATAATTTAATGGATTTAGGCATTGACCTCTATCATCAATCCCCAAAATTCATAAGTCCTAATGAAATTACAGTCGAAGGCAAAACTGTTTCAGCAGATAAATTTGTAATTGCTACAGGATATGTACCAAGAACATTAAAGGTTAAAGGTTCTGACTTATTAAAAACTAGCGATGACATTCTTAACTTGAAAAAAATCCCCGATTCTGCTATATTCATTGGTTCTGGTTATGTAGGTATGGAATTCTGTTACATGCTTTCTACAATGGGTTGTAAGGTCACAATGGTTGACGTTGGAGACAGAGCACTCACACAATTTGATTCTTTTTTAGTTGAAAAGCTAACTGAAGTTTTAGAAAATAATGGAGTAAAATTTATGTTTAATACCAAACCTATCGCTGTTGAAAAATTAAAGAAAAACCTAAAGCTAACGTATGAAAACCAAGGAAAAACAAAATCGATAAAAGCTCGAAAAATTTTCAATACAGCAGGTCGTGTTCCTGCAACAGAAATGTTAGGTTTAGAAAATGCCAATATAAAAGCAGATGAATCTGGAATTTTGGTCAACGATTTTATGCAAAGTATAAGTCATAAAAATGTGTATGCCTGTGGAGATGTATCTAGTAAATCTTTACCATTAACACCACTTTCTGGTCTGCAAGGTTATATAGCAGGTCACAATATTATTAAGGAGAATTCTAAAGCTTTTGAAAACCCTTTAGTGCCTTCTGTAGTTTTTACCAAACCACAATTAGCAAATGTTGGGTACTCTGAAGAAGACGCAAAAAGCAGGTATAAAAACGTAACTATATATAAAGGAGAGGCTACTGATTGGTACAATGCCAAAAAAGAAAATGCAGAAGCTTATGCTTATAAAATTATAGTTAATAAACGTACTCAAAAAATAGTAGGTGCAAGCTTACTAAGCAATCAAGCCAATGAAAATATTAATATGTTTGCAATGGCCATAAATAATGGTTTAACGGTTAGCGATTTTAAAAAACAGATATTTACATACCCTTCTTATACTAATGATTTAAAAAGTATGATGAAAGATGAACAATAAAAAATGGAAAACTTACTGCACAACATAAGCCAATGCACCATTTGTAAAGCGCATTTACCGTTAGGTCCAAGACCAGTTGCTACAGCACATATAAATTCTAAAATTGTAATTATTGGTCAAGCACCAGGAACAAAAGTTCACGAATCTGGAATTCCTTGGGATGATCAAAGCGGAAAAAAATTAAGAACATGGCTCAATGTTACTAACGAGCAATTTTATAACACAGAAAATTTTGCGATTATCCCAATGAGCTTTTGTTATCCTGGAAAAGCGAAAACAGGAGATTTACCACCAAGACCTGAATGTGCACCACAGTGGCACGATGCCTTATTAGATAAAATGCCAAAGGTTGAATTAATTATTTTAATTGGCGCCTACGCACAGAAATACTATTTAAAAGAGAAAGCAAAACGAACATTAACAGAAACCGTTGGAGATTATAAAGACTATTTACCAACCTATTTTCCGATTCCACATCCATCACCAACCAATCGGTTTTGGAGAAGTAAAAATCCTTGGTTTGAGGAATTGGTAGTCCCTGAATTGCAGAAGAAGGTAAATTCATTACTTCCATAGTTTTGGAAAAGTAATTTTTGTTTTAGTATTCTTAATAAAGCTTTCCAAGTCTTTAATATCAGCCTCTAGATATAGATTTCTTAAAAAAATAATTTGTAAAATTTTTCCAATTCCCAATCTATCTATGATCACTGCTATTGCTATTAATATTAAATATCGTTCCATATTCCCTTCAATTTTAAGATAAATTAAATCTGTCATTTTATATCAGAATTGATATGGTTTGACCACTTATCTATATAACGGAAATACAGTTTTTTTGTAAGGATTTCATTCTAACTTTTTTTTCAAAAAAAACAAAACCTCACTATTTCTAGTGAGGTCATTTATAAAATCTTGTGCTTTTATTTTAATTAAACAAGTTAAAATATTTCAAACCGTCTTGCGGATTAGCCTTTACATCAACACGTTTTATTTCTTTACCATCCTCATTTAATTCAAGTATAAACATGGTATCATTTTCTTCAACACGTTGTAAGTACAAGTGAGTTGTACCATCTTCATTATAAAATTTTACAGTTTCATAATTATCATAATTAGATGATACCATTTCAGAATAGATTTTCCCTTCAACAATTTTTTGCGTTATTGTTCTACTGTCTTTTATAAAACGTTGAGACACTATGTGCCCTAACAAATTAAAATTTTGCGTTTCTATAGGTTCTCCGTCTTCAATTTTTGATTCCGATTGTATTTTTCCATTATCAAAATAAGAATATTGACTACCCACTAAGATATCATTATTATAGCTACTCTTTTTGTTTAGAACTCCATCAATGTAATACATCAACTCATCACCATGTCTTTTACCATTAAAATATTTTGTGTGAGAAAACATTTCTCCATTGGGATGAAAAACAATATAATCACCATTTAACACCCCTTCTTTAAATTCAAACTCCTCCCATTTAGACATTTTATCTCCTACGACATAGTAGCCATCCATAAATTCTCTCGTCTTATTCAGTATATAATAATCTATTCCATTATAGTTATTAATTGTGTAAGCACCTCTTTCTATAAAAGTGAAAGAATCATCATTCTTATCCTTTTCAGAAGACTTACAGCCAAATAGCAATAATGAATTTATTAAGATTAAGAGTGTGAATTTTAAAAATTTCATTGTCAATTTTATTCAAATCAATATTGCGACCCATCATGCTTACCAACCTCATAACCGTGTTTTCCTAAATATTGATTTCCACTTTCAACAGCACCCTCTTCAATAGAAGTTCCCATAGAATCATTCCAACGGTTTAAATATCCAAATAAAGAAATTACACCTAACATTTCTACAATTTCACCTTCATCCCAATACTCATATAAACGCTTTTTAATATCTGCATCTACTCCATTTGGCACTTGTGAAGCTGCTAAACTAAAATCGAGTGCAGCACGTTCTGCCTCAGAAAAAGCGGAATGTGTTCTGTAGTCCCAAATATTATCTAACTGCTCTTGTTCTGCTCCATAACGTTCTGCAGCTCTAATGGCATGGGCTTGGCAATAGCGACAACCCGTAGAGTTACTACTTACCCAAGCAATCATTCGCTTTAAAGCAGAGGTTACGCGACCTTCATTGGCCATAACAGCCTTATTCAAATTAATAAAAGCTTTGCTTATTGCTGGTCTCCGTTGCATGGTTAAAACTGAATTTGGGCAAAACCCAAGCGTTTCATTAAAAAATTCAGCTAATTCTTTGGTTTCTAAATCATGGTCCGCAGACAAAGGTGTTACTAATGCCATAGTTATTTTTTTAGTAGTATTTTTGATTGGACAAGATACTCGTTCTAATTTTTAAACTAAAATAAAATGGCTGATAAAATAACAACACACTGGAGAGGAAACATGACCTTTGAATCTGATAATCCTAGATGGTCTTCAATAATGATGGATGCTTCAGAAGAATTTGGAGGTACTGGTTCAGGTATGGCTCCTAAAGCAATGATGCTATCATCTTTAGCAGGTTGCTCTGGATTAGATGTAATTTCTACTCTAGATAAAATGAAAGTTGAAATTGATGATTTTAAAATTGAAGTTTCAGGCGAATTAACCGAAGAACATCCAAAGATTTACCATAAAGTAATTGTAGATTATCATTTTTATGGTTCAGATTTAAATGAAAAAAAATGCGAACGTGCTGTAAACTTATCCGTCGATAAATATTGCGGAGTTATGGAAATGTTTAGACAATTTGCAACCGTAGAAACCAATATTCATTTTCACATAATAGCAAAATAAAATCAATTATAAATTTTATGCGTTGGACATTAAAACCAAAACCTGAAACTACACAAGTGGCAACACTAAAGAAAGCACTTGGCGTTGATGATATCGTTGCAACATTATTACTGCAACGCGGCATTGATACATACGAAGCTGCCAAAACTTTTTTCAGACCAAGTTTTAATGAACTTCACGATCCATACTTAATGAAAGATATGGACAAAGCGGTTGCTAGAATTGAAAAAGCAATTGAAGCAGGCGAAAACATTATGGTTTATGGAGATTATGATGTCGATGGCACAACGTCTGTAGCCTTAATGTCTTCATATTTAAAAACAAGAATTGACACAATTGCCACCTACATTCCAGATCGTTATGATGAAGGTTACGGAATTTCTTATAAAGGCATTGACTTTGCAGACGACAATGATTTTTCGTTAATTATTGCGCTCGATTGTGGTATAAAAGCCATAGACAAAGTTGCTTATGCGAATGAAAAAGGTATTGATTTTATTATTTGCGATCACCACAGACCAGGTGCAGAAATCCCAAATGCCATTGCTGTTTTAGATCCAAAACAAGACGATTGCAATTATCCTTTTAAAGAACTTTGTGGTTGTGGAGTTGGCTTTAAATTAATTACCGCTTTAGCCGGAAACCAAGGTCAAACGGTTGAAGATTTAGTAGAATATTTAGATTTGGTAGCCACAGCAATTGGTGCAGATATTGTACCAATTGTTGATGAAAACAGAGCCTTGGCTTATATGGGTTTACATGTTATAAATACCAACCCAAGACCAGGCATGAAAGCTATTATAGCTGAGGTAAAAAAAGACTATCTCACCATTACAGATGTAGTTTTTATTATTGCACCACGTATTAATGCAGCCGGACGAATGAAACACGGCAACCATGCTGTAACACTTTTAACAGAAACTGATTTTAACTTAGCGGCAAAATATGCCATGGACATTGACGAATTTAACACAGACCGTCGTGAAACCGATAAACGCATTACAGAAGAAGCTCTAATACAAATTGAAAAAGATAATGAACAAAAAGGTTTTACAACCGTTGTTTATCATGAAACTTGGCACAAAGGAGTTATAGGTATTGTTGCTTCCCGTTTAATAGAAACCTATTACAGACCAACCTTAGTATTTACAAAAAGTGGAGACAAATTAGCAGCATCTGCACGTTCAGTTTCTGGTTTTGATGTTTATAATGCATTGGAAGCCTGCTCAGAACATATTGAACAATTTGGAGGTCATAAATATGCAGCTGGATTAACTTTAGATCCAAAAAATTACGAAGCTTTTAAAGCCAAGTTTGAAAGTGTAGTCAAAGAAACTATAGACCCCAAGTTATTAACACGCGAACTAAAAATAGATTTGAATATTGAGTTAGGCGAAATCAATGATAAACTCATGCGAATCCTAAAGCAATTTGCACCTTTTGGGCCAGGAAACTTGTCACCAACCTTTATGTCGCAAAACCTTAAAGATACAGGTTGGGGAAAATGTGTTGGCGAAGACAATAAGCATATTCGATTAACTGTAACCCAATCATTCAATGATAAAATTGTTTGTATTGGCTTTGGCTTAGGCGATAAAATTGATATCATAAAAAGCAAAAGACCATTTAGCGCAGCGTATTCCATAGACGAAAACCATTGGAATGGCAATGTGAGTTTACAATTGAAATTGAAGGATATAAAAGAATAAAACTTACAACTCTTCGTTGATTAGACATGAAACAATCAATTCGATTCTTATTTCTTTTTTGTTGCTTCATTTCAACGAGTCAAAACTTAGTTTTAAACCCAAGTTTTGAAGCGCATTCATCTTATAAATGCAAAATATATTTAGGAGGATTTAATGATGGTATTTTAGATTGGTCTATTCCAAATTATGGTTCTACTGATTTCTTTGATACCTGCAGTGAGGATAATGGTGCCAAAAACTATAATGGTTTTCAAATGCCTAAAACAGGTTCTACTTATGCTGGTATGTATTTTTTTACAGACAAAAACTACAGAGAATATGTTCAAGGAGAACTTTCTAAAACATTAATAAAAGGAAAGAAATACAAAATGACTTTTTATTTGAGTTTAGCAGATAAATCGTCTTATGCTTTAAAAGATATTCAAGTTTTAATTACGGAAGAAAAACTAAAACCTTGTCATCATTCTAATGCTTGTGATAAGGCTATTAAACCGTCTAAAGCGACTGAAGGAAAGTTTAAAATGTATTCAAATCCTGATAATATTTATTTTTCTAATAAAGAGTCTTGGATGGCATATACTTTCGAATTTACAGCCGAAGGTTACGAGAACTACTTCTCTATTGGTAATTTTCATAAAAACTCTAAGACTAAAAAACAGAAAGAACTTTCTAATAGTCCTTATTTGTTTTCTTATTACTACATAGATGACGTTACAATTGAACCATCAGGAAAAGATAACGTCAGAAAAAAAATTATCAAAACGACTGAAGAACCGACTATAAACACTAATGAGATTTACACCTTCAAAAATGTATTATTTGATTTTGATAAAGCCGAATTGTTAGCTATTTCTGAAGTAGAACTCAATGAACTATACAAGCATTTAGAAATTAATCCCAAGTTAAAAGTTGAAATTTATGGTCATACAGATAATGTTGGTCTAGATAAAAGGAATAAAGAATTATCAGAGCAACGTGCAAAAGCTGTTGTAGATTATTTAATTGAAAAGGGTTTGAATGTAACCCGAATTACATCCTTTGGCTTTGGAAGTACACAACCTATTTCAACAAATGAAACCAAAGAAGGTCAGCAATTAAATAGACGTGTTGCTTTTAAGTTAATTGAAATGTAAAATAAACCTCAGCTTATTTTACATTTGTACCCAATCATTTGCAGACTTGCTAGGTTTTTAAAACCTGCTAGGTCTCTTAACTTTACATTAGAGTGGCAAAAAACGACCCATACGCAGCATTAAGAATCAAAGAATTCAATATTTTTTTACTAGTTAGATTTGCTTTGGTTTTTGGTTGGTCTATGCAGTTTGTGGTTATAGAATGGCAAGTTTACGCATTAACCAAAGATCCATTATCATTAGGTATAATTGGTTTAATGGAAATTATTCCGGCCTTAGGAATGGCCTTATTTGCAGGCCACATTGTAGACCAGAAAGAAAAACGAAACCTTTTAGCACTTTGCATTGCAGCATTTTCTTTAATTAGCTTTGGTCTATTTTGGTTAACATCACCAGAAATTTCTGAATCATGGTCAACCAAAGCGATTTTGTACTCTATCTATGGGTTGGTGTTCTTTGGAGGTTTTTTACGTTCGTTTTTTGGACCATCAATTTTTTCATTAGTAGCGTTAATTGTACCTAAAAAAATCTATCCAAATGCTGCCACTTGGAATAGCTCAACTTGGCAAATGTCGCGTGTTTTGGGTGTTGGTTTTGCTGGTTTTTCTATAAGTTGGATTGGTGTACATTGGTCTTTATGTATCATTTTTGGGTTGATAATATTTGCATTAGTCGTTTTATTTCAAGTAAAAAAGAAGCCAATATTAAATCCTAATATTGGAGAACCGATGATACAAAGCCTAAAAGAAGGTGTCAATTTTGTATTTAAAACTAAAGCCGTTTTAGGAGCCTTAACTCTAGATATGGTGTCTGTTTTATTTGGCGGAGCTGTAGCACTTTTAGCTGTGTTTGCTGAAGACATACTAAAAGTAGGTCCAAGAGGGTTTGGAGTTTTAGTCGCTGCACCTTCTGTTGGTGCATTTTTAACTATGTTGGTTACAGCTTATATTCCCATTAGCAAAAATGCAGGTATGAAATTACTGATTGCCATATTTGGATTTGGAGCTTGTATTGTAGTTTTTGGATTATCATCAACCTTTTGGATATCTGTTGTCGCTTTATTCTTTAGTGGAGTTACAGATGGAGTTTCTATGGTGATTAGACAAACCATTCTTCAGTTAAAAACACCAGACCATATGCGTGGACGTGTATCTTCTGTGAATTCAATGTTTGTTGGTTCGTCTAACGAACTAGGTGCTTTTGAAAGTGGCTTAACCGCAAAACTAATGGGTACTGCAACTGCAGTTGTTTTTGGAGGAACCATGACCTTAATTACTGTTATAACAACTGCTGTGGTTTCTCCATCATTTAGAAAACTAGATTTGCGACAAGATATTGAGGAACACGAAAAAGAGGAGGAAACAGTTTAATATTTTTTCAATACAAAAGAATTCCCATCAAATTCGCCATAGGTATAATACTGAATCCAATCTCCTAGATTAATATATCTTGATTTTTCGTTCAATTGAATTTCTAATGGCAAATGTCTATGTCCAAACACAAAGTAATCTCTATGTTTTTCTTCAAGTTTACGTTTAGCATAAATGGCTAACCATTCGTTGTCTTCACCTAAAAATTTAGCGTCGTCATCGCCAGAAATCATTTTATTTTTTACAGACATGTATTGCCCAATTCTGAGTCCAATATCTGGATGCATCCATTTAAATAGCCATTTAAAAAACGGATTGGTAAATACCTTTTTCATGCGTTTATAACCTTTGTCTTTTGGGCCTAAGCCGTCACCATGACCAATAAAAATTGTTTGGTCGCTGAGCGCAGTAGACGTACCAGAACCAAATGTAAATTCTTGTGGTTTATGAAAAACAGTAATACCTAATTCGGTTTTAAAATAATCGGTCATCCATAAATCATGATTGCCTACAAAGAAGTAAATTGGGATTCCTGAATCTGAAATTTCAGCTAGTTTTCCTAATGTTCTTGTAAATCCTTTTGGGACAACAGTTTTATACTCGAACCAAAAATCGAATAAATCACCTAATAGAAAAATTGCTGCTGCATCCTCTTTTATTTCATCTAACCAAGCCACGAATTTTTTTTCGCGAGGTCGAGACATTTCAGGTGTTGGTGCACCTAAATGATTGTCTGATGAGAAGTAGACTTTTTTTCCTTTGGCAAGTATAATGTGGTTGGGTTTATTCATTATCTGAAGCATACCACTCAGCAAAACTAGACGTAGTTTCTGAAAGTCTTAAAGAATGTAAGGCTATATTTTCTGGTAAGCGTTGTTTAATTTTATCAGCAAAATCAATGACCATCATCTCGCTTGTTGGTTGGTAATCTACTAACAAAACGTTGTGATCTCTAGCTTGTAATTCTTTAGCCAGCTCTACATGTGGTGTGTTTTTATTAAAAACTGTAGCGTGATCAAACACATCGACAATTTCTTCTTTTACAATTTTCTTGAGATCGCCAAAATCTATAACCATTCCAAATTTTACATTATTAGAATCAGAAATAGGTTTACCAATAACAGTAACATTTAAATGATAACTGTGACCATGTACATTTTTACACTTGCCGTCGTAACCGTAAAGTGCGTGACCTGTTTCAAAAGAAAACTGTTTTGTAATGCGTATGTTGCTCATGCGAATTTATTTGTGCTGCAAAGATATTATAAATGTTAAGCGAATCAGTTTTTAGATTACATTTGCGCAATTTTTTTAGAAACTATGAATTTCAATTGTTATATTAGTTTACCATGAATAGTTTATTTGAAGCTATTCCGTTTGCTGAAAATCTGCTGTACGAGCGTATTATTTCAGATATTTCATTACAAAAATATAGCATTGTTGATGACTTTTTTTCAGAGGATGAGGTTATTGCATTGCGACATTCGTTGCTCTTAAAGCATGATGAAGATGCGTTTAAAAAATCGGCAATTGGCAACAGAACTAATGAATTGGTAAAAAAAGCGGTACGTGGTGATATAATTCTTTGGATAGATGAACGCGCTATCAATTCTGCAGAAGAGTTATTCTTCAATAAAATTAACGATTTAAAAGATTATCTTAATCGCACGTGTTTTCTTGGAATTAACCTGAAAGAATTTCATTATGCTATTTATCCTAAAGACACGTATTACAAACGTCATCTAGATACTTTTCAGAATGATGATAGACGTAAATTATCTTTTGTTTGTTATTTAAATAGTGAAGACTGGAAACCAGAAAATGGTGGTGAATTAGTACTATATTTAGATGGTGAAGACCAAATAGTGTATCCTTTTCCTGGTAAAGTCGTAATTTTTGAAAGCCAAGAATTAGAGCACGAAGTAAAACCCGTAAATACGCAAAGACTGAGTATTACAGGTTGGTTAAAAACACGTTAGTAAACGTGTTATCGTCGTTTCTTTTTGTTATAGAAATATACAATAATAAGTACCAAACCTAAGATAAGAAATAACCCGTTTCCTCCTAAAAAGCTAAAAAAATCCATATTTATTTTTTTGATTTATTTTTAAAATATCTGAAAGCGAAAAAAATTATTGCTCCTAAAATAATAAAAGGAATAAGTATTCCTAAAATATAGCCAATACCGAAACCAACATTATAAATGTCTGAGTTTTGTATGCTATTAGGCTGAAGCATACTATTCATCTTTATATCTATTTTTATTATATCTATAAATTACAAATGCTATAATAACCAAAACAACAAAAGGTAATAATGTGCCAATAAAGACACCAATGCCATAACTATCGTCTGGTGCATTTTTTAGTTTCTCGTTAACACTAACGTCTTGTAGTAAAGTAATTAATAAGTTCATTTATAGAAAATAATTTATAGACCAAATTTAAGTGTTTTGAGCTAGGGGAATAAATGTTTTTCTAAATTTTATAATTAAAGGTAAACCACGTGCAATCATCCAAAAGGTAAATGCTATAAAAATGCCATAAAGTTTATAGTTTAAAGCATCCATCCAAAAGATAATAGGTGTAAAAATTACAAGTGTTGAAAACAGTAAAACGTTCCTCAAATATTTCATTTCACCAAGTCCTTTAAAAACGCCATCAAAAATAAAAGCTAAGGCACATAAGGGTTGCATCGCTAAAATAATCCAAAATATATTGTAGAATTCTTCTAGAACTTCTGCATCGTTACTAAATATATGTCCTATTGGATAGTAAAAAACCGCACCTAAGCAACCTATTAATAATCCTATTATAATTCCATATTTAATTAATTTATTACTCAAATCAATAAGACTTTTATAATCTTTTGCACCAAATAATTTTCCTGATAAAATATTACCAGCACTTGCGTAACCATCGATAAGAAAAGCACCTAAAAACCACAAATTAATAGCGATGGTATAGGCTGCAATATAAGTGTCACCATATTTTGTGGCAAAACTAGTTCCAAAATATAAGGCGATATTCAACGCGATGGTTCTAATGAATAAATTAAAAATCATTAGTGTAAAACGTTTCATTTCTGGATTAATAGGCAATGTTGAGATTAAAGGAATATCTGTTTTCTTTAGTAGATAAAATGCCGAAAGTAGCGCCATAATTAGTTGTGCAATAACACTTGCGTAAGCCGCTCCTTTTATATGCATGGCTGGCATGTAGCCTTCAATACCATAAACAAAAATATAATCTAAGACAATATTAGCCAAAGCTCCTATTATGGCAATTAACATAGGAAAATAGGTGTTTTGAAGCCCTCTAAACGTTCCAAAAACTGCAATAGTAAATAAGGTAAATGGAAACCCAAAAACCCGAATTTGATAATAATCTACACAAGAATCCAAAATGGCTCCGTTAGCATTATAAAGCTGAAATATTTGAGAAGCAAAGGGATAGGTCACAGCTATAATTAGTAAGCTCAGCGCTGTAATCACAAAAATAGCTTGAGCAGGAAGGGTTTTCACGGCTTCAATATTTCCTGCTCCTAAATACTGAGATATAATTGATGAAATAGCACTTCTAGTTTGTCCCAAAACCCAAATAAGCATCGATAAAAATGTGGTAACAATACCAACAGCTGCTAACGATGTTGTGGCATTATATTCCATATTTCCAATAATGGCTGCATCTGTTAAAGACAAAATAGGCTCTGACACTCCAGAAATTAAGGCTGGAATCGCTAATTTATTAATCTGTTTTAGTGTTATACTCACAATACTAATTCGTAACAATGAAAAGGGAATTCACTTTGTTTTGGAAAATGAATATCTCCTAATTTTTTATAGCCGCGAAGTTCGTAAAACTTTTGGTTTCTTTTGTTCTGAGAAAAGGTATCTAATCGAATAGAGCTATAATTATTTTCAATAGCAAATTCTTCTGCAAATAGCATTAATTTTTGAGCATAACCTTTTCCTTGTATATTTGGGTGAACGGCTAAACGATGAATATAAATAGCGTTGTGAGTTGGTGTTAACCATTGTATTGGTTTGTATTCTGAATCCATAAACGTAGAAATAACAATACAACCAATAATTACAGCTTCGATTTCTATAACATAAAGTTCATTTCGTTTTATATCATTTTTAAAAGCAGAGGTATTTGGGTAATGTTCATTCCATTGATAAATTTTATTGGCAATCATAGCCTTGGCGCAAGCTTTTGTAATACTAATAATGCCATCAATATCTTTTTCTTCTGCTATCCGAATCATTAATAATGTTTATTTTTGTTACTATAAATTTCAATTTTCTAATTATGAAAACGATATTAGTCCCTGTTGGTTCTTCAAAAAACGCACAATCGCACTTGCAATATGCTGTAGATTTCGCTAAAGCATTTGGCGCTAAAGTATATGTGGTTCAAATATATAATGTTTACACCAAAGCAGGTACAATGATTAAGATTGATCATATTTTAGAAGCAGAGTCTAAATCCTTTTTAGAAAGTCATATTGCATCAATTGATACTAAAGGTGTTAATGTAGTTGCCAGAACATTTAAAGGAAAATTGATTAATACTATAGAGAAAGTATGTAAAGCCTTAGATGTTGATTTAATAATTTTAGAACCACGTACCAACTCTATAAAAGACGAAGTTTATTTAGGAAAAACGTCTGGCAAGATTATAAAACAAACCCAAATTCCAGCTTTAATTGTACCTGAAGGTTATTCGTTTCAGCCATTTGAAAAGCTGTTATTGGCTTTAAAATCTGCTACGATTAAAAAAGAGAATGTATTGTATCCTTTAAAGTCTATAAAAACACAATTTAATGCTGCTGTAACTTTACTTTTAGTAAAAACACCACATCATAAAAAACATGATTTTGATGTTAATGAAGAACTTCAGTCTATTATTTCTACAACAAAAAAAGCTGATAGCCCAACAACATTTATGGCCTTTTTAGAGCATCATAAAGAGAATAATCCAGATTTACTATGCGTTGTTAGACGTAAAAGAGGTTTCTTTAAAAAGCTTTGGGAAAACAATACCATTTTAAAGAAAGACTTTCACAGTACTAAAATTCCTGTTTTAGTATTAAGTGGCTTAAAATAATTTAAAATTTGGGGATGTAGCTCAGTTGGCTAGAGTGCTTGACTGGCAGTCAAGAGGTCGTCGGTTCGAGCCCGATCTTCTCCACTATAAGATATGAGGTTTCAGAGTTTTTTAACTTTGAAACCTTTTTTTATATTCAATATATCAGAATTTTCAAAAAATTGAATTATCCAACGCAAATCTTAACATTATATGCACCTATCCGCGGTGAAGGTGTTGAGCAAGAAAATGCACATGCCATAGAATCACAGACTTTTATGCAAGGAGCATACAATCAAACGAAAAACCGAGATGATAATATCGTATGGAGCGCAGTAGCAGAAACGTATAATAGAGATATAATTAAACAATATGCTAATAGAGGCTATACATAAGTATGGTTTAAAGAAGCTACTGTATAGTTCTGGCACAAAACCGAAATAAAAATATCGTTTAAAAACGTTTTTTATCGTCAAAACGTAAATGGCTGATTTTTTTTGTATGTTTGCAGAAGTTTAATGCCCTACATGAAACGAATCCTACTACTAATAACCTACTTATTAGCATGCAATTTGTATGCTCAACAACCAGCTTTCGATCCTGAAAGTTCAACTGGTCAATTATTTCAATATTCTGAATATGTCGATGTAGATAAAACAATCTACACTATAGATGCTATATTAAATAATGAACAATTAGCATATAAAAAATTAGAATCTGCTAACCATGATTTTGGCTTTACTTCAGATAATTATTGGATTCGATTTATATTAAAAAACAGTTCTAATACAGATAAAACGTATTATTTTCAAACAGGCAGACCCATTACAGACGTTATAAATTTGTATGAGATAAAACCTGAAATAATTAAATACGAGAATGGTGATCAAAATGCGTTTAGTTCACGAAATGTACAACATAGACAAATTATTTTTAAACTAACGCTTAAAGCTCATAGTGAACAATTATACTTCATGGAAATATCCAGTGACGGAGAGGCTATAAATCTTCCGCTTACTTTATACGATGAAACCTCATTTTTTATTACCAACTATAAACAACAATTCTTTTTAGGTCTATTTTATGGTGTGTTACTATTAGCCGGTTTTATATACCTCTTTTTCTATAACAGTTTAAAAAATAAAACCTTTTTGTATTATGGCATTTATGTATTTTCTATTGCCTTAATGCAAGCGGCTTTAGATGGCTTTATTTATCAATACATATTTCCAAATGGCGGTTTTTTTAATAGTAGAATGGTACTAATTACAGCTATTTCTTCAAACTTCTTTTTACTTAAATATTGTGAATATTTTTTGAAAGCGGCACTTAATCTATCACATTTTAAAAAATTATACAACGCTATTTATATAAGTCTAGCGGTTGTATTACTAATGGTTTTTATCAATACAAAGACTTTAGAAATAGCTTATGTATTGAGTAATATAAATGGTTTATTTAGTTTAATACTTATTTTAGCTACTGTGTTTACAATGTGGCACAAACGCATCTCTGTAGATACCTTTTTTAGTTTAGGGATTATGTTTTTGGTTTTGGGATTACTTGGATTTATAATGAATAATTTAGGGTTTTTACCAAGTAATTTCTACACATTAAACAGCGCTAAGTTTGGATCAGGAATAGAAGTCATTCTTTTATCATTATCTATGACTAATCTTATAAAAAAATTAAGAAAAGAGAATGAAAAATCGCAAGCATTAGCGCTAAAGAAATCTGAAGAAATCAGTGAACTAAAGACGTATTTTATGTCTAATATTAGTCATGAATTAAGAACACCTATCAATGCCATTATGGGAATGGTAGAATCTGCGCTTTCAGATTCTAATCTCAATGAAGAAAATAATGAGAAGTATCAAATTATTAAAAATGCTTCAACGAGTTTACTTAGTCACGTAAATGACGTTTTAGATTTTGAACTTATAGAGAAAAATGAACTTCAACTTAATGAAGAAGAATTTAATCCATTGATAATTTTAAAAGAAATTAGCAATAACTGGAAATTAGAAGCAGAAAAAAAGAAGCTAGATTACAGCTTTCGAATGGATTCTGAAGTTCCTACCAAAGTTTCTGGTGATCCTGACCGTTTTGCCCAAATTATAAATAATGTTTTAACCAATGCAGTAAAATTTACAACTGAAGGACATGTGCATTTTAAATTAAAGTGTTTAACACAATCTAATGGTATTTCTAGATTCTATTTTCAAATTTCTGATTCCGGTATTGGAATGGACAAAGAAAATAAAGAACACATATTTGATAGCTTTAATCAAATGCGGTTAAATAATAAACGTCAATTTGGTGGTATTGGTCTTGGTCTTACCATTTCAAAACATTTGATTAATTTATTTAATGGAAATTTACAAGTTGAGAGTATAGCAGGAAAAGGTACTGAAGTGTATATTGAAATTCCTCTAAAAAGTATAGTTGATGAAATTCCTGCAGAAAAGATAAAAGCAATTACGACTATAAATCCTGCTTTAAATATACTTGTTGTAGAAGATAATAAGCTTAATCAATTGGTTATAAAAAAGCTATTAAGTAGTTTTCCTAATGTCAAAATCACCTTGGTTGAAAATGGAAAAGAAGCATTAACCTCCCTTAAAAATATAACTTACAACTTAATCCTTATGGATTTACAAATGCCTATAATGGATGGTTATGAAGCGACAGCAATAATTAGAAGTGGTAATTTAGGCGAAATAATAAGTAATATACCAATAATCGCTGTAACTGCTGACGCTACAGTAGAGACAAAACAACGTGCTTTAAGGTTAGGGATGAATGATTATATTACTAAACCGGTTAAAAGAGATTTACTGTTTGAAAAAATTAGTGCTTGTATCCTTACACATAATCTGAATGTCGCCTAAAACATTTCGTTTCTCAGTTTAAAAATGATATAATCTCACTGATCGTTTTATTTAATTCACTAGTAAGCTCATTTTCTTCCCAAGGGTGTCTTGTATTAAAAACATGATCTGCACCTTCAATAATCTTTAATTCGCTCTTAGGATTCCATTGGTGCAATGCTCTGGCCTCGCTAAGATTTACCGAAGTATCATTAGATCCATGAATGATTAAATGTGGAATTTTTAATCGTTCTTCAGCAGATTTAATATCTAGTCGATTCTCGTTAACCTTAAAATCCTCAAAGAACTGATAATAATGTGGCATTTCTTGTTTGGTTCTTCCATTTAAAACGGACTTAACGCCCTCTTTTTTCCAATTCTTTAGTTCTTCGTCAGAGCCAAATCTAGTCCCAAAATCACTTACACTAGCCAAAGTAATTAGTTTTGTAATTCGTATATCTTCTGAGGCTTTTAGTATCGTAATTCCTCCACCTCTACTATGACCAATTAAACAAATATCGTTAGTATTTATATTTAAAATATTTTTAAAATGATTTTGAGACCACGTAATAATAGCATCTAAATCATCTAGCTCTTTGGTGTAATTGTTATTTCCAAAAGCTTCTAAATCTGGAAAATCAATTGGGTTTTCCATAGTACCACCATTATGTGAAAAATTGAATTTTATAACACAAAATCCTCCTTCTGCAATAGTTTCTGCCATTAAATCCCAAGCTCCCCAATTTTTAAAACCTTTATAGCCATGACAAAATATAATTAAAGGTTGATTAATTTTCTCTTCAGAATAAAACGCATCAATCAAGATGGGCTTTTTACCATTTCTTTCTAATACTATGTTTTTATCAATATGCATTAATCAAGTTCTTTTTCAATGAATTTAACCTCTGGATTACAAATTTCTATAATCAGTTTTTTGAGTTCTATTTCAAAATTATCTAGAGTTTCATCGGTTATTAATTGGTCTTTTTTTCTTGAGGTAGATGATTCTTTTTTACCGAATTTTAAAAAGCCTTCACCTAAGTTTTTAAATGAAATAATCCCAGCTTCAATAGGTAACTCTATCAAGTTTTTTTGTCGCATCATGTAGGCATAACATAAAATTTGAAACGATTTACTGTACTTTACATAGTCCTTAGTTAAATCTTCCCAATCTGCAATCTCTACTTTGCTTTGCTCTACTTTTCCGGATTTATAATCCACAACTCTTGTAACTCCATTAAATTGATCTATTCTATCAACTTTTCCTTTTAATCTAATAGGAAAATCTAAACCTTCAATTTGAATATCTATAGATTCGTCTGCCTCAATCGAAAGGATTTTTATTTCATTACCAGCCTTAAGACTTTCTATTTCTAAGTTAATAAAATTTAAAATATAACGCTGCGCTATCTCGAAGATAATTAGATTTTTACCTTTAGAAAAACCTCCTTTATTATAGAGTTTTTCAAAATGAAAAGTCACCATATCTTTAATCTGACTCTTCATTTTTTTAAGATAATCTAGTGTTAAAAGTGATCCTTCTAAGGGTTTGTAAAAATCTTCAAGAGAATTATGAATAACAGAACCTAAAGTATTCGCAGCAATGTTTTCTTCAACCTCTTCAAAGTCTTTAATACCTAATATTTTTTCATAATAAAAATCTATCGGATTTCTAATGTAATTGGTTAAAGATGACGGTGAATAGCCCTTAGAAGACAATACTTTTATTTGCTCTACAACTAAGGGTGTTTTAATTATTTCCGTGAACTTTTGTTCTATAATAGGAACGTTAGGGGAGACAACTGTAGTTGTTATATCATGAATGCCTTCAATTTCTAGTTGTGTTAAAAACCGACTCTTTTCACCACCTTTTAAAGCATCAATTTCCGTATTATATAATATATACACATTTTTAGCACGTTGAAGAAGTCTGTAAAAGTGATACGTATAAACCGCATCTTTATCTTTGAATGTTGGTAAATTATTTTCAATTTTTACATCGAATGGAATAAAGGAATTATTTGTTTTTCCTGATGGAAGAATCCCTTCATTAACGGAGCTTATAATAACGGTTTCAAAATCTAAAACGCGAGATTCTAACATTCCCATAATCTGAAGTCCCTCTAATGGTTCTCCTTTAAAATCTAAAGTTTCTGAACTTAATAGCTCCCTGTATATCGTCTGTAAGGATGTAATAGAATTTAGATATTTATAGGTTGTATTCAATTGTGTAAGTTGATTAAACAACGTGTTAAAACGATATAAATATTCTAATTCGAGACTATTATCTTGCTTATTGCTATCAAGATTGGCTTTCATTTCAAAAATGAGATCTGAACAGTGCTCTAAAGCTATTTCAGGTTGATCTACCCAAGATTTAAATAATAAATCAATTTGTTTAGTATGAGATTTGGCCAATTCTCTTAATTCACTCTCTGTAATATATACTAGATTATTCTTTTGTATATGTGCTACAATATTACTTGCAGTATTAAATGTATCCTCATCAAATAATGGGTAAACTGACGGATGAGATAACAACGCTATAATGTCTTTATAATAAAATTGTTTTGGGTTGTTTTTATGAAGCACAAACAACTGCTCAAATAATGACGCTAGAGGAACAAACTCTAAAGGCAAACCCATAGTAACATTAAGCTTAGATATATTTTTAGGTATTGAATTTAATACAGGAAGTAATAAATGCTCTTCACCTAAAACCACCGCAATATTGGATAAATTCGTTTCTTTCTGCGTTAAGTCTTCTAGCAATTGCCCAATATACTTGGCTTGACCAATGTGTTTAGGAATACCAATAGACTGAATGCTCTTTTTATCGCTATAATGATTAGTAACCCAATTGAAAGGTTGCGTCTTAAAGTAATTCCATTGTTTTCTATGTTGTCTGGTAAACCAACCAGCATCATGTACGGCATCATCTATAAACGCTTTATCAATATCCCAATAGATATGTGCTAAATTATTTTTTAGCAAGGCCTGGATAATCTGAGACTCTGACGTATTTAAAGCATTAAATCCTAAAAATACATGAATCTTACCATTAGAGTTCTCTATATAATGCTCAACGTTTGTTGCTGCCTCTCTATAAATAAGTCCTTGATAACCTTTTTTTGAATTTAAAAGGTTTTCAGTAAATACAGCGTAATATTCTTTGAGATGTTTCCAGAACTTTAAATGATTTTTTATAAGATCTGTTTGATTGGCTTCCACAGACCAATGATTAAGCTCTTTAATAGCATTTAAGTAATTAAAAATGTGTTCTTGAGGTATAAGGTAACGATCAATCTCATTAAAGTCTTGTAATAAGATTTGAGCCCATTTAGAAAACGATTCAAACGTTTCTTGTTCGTTTTCTGGAGTAAGACTTCTATAGGTCTCATAGAGTCTGAATAATAAATCTGTATTCGGTAAATTTTGAAGTCCCGATAATTCCTCTACAAATTCTTCTATACTAAGAATTTCTGGTGTAAATATGGGTTGTTCTATTAAAGTAGAGAGATGATGTTTAAGAAATACACCTGCACGTTTACTTGGTAGAATAAAGTGTAAGTCTTCGAGATTTAACTTTTTGGAATGAAGATCTTGTAGTACTGTTTTTATAAAAGGTATCATTCTATAAAAATAAAAAACGCTCCGAACTTCGGAGCGTTTTTAAAATATATTTTAGAGATATAATTAGTTTTTCAACTTCACCTCTACACGTCTGTTTTCTTTTTTACCAGCTCTTGTTCTGTTATTAGCAATTGGATTAGATTCTCCAAAACCAGTAGCAGTTAATCTATCAGCAGCAATACCATTAGCGATTAAATAATCTCTAACTGCATTTGCACGTCTATCAGATAACGCTTGGTTCATAGATTTAGAACCATCAGAATCAGTATGACCTTCAAGAGAGAAATTAGCTCTAGGGTATTCTTTAAAGATAGCTACCATAGATTGTAATACTTGGTCAGTTTGCTTTTGGAAAGTAGCTCTACCAGAGTTAAATAAGATAGATCTAGAATAACTATTTAAAGTTTCCATTACTTCTTCTGTTGGCTTAACTTCAGGACAACCATTGTTTGCAACAGTTCCAACTTCGTTAGGACATTTATCATCTTTATCTAAGATACCATCACCATCAGTATCTGGCCAAGGACAACCATTGTTAGCTACAGGACCAGCTACGTTAGGACATTTATCATCTGCATCAGCAACACCATCAGCATCAGCATCAGGACAACCAGCTAAAGACTTAAGACCAGCAACTTCTGGACACTTATCATCTTTATCAACAACACCATCACCATCAGTATCAGGACAACCGTTAAATTCAGCTAAACCTGCAGTATATGGACAATCATCTTTAGAATCTTGGATACCATCATTATCAGAATCTGGACAACCATTGAAGATCTCTAAACCAGCTTCTTCCGGACAAGCATCATCTTGATCATAAACACCATCACCATCAGTATCAGTACCACCAAACTTAAATGTAACACCAACTGAATGTTGGAAATGCTTTGGTAAGTAATCTTCAAATGAATGCTTATATGTAGACTGAACATCAAAACCGAAGTTTTCAGTTAACCAGTATTTAAAACCTAAAGTTCCGTTTAAAGTTCCAGCTCCTATTTCATCTAACCAAGAGTAACCACCACCAACACCTAAATAAGGATCAAATGTTTTAGAGTTTATAATATTCATAAAGCTATAAGAAACTCTACCATCTAAACTATAGTAAGTTAAATCATCAACCTTATTAGTTGATTCTTTTCCTGTAATAGGGTCTGAATTAGATCCAAATTTGTCAATTCTGTTTATAGCACCAGTTGCAGTAAACGTAAAACCATCGCTAAGGTATCTAGAAACAGATACTGTTGAAAGTGAAGGAAGAATATTCCAGTGATCAGTTACGTTAAAATATTCGTCAAAATATTCTCCTTGAGGCGCATCTTCTCCTACTGGGAAAAAGTCAACTGCGTTGGCTCCAAATCCAATGGCCCATGGATTGTTCTTGTCTTGAGCGTTAGTAGTACTAAAACTTGCGATAAGCACTGCGACAAAAAATAATCTGCTAAGATTTTTCATAATCTAATTAATTTTAATTTTTTAAGTGTTAATTGTTTGCAAAAATAAGTTGTTAAAGTTTATTAACAAAGACAAAAGTATAAAAATATTGCAATAGTAGCCTAAAATAAGGTGTATGAGTTAAGATTTGATTGATTCTAGATAATATCGAGTTTTTGTCCAACTTTAATGAATGCCGAAATTGCCGCATCCAATTGCTCTTTATCGTGAGCTGCAGAGAGTTGTACTCTAATTCTCGCCTTATCTTTTGGAACAACAGGAAAAAAGAAACCAATAACATAAATTCCTTCTTCTAAGAGCATATTAGCCATAGTTTGTGACAATTTTGCATCATATAACATTACAGGTACAATGGCAGAATCTCCGTCTACAATATCAAAACCTGCTGCCTTCATTCCTTTTTTAAAGTATTTTGTATTCCAATCTACTTTATCTCGTAAAGTGGTGTCATTTTTTAACATGTCAAACACTTTAATAGATGCACCTACAATAGCTGGGGCTAAAGAGTTTGAAAACAAATAAGGTCTAGAACGCTGACGTAAAAGCTCAACTATCTCCTTTTTAGCCGTTGTGTAACCTCCCATGGCACCACCTAATGCCTTACCTAAAGTTCCGGTTATAATATCTATTCTCCCAAGAACTCCCTTCTCTTCTAAGGTACCAATACCTGTTTCTCCAATAAAACCTGTAGCATGACATTCATCAATCATGACCATCGCTTCATATTTATCTGCTAAATCACATATTTTATCTAATGATGCGACTATACCATCCATTGAAAATACACCATCGGTTACAATAATTTTGAATCGTGCACCATTGGCATTAGCTTCAATTAGTTGTGTCTCTAAATCTGCCATATCATTATTTTGGTAACGATATCTTGCTGCTTTACATAATCTTACTCCATCTATAATTGAAGCGTGGTTTAAAGAATCTGAAATAATAGCATCCTCCTTAGTTAATAAAGGTTCAAAAACACCACCGTTAGCATCAAAAGCCGCGGCATATAATATAGTATCTTCAGTACCATAGAAATCCGCAATTTTTTGTTCTAGCTCTTTATGAATATCTTGAGTACCGCATATAAAACGAACTGAAGACATGCCAAAACCATGTGTGTCCATTGTGTCTTTTGCCGCTTGAATAACATCAGGATGAGAGGATAATCCTAAATAATTATTTGCACAGAAATTTAAAACCTTTTGTCCTGTATTAAGTGTAATTTCGGCTCCTTGAGGAGATGTAATTATACGCTCTTCCTTAAAAAGGCCTGCTTCTTTTATAGATTCTATTTCTTGCTGTAATTGGTATTTGATATCTCCGTACATCGTTTAGATTTTGATTATTAAACAAAGATACTATGAAATTTATACTTCAAGAACATCAATAGTATCATTTATATACACTAATAATTTATGAATTACATTTAAATTCATTTCATTTAAAACTGCTTCATATTCATTAAGCTTATTAGAATGAGACTCTTCTTCTTTACCAGTTTTGTAATCTATAATAATAGCTTCCTTTTTATAATTTATATTTAGTCTGTCTGGTCTTAAAAGCTGACCAGATTTGGTAATAATATCCCGTTCATTATAAACTTTAAAACCGTCTTGATAATAAGCCTTTAATTTAGGATGATCCATCACAGATAACACTAAGGTTTTAAGTTCTTCGCTGTTCTCTTTAGTAATATCTCCTGAAACTAATAAATCGTTAAAGGCAAAATCAATATCTTCTTTCGTCTTTATTTTAGATAACACTAAGTGTACTAAATTACCACGTTCAATAGCGGCTTCTTGCTGTGTGTCCCAGAGTAATCCGGATTTAGTTACAATATTTAAATTATGAGCTTCTTTAGGTACAGAAATCATTTTAAGAGGTTGAGAACCTATTTCTGTTTCAGATATATTTAAGTTGGGACTCAACGTTCCAAAACTATAATTTAATTGGTCGTCATTCCAAAGTTGTTTATGCTGCAAATAATTAATAAACATACCAGCGTACGTTTTTTCGTTTACAACACCTTTAGAACTAATATCCTTTTTTGAAATAATATACAACTGATCAACCGCTCTGGTTAGCACAACATAAAGCAAATTAATGTTATCTAACTCTAATTGCGATTGGTGTGTATTATAAATAAGTGCTCCTGCATCTCCAAAATGTTCTACATCTTTATTATAATTAAACAAAAGCGTATTAAAGCCATTATAATCTTCTGCTTTTACCGGGAACCAAACCTTAGGTTCTAATTCTCGATAGATGTTAAGATCTGCATAAGGAAATATAACCACTGGAAATTCTAATCCTTTTGATTTATGAATAGTCATAATCTGAACCGCATTCATATTTTCAGGTGTTACCACACTTAAATTATCCTCTTTCTTTTCAAAATAATTAATAAAAGCAGATAGGTCTGAATTTTGCTTTTGTGTAAATTCTAAAACAACATCCAAATAAAACTGAAGATAAGCATCTGAAACTTCGTTAAGATTAAAGAGTCTAATAATATGTTCTACAAGTTCATAAAGTGGTAATTGTAGACATTGTCTTTTGTCTATGTAAATATCTAATTCTTTTAATTCTGTAAACATATCATCAAGATTATCCTTCAGATAGGTGACAAAAAATTGATGTTTATCTTCTATGTGATGTTGTTCTGCTAAAAAAGATAGCACCTCAACTTTAAGGCTATCATTATTAGGCTGAATAAGCAACTTTAAAAACGAATTGATAAAATTTACTTTATCAGAATTCTTTATAAGCAACGTTTCAGACGATGTAATTTTTATACCATTCTCATTAAGAAAATTCGCAATTGCCACACCTTCTTTTCGCTTTCTTACCAATACACAAATATCGTCTAATGGAAACCCATTGTTTTGGCATTCATTTATGGTTTCTAATACTTGATTAGCATACATTTCATGGACATCATCTTCTTTATCAATGTCTAAAAAATTAAGATTTACATAGCCTTCTTCTGTATTATTTTTGTTTTGCTTGGCTTTTTCATAGAGATCTGCATACACTATTTCACTAAACGTATGTGAGCTTAAAAATTCAAAAAACGAATTATTAAAGTCAATTACAGCTTTTGTACTTCTGTAATTGGTTTCTAACGGAAGTACATCTGCTTCAAGCTGAAACGGGTTATCAATTTTATTATAAAGTTTAATAAATTGTTCTGCCTCACCACCTCTCCATCTGTAAATAGCTTGTTTGGCATCTCCAACCAACATGGCAGAACCATTGGCCGCAGAAAGAGCATTCTCTAATAAAGGCACCAAATTTTCCCATTGCATTTTAGAGGTGTCTTGAAACTCATCGATAAAATAATGTTTAAATTTTTCACCTAGACGTTCATATATAAACGGTGTTGGCTGATTTTTTATTTCTTTACTTATTATAGTATTAAACTCTGAAATCAACATTTTATTCTGATCCGATTTTAAAACGTCTAATTCATTTTTAATCGCATTTAAAACTGAAAGTGGAGTGATATTTCTATAAAACCCTTTTTTGAGTAGCAACTGATAATATGAAGCTTTAATTTCTAAAAAAGCCTCTGCCAACTGTGGTTGAATACTGTCTATTGTTGATGCTACATCTCCCTTAACTCGTTTTGGATATATCACGTTACCTTCAACCAACGTATTCTGCCACGCTGTATCAAATGTTAGATTAAACTGTCTAGAGCTGGCTTTATTTAAATATTTAGGGAGATAACTACCACTAAAATCATTGTATTGTAAACCAGATTCATCTATTAAAATTAAAGCCGAATTTGCCGTGTTTACAATACGGTCTTCTGCCTCAATAACTTGTTGTGCTAATTGCTTCTTTAAAACCTTAAAATCTTCGAGCGTTTTCTTTTTTAGCGTATTAATTGCAAAAAGGTCATTCTCATTTACTAATAATTTAGAAATTTTATTAAAATCAAAACTAATATCCCAACTCTTATCGTCGTCTGCTTTTTCAATGGCAAAATCTACTAAAATTTTAGTTAAAGCTTTATCACTTCCAGCTTTGGCAATCAAACTATCAACGGCTTCATTGAGAAGTCTTTCCTGATCGAGTTCAACTTCAAAATTTATTGGTAATTTTAAATCGTGCGCAAAAGTTCTAATTACTCTATGCGTAAAACCATCGATGGTAGAAATATCAAAAGCACCATAATTATGAATAATATGCTTTAAAATTTGTTTTGATTTAACATGAAGTACTTCGGGCTTAATTGCTAATTCTTCGCAAATCGCAACAAACATTGGATGTGGCTTGCTTAAGCTTTCTTCCGAAGAAAAAGATTTGAGCATATCTACAATGCGTTCTTTCATTTCACCAACCGCTTTATTGGTAAAGGTTATGGCTAAAATAGATTTAAATTGATCTAAACTTTTAGACTGAACAAGGATTTTTAGATAGGCTTTTGCCAGCGTAAATGTTTTTCCGCTACCTGCCGAAGCATTATATATTTTAAAGGCTGAATTTTGCAAGAGATAATTTTTATACCAAAATAGGGAATCTTAATAGTTTATTAAGAGAAATTAACTGACAAAATTGTAAATTTGGGTTGAGACAATTTATTAACCAATTAAAAACTACTATTATGGCTTTCGAATTACCGAAATTAAAATATGCTTACGATGCTTTAGAACCAAATATTGATGCTCGCACAATGGAAATTCATTATACTAAACATCACCAAGGCTACACAAATAAATTAAACGCAGCTATTGAAGGTACAGATTTAGAAGGAAAAACTATAGAGAACATTCTTATTAACCTTGATAAAGACAATAAAGCTGTAAGAAATAATGGCGGTGGATTTTACAATCACTCATTATTTTGGGAGGTTATGAATCCTGAAGGAAAAGGACGTTTATCTGGAGACTTAAAAGATGCTATTGAAGCAGAATTTGATTCTGTTGATGCTTTTAAAGATGCTTTTTCTAAAGCAGCTGCAACACAATTTGGTTCTGGTTGGGCTTGGTTATGTGTGCACGAAGGTGGAAAAGTTGAAGTATGTTCTACTCCAAACCAAGATAACCCATTAATGTCTGGAGTTGGTTGTGGAGGAACACCAATTTTAGGATTAGATGTGTGGGAGCACGCTTATTATTTAAACTACCAAAATAGAAGACCAGATTATATTGAAGCATTCTTCAATGTAATTAACTGGAACGAAGTTGAGCGTAGATACGCAGAAGCTAAATAAGCTATAAAATTTTATAAATTAAAAAACCGAGTCTTTTCTAAAAGTCTCGGTTTTTTTATGCTAAATCGCATAAGTACCAAAACAACCATGATGACTTATACTGACCTGAATTTTTACCGAATTACACAATACTGTAGGAATACCAAATTCTGATTTTTGAAATTTGAAATTTTCTTTTGAAAGCTGATGTAATTTTGAAAGCTGAATTAACAATGCTTCTTTCAATATATCGCTGTGACTCTTTCGAAGTTTACCTTTTAATTCTATAATTTTTGAAGTCATTTCAGAATCTATAAATCGGGCTTCAGATAAAATATATTTTGAAGCTATTTGAGTTTTAACGTTACATTCAAAATCTTTAAATTTTACAATTCCATTGAGGTCACTAATATCACATTCAAAACCTTTAGGGTTATAGAATCTACTTGGATTTTGCTGTGTATATAATTTATAAGCTGCTTCCTTCATGCTCCACAATCTCCAAACCGTAAGAAATGGATTTTCACAATCGCGTATGAATTGCAGTTCCTTTGAGGTAAATAGTTTTTCTAAATAACGAGGTCGTTCCCAGTTAGACATTCTATTTGCTTCCTCTAAATCAACAATATCATTGCCAACCATTAGGCCTCTAATTTTGTGTTTATAATTAGCATAGCAGCTTTAACATCGAGCATTTTTTCCATGTCTTCATTTTCTAATCTAATATTAAATTCATCTTCAATATCTAAAATGATATCTACGAGATTTGCTGAATTAACTTTTAGATCATTTATAAAATCTGTGTCTTCAGTAAGATTTTCAAAAGCTTTTTCATCCTGAACGTAAGGTGCAATGATGGCTTTTAATTTTGTTATGAGTTCGTCGTTCGTCATATTTATTTCTTTTACAAAAGAGAATGTTGGCTAAATTAAACTTTGTGTAATGCTGTATTGTAAAGTTACATAAAGTGATTACAATATAATTAATAACTATTTCTAAGATCTAATTGCGATATCATTACAAATTACTAATGGCTAATGGCTAAATTTCTTGAAAATTACACACGCATTCACGTCACCAAAACCAAAACTTGCCTTCGCAATAATATCAAAATTGACATCCATTTTTTCTGTTGGAATTTTATTTGAATCTACAAGCGCTTCAATTTCTAGGTGTAAATCTTCGCAATTAATATTTGGTGTTACAAACTGATTCTTCAGCTGAATAATACTTGCAACACATTCAATAGAGCCTGAAGCAGCCAAACAATGCCCAATCATCGATTTTGTAGAATTGATGAATGGAAAATCAGTTCCACTTCTATTTAAAGCCTTCGTCCAGTTTTCAATTTCTAATGCGTCTTTTGCTGTTGCTGTTAAATGTCCATTAATCACTTCAATTTCCTTTGCTGTAATTCCAGAGTTTTCAACTGCTTTTTTTATACAACGTTGCACAGCTTCAGCGTTTGGTGCTGTTAGTGTACCACCTTGTCGTTGACCACCAGAATTTACTTCACCTCCCAACACCTCAGCATAAATTTTAGCACCACGTTCTAAAGCACTTTCTAATGATTCAAGCAGTAAAGCTCCCGCACCACTTCCTGGCACAAAACCACTAGCTGTGGCGCTCATTGGTCTCGATCCTTCTTCTGGGCTTTCATTGTGTTTATACGTCATAACGCGCATGGCATCAAAGCCTCCCCAAATATAAGGACCATGATCACTACAGCTACCAACTAACATACGTTTGGCTTTTCCATTTTGAATACGCTCATAACCCATTAATAACGCTTCTGTTCCTGTAGTGCAGGCTGAAGAATTTGTGGTTACTTGATTTCCTAAACCCAACATACCACTTAAATAAGCACTTACACCACTTGCCATGGTTTGCAAAACTACTGTACTTCCTAAACGTCTTACATTACCATCGTCCACACCATAAATTGCCTCTCTAAATTTTTCAACGCCTGAGGTTGCTGCTCCAAAAATTAATCCTGTATCATAATCTAATTGGCTTTCAGAATCCATATCAAAACCAGCATCTTTCCATGCATCAATACCTGCGATGCATCCATATAAAATCCCTGAACTATTAAATCCTCTTAATTGTAAATCCGTGAAATATTGTGCTTTTTTTTCGTCCGAAATTTGAGGAATACCACCAATCTGACATGAAAATTTAAAATCTTTTAAGTTGTCGTGACCTGTGATTCCGGACTTACCTTCTTTTAAAGCTTTTGTAAAATCGGGAACTCCAACTCCATTGGGTGCTACAACTCCTAATCCTGTTATGACTACTCTATTTTTCATCTTGTTTTAACCTTTCTAAAAGGGAAAAATTTATAATTCTGAAAAGCTATCTGATTTTTGAAAGCTGACAACTCCGTATAAATTAAACTTTAATCATTCCTGATATTGTACCTCTACAAACCAATTCTCCCTTTTCATTTAGCATCTTCACTTTACATTTTAACTTATTAAAACGAAAGACTTCCTTTTCTGAAATTACAGTTACCTTTTCATTAGGCAAAACAGGTAAATAAAAATCCATTTGATGAGATGTTAAAGCTATTTTTGTCTGACTTGAAACATTTAATTCGTCGTTCAATAAATAAATACCCAAACACACTAAACCAATTTGCGCCATACATTCTATAAGAATCACGCCTGGTGTTATGGGATGATCTTTAAAATGGCCTTCGTAAAAACTTTCATCTTCCTTAAATGTGTAGTGCCCTGTTATTCCATTTTCTGAAATAGCATCAATACCATCAACAAATAAGAATGGTGCTTGGTAAGGTAGCCGTTTTATGATGTCTTCCTTTATCATATCATTACCACTCTAACAAAATACGTTGTGCGGAAAAACCTGGCCCAAAACTTAGCATAATTCCTTTATCTCCTTTTGGTAAATCTCGATCCATAAAACGCTCTAGAACATAGAGAACAGTGGCACTACTCATATTACCAAATAATCTTAAAACCTCTTTGGTATCATCTATGTTTTTACCCAAAGCACCAAACAAATCTTCAACGGTTTGCACTATTTTTTTTCCACCAGGATGAAATATCAAATGATCAATATCTTCAATAGTTAAATTATTTAGTTCTAAAAACGGATGTATAATTTTTGGAAAATGATCTGCAATGGTTTGTGGTACAGATTGATCTAAAATCATTTGCAAGCCTGTGTTTTTCAATTTAAAACCCATCATGTGGTTGGCATCATAAAAATGATACATGGCTTCGTCTTTGATTTCGGGTCCTTTTTCATGATCATAAGATGATAGAATTACACTTGAACAGCCATCTCCAAAAATAGCTGCACTGACTATGTTTACCATAGAAAAATCATTAAGCTGAAAAGTTGCAGTTGGCGCTTCTACTGCAATAACAACAGCTCTTTTATTCGGGTTTGCTTTTAGAAAATTCTTAGCATAGATTATTCCCGAAACTCCTGCTGCGCATCCCATTTCTGTCACTGGTAAACGAACAATGTCTTGTTTCATTTTTAAGCTATTTATTAAATAAGCATCCAACGACGGAATCATAATCCCTGTGCAACTTACTGTAATAATATAGTCGATATCTGTAGGTTGTAAATTTGCTTTATCTAAGACTTTCTGTAAACTCGCTTCCGCTAATTTTATAGATTCTCTAATATAAATATCATTTTTTTCCTCAAAAGAGGTACTTACAAAAACCTCTTCAGGATCCATAATAGAATATCGCTTATCTACCGCTGCATTTTCAAAAATCTTTAAGACTTTTCGTTTAAAACGTTCTTCTTGGCCATCTAACCATAACTCAACAAAGGGTAAAATATCTTTAGTTTCTCTGCTGTATTTTGGTAATTGTTTTGCTACTGCTGTTATTTTTACTGCCATATATTTTCTATTAAAGGCGATTTTTATTTTTCGTTTTTAAACAAACTTGCATAAATACTCAACTTCGAATAAGCCATTGATAACGAAAAGCCCATTGCCAACGAATCTCTGATTTTAGATGTAATGTATTAGAATATGTTTCCAAATCCTTTCGACTAAACGCTCTTAAAATTGAAGTTAATCCGTCTTCAACTATCATATCGTTAGAAATTGTTAATCCTAATAATTGAAATAACCTATAAGCTATTTTACTACGCTGCAAATCGTTAACCACGATTCCTAAGTTAGCATTTGTTGAAAGACGTTTTAATAAGCTTAAAATATCCTTATCCTTAAAATGATGCAAAAACAAGGTGGTTAAAGCGATATCAAAATCTAAAACTTCAAATTGATCTGAAAAAACATCAATGCTTTCAAAGCTTAATTCCGGAAAATCAGTTGACAATTCGTTAGCATAAGCAATAGCATCTGCATTAGCATCTATTCCAATTAATTTAAAATTGTACTGATGCTTTCTTCCATAGTTTGCGACTAACCTTAAGATATCTCCATGACCACAACCTAAATCTATAATGGTGTAGGTTTTATTTTTAGGTTGATTTTTTAAAAGTTGAGCAATGCCATTTAGAGTTACCCGATTGCCACCCAACCATTTATTAATGTTACCGAGTTTATCCAAAGTATCACGAAGCAATTCTCCATTAAGAGAAAAATCGTCCATGATTTCGGTTTTGTTACTTCTTAATTTGGTATCTAAAAATAAACTCATTTCACTTTCATAGGTTTACCGTGTGTCATTTTAATAATCATTGGCATTAAAAACGGGAACCATCGCAATACCGTTAACAGTTTTGGTGCTAACCAATCTTGTCTAAACAAATACGCAATGCTATGTCCTGCTTTTAACCTTAGACCGAAAGTTTTCTTCCAACTTTTAGTGTATCGATTTTCTAGTGTTTTGCGCAATTCAATTTTTCCTTGAAGATAATCAATAATCAATTCAGATGCTAATTGGGCACTTCTTATTGCCATTCCCATACCATTTCCGCATAATGGATGAATCATACCAGCTGTATCTCCGCACATTATGATATGGTTTTCTACAGGTTGTTTCGTTTCGAAAGAAATTTGACTTATGGTTATTGGCTTTTCAAATTGTGGTATTGTAGTCTTAAAAAGTGTCTTTAATTCGGAATTTTTAAAAAGTACTTCTTCTTGAAATGTTGCAATGTCTTTGTAGGTTTTGAAAGCTTCAAAATTAGTAATGTAACATAAGTTAATATGGTTATTTTCTACTTTTGAAACACCACAGTAACCTCCTTTAAAATTATGTAATGCAACTTTATCCTCAGGAAAATCTCCTGAAACATGAATTTTAACTCCTAAATATGGTGACTTCTTTTTAATGAATTTTCTATTAAACTGAACATCTAAATTTGAGCGTTTGCCATATGCTCCAATAACTATTCTTGCTTGAAAACTTTGATTCGTTTTTGTTTTAACTTGAAAGTTATCTGCTTCAAAATTCACATCCACTACAGAATCTTGAAGTACGGAAACACCGTTTTTAATAGCTAATTTATACAGTTGAAAATCCATCTCATAGCGACTCATGCCAAAACCTCCAAGCGGTAAATTAGCTACAATGCTTTTATTGTTATGTGTGGTTAATTCGAAATTAGAAATTTGTTTTGCACCGAATTCAAAAGGATTAAAACCCAAAAATTCTAAATAAGGCAATACTTCGTTAGATACATACTCTCCGCAAACCTTATGTTTTGGATACTCATTTTTTTCAATGAGTAAGACTTCTAATTTAGATTTCGCTAAATGAATTGCACTTGTTAATCCGGCTAATCCACCACCAATAACGATAACATCAAAGTGTTTTTTCTTCATTGAATCTTTAAGTAGGGCATAACATTATTTGCTATGACATCTATCTTGTTAAGTTACATAAGAATTCAAAAAAAGAAAAATAGTTTAACGTTTTCTATTCTATTTTAGTAATAGTAAACACGTCATCTCTAAATTGTATTGTATCACCGACCATTTTTGAAAGTAATAATTGTGCCATTGGTGTCGCCACCGAAATGGCATAAATTTTACAATCTTTTAAACTGATTTCACCTGCACTAATAGCTATAAAATAATTGGCTTTTGATGTGAACACCACACTGCCAAATGCGACTCTTTGATGCTTAGATTCGGTATTAATGTTCTGAAGAATTTCTTTTTGTTTTTCAATTTCAGATAATTGATGACCGGCTTTCTCACGTTCTAATTGCAACATTGCCCTACCCGTTTCATGCTTGTCTCCTGCACTACTTTTGGTTTCAGATTGCAGTGAATTTTGGATGTCTGAAATCGTTGTTGTAACCGTTAATAATCGGTCGTCAATAAACTTTATACAGGACTTATATAATTCTTCTTTTAAATTCATTTTTGCTTCTTTAAGTCAAATTTTCCGTAGAATTTCATCTGTTTTACAATCCATTGTTTTCGCTTTTGAATATATGATGTCGCTGGATTTGCACGATATTTTCTTGGGTTTGGTAATATAGAAGCAATTGCGGCAGCTTCATAAGCATCTAAACGAGAAGCCGGTTTTTTAAACCAATACTGTGAAGCAGCTTCCACACCGTAAACACCTGGTCCCATTTCAATACTATTTAAATACACTTCGAGAATACGTTCTTTAGTCCAAATTTGTTCGATTAAAAAGGTGAAATAAGTCTCTAAACCCTTTCGCAACCAACTACGCTCCGGCCACAGAAATACATTCTTTGCCGTTTGCTGACTAATGGTACTTCCTCCTTTAATACGTTTTCCTTTTTTATTGTATTCGTAGGCTTTTTCAATGGCTTCAATATCAAAACCGCTATGGTTTAAAAACTTTTGATCCTCACTACAAATAGCAGCGAGTTGTATATTTTTTGATATTTTTTCTATGGGAACCCAATCGTGTTTCCAATTTTTAGTATCATCAGTATTTTCAAAATAACGAATAACCATTAATGGTGTTGTTGGGATAGGTACATACTTAAATAAAACCACCAAACCAACAGAAAAAATGATACTCCAAAAGAGAAGTTTGGCAAAAAACCGAAATAATTTTTTCATAAATTAATCTAATAATTGAGCTAACTGCTTTCCAATGGTGCTACCGATTGCAATTCCCATACCTCCTAAACGTACTCCGCAATACGTATTGTTTGATAATTGTTTTACTATCACTTTTTTCTGCTTTCCGACTCCCATTATGCCACTCCAACGATGGTCTATTTCAAATTTAGTATTAGGTAAAATAGTTGTTTTTAACAAGTCGTCTAGTTTATTTTGAATGATTTGTGTTTCTCCAAATACCGTAGTTTCTTCAGTTTTAAAATCTAGATTTCGGCCTCCACCCAACAAGATTCTATTGTCTATATTTCTAAAATAATAATACCCTTCATCTAAATGAAATGTTCCTTCAATATGTAAATTATCAATGGGTTTAGTAATTAAAACTTGTGCTCTTGCTGGTTGAACATCAGAGATATTTAATTGTTCAGCAAATCCGTTTGTGGCTATAAAAAGTTTCTGAGTTGAAAGCGTAAAATGATTCGTTTTTAATTTTACAGAATTTGAATCTTCTGAAAAATCATCAACAACACAATTATTCAATATTTTAATGCCTAAGGATTGCACTTTATACAATAGAGCATCCATCATTTTCCCTGTATCAATCTGGCCTTCAAATGAATTAAAACAGTATTGTGATTGTATATTTTTAAATCCGAAATTATTGTCTTTGAATGAGAATACCTCCTTATTAAATAAGGGGTGCAAAAGTTGATTAATGTATTCCTGCTTATTAAGACATAAATTATATAACCGTTCATCAAAATCTAAGAACAATTCATAACCTCCAAGATTTCTATAACTTATAGCGTCATCACCTAGTGTTTTACGAAGTAATTGAAGTCCCTCAATTCGATTTTTAATTAAGTCTAAAACCTCAATTTCCGAATGGTGGTTTAAATCATCTATAATTTCGCTTAAACTTCCAAAGCATGCAAAACCTGCATTTTTAGTACTCGCTCCTTGCGGAAGTATTCCTTTTTCAAGAATTAAAATCTTGGCGTTTGGAAATCGCTGTTTGAGTTGCAAGGCACAATTAAGGCCCACGATGCCACTTCCAACAATTGTATAATCGATGTTAGATAACCAGTTTTTTATTTCCCAATAGGATAAATTCATTGGATAAAAATAAGTGATGTTTAACGAACCTGCCTATTTTTTCTCTATTTATTAAAATATAATTACCTTAGTACATTATTTTTTATTCACCATAATTTTTCCCCCTACATAAGAACAATTATGGTTTAACTTAAAACTGTTTTATGAAAAGAATTACCCTTAAGATTTCATTACTATTTACATTATCGTTTATAGGACTTGTGAGTTTTGCACAAAGTACCTTCACGGAAGTGAAAATAAGTAAAGAAGATGTTTCTAAAATGTTAGAAATTAATGTGCCTTTAACGGCTAGTGTCTATGACTTTGATGTTGCTAGGTTACAAGAAAAATTGAATAGTGTATCCTACACTGAATTTGATTTTCCAAATTCGGAAGGTAAATTTATAAATTATAATTTGAAGGAGTCTTCTTTAATGGAAGACGAATTACAAACGAAATACCCAGAAATTAAATCGTATGCTGGTTATGGAGATAATGGAGAATATATAAGACTTACTGCGACTCCTTATAATGGTGTTAATGGAATTATCATCACTAGTGATCGCTCAAACTCTCTTATCGTTCAAAATATACCAGGCACAAATAAATCTGCTATATACAAACGAAATGATGCGAAATTTGGAAAAGATTTTGAATGTTCAACTCCTGAAAACTTTGAAGAAGAAAATGTTACCAATTCAACTAATAGAGCTGCTGATGACAGCATTTTAAGAACCTTTAGAATAGCGATATCTACAACAGGAGAGTATGCAGATTACCATGGTGGAACTTTGGCATCTGTAAATGCTGCAATCACGACATCTTTAGCACGGATAAATTCTGTTTATGAACTTGATTTTGCAGTTAGATTAATATTAATAGGAGGAAATGACGTCAATATCTATTTAAATGGAGCAACTGATCCTTATAGCGGAACTAATGATGGTGATTATAATCAAGATTTAGCAGATACATTAGATGCTAACTTAAATGATAGTGATTATGACGTTGGACACTTATATGCTGGTATTGGTAATAATGGTAACGCTGGATGTATTGCTTGTGTGTGTATAAATGGTACTGTACAAAACTTCAACCATAAAGGAAGTGGTTTCACAACTAGTACAGTGCCTATAGGAGATCGCTGGGATATCGATTTCGTTGCTCATGAAATGGGTCACCAATTTGGAGGAGTTCATACATTTACTCACCAAAGCGAAGGTAATGGCATATCACAAATGGAACCTGGTTCTGGAACAACTATAATGGGTTATGCTGGTATAACTGGAGCGACAGACGTACAAGACGTCTCAGACCCTTATTTTCATGCTATCAGTATACAACAAATTACAACACATGCAAAATCAAGATCATGTGATGTTGAAACAGCTACAGGTAATGCTATCCCAAATGTTAATGCTGGTACTGATATAACGCTTCCAGTAGGAACTCCTTTTGTTTTAACTGGTTCTGCAACCGATGGAGATCCTGGAGACAACTTAAACTACTGTTGGGAACAATTTGACGAGAATAACGGATCAACTGCTTATCCAAGTCCTACTAGTACAAATAGTAATGAACCTTTATTTAGATCATATAATCCTTCTACTGATACATCGAGAACATTTCCAAAACTAGAAGATTTACTTGATAATGGAGTCAATGGTAATGTTTGGGAAAAAGTTCCTACAGTTGGACGTTTCGCAGATTTTAGATTAACGGTTAGAGACAACGCAGCCAATGGAGGCGCAAATAGTTTTGATGATATGAGAATTACTTGGGATGCTACTAAAGGGCCTCTAGAAGTTACTTCTCAAAGTACAGAAGGTATTATTTGGAATCGTAATACAACAGAAAATATTATATGGGATGTGAATAGCACGAACACAATGACAGGTGCATCTAATGTTAATATTTTATTATCTATTGATGGAGGATTAACTTACCCTATAACACTAGCTTCAAATGTTGCAAATAATGGATCGGCTACAATAACGGTTCCTGATAATCCAGCACCTTATTGTAGAGTTAGAATACAACCTACAAATGCACCTTTCTTTGCGATTAACACTATTGATTTTGCTATTGATTATACAGTTACTACAGATTGTAGTGAGGTTTATACTTCTACTACCAATTTTGCTATACCAGATAATGACACTAGCTATAGCGCATTAGGATTAACAACAAATTCTACAAGTACACTTGGTGGAACTAAATTCTTAAAACTTGGCTTAGATGTTACGCACACTTATATTTCAGATTTACAATTTTTACTTCAATCACCTACGCCTAATCAGACACAAGTAATTGCTTTTTCTGCGGGTACATGTGGAGATTTTGATAATTTAAATATTCAACTTTTTGACACAGCACCAAGTATTGTTTGTGCTAATCCTACCGTTGGAGATGTATTAACGTCAAATTCATTCTCTGCATATGATGGAGAATCTGTAAATGGGCAATGGATTTTAGCTTTGGTAGATACAGCTGCTCAAGATACTGGAGTATTAAACTCTTGGTCTTTAACTGTTTGTGAACAAGTTGAAACATTACTTTCTATTGATGAAAACTCTCTAGAAAACAGCTTTTCAATGTTCCCAAACCCATCTAATGGTTCAGTAACAATTAAGTTTGACTCTTTAGATGATGTGAATGTAGATTTATATGACATTAGAGGAAGATCTGTATATTCAAATTATTTTAAACATACCGGTAATCAATTTAATGAAGAACTAAATTTAAGCGACCTATCAACTGGTGTTTATATGGTAAAAATTAAAAGTGGTACAAGTACAGTAAATAAAAAGTTAGTGATTAACTAGACACTAACAAATTGAACATACAAAAAAGGTTGTCTAAATTAATAGACAACCTTTTTTTCATTTTTATAGCAATAATATTCCTTGAAAGAATTTATGCTCTTAGAATTTGTTTATAAAAAAGACCATCTAAATTAATAGATGGTCTTTTTTTTATAAATCTTCTTTACATTAATCTTCAATCACTTTTTGCATTTTAAAGTCTTCCATAAACTTAGTAGTATAATTACCCGCTAAATAGTCTGGATGATCCATTAATTGTCTGTGAAAAGGAATTGTAGTTTTAATACCTTCTATCACAAATTCATCTAATGCACGTTTCATCTTATTAATAGCCTCGTCTCTAGATTGCGCTGTAGTTATTAACTTTGCAATCATAGAATCGTAATTTGGAGGAATTGTATAACCTGCATATACGTGAGTATCTAAACGTACTCCATGACCTCCTGGAGCATGTAATGTTGTGATTTTTCCTGGTGAAGGTCTAAAGTCGTTAAATGGATCTTCTGCATTTATTCTACATTCAATAGAATGCAGTTGTGGTAAGTAATTTTTTCCAGAAATTGGAATACCTGCAGCCACTAAAATTTGTTCGCGAATTAGGTCAAAATCAATTACTTGTTCTGTAATAGGGTGCTCTACTTGTATACGCGTATTCATCTCCATGAAGTAGAAATTTCTATTCTTATCGACTAGAAATTCTACAGTTCCGGCTCCTTCATATTTAATGAATTCAGCAGCTTTCACAGCAGCTTTACCCATTTTATTTCTTAGCTTATCAGTCATAAAAGGAGAAGGTACCTCTTCTGTTAACTTTTGATGACGTCTTTGTATTGAACAATCTCGTTCCGATAAATGACAAGCTTTACCTCGAGAATCTCCTACAATTTGTATTTCGATATGTCTAGGCTCTTCAATAAGCTTTTCCATATACATATCATCATTACCAAATGCAGCTTTAGATTCTGCTCTCGCAGATTCCCATGCATCTTGAAGGTCCTCAGCTTTCCAAACCGCACGCATTCCTTTTCCTCCTCCACCTGCAGATGCTTTAAGCATTACTGGATAACCAGTTGCTTTAGCGACCTTTTTACAGTCTTCAAAGGTTTCAATAACACCATCACTTCCTGGCACACAAGGAACTCCTGCTTCCTTCATTGTTGCTTTAGCGTTGGCTTTATCACCCATTCGGTCAATCATCTCTTCAGATGCTCCAATGAATTTTATACCATGCTCTTCACATATTTTAGAGAATTTTGCATTTTCAGACAAAAACCCATAACCAGGATGTATAGCATCTGCATTTGTAATTTCTGCAGCGGCAATAATATTTGATATTTTTAGATAAGATTCACTACTTGATGGCGGTCCAATACAAACGGCTTCATCAGCAAATTTAACGTGAAGACTTTCTGCATCTGCTGTAGAGTAAACTGCTACAGTTTTTATACCCATCTCTTTACAGGTTCTAATAACACGCAGTGCTATTTCTCCTCTATTGGCAATTAGTATTTTTTTGAACATAACTTCAGTTTTAAAAATTTATTTTCCAAGCTCCAATTCCTAAAAAATTAAAGATTTTAGGATCCGATAGCTACCGGAATATGGATTGGAATTTTTAATTGTTATGATGGATCTACCAAAAATAATGGTTGATCGAACTCAACTGGAGATGCATCGTCAACGAGTACTTTTACAATTTTACCAGAAATTTCTGATTCTATCTCGTTGAATAACTTCATTGCTTCAATAACACAAAGGACATCACCTTCTTTAATCTCAGTTCCTACCTCAACAAAAACAGGTTTGTCTGGAGCCGATTTACGATAAAAGGTACCGATGATTGGTGATTTTATAGTAACATATTTTGAATCCTCAGCTGCTGCTGTTACCACAGGAATTTCATGTACTGGAGCTGCTGCGCCTTGTACAGGTGCTTGATGCTGCATAACTGGTGCTGCCTGCATTGGTATTTGCTGTACAATTGTAGTATCTTCTGAACCTGTTTTAATGGTAATTTTAATGTCGTCCATTTCCAACTTAACCTCACTTGCGCCAGATTTTGCTACAAATTTTATTAAGTTCTGAATTTCTTTTAAATCCATAATGTTTAGATATTTGTTAGTTAGTTTTTATTAGGAATTATAAGCCCATTTAAAATAAATTGAGCCCCAAGTAAATCCACCACCAAAGGCAGCAAATATAATTTTATCACCTTTTTTAAGTTGTGATTCGTAGTCAAATAATAATAAAGGTAAGGTTGCAGATGTTGTATTACCATACTTCTGTATGTTCATCATTACCTTATCTTCTTCAAGATTTATTCTGCTGGCTGTAGCATCAATAATACGTTTATTAGCTTGATGTGCTGCCAACCAAGAAATATCATCATTTTTAAGATCGTTTCTTTTCATTATTTTTTCTGAAACATCTGCCATATTAAAAACTGCGTTTTTAAATACAGTTTTTCCGTCTTGAAAAACATAATGCTTGCCCTCTTTAAAAGTATCTTCAGTTATAGGATATGCAGAACCACCATAGGTTGCTTGCAAAAAATCTCTACCTTCTCCGTTACTTCTTAATAATTCATCTTGTAAACCTAAACCTTCTTCATTAGGTTCAAAAAGTACAGCACCTGCTCCATCTCCAAAGATAATACACGTTGCTCTGTCTTTATAATTTATAAATGATGAATTTTTATCAGCTCCTATTAAAAGAATTTTTTTGTAACGACCAGACTCTATGTATGCAGAGGCCGTTGACATGCCGAAAAGAAAACTTGAACATGCAGCTTCCAAATCATAAGAAAATGCATTTACTGCACCTATTTGAGTTGCTGTATATGCTGCAGTTGCTGCGGCCTTCATGTCTGGTGTAGCTGTACAAACAATAACTAAGTCTATTTCTTTAGGATCAAGACCTTTTTTTTGAATAAGATCTTCCGCTGCTTTTATAGCTAAAAACGATGTGCCTTGTCCTTCTTCTTTAAGGATTCTTCTCTCCTTTATACCTGTTCTCGAGGTAATCCATTCGTCATTAGTCTCGACCATTGTTTCTAGTATCTTGTTAGTTAAAACATACTCAGGAACATAGCCTCCGACAGCTGTAATTGCCGCTGTGATTTTACTCATTATTAGCTTTTAGATTAATTAAAAGTATGAAAAATTGACAACGTTTATAACGTTTTATCAATTTCCCTTTATTTTGGTGAATGTAAATTGCAATGCAAAGTAAGTGGTTTTTGCGGTATTGAAAAAATAATAACAAAAAAAACGCTCACATAGGAGCGTTTTCTTGTATGCATGCATAGTAATTATGCTACATTTTCTTCTTCAACAGAGTTGTCAATTAGTACTTGACCTCTGTAATATAATTTACCTTCGAACCAATGAGCTCTATGATATAAGTGTGCCTCACCAGTTGTTGGGCAAGTTGCTATTTGAGGTACAGAAGCCTTATAATGTGTTCTTCTTTTATCTCTTCTTGTTCTCGATATTTTACGCTTTGGATGTGCCATTTTAAATGTTATTTATCCGTTAATAGTTTCTTTAAATTATTCCAACGAGGATCAATATCCTCTGATGTTTTTACTTTATGGTCCTTATTAGGACTTAATTCTTCTAGTTTTGAAAGTATATCTGATTGCAACGTGCCATCTTCAATACCTGGATGAATTCTTTTTATAGGAACTGCTAAAATTATAAGTTCATATATATATTGTGCCACATTAACTTCATACTCGCCGTGTGATACAATTAAGATTTCTTCATTTTCATCATTATACTCATCACCAAACTTAACGACTAATTTAAAATCATCATTAACAGCCTGGTTATAAGGCTCATCTGAAATATCACAATTTACATTTACTGACCCTTTTGCCGAAAAATACAACTCCATAAGTGTTGATTTTTTTTCAAATTTCAGGTCAATTTTTATATCAACTGCGTTGAATTCATCATAATCAAAATGTTGAAAGAACGTATTATCAATTTGATAATCAAAATGATGTTCTCCTACTTTTAATCCTACAAAAGGGATCGTATAAGATTTTAATGCCTTCATTATCACATTCATTTTGAGCGTGCAAATATATAAAATATTCCTTACTTAATACCTAGATATCAACAAATTTTGTTTATAACTATCGAGAAGCCTTTTTTAAAGGGTTTTTACTATAGTAATTATACTCTTTTCTATTCCTAAAAATTTGGATCGCTGTTACGATGGCTTGCTTCATTGAGCTTTCATCAGCGATTCCTTTTCCTGCAATTTCGTATGCTGTTCCATGATCTGGTGATGTTCTCACTTTACTCAAACCTGCAGTATAGTTTACTCCTTTGCCAAAAGCAATAGTTTTAAAAGGAATTAATCCTTGATCATGATACGAAGCAATTATAGCATCAAAATTTGTATAATTACTAGAACCAAAAAAGCTATCGGCAGAATATGGTCCGTAAACTAAGGTACCATCTAATTTTATTTTTTCTAACGTCGGTTTTAAAATTGTATCATCTTCATTACCAATAACACCATTATCTCCAGCATGTGGATTAATAGCCAAAACCGCAATTTTAGGCTTCCTAATACCAAAATCTTGTTTTAAAGATTTAGTAACGGTCGCGATTTTTTCATTAATGAGTTCTTTTGTAATGGCCTCACTAGCGTCTTTAAGCGGAACGTGATCTGTTAAAAGTCCTACACGCAAGCTATCTGAAACCATAAACATTAAACTTTTCCCATTTAATGCTTTTGCTAAATAATCTGTATGTCCGGGGAAATTAAATGTATCAGATTGGATATTATGCTTATTAATTGGAGCTGTTACCAAAACATCAATAGTTCCTTCTACTAAAGCTTTAGTTGCAGCCTCAAGAGATTTTATCGCATATTCTCCAATCTTCTTATCTTCTGTACCAAATTGAATTTTTACAGGCTCATTCCAAACATTAACCACATTTACCTTTCCGTGAACTACTTTTTCTGGACTATCAATACTGAAAAAATTAATTTTACTGTTAAAATGAGTCTTAAAGAATTGCATTGTTTTTGCCGAAGCAAAGATTACAGGTGTATTTAATTCTAAAGACCTAGGATCTTCATATGCTTTAATTACTATTTCTGCACCAATACCATTGAGATCTCCAATCGAAATTCCAACAATTATCTTTTCGTCTTTTTTCATTTTTTGTCTTTAACTTTGTATTTGCAAATTTAACTAAATAAAGTACAAATTATGTTCACAGGTATTATAGAAGATGTAGGTACAATTGATAAACTGGAAAAAGATGGTGGAAATCTTCATATTACAGTACAAACCTCAATAACTAATGAATTAAAAATTGATCAAAGTGTGGCTCACAATGGAGTCTGTTTAACGGTTGTAGATCTTAAAGAAGATAGCTATACTGTTACAGCAATCCAAGAAACTTTAGATAAAACAAATTTAGGGTTACTTAAGGAAAAAGAATTTATTAATATAGAACGTGCCATGAAACTTGGTGATCGTTTAGATGGACATATTGTACAAGGCCATGTCGATCAAATTGCTACTTGCACTACTATTAAGGAAGAAAATGGCAGTTGGGTATTTACTTTTGAATATGATAAAAGTCTGAATAATATTACTATTGAAAAAGGTTCTATTACTGTAAATGGAGTAAGCTTAACGGTTGTAAACTCACAATTAAATAGTTTTTCTGTAGCAATTATACCTTATACGTTTAGTCATACAACGTTTAAGACCTTAAAAATAGGTGATACTATAAATTTAGAATTTGATGTTATTGGGAAATACGTAAAACGACTAAATGATTTGCGTAATTAAGCGCTTCGTTTAGATATTTTATAAGATTTATAAATGCCATAACCTAAGGCTAGTAAAAACAAAAATACAATACCTCCATCGATAGGAAGACCTGGTGGATTTGGTGGTGCTGGCGGCTGAGGAATGTCCTGAGCCATAGACACAAAACCAACTAAAAAAACTAAGACTGAGGCTAACATATATTTCTTATGCATTCTTTTAAATATGGTGTAAAAGTATAAAAATAATTGAGCTGACAAAATAAAATCGAGTAAAAACATCTTTAAACGGTAGATTTTACCGATAAAATGCAAATATACGAAATTAAATTAGGGAAGACACTTACATCTCTTAATTTCACACAGCCACAAATATAATACTTATTATATATAAACGACACACTGAACAGGCTCAAATCACAAAATAAGCGTTTAACTGCCAATGGTTTCTAAAAATAAATCCGAAGAACTGCGTTAGTCGTAATGCCCAAAGAATATCTTGTAAACTTTATCGCATTATCAACATCATCAATTCTATAATAATTATTTATGGGGTTTTTAATATCAGAGATGTTCCAAGCAGAAACTCCTACTTCCGAACGTAAGCTTCTATTTATTCTAAATTTATAAAGTGCCGAAGCATCAATCCTTAAATAATCTTTTAATCTTTCATTATTAGCACTATTGAAATTTACGGCATCATTTACAACGTCGTTATCTAATATTGGTATTGATGTTGGTTTTCCAACTCTATAATTGAGTCCTGCAGAAATATTCCAAGACTTATTACTATAGGTACCTCCTAATGTAAAGGCGTGGGTAATATCAAAATTACTAGGGAATTCTATTTCTTCAAGCATTTTAAACGTGTAATCGTTTTTTATGTAGGAATAACTTAACCATGTATTAAAATTATAAAAGCTCTTTCGGACTAAAAACTCAGCACCAAAAACATCATAGCTACCTTTTTCTTTTTCAAATTCATATTTGGTAGTGAAACTTTGGCTTTGTGTGGTAACGCCATCTACGTTTTGATAATACCCTTTAACATCTAATAACCAGCCTTTATTTTTATAAAGCAATCCTATTGACGCTTGTTTACTTTTAATAATAGGTATGCTATCATTATCCGTAAGTTGCCATCGTCGTTTTTCTACTCCTAAAAAATCATTTTGAAAATTGATAATTTGAGAGGTGTTTTGATGTTTAAATTCGCCTAAAGCTTCTAATTCAAAATGATGTCCTAATGCTTTTCTAATACTTAAACGAGGTTCTATAATTAATTCATCAAACTTTTCGATATAATTAACTCTAGATCCTAATTTTACACTAAGATTTTTGTTTTCATTTTCGAACTTAGCGTGCGCAAAAACAGCTTGTTCTCTTAAAACTTCAGAGTCACGCCTAACAAATCGAGGCACATCTATGTCGTTGAGATTTGTAATTTCAGATTCAATGAAATTATAACCTAAATTAAATTGCCATTGGTTTTGGGTATAAAACCCTTCTAATTTTACAGAAGTTTCAGACACTATGTTTTCTTGCAAGAAGCGCTGTTCTGCCATAATATTAGCATTAACAGCTTGCAACTTGTAATCTGTATTATAAACATTAAGCACTGTGCTCAAGTTATCGTTCCATTGTCGTTTATAATTTAAACCTGCAGAAATACTCTTTTGAGAAATACTACTTTCTCGTGTCTCTTGTATACCATTGAAAAGTGCAGATTCATCAAACGTTAAATCATTGTGTACGAGAAGAAAATTTAATCGTATAAAATCCTTATTCGTTGGGTTGTAAAGCCATCGTAAAGAGGTATCATAAAAATCGAAAGATTGATTTGAATTAGAAACACTAGTTGTATTTTCTTCTATTTCTGTGTCTTGCGTAACACGTTTAAAATAGGTTTCATAAGTTGGTGTGCGCACCAATTCATCTATAGATTTCCGTCCTGCAATTTGAACCGAAGATTTTTCGCCAATAGGTAGATTCAAAAATAAATCGGCATTAAGAAGGTTAAGACCAAAGGAACCTTCAAAACTAGAGTCAATATTTTTATTAGATCGCATATCAATTGTTCCTGAAACACCATCAGTATAAGAAGCATCTGTTCCGTTATTAATAACCGTTGCTGTTTGTGTCATTTGCGGATTAAAGCTTGAAATCAATCCGAAAAAATGACTAGATTGATACATTTTAATGCCATCCCAAAGCAATAAATTTTGATCGTTAGAACCTCCTCTTATATTAATATTAGAAACCGTTTCATCTACACTTATCACACTTGGCAATGCTTGAACAGTTTGTAACACATCAGACTCAATAAGTCCTGGCAACAGCGTGAACTTACTATAATCAATAGCGATACTTCCATCTCGCTGTTTGTCTATACCTTTTATAATATAACCGTTGAGTACTACAGAACTAAACACTTCTGCTTCTTCTATAAGCGTTATAGACTCACAACTATTAAGATTAAAAACCTTGGCTTGACGCTCTATGGTTTTAAAACCAATAAATCGGATGGTTAAAATAGCATCTACCGAAGGTATTTCAATTTCAAAATAACCTTCCTCATTGGTAACAGCATAATTACTTTTTGTATTAATTGTTGCTCCATAAAGTGGATTGTCTAAACGGTCTCGTACATAACCACAAACGGTAATCATTTCTGTGATAGAGATCACCACATCACTAATCTTTCTAAACTTTAAATGGGTTTGCTGTTCTAAGTTTTTAATTTTAGCCTTAAGACTTATGCTACTAGATATAGGAATTACATTAATATTTTTAAGAAGATCACTTTTATAATTAAAAGTGATGTTGTGCGCCTTAGAAATAGCATTGAGTGCATCTATTATTGAAACTTTTTCGTGATTAGTTTGTGCGCTTATAGAAAGACAACACAGGAAACTTACTAAAAAAGTAATCCAATTAATTTTTAACATTACGGATCGTCACCTTTTCGTTATTTATAATACTATAGGTCAAACCAAGTGGCTGGGAAATAGATTTTAAAGCACTATTAAGATTGTTGTGTTCAAATGCACCCGTGAATCTTAAATCGTCAGTGATAATAGAATCTGTAACGCTAATGTTATATTGATTTTCAAGTTCTAAAAGAACCGCTTTTATTGGTGCATCTTTAAATACACTCATCTTTTTAAGCCAATACGGTTCTGCAATTGCAACATTAGATTTTTGAGCCTTTCCTGAATCTAAAATAAACTCTGAACCTGCAGGCAATTGAATAACCTTATCATTATAACGCACTTCTACCAAACCTTCATAGCAGGTAACTTTAAAAATGCTGTCTTTGGACAACACATTAAACTCGGTACCTAAAACACTCACTTTTCCAAGTGTAGTAGTGACGTCGAAACGCTTACCTTTTTCAACATCAAAAAAAGCTTCCCCTTTCAGGTTTAGTGTTCTTTCGTTTTTCCAATTTGAAGAATTGTAGTCAAGTTGGGATAATTCATTAAGTTCTACTCTAGAATTATCAGGAAGTGTAATGGTTTCTTTTTGTGCTAAATCGGTTGAAATTGTATTAGTATTATCTTTATTCAAAAAGAAAAATAGTGCTAAACCAACTACAAAAACAGCTGCAAATCTTGAAGCTACTTTCATCCAATTGAAAGGTGCTACTTTTTTATCTTGTAATCGTTGATCTAAAGTTTCAAAAGTAGGCACTTTTGTCTGATGATTACCTCCAAATCGTTGTGCTTCATCTACTATTTCTTCATATAGCTTTGCATCATCTAAAGCCTTAAAAGCTTTCGCTTCTGCTTCAGATAAGTCATTATCCAACCATTTTTTTAGTAAATATTCTTTATCCATAACTCGATGTTATACTTATAAAACAACTCAACTTTTAATTGTCCCAAAATTATTTTCAATTAAGTTCTTCTAATTGGTCTTTCAACTTATTTAGAGCGGCATAAATTCTATGTTCAGCGACCTTTTTGGTGACATTTAATAATTCACCTATTTCTTTATGCGTTTTTCCATCAACCTTACTTAAAAGAAAAGCAACACGTTCTTCTTCTTTTAAAGTTGATAATGCCGTTTCATAGCGTTTTAGAAATTCCTTTTTACGCAACATAAATTCTGGAGTCTCATTGGTGTAATCCTTAGGCTTAATTTCTTGATGTTTAAATACAATATTTTGGTGCTTCACCTCATTTAGCATCATGTTGTTTGCAACCGTATATAAATAAGATTTTGCAGCTTCAGGTGCTACTTTTGCACAATTTTCCCATAATTTAATAAAGGCATCTTGCACTTTATCTGAAGGATTTAACAAATTTCCATACTTATAGTATAAAATAGTACTCATAGACTGTGCATACTTTTCATAAAGTTTAGAAAAGCGCAATTTATCACAGACATCTTTGTGGAGCGACTTGGGCAATTAAAGTTGGTATTTAAAATTTGAATACCAAAAATATGTTTTTTTAAAAGAGCATAAAAAAAATTGGGAGACTTTAGTATGTCATGGATTTAAAACTACAAACTCATTGATTTAGTTTATAATTTTTATAAAGAAAGAGAATTATATATATAAAAATTTAGAATTAGAACAATTAATTGAATGATGCTCTAAAAAAATTGCAAACAACTATTTAATAGGCTATTAAGTTATGACACATGAAACCAAAAACAACAATTAAAAATCTAAAACAACTCCAGTTACACTTGAATTAATAAAAAAATTAAAAATTTATTGGGACAATTAAAAGTTGAGTTGTTTTAAGTATAGAAGCCGTAATTAAAACGTCTTATTAAACGAAAACTTAACCATGATCATAAAAAACAAATTAACAATGAAAACTATCAAACCATTCCTTTTTGCTTTAATGGGTTTATTTCTAACCTTAACGTCTTGTAGAACCGAAGACGACTTAACTATAGATCCACCAACAGAATCTACACTGCAATCAAATTCAGCTTTAGCAAGTCAGATTCAACAAGTCACCATGAACGATGGCTCAGTAGATAATATCGTTTACAACGCGAATTGTTTTACCATTCAACTTCCACTTTTAGTAACCATTAATGGAGTAGAATTAACCATTACTAATGTTAATGATTATGACGATCTTGAAGATATTCTTGATGAATTTGATGACGATGACGATGATGTTGAGATTGCTTTTCCTATCACAATCATTCTTGCAGATTATACTGAAATCCAAATCAACAGTTTAGACCAGTTAGAAGACTATGCTGACGATTGTAATGATGAAAATGAAATTGACGATGATATAGAATGTTTAGATTTTGTATATCCTATTACAGCTTCACTATTTAATACAAGCAACGAAATTGTTGCAACATTAACATTTACTAACGATTACGATCTGTATGAATTTATAGATGATATTGACGAAGATGATTTGGTTGGATTTGAATTCCCAATAAGTATAGTGATTGCAGATGGTACCGAAATTACAATTAACAATTTTGATGCTCTTGATAATGCTATTGATACTTATGGAGATGATTGTGATGAAGATGACGATTACGACCATGACGATGATGATTGTACTAACTGTACACCAAGTCAATTAGAGTCTATTTTAACCGCTTGTTCTGGTTGGTACATAGACGAATTAGAACGTAATGATAATGACTTAGAAGACAACTATAATGGCTACTTATTTGATTTTTTCACTGATAATACAGTAACCGTAACTTGGAGTGGTAACACTGCAAATGGTACTTGGACCATTAGCGGAACAGGAAACAATACTACAGTAACCTTTGATATCCCTGGTTTTGATGACATCAATGACACTTGGTATTTAGATGAAATTGATAATGACGATGATGACAATGAAACTGAAGTAAGTTTTGAAATTGGTGATGATAACGAGTTAGAATTCAAAAACGATAATTGCAACTAATCCTAAAATTAAATAACACACAAATCTTAAATTATACATTATGAAATCACATACTATGAAAACCCTATTTACACCTAAAACCTTATTAAGCGCACTACTTGTTTTTAGCTTATTATCTTGCTCTAATGACGATGACAACAATGATGACGATTGTAATAATTGTACAACAGAGCAATTAGAAATCGCTCTAACAACCTGTTCTGATTGGTATATTGAAGATTTAGAATTAAACAATATTGATTTAAAAAGCAATTATATAGGTTATACCTTTAATTTTTTTACAGATAATACGGTTACTGTGTCTCGGCCTCAAAATACATCAAATGGAACCTGGACTACTAGTGGATCTGGAAATGACATCAGCGTCACCTTTAACATTCCAGGATTTGATGATATTAATGATACATGGATATTAGATGAAATTGAAAATAACAACACTATTGAAGTAAGTTTTGAAATAGGTACTGCAAACGATTTAGAATTTAAAAGTACCAATTGTAACTAGTAACTGCAATTATAGTCCCTTAACTTAATTAATAACAAAACCAACCATGAAGAAATTTATGGTTGGGTTTTTATTAAAAAATGCATCAGACATAACATTTAACAAATCGACTAAGCGTTTAGACTCGTTTTATAGTCTCATAAGCCAATTTCACTTCAGCCTCGCTATATTTTCGCTCTAAACGTCTAATGGTAAAATGAGCCGTTGCCATATTCTGAAAGTGATCTACAAAGACATAATTTAAGCCACCTCCTCCAATGGCTCCAACAATAGGGACAGCTTGCGCTAAAAATTTCTCACTAATTATAAGACTTAATCTGGTCGCTATTTTAGATAAGAAGTTTCCAATAGCATTAGAGCCCAAAGCACTTGCTCCTTTTACTAAACTATCTAAACTCATTTTTATGCCTGCCGCAGACACATTATTTAAAGCCGAGTTTAATGCCATACGCGTAGTATAGTAACTCGCTTCCATACCGTCGTCATTGGTAGTATCTCCGCCAAGAGCAAAAACCTGTAAACAAGCCATTTGACCTTCTAAAGTATAAATGTCTTCGCCTTCACTACGTGCAATATCCATAATAGTGCGCATTAAGAATTTAGTAGTAAGTGTTACTTCTGAAGCAAAAATAGCAGTTCCAAAACCTGTAGATGAGCCAAAGAAACCACTTAGAGCTCCAGTGCCTGTAACAATACTTTTATAGGTGTTTTTTGAAGGCTTTTTAAAAGTTTTATGCTTTTGAATCGTTAATAAATTCGCTTTTATTATTTTTAATAAGACCGATTCTGTAATCTTCTGTACTTTAACTAATACTTTTTCTGGTACATAACTAATTCCCGTTTCTACTGTATTACCAATTTTATTGACATTACGTATTGCCCAACCTAAATTTTGCATGCTAGATTTTGCTTGCTTTAAGGTTTCTAAATCATCTTTTGTAATAGGGTTTGTTATGAGATTCACAGTTTGAGGTTTTACAGAATACGTCGCTAAACTAACCGATTTGTTACAGTTTAAATAAAGAGTCTACATCTTTTCAAATTTCGATGTAACTTATAAACTTATTATAAACATAAGCTTATAATTATATATTCACACTAATTTTGTTCTAGAAAAACAAATGGTTAACATTTAAATTAAAACGAAAAATTAAATGGCAGAGCACTATTTTATGAATACCATAGCACAATGGTTAATAGCCTTTACATATATTATTGGTGGCATTATTATTGCCAAAATAGCATACTATGTATTCAAAAAAATATCCAAAGGACTCATTAGTCATTCTAAAACAAAACTAGATGATGTACTAATTGAAACACTAGAAAAGCCTGTTGTTTTTACTATTGCAGTTCTTGGGTTCTATCTTGGTATGCGAGAGCTGACGATGACTACAGATTTTAAAGTACTTTTATTAAATACAAATAAAGTACTTATTGTAATCTGCATTACTTGGTTTATTGTTCGGCTTATAAATGCAATGGTCGAGCAATATATGGAGCCTGCAATTGAAGAATCTGAAAGCAAATCTAAACGACAGTTATTACCAATTATCACTAAAGTAATCACCATCACTATTTGGATGGTTGGAGTAATTATAGCCTTTGACATGATAGGCTATAATTTAGCCGGTTTAATTGCAGGACTCGGAATAGGAGGCTTAGCATTTGCTTTAGCGGCAAAGGATTATCTCCAAAACATCTTTGGTGGTATTTCTGTTTTTACAGATAAGCCCTTCTCTATTGATGATCGTATAAGAATTGATGGTTTTGATGGTAAAGTTGAAGAAATTGGTATTAGGAGTTCAAGAATAAGAACATTATCTGGATCTCTTGTAACCATACCCAATTCAATGTTTATTAGCAATAGTGTAGAAAATGTAGCTCTTGAGCCCACTCGAAAAATAATGCTGAGACTAGGATTAACTTATTCTACTAGTCCAGAAAAAATGCAAGAAGCTATGGATATTTTGAAACAAATTGTTTCAGACAATCAAGATATCGTAACCGATTTACCCACTGTATTTTTTGAAACTTTTGCAGACTCTTCACTTGTATTACTGTTTATTTATTACATAAGAAAAGAGGCCGATATTCCATTAACTCAAAATAAAATTAATCTTGAGATTTTAAAACGTTTTGATAATGCAGGATTAGATTTTGCATTTCCTACTAGAACAGTTTATAATACAAATCAATAGAACAATCTGTCTATAAAATTGATTTAATTATAAAAGAAAAAATTCTGAAGACTAAAAAAAAGAAACCCAACTTAAAGAATTAAGTTGGGTTTTTACTTTTGTGGTCCCACATGGACCACTTTAATATTTGTCTTATTTTACTCTATTTTACTGTATTATAACACCTTAACCTCTATTAATAGGGTGTTTAAAAGTTAAGCTGAATAAGACGAAATCAAGCTAAATTAAAATTATTCGTCCCCTCATTCGTCCCCTAGATATACTTTTTTAATATATTTGGGCATGGCAAAAGCAAAGTTTATACTCAAAGAACCGAACGCAAAAACAGATACTTTAATCTATCTAGTTTACAATTACCAATATAATAGATTTAAATACTCTACAGCTGAAAAAATAAACCCAAAGTTTTGGAATAAAAATGACCAACGGGTCAAATCAACTAAAAGCTTTCCAGAGCATCCCGAATTTAATGCAAGATTAGACAAAATTGAAAACGGAATAAATAACGCTTTTAGAAAATTACTAAATGACGGAATCCAACCGAATAACAAGAAACTAAAAGAAGCTTTAGAAAATGAATTATCAGACCATATCTTAAAACCCAAGAAAACAACTTTTTTAGAATTTATTGAAAATTATATTGAGGAAAGTAAATTAAAAAAATCAGAGGGAACAGTTAAAGTTTACAATACCACATTCAAGTATTTAAAAGAATATTCTAAAAAACAAAAACTAGACTTTGAAAATATAACCCTCGAATTTTATAGTAATTATATTTCTTATTTACGCTTAGAATATAATCTCGCTTCTAATACTGTGGGCAAACATATTAAGACAATAAAATCTTTTATGAATGAAGCAACTGACAGAGAACTTAATGATAATCTAGATTTTAGAAAACGAAAATTTAAAACTATACGTGAAGAATCTGATAGTGTATATTTAAGTCTTGACGAACTTAAATTAATCGAAAATTTAGATTTATCTGCTAGTCCTAGATTAGAAGTTGTTAAAGATTTATTTCTTGTAGGCTGTTACACAGGGTTAAGATTTTCAGATTTTACCCAAATTAAACCCGAAAATATAACGTCAAACAATTCACTTATTGAAGTAAGAACTAGAAAAACAAGTCAGCGAGTTTCAATACCATTGCATAAAACGGTAAGAGATATTTTAAAAAAATATAACAACGAATTACCAAAAGCATATACTAACCAAACTATGAACGGATATCTAAAAGAAGTTATAAGCTTGGCGGGAATTAAAGAACTAATAGAAACATCAATTACAAAAGGCGGTAAAATTGAACGAACTGTTTTACCAAAATATAAATTAATTTCAACGCATACAGCTAGACGAAGTTTTGCAACTAATTTATATTTGGCTGAAATACCAACAATTTCAATTATGAAAATTACGGGTCATCAGACCGAACAATCATTTTTGAAATACATACGAGTAACACAAAAAGAAAACGCAGACAAATTATTAACACACCCATTTTTTAACTAATTATGAATAACACCCCAAATCCATTTATAGAAGCCTTTACAATTGAATTAGAAAAAACGAAAAACTCTATATTTTTAATTGAAAATGAAATTAAACAAATTGAAACATTTACAAGTTCAAATGATACCCCGTCAATGTTTTCAAGTCTTGCAGCTGGCATGGGTAGATATGATAATTCAACAAATAGCGTCTTTGACGGAAGTACTTTACCCTCAAAAAGCATTTTTAATAAATCATTTTTCGAATACAATGCTTTTGGTAAGATTGACTTAAAGAGTAATTTATTTAACCCTGAACAATATAAAAAAACAGTAATTGATTTTAGTGAATATTATAATTGGCTTAAGGAACTTCAAACAACCCCAAAGAAGAAAAAAGTAATAAGTAGTTTAAGTCATAAACAAAAAATGCTAGCACTTCATTATTTAGGTTTAGATGTTAGGCAATACGCAGATGTAAAAGCTGGAAATGTAATTGCTCAAATTTTAGACCTTGACAGCCATAACACAAGAACAAATCTTCCATCCGTATATTTTAATTCAAAAGACAATAAAGTTAGGACAAAACAAAACCTTGAAAGACTACTAACCCTATTTGAAGATAATGATTTTGAAGAAATAAAAGCACAAATCACAACAGACTTACAGTCAATAAAATAGAAAGTTGTAGTTACCTCTTGTAGTCACTACAGTAGTAAAAAACACTAGCCTTACTTCTAATTTCGCACCATTATTAACGTAAAAAACAATAAAATAATGGTAAATGCAGACACAAACAATTCAAACAAATCAAATGTCGATTTTGATTTTGACACAGCAATAAGAAATGCTGTAAAAAGGGCAATTATTGAACATTACTGTCCTCCGAAAGCTTCGGATTCTGACATGTTCACTAGAAAACAAACTGCAAAAAAACTTTGCATATCTCTTCCAACTCTCCACGATTGGACGCTTGACGGATTAATACGAGCTTATCGTATAGGCAGTCGAGTTCTCTACAAATTAGAGGACATTGAAAGCTCCCTAACTTTAATTAATCCAAGAGTAAAGAGAGGGGGCAAATCATGTTAAAAGGTAAAAATGATTACTCCGTTATCGTGTTCTTAGAAAACGAAAAAAGACCAAAGAAATGGGAATATGTGCACAAGCTAAATGGCTTCGCAATGTTCTTAGACAAAAAACACTCTAGTTGGCTGTATATGAACGTTTATAATCGTCGTTCAGGGCAATTTATGAAACAACTTAAAAAGGGAACTTTCATTCCACAAACTCTCAAGTAGTTTTTCTTTTTTTTAACCTTTAAAATACCTTTAAGTAAAACCTTTAATAAATAACCTTTAAATGGTTTTAATTAATGTGCAACGATTCAGATTATGATAGTTAAAAATACATACGGTTCAAGTGTTGCTTTTTCAACAAAACAGTACGGTGTAATACCAAAAAATGAATTTACTGGCTCTGCATTACAGCGACCAAAACCCGTAAAAAAGAAAGACACAAAAGCAAAAAAAAAGGAAAGTAAAGACAAGGTGACAAAAGAGCGCACCTTGTCTCCGCGCTCGAAACGAAAGATTCGTAAAAAAATTACTTGCTTTGCTAGATGCTATAAAAGACTAAGCTTTGTCACGCTCACTTTTTTAAATAAAGTGAGTGATGAACAAGCCGTAAATTTATTACGCAAGTTTGTAGATAATGCTAAAAAACGTAGTGATGATTTCCAATATGTTTGGGTGGCTGAACGACAAACTAAAAACGATGTGTTTGAGGGGAACGTACATTTTCACATGATTACCAATAAATATTGGAAAATTGATAAATGGTGGAATTATTGGATTGACTTACAAGAAAAAAACGGAATTAAAGCAAGGGACAAAGATTACAGACCTTCATCTGCTTTTGATGTTAGGCAATTAAACTCAAAAAATATACGCTCTATCGCTTCCTATGTAACAAAATATGTTACTAAAAATGATGACGGGTTTAAATGCCAAGTATGGAACTGCTCAAAGCGTATTTCAGAACTTTACACGGACTTTTACACAACGACTGAGTTTACAGACCAGTTTAAAAAAATGGGTGCTGTATTAAAGGAAATTGAGATTAAAGACCAAAACAAACACCCTTTCTTAAATATTAAGATGATTAATTTAAATAGGCAAACCTTACCAATGTATAAACGATTAGATGATAAAAATCAGAAGATTTTAAGTGATTCTATTCTAAAATAGAACTGTTTTCTTTCCAAAACTCTTCTAATTGAACTTTAAGGTTATCTATTTCTATGATAGTCTCAGGATTCCAATTAGGTTCAGAGTAATTAACACCTGCCGATATAAGTCTTTTTAGCTTGGCTGGTTTAGTATTGACAAACTCAGTTCGTGGAAGGTTTGTACCAATTTTCCATTTTTCCCAATCCATTTCTTGGTCAAAACTATTCATTATTACGTAGCCACATGATTTAAAAGCTTTTTTAACCTCCTCTTCCGTGAATTTCATCTTTTTATCAAATTGCTTTCTCGTAATTTTATTAATGTCCAAAGTAAGACCACAGATAGTGTTTCTGGAACTTCTTCTTTTAACAGATTGCTCTAAAAAAAGTTTAATAAATTTTTTTAAAAACTTATGCCTATTGCTCATAATTAGGGGTTGAAAATTTATGCAATAATAGTATTCTTAGTTTTAGATATCAATTCTTCCGTGTGTTTTGATTGCGACACGAACTTCATTTGAAAATAAGTCAAATTTATAAATACTAAAAGTGTGCTTCGGAACTTAACCCAGACTTTTATACAACCACCAACTTTACTTAAGTCAGTTAAAAAAATAGGTGATGCATTAAAAGAAATTTAGATAAAAACACCCTTTTTTAAATATATAAATGATTAATTTAATAGACAAGTATTACCAATGTATAAAAGATTAGATGATAAAACTACTAAATAATTAAACTATAAAAAGTTGCTAATTAAATATTGCTAATATTATGCCTAATGTATCACTTACCATCCCTTCTTTTACCAATTCAATTATTAATCCTGCTACAACAGGTAAAATAATTCCTCCTGTAAGCCAACTTAATTTCTCTTTAGTATTCAATTTTTGATTAATCTTACTCTTTTTAGCGTTTGGTGAATTATCACCAAACGAAGTCTGGTTTTTTTTACCCTTAATATTCGGTGAGTAATTCCCTGAAGATTGCTGATTACCATTACCTTTTTGAACTGACTTTGTCATAACCTATTTAGAATTTGGTGAATTATTACCATTTGACATTTGGTTTTTCTTACCTTTTTGTATTATTTTATTTTTTACTTTTTTAGTGGGCTTCAAATGTTCTATTGCTTCATCTTTATTAAAAACATCTAAGCCTAAGTAATCACTTTCTGAATAGTCTTCTTTTTCATTGACTATGATTTTTTTATCCGAAGAAAATTTACATGTATCAATAAAAATATTCTCTTTATCTTTTGGGGTTAACTTTTTCCAGTATTTTTTATAATCCATACCTGTTATCCAACTTTTAATTACATAATTATTTTCAGCAAGTTTTAAATATTCATCTAATATTTCATCATTAATTATAACTCTATGAGGGTTTTCGTAAGTGAATTGCATCAATAAGTCAAATGCATATTTATAATCTTCAGAAGCGTAATTCACAACTTTTGAGCAAACTGTATAATCCATTCTTACTGCTGATTTTTTAAAAATTCAACAGTATCTAGTAAATCAAATTCATAAAAATCCTTTGGCCACGTAAAATCCCCTGTTTTATTAATTTCTATCTCTTCAATCCTAGCAAAATTTTCCTTACTCGTTTTCCCATGAATAAAATATAGACCAATATCACTTGATGATATTTTTCCTTCGGACACTCTCCTTCGTAATCTCTTCAATAAATATTCGCTATGAGTTTCAATAATAAAATTCTTTTTATCATTTTCAGTTGAACAAGATTCTATGAATAAATCCGCTAAATCGGCTTGCATTTTTGGGTGTAAATGAATTTCAGGCTGTTCAATTAAAGTAATTGAATTTTTCTTAGCTAAATAGCATTGTGTAATTATTGGCATTACTTGAGAAATTCCAAATCCCACATCTGTTATATCAAGACTCAATCCACTGTGATTAACTTTTATTTTATGAATAACTTCCTCTAGTTGAGTAATATCAACATTAATATTGAATTTTTTCATCCAAGAATTAACGCTTTTTTTTATATCAGGTCGTTCTCTAAATAATTCAATTAAATGAATAGTGTCAAGCGACTGAGTTGAGGTAGAAGCAATAACCTCATCCTGAAAATAATACCTCCTTGGATATGCTCTCAGCGGGTTTATATAATTAACATTATCATTATTTAAAGTTCTACTTATTGAATCTATAGATTCTCTTACAATATTCAAGAGGAAATCTACTACATAGTTTTTAGATAGAAACATTCTGTTTCTTCGATTAAAATTATCAAAAATATGAATATTGGTTAAATCGATGGTACTACCAAATTTACTTGAATACTTATCTAAAATTTTTTCATCGAAGATATCACTCCTCAAAGTATGCAATTTTCCTTTTCTAAGACTATTATATTGATACCCTAATATAATTGTATCCATTGATTTAATTTCGAAACCTGTTACCTGGATACTCTTCTTTTTATTTATATAGCCAATATGATATTTAAATTCGATATTTTTTACTTCGAATTTAGAAAGGGCTTCAGCAAAATAATAGGCATGCTTCAATGGGGCAAAGTCAAAAATTAGTTTTTTATCTTTAATGTTAAACAATTCTTTTTCACCTCGCACTCCATATCTAAATTGATTATGTTTTCCAGAAATAATAGATTCTAACTCATCTTCTGAAAGTTTACCTAAACTTTTATTAATTGATCTTTTTAAACTAATAAATTTAGATAAATAAGTATCCGCATGTTTAGCATCAAACGCTGTAAAATCTAAAACTTCAGAAACTCTATTTTTCTTTGACTTTGAGTGTTGAGACAAAGTAACTTTATCAAATCTATCTAATATATAATTCAAAGTTTCAATCTCGTCAACTAACCTGTGATATATTGAAGAATAATTATTTACAGAAATATTAAAATTCAGGTTTATTTGTGAGCTTGTTTTTTTATTATAAAATATATTTTTAGATTCACCTAGTTTAACTAATTCTCCATTCAATTGTAAACAACTAAGTCTGTTTTTATTTGAATTAAAAGTTTGCGATAACATTAAAAGCAATTGAATCAAACTACTTTTACCAGCACTATTACTCCCTAATAAAATAGTTATTGGCTTTATTTTTAATTCCCCCTCTTTAAACGCTTTGTAGTTTTCAAATTGAATTCTATTTATCATTTCTCTAAAAAAAGTTAGTATTTTTCCACAATATAAATATTTTACTTGGTTAATATGAGAAAATATAAATTCTTTACAAATTTTATTATATGTCTGACATTAAGTTAAGTCATCCCCTATGTAGTCCCCTAAGATAAAAAAAGCTCTGTAAACATTATGTTTACAGAGCTTTACAGTCTTAAAAAGTGGTCCCACATGGACTCGAACCATGGACCACCTGATTATGAGTCAGGTGCTCTAACCAACTGAGCTATAGGACCATTGACAAATGTCAATCTCTTTATTACTAAAGAGTGTGCAATATTACTACATATTTTAAAACTCTACAAGAAAAATAAACCGTTTTAATCCTTTATCTCTTGACATAATTCTATCAATACACCATTTGTAGATTTTGGATGTAAAAAAGCAATTAGTTTATTATCGGCTCCTGGTTTTGGTTTTTTGTGTATCATCGTAAAGCCCTCCTGAGTTAATCGTGCTATTTCCGCTTCAATATCATCAACCGCAAATGCAATGTGATGAACACCTTCTCCCTTTTTTTCAATGAATTTAGCAATGGGACTTTCCTCATTTGTAGCCTGAAGTAATTCAATTTTATTAGGTCCACATTTAAAAAAAGATGTTTTTACTCCTTCGCTTTCTACATCTTCAATTTTATAATGGTCTTTTCCGAATAAAGCTTTAAAAAGCTGATTAGAATTTTCTAGGTCTTTTACAGCAATACCAATATGTTCAATTTTTTTCATTCTTGTTAGTGTTTAAGTTTCCAACATACTATCTCGCAATAGTGACAAAAGGCAACCCACTTAATAATTTACACTCAAAAATAAGATAATCTTTAAATAACCTCTACTTTTGCAAATGATTAGTTATAATAGTCATTATGGAAGAATTTACACAAAGACAGAAAAAAATAGGAGGTATACTCCAACAAGATTTAGCAAAAGTATTACAAAAAGCAGCCACTGATGGTGGTTTGCGAGGCATTATAATTTCAGTTAGTAAGGTAAATGTAACTACAGACATATCTGTAGCTAAAGTTTACCTCAGTATTTTCCCGAACAAAGAAGCTAAACCTTTATTAGAAGGAATTAAATCTAATAAACCACTTATTAGACATGAATTGGCACAACTGACACGTCACCAATTGAGACGTATGCCACAATTAGAATTTTTTATTGACGATTCTCTAGAATATATAGATGGTATTGAACGTTCTTTAAAAGGTGAAGACAACCCATTAGACAACCCAGATTTACTTGACAAGCGTAAAAAACACTAAGTGAATTTTCCTTTATATATAGCAAAACGATACCTGTTTTCTAAAAGCAGCAATAATGCTATAAATATAATGACATTAATTGCTTCTGGTGGAGTTATTATCGCTGCAGCTGCGCTCTTTATTGTCTTATCTGTTTTTGCAGGACTAAAGGATTACAGTCTTAATTTTTCTACTTTTGTAGATCCAGATTTAAAAATAACACCTTTAAAAGGGAAGTCTTTTCAATGGTCTGAAAATGATAATGCTACACTATTAAAAATTGAAGGTATTGCGTCACATTCTAAAATAATTGAAGAACGCATTATTATTAAATCTGAAAACAAGAATCTTTTAGCCACTTTAAAAGGTGTCGATCATAATTTTTTGAAGGTTACCAATATTGATTCTATGGTAACTAATGGAAATTGGATTACTCCTGAAAGTAATGAGGTTGTCTCAGGTTGGGGAATTTCTAACAATCTATCTTTCGGTGTTTTTAATTATCTTAAACCGTTATCACTTTATGTTCCTAAAGCAGGAAAAGGTCAAGCAAGCTCTGTTCAAGGCTATTACAATTCTGTTTATGTCAAAAATGTAGGTTTATTTGAGATAAATGAAAAAATGAACAACAATTATATTTTTTCAGATATTAACCTTGCTAAACAGTTATTAAGTTATAAAGACAATCAATTAAGTGCTATTGAACTGAAGCTGAAACCAGATACGAATGAAGATGCTATTAGATCTGAAATCGAAACGGCCTTTGGAAACAAATTCAAAATAAGAAACAGGGCAGAATTAAACGATGCGCTCTTTAAAATGTTAAACACCGAAAATCTAGCTATTTACCTTATTTTCACGCTTGTTATTATTATTGCGCTATTTAATGTTATTGGAGCTATTATCATGATGATTTTAGACAAAAAGAAATCCTTAAATACACTCTTTAATTTAGGAACAGAAACTAAAACAATTAAATCTATCTTCTTTTTTCAAGGCAGTTTAATGACCATTGTAAGTGGAATAGTTGGTGTTTCTATTGGTTTAGCTATCGTATTTTTACAACAAACGTTTTCATTAATAATGCTCACACCAGATTTGGCTTATCCTGTTAGGATTGAGTTTTTTAATGTCGTTGTTGTATTAATTACAATTTTTACTCTAGGAATTGTAGCCTCAAAAATTGCATCTCAGCGCATTACTCGTGGATTAATACAGAGTTGAATTTAATACTAAATATCCACTATAATTATTCAGTAAACTGATAGCCTGAAAACTTATCTAAAACCTCATCAAAAGCGGCAAATACATCTTTAGAGTCGTCACTAGTTACCATTTTCATTCTATATTCTTTAAAATGAGGAATACCTTTAAAATAGTTCGTATAGTGTCTTCTTGTTTCAAAAACACCCAAAGTTTCACCTTTCCAGTCAATTGCCATTTGTAAGTGTCTTCTCGCTGCGTCTACGCGCTCGGCTAAAGAAATTGGTGCTAGATGCTCTCCGGTCTCAAAAAAGTGTTTTACTTGTTTAAAAAACCATGGATTTCCTATAGTTGCTCTACCAATCATAGCTCCATCTAAACCGTAACTATCTCGCATTTCCATAGCTTTTTCAGGAGTAGTAATATCTCCATTTCCAAACACAGGAATATGCATTCTAGGATTATTTTTCACCTCTGCAATAGGTTTCCAGTCGGCATCACCTTTATACATTTGCGCTCTGGTTCTACCATGAATTGAAATGGCTTTACAACCAACATCTTGTAGGCGTTCTGCAACTTCAACAATTTTTATGGAATCGTGATCCCAACCTAGTCTGGTTTTCACAGTTACTGGTAAATTAGTACGCTTTACCATTTCGGCAGTAAGTTGTTCCATTAAACAGATATCTTTTAATATACCTGCTCCTGCTCCTTTAGACACGACCTTTTTAACAGGGCAACCAAAATTAATATCTATAATATCTGGATTCGACTTTTCTACGATATCAATGGTCTGCAACATGCTTTCCATATTAGCACCAAAAATCTGAATACCAACTGGTCGTTCTTTTTCGTAAATATCTAACTTCATAACGCTTTTTGCTGCGTTACGAATTAAACCTTCACTAGAAACAAACTCAGTATATACTACATCTGCGCCTTGCTCTTTACAAAGTGCTCTAAATGGTGGATCACTAACATCTTCCATAGGTGCTAAAAGCAGAGGAAAGTCAGGTAATTCTATGTCGCCTATTTTAACCAAGTGTATATATTTTGATGCAAAACTAAGTTATTTTAAAAATATGAAACTAATTGTCTTGGTATTTCATTGCCCAAAGTCCATAAAAACCTAAAAACAACTCAGCAAACGTTCCAAATTGGTAACCAAAAGTTGGTACACCATCTACAAACCAACTTAATACTCTCCCTGACCCTAAACCTAGCATAAAAATAATATTGGTAACCAGTGCAAGTTTTAAATAATTTACTTTAAAAACACCTAGAATCCATAAGGTTGAAAAGCCTAAATACAAACCCATTATGGCTTTAAAGAAATTGTGCTCGTCAATAGTATTGAGGTGAATATCGAACTCAGAACTTGGATTAAAACCGTAAACAAAAGCCACAGGAACAACAATCAGAACCGAAATGATTAAATGAATTTTGGTGATGATTTGTTGTTTGGTCTTCAACATTATGAATTAAAATTTTACCTTAGTGTCAATCACCTCTTCACCTCGTTTAACAGAAATAGCAGCTTCATCTCCATTATCAAAAACAGATAAAGCTCGCATATAACTCATCATGTCTGAAATAGTACTATCACCGAGTTTTAAAACTACATCTCCTTTTTGTAAACCTGCATTAAACGCTGGTGTATCTTCTCTTGTACCATCTATTCGCATGCCTTTTCCGTCGTATAAATAATCTGGAACAACGCCTAAACCTACTTTAAAACGTGGTGTTTCTTCGCTTTCATTTTTGGTTTTTCTAAAGGCTAGTTCTCCATTATCATCTAAATCATTAATAATATCATAGATGTAATCTGAAATAAGATCCATGCCTTCATAATTCAATTTTTCAGAATCATCGCCTGGTTTATGGTAATCTTCATGCTGACCTGTAAAAAAATGCAACACCGGAATATCGACTAAATAAAACGAAGTATGATCACTTGGGCCTACTCCACTTTCATTTTCAACAAGTTTGAATTTATCGTTATTAGATTTTAAGGTTTGTTTGAACATTGGCGACGTTCCTGTACCATAAACAGCCAAAGTACTATCAACTTTCATTCTTCCAACCATATCCATATTTATCATGTAATTGATAGATGCTGCATCAATTGTTGGGTTTTTAGAAAAATAATTAGAACCTAATAATCCCATTTCTTCTCCAGAAAATGCCATAAACAAATAGTTGTTTTTGTCTTTTACTTCCGCTTGATCGTTCTTTACTTTTAAGCGACTTGCTAAATTTAACATTACAGCAACTCCGCTCGCGTTATCATCTGCTCCGTTATGTATGGCTTTGTCTTTACCACGATATAAAGATCCTTCGCCTCCAAAACCTAAATGGTCGTAATGCGCACCAATAACAATGGTTGTTTTAGCCTTATTATCTATAAAACCAATGACATTGTGCCCTGTTATAGTACTATCTGCGTTAGTGGTAAATACAACTTCGCTATGCGGATCTGTTTTAGGTTTAAAAGAAAAGGATTGTAAAAAACCTTCTGTTCCTTTTGGCTGAACTCCAATTTCTTTAAAACGTTTTATAAGATATTCTGAAGCTAAAACTTCACCTTGTGTTCCTGTTTGGCGACCTTCTAATTTATCATTAGCTAAAAATGAAACATCTTCCTTAATGTTATTTTCGGCAACTTTTGGTTCGTTTTTACAAGATAAGAACCCTATTAAAAGGAATAAACATAATAATTTTTTCATTTTGAAATATCTATTAAATTAATCACGTGAAATGTAATTTTAGAAAAACGATCTAAATCATTATCAGATGTATTTCGTATACATTTCAACTATAAATCTTATTTTTACACAAAATTAGGCATTAAAAGCCACTTATTATAATCCTTTATTATGAACAGAATCACTGTTATTTTAATTCTCTTGGTTACATTTTCGTCTTGTAAAAATGAAACTGCTAAAGTCTCAGAAGCAATACCAGAAACTACTATAGATTCAACAGAAATTAAAAATCCATTAATCTATCCTGAAGAAATTCATTTTAAATCTATAAGACAAGTCACTTTTGGTGGCGATAATGCAGAAGCCTATTGGAGTTTTGATGATAAGCAATTAGTGTTTCAATCTAACAACGCAAAATGGAATGTTGGTTGCGATCAAATGTTTTTAATGAATGCTAACCAAACCTTTACAGACAGTATTGCACCACCAATGTTAAGTACAGGAAAAGGAAGAACAACTTGCGCTTACTTTTTACCAGACAACAAACATATTATCTATGCCTCTACACATCTTGGAGGTGAGGAATGCCCAGACACTCCACTTAGAAAAAACGGAAAATACATTTGGCCTATCTATGATACCTACGATATTTTTGTAGCTGATTTAGAAGGTAACATTGTAAGGCAATTAACCAATGAAGTTGGTTACGATGCAGAGCCAACGGTATCTCCAAAAGGTGATAAAATTGTATTTACATCTACTAGAAGCGGCGATTTAGAATTGTATACTATGAATATAGATGGTAGCGATGTAAAACAAATTACACATGAATTGGGTTATGATGGAGGTGCTTTCTTCTCTCCAGATGGTAGTAAATTAATCTTCCGTTCATCACGTCCAAAAACGGAACAAGAAATAAAAGAATACAAAGATTTATTAGCTGAAGGCTTAGTTGAACCAACTGATATGGAACTTTACATTTGTAATGCTGATGGATCTGAATTAAGACAATTAACAGATTTAGGAAATGCTAATTGGAGTCCATTTTTTCATCCTTCTGGAGACAAGGTTTTATTCTCATCTAATTTTGAAGCTGAAAGAGGATTTCCTTTCAATTTATATTTAATTGATATTGATGGGAAGAATTTAAAACGTGTTACACATGGTGAAACGTTTGATGCATTCCCTGTGTTTTCTAATGACGGGAAACATTTAGCATTTTCTTCTAACCGGAATAATGGTGGAGGACGTGATACAAATCTGTTTATTGCTGAGTGGCAAGATTAACAAATCCGTTATTGCATGTCATTTAATCTTTGACGCTCTTCTTCACTAGTAGTACGCTCGTTGGTACTAAGTTTTGTGTTACCAAATTTGTAGCGAAAACCGAGTTTAATGTAGCGATTGTCTATATCTACAAAACTATTACTAGACTGATTTAAGTACTTAAGTGAAGTCTCTTGGTTCTGTAAATTAAATAAATCTTCTACTGTCAGTGAAATCACACCTTTTTTATTGAGTATTGACTTTGTTATGCTGAGCTCTGAAAATAATCTATCTTCAACATTTGAAAGCTGTTGCAAATTTTTACCAACCCATTGAAACGTTAAATTTACATTTAAACTTTGATCTTCCAACATTGTAATATTATTCTGTAAAGCACTGTAATTAGACCACTGATTAAATTTCACAAAACCTTCACCAAAATTAGTTTCTTCAGTACTATTATAAAAAGAAGTAACGGCATACACATTCCAAGTGCTCGTTATATCATAGTTAAATAGAAAATCAAATCCGTACTCTACTTTCTTATCTAGATTTGTGGGTGTAATCTCAACAATGTTTGTTTGGTTATTTTGCCTAAGTAACTCCACAATATCTCCATCATAATTCATATAATAAGCTTCAACTGTAAAATGTTCTAAAAAATTAGTTCCAACTACAAAATGATCTCTATACGTTGGTACTAAATTAGGATTACCTAAAACAATGGTGTTTTCATTTAAAAAGAATGAAAATGGATTTAAACTTGTATAACTTGGTCTTGTAATGCTACGTTTATAATTTCCGTAAATAATCATGTCTTCTAATACCTGATGCGATAAGCTTGCGTTAGGAAACCAACCAAAATAATCTTGAGTGTTTGTTTCTCCAAGCGTAACTGATTTACCCTCTATATTAGATTGCTCTGCTCTTAATCCCAAACTTAAATCCCATTTATTCCAAGATGTGCTATAATTACCATAAGCTGCAAATACGTTTTCATCGTACATAAAAGCATCTGTATTGTCTGTATTTATAACTTCAGAACCACCAATAACATCTAATCTTACAATATCGCTATCCGTATTTATATTAGAATATTTTACTCCTAAATCTAAACTAGAAGTTTCATTCGTTGGTAAACTATAATCTATTTTGCCTGTAATTATGTTAGTCTTCTGATTTGCAATAGTGTTAAATTCTGAATTATCCAGAAAATCATTATTAGCATCAAAATTGTTAGTAAATACATTTTGATGTCGCTCATAATCGTAAATGGTATAATGCGCATTAAATGTAAGATTCGCATTATTTTCAAAGTCGTGTCTAAAAACTAGATCTGTACCAATATTGTACTTGTTATCTCTAGACATATTATCTGATGTATAACTTCCTTTAAAAACCGAATTTTCATCGTTAATATTAGTGTTATTTTTTAATTGATATTTAAAATATGGTGTATATAAGCCTGTACTTGTAAGGCTCAACGTATTTTTATCATCTAAATAATAATCGAAACTAAGATTTAGATTGTGCGTTTCTGACCAGGTATTTCTGTTGGTATTAGATTCCCATATTTCATAAATCTCATAAACATCTTCCTGTAATGGATCTGGATTCTCCAAAAAATTAACCGTATCATCCTGATCTCTATTAATTTTATTCTTAGTAAAGCTGTAATTAAGATTGAGGTTAATTTTATTGTTTTTAAAGTAATGGCTTGTACTTGTATTATATCTAGGAAAAACACCTTGTGTATAATTAGTAAGCAAACTACCTCTATAACCTGTAATTAAGTTTTTACTCATTATAATATTTATTACAGAACCAGAATCTGCATCATAACTCGCAGGCGGATTTGTAATAACTTCAATAGATTTAATACTATGGGCTGGTGCACTTTCTAATAAATTTATAAGCTCGTTAGCCGTTAATTGTACACGACGGTTATTAATAAAAACTGTAGCTGGTGCATTTTTAATATTAATACCGTTATCTGAAACAATGACTCCTGGTGTACTTTTTAAAACACCAAGTGTAGAACCTTCCGTTAAAGCCGTATTTTCTATATTAAATATCAAGCGGTCTGGTTTACGTGTTATTGTTGGTTTTTTAGCAACAACAGTAACCTCGTTTAAATTTTCAGGAATTTCGTTAAGTTGAATATTTTTTAAATCTAAGTTTCCTGTTAATTTAATTTTTTGCTTAAAATTTTCAAAACCTAAATAACTTATTTTGAGGTAAAATGTGGCTTCAGATAAATTGATTAAATTAAAAGAACCTGCCTCATCGGTTGAAGTTCCCTTGAGATAATCGCCATCACTTTCGGTTAAGATAACCACGTTAGCAAACTCTATAGGATTATTATTAGCGTCAACTACACGACCTGAAACTGAATAGTCTTGTCCATACGCAGAAAGCGAAAGCACAGAGATAAGTGCACAGAAACAAAGTCTTAGGTTAATAATCATTAAAAAAAGTTAGACTTGCAATATATAAATTGTTTTTCACTTTATGTTGTGGTTTTCCCACAGTAAGAGACATTTTATAAAAAAACAATTGATACGTTAAAGCACAAGAAATCGATTATATTTGCAAATTACATATTTGGACTAGCTTAAACGAGTTCATTGCCTTAGAAAAGAGACATGAAGAACATACGTAACTTTTGCATTATTGCACATATTGACCACGGAAAAAGTACACTAGCAGATCGCTTGCTAGACGTTACAGGTTCTGTAACTGCTCGTGAACAACAAGCCCAGCTTTTAGATAGTATGGACTTGGAACGCGAACGTGGTATTACCATAAAATCGCATGCCATACAAATGGATTATGAATATGAAGGCGAAAAATATGTTCTTAATTTAATTGATACTCCTGGTCACGTAGATTTCTCTTACGAAGTTTCACGTTCTATTGCAGCCTGTGAAGGTGCTTTATTAATTGTAGATGCTGCTCAAAGTATTCAGGCACAAACAATTTCTAATTTATACTTAGCATTAGAAAATGATCTTGAAATTATTCCCGTATTAAATAAGGTAGATTTACCTAGTGCAAATCCAGAAGAAGTTACAGATGATATTGTAGATCTTTTAGGTTGTGATCCAGAAGAGGTAATTCACGCCAGTGGAAAAACAGGTTTTGGTGTAGAAAATATTCTTAAAGCTATTATTGAACGAGTTCCTGCACCAAAAGGGAATGTAAATGAGCCTCTTCAAGCTTTAATTTTTGACTCTGTTTATAATACGTTTAGAGGTATTGAAACTTATTTTAGAGTTTTTAATGGTGAAATTAAAAAAGGACAAAAAATTAAATTTGTTGCCACAGGAAAAGAATATTTTGCTGATGAAGTTGGAACTTTAAAATTAACACAAGTAGCCAAGCAAAGTGTAAAAGCAGGCGATGTTGGTTATTTAATAACAGGAATTAAAACAGCAAAAGAAGTAAAAGTTGGTGATACTATCACTGATTTTGCTAACCCAACAACAAACATTATTGAAGGTTTTGAAGATGTAAAACCAATGGTTTTTGCTGGTATTTACCCTGTAGATACAGAAGATTACGAAGAGTTGAGAAACTCAATGGAAAAACTACAATTAAACGATGCTTCTTTGGTATTTGCTCCTGAAAGTTCTGCAGCATTAGGTTTTGGTTTCCGTTGTGGATTCTTAGGAATGCTTCACATGGAAATTATTCAAGAACGTTTAGAACGCGAGTTTGATATGACGGTTATTACAACCGTGCCTAACGTATCTTATCATGCTTACACAAACAAAAACCCAGATGAGGCTTTTGTTGTTAATAACCCAAGTGATTTACCAGAACCAACAACCGTAAACCGTGTTGAAGAACCTTTTATAAAAGCAACGATTATTACTAAAGCCGATTTTGTTGGTAACGTAATGAGTCTCTGTATAGAAAAACGCGGTATGATTGTGAATCAAACTTATTTAACAACAGAACGTGTAGAGTTGATTTTTGAAATGCCATTAGCAGAAATTGTTTTCGATTTTTACGATCGTTTAAAAACAGTATCTAAAGGGTATGCTTCTTTCGATTACCATCCTTTAGGCATGAAAGCGTCTAAATTAGTACGTTTAGATGTGCTTTTAAATGCACAACCTGTAGATGCCCTTTCGGCATTAATCCATGCAGATAACGCTCATCATATTGGTAAAAAAATGTGTGAGAAGTTGAAAGAATTAATTCCACGTCAACAATTTGATATTCCTATTCAAGCAGCTATTGGAGCAAAAATCATTGCCAGAGAAACTGTAAAGGCCTTACGTAAAGATGTAACTGCAAAATGTTATGGTGGTGATATTTCTCGTAAACGTAAGTTACTTGAAAAGCAGAAAAAAGGAAAGAAACGTATGAGACAAGTTGGTAATGTTGAAATTCCACAACAAGCTTTTATGGCTGTTTTAAAATTAAACGACTAAACGAATTCCTGCGAAAGCAAATGTTATTTATATCATCAAAAATCCCTTTTTTTAAAGGGATTTTTTTATTCCTCAAGCCACTTTCTAAACTCTGCTGTTGTAGAAGAACTCGTCATTACAGTCTCTTTTAAGCCCGTCATTTTAATAAGTAATCGGTTTTTAAAATGGCTTTCTATATTCTCTATAAAATCGATATGAACCAGTTCGCTTCTATTAATTTTAAAATATTTTTCAGGGTTTAATTGACTGTAAATAGTACTTATATTTTGTGAAATGGTATGTCTTTTACCTTCATAATCTGTGGCAATACAAAAATCTCCAGATGCTTCTACAACACTAATATCAGCAGCATTTAATAACTGAATTCCTTTGGTTTTTTTAATAACAAAACGCTTTTTATAATTGGTGTTTTCTTCTTTTAAAGCCAACCTTAAAGTATCTAGTGTTGAATGATTTAAAGCGTTATAATCGCCTTGTTGGAATAAGGCTTGGTATTTTTCTATAGCTTTATTAAAATCTGTTTGTGTGTAGGGTTTTAAAATATAAGCAATGCCATTAGTGTTAAAAGCTTCAAACAAATAATCATCATGTGCAGAACAGAAAATAATAGGTGAATCTATAGAAACACTATTAAACAAATCGAAAGATATACCATCTAATAATTGAATATCTGACAATATAAAATCGTAGGTTTTTTCATTTAATAATAGTTTTCCTTCACTAATTGAGCGTGCCCAATCGTGCTTTATGCCTTCAGAAAAAAATGTTTGCAAACACCCTATAAGTTTTTGGTACGCTGGAATTTCGTCTTCTAAAATTAAGATGTTAATGGTTTTATTTTTCATCACTTAATTTAATAATAGGAATTATAATTTTATAGCTCTTAGCTGTATCACTGATTTGAATTTGTTTATCGCTTAGTAATTGATACCTCTGTTTTAAGTTTATTAATCCTGTTCCTAAAGACTCCGGATTGATTCCTGTGCTTGTATTCGTATTTGTTACTGTTATCCAATCTTCGGCTATTAAAATGGTCGTTTCAATCGTATTTCCATCTATCATTTTATTATGCTTTACCACATTTTCTAGTAGTGTTTGCAATGCTCCTGTTGGAATAAATTTATCGTTTAAACTCGTATTATTAACAATATTGAAACGGTAATCATTAGCAAAGCGTGTTTCAATTAAGAATACATAATTTTCAGCAAAAGCGACTTCTTTAGACAATTCCATGACCTCAGCATCTTTTGTTTTAATTAAATACCTATAAATTAAAGACAATCGATTTATATACTCTTTTGCGCTTGTTGGATTGCTATCTATTAAAGCATCTAACGTATTTAAATTGTTAAATAAAAAATGTGGATCTAATTGAGAACGCAGTAGTTTAAGTTCGTTTTCTTTCTGCTGTTTTTCTATTTTTAAAAATTCATTTTGCCCTTCGTAAAACTTTTTAGTTAATAATAGTGCAAAAGGAAAAGCTGTTTGAAAAGTTCCTCTATCGATCATATTTATAACAAAATCTAATCCTTTTGGGTAATTATTCCAATCATTTTGCCCAGACCAGAATCCTATAGTATACTCTATTCCTGTGATAACAATTAAAATTATAAGCCCCAAAAAAGCAAAAAGGAAATACTTCTTTTCTTTTACAAATTTTGGAATTAACCAAAACACAAATAAAAAGATTACACTACAAATAGCAATTAAATCGGCTGGAAAATCTAAAAGGTATTCTCTTAATAACGCACCTCTTTCATAATATGCCTTTCCTTGAATTAAATAAGACACAACAAAATAAACGGCTAATACTAATAGATCTGATTTATTAAGTTTGTTATTCATTTTAATGGATTAATTATTAGCCTCAATTCTGTTTTCTTCATCTCTAGAAGTTTGGCTTCTACTTTTCTTTTTCCCGTATTTAGATCCAAAACTGTAGGCTAATCTCAATTGAATATTTTGTCTAGAGCCATTACTTTCTACATCTGCAAGGCCATTACCATAATCTATATTTCCAATGTAACCTCTGTTAAGCATTTTACTAAAACCAAGATTAGCTTTCAATTTATCATCTAAAAACTTTTTACCAAATGAGAAGTCTAATTCTGCAAACCAATCTATTTCTACTTGACCTTCTAAAGCTCCTGTTCCATAATTTCCGCTTAATTCAAAATTAATATCCCATGGCAATTCATAATTAGCTTGTAAAAACCAAATTAGATTCCATTTATCTAAATCGACATTAAATGTTGAGGATTCAAAATCTGTATTGGTAACAATAATACCTGTGTAACCTTCTAAACCTTCTGTAAAATCTACAGGTGCAAATAACCTAAAATTCCAATTTTCATTGTTTTCAATATTCACTACTTGTTGCCTAATCTGTGCTGTGGTATTGTCTTGTTTTATTAAATTGAAAATAGCATCGTCTGTTTTACTATAACCAATTGTAAAAAAGGGTTGACCATCATAGGTTAGGTTAAATTGATAATTATTAGTGTAAGATGGTATTAAATTTTGGTTGCCTTCATTTGCAGAAAACGGATCTAAAAATGTAGCAAAAGAATTTAAACTACTATAAGATGGTCTTTGAATTCTATAACTGTAAGATACACTTGCTCCTAAAACATCCGTTAATTTTCTACTTATTGAAGCACTTGGAAATAACTTTTTAATAGGTCTTTTTTGCACTTCTGTAACAAGAGTTCCGTTATCTAAATAAGTAGATGCTCCATCTGTATTACTATCTTCATAACGCAAACCTCCAGAAAAAGACCACGCTCCTACTGTAGCATTTATTTTAGAATAAAGTGCAAATATGGTTTCGTCTATTACAAATCGGCTACTTTCTTCAGTTACCAAATCAAATGTTCCGCTGTTATCTATTAAAGCTTGCAAATCATTGTCTGTTTCTACATCTGCATATCTTGAACCTGCACTAAGTTTTAGGTTGTCTGAGAATGTTTTGGTATAATCTACTCGATACGTTTTTATATTGAATGTTCCTTCTTGTATGTACCTTCTATCTGTAAAAGCAACTGTACTACCTGCAACATCAGAAAGTGTATTTGTATTATCGTTTGTAAAATCTACATAATTAAAATCTAGAACTAGTTTATCGGTTTCTGTCTTATACTCGTAATACGGATTGATATTAAAATTAGCACGATCTCTATCAAAATAATTTTCAGAAAATAAGGTTTCAGTATTGCTTTCGTCAGAAATAATGGTTTTACTACTGGATGTTCTTGTCGATGTTCTTTTATAAAATCGTCCTCCCAAACCAATAGAATGATGTTCACTTAAATAATAATCTAAATTTCCACTAATTGAAAAGTTTTGAGGATCGTAAGGTTCTCTTGTTGCCTGGTCGTAAGTTTCAGTTCCAACCGTTCTCACTAAAAACAAATCGTCTCGCCAAGTTGGTTCCGAGTAATTAACACTTGTCTGCCAATTTAGTTTGTTCTTAAAACTCGCCATAGAAAAACCAGAACCCCATTCAAAACCTTGGTCTTTACCCATCCAAGAAGTTACATTTCCATTGGTACCTAACTGCACATTTTTCTTTAAAATAATATTAATAATTGCAGCTGATCCAGAGGCTTCATATTCTGCTCCTGGTTGCTCTACAAGTTCTATTCTAGAAATATTATCTGCAGGAAAATCTCTTAATAAGGTTTCAACATCCATGTATTCGGTTGTTTTTCCATTAATTAAGATTTTTACTCCCGATTTTCCAGCGATTGAAATACCATTGTTAGATACCAAAACACCCGGGATTTTACGCATTACATCCTCTAGGTTGGTGTTTATCATTTCAGAATTTTCGAGATCTACGATGAGCTTTTCAGCTGTTTGTTTAAAAACAGGTCGTTTAGATTTTATAACAACTTCTCCTAAAGTTTGTGCTTCTTCCTTAAGAGTAAAATTGAAGATTTTGTCTGCTGTGCTTAGCGTAAAAACTTCGGTTTTCTCTGTTTGGAAACCTAGTGAAGAAACTTCAAGGCTGTACTTGCCTTGTTCTAAGTTTTTGAATTCATAATAACCTGCATTATCACTTACCAACCCTGTTAACGGATCACTAACGCCATCTTGATAAATAATAATGTTTGCAAATGGTAAAGGTTCATTAGCCTCGTCTGTAATAGTGCCTTTTACATTTTGAGAGAAACCTAAGGTAACAGTGAAAATTAAAAAACTACATAAAAATGATTTCATATCTGATTCGATTAAGATTGATGATGTAAATATAGAGACACCTTTCTTTTTTCAAAATCTGAATATGACGAAACGGGTTAAAAAAGGGATGAATTGGTTGTATTGCCGTTAAATAAAAAAACCAATAACCATAATCTAAGCCCTTTTAATCTTCTTGTGCTACCTTTTCTACATCAAAAGGTTTCCCTAGATATACAAGTTTGAAATCTTTACCAATCTCGTTTGCATTAGTATTGAAAGAAGAAATAATATGCATTTCTCCATCGTCATCTTTCAAAAACAAAGGAATCATATCCTTATTTTTATTGGTGATTTCGATAAGGCTTGTGTAGTGTTCTTTATCTTCAATATCGATTTCTTGAATAGATGGATATTTTCGTGTCACATTAATTAACGAGCTATAGTCATCTTTTTGAGAAAACAAGCCTTCTTTAGGGTTGTCTTCAGGATTATTCATCTCTTCTGTAGTTACCAATCTAAAAGATCCATTTTCTCCAAACTGTTCACGGAATTTGTTAATAGCATATTTATTAATATCAGAACTTCCTGTCATTGCCATTAAATACCCAACATCATTTAATTCTATATTATCTACAAGTGAATCTGAATAAATATTAGTGTTCAGTGCTTCTAATCCCAATTCTTTGGCTTTTGCAATATTACTTTGATTACTATCTATAAGTACAACGTGTCTTCCGTTAGATTCTAAATAATGACCAAGTAATCGCGATACTTTTGAAGCTCCAACAATTAAAATACCATTAGATTGGGTGAGAAATACACCAACTAATCTCGCAAATAATCGTGCTGTTGTAGCATTAAGTAAAACCGTACCTAATACAATTACAAATACCAAAGGAGTAATATATTCTGCACCAACAACGCCTTTATTAGCCAATTTTAATCCAAAAAGTGAAGCAATACCAGCAGCAACAATACCACGTGGACCAACCCAACTTATAAATAGTTTTTCATTGAAGTTTAATTTAGAGCCGTGTGTACTTAAAAATACACCTATTGGTCTAATTAAAAATACAATGGATAAGAAAAGTACGGCTGTTTCCCAATTATAAATTAAGAGTAATTCGTCAAAGTTAATATTAGCAGCTAGAAGTATAAAAAGTATTGAAATAAGCAGCACACTTAAAGATTCTTTAAAGTATAAAATATCCTTTAAGTGTGGCGAATTGGAATTACCCAAAACCATTCCCATAACCACAACTGCCAATAAACCAGATTCATGAGCAAAACTATCAGACAAAACAAAAACACCTAAAACTGCTGCTAATGAAAACACATTCATTAAATAGTGTGGTACCCATTTTTTGTTCAGTATTAAGTTTAGTGCATGAGCAAAAGTGAACCCAAACGTAGAACCAAAAAGTACAATTTTACCAAACTCTACAAGCGCTGTTTTGGTAAATTCTCCACCAGCATCTACACTAATAAATTCAAAAACTAGTACTGCTACTAATGCACCAATTGGATCAATTAGAATGCCTTCCCACTTTAAAACCGTAGAGACATCCTTTTTTAAAGGTATGTTTCGTAAAATAGGTGTAATTACTGTTGGACCAGTAACAATGATTAATCCAGAGAATAAAAATGAGATTTCCCAAGTAAGACCAAAAATAAAATGTGCTGCAACTGCAGCTCCAAAAAATGTAACTATAGAGCCAATAGTTATTAATTTTGTAATTACTGGTCCTACATTTTTTATTTCATTTAGTTTTAAAGTTAAGCCACCTTCAAAAAGTATAATACTTATGGCAAGCGAGACAAAATAAAACAAACTTTCTCCAGGAAAAAGACCTTTATCACCATTCCAAATAGGTTCTATCCATTTGGTACCATCTTCGCTTAAAAACTCTGCTGCAATTGGGCCAACTAAAAGCCCAATTAAAATTAATGGCAAGATCGCTGGAATTTTAAATTTCCAAGCCATCCATTGTGCTAATATGCCTAATATAATGATTCCTGCTAACTCTAACATCTATATACTTTTTACGTGAAAATACTAAATATATCTAATTATAAAGTAAGGTAATTGCTTTTATAACTATAGGTTTTTTAAAAATACGTTATCTTTCAAAATTCACTAACAAATCAACTAAATCTATATTGTTTTTAAAACCATTCAAGACCATAGGAATTGGAGTTACTTTTTCACCCAATCTAAAAGCTAATGTTTATGAAGCTTCTAGGTTAGCATTAATGCTTAAATCGCGTTTGGTATTAATTCATGTTGGTGATAAATCTGCAGATAAAGAAGCCAAATTTAAGTCTATTTTAAAGCCATTTATAAATGATAATTTAGAGGTTCAAATTGTGTTTCAACCTGGTAATCCTGTCGATGTTATTTTAGCTACTTCAGAAGAAAAACAGATTGATTTACTGATTTTAGGAGCCTTACAACGTGAGAATTTCTTAAAATACTACGTTGGCTCAATTGCTAGAAAAATTACGAGACAAGTCAAATGTTCTATTTTACTGCTTATAAAACCTTCTATTGAAAGATTACCTTGTGAACATATTGTGGTTAATGGTCTAAAAGACCCAAAAACCAAACAAACTATTGCTTCAGCATTTTACGTGGCCAATGCAGTAAGTGCTAAAAAAGTGACAATTGTCGAAGAAATAACGCAAGATGAATTAGCAATTAAAGTTGAAGATGATAAATCTTTACGAAAAGCTAATATTATAAAAGAGCGTATAAAACTTAGAGAAAATGCTCGCGTAAAAGCCTTAATTGAAGATATACCAGAAGCACATACCAAACAAATAGCTGTAAAATCGCAACCCATTTTTGGTAAAAAAGGGTATTCTATAGGACACTATGCTCAAATTGCTCGTGCCGATTTATTAGTGATGAATTCACCTAGTAAAATGACCTTTTGGGATCGGCTTTTTCCTCATGACATAGAGCACATATTAACCGAATTACCAACAGATGTTTTAATTATTCAATGAGTCCAAAACCCAATAAAATAAAGTCTTTTCTAAAAACACTACCTCAGAATATTTTTTCTGGTTTTGTAGTGAGTCTTATTGCCTTGCCTTTAGGTTTAGGTTTGGCAATGGCTAGTGAGGCGCCACCAATAGCAGGTATAATTGCTGCTGTCGTTGGAGGTGTTGTTGTTTCCATTTTTGGAGGTAGTAATGTTACTATTTCTGGTCCAGGAAATGGATTAGTTGGTGTCCTTTTAGTCGCCATAACCACACTTGGTTTAGAAAGTGCGTATGCCGCCATTATATGTTCTGGAATACTTTTGGCTGTCTTAGGGTTTTTAAGAATGGGAAAACTTGCCGATTTTTTTCCATCGTCTGCAATACAAGGGATGCTCGCTGCCATAGGACTTATTATTCTTGGTAAGCAGTTTCATATTATGTTAGCGCATAAAATTAAACGCGCAGATACTATTGATTATCTTATTGAAATACCATTTACAATTAATGATGCCATTCATTATGATAAAACGGGCTTAATCTACGCAGCCATTGCAGGAGTGTTAAGTCTTGCTATAATGACGTTTTATCCTAAAATAAGAAATAAATATTTACAGTTAATACCTGCTCCAATGTGGATTGTTATCCTGTCTATTGGATTTAGCTATTATTTTGAACTTGTAGCACATGAAACCAATCCAATATCATCATTATATATGATTTCTGGAATTCCAGAATTTAAAGATATCATAGCCCAAATACCAACTGTGAATTTTGGAAAGGTTGGAACATTTCCTTTTTGGACTAGTGTTTTAGCGTTAACCTTAATTGCAAGTATAGAATCTTTATTAAGTATAAAGGCTGTAGATAAATTAGACCCAGAAAAAAGACGTTCTAATGTAAACCTCGATTTAAAAGCATTAGGATTAGCTACCATTGGTAGTGGGTTTTTAGGTGGTTTAAACGTGGTTACTGTTATTGCTAGAAGTTCTGTAAATGTTAATAATAACGCGAGTAATCGATCTTCAAACTTTTTTCATGCCACTTTTCTTGTCATTTTTATTGTGCTTTTTAGTACACAATTAACTCGAATTCCCTTACCTGCTTTAATGGCTATTTTGGTGTTTACAGGTTATAAACTGGCGTCTCCTGTTACTATAAAAAGAATATTTTCAATCGGTAAAGAACAAGTCATCATCTTTTTAGTAACCCTTTTTGTCACCTTAAAAGTTGGACTCATCACAGGTATTCTTTCTGGAGTTTTGGTTACTTTTTTAATTCATATTATCATCAATAAAAGTGCCTCTTTGTTTTTTAGAAATGTATTAAAACCTAATGTTTTAATGTACGAGGAACAAGACAATGGAAATTACTATGTGAGTGTAAAACATTTTTGTAGTTTTTTAAATTTCTATAGGTTGAAAGAAAAAATCGATGCTGTACCAGAAAATAGAGATGTTATTATTGATTTTTCGCTTTGTGAGTTTGTAGATCATACGGTTATGGAAAACCTAAATAACTATCGTGATTTATTTATAAAAAGAGACGGTCATTTTGATGTTATTGGTTTAGATCTTCACGATTCAGATTCCAAACATCCTTTTGCACTTAGACGCTTACTTCCGGTTCCTAAAATTCTTAAAAGCGGACTTACAAGACGTCAAAATACACTTGAAGATTTAGCTAACGATTATGGATTAACATACGATTCTAAAAACGAAAAAGAAACACATTTTTTAGATAAATTTCATTTCTTTAGAACAAAATCTATTGATCATATATATAATAAATTATCGACCAAAAACAGCATACTTTCAATTTTTGATATTGAATTTTCTGAAGGTGAATTTATAGCCAAAGAAACCATAAGAACTACCATGTTGTATATTAAATTAGATAAAAAAATAACGGCATTTACTTTAGATAGAGAAGGTTTTCTAGAAAAAGTATATGCGTTTGCTGGTTTTAAAGATATTCCTATTCAAGAACATTCAGATTTTAACAAACGTTTTTATTTATTAGGTGAAAATGAAACGGCCATAAAGGCTCTTTTTAATGATGACTTAATACATTTTTTTGAAAGTAATCCTTATTACCATGTGGAGTCTAATGGCACTTGCTTGTTAGTCTTTAATAAAGAACGTTTAGCAAGTACTAAAGAAGTTAAAGCGTTATTTGATTTTGGAAAGCGTTTAAAAGAAGTGATTTCTATTTAATAGCCTTTAATTAATGTAATTCTTCAGACTCTGTTTTATAGTATAATCGCTTTAAGCTTCGTTTTAAAAGTGTAAAACGATACACACCAATTATAAAAAAGATCACACAAAAAATCAAAGCGACAAGAGCTAAGTACTCAAAATTTGCAAACTCTTTTAATTGATAAAGCGCAATAGCACCTAATAATAAATAGAGTGAAGATCTTATGTAAGATAACAAAGTTCGTTCATTAGCCAAACGCGTGCGTTCTATCGCTAAATAATCTCTCAAAATCACTTTTTGATCGGGATTAAAATCGCGACCAAAGCTTAATAAATTCTTTTTTTTTGATTTCGCCATAGTCTCTAAAAATTTATGGATTTAGTAGTTATCCTAAATGTAATTGATTTTTTAGAATAGATATAAAAATACACGCTACTTATTTGTTAAATATCCTCTAATTTATTGTGGCTAACAACAATTAGTTTTAATGCTTTTAGTAATTTGCAAGACTTATAAATTTTTCACAGATGCAATTATATCCTATTAATGCCGGAAATTTTAAACTAGATGGTGGTGCTATGTTTGGTGTTGTACCAAAATCTTTATGGCAACGTACCAACCCTTCTGATAATAAAAACATGATTGACATCGCAGCACGATGTTTGTTAATTGAAGATGGAAACCGTCTTATCTTAATAGATACAGGAATGGGCAACAAGCAAAGTGATAAATTCTATGGTTATTATTTTCTATATGGAGACGATTCAATAGATAAGTCTTTAGCTTCTTATGGTTTTCATCGCGATGATATCACTGATGTCTTTATGACGCATCTCCATTTTGACCATTGTGGAGGAAGTATTCAATGGAATAAAGACAGAACAGGCTACGAACCCGCTTTTAAAAATGCTCATTTTTGGAGTAACCAAGATCATTGGAATTGGGCAACACAACCTAACAGACGTGAGGTCGCTTCTTTTTTGAAAGAGAATATTTTACCAATGGAAGAGAGTGGTCAATTAAAATTTACTTCAGTTCCTAATAATTCTATTATAACGGATTCTGAATTAGGATTTGATATCTTCTTTGCCAACGGACATACAGACAAACAAATGATTCCTATGATTAAATACAAAGGAAAAACCATCTGTTTTATGGCCGATTTATTACCAACTGTAGGTCATCTACCTCTACCTTTTGTAATGGGTTATGATACAAGACCTTTGCTAACACTTGATGAAAAAGAAGTGTTTTTAAACATGGCAGCAGATGAAAATTTCTATTTGTTTTTAGAACATGATGCTCATAACGAAATTATAACCGTTAAACACACTGAAAAAGGTGTGCGACTTAATGAAACTTTTACAACAGACTTAATATTTTAATTAAAAATCACAAATAAAAACACATGAGATTGAATTACAAATTAATAGCATATTTAGGTTTTACTGGAACACTTTTTTTTGGTTGTGGTGCAGCAGATATCATTTCTACTCCAATTGAAAACATAGATACTTCTCCTCTTAAAATAACAGAATTAACTGATGCTGAAGCCAAAAATTGGGGCCATTTAGATCTTGTTTCAGATACTATTCCTGGAATGAGTGTTGATAAGGCTTATGCTGAAATCATAAAAAACAAAAAAGGAACCAAAGTCATTGTAGCCGTTATAGATTCTGGAATTGATATTGATCACGAAGATTTAAATGATGTCATTTGGACGAATAAAGGAGAAATACCAAATAACGGAATTGACGATGATAAAAACGGTTATGTAGATGATATTCATGGTTGGAATTTTCTAGGTGATGGCTACGATGAACAATTAGAATATGTACGTTTAGTGGCAAGTGGAGACAAAACTGATCCGCGTTATAATGAAGCTGTAGCTTTACAAAAAGAAGAATATGACACTTATTTGGGTGCAAAAACCAGATATGAGCAAATTTTAAATGTTTTAAAAAATGCTGATGAGAAATTAACAGCACATTTAGGTAAAAAAGACTATACAATTAAAGAAGTTAATGCAATTACTACAGAAGACCAAACGTTATTACAAGCGGTTCAAATTGCACAAAATATAAATGCTAACGGTGGAACTTTTGCAGAAGCTAATACCGAAATTAGTGAGCAATTAGAAAGTTACAATGAACGTTTAAATTACCTCTTAAATATAAATTTTTCTGGTCGTAAAACAGGAGATAATATTAATGATTTAACTGATATAGGTTACGGAAACGGAAATGTAAAACCTGTGAAGAAAACAGAATCTCATGGTACACACGTTGCTGGTATTATAGCTGCAGAACGTAATAATGGTTTAGGTGCAAATGGTATCGCTAACAATGTAGAAATTATGTCTGTTAGAACAGTTCCTAACGGAGATGAGTACGATAAAGATGTTGCATTAGCCATTCGTTATGCTGTAGATAATGGAGCCAAAGTAATTAACGGAAGTTTTGGTAAATCATTCTCACCACATGCAGATTGGGTAAGAGATGCAATTAAATATGCTTCAGATAATGATGTTGTATTTGTACATGCTGCTGGTAACGATGGTAAAAATGTAGATGAAGGCACTAATTTCCCAGATGATAATGTTGGTTTTGTAGAAATATCAAATACATATATTAGAGTGGGTTCTTTAACCTCTAAATATGGTTCTAAAATGGTTTCTGGTTTCTCTAATTACGGAAAAAATAACGTGGATGTTTTTGCTCCAGGTTCTGCCATTTATTCTACATACCCAGAAAATGATTATGAAAGCATAAGTGGTACTTCTATGGCTTCTCCAGGTGTTGCTGGTGTTGCTGCATTAATACGTTCTCAATATCCTAAGCTAACTGCGGCACAAGTAAAACAAGTTATTTTAGATTCAGGTTTACCATTAACAACAAAAGTTGTGGTTGGTGGTGATGCTTCTAATGTTAAGCCTTTTACAGACTTATCTAAATCAGGTAGAATTGTAAATGCTTTTAATGCCTTAATAGTTGCTTCAAAATTAAAATAAACTCAACATTTATATGAAATATTTAATTATTGGTCTTTTTTCGGTTTTATGTATGACCTCTTGTGGTACATCTAAACAAGCGATTAAAGATGGAAACTATGCAAGCAATACCTCTAATAGTTACTGGCAACAGCATGTAGACTATTCTATGGAAATTGACATGGATGTTAATAGCTACCAATATCAAGGGAAACAAAAATTGGTTTATACCAATAACTCGCCAGATGTGCTTCATCGTGTGTATTACCATTTGTACTTTAATGCGTTCCAACCAGGAAGTGAAATGGATGTCCGTTCACGTACTATTCAAGATCCAGATCGTAGAGTTGGAGATCGTATTAGTAAACTTCAACCTAATGAGATTGGTTACATTAAAGTGAATTCGTTACAACAAAACGGAACCACTGTATCTCATAACGTATCTGGTACTGTTTTAGAAGTACAGTTAAATACCCCTATTCAACCAGGTGAAAAAGTAACTTTTGATATGCTTTTTAATGCTCAAGTTCCTGTTCAAATTCGTAGATCAGGAAGAAATAATAAAGAAGACGTTGCTTTATCTATGGCACAATGGTATCCTAAGTTAGCAGAATATGATGATGAAGGTTGGCATGCAGATCCTTATATTGGAAGAGAGTTTCATGGTGTATGGGGAGATTTTGATATAAAATTAACCATAGATGAAACTTATGTTATTGGTGGAACAGGTTATCTTAAAGGAGAACCAACTGTAAAGTCAGGAAAGAAAACACATCATTTTATCGCTCCTAATGTTCATGATTTTACTTGGGCAGCAGATCCAGATTTTATCCATGATACATTTCAAGTCCCAAATGGTCCACTTTTAAACTTTTATTACAAGAAAGATTTAGAACAGGAATATCTTGATAATTGGAAAAAATTACCTGCTGAAACTGCCGAGTTAATGAATTTCTATAGCGCAAACATTGGAAACTATCCTTACAAACAATACTCTGTAATACAAGGTGGAGATGGTGGTATGGAATATGCAATGTGTACTTTAATTACTGGAAAACGAAAATACGGAAGTTTAATTGGTGTTACTGCACATGAATTGGCACATACCTGGTTTCAATTTTTATTGGCTTCAAACGAATCTAAACACGAGTGGATGGATGAAGGTTTTACAAGTTACATTTCGGCATTAGCAATGAATTCTCTTCGTGATAACAAAAACTCTAACCCATTAGCAGGATCTTATAGAGGCTATTTAAGTTTGGCTAATTCTGGTGTTGAGCAACCTTTAACAACACACTCTGATCGTTATGCTTCAAATGGAGTTTATGGAGCTGCTGCATATAGCAAAGGAGCGGTATTTTTAGCACAATTAGGTTATGTTATTGGAGACGATAATTTAGATAAAACTATTAAAAAATATTACAAAGATTTTTCATTCAAGCATCCAAAACCTTTCGATATTATTAGAACTGCAGAACGTATTACGGATTTTGAATTGGATTGGTATTTTATAGATTTTGCACAAACCACAAATACTATTGATTATGGTGTAAAATCGGTACAAGGTAATTCTATCACCTTAGAGCGTATTGGATTAATGCCAATGCCTATAGACCTTTCTGTAACTTATACAGATGGTTCTACAGAAGACTTTTACATTCCATTACAAATGATGCGTGGAGAAAAACCAACCTCAGCAACTATTATTAATGATTGGGCTTGGGCAATGCCAACCTATTCATTTGATACTAAAAAAGAAGTTAAATCTGTTGAAATTGATTCGTCTCAGATGATGGCAGATAATCATCGTGATAATAACGTGTTTAATTTAAATTAAGACGTCACAGCATATTTTTTAAACTATAAAAGGTTACAGATATACTAGATATCTGTAACCTTTTTTTATACTAAGTTTTAAATATTTTTATTGAAAATGAGGAGGAAATTATTACCTAAGATCTACTCTTTTAACCGTATGTTTCCTTAACAATAAGAGCGGTAAAGACACTCCAATAGTTAAAGAAATTAGTATAAACAACATGGTAAAGCCATTAGAAAATATGTCTTCCATAAAAATCAATCGTTTAGAATCGTTTTTCTCTGAAAATGTAAAAGACATAATAGATAAAACCGTTTCATAAGCATAAAAACCGGGTATCATTGGGATTACTGCAGGTATAGAAAACACAACAGGAGGTTGATGAATGCCATGAGCTAACGGTAAACTTAAAACACCTACAAAAGAAGCTGCTATTAAACTTGCTAATACAATATTGACTTCAAAATGTAATAAAACAAACTTTATAAGACCTGCTCCAAAACCTAAAAAAAACACCGTTAATATGGCTTTTTTAGGAATGTTAAATAAAATACCAAATCCGACCGCTGCAATGCCTGCCCAAACAGATACTTCTAATAATTCTAATATGGTTGCTATCATTTTAATTGAAATATTAACATGGCTACAAAAAGTCCAAGTGCTATGGCTAAAACAGTCATGATACCATTAGAAAACCTAACCATACCATTCAATACATTTTTATCTAAAAGATCTGTAAAAGAATTAATTAAGGCAACACCAGGAACTAAAAATAAAATGGAAGTTGCTAAGGTAGCTTCAGGTTGTGTTCCTAGATTAAAATACACACCTAAAGAAGCTAATAAAGAGGCTGTTAACGAAGCCAAAAACACACTTATATAAGTATTAAACTCTCTTTTATGAGCGGTTTGAAGCATTAACAATCCAAAAAATGTGCTCACAAAAGCTAATGCCAAATTATAGTAATCTCCACCAAAAATTTTACAAAATCCAGCTCCCGAAAAACTGACAGCTAATAAAACAACCAGTCTAGAATAACGCTTTTGTGCTTTAATTGTTTCAATCTCTTGAGAAATTTTAGAAAGCGACCAATCTTCATCTAAAGCATTCCAACTGGCTTTACTAATCGCTGAAATAATTGTGAAATTTATTTTGTGAGAAGGCAAGTTTTTTACTTTGGTATAATTTTCTTTAGTTTCAGTATCAATAACGGTGAGTATCATCGTTTTTTGACTAATTAAACTATAAGATTCACAATGTAATACAGAAGCAAAACGATCAATATTTACATCTACTCTATTAGTATTTGCACCAGAAACCATTAATATGGATGCTATTTCTAATAATAAATCGGCTATCTGTTCTAACCTATTTTCCGTTTTCATTTCTATAAAATCTATTCAAATTTAAGATTATTATAAACTTATAAAGTGTGATTTTTATTAAATATTTTCTGGAATCACATAAATGCAATTCCTAATGTCCATTTTAGACGCCTAAGATTGAGGATTAGTGCATTCTTAGCGTTAACAATATTATAAAAATGCACGAAAAAATAATATAGACGCCATAAAACCGCATCTTATCACTACGGTTTTCTATTTTTGTTATATCGGATTTATACCAATGAACTTCAAATATTCAAAAAAAGATAAACTAAAAAGTAAAAAGCTCATAGAGCAACTTTTTACAGAAGGAAAAGCTGTGACAGCTTATCCTTTAAAATTGGTGTATCTTAAAACAGAATTTAAAGATGGTTCTCAACTAAAAACAGGCGTTTCTGTAAGTAAGCGATTGCATAAAACTGCCGTTTCTAGAAATAAGATTAAACGCCTCTTACGAGAAGCTTACCGGCTTAATAAACCATTATACTTTAACAATAGTTCAGAATCTTATACGTTTATGATTTTGTACCTTAGTAAAGATGGAACAACTTTTGATAAACTAGATCATAGGATGAAATTGTTGTTTAAAAAATTTTTAGATAAAAATGCTCCAATCGTAATCGCATCAGATTCTAATATTTCTGATATATAAAACGCGTTTATTTTAAGTTATTAGACATCAACACATGAAAAAACTTCTTCGTAAAAAAATAATATTTCCTGTTTTAGCAGTGCTTATATTTTTTGGTACATCAGCTTTTAAAAATGATTTTTTTGAAATAGCTAAGCAAATAGAAATATTTACCACGCTTTTTAAAGAAATCAACATGAATTATGTCGATGATACCAATCCTGGAGATCTCATGGACACTGCAATTAAAAGCATGTTGGAGGATTTAGATCCTTACACTCAGTTTTATAACGAACAAGACGTAGAAGCCTCTAGAATTAACAATGCAGGTGATTATACAGGTATTGGAGCTAAGGTGTTAACTTTAAAAGATAAATTAGTAATTGTTGAGCCGTATAAAAATTATGCTGCAGATAAAGCGGGTCTTAAAGCCGGAGATGAAATTATTAAAGTAGATAAAGTTACTGTTGCAGATTTTAAAGATGATGCTGCCAACTTATTACAAGGTGCGGCAGGTACAGAAGTTTTTGTAACCTATATGCGTCAAGGAAAAACCAATACTGTAAACATTATTAGAGAATCTTTAGATATTAAAGCCGTGCCACACTACGCTATGGTAGACGAAAAAACGGGATATGTTGTACTAAGAAAATTTAATAATAAAGCCTCTTCAGAAACTATTAGTGCAATTAAAGCCTTAAAAAATCAAGGAGCCACACAACTTATTTTAGACCTTAGAGGAAATCCGGGAGGTTTATTAAACGAAGCGGTTAACGTTACTAATATTTTTGTCCCTAAAGATCAGTTAGTCGTAACCACTAAATCGAAAGTTAAAAAGTATAACAAAACATACTACACACAACGCGAAGCTATAGATACAGAGATCCCTTTAGTGGTTTTAATTGATGGCAATAGTGCTTCTGCTAGTGAAATTGTTTCTGGTGCCTTACAAGACATGGATCGCGCAGTTGTGGTTGGTACACGAAGTTTTGGAAAAGGCTTAGTACAAAGACCAAAACCATTGACTTATGGTACACAAATGAAGATTACCATTTCCAGATATTATACACCTTCTGGTCGTTGTATACAAGCTTTAGATTACTGGAATCGTGATGAAAACGGAAAAGCAACACGAACACAACAAGAGAATTATAAAGCCTTTAAAACAAAAAATGGACGTAATGTGTTTGATGGTGGAGGTGTAGAGCCAGATGTAGAAGTTGAGTTTGCTAAACAAACACCAATTACCAAAGCAATTTCAAACGAAAATTTAGTGTTTAACTTTGCTACAAGCTATTATTATGATCATAAAGTTGACGATCTAAAAGGTTTTAAACTATCGGATTCAGACTTTAAAAAATTCAAAAATTATATAAAAACAAGCGGTTTTAATTTTGAAACTAAAACTGAAAAAGCCTTGTCTAATGCGCTTAAGGTTGCCAAAGAAGAACACCTTGAAACTGTTATTAATTCAGAATACAACGATCTAACAGAAGTCTTAAAAACATATAAGACTAATGCTATTGACGAAAATAAAACGCAATTAAAATCATTACTTACAGACGAAATTATTAAACGTTACTTTTACAGCGAAGGTTTGTATACCTATTACACTGCAAATAACGCAGAAATAAAAAAAGCACTTACTATTCTTAAAAATCCTGCGCAGTATGCCAGTATTTTGAGATAAACGTTAATTTATTTATATTTAGCGTTATAACCATTTTCTGTAAGTAAGAAAATAATAATATAAACATGAAGTCCCTTATTGTTTTTTTATCCCTATTTGTTCAGCTCTCTTTTGCCCAAAAGGAACTGAAACACGAAGTCTATTTTGAAACAGACCAACACGATATTCCTGAAACAGAACATAGTCGATTATTACTGTTCTTATCAACAATTGAAGATATGGACATAGAAAAAGTTTCTATATACGGCTTTACAGATGATAGAGGTAGTGATAACTATAATCTTACATTATCTCAAAATCGTGCAGATGCCATAAAAGAGGTCTTTTCTAACAATGAATTTGATGAGTCAAAAATGACCAATGTTGATGGAAAAGGTAAAATTTTAGTCAACATTATTAAAGAAGATAATCTCAATAAAATTCGTGGCTTAAACCGGAAAGTAGAGATCATTGTAACACCTGTTTTTCCTCCTAAACCAGTGGTGGTAGTAGAAAAACCTGAAACTAATAAAACTGAAGATTTATTAAAAGGTGATTTAAAAGAAGGAGATAAAATTTTATTAGATAAACTACTCTTTAGAACAGGTTATAGTTATCTCACCAAAGAATCTAAAGTTGTGCTCGATAGAATCGCTGTAATCTTAGCAGAACGTACCAATGTTTATTTCACTATAGAAGGTCATGTTTGCTGTACACAAGGAGAGCGAGATGCTATTGATCGTAAAACGAAGAAAAGAAATCTTTCTGTGGCGCGCGCAAAATATATTTACGATTATTTAGTAGATAAAGGTGTTAAGCATTACCGCATGAAATTTGCAGGTATGCGAAGAAAAGCACCGCTTGGTGGAGAACCACAATTAGATAGACGTGTAGAAATTTTAGTCACTAGGATTTACGATAAATAATCTTCTAGAATAGTAGTTTTAATTCAACATCCAATTCATTAAATTCTCTTTATCAATAATGGACCAACTATGAGGATGGCGTTCTCCATTATCTCTATACCCTTTATTCTTAGTTTCAATATACTCAATAGCTTTATAATTAGATTGGTTTAATATTTCTGAAAGCTTTTTAATATAAAATGCATTCATATTCTCGTAAATATTATTTGCATTTTTCTTCCACCAAAGTGTATCAGGCTCTGTGTATAATCTTATTTTAGTGTTTTTTAAATGCTTTAAATGCGCTATGTTTTTTGTTTTGGAATTAAAAACAGAATAGTCAATGTATTTTGAAGCATCCTCTTTTGGATTTCCAAATTTTGCACTTAATGTTTTAAGTAACCAAGTACTTTCTTCTACAGCAGATTCTGAAAAATTCAATGCAATATTTTTTTCAGCAGTGTAATATAACTGCTCTAAATCTATAGGTGAATCTACAATAAATGTGCCTTTTGGAATTATATCTAAATTTTGCTCTGTCATGAAATTACTAATTAAAAGAGCCATGTTTCCACCACTTGAAAATCCGCCGATATAAATATTATCTAATGGCAATTGATGCGCTTTAAATAACGCTTTAAACTGGTTTGAGAGTTGTATTAATTCATTGTTTTCGAGCCAAATTTTCCTATTGTAGTTCATGTATAAAACTGCAACACTATTTGCTTTGGCTTTACTAAGGATTTTAAATTCTCGTTTTATATCTTCTGCAGTCTCTGGATAACCGCCAAAAAGTATTAAAACAGCTTTTATTTTTTCAGCTGGTTTGTATAATTCATAAGACTCAGTTTTTATGTCCTGAGCTTCTATTATTACTAAATTATCTGCTTTCTCTTTATCAGTATTCTTGCAAGAAAAAGCAATTATAACCAGTACTAGTAATCCTATAAATTTGTTCATTGGTTAAAGTGTGTATAGCATCGCAATATGAGGAATACCATCTTCTAAATACTCAGATCCCATTTCGCTAAAACCTAAATTATTATAAAATCGTTTTAAATATGTTTGTGCAGAAATCTTAATAGTAGTTTCATTATAATACGTTTTAATTGCACCTATTGAAGCGTTCATAATTTCAAAACCAAACTTATATTGCCTTTCCTTTTCTTGTACAACTACTCTACCAATGCTAGCTTCTTTAAAATAATCTTTGGGTTTAAACACTCTTGTATAAGCTACTAACTTTTCATTTTTATATCCTAAAATATGAAGTGCTTTTTGATCTTTTCCATCAATATCTTGATACACACAATCTTGTTCTACAACAAAAACTTCACTTCTTAACTGAAGTAAATCATAGAGTTGTTCTGTTGTTAATTCTTTGAATTTTTTTATAGATATCTCTAGCATTAGTCTTGTACAATTACTTCTTTAGGATCTTCTTTATTAAACTCTGGTTGAATGGTTACATGGTTAATATTAAACTCATCGTGTAACACATCTTCAATATCTAATAGTAAACTATTAAATTCTGTAGTAGAAATATCTTCTTTTAAATCTAAATGAGCTTCTAAGTGTAACTCGTCGTCACTTAAATTCCAGATATGAACATGATGTAATTTATTCACTTTAGGTAATATATTAATAGCCCTTACCACATCTTTAATATTAATATCATCTGGAGTAAATAACATAAGCATCTTTGTAGATACTTTTAATAAATCGTATCCAACCCAAATTAAATACAGCGCAATTAGTAAAGTTAATAAACTATCTACCCAAAATAATTGATAATATTTCATTAATAATCCACCCAATAATACAGCTACACTAGCTAACATATCTGTAAATAAATGCAGATATGCAGAACGCATATTAATATTATTTTTAGAATCTTTTCTTAATAATAAAACACTGATTCCGTTACCTATTATGGCTAAAATTGCTAGCCAAATTACTAAACTAGATTCAATTTCTTGTGGATTATTAAAACGCTTTACGGCTTCAATAATTAATAATATTGCAACAACGATTAACGTACTAGCATTAATAAAAGCAGCCAGAATTTCAGCACGTTTATAACCAAATGTTCTGTTAATTGAAGCCTTTTGTTTCGATAATTTTGAAGCTATATAACTTACTATTAAAGAGATAACATCACTAAAATTATGTAAAGCATCACTAAGTAACGATAAACTTCCTGAAACGAGTCCACCAATTACTTGGGCTAGTGTAATAACAATATTTAGTAATATTGATATTAGAAGCTTTTGCCCACTTAAATCTTTAGAACTATGAGAATGGTGATGAGAGTGACTCATATTAAATCAATTAATAATGATATCTAACAAGATGTAGGAATCTTATCTACACGATTTTGATGACGACCACCTTCAAACTTAGTATCTAAAAAAGTATCTACCATTTTAATAGCTTGTGGAATAGATGTAAAACGAGCTGGAATACATATAATGTTAGCATCGTTATGTAAACGTGTTAGTTCTGTAATTTCATTAGTCCAACAAACACCTGCTCTTACATGTTGGTATTTATTAGCGGTCATTGCCACTCCATTTGCGCTGCCACAGATTAAAATACCAAAATCTACTTTTTTAGCTTCTACATCTTTAGCAACAGGATGTACAAAATCTGGATAATCTACACTATCTAAAGTGTCGGTTCCGTAATTAGTAACCTTATATCCTTTGGCTTCTAAATGTTTTACGATAGCAAATTTATAATCTGGTCCTGCGTGATCGTTTCCTATTGAAATTTTCATAATAAATTATCTTTACTTATTAGACCTCAAAGTTAATAATTGCTTACAAGTAAGCATAACTTATACGGGCTTACTTATAGATAAGTTTTAAGTTTGAAACTTAAGTTTTCTAATATCATTTATTATACCTGTTGATAACTCTGAATAAAATGACCAGTAATTGTTAATATCTGTTCACAACTATTGAAAATAAAAATTAGGATTATCCACTTATTTTTTCCAACCAAAATACAGATGAGATAACCTAATTAGTTAGCCATTTTTTTAAAATTAGTTATTAAGATAAATTATATGGCTATGAACAGTATTTTACAAAAAACATATCAGTCATTTCTATTAACAACAGTTATTAACAGTTGTTAATAGCTTTTAAAATAACGTTTAAAATGAAGTAGTTGCATGTAAACTTAGTGTTAACTAAATATTAAGTAGTTCTCATAAGTGACTAATCAAAATAAAAACTAAAAAAGTTATAGCCACTATTAACATACTATAATAACCACTATTTATTTTTTTAAATTTTAAAAGAAAACTGATTATATGTATATATATGTTGATAACTACAAATTTTAGGAAAAAGGATGCCATTTACTTATTTGAAAATAAATTCTATTTGTTTTTAATAAAGCTTTCTAATAGAGAAAACAATTAAGTAAAAATCTTTATAAATTACTTAGAGCATAGTATTACGTTACATCTTATAAATTTTTTTACTACCAAGATTTAGCTTAACATATCTATGGCGCTTATTTATATATTTAACAGAAAGTACTGCGAATTCATAGTGCTTTTTCATTTATTTAACATTCTCTAAACACCATTAAAAAATTTAAACGTAACTTTGTACCAAACTTAATAACCTCTCTTCACTAAAGTTAAGTTTTAAATAAGTTGTTGTTCTTACACTTATTGCAGAATCTAAACGATTTGGTAAGCTTATCTAGAATAACACATACAATAAATAGATTACAATTAATAAATGACAAATAAGAAAAAAAGGAAACCTTCACATAATAAGATTTCCAACCTCACAAATACAATTCTAAGTATTTTAAAAAAAGACAGAAATTCAACTTTTAACTATAAACAAATAGCTTCAAAACTAGGTGTTAACGATGCTAGTAGTCGCAATCAGATTATAAAAAAATTGCAACAACTCAAAGCAAAACAAGAGATTGAAGAAGTAGACCGTGGAAAATTTAAAGCTGTAGCTAATAACGAATATCATACAGGTATTTTAGATTTAGCGTCTAAAGGCAACGGTTATATAATTTGCGATGATTTTGAAGAAGATGTATTCATTGCTTCAAACAATATTAACAAAGCCTTAAATGGCGATGAAGTAGAATTCTACGCTTACAAAAGAAAACATAGAGGTAAGCAAGAAGGAGAAATTACCAATATTATAAAACGTGCAAAAACCGAATATGTAGGTACCATTCAAATCCATGATAAAAAAGGATTTGCTTTTGTAGTTGCAGATAGTAACAAAATGTACACAGATATTTTTGTGCCTATTAATAAAATTAATAAAGCAGAAGATGGAGATAAAGTATTAGTCTCTTTAGAAGAATGGCCAGAAAAAGCAGATTCACCTAACGGAAAAGTGATTGAGGTTTTAGGAAAACCAGGAGAGCATAGTACTGAGATTAATTCTATAATGGCAGAATATGGTTTACCATTAGAATTTCCTAAAGAAGTAGAAGCATATGCTAATACTATTGATTTAGAAATTAAACCTGAAGAAATCGCTAAGCGACGAGATATGCGTAAAGATTTAACCTTTACCATAGATCCTAAAGATGCTAAGGATTTTGATGATGCTTTGTCATTTAAAGTTTTAGATAATGGTTTATACGAAATAGGAATTCATATTGCAGATGTATCGCATTATTTACAACCAGGAACGGTTTTAGATGATGAAGCTTACGAGCGTGCAACATCTATTTATTTAGTAGATAGAGTAGTGCCAATGTTACCAGAAATTTTATCTAATGGAGCGTGTTCATTACGTCCACACGAAGAAAAATATACGTTTTCTGCAGTATTTCAAATGAATGAAAAATGCGAAATTAAAAATGAATGGTTTGGTAGAACAGTAACCTATTCTGATGCGCGTTTTGCATACGAAGAAGCACAAGCTATTATAGAAAATAATGCTAAGGTTAATGACGTAGAAGTACTTAAAAATACCGAAAAAATAGATACTACAATTCCAGTTGAAGTTTCACTTACAGGAGAGGAATATCAAACTTCTGTAGAAGTTGCACAGGCTACAATAAAAATGAATCAACTAGCTCGTAAAATGCGAAATGCAAGAATGCGAGATGGAGCGATTTCTTTTGATAAAGTTGAAGTAAAATTTGACTTAGACCAAGAAGCAAATCCGGTTGGCGTTTTCTTTAAAACGAGTAAGGATGCTAATAAAATGATTGAAGAATTCATGTTATTAGCCAACAGAAAAGTGTCTGAGTTTGTTGGGAAACAAAAGAAAACCTTTGTGTATCGTGTACACGATGAGCCAAAACAAGAAAAATTAGCACAACTGAAAACCGTTGTAGCGCGTTTTGGACATAAATTAGATTTTAAAGATAAAGGAAGTATTGCATCGTCTTTAAATAATTTACTAAAAGATGTTGTTGGAAAAAAAGAACAAAACTTAGTAGATACACTAACTATTCGCACCATGTCTAAAGCAGAATATACTACAAAAAATATTGGTCACTATGGCTTAGCATTTGAGTATTATAGTCACTTTACATCGCCAATTCGTCGTTATCCAGATGTTATGGCACATCGTTTACTGCAACGCTATTTAGATGGCGAAAAATCGGCTAACGAAGATATTTACGAAGAGAAGTGTAAACATTCTAGTGACATGGAATATTTAGCAACCAAAGCAGAGCGCGATTCTATAAAATATATGCAGATTCGTTTTATGCAAGATCATCAAGACGAAGAGTTTTTGGGTGTTATCTCTGGAGTTACAGATTGGGGAATTTATATCGAGATCATTTCAAATAAATGTGAAGGTATGGTTAGCGTTAGAGATATGAAAGATGATCATTACCAATTTGATCAAGATCAATATGCTATGATAGGTAACAAAACCGGAACCATGTATCAACTTGGAGATGAGGTGGTTGTAAAAGTTAAAAATGCAGATTTAACCAAGAAGCATTTAGATTTTTACATGGTTGGTAAGCCAGAAGGTAGTGAAGACTAATATCAGTTAGAGTGTTTTATAAAAAATGAATAAAATGTATAGAGATCCTTTTTTTAGAAACGCTAACATTTCAATTAAAAAGGAGACCTATTTTAAAACTTTTATAATATGATTCTTACCACAACCAATTCAATAGAAGACCATAAAATAGTAGATTATTTAGGAATAGTTACAGGGGTTTCTATCAATAAAGAGGCTGTTTCCATGGGTTTTAGTGCATCTAAATATTACACTAAACTTCAAGATAATATAGCTGCTGTTAAGGAAGAAGCATTTCAAACTTTACAAAATAATGCCGCAAAATTAAATGCAAATGCTGTTGTTGGTATAAAAGTTGAAATAGAACTTACCACAAGTAATTACGCTATGGTTTCTGTAACAGGAACTGCTGTAAAAGTTGCCGTTTAATTATAATACCAGCATTTTTAAAACGTTATAAACTTAAGGCATTATTACTATCTAATAGTTTTGATGCCTCTGGATTACTAAAAACATATGAAAACAAGCACAAAAGCTAGCATATACATTTTCGTGATATTTCTAGTCACTTATTTAGTGTTAAGATTTGGCATACAATATCTGTTTAATGATATCAATCGCTTTTTATTAACAGCAATATCTGCGGTATTAACCGTTGTATTGTCACCACAAAGACGTATTGTAAAAAAACAATCTGGTGATGAAATTCAACTTAAATGGTTGTTTAGTAATAAAGTCATTGTATTAAAATAATAAACAAAACAATATGAAATATTTCATAATAATATTAGCGATAGCTTTTAGTCTTAATAGTAATGCTCAAGAGTCTATTGAAAAAAGTATAGGTGAATTTTCTACGGTTAAAGTATTCGATTTAATTCATCTTAAAATGATTGAATCTCAAGAAAATAAGATCGTTATTTCTGGTAAAAACCGAAAAGATGTTGAAGTTGTAAATAACAACGGAAAACTTAAAATACGCATGACACTTAGAGAAAGTTACGATGGTAATGATACTGTTGTACAACTTTATTATACCACTGTTGATGCTATAGATGCAAATGAAGGTGCTAAGGTTACTATAGAAACACCAATTAAACAGTATGAAATAGATTTAAGAACGCAAGAAGGCGCAGAAATTACAGCGAGCTTAGAAACTACCTATGCTAACTTTAGAGCTGTTACAGGTGGTATAATTAATGTCACAGGAACTTCTAAGAATCAAGATATCTCAATTTATACTGGCGGAATTTTTAACGGTGAAGATTTTGTTACTAAACAAACTGAAGTTAGTATTAATGCTGCAGGTGAAGCTTATATTCATGCTAAAGATTTTGTATCAGTAAGAATTAAAGCTGGTGGAAATGTGTATATCTATGGTAAGCCTAAAGAAGTTGATGAAAGTACTATACTAGGTGGTAAAATAAAACGTATGTAAGTTCCGTTGAGTTTCTTACATTTGTGTAAATCGTAAGTTTTACATGTTAGATGATATTTTAACAGCCATTCCCTTCGGCATTATTTTAGCCTTTACCATTGGTCCTGTGTTTTTTGTATTGCTAGAAACCAGCGCAACCAAAGGGTTTACAAGTGCTATTGTATTCGATCTTGGTGTTATTTTCGCTGATGTTGTATTTATCTTTGTTATTTTTAAGAGTACAGATTCCCTTTTAGATAAAATTAAAGACGATCCAAAACTTTTAGTTTTTGGTGGTACATTATTATTTATTTACGGACTTATAAGCTTTATAAAAACATCTAAATCTTTCCGTTCTATAGTTAGAGAACACCATAGAATTCAACTTCCTAAAAAAGATTACGGCAAACTTTTTATTAAAGGGTTCTTACTTAACTTTATTAACATTGGTGTATTGTTAGGTTGGTTAGGTTTTATAGTTATTGGGACATCTATTACCACTTCAGAAAATGGTGTAATTATCTTTATTGCAACCATGTTAATTTCTTACTTTTTAACAGACCTCGTTAAAATTGCAGCGGCAAAACGATTAAAGAATAAATTAACACCGCGTCGTGTATTTAAGACCAAGAAAATTGTGTCTTTAGTTATTTTAGTCTTCGGACTTATACTATTAAGTCAAGGGCTTTTTCCAGAACTTTTTGAAAAAAGTATTGAGCAGATTGAGAAGGTTAATCCTATAAATTAAGTTTAATGGTAACCATTTATGCAAATTTACAGAACAGAATAAAAGCGGCTGTAGCAGATAGTATTTTATTAATGGTAATGATGTACTGTTCTGCAGAAATTCTTAAGAATTTTGATAATGTTCCTTCTTCTTTAAGAATGTATTTATTTATACTTTTTTTCTTTTTATATGAGCCGTTAATGGTATCAATTTTTGGATTTACGGCTGGTCATTATTACTTTGATATAAAAGTAAAAAGAGGAAATAACCACAAGAAGAATATTATTTTGCCTTTAGCTTTATTGCGTTTTATTATAAAATTTTTATTGGGTTGGGTATCGTTATTAACCATTACTGGTACTGAGAAGAAACAAGCAATACACGATAAAATAGTTAATGCTGTTGTAATTAAAGACTAATAAATTGATACTTTTTTTATGAACTCAAAAATTCTAACTTTCCCATTACGATTGGCTCTAATTATCTTAATTTTTGGGGCATTATTCAAGATTATGCATTGGCCTTATGCAAATATGTTAATGTTGATTGGTGGAGTTTCAATAGGAATATTATACACCATTAGATTCATCTTTAAAACAGTGAAATCTAAATTAGACTACTTAAAATTAGCGATGATTTTGATTTGGGTATTTAGCTATTTAGTTAAAGTATTTCACCTTTTTTATGTTCCGTTTGTATTCGAAACACTGCTACTTATACTCTTTATATATTGGTTTTTTGTTGAAGGAATCGATTATTTTAAAAGCAGAACCTACACAAAAAATAAGTTTCTAAAAGGTATCTATTATGCATTCATTGTAATAGCAATAGTTACCTTATTTTCTGGAATACTATTTAAAATTCAACATTGGCCTTATGGATCAATATTATTTACGTTTGGTATTTTACAAATAAGTCTATTGTTGATTTTTGATTACTTTATAGTGGATAGAACGAAGACCATACAAGAAGAAGGATAAAATAAAACGACACTGATTATTTATTGAAGGTTTTCTTTACTGTTATCTAATTTTATTATTTATGTTGAATATCTATAGATGGTACACTAACTTTTCAACATTTAAAAAATAAAAAAGCTTCAACATAAATTGAAGGTTTTCTTGAGGTTACTAAAGCGATAGGATTTCAACCGCGTATTTATTAATCTAAATTTTCTTAAAATTTTAAAAAATAAAAAAGCCTCAACATAAATTGAAGGTTTTCTTGAGGTAATTAAAGCGATAGAATTTGAATCGCGTATCTATTAAACTAAATTTTCTTAAAATTTTAAAAAATAAAAAAACCTCTAAGGGATCTTAGAGGTTCATATTCTGAGGTGTCGAGCGGATTCGAACCGCTGTAGATGGTGTTGCAGACCACTGCCTAGCCACTCGGCCACGACACCCTAATTTCCTAATAAATCAGGATTCTCATTAATTTAATGAGAGCGCAAATATAAAAATTATATACGTTATAGCCTAAATAGGTTTACTTTTTTCGCTTTTTAGTCATTTTAATGGTAACCATCTCAACATCACCACCAATTGGAGGATTTATTTTACTTACAGCCACTGTAGCTTTAGTAATTATTGACGATTCTTTAAAAACTTGATCTAATATACGTTTAGCAACCGTTTCTAAAAGCTTAGTAGGGATTGCCATTTGGTCTCTAACTACTTTATTTAAAAAAACATAGTCTACAGTATCTGCTAATTCATCAGTTTTTGAAGACATTTTTAAATTCGCCTTTACCTGTAAATCTACTCTGTAATCACTACCAATCGCCGTTTCTTCTTTTAAGCAACCATGATTTGCAAATACTCTTATGTTTTCAACTTTTATTATTCCCATGTTTCAAAAGTAATATTTCTTAATCAATTTTATTCAGTTTACAAACCTTTGGTTACTGAGCGTAGTCGAAGTGATACTCTAAAAGTCTTTATTCTTTTATCTTTTTCTAACTCGTAAACAAATCAAAGATATTACTCAACGCACTAGTCTTCGCTTTATAAAACTCAGTATAACGACACTTTTTACAAGTCACAGAACTAAATTTCTTATTTTGAATATCAAAGATTTTTGATAATGTACCACCTGTAGCTCTCATTTCACCAATTTCATAAGTCGTATTAGCACATTTTGGACAATTGTAATTCATAATTTATAAAGTTTATTGATTCATACTATCAGTCTAAAAAAGTAAATAAATGTTACAATTTGTTTAATTTTACCAACTGGAATAACGATGTTAAGTTTTAGAGTTAGTTATATATTTTACCTAACAACTAATAGTTAACAGCTAACACCTAAATAATGTCAGAAGAAAAAAAAGCACTCAATTTTATTGAGAATATTATAGAAGAAGATTTAGCAAACGGTTTACCTAAAGAGAAGCTACGTTTTCGTTTTCCACCAGAACCAAATGGCTATTTACACATAGGCCATACCAAAGCTATTGGTATTAGTTTTGGATTGGGAGAAACTTATAATGCACCTGTTAACTTAAGATTCGATGATACAAATCCTGCTAAAGAAGAGCAAGAATATGTAGATGCGATTAAAAAAGATATCGCTTGGTTAGGTTACAAATGGGAAAATGAATTGTACTCATCAGATTATTTTCAGAAGTTATACGATTGGGCTATTCAAATGATAAAAGATGGGAAAGCTTATGTAGATTCTCAATCTTCTGAAGTGATGCGTGAACAGAAAGGTACACCAACACAAGTAGGTACAAATAGTCCATATAGAGATCGTAGTGTAGAAGAGAATTTGGAATTGTTTGAAGGTATGAAATCCGGAAAATTCCCAGCTGGCACACATCTATTGCGTGCTAAAATTGATATGGAAGATCCCAATATGTTAATGCGAGATCCAATTATGTATCGAATTATGTATGCACATCACCATAGAACTGGTGATGATTGGTGTATTTACCCAATGTACGATTGGACGCATGGCGAAAGTGATTACCTAGAACAAATTTCGCACTCATTATGTTCTTTAGAATTTAAACCTCACAGAAAATTGTACGATTGGTTTAAGGAACATGTACATGAATACAGTAAAGACGAATTTCCATTAGCACCAAAACAACGCGAATTTGCACGTTTAAACCTTAGTTACACCATAATGAGCAAGCGTAAATTATTGCGTTTGGTAGAAGATGGTGTGGTTTCTGGTTGGGACGATCCTCGTATGCCAACCATTTCTGGTTTACGTCGTCGTGGCTATACACCAAATTCAATTCGTAAATTTATTGATAAAGTTGGTGTTGCTAAACGTGAAAACATCATTGATGTGTCGCTTTTAGAATTCTGTATTCGTGAAGATTTAAATAAAACGGCAAATAGAGTAATGGCTGTTTTAGATCCTATAAAAGTGGTGATTACTAATTATCCTGAAGATAAAGAAGAATGGTTAGAAGCAGAAAATAACCAGGAAGATGAGTCTGCTGGATTCAGAAAAGTGCCTTTTTCAAATGAAATTTATATAGAAAAAGACGATTTCAAAGAAGAGGCAAGTAACAATTATTTTAGATTGAAACTTGGAGGAGAAGTAAGATTAAAAAATGCTTACATCATTAAAGCAAATTCTGTTGTTAAGGATGAAAATGGAGAGATTACCGAAATCCATTGTACGTATGATGAAGACACCTCTAAAAAAGTAAAAGGAACCTTGCATTGGGTATCTATAAAACATGCCATTAAAGCAGAAATTAGAGAATACGATCGTTTGTTTAAACACGAATCGCCAGATAGTGACAAGGACAAAGATTTTATGGAATTTATTAACCCAAATTCTTTAACCTTAAAAACAGGATATTTAGAACCAAGTTTAGCTGAAGTTGGAGTAGGAGAGCAGTTCCAATTTCAACGTCTAGGTTATTTTAATGTTGATGACGATTCTACCTCAGAAAAGTTAGTATTTAATAAAACAGTGGGTTTAAGAGATAGCTGGGAGAAGCAAAAACCAAAAGCTGAAAATACTCAGAACCAGAATAAACCAAATCCACAACAGCAAAAACGTTCTGCAATAAGTGTAATTCAGCAATTTGGTAAGAAATACACCAAATTAAACGAAGAAAAACAAGCTAAAGCTAAAGACGAAATACAAGCACTAGCTAAAGATGTCTCTTATGACGATTTAGAGCCTTTATTTGGTACAGCTGTGAAAAAAGCAGGTACACGTATAGTCACCTTAATTGCGTTAAAAGTGCTGCTTAAAAATGGCTTGGATAGAAATGATGCTATTAACGAGTTTATTGATAAAGCTAAAGACGATAAGAATGAAGTTTTAGTTGCTGAGGCTTCAGATATTTAATATCTATTATTTTCTTAAAAATATAATCTACCTACAAGGTTTTCAAAACCTTGTAGGTATTTTTTTAGACTATTTTAAAGCTAAAGTCTTATAAACTAAATTATTTGGAGTAGTTTAGGGTGTATAAATTTTAACTTCAAATACATGAAAAAAATTACACTTATTTTAGCATTTCTTCTTATTGGAAATAGCCTTTTCAGTCAAACTATTTCGGGTAAAATCTTAGATACCGAAAACAATCCTATTCCTTATGTTACTTTACAAATAGGAGCAAATTATGGAGTTATTACTAATGACGAAGGTGTTTTTACATTAGAAACAGATAATTTTTCGGATTTAGAAACGGTGTCAATTTCTTGTTTGGGATATAAGTCTTTAGAATTTAAACTATCAGATTTTACAAATCCAACATACATTCTTGAAGATTCCATTAGCGAACTTTCAGAAGTTTTTGTGACTAATAAACAGCTTTCAATTGAAGAAATATTAACCAATATAAGAGCAAATATTTCAAAAAATTATAAATCTGAAGGCACACAACGTATTTTTTTAAGAGAGAGTAAAAATTTCCTTCTAAAGGATTTTGAATTTGAGATCGCTAAATCTTCAAATTTTAAAAAGGCAACGATAAAAGAAATTAATAAAAACTTTGAAGTAATGAGTAAACAGCTCATTAATAATAAATCTAGTTTATATGAAGATTCATTATTAGACGTATTACACATAGCAGATAGCACACAAGCACGTGTTATAAAAGCTACAAAACTGGTCAATTTAAATGAAGATTTATCTACAGAAGCGGTTAATGGTAAAATGATAAAAAGTGTGCTTAATGTTTTAGACTCTTCTGCTACTTATAAATTGAAATCAGGTTTATTTACTGTTGAAGATTCTCTTAAGGTCGGAAAAATTATTAAAGATGACGCTGACTCAAAAAAAGGAAAAACGAATACTTTAAAAGCCAATATTGCGCGTATTGTAAAGAATAATACTTTAGTAGAAAACTCTAAATTAGATTTTATTTTTGAAGATAAAGGTTATAAGTATGCTATAGATGGAATAAGTTATTTCAACGATGAAGCTGTATACAGTATTAGCTTTATTCCAACTAAACGTTCTGCTAAATATAAAGGTAAAATGTATGTTAATACATCAGATTTTGCAGTCGTAAAATTAGATTATGAATTTGCAGAAAATAGAACAGGACAAAAGTTAAACATGAAACTTTTACTGGGTATTAAATATGTAGAAAACGCATACCGTTCTACAGTAATTTTTAAGAAGAATGAAGATAGTATTTACGACCTTTATTTCATAAGTCAAGAAAATGGAAATTATGTTTATTTTAATAGATCATTAAAATTTATTAGAAACAATACTCCAGAGCAAAACGATAAACAACAATTAAAGTTAGAGTTTATGTTAGAGCAAATTTATAAGGCAAAAAGCGAATTGTTTTTTATTGAACAAAACCCTTTAGTGGATGCATCTAGCTTTACAGTTACAGAAGAATATCCTATCATTTATTTATCTAAATACGATCCTTCTATTTGGAAAGATTATAGTGTGTTGAGTCCTGTTCAAGATATCATAAATTATCAAACAAATTAGATTTTAACAATCCTTTGAGACAAATAAAGATCTAAATTTCATAACTTTAGGTAAATACATAATATTATGAACTTACCACAAAAAATACTTACAGAAATAGCTACAGTAACAAGAGATATCGAGGATAACTATCCTGAACTTCAACAGCATTTAGATGAAACTAGAAGTACATTACCTCAAGGATCTAACGATAATGGAGATGTAAATGAAGATGATTTAAAAAACTACCTCAATGAATTAAAAGCAATAAGAGATAAGTACAAAGAAGAAGGCCATTAACCTTTATTCAATGGACTCTTCATATAAAAAGCCTCATAAATATCACTTATGAGGCTTTTTTATAATGTTTAAATTTATAACTTTTCAACTTTTACATCGTCTTCAGGAATATCAAGTTTAGTTTCAAAATTTGGTAAAACTTTATCTACAAGAGCTTCATTTTTTAATTGCTTTGCTTCAATAAACCACCAAAAGTTTTCAGCGTCATTATAGATACCTAATAAATAACTTTTTGAAGATACGCGCTGTCCAGACATAATCATTTGGTTATAGCCTTCAATAACACAACGAAACTGTCCTTGTTCTTTTACAATTTCTGAAACACCATTAATATCTGCTTTTTCAAATACAAAACCTTGTGTTTTCATACCTTCAAAAGTGGCTTTTATAACATTTAATGCCGCATCTTTTCCACCCATCATGTCTAATACAGATGGAAGCGTGTAATTTAACACAGTCTCAAAATCCATATTTAATGTGGCTTTTGATGTTATTTCAGCATCTCTCAAAGCTTCTGTTTTAGTTTGAGAAAACACATTAATGCTTGTGACAACCAAAACTAAAAGCAGTATTTTTTTTAATTTATTCATTGTCCTTCTTTTTGTTTTTCTGATTTTTCATAGCTTCACCAATTTGATTACTAGCTGTAAAACTCGCGACCATATCATTTAACATTTGGCTACCAGCTTGTGGTGAATTAGGTAAAAGAATTAAATTACTATTGGTTTCTTGTCCAATAGCTTGTAATGTATCATAATGTTGGGTTACAACAATTAATGCAGATGCTTCTTGAGAATTGATACCAACACGATTTAAAACATCTACAGACTCTTCTAAACCACGTGCAATTTCACGACGTTGGTCTGCAATACCTTGTCCTTGTAAACGCTTACTTTCGGCTTCTGCTTTAGCTTTCTCAACAATTAAGATACGTTGCGCATCACCTTCATATTGCGCAGCTGTTTTTTCTCTATCTGCTGCATTAATACGGTTCATTGCTATTTTTACTTGTGGATCTGGATCAATATCGGTAACTAAAGTTCTTATAATATCAAAACCATAATCCATCATAGCATCATTTAATTCTGCTTTTACAGCCAATGCAATATCATCTTTCTTTACAAAAACATCATCTAATTTCATTTTTGGTACTTCAGCACGCACCACATCAAACACGTAAGATGTAATTTGATCATGCGGATAATCTAGCTTATAAAAAGCATCATAAACACTTTCTGTTACCACCTTGTATTGTACAGAAACTTTTAGTTTTACAAATACATCATCTAAAGTTTTGGTCTCAATAATGACATCTAATTGTTGAATCTTTAAACTTAATTTTCCAGCTACTTTATCAATTAATGGAATTTTAAGTTGTAAGCCAGAGTGTCTAATACTTTGAAATTTACCAAAGCGCTCTATAATAGCCGCCGTTTGTTGTTTTACGACAAAGAATGATGAAATTAAAATGATTGCTGAAAAGAATAGAATTATAATAAATGGAATCATAATATTGATTTTTAGATTAATAAATACGAAAGATTAAAAGTAAGGTATTTTTAATTATTCATTAACTCTATTAAGAACTATAAGATAGAATGAGTAATGCTATATCTATAATAAGAACATACTTTTTTCACCTCTATATGACGTAACAAATGTTAAGACATGTAAAGGTGAAAATTATGACTGTATAATTATAGTTTTTAAATTTCTTTTATCAAGTTCTCTATACGATTCACCGTTTCTGCCTTTCCAATCATAAATATAATATCAAAAACATCTGGTCCTTGCAATGCACCAACCAAAGCCAATCGTAAAGGCATCATTACTTTACCAAAGCCAATTTCGTTATCAGTGATCCAACCTTTTACTTTAGCTTGCAAATTATCAACGGTAAATTCTGAAGTTCTCGAAACAATATTAATAACCTCTTGAAGTAGTTCTGTTGTGCCTTCTTTTAAAGCTTTTTTAGAGGCCTTTTCGTCGTAAGACGTTGGAGCAGTAAAGAAGAAATGACTTAAGTCCCAAAAATCAGAAACAAACGTGGCACGTTCTTTAATTAAACCAACACCTAAAGCGATATAGTTAACATCAATATCTGCTAATTCTGGTTGAAGTGCTTTAAACTGCTCTGCCAAATCTAAATCTAATTGCTGTTGCATATACTGATGATTAAACCATTTGGTTTTATCCGGATCAAAACGAGCACCAGCTTTATTCACTCTTGCTAAATCAAAATCGGCAACCAATTGTTCTAAGCTAAAGATTTCTTGTTCTGTTCCAGGATTCCATCCTAAAAAGGCTAAGAAATTAACCACAGCTTCCGGGAAATAACCATCTTCTTTATAACCTCTAGAAACCGTTCCGTCAGGAGCCGTATATTCTAGTGGAAAAACAGGAAAACCTAATTTATCACCATCACGCTTGCTTAATTTTCCTTTTCCTGTTGGTTTTAAAATCAATGGTAAATGTGCAAATTCAGGTGCATCCCAACCAAAAGCATCATATAACAATTTGTGTAATGCTAAAGACGGTAACCATTCTTCACCACGAATTACATGTGTAATTTCCATTAAATGGTCATCCACAATATTCGCTAGGTGATAGGTTGGCATACCATCCCCTTTAAATAAAATTTTATCGTCTAAAACGTTCGTGTCAATTTTTATGTTACCACGAATAATATCTGTAAGATGTAACGTTTCATCTTGAGGAGATTTAAAACGAATTACAAAATCTTCACCAGCTTCAATTTTAGCTTTAGTCTCTGCTTCAGTTAAAACTAAAGAGTTCACTAAGCGTCCTTTTTCACGATTGTGCCAGTTATAAATAAAGGTTTTACCTTCTGCTTCATGGCCTTTACGCTCAGCATCTAGTTGTTCAGACGTATCAAAAGCATAATAGGCTTTGCCATTAGCAATTAACTCATCGGCATATTGCTTATATAATTGTTTACGCTCACTTTGTCTGTATGGGCCAAATTTTTCGTTCTTATTTGGACCTTCGTCAAATGAAATTCCACACCATTCTAAAGATTTAACAATATAATCTTCAGCACCTTCTACATAACGGTTTTGATCTGTATCTTCAATTCTGAGTACAAAATCGCCACCATGTTTTTTGGCAAATAAATAGTTAAATAAAGCGGTTCTTACACCACCAATATGTAATGGTCCTGTTGGACTTGGTGCAAAACGCACACGTACTTTCTTAGACATAATTGTATATTAAAGCGCAAAGATAGTTTGATAGATTTTTAGAACAAAGAAAATATGCACTAGTTAAGTTTTAGCATATTTAACTGTTAATTCTTCTATATTAACAGAATCTTACCAATCCTTAATTATTTCTGTAAAAATAAAATTGTAGTTTAGTCAGTTAGAATAATATATGAGCAATTTCAATACCATAAAACACAAACTAGAGCAGTTCATAAAAAGGTATTACACCAATGAACTACTAAAAGGCGCTATCTTATTTTTTGCCATTGGTTTGTTATACCTTATTATTACTTTATTTGTAGAATACGTGCTTTGGCTTAACCCAACAGCGAGAACCATATTATTCTGGTCGTTTATTTTAGTAGAATTAGCGCTTTTTGTAAAATTCATTGCTATACCATTATCGCACTTATTTAAACTTAGAAAAGGCATCAACTTCGAAACCGCTTCTAAGTTAATAGGAAATCACTTTCCAGAAGTGAATGATAAATTGTTGAATGTTCTACAACTCAATCAAAGCGCAACACAATCTGATCTATTATTAGCTAGTATAGAGCAGAAGTCTCAAGAATTACAACCAATTCCTTTTAAATCAGCGATTAATTTTAAGTCCAACACTAAATACTTAAAATACGCCGCTATTCCTGTTGCTATTTTATTATTGTCGTTTTTAACAGGAAAAATAAATTGGTTTAGTGATAGTTATAATCGTGTAGTAAATTACCAAACGGCGTATGAGCCACCAGCACCTTTTCAGTTTTTTGTTTTAAACGAATCGCTTCAAGCAATAGAAAATAAAGATTTCAAGTTGAATGTTTCTACAGCTGGGAATGTAATTCCTGAGAATGCACAAATAAAATTTAATGGCCAGTCTTACTTTTTACAACAAATTGCAGCTGGCGAATTTCAGTACACATTCAGTCTTCCAAAAGAAGCCGTAGAATTTACGTTATCAGCAAACGATGTCACATCAAAACCGTATAAATTAACTGTGGTTAACACACCAAACTTGGTTAATTTCGAAATGGTTTTAGATTATCCATCACATACAAAAAAACAAGATGAGGTTTTAAAAAGTACTGGATCTGCGGTGATTCCAGAAGGCACGAATGTCACTTGGAGAGCCAAAACAAAAGCGACTACAGGAGTTCATATTTACGCAGAAGACACCTTGAGTTTTAAGTCTAGTGAGAACGATAATTTTGAAGCTTCAAAACGACTTTATAAAAATTATAATTACAGCATCACAACCAGTAATAGTGATCTAAAGGATTATGAGAATTTAGCTTACAATATTAATGTTGTCAAAGATATTTATCCAGAACTCGATATTAAAGTTCAAAAAGATTCAGTAGATCAACAAAGTCTTTATTTCTATGGACAAGCAAACGATGATTATGGACTAAGCAAGTTGCAATTAGTCTATTATCCAGCGGAAGATGAATCTAAAAAAGTGGTAGAGCCTATTAGTATTTCAAGTTCAAATTTTAGTGAGTTTGTGAGTGCTTTTCCTAATCAATTCAATCTTGAAGATGGTGTAAGTTACCAACTCTATTTTGAGGTGTTTGATAACGATGCACTTCATAATTATAAACGCACAAAGAGTTCAGTTTTTAGTTACCGAAAATTAACTAAAGACGAAGAAGAGGAGAAACAACTCAATGAGCAGAGTGAAACAATAAAAGATATCAGTAAAACTTTTGATAAACTTGAAGAACAAGATAAAAAGCTTGAAGAATTATCTAAAACCCAAAAGGAAAAGGAAAGTCTTAACTTTAATGATAAGAAGAAATTTGAAGACTTCTTAAAACGTCAGAAAAATCAGGAACAGTTGATGAAAAATTTCAACAAAAAACTTCAAGATAATTTAGAAGAATTTCAAAAAGACGAAAAGAAAGACGATCAATTTAAAGAAGATTTAAAAGAGCGATTAAAAGAAAATGAAGAGCAGCTTAAAAAGGATGAAAAGCTACTTGAAGAACTTGAAAAATTAAAGGATAAAATTAATAAAGAGGAATTCACGCAAAAACTCGAAGAATTAGCCAAACAAAACAAGAATAAGAAACGAAGCATGAAACAGCTTTTAGAATTAACTAAGCGTTTCTATGTAATGAAGAAAGCTGAAAAGGTTTCTAATGAGTTAGAAAAACTAGCTGAAGCTCAAGAAGAACTTTCAGAAAAGGATAAAGAGAATACAAAAGAGGTACAAGAAAAGTTAAATAAGGAATTTGAAAAACTTCAAAAAGATATCGATCAATTAGAACGTGATGATAAGTTACTTCAAAAACCAACTAAGGTTAAAAGAGATGAATTTTTAGAAGATGAAGTAAAATTTGATCAAAAAGAAGCTATAGAAGCGCTAGAAGAAAAAGAAAAAAAAGAATCTATAGAGAAACCAGAAGAAGCAAAAGAGCAGGAAGAGAAGGCTAAAAAGAAACAAAAGAAAGCTGCAAAGAAGATGAAAGAAATGAGCGAAATGCTTAAAATGCCACCAGGCGGAGGTGGTGGAGGAGGAGATCAACAATCTGAAGATGCAGAAGCTTTACGTCAAATATTAGAAAATTTATTACTGTACTCATTTGATCAAGAAGCTCTGATGGAAACTTTTGAAAGTATTGGGATCAACAATAATAAGTATGGAAAGTATATTATTGAGCAAAGTAATCTTAGAGAACATTTTGAACATATTGATGATAGTTTGTTTTCATTATCTCTGAGACAACCAAAGATTTCAGAGAAAGTTAATTCACAAATTACAGATGTGTTTTTTAATATCGATAAAGCTCTTGAGTTACTAACAGAAAATAGACTTTATCAAGGTGTCGGATCACAACAGTATGCAGTTACAGCGACTAATGAATTAGCGAGTTTTTTAAGTGATGTTTTAGATAATATGGAAGAATCTATGCAACCATCTCAAGGCGAAGGAGGTGAGTCTCAGTTAGAAGACATTATTATGAGTCAAGAAGAGCTCAATAAGAAAATGGAAGAAGGCGTAAAGAAAGGCGAGGAAGGTAAAGAAGGTGAAGAAGGCAAGGAAGGAGAAGGTGAAAAACCTGGAAAAGAAGGAAAGGAAGGCAAAGAGGGAGAAGGAGAGAAACCAGGTGAAGATGGTAAAGCTGGAAAAGAAGGCAAAGCTGGAAAAAGTGGTGAAAATGGACAGAGTGGTGAGCAACAAGGGAAAGGAGGAAAAGGAGGAAAATCTGGTGAAAATGGCAAAGAGGAAGGTGAAGGTAATAAAAGTGGACAGAGAGATGGTGATGGAAAAGGTGGTGAAAACGGAAAAGGTAAGGGAGGAAAGAATGGTAAAAATGATGGTGAAGGTTCTGATGGAAACGGTGAAGGTGAGAAAAATGATGGTTATGGAGAAGGTGGAAGTGAAGAGCAAAATGGGGAATTATTCAAGATTTACCAGCAACAGCAACAATTACGTCAAGCATTAGAAGATCGATTAGGAAAAGAAGGTAAAATTGAATCTGCAGGCGAGTTAATTAGGCAAATGGAAGATATTGAGTTGGATTTATTGAATACAGGATTTACAAATCAGACGCTTCAAAAGATGATGGATCTTCAGCATAATCTATTAAAAATGGAGAATGCTACGTTTATGCAAGGCGAAGATACTAAGCGTAAATCTGAAACCAATAAGGAAGAATTTAACCAAAGTAATAAGAGTCAGATTCCAACAGCTAAACAATATTTTAATACAACTGAAATTTTAAATAGACAAGCATTACCTTTGCAAAACCATTTTAAGAAGAAAATTCAAGAGTATTTTAAAAAGACCAATGATTAGCTTTAACTACGAAACCGATTTTATTTTAGAACAAGAAGAACAATATTCAACCTGGATTGTAAATACAATTTTAGAAGAAAATTGTAAAGAAGGAGAGATTAATTACATTTTTTGTTCAGACGATTATTTGCATAAATTAAATGTAGATTTTCTAAATCACGACACATTAACCGATATTATTAGCTTCGACTACTCAGTAGGAAAGGAACTACATGGTGAAATTTATATCTCTGTAGATCGTGTTAAGGAAAACGCTTTAGATTTTGGTGTGTCTTTCAAAGATGAAATGGCAAGAGTTATTATTCATGGTGTGCTACATTATTGTGGTTACAAAGACAAGTCTGATGCTGACGAAAAGATGATGCGATCAAAGGAAGATTACTACTTAGCAAAGCGTAAATAATACTTCCGATTTCAACGTATATTTGCAGATCCAAATTTTTAATAATTAAATTGTTCCACGTGGAACAAAAATACAGTTCAATATGTTTAACGAAGAATATGATGTTATAGTTGTTGGAGCAGGTCACGCAGGAAGTGAAGCTGCTGCTGCTGCTGCAAATATGGGAAGCAAAACATTATTGATTACCATGAATCTTCAAAATATCGCTCAGATGTCTTGTAATCCTGCAATGGGAGGAATTGCAAAAGGACAAATTGTAAGAGAGATTGATGCGCTTGGTGGTTATAGTGGTTTGGTTTCGGATACATCTGCGATTCAATTTAAGATGTTGAATAAGTCAAAAGGACCTGCAATGTGGAGTCCTAGAGTACAATCAGACAGAATGCGTTTTGCTGAAGATTGGAGATTGCGTCTGGAGGCAACACCGAATCTTGACTTTTATCAAGAAATGGTTTCGGGACTTATTGTAGAAAATCATAAAGTAGTTGGTGTAACAACATCACTCGGAATTAAAGTTAGAGCAAAAACAGTTGTGCTTACAAACGGAACGTTCTTAAATGGTTTAATTCATATTGGTGATAAGAATTTTGGAGGTGGTAGAGCAGGTGAAAGAGCTGCAACAGGAATCACAGAACAACTCGTTAATTTAGGTTTTGAGTCTGGTAGAATGAAAACAGGAACACCACCAAGAGTAGATGGTCGTTCTTTAGATTTTTCTAAAATGGTTGAACAGCCAGGAGATGAGGATCCACAAAAGTTTTCATATTTAGATGTTACAAAACCATTAACGCATCAACGATCTTGTCATTTAACTTATACAAGTGAAGCCGTTCATGATTTACTAAGAGAAGGTTTTGATCGTTCACCAATGTTTAATGGACGAATTAAAAGTGTTGGACCACGTTATTGTCCATCTATAGAAGATAAGATTAATCGCTTTGCAGATAAGAATCAACATCAATTATTTGTTGAGCCAGAAGGTTGGAATACATGTGAGGTTTATGTGAATGGATTTTCAACATCATTGCCAGAAGATGTTCAATTTAAAGCATTGCGATCTGTAGTTGGTTTTGAAGGTGTGAAATTCTTTAGACCAGGTTATGCTATAGAATACGATTATTTTCCACCAACGCAGTTGAAGCATACCTTAGAAACTAAACTTGTTGAAGGGTTGTATTTCGCTGGTCAAATTAATGGAACAACAGGTTACGAGGAGGCAGCGTCTCAGGGTTTGATGGCTGGAATAAATGCAAGTTTAAAAGTTCAAGAAAAAGAGGCTTTTACGTTGCAAAGAGATGAAGCTTATATTGGAGTTTTAATTGATGATTTAATTACAAAAGGAACAGAAGAACCTTATAGAATGTTTACGTCTCGTGCAGAGTATAGAACTTTGCTTAGACAGGATAATGCAGATTTTAGATTAACACGTAAAGGTTATGAGATTGGTTTGGCGTCTAAAAAACGTCTTACTAGAATGGAAGAGAAGGAATCCAAGTCAGATGCTTTTGTGCAATTTTTTAGAGATACAAGTATAACGCCTGCAGAAGCAAATCCTGTTTTAGAAGCTAAAAATTCTGCTTTAGTTAAGCAACAAGATAAGATGTTTAAGTTGTATGCGAGACCAAATATTACTATTGATGATGTGCGTCAATTTGAGTCTGTAGAGAATTATATTCAAGCGAATGATTTAGATACTGAGGTTATAGAGCAAACTGAAATTCAGGTTAAATATTCGGGTTATATCGAAAAGGAAAAGAATAACGCTGATAAACTTAATAGGCTCGAAAATCTAAAAATACCAAGCGGTTTCGATTATATGGATTTAAAATCTATGAGTATTGAAGCGAGACAAAAGTTAACTAAAATTCAGCCTGTAACCATTTCTCAAGCATCTCGTATAAGTGGTGTGTCACCTAATGATATTTCTGTTTTATTGGTTTATTTGGGTCGCTAATTTTCTTTAAAAAAAGGAAATCGGAGATTCAGCGTAGCTAATCTTGTTGATCAATAATTAAATGTTCCACGTGAAACAATGTTATAATTTGATTCCTTTTTTTGTCATTCAGAGCGCAGCGAAGAATCTCATGATTTAAATGGTTTATTAAAATCACATTCAAAAGATAATGAGAAAAATCTAATTGAAATATTATACTGAGTACAACTAATAGGTCTCAAAATAATTACACTGTAATAAATTATACTTGATAAAGTGCCAAAAAACAATTCAACATATTTAACTTTAAAAGATCACTCAGTTTCAAAAGAGGAGTTCCAATTATTACATAATAAGGAACTGGATATGTTAGAAACATTTCCAGAACCAAAAGGAGAAAAGCTATCTGAATATTATAAAAGTGAAGATTATATTTCGCACACAGATACAAAACGGAATCTACTAGAATTCGCTTATCATAAAGTGAGGGGAATTTCATTGAAACGAAAACTAAAATTAATTAACTCTTTTAAGTCAGAATCTAAAACACTTTTAGATATTGGATGCGGAACAGGTGATTTTTTAGAAACCACTTTAAAAGATCATTGGAACATTACAGGAATAGAACCTAACGAAAGTGCACGACAAATTGCGAATTCAAAAACTAATAATTCTGTTTTTGAAACTGAGGAATTATCAAAATTAAAACCGCAGAGTTTTGATGTCATTACACTTTGGCATGTACTAGAACATTTACCAGATTTAGAAAAGCATACGGCATTATTTAAATCGTTATTAAAACCAAATGGTACTTTGGTGATCGCTGTTCCAAATTATAAAAGTTACGATGCGGACTATTACAAAAACTTTTGGGCAGCTTATGATGTGCCAAGACACCTTTGGCATTTTTCTAAAACGTCGATTTCAGAATTATTTAAAAAGGAGAATATGAAATTGGTAAAAACACTACCAATGAAATTTGATGCTTATTATGTTTGTTTACTTTCAGAAAAATATAAATCAGGATTTATGAATCCAATTAAAGCATTTTGGATTGGATGGCAGTCTAATCGTAAGGCAAAACGTTCTTTAGAGTATTCTTCACATATTTATGTCTTAAAGAATGCTAATTCGTAATATAAACAATGCTCATTATATATTGTTTCTGTAAACGTCTCATAACAATCAAGAATTCTAAAGTGTGCTTAAAACGCTTTGTATGAGTTCATTTTTAATAGGTTTTAAATATTATAAGTGATATTTATAATAGAAAACATCAATACTTAAAAAAATAAAGAAAACACAAACTAACTTTTATACATTTGCAAAAATTAAATTGAATAACAATCATGAAGAAAATAATTTTAAGCGCAGTGGCACTTATTGCTTTAGCATCTTGTACGCAGCCAGAGAAAACAGGTTTTGTAAACAACTCTGAACTTATAAATGAATATCAAGGGAAAAAAGATATTGAAGATAAGTTTAAACTTAGAGACGAAGCATCTAAAAAGAAAAGTGATAGTTTAGGTCAGGCTTATCAGATGGAAGTGGCAGTTTTACAACAAAAGTTAAGTAAAATGTCTGAGCAACAACAACAAAGTGCTGCACAACCATTTCAACAAAAATGGCAAATGATAGAGCAGCAAATGAAAACTGAGCAGCAACAATTTCAGACGCAGTTTCAAACAGAAATTGATTCTTCTATTGTAGAAGTCGTAGATTTTGTAAAAGAGTATGCAGAAACAAATGGATATTCTTACGTTTTTGGTACAAGTGATGCTTCTAGAAGCGTTATGTATGGTAAAGAAGCTAATGATTTAACTGATGAAGTTCTTGAAGCTCTTAATGCATCTTATACAAAAGAAAAATAAGAGAACAATCAAACACAATATACTTTATAAAAAAGCCAAGCTTAAGATGCTTGGCTTTTTTTATGTAATAAACGTGTCAGTTTAATGGATAAGTCGGTAAGAACGATTTTAGAATTACCATTACGTTCTATATGATAAATAGCATCTTGTAGCTCATCTGAGATCTCTATAATATTAGAATCGTGCACAAATGGTGCAAATTTTTCAAGTTTAAAATCTTCTGACTTTGGTTCAAGATATACCAACTCGTTAGCTTTATAATTAAGTAACAAAGCTTGTCTAAAATAGTTTAAACAGAAATTGAGGAATTTCTTTTGGGTTTCTCGTCCTGTTTTAGCAATTTCTTCAGACCATGAAATTAAATCGTGTATAGCGGCTTTATTTCCTCGCGCTTTAAAAGCTGAACGAATCCAAAATACAAACCATTTTTCAAACTGAATATCTTCACTATCTTGGTAAATAAGATCACAAGCTTTATTGTAGTTACCATTAGATTGATGTGCAATTTTTGTAGCAACTGATTGTTCAATATGGTAGTTCTTTACTAAAGCTTCTGTAATGGCTTCTTCTGCTAAAGGTGGAAAATGCAATATTTGACAACGCGATCTAATCGTGTTTATTATTTGCTCTTCATCTTCAGCAATAAGAATAAATATGGTTTTCTCTGGTGGCTCTTCTATTAATTTTAGCAGCTTATTAGCGCTTGCTGTATTCATTTTTTCAGCCATCCATATAAGCATCACCTTGTAACCACCTTCATAAGATTTTAAGGCTAAAGATTTTACAATATTTAAAGCTTCTTCAACACCAATTTGACCTTGTTTATTATCTACACCAAGAAGTTTGTACCAATCAAAAAGGTTTCCGTAGGGTTGTTGGTCTATAAGTTGTCGCCATTCTTCAAGATAAAAACTAGAAACGGGTTTACTCTTTACTTTATCGCTCGTGGTAACAGGAAATGCGAAGTGTAAATCAGGATGTGAAACATTTTTAAATTTTAAATTACAAGAATCGTTTCCACCTGTATTTTCACCATTAACATTACTACACAATATATATTGTGCATAGGCTAAAGCCATTGGTAGCGTGCCACAACCTTCAGGACCAACAAATAATTGAGCATGAGCAATTCTACCTGCATCAACACTTGTGGTGAGGTGATTTTTTATATGTTTTTGACCTAAAACTTCAGAAAATAGCATAAAGCAAAACTATGTATTTTTTATTAATCTATTATTTAATTTTTAATCAGACTTTATTATTCGAAACTAAAAAATGGAATTTGTAGATAAGCGAAAAGGTTATCGTAAATAAAGGCTAGTGATTATTAAAAAGCGGTTAGATAAAGTATATTTTTTAACTTACTAATCTTTATATTTGTTATTCAAAATAAAATAATTTTCACATCTTATTTATATTATCATGAAGACATTAAACGATTTCAACTTTAAAAATAAAAGAGCATTAATTCGAGTAGATTTTAATGTACCATTAAATGATAAATTCGAGGTAACAGACGCAACAAGAATTGTATCTGCTAAACCAACAATTATTAAAATTTTAGAAGATGGTGGAAGCTGTGTTTTAATGTCGCATTTAGGTCGACCTAAGGGTGTACAAGATGAATATTCTTTAAAGCATATTGTAAATAAAATTGAAGATATTTTAGGTGTTGAAGTAAAATTTGCAAGTGATTGTGTAGGTACAGAAGCAGAAGAAATGTCTAATGCTTTACAACCAGGTGAAATTTTATTATTAGAAAACCTACGTTTTCATGATGAAGAAAAGCAAGGTGATAAAGCGTTTGCAGAAAAATTATCTAAGTTAGGTGATATTTATGTGAACGATGCTTTTGGAACAGCACACAGAGCACATGCGTCTACAACGATTGTAGCTGAATTTTTCCCTGAAGCAAAATGCTTTGGACTTTTATTAGCTAAAGAGATTGAGAGCATTAAAAAAGTAATGGAAGATGGTGAAAAACCTGTTTTAGCCGTTCTTGGTGGTGCTAAAGTATCTTCTAAAATTACTGTGATTGAGAATATTTTAGATAAAGTAGATCATTTAATTATTGGAGGCGGAATGACATTTACCTTCATTAAAGCTCAAGGCGGAAGCATTGGAGACTCTATTTGTGAAGATGATAAAATGGAATTGGCTTTAGATATTTTAAAACAAGCTAAAGAAAAAGGTGTACAAATACATATACCTGTAGATGTAATTGCTGCGGATGCGTTTAGTAATGATGCAAACACTCAAGTTTGTGATGTTATGAATATCCCTGATGGATGGCAAGGTTTAGATGCTGGGCCAAAATCTATAGCAAACTTTGATGCTGTTGTTAACCAATGTAAAACGATTCTTTGGAATGGTCCGTTAGGAGTTTTTGAAATGGAAAGCTTCGCTAATGGTACTATTCAATTGGGTAATTCTATAGCTAATGCCACTAAAAATGGAGCCTTTTCTTTAGTTGGTGGTGGTGACTCTGTTGCTGCTGTAAAACAGTTTGGTTTTGAAAACAAAGTAAGTTACGTAAGTACAGGTGGTGGTGCCATGCTCGAAAGTCTTGAGGGTAAGACATTACCTGGTATTGCTGCGATTTTAAGCTAATAATACATTTTCAACCTAAAGATAGTATCCTCAAAAAATACTATTTTTAGGACTTCAACGTTTCTGTAACATTGAATTTTTTGAATTTATTTTTTAAACCATGACATTAAAAACATTTTTATTGGCTTGTTTTTGCTTGCTTATATTTAGTGGGTTTGCCCAAACTAAAACTGATAGTATAGCAACAAAGCCGACTCAAGTTGTTACAACTAAAGATTCGGTTATTGATGGTAAGTTATTCAAATCACTCAAAGGAATCAATCCAGTTACAGATAGTTTAGACGTTAAGAATCTTAAGGATTTGCACGAAGTTGCAAAACTTGATGAAAAATGGTTAGAGGAGCTGTATAGCAATTCACTTTACGATACCATTTATAAATCTGTAACAGAACTCACTTATGAGCCTGTAGATTATCCAGAACTTTCTACAGATACATTAAAAGCAAGATTAGAGCGCTTAAACGCTAGAACACCCTTTAATGTAGAATACAATACATCATTAGAAAGTGTTATTAAAAGTTACCTTAAACATAGACGTACATCATTAGAGCGTTTAATGGGGTTAAGTCATTTTTATTTTCCAATGTTCGAGCAAGAGTTTGACCATCACGACATTCCTTTAGAAATGAAGTATTTGGCCATTGTAGAGTCGGCTTTAAAACCACGAGCACGTTCTAGAGTGGGAGCAACAGGGCTTTGGCAATTTATGTATGGTACAGGAAAAGAGCATGATTTAGACGTTAGTAGTTATGTAGATGATCGTAGCGATCCTATAAAAGCGACAACCGCGGCTGCAGAATATTTAGGGAGAATGTATCGTATTTTCAATGATTGGGATTTAGCTTTAGCAGCTTACAATTCTGGTCCAGGAAATGTAAATAAAGCTATAAGACGTTCCGGAGGTTCTAAGAACTATTGGAATATTCGTACAAATTTACCAAGAGAAACAGCAGGTTACGTGCCTGCATTTTTAGCCACGATGTATATTTTTGAATATGCAGAAGAACATGGTTTTAAAGCTGAAAGACCAGATTTTCAATTGGTACAAACAGATACTGTTCATGTAAAGCAAATGATAGCTTTAAAGCATGTTTCTGAAGCAACAGGAATTAAAATTGAAGAATTACAATTTTTAAATCCATCGTACAAATTAGATATTATACCTAAGGTTGAAGGTAAGGTATATTCCTTGAGATTGCCACGCGAAGCTATTGGTACATTTGTAACTAATGAAGATCAAATCTATGCGTTTGCTAATGCCGAATTTAATAAACGTGAAAAACCTCTACCTGAGGTTGTAAATTCTGATACTAAAATTAGATATCGTGTTCAAAACGGAGATTACCTTGGTAAAATTGCAAGAAAATACGGAGTTAGAGTTAGCCAGTTAAAACAATGGAATGGTCTTAGAAGTAATAGTCTTAAAATAGGACAACGATTAACTATATTTCCAAGGAATCATGGTGTTACAAGTACACCAAAACCTACTAAAAAAGTAGTAAATACGGCAGGTAAACAAACCTATAAAGTAAAGTCTGGAGATTCACTTTGGACCATTGCTCAAAAATTTCCTGGAGTTTCTGTTCAAAATATTAAAGATTGGAACGATATTAGTAGTAATAAACTCAAAATAGGAATGACACTTGTTGTTTCTAAATAAAATCAACAAAAAAACGAAACTTATGAAAGCTTTTTATACTGTATTATTTTGCATGTTGCTATTGGCTTGTGGAGACAAGAAAGAAAAAGATACTACAATTTATCTACCAGCTTCTAATGGTAATTTAAATACCATTTCTGTTGTTGCAGACAACGTTGTATGGGAAGATAAAGTAGGTGAAAACATTAGACACATTTTTGCTGCGCCTTTAAATGGTTTGCCAACAGAAGAACCTATGTTTAATATGAGGCAGATACCAACACAAGTTTTTGATGGTTTTGCTGCACGAAGTAGAATTGTTCTTAAAATTGAAAAAGGAAACGTAGAAGCAACAACTAAAATAGTACACGAAGCTTTTGCTAAACCACAAACGGTTGTTGTTGTTGGAGGTAAAACAGATCAGGATATTATTGCGCAATTAGAGGAAAATAAAGCTAAAATAATAGATGCATTTACTAAAGAAGAAGTAAAGGAGAAACAACGACGTATTAAATTATCCTTGTTAAAGGACGAGGTAATGGAAAATAAATTGGGGATTACTATAAATATTCCTTCGGTTTATAGAATTACTAAGGATGAAGACAATTTTTTCTGGATTCGTAAAAACCTTTCAAACTCTAAAACCATGGAACTTATGTTTTATGAAGTACCGTTTGAAACCATCTCTAAAGGAGATAGTACCATTATGGATATTGTTAAGATGCGAGATGAAATAACCAAAACTAAAATCCCTGGAGAAGATGGTATTTACATGGCTGTAGAAGATTCTTATGCACCATCAATGTTTAAAACCATTATAGACAATAAGCCAGCATACGAAGTAAGAGGTATGTGGTTAATGCAAGGGTTTACAATGGCAGGTCCTTTTATAACCTACGCTATTGAAGATAAAATTAACAACCGTTATTTAATTGCAGATGGTTATGTTTATGCTCCATCTTTAGAAAAACGGGATTATATTTTTGAATTAGAATCTATTATTAAATCTATAAAGATTAACTAACAAAAAAAGCCAACTTTATTAAAGTTGGCTTTTTTTTATGTGTTTTGTTTTTTAAGAGTTTTATTCTTTCTCTTTAGCGTCAATAGATTCGTCTTTGTTAGCGTTTTTAAATTCCTTTAAACCGCTTCCTAAACCTTTCATTAATTCAGGAATCTTTTTACCACCAAACAGTAATAAAACAACGACAGCAATTAGAATTACTTGAGGCCATCCAATCATTAATGGGACAATGCTTAAACTCATAACTTATTATTTAGGCTGCAAAGTTAAGTAATTATAGTTTAATAATAGCGTTGTTATGTCAACTTTAAGACTTTATCATGGTACTATTTCAGTATTTTAACTAATTTTGTTTCAATGGCAAAAAAGAAAAAAAAAGAAAAGAAATTCGCTAAAAAGCTGCTTCATAAGTATCGTTTAGTTATTCTAAATGAAGATACGTTTGAAGAGCGCTTTGCTATAAAACTAACACGGCTTAATGTTTTTGTTTTAACCTCTATTTCTGCGATTTCGCTTGTTTTCTTTACCGTTTTATTGATTGCTTTTACACCGTTAAGAGAATATATTCCAGGTTATTCTTCGGCAAAATTAAAAAAGAAAGCTACGATACTTAATTACAAAACAGATTCTTTAGTTCAGGAATTAGAACTAAATAAAAAGTATTACGCATCTATTAGAAAAGTATTAACAGGAGATGTTGCTACATTAGATTTTAATAGAGATTCTATTATACAAGCAAGCAAAAATGATCTTGATATTTTACAAGTTCCAACCAATAGAGAAGATTCGTTGTTAAGAGTAAAAGTTGACAAAGAAGATAAATACAATTTATTTGAAGTTTCAGGAGATCAATCTAATTATGTATTGTTTCCACCAGTAAACGGAACGATTTCAGAAGGTTATAGTCTAGAAGATAAGCATTATGCTGTAGATGTCGTTGTACCAGCAAATACACCTGTAAAAGCCACAGCAGATGGTACCATAATTTTTGCAGAATGGACTGTAGAAACAGGCTATGTGGTAATCATTGAACATAATAGAGAATTGATTTCGGTTTATAAACACAATTCAGCAATTACAAAAACGCAAGGAGATTTAGTACAATCAGGAGAGGTTATTGCCATGTCAGGAAATGAAGGGGAACTCACTACAGGACCTCATTTACATTTTGAACTTTGGAGTAAAGGCTATGCTGTAAATCCAACTAATTTCATCAATTTTGAATAATGCCATCATTTAAAGCTACACTTTCAAAACCATTTGCTAAATATATAGCAAGGCGCGTTAAAAAATGGTCGTCTAAACCTGTTGAAACGCAACAAAAAGTTTTCGAAAATTTAATTTCCGAAGCTAAGCACACTGTTTTTGGTAAAGATCATAACTTTAGCTCTATTACAACGTTTAAAGAATTTCAATCTCAAGTTCCTATTAGAGATTATGAAGAGTTAAAACCTTATGTAGAGCGTGTAGTTGCAGGAGAAAAAGATATACTTTGGAAAGGTCAGCCTATTTATTTTGCTAAAACTTCAGGAACGACCTCTGGTGCAAAATATATCCCGATTACAAAAGAAAGCATGCCAACACATGTAGATGCTGCACGGAATGCAATCTTACTGTATATCAATGAAACAGGGAATTCAAAATTTGTAGATGGTAAAATGATCTTTCTTCAAGGGAGTCCTATTTTAGAAGAAAAGCATGGTATAAAACTCGGCAGACTTTCAGGAATTGTGGCACATTACGTTCCTAAATATCTTCAGAAAAACAGATTACCAAGTTTAGAAACTAACTGTATTGAGGATTGGGAAACAAAAGTTGAAGCGATTGTAGAAGAAACCATAAACGAGGACATGACCATCATATCTGGTATTCCATCTTGGGTTCAGATGTATTTTGAAAAATTAAGTGAAAAGTCAGGAAAAAATGTTGGTGATCTATTTAAAAATTTCAACCTTTTTATTTTTGGAGGTGTAAATTATGAACCTTACAGAGCTAAATTCGAAAATTTAATAGGCAGAAAAGTAGATAGCATAGAATTGTATCCAGCAAGTGAAGGCTTTTTTGCATTTCAAGATAAGCAAGATGAAAAAGGTATGTTGCTGCAATTAAACTCAGGGATTTTTTATGAGTTTGTTGAGGCGGTTCATTTTTTTGAAGATAATCCCAAACGTCTCACTATTGGAGATGTAAAACTTGGTGTTAATTACGTCATGATTATTTCTACAACAGCAGGACTGTGGGCTTACAATATTGGAGACACGGTTCAGTTTACATCACTAAAGCCCTATAGAGTGATTGTAAGTGGAAGAATAAAACATTTTATTTCAGCATTTGGAGAACATGTTATAGGCAAAGAAGTAGAGCAAGCCTTAAGAGAGGCTATTGAAAATACATCTATTTCTGTAAATGAATTTACGGTTGCACCTCAAATAAGTCCGGAAGAAGGTCTGCCTTATCACGAGTGGTTTATTGAATTTGAGAACGAACCAGAAAATGAATTCGATTTTATTGCTGGTTTAGAACAATCCTTAAAGCAACAAAATAGTTATTATTTAGACCTGATTGACGGTAAAGTACTAAGGCCATTAAAGATTACACGAATTAAAAAAGATGGATTCCAAACTTATATGAAATCAGTAGGGAAACTAGGAGGACAAAATAAAATAGCGAGACTCTCTAACGACAGAAAAATTGCCGATAGTTTGTCTCAACTTAATTTAACGAAATAAACCTATATTTGTGGGTTAAACTAACGTATGAGTACAACTAAGAAAAAACAAGGAAGAACGAGAGCGCAAGAAAGCTCTAGTGCTATAGAGCGCATGTACATTACTATGCGTCATCTATTTAATCGTGGATTTTACAAACCTATGGGTGTTTCGGGAGAAACATTACGTGAAGCTTTATTGCTTTTACGCCCAGAAATCTATGGTTCTATTGGAGAAGAAAAAGCAGAATTAGAAGGTTTACTATATGTTGTAGATCGATTACCACAAGGCATTGAAGAGTGTACATTTATAAACTTAACAAGTGATGAAGGTTATGCGAATTCACACTTTAAAGCGATAATTCCACCAAAAAGAAGACGTAATTGCTACAGAATTGACGATGAGCAAATGAATATCGAAATTACCAGAGGACGTTCTGAAATTTACGATATTCTAACGCACTTGACGTTTTTGTTTGTGGAATCTCATAAAATTAGTAAACGTGTTCTTATAGATGAAGAAGGAACCACGGTTAGAGATTGGAAAAAATTAGAAGCAGCTGTTTTAACAACAAAGAAACTTACACAAGTAGAGCGCGAAATAGCCATTACACATACGGCAAATATTTTAGGTAGAACATTTAATGAGCTTACTGAAGCATATCCAAAATTTGCAACAGAAGATCAGCCAGAACGTTTATTACATATTGTGTACTGGTTAGGAAAACTAGCTATAGAAGAAACTATAAATAACAATAAACGAACAATTACGTTTAGCCCTGTTTTAAGAGAGCGCTTAGGACATCATATTCATGGAGAAATATGGGCAGATACTATAAAGTCTGCTTTACATAAAAACGGATTGTTAGAGCGACCAATACACATCATTAGTGCCAATATGCATAGTGTAATGAATTCTTTGTTTGCTAAAGGAGCACTGAAAGGAGCAGATGCTAAAAAAGATATTTTTCAAACTTATGAAGCTTTAAGTGAATCTAAAAATGGTGTCTTACGCAATAAGGTAGAAAAATCAGCGTTGCAAAACGGAATGATTCACATAAAAGATACTTCTGGAACTAATATAGATATTCAAATTTTTGATACAGCGAAAATTGATTTTTCTAAATCAGAATTCAAGTATCTTGAAGAACATAAGGATAAAAAAGCTGTTATTTTTGTAATGGATTACGCGTTTGGTGAGCAGGCTTATGAAACATTAGATGAGCTTTTAAAGCCAATTAGCGTTGATGAAAAAGACCTTCATTTAGATGTGAAGTCTATTTCTATCATGGGAAAAGCAGGTATTTTGGAAGGTGGGAAAAGTGATGTTATGATACCAACAGCACATATCTTTGAAGGTACAGCAGATAATTACCCGTTTAAAAATGAACTTACTAAAGACGATTTAAAAGATTGTGGAGTTTCAGTTTATGAAGGTACAATGGTTACGGTTTTAGGTACATCACTTCAAAACAAAGAGATTTTAAAGTTCTTTAAAAATTCGACTTGGAACGTTATTGGTTTGGAGATGGAAGGTGCACATTATCAAAAGGCTATACAAGCTGCATCTAAAGTAAGAAACAGTATAAATGAAGATGTTAAAGTAAGATATGCCTATTATGCGAGTGATAATCCTTTAGAAACAGGAGGAACATTAGCATCTGGAGGTTTAGGAACTTCTGGTGTTAAACCCACTTATGTAATTACAAAAAAAATACTAGAACAAATATTTAATTCATAAAAAATGAGTGAAAAATTACCACAACAACCTCAAAATGAAGAAGTAGATTTAGGTCAGTTGTTTAGTGCAATAGGTAAGTTGTTTGATAGGCTCTTTGCTTTTATTGGGAGGGTATTAAAAGGAATTTTTGTTGCTATAATTTATATTTTAAAGCCGATAGTAAATAATTTCAAACTAATAATGATTGCTTTAGTATCTGCCTTTGTTATTGGTTTTATAGCAGAAAAATACAATAAAGTAGTGTATTCTTCTGAAATGATTGTGATACCTCACTTTGATTCAAAGTATCAATTAATGACCGATATTAAATACTTTAATAGCCTTATCGGAACAGGAAAAAACAAAATATTAGCTGATATTTTTGAAATTGATTCTATTAGAGCAACTGAACTCGTAGGTTTTGAAATTGATAAAGGTCCTGAAAATCAAAACGATTTGTTAAGCGAGTATAACGATTTCATGAAAACTATTGATACGTTATTAGTACGAGTTTCATATGACGAATTTATTGATAATAGACACATTCTATCTGCTTCTGTTTTTGCTATAAAGGCTAAAGCTTCAACTAATGATATTTTTTCTAATCTAGAGAAGGGATTTTATAAAACATTTGAAAACAACTTCTCTAAAAGGAAAAAAGCATTAAGAGATAGTATACTTCGTAATGAAGTAACCACAGTTAATACTGAAATAGTTAAAATAGACAGTCTACAGCGTATATATTTAGAGGTATTAAGAAATGAGTCTAGGAATGGTAATCTATCTATAGGTTCTGGTGGTTTAATACCAATAACACAGGAACGGTCTGTTACTAGAGAGTATGACTTATTTGAAAAAGAAATGAAATTAAGAAATACTTTACTTAATATAAATGAGGTTTTAATTGAGTCAAGTGACTATTACGAAATTCTCTCAGGCTTTGAAGACATAGGTCCAAAAGAAATTAAATATACAGATAGATATAGTTTAATTTTTCCGGTAGTAACGTTAGCATTACTATTGTTAGTTTCTTTACTTATAAAAGCATTTAAATTTATTAAAAATTATGAATAATATGAAGTCAATATTAATTACAGGTGGAGCTGGTTTCATTGGGGCAAATTTTATTCACTATTTTTTAAAACAATATAAAGATGTTAGTGTTGTAAACTTGGATCTTTTAACATATGCAGGTGATTTAGCTAATTTAGAGGAATTGAAATCTAATGAGAGGTATCATTTTGTAAAAGGAGATATTGGAGATGCAGAACTTGTAAATGAGTTGTTTAAAACTCATGATTTTACTGATGTCATTCATTTTGCGGCAGAATCTCATGTTGATAATTCAATAAAAAACCCAGATGCATTTATAAAAACTAATGTACATGGGACTTTCAATTTATTGAATATTGCTAAAAATCATTGGATGGATGCTCCGTTTTCTTTTAAAGAAGGTTGTGAAGACAATAGATTTCATCATATTTCAACAGATGAGGTTTATGGTACATTAGGCGAAACAGGATTGTTTACAGAGGAAACTCCATACGCACCAAATAGTCCTTACAGTGCTTCCAAGGCATCATCAGATTTTATTGTAAGAAGTTATTTTCATACCTATGGGATGAATGTTGTAACCACTAATTGTAGTAACAATTATGGACCAAAACAGCATGATGAAAAATTAATCCCAACCATTATTAGAAAAGCCATAAATAATGAAAATATTCCTATTTATGGAGATGGTAAAAATATAAGAGATTGGTTGTATGTAGAAGATCATTGTAGTGGTATTGATTTGGCTTTTCAAAAAGGAAAAGCAGGAGAGACTTACAATATAGGTGGAAAAAACGAACGCGATAATTTATACATTGCTCATAGAATTTGTGAAATTTTAGATGAGTTGAAACCTAAAGAAACATTATATTCTAGTCAAATATCGTTTGTTACAGACAGACCTGGTCATGATTTTAGATACGCTATTGATGCTTCTAAAATTGAAAATGAATTAGGTTGGAAAGCAAAAGAAGATTTTGAATCAGGAATCTTAAAAACCATTGAGTGGTATTTAGAAAAATATAACAATTAATAAACGCAAGAAATTCTATAAGCTAGATGAGTCCTACTAAAATGGATTCTTCTAGCTTTTATAATTCTTAAAATATCACGTTATTTTTATTAAACACTACTAGATTATACTGTTATTAGAATTCTTGATGAGACTATTTAGGATTCATTTTTTGTAAATTTCCTTCAACAAAGTAATAATTTTACTAGTTTTTTCATCACTAGTGAATCTGCCAAAGTATAGTATTAGAGATAATTCAAAAATTCAAGAAACTTAACTTAAAACGTATCTTATTTATGAGGATTTTGATTAATGTTTGCTTTAATTCTATATAGAAAAAATAAGATTTTAATGTATTCATTTTGTGGTTTTTAAAAGCTATTAATTTATAGTTTACATTGTAGCTGGTTATTATTGTAATCTATTGGTTAAACCATTATTAATAGTATTTTTACAGCAATAGAATCTAATACATTGAAATTAGAATAAAAGAGTCTACTATTCTTAAATGAAAAAGAAAAACCTTATCATATTCGGAACGCGTCCTGAAGCTATAAAAATGGCTCCTTTAGTAAAAATGTTTTTGAAATTTCCAAACGATTTTGATACTAGAGTTTGTATTACTGGGCAGCATAGAGAAATGTTAGATCAGGTTTTAGAGTTCTTTAGTATTATTCCAGATTATGATTTAGATGTAATGAAACCCAATCAGAATTTGTATAGCTTAACGTCTGATATTATTACAGGTCTTAAACCTGTTTTAGAAGACTTTAATCCCGATTTTGTTTATGTTCATGGTGATACAACGACCACGATGTCTGCTAGTATTGCGGCATTTTATTCTGGAGCTAAAATATGCCATGTAGAAGCGGGGTTAAGGACGTTTAATCGTCGCTCTCCATTTCCTGAGGAAATAAATAGAAGTATTACAGGTCGTGTTGCAGATTATCATTTTGCACCAACTATAACTTCTAAGGAAAATTTATTAAATGAAAACGTAAAAGAGTCTAGTATATTGGTTACAGGTAATACAGTGATTGATGCTTTAGAATATAGTGCTAGAATTGTAAATTCTTCAACGTATACAGATAGTGAAGTAGAACATTTAAAAACGATCGTAGACTCTAAAAAACGCTTAATTTTAGTAACAGGCCATAGAAGAGAAAATCATGGCGAAGGATTTATAAACATCTGTTCCGCTTTAAATAAAATAGCAGGAGATCATGAAGATATTCAAATAATATATCCTGTTCATTTAAACCCAAATGTTCAGAAGCCAGTTTACGAGCTTCTTGGTAATCAAGCTAATATTAAATTAATACCGCCATTATCGTATCCTGCGTTTGTGTGGTTAATGAATAAGTCTGATATAATAATTACTGATAGTGGTGGAGTGCAAGAAGAGGCGCCAAGTTTAGGAAAACCGGTTTTAGTCATGAGAGATACTACAGAACGTCCTGAAGCTGTAAAAGCAGGAACCGTTTTACTTGTAGGTACTAATACAGATAAAATTGTAGGTGAAACAGAAAAGTTATTAAACGATAGAAAAAGTTATGATACCATGAGTAAGCTTCACAACCCTTATGGTGATGGAAAAGCTTGTGAGCGTATTGTTAATTTTATTTTAAATATATAATATGAATAAACCTGAAGTTGTAATGATGGGTTTGGGATATATAGGCTTACCAACAGCAGCCTTAATAGCTCAAAACGAAACCTATGTTCATGGTGTTGATATAAATCCAAGTATTGTAAAAATTATAAATGAAGGTAAAATACATATAGTTGAGCCAGATTTAGATATTGCAGTGGCAAAAGCAGTCCGTAAAGGCTACCTAAAAGCAGATATTAAACCTGTTGAGGCTAATACGTATTTAATTGTTGTGCCTACTCCATTTAAAGCTAAAAACGAACCCGATATATCATTTGTAGAAGCTGCTACAAAAGCAATTATTCCTTTATTAAAAGAAGGAGATTTATACATAATAGAATCAACTTCTCCGATTGGGACAACAGAAAAAATGATGAGTCTAATCTATTCTGAACGTCCAGAATTAAATGAGAAATTATATATAGCCTATTGTCCAGAACGTGTTTTACCAGGCAACGTAATGTATGAGTTGGTTAACAACGACAGAGTGATTGGCGGTGTAAATGAAGCGTCTACAGAGAAAGCTATTCAGTTTTACGACCAATTTATAACAGGAGATTTACATAGAACGAATGCGCGTACAGCAGAGATGTGTAAATTAGTAGAGAATTCTTCTAGAGATGTGCAAATTGCATTCGCAAATGAATTGTCATTAATCTGTGATAAAGCAGATATTAATGTTTGGGAATTAATTGAATTAGCTAATAAACATCCACGCGTTAATATATTACAACCAGGTTGTGGAGTGGGTGGTCATTGTATTGCGGTAGATCCTTATTTTATAGTTTCAGATTATCCAATGGAATCTCAAATTATAGGAAAAGCAAGAGAGATTAATAATTATAAATCATTTTGGTGCGCAGAAAAAATACAATCTACTAAGCTTCAATTTCAATTGAAACACGGAAGAAAGCCAAGTGTAGCATTAATGGGACTCTCGTTTAAAGCAAACATTGACGACTTAAGAGAATCACCAGCAAAATATATTGTACAAAAGGTTTTACAAGATTCTAATGATGAAGAATATTTTATAGTGGAGCCTAATATAGAGAGTCATAAAGTCTTTAAATTAACGAATTATAAAGACGCTATAGAAAAAGCTGATATCATTGTATTTTTAGTAGCACATAAAGAATTTTATGATCTAACAAATCTAAAAAATAAGACCATTTTAGACTTTTGCGGAATAACATCTAAGAATTAATTTTGATAATACCAACAATAAAAATTCCTCTAATAATTTGGTTTTTGTTGTATTCCATAATTTAAGCTATTGTCATTAGTATTTTAATTGAGCTTAAAAAGTATAATCAAATAAATATAATGCATAAATTATAACGCTTTAAAACTGAAAATGTTAAGTTTAAACATTGTAAATTCTAATATATCTCAGATTTTTTTTCTGTAAAGGTTTTAGAATTTCTTAAAGTTGTTATTTTTGTTTGAAACAAAATACTAAAGGTGTTGATAAACGATAGAGAGGTATTTAAAATTTTAATATAAAGTAAAAGTAAAAGTAAAAGTAAATGAAAGGAATTATACTAGCAGGAGGGTCAGGGACAAGATTACATCCATTGACTTTGGCTGTAAGTAAGCAGTTAATGCCTATTTACGATAAGCCAATGATATACTATCCTCTATCTACATTAATGTGGTCTGGAATTAGAGAAATTTTAATCATTTCTACTCCAGATGATTTACCACTATTTAAGAAGCTTTTAGGTGATGGGAAAAAGTTTGGTTGTGATTTTCAATATGCTGTTCAAGAAGAGCCTAATGGTCTCGCCCAAGCGTTTATAATCGGTGAAGAATTTATTGGCAATGATAAGGTCGCTTTAATACTTGGAGATAATATTTTTTATGGTTCAGGTTTATCCGAATTATTGCAACAAAATAATGACCCAGATGGAGGTATTGTTTATGCATATCATGTTCATGATCCAGAACGCTATGGAGTGGTTGAATTTGATAAATCAGGCAAGGCAGTATCAATAGAAGAGAAACCCGATCATCCAAAATCTAATTACGCAGTTCCTGGTATTTATTTTTATGATAATTCAGTGGTTGAAATCGCTAAAAACATAAAACCAAGTAAGCGTGGTGAACTAGAGATTACAGACGTTAATAAAACGTATTTAAGTCAAGGAAACTTAAAAGTGAGCGTATTAGATAAAGGTACTGCTTGGTTAGATACAGGTACTTTTAAATCGTTAATGCAAGCGTCGCAATTTGTTCAGGTTATAGAAGAACGTCAAGGTTTAAAAATTGGAGCACTTGAAGAAGTCGCTTTTAGTATGGGTTATATTAATGAGACGCAATTTAGAGCTCTAATAGAACCTTTAATTAAAAGTGGTTATGGTAAACACTTATTAAGTTTGTTATCTAAGTAAAGAACATGACAATTAAAGAAACGAAATTAGAAGGATGTTACATTCTGCAGCCTAATGTTTTTAAAGATAAAAGAGGTTATTTTATTGAAAGTTTTAACCAAAAGACATTCAACAGAATGTTAAATTTGGATGTGAACTTTGTTCAAGATAATGAATCTCAGTCTTCTAAAGGTGTTTTAAGAGGTTTGCATTATCAATTAGGTGAGTTTGCTCAAGCCAAATTAGTAAGAGTTATTAAAGGTAGTGTCTTAGATGTTGCTGTAGATATGAGAAAGGATTCAAAAACTTTTGGAGAATCTGTTTCAATAAAACTTACGGAAGATAATAAAACTCAACTTTTTGTACCAAGAGGTTTTGCACATGGCTTTATTGTATTAGAAGACGAAACAATTTTTAGCTACAAATGCGATAATTTCTATAATAAAGAAGCAGAAGCAGGTGTAATATATAACGATGAACATTTAAATATTAATTGGCAATTACCAAGTACAGATTTTATTCTATCCGATAAAGATTTAGTATTACCTACATTTAAAAATGCCATAGTATGATAAATGTATTAGTTACAGGAAAAGATGGTCAGTTAGGGCAATGCTTTAAAAGTATCGCTTTCGCACATCCTAATATTAATTTTATTTTTAAATCCTCTTCTGAATTAGACATTACAAATGAATCTCAAGTCAATGAAGTTTTTAAAACTTTTGAGAGGTTAGATTATTGCATTAATTGTGCCGCTTACACAGCTGTAGATAAAGCTGAAGAAGAAATAGCGCTATCAGATAAAGTTAATTACTTAGGATCCAAAAACCTGGCTATAGCATGTAGGACGTTTGGTGTTGTTTTGGTTCAAATCTCAACAGATTTTGTTTTTAATGGAGAATCAACTCAACCTTATACAGAGCGTAACACTACAAATCCTTTAGGTGTTTATGGTCAATCAAAATTAAAGGGAGAGAAAGCAATTGAAGACGTATTAGCTGCTCATTTTATAATTAGAACATCTTGGTTGTATTCTGAGTTTGGAAACAATTTTCTAAAAACCATGCTAAGGTTAGGTAAAGAGCGTAGTGAGCTGAGTGTTGTAAGCGATCAAATAGGAAGCCCAACTTATGCTATTGATTTAGCTAAGGTTGTTATAGAATTTATTGAAAGTAGAAATACGTCTTATGGAATATACCACTATAGCAATGAAGGCGTTATTAGTTGGTACGATTTTGCTAAAGAAATTTTCAAATTATCAGATAATAATTTGAATTTAAACAAAATAGAAACTAAAGATTACCCAACTGCAGCAGTTCGTCCAAAATATAGCGTACTTAGTAAATCCAAGATAAAGAATGAACTTGGAGTTATAATCCCTAATTGGAAAAGCAGCTTAAACAATGCAATTATTAATTTAAAGAAGATGGAGACTTAGCGGTTTCTTTTATCTTAATTTGGTGTGTTAATACTACATTAAAAATGGTAGTTTTAGTCGTTAAAAAAAAGATTTATAATTTACAGGTCCATAAAATATGAAAAGAGCATTAATTTACCTTTTGTTTGCAGGCACACTATTTCTATTCGCTAGCTCTTGTGGTGAAGAGAAAAAAGAAAAAATAACAGGACCTATAATCATTGAGGATAAAGATTTATTTTCATTAAAATTAACAGCTATTGTTAAGGAAGACGATTCGTTTGATGTATTCTATGTTCAGAATGAAAATGAAAAGTTTACAGGAAAACAAATTATTACAACAAAAGTTACAGGAAGTGATTTAGAACAAGATATATACTTTAAACTTCCAGAAGGAGATTACCCTTATAATTTAAGGTTAGACCTTGGAGTTAATAAAAATCAGATAGACGTAACAATTATAGATCTTACAATGCAATACTCTGATGATAAGTATAAGATAATAGGAAAGGATCTTTATAAACATTTCAATTTTCAAGATGTTTTACAAATGTCCCCAGATTCAACCAAATATAAAGTGTCTTTAAAAGATAAACACGATCCTTTTATAACTGGTAATGACGGTTTTAAAGTGATTTTGAATTCAAAAATTTAATAAAAAAATATGTTTAACTTAACCAATAAATCAATCTTAATAACTGGAGGAACGGGTTCTCTAGGTAAAGCATTAACCAAACACATTCTTAACAAATATCCTGAAGTAAAGCGATTAGTTATATATTCTAGAGATGAGCAAAAACAGTTTCAGATGGCTCAAGAGTTTTCTAATTCTGAATTTCCTCAAATCAGATATTTTATTGGAGATGTTAGAGATAAAGAACGTTTAATAAGAGCTTTTCAAGGCGTAGATTACGTTATCCATGCAGCAGCAATGAAACACGTACATATTGCAGAATATAACCCAGACGAGTGTATTAAAACAAATATTGGAGGTGCAGAAAACGTTGTTGATGCGTGTTTTAAAACAAAAGTAGAACGTGTTGTTGCATTATCTACAGATAAAGCATGTGCACCTATAAACCTATATGGAGCAACAAAACTAACTTCAGACAAGTTGTTTATTGCCGCAAATAATATAAAAGGAGATAAGCCTATTAAATTTTCTGTGGTAAGGTATGGTAATGTTATGGGTTCTAATGGCTCAGTAATTCCATTTTTTCTTAAGAAGAAAAATGATGAAAATGAATTACCTATCACAGATCCTAACATGACTAGATTTAATATCTCACTTCAGGGTGGAGTAGATATGGTAATGCATGCTTTAGAACATGCTTGGGGAGGAGAGTTATTTGTTCCTAAGATTCCTTCTTATAAAATCATGGATGTTGCAGAAGCCATTGGTCCCGATTGTAAAAAACCAATTGTTGGTATTAGACCAGGTGAGAAAGTGCATGAGGAAATGATTACGTCATCTGATTCTTTTTATACTTATGACCTAGGAAAATACTATACTATTTTACCAGCGACACACCAATGGAAAACAGAAGATTTTGTAAAGGCTTTTGATGCAAAAAAAGTGGAACAAAGTTTTAGTTACAACTCTGGAGATAATGAAGAATGGGAAACAGTTGAGAGTTTAAGAAACCTTATAAAAGAGCACGTAGACCCAACATTTGAAGTGTAATTTTAGCATGAAAAAAATAGCTATTATTCCTGCAAGAGGCGGAAGCAAGCGCATACCAAGAAAGAATATAAAACGCTTTATAGATAAGCCTATAATTGCCTATTCTATTGAAGCAGCAGTTAAAAGTAACCTTTTTGATGAGGTCATGGTATCTACAGATGATGCTGAAATTGCTGAAATTGCTAAAACTTATGGAGCCAAAGTTCCTTTTTTACGCAGTGATGTTAACTCTAATGATGTAGCAACTACAATAGACGTTATTGCCGAAGTCATAGAAGCATATAAAAAAGTAGGTCAGGAATTTGATTATACCTGTTGCATATATCCATGCGCACCATTTGTAACAGCACAGATTTTATCTTCAAGTTATAATAAGCTTAAAGCTGATGATTTAGATTGCGTATTTCCTGTTTTAAAATATGGTCATCCTATTCAAAGAGCTTTAAGAGTAAAAGCCAATAATAGAATGGAAATGATTGCTCCAGAAAATATGCAAATAAGAACACAAGATTTAGAAGCAACTTATCATGATCTGGGTCAGTTTTACATGTTTAAAACCGAAGAAATCATTTTGAATAACAGACTGTGGAATGATAATACAGGCTTTATAGAATTAAAAGAAATAGAATCTCATGATATAGATACTATTGATGATTGGGAACTTGCAGAATTTAAGTACAAGTATTTAAAAAATATTTAATGAGGGTTTTAATCACTGGAGTTTCGGGAATGTTAGGTGCTACTTTAGCTACAATGTTAGCCAAGGAGCACGAAGTTTTTGGAACAGGAAATTCTAATTATGATGAGCAGCCTAAAAACTATAAAGTTTTAGATTTAAATTCTGAGAATTACCAAGATATCATTACGTGGTCTAAACCAGAAATTATAGTCCTGTCAGGTGCTTTAACCAATGGTAATTACTGTAATAATAATCCAGATGAAGCGTTCAGTATTAATGGAATATCCGTTAAAAAGTTTGCTGAAGCAACAAATAAAAATGTAAAATTCATTTATATTTCAACTGATGCTGTTTTTCCATCTGCACTTCATTTAGCTAAAGAAACAGACTGTGTTTTTCCTGAAAATGTCTATGGAAAATCAAAAGAATTAGGAGAATTTTTCACTAAATTGAGTGATAGAGAGTTTTGTATCATCCGAACAACAATTGTTGGGTTAAACCTAAATTCTAAAAAAGCAGGTTTTGTAGAATGGATCATTAATGCTTCTAAAAAAGCTGAGGAAATTTCTTTATTTGATGATGTTGTATTTAATCCAATTTCTATTTGGGAGCTTGGAGAGGAAATAAAACACATTATTTCATTAAAAGATTTTCCGAATGAAATAGTACACATTTCAGGAACCGAAATTGTTACGAAGTATGAATTTGGAATGGAATTATTAAAGCGTTTAAATTTAGACACAACCACAATAAAAAGTGGTCTAATATCGTCTTTTAAAGATAGAGCAAAACGCTGTAATGATCAAACTCTTAATTGTAATTATTATCAAGAAAAATATAAAAGAAAATTACCAAAGCTTGCAGACACTTTGCAAACTATAAATCAATATTATGAAGCAGATAAAATTAGGAAATAAGATAGTTGACGATAATACGTTATATTTTATTGCAGATATAGGTGCAAATCATAACGGGTCTTTAGAAAAAGCTATTGAGTTAATTCATTTAGTTAAAGAAGCTGGTGCTGATGCCGCAAAATTTCAAAATTTTTCAGCTAAGAAGATTGTTAGCAAGTTGGGGTTTGAGAATATGAAAGGTAAACTCTCACATCAATCTAATTGGGAGAAGTCGGTTTTTGAAGTTTATGAAGATGCAAGTATCAATAAAGATTGGACACCCATTTTAAAAGCAGAATGCGATAAAGTAGGATTAGACTATTTTACTAGCCCTTATGATTTTGAATCGGTTGATTTGGTAGATCCTTTTGTAGAATTATATAAAATAGGATCTGGTGATGCCTCTTGGTTAGAGATTATAGACTACGTTTTGGGTAAAGGCAAGCCAACACTACTAGCTACAGGAGCTTGTGATTTGGAAGATGTAGAACGAATGATGAAACTAGCTTTAAGCAAAACCAATGATATTGTTTTAATGCAATGCAATACAAATTACACAGGTAGTGCAGAGAACTTTAAATTTTGTAATTTAAATGTTTTAAAAGCCTATAAAGAAATGTATCCTAATACGATGTTGGGTTTATCAGATCACACTAGTGGTCATGCAACTGTTCTTGGTAGTATTGCGTTAGGTGCTAGAGTTATTGAGAAGCATTTTACAGATAGTAACGACCAAGTTGGTCCAGATCATGGTTTTGCAATGAATCCATCAACCTGGAGAGATATGGTAGATAGATCTTACGAGTTATTGGCTGCTTTAGGTGATGGAGTAAAGCGAGTAGAAGATAATGAGAAGCAAGCTTATGTTGTGCAAAGACGTTGTATCTGTTCAGCATCTAATCTAAAAGCCGGACATGTATTGTCTAAAGAAGATTTAGAACCACTTAGACCTATAGGAGAAGGCGGTTATCAGCCGTATCAATTAGAGGAGTTAATAGGAAAGGAATTGAAGAAGGACATTGTGTTTGGTGAGCACTTTACAAAAGAAAGTATTGTATGATTAAAGGAGAAAAAGTTGGTTTAAGAGCTTTAGAAAGAGAAGATTTAAAGTATTTAAGAGATTGGAGAAATAAAGAAGACTTTAGAAGAAACTTTAGAGAGGTAAGAGAATTGTCTTTAACCGATCAAGAAAAGTGGTTCGAAAGTATTCAGAACACCAAGCATATCAATTTCATGTTTACTATTGTAGATTTAGAATCGAATGAACCCATAGGTGCTGCTGGTTTACTTTATATAAACTGGATTAATAGATCAGCAGATTTTTCATTTTATATTGGAAAAGACGATATTTATATTGACGACAAAGACGCGTCTTTAGAAGCTGTGAATCTATTAATAAAGTACGGTTTTAATAACTTAAACCTTAATAAAATTTGGATGGAACTGTATGAGTTCGATACTAAAAAGATAGATATTTTTACCAAGAAGTTTAACTTTAAGCAAGATGGTTTATTGAGAGAAAACTGTTTTGAAGATGGTAAATATTGGGATTCCTATTTAATATCTTTATTAAGTAAAGACTTTAAGATATAGTATGATGTAAATCTACTGTATGTAGTATGTAACTTTTTGATAGTACTGATGTGGTATCGTTACATTTTAAAATAGTTGAGCTTAAGGGTTTTTACTATTAAAATTAAAACAGCCTTAGATATTGTCCTTGATAAAGATCATAAATTTTTTTAAACAGAATAAAAGACTATTCAGTTTTATGGCCTTGAGCTATGTAGATAAAGCTGTTATTTTTTTACTTCCAATAATTGTTTTATTTTTTTTTAGAGATAAAACAGTTTATGTTTCAATTGAGTATATTTATTCCATTACCATAGTATTAATTCCTTTAATAGACGTAGGGTTATCCACCTACTTTTTCTATCAATACAGAAATTCTGACGACCACAATAAAACAGTTGAAACATTTAAAAAAGTGTTTCAGAGGCTTTATTTAGTGATCTCTTTTTTAGGGTTATTTGCAATACTGCTAAATCTCTTTGTCTTTGAATATGAGAAATTTATTGTTTTTATCGTCTTTAGAGTTCTTTTTGTATTAGTTACTACATTTTTAGCATCGTATTATAGGCTAATAAATAAGCCAGAAAAAGTGGTTTTAATAACCATAGTATCTAATTTTATATCACTTTCATTTCTTCTGTTTTATTTCTTTTTTGACTACGATTTTTCCCTTTGGTTAATCTTTGCAGGACAAATTCTGTTTTCATTATTTTATTTTTTTAAAAGCTTCAACTTAGTTTTCCTAGTAAAACAATCTACCGTAAGTTTTAATAAAATAAAAACGGTACTAAAAGGGTCGGTGTTGTTTTCTTGGCCAACTATTATTCAGATATTTTTAATAATGTACATTACTAATTACGGTAAAATTCATGCACTGACAAATATGCCAATAGAAGATGGAGTGCTTTTATCTCTTATTCAACGTTTTTCAATGGTTATATTTCTTACTCATTCTTCTCTATTAGCTTACATGGTAAAATCCATATACATAGAAAAAAACATTTTAGGTATTAATAAAAAAATACTTTTTAAATACTTAGGCTTGTTAATAATGACGATGATTATTGTAATGTTAATTAGTGGCATTTATTTAGTTTATAATTACGATCAAGATAATGTGCAAAGACCAATATTTATAGCAACATTAATTATAGTACAAACTTTTATGAGTTGTGTTTACGCCTACTTAGAACTTAATTATGGTAGAGAAAACAAAAATATAATTAAATTGTATCTGGCTATTTTTGGAGCTGTCTTGTTTTTCTCATTATTGATGTTCTTAAAAATTGATTTCTTAGAAAAAATAGCAATAGCAATGTTTATTAGTACATTTGCCTCACTTTTATTAAGTGTTACAATACTTTATAAAAGAAATTATAAGCTAGTTTAATTAAGAAGATATTCAACAGAGTAGAATGAAGAAAAAGAATATATGCTTTATTTCTAATTATTACAAAACTCAAGTATTTGTAGAAATAGCAAAGACTTTAAAAAATCATAATATTGAAAGCTTTTGGATAATTCCCAACAAAAAACAATATGATGAGCTTCAAGACATATTTCCTATTAATCAACTGTTATATATAGGTAAAAAAGAGGTTTTATCAACAAATAATAGTATTGAAACCTCAATAGACTTTAAGATTAATGAATTGGTTTATGGAGATCGCGTTTTAAAGCACGAACCATCTAAATGGTCTTATGATTACTTAAACAAGCTTAGCTCGCTTTATAGCAACTTTATAATAGAGAATAACATTAGTTATGTTTTTGGAGAATTAACATGGGCACATGAGCTTATTGCATTTAGATTACTCTCACAAGATAAATCACTAAATTGTAAGTTTATAAACCCTCACACCATTAGAATACCAAATGGTCGTTTTACATTTTTTACTAATGAATTTCAATCTAATATTTTAGAAACAGAGAATAACGCAAATGTAAAAGATGATTTTATTAAGCTAGAAAAACCAGCATATTTAGCATTAAATGATAAGCTACTAGCAAAAAAAGGAACAATATCACATAGCTTAGTGCTGTTGAAAAATTTTATTCTTAGAACTAACCAAGATGCAAATGATCCTACGCTTTATAGCAACCCATATCATCAATTTAAAATAAGAACGGCAGAAATCTATAATAGAATTATATTTAAAAATTTTGTTACAGAAACAAAAATAGAAACTCTCCCAAAAGATAAAAAGCGCGTATTATTTACCTTACATAAGCAACCAGAAGCTTCAATAGATGTAATTGGTCGTTATTACGAAAACCAATTAGATTTAATTCATAACATTTGGAGAATTTTACCAAAAGACTATGTGCTCTTAGTAAAAGAACACAGCAATGCCATTGGAGATCGAGATTTTAGCTTTTATAAATCGGTAAAAAACCTTCGTAACGTATACCTTATAGATAATAAAGCAGATACGCACAAGTTATTAGATTCTATAAGTGCTGTATTTACAGTTTCTGGTACTATAGCTTATGAAGCCGCATTAAAAAGTAAACACAGTTTCACTTTTGCGCCAACGTTTTTTAATAAGCTAAAAGGATGTAAACAAATAGCATGGTCAGATTTTAAAGAGAATAGCTTAGATAATCTTATTAAAGAAAATACAGAAGGTCTAGATCATGCCGAGTTTTCTAAGTGGCTCCTTCAAAATTCTTATGAAGGTATTATGTCTGATTCTTTTGGAGATCCTAGGTGTGTAATGAGCGAAAATATTGAATGTTTAAGCAAAGCCTTTTTAACAATTATTGATTAATGGTTTTAAAAAAACTTAAAATTGATTATTATCTAACATTACTATTTTTACTAATAATAGTATTGTATAAAGCAGATGCCTTTGTACCTATATTTATAATTCCAATTTTACTTATTTCTTATTACAGAATCATTATAAAACAAGACTTTACAATAGTTCTTATTTTAATGCTTTCTGCAAGGTTAATGATGGGACCTTTAGTACCTAAAAACCCAACAGTTTTTAATATTGTAAATTTATTATGTAATTATATACCTATAGGCATACTTCTACTGTTTAATTTTACTAAGCTAAAAACCGTAAATCTTGGTGGAATTAAAAACTTAAAATGGACCATTTTATTTGTAATTTTTATACTGATTTTTAGTTTATTTAGCCTTCCTTATTCCTTTTCAGTTTTTGCTCAAGAAACACTTCCATTAGTTTTCTTTTTATTAGCAGCACTGTTTATTGGTTACAAAAGAATAAATTTCAATTACCTCTTAAACTTCTTTAGATATTCATTTCTAGCCTGTGTCATTATATATTTAAGTCCACACTTTTATGAACAGTCCATACATTTGTTTCTAGATAATATCATTTTTAAAGATGAGATTGTAAGAATAGTTCTTAAAGTCGCAAGAAAAATTCCTCGAAATACAGGGTTTGTTTTCGATTTTAGAATTATGGGACAACTATCCTGTATTTATCTATTACTCTTGTATTATACTAATAAAAAGAAAAGCTATTGGGACATTATACTACTTAGTTTGGTGTGTATATCAACATTCTCTAGAGGACCAATGATTATCCTCGTATTGTTGTTTTTAGGTATTTATTTACCTGAAAAAATTAGAATTACCAAACGCTTATTAACAAGCCTAGGAGTGGTTTTTTTATTGCTAATAACAATGATCATCTATGCGTTGAATAATGAAACTATTCAGAATTTTGTTCAAACATTAAACCCACTAAATAAAGACAACGCAATTTCTCAAAGAGGTATGTTTATAGATTACTCTTTTGATAGATTTTATGAAAACCCTTTAGGTAACGGAATAGGGTCATTGTCAGCTCCTGGGGCAGATGTAGAAGTCTTTGCTGGTTATACAAATTTTCATAAAAAAGTGCCAGACAAGGTGGTTTATACTAAAGTTGGTGATGCTTATCTAGCATTATCTTTAGCAGAAAAAGGAATCTTAGGATTCATCTTAATGATCTTATCTTTATTAGAAATATTTTATAGTAATAAGAATAGAGTGTCACTATTTTTTACCATTGGGTTGTTTATAAATTTAATAGGAACAGATATTCCCAAACAAGGTTTTTTCTATTTTACATTGATCATAATTTATTACGGATTAAGTCAAACTAAGCGTATTGAAAACCCTCTAGATAAATCTAAAATTTACGAGTAATAGTAGGTATTCGTTAATAATATCTATATTTTTGAATAAAACTAAATTTTATGATAAATTTATCTAAGTTACAGGCCAATAAAGATGAGTTACGTAGTAAATATTTAACAAATAAACCTTTTCCATACTTAATTATTGATGATTTTTGTGATGAAGAAAAATTACTTCAATTAAGAAAAAACATACCTGAGTTAGATAATAAAAGTAGGGATTATATGTTTGCTAATAATAAGTTTGAGAAATCTAATTATAAAGAATTAGGACCTCTTTTTCTTGAACTTTATAACGATTTAAAGTCTGATGAATTTAACGAATTTTTATCCTACATTTCTAATAAAACCATTTTTGTAGATCCAAAGAATCATGGAGGTGGTTTACACCAAGGAAAGAAGAATAGTTTTTTAGACATGCATTTAGATTTTAATTACCATCCACTTCAAAAAAACTGGTTTAGGCAAATGAATCTGTTGTTGTACTTAAATACAGATTGGAAAGAGGAATATGGAGGGGAATTAAAGATTGAAGACTTAAGAACAGGTGAAAAAGCTGAATTAGAAGTGCCATTCAATAGATTAATAATACAAGAATGCGGACCTTATTCTCTACATGGTTACGATATGACTAATTTTCCGGATGGAAACTTTAGAACATCTGTAGCAACCTACGCCTATACAAAACATAAGATCTTGATGGAAAAACCAAGAACAACAGATTGGTTTCCAACAGAAGATTCATCAGAGCTAAAGAAATTTGTTGCTAAAAATTATAATTTTGCTGTTAAGCTTAAAAATAAATTATTTGGTAGCGGAACAGCTAAAAATCAATAACATAAGGTGGTTTTAGTTTATGAATATATTAATCGACGCTCATGTTTTTGATAGTAAATATCAAGGTACTAGATCTCATCTAAAAGGGCTTTATTCGGCCCTTATTCCGATATGTAAAAACTGGAATTTCTTTTTCGCAGCGACTGATGTAGAAAATTTAAAAGCTGAATTTGGTGAATTTGATCATGTTACATTTCTCAAATTAAAAAAACAGAATAAAGTTTTTAGGTTAATAAATGAATTACCTAAAATTATTAAAAAATATAATATTGATTATTCTCATTTTCAATATACAATAGTGCCAATAAGCAAGTGTAGATATATTGTTACTATTCATGATATTTTGTTTGAACAAAAAGAGTTTAAGCACTATTTTCCTCTTAAAGGTCGAATAATTAATCACTTACTTCATAAATTTTCTGCTAAAAAAGCTGATATTCTATTAACAGTATCTGAGTTTTCCAAAATAAAAATTTCTGAATTATATAGCATTAGTAGTGACAGTATTTACGTAACACCTAATGCGGTTAATGACGAATTTTATAATACAGAAATTCCGCAAATAGATACACCATCAAAATACATACTCTACGTTTCAAGAATTGAACCTCGTAAAAATCATTTAAATCTCTTAAAGGCTTTTGTTGAATTAAAATTAAAAGATAAGGGTTACAAACTGGTGTTTATTGGAAAGAGTGATATTGCTTATCCAGAATATGAAGCATATAAAAATTCATATAAAGAAGAATTAGGAGAGTCACTAGTCTGCATAGAAAATATTAATAATGAGGGATTAGTTAGTTATTATAAGAATTGCTCACTTTTTGTTTTTCCTTCGTTTGCAGAAGGTTTTGGAATTCCACCATTAGAGGCTATGGCGCTTCAGAAAAAAGTACTTTGTGCTGACACTACAGCAATGAAAGATTTTAATTTACCAACTGAGCTTACGTTTAACCCTTACGATGTTGATGAACTTAAAATTAAAATTGAAGAATCATTAGTTAATGACTATGATTTTAACGCTTTATATGAAGCAATTTTATCAAAGTACAACTGGAAAGTAATTGCCAAAGATTTCAAAACAATTATAGAATCGGATTATAAAAATAAGTAATAATAATTTGAAAGTTAAGCAACGTTTTCTATCGATATTATTAATTATCATCGTTTCTTTCTCTATAGGATTAGGGGCTTATATTTTTAAAACATATACAGTATTAGATGAAAATATAACCGCTATCGAGATCGTACTTAATAGTCATTTGACAAAAGATGCCGTTCCAATTACATATGCTGTTAAAGACGAAAGTAAAAAAATTGATTTTACCACTCCGTATTTTTATAAAAACGAGGCAGATTCTACATACACAGCCAACATTAGTGGTAATTCTAAAATAAGACGCGTTAGGTTATATTTTGAAAAACCGTCTAAAAATCTTGCGATATATAGCATTAAGTTAAAAAGCGAAAATAAGATTCGTGATATTAAATTGAGTGAAATTAAAACTGTGGATCGCTTAAAACTCAAGGGTTCAAATAATGGTTATGCAATAGACGTTAGAGGTCAGCATGCTTTTATTGAGTTGCCTAAAGGATATATTTACAGTTCAGATTTTAATAATGTTTACCTATTAATCATTCCTTTACTAATTCTAATTGGTCTAGCTTTATTAGTTATAAAACATCTAAAACCTTTAGATTTAAAGCCAATTAGTATACAAAGTGTCACTATAGCTGTTCTTATTTTAAGTGTGTTTTTACCAGCACCTTTGTATAATATTGCTTTAATTGTAATGGCAGTTTTAAATGTTAAGACCATTTCGTGGAGAGCTATAAAATCTCAGAAGGTAAACCTTCTAATTTTAGGGTTTTTCTTAGTCTATCTTTTAAATAATCTTTTTGTTTCAGTAGAGAGTTTCAATGAGATGTCTACCATTGAGAGGTTTCTACCTTTGGCAATTTTAGGCATAGTTTTACCGTCTTTATCCGATAGAAAGTACTTAGCCTTATTTCCTGTTTCGGCTTTATTGATAGGATTCTGGTTATTATTAACATCCATTTTTGATGTTTTTATACACCAAAACTTTGAGTTTTTATCTTTCGACTATTTTACAAAATATTTACACCCTGTCTATTTTTCATATCTTTTGTTTTTTTCCATCTGCTATGTTAATTTATACTACCAAGGTAAGAGCAAGTATATTTTAGAGTTTGTGTTGTTTATGTTTTTAATTTTCAGCGGATCTAAAATGGTGTTTTTATTTTCTTTGTTGGTTATCTTTTTAAACGTTATAAGAAACAAGAAGGCTTTATTTTTAATTTTTCCAATACTTATCGTCGTTACATTGTTTTCGCCTTTAAAAAAGCGATTTAATGAGGTTTTAAATACAGAAGATTTATCAATTCTTAAGGAAAAGCATATTGCAAATTCAAACGACAGTCGTATAAATGGTTTAACCTTGCGTTTAATATTATGGAGAGAAGCATTGGCAACAATGAGTGGTGCAGATTTTTTGTTAGGAAAAGGAGTTACTAAAGAAACCAATGCACTTTTAAACACGAGATTGGATAGTTTAGGACTTAAAAATCATGTTACTTTTAACCCTCATAATCAATATATAGATACGTTCTGGAGAACAGGATTTATTGGATTATTGATTTTAATTTCAATACCTTTATATTGTTTTAGAAAAGGACTTAAAAACAACGATGTTTTGTTAATTCAGTTGTCATTATTTTTTATAGCTGTTATGCTTTCAGAATCAGTATTTGGAAGAGTAAATGGAATATTCTTTTTTACAACACTAACCCTTATCTTAATTAATAGTAGTAGACCAAATGAAAATAGGAATATTAGGCACGAGAGGAATACCAAATAATCATGGAGGCTTTGAGCAATTTGCAGAATATTTTTCAATCTACTTAGCATCAAAAAATCATGAGGTATATGTATACAATTCTCATGATCACCCTTTTCAAGATAAAAACTTTAAAGGAGTAAACATTATACATTGTTACGATCCAGAATATAAAGTTGGAACGGCCGGACAATTTATTTACGACTTAAATTGTATTAGAGATTCAAGAAAAAGAAAATTCGATGTCCTTTTACAACTAGGTTATACTTCGAATTCAATTTGGTACAGATTGTTACCTAAAACACCAATTATTATTACCAATATGGATGGAATGGAATGGAAACGTTCTAAGTATTCAAAAAAAGTAAGAAGATTTCTAAAAACGGCAGAGCGCTTAGCAGTTAAAAGTAGTGATTATCTAATTGCAGATTCTATTGGAATTCAAGATTATTTAATGACTACCTACAAAAAGGAATCTGAATTTATTGCTTATGGAGCAACGGTATTTAATTCAGCCAGCGATGAGGTCTTGTCCAAATACAAGGTCACTAAAAATGAATATTGTTTAGTTATTGCTAGATTAGAGCCAGAAAATAATATTGAGACTATAATTCGTGGTTATGTAAAATCTAAAGTAAAGTATCCATTAATCATTTTTGGAGGTTTAAATGAATATGGAGAAGGTTTAAAAAACACCTATTCTAATGATTCTAGAATTCAATTTGTAGGAGCTAATTATAATCAGGAGCAATTAAATAATCTGAGATATTTTTCACGGTATTATTTCCATGGACATTCAGTAGGTGGTACAAATCCATCACTATTAGAAGCAATGGCGTCAAACACTCTAATAATTGCTAATAGCAACATTTTTAATAGAAGTATTCTAAATGAAGATGCGCTATATTTTGATAATGCTGAGGATATTGAGGGTATTTTGAATAAAGACACTGCTTTTGATTTAAAATTGAAATGCTCTACAGCCAATACTAATAAAATAAATAGTACATACAATTGGCCAAAAATAAATTCATTGTACGAAAATTTTATACTACAAACAATCAATGCTAAATAATAAATTAAGCTTTAAGTTAAACCCAAAAGGTTTTAATTACGGTTACATAATTCTTTTATTTTTTGTTCTAAGTCTATGCGCTGATTTTATAGATAAAATCGAGATTTTTCATAAAATAGACTTCATAAAATTCAATAGATTATTAAAAGGAGCATTCATTATTTTCTGTCTTTTTTTTATAATTAAACATTTCAAATTTGTTTTAAAAGAATTAAAATATGTCTTAGTACTAACTTTAATTCTCTGCGTAATATTCTTAATTAAAATCGATTATTTAGACCTTTATAAACAAGAGTTTTTGAGGTACGTATTTTTGTTTTTAAGTTTTCCATTATTATTCTATGTGTTTTATATTGAAAAGTTAGATATAAAAACAAGCTTATATAAAGTATTCAAATACGCAATTCTGTTAAATACTGTTGTAATTATAATTGGAGCTTTATTTAGCCTTAAAATCGTTGAAACCTACAAATTTACTAGGTTTGGATATAATGGTATTTTGTTAAGTCAAGGTTTTACGCCTTATTTTTATTTAGCTGCAACAATGCTATTTTGGTCTTTTAGAGATAAAAAAATGTTTTTACTAACGTTAATCTTATCTATTGTATCTGGTATTAAAGGGGTATATTTTGCGGAGTGTTTAGCGTTGAGTTTAATGGTTTTATGTAATAAAGAATTGAGTAAGATGTTTAAGATAAAAGTATTATCTGTACTCTTTATTGTCTTTGCGGCATTGGTTATCATATTGTTAAATACACATCCGTTTAAGGAGTTAATGGATTCAAATAGTTTTCTATCAGCATTATTTTCTTACAGAACTGATAATTTACTGTGTGAAATTGAAACTTTATCTAGAGATAATTTTAATATTTTTATTGGTGCCAATGGTGCAGATATTAGTAGACTAGAGCTTCAGATTGTAGATATATTTATGTTTTTTGGTTTAACAGGTTTACTAGTCTATGGTGTTTTTGTTTTTAAGTTAATTAAGATTATTAAAGGAAATACTTTAGCATTAATCTTTTTAGCGACTGCTGTTTTATTATCAGCTTTAAGTGGGAATTTATTTTACATACCATTATCTTCTTTTGTTTTAGTCATTACGTTATTTAGCTTAGTACAAATACAAGACTCAACGGTTTAAATAATAACCTCTTAAGTGGCTTTGGTATAAATATTTTTTTAGGAATTATTTATAGAGTAAATAAAGCATATTATTTTTGCGGAATATTTAATAATATTATAGTTGTTGTCATATATTTATACTAAATTTTAATTCAACTAAACCTGGTCATTTTTTTAGAGATGTTTAGGTTTTTTATTCTGTAATCATTACAGTTTTAATCACAATTTTTAGATTTGAGTTTATTTAAACAAGGCAGATATTCTGGGTATTTAAGACCTATTTCATACTTAATAGATTTAAGTATAATTAATGGTATTGCAATTTTGTATCTTGTAAAACCAGAGGATGTTGTAATCTTTTCTGTTTTTATATCTTTCGGTTGGGTTTTAATTTCTGTTTATTCCAATTTTTATGAAGTTTATAGATACACTAGACCTGTAAACGTAATCTCATTAGTTGTTAAACAAACGATTTTATTTTTACTGTTTGTCTTTGCATTTTCTGGACTTTATCATGAATTTGAAATATACCCTAGACCAATAGTAAAATACACCATGCTCTGCTTTCTGTGTATTACTATTTTTAAGTTTGCAGTGTATTACCTATTACAGCGCTATAGAGTATCTTTTGGTGGTAATTATAGAACGACTGTAATATTAGGTCAAAATAAAAAGACTATAGCCTTACAGAATTTCTTTGTAAATAGTATAGAATATGGTTATTCACATAAGAAAACCTTCAATTTTAAAAATAAACAACAATCATTAAAAGAGTGTTTTCAGTATATTCTTGAACATGGTATTGATGAGATTTATTGTTCAATTTCAGAACTAACTAATGCGCAAGTAGAAGAGGTGGTTGATTTTGCAGATAACAATCTTAAGATATTAAAATTTATTCCAGATAGTAAAGAGATTTACTCGAAGAAACTTAAGTATGAATATTACGATTATATTCCCATCCTTACCTTAAGAACAATACCGTTAGAGGATTCTATTAATATGGTTTTAAAACGGGTTTTTGATATTCTATTATCTAGTTTTGTGATTGTATTTGTGCTATCATGGTTAACACCTATTATTGCAATTTTTATAAAGTTAGAATCTAAAGGAGCCGTCTTTTTTAAACAATCTAGAAATGGATTTAACTACAAGGAATTTGACTGTTATAAGTTTAGATCTATGACACCAAATAAGGACGCTAACCTTTACCAGGCAACACGTGGAGACGATCGTGTTACTAATGTAGGTAAGTTTATTAGAAAGACAAGTATAGACGAGTTACCTCAATTTTTTAATGTCTTATTTGGCGATATGTCTGTTGTAGGTCCAAGGCCACACATGGTAAGTCACACAACAATGTATGCTAAAAGGATCGATAAATTTATGGTAAGGCACTTTGTTAAACCAGGAATTACAGGTTTAGCGCAAACTAGCGGATACAGAGGTGAAGTAGAAACAGACAAAGACATTATAGGTCGCGTAAAATACGATATCTTCTATATTGAAAACTGGTCAATGCTACTAGATATTAAAATCATAATACAAACCTTTGTCAACGCTATTAAGGGAGATGATAAAGCCTACTAAAGAACTTTCTTAAGTGTTTCTAATTGTTTATAGAAATCAAATTGAATCCTGGCTGTATTCTGAATAGCTATTTTTAAATCAAGGTTTAAATCCGTAGGTAATATAGATTTTAGAGTTTTATTTAAAGCATCGTAATCACTTTCATTAGCCACCCAACCAAGCTTGTTTTTTTCTATAATCGCTTCGCCTTCACCACCTCCAAAATAAAGCATAGGCAAACCCAATTTGGCATATTCAAAAATTTTAGAAGGTACAGATCCATAAATTCTATTCAATAAAGGAATAACAGTAAGGTCATAATCCAATAATACTTTATGTAGTTCCTCTCTATTTACTCTACCATGAAAATATAGCGGTAAGTCTTTGTTAGTGTTAATTAAGTCTTTAATAGCTTCCTCTTCAGCACCAGAACCGTAAATATGAAACTCAATAATATCGTAATTCAATTCATTACAAAGTCTATATATACCCTGTGCTACACCTAAAAGTCCAGCATATACCATTTTTATTTTTCCGTTATCATCTTTGTTTTCAGAGAGTATAGGGAATTCAATTTCAGGAAAATTTCTGTAAAGAAATAATTCCGGTTTTGTAGTTATCGTCTTAATATGTGTAAGTATTTCATTGCTTTGCCCTAAAATAAAATCGGCTTTTTTATAGTTGAAAGCCTCAAGTTTTTTTAGAATATTATAAGCGAAACCATCTTTTAGAGCACCTAATTCTAATCCAGCACTTGGCCAAAGATCACTCACGTTTAATATTAACTTTCTTTTTTTAGATCGTAAAAAGAACATGCAAGTAAAAGAAACTAAAAGTGGTGGAGATTGCACAATAACTTTATTCGGAATCTTATGCCACATAAAAAACCAGATTAAGCTAAAGCTATAAGAAAGCATAGCAAACAAGCGTAAAAACTTGTTTTTAGACACAGAGGCGTAAATCCATAATCGGTTAATTGTAATTCCATTTTCTTTGGACTTAGAGCTGAATTTTCCTTTATAGTCCTTAAAAATTTTTCCGGTTGGGTAATTCGGTAAAGGAGTTACAACACTAACATGATATTCCTCTTTTAAACCTTCGGCCAAATGATAGATACGATTTGAAGCCGCACCAATTTCTGGTGGAAAGTAACTGGTAATTATCATTAAGTTTTTCACTAATCCTTTATTTTAAATGAGAGGTAAATTGTTTCAGCTTACCAGATTTTGAGCGTTTCAGTTTATCTAAACGCTCAAAATTAATAGTAATATCGGGTTCTAGGTAACGTATCACGGCTTTTTTAATTGTAGTTTCTTCAGCTTCAGAAAGTTCTATTTTGCTTACATAACTAATTTTAAAAGTATCTAATTGAAATTGTTCAACAATAAATTCTGAAACATTGCCGTCGTTTTCAATGACGCTTTTGGTAATGTAATAAAAGGTGAGTCCAGCCGCTTTCTTTCCACTTGGTAGCACAACAATATCATTGGTTCTTCCAATCAGTTTTTTAAGAATAGGTTTCTTAATCGTACTATTTTTAGATAAAATTCCAATATCGCCAATATCGTATCTAATAAACGGGTGGGCTTTATTGTATAGTGAGGTAATAACAATTCTACCTTCTTCTCCATAGGGTAAAACGGTATTATGTTCATCTAAAATTTCAACATAAAGGGTTTCGCTATTTACTTGCCACTCATCGTTTGTGTTTTGAAACCCAATAAGATCTAACTCAGAAGCTCCATACTCGTTAATAACAGGAAGGTTAAATTGTGTTTCTAGCAACTGTTTATCATCATCAAATAGCATTTCTGAGGTTACAATACAAGCCTTTAAACTAGGACAAACAGATTTTAAAGTGATGCCTTCACGTTTCAAGTATTTTGCAAACTGAACAATAGAGCTTGTGTACCCATTTATATAATCGAAGTCTGTAGATTTAAACTTCTTTAAAGTGTTTTCAAACGCAGTATCGCTTAAATCAAATACCGAAAACCGAAATCTATTACTAAAATAGTCTTTTAAGCGTTCTTTGTAATAGCCTTTTTTATCTAATGGAATACCATAGAATCGTGCTTGTTTAGAGGTGTTAAAATCAATACCATACCACCCAAACCGATTCATTATTTCTGCCCAAGTTAAAGCATGACTCCATTTGTCTTTTGCAAAAATAAAAGGATCACCAGAACTGCCGGACGTTTTATTTACATAACTATTTTTAGTTGTAAAACCGTTACTTAATCGTTGCTCTAAAGGTTGTTGTAAATGACGTTTGGTCATTATTGGTATAGAGTCCCAATCGTCCATATTAATAGCTAATCCAAAGGTTTTATAAAATGAATTATGTTCTAAATGATAAGAAATAATATCTTTTTTTTGTTGACTAACATAAGCTTCAAAATCAGAATTATTTTTAAGTTGAATTTTAGCCAAAGCAGACTTAGCCTTGTTAATATCAAAGCCATTTACTTTTAAAGAGAAATCGAATAATCGCAAAGTGTTTTTTGCTTTTAAGGTTTCCGTAAATTAATTGTTTTTTAAACTTAAAACCAATTATTTTTGCTCAAACAATTTTGAAACATGAATATTTTAGTACTTGGTTCTGGCGGAAGAGAACACACATTTGCATGGAAATTAGCTCAAAGTAAGGGCTGTAACACACTTTTTGTAGCTCCAGGGAACTCAGGAACCAAAGCAATTGCTACAAACTTAAATATTGGTGTTACCGATTTTGAAGCCATTAAATCTGCAGTTTTAGAACATAATATTGATTTAGTGGTCGTAGGACCAGAAGATCCATTAGTACAAGGTATTCACGATTTCTTTTTACAAGACGACGCTATAAAACATGTTGGTGTTATAGGGCCTCAAAAAGCGGCAGCAGAACTTGAGGGAAGTAAAGAGTTTGCTAAGAAATTTATGATACGTCATAACATTCCAACAGCAGCTTATGAGAGTTTTACAAAAGAGAATGTAGAAGATGGTTATAAATTTTTAGAAACCTTAAATCCTCCTTACGTTTTAAAAGCCGATGGTTTAGCGGCAGGAAAAGGAGTGTTAATCCTTAATGACCTAGATGAAGCGAAAGCAGAGCTTAAAAGTATGCTAGTTGATGCTAAATTTGGTGAAGCAAGCACTAAAGTTGTTATTGAAGAATTTTTAGACGGTATTGAATTAAGTTGTTTTGTGTTAACAGACGGAAAAGATTATAAAATTCTACCAACTGCTAAAGATTACAAACGTATTGGAGAAGGCGATACAGGATTAAATACAGGAGGTATGGGAGCTGTTTCGCCAGTACCTTTTGCTACCAAAGAATTTTTAGATAAAATTGAAAACCAAGTTGTAAAACCTACAGTAGAAGGTTTAAAGAAAGATAACTTACCATATGTAGGTTTTATTTTTATTGGTTTGATAAAAGTAGGTGACGATCCTAAGGTTATTGAATATAATGTAAGAATGGGAGATCCTGAAACAGAGGTTGTTTTGCCAAGATTAAAAACAGACTTAGTTGAGATTTTTGAAGCGATGGCAAACCAAACATTAAGCAAAGTGAATATTACTATAGATGAGCGTGCAGCTACAACTGTAATGTTAGTCTCCGGTGGTTATCCTGAAGCTTACGAAAAAGGAAAAGAAATTACAGGAGTAGAAAAAGTAACAGATTCTATTGTATTTCACGCAGGAGCTAAATATCAAGATGGTAAAATTGTAACGTCTGGAGGTCGTGTTATGGCAGTTACATCTTACGGAAACACGTACAATGAGGCCATAAAAAAATCTTACCAAAGTATAGAAAATCTACATTTTGATAAGATGAATTATCGTAAGGATATTGGTTTTGATTTGTAAACCAGTATGTTTTATAAATATGAGTGAGAAGAAATGCTTTTGTTTTCCTCACCACTATCACTGTGTTTTTTAAGTTGTAACATCCAATATACAAATGCAACAAAGGCAATAGCCATAAAAATCCATGACATAGTGTTTGCTGCAAACCAACTTTCTAATTCTAATGCTTTAAGTGCATCAAATGGTGCAAACAACACATTTACAAATAAATCCGCTATTCCGTTGAAGAAATCTTTCATAACTTTATAAATTTACACCAATTCTAATGTTGAATTGGGATTGAAAGGCAAAAGTACAAAAAGAGTTTGAAAGAGCTATAAATGTACGGTTAGAATTTTCACAGCTTATTTTGAATTCGCAATTGTTACATTATATCCTAGTGTATTAAAATGTAAGTGACATTAATAATAGTCTCTTTATGATTACAAGTATTTTTAGTAAATCTAAACCCATAAACTTCATCATTGTTGCAGTTTATGTAACCATACTTTTTTTAATTACTAATTATGCGTTGCTTTTTAAGGACTTTGATGGTGTTTTTAATAATGCCGTTAAATGGGCCATTTCATTATTTGTAATCTTTCTTCTCGATTTTATCGTCGCAAAAAATAATTTAACCCAAAGAAATAGTTATGCTATAATGACCTTTGCATTGCTTTTTGGAATGTTTCCAGAAGCGATGATGCACTTTGATCTATTACTGTCTAACCTGTTCATCCTTTTTGCTTTAAGACGCTTAATAAGTTTACATTCTAACTTAAATATAAAAAAGAAATTGTTCGATGCTGGCTTTTGGATTGTATTAGCTTCGTTTTTCTTCTTTTGGTCTATTTTGTTTTTTGCCCTTGTTATCGTAGCCTTAATTTACCACTCTCAAAATGATTTTAAAAATGTTATAATTCCATTTACAGGCATTGCCACAGGTATAATATTGTTATTGATATTTAATATTGTCGTTTATGACGAGTACTTTAGAGCAGAAGACTTTGAGCGTTATGCTAGTTTAGACTTTTCGGTTTATAATAGTAAAGCAAATATCCTAAAATTTACCGTGTTGTTTAGTTCATTTGTGTGGGTATTCATCTCCTATTTTAGAATAATACCAGATAAAAACAAGAAAATAAAACCTTCTTATTTTTTAATAGCTTGGGCCTCTATAATTGCCATTTTAGTAGCTGTTATTGCTCCTTTAAAAAACGGAAGTGAATACGTGTTTCTGTTTGCTCCTTTTTCTATTATAATGGCAAATTATATAGAAATCATCTCAGAGCGTTGGTTTAAGGAAGTCGTAGTTTTACTCTTATTTATTACACCAATAATTGGTTTACTGTTGTAATTTATTACCAAATGCTAAATCACCAGCATCTCCTAGCCCAGGAATAATATAACCTTTTTCGTTTAAATTTTCGTCTATTGCAGCAATCCAAAGTTTTACATCTGCATCAAAAGCACTAGACACGTAATCAACACCTTCTTGAGCACCAATAATACTTACTAAATGAATGTCTTTAGGAGTGCCAAAGGGTTTTAGAGCTTCAAATGTTGCAACCATAGATTGCCCTGTGGCTAACATAGGATCTGCCAATATTAACGTTTTACCCTCTAAACTAGGGCAGGCTAAATATTCTACTATAATTTCAAAGCTTTCAGGATCGTGCTTATGATGTCTATAAGCCGAAATAAAAGCATTTTCAGCAGCATCAAAATAGTTTAATAATCCATTATGAAGCGGCACACCAGCTCTTAAAATTGAGCATAAAACAATATCCTTTTTGTGTAAGACGGTTTCAGAATTACCTAAAGGGGTTTCAATAGTAGTGGCATTAAATTGAAGCGATTTACTCAATTCATAACTCATTATTTCTCCAATGCGTTCAATATTTCTACGGAAGCGCATGCTGTCTTTTTGAATGGTTTTATCTCTTAATTCAGACATAAAAGTATTTAAGATTGAAGGCGTTTCAGAAAGGTTATGAATTTGCATATTATGGAAATTGGTTCAGTGGTTAAAGTTAATAATTCCTACTATATTTGTAAACATTAAATCAATTTCATTATGTTTTCACAAAAAGCAAACGCAATTTTTCAAGAGGTTATTAAAACGTATAAGGTTTTAAACACCGTAGATCAGTCTTTTACAAATAAGTATGATAAAAACGACGATCTTATTGCGCACTTATTATATAGAAAATCATGGATAGATACCGTTCAATGGGCTTATGAAGATATTATTAGAGACCCAAACATAGATCCTGTTGCTGCATTAAAGCTAAAACGTATGATTGATGCTTCTAACCAAGATAGAACAGATACCGTTGAGTATATTGATAGTTATTTCCTTGATAAATATAAAGATGTAACCGTAAAATCAGGTGCTAAGATTAATTCTGAAAGTCCTGCTTGGGCTATAGATCGCTTATCTATTTTAGCTTTAAAGATTTACCATATGCATTTAGAAACCGTGAGAGAAGATGCTAGCGATGCGCATAAAGCGGCTTGCCAGACAAAACTTAACGTGTTATTAGAGCAACGTGTAGATTTAAGTACTGCCATAGACGATATGCTTACCGATATTGCAAATGGAGATAAGTACATGAAAGTTTACAAGCAAATGAAAATGTACAATGATGACGAATTAAACCCTGTTTTGAGAGGACAGAAATAATTCGTGAGACCGAACCTGTTTAGTTTTTAAAAATTAGACAGGTTTATACAAAAACATGCCAAAACCAAAACACATACTAGTCCTTAGGTTTTCTGCTATGGGAGACGTTGCGATGACAGTTCCTGTATTACGAGCATTAACCACACAATATCCCGAATTAAAAATTACAGTAGTCACTAGAGCATTCTTTAAACCTTTCTTTCAAGATTTAAAAAATGTAAGTGTTTATACTGCCGATTTTAAAGGCAAGCATAAAGGTGTTTTAGGATTATTTAAACTATCCAAAGAACTCAAAGCTTTAAGGTTTGATGTGGTTGCAGATTTACATAACGTACTCAGAAGTAAAATATTAAAATTCTTTTTCTTCGGTAAAAAAGTAGTCCAATTAAATAAAGGTAGAGCCGAAAAGAAAGCACTTACTTCTAGTGCATCTTTTAAGCAACTAAAAACCACACATCAACGTTACGCTGAAGTTTTTGAAGCCTTAGGTTATTCTTTGAATTTATCTGATCCTGCTTTTTCAAAGCCAAAACCATTATCTCAAGAATTAAAAGCTTTTATTTTTAATGTAGATTTTAAAACTATAGGTATTGCACCTTTTGCAGCACACGACAGTAAAATGTATCCTTTAGCTCAAATGGAAAGGGTTATCGAAGAATTGTCTCAAAACTACAATATCATTTTATTTGGAGGTGGAAAAAAAGAGGTTGAAATTTTAGATCAGTTTGAAGCAAAATTCAACAATGTAAAATCCGTTGCAGGAAAATTAAATTTAGAAAATGAATTAGCACTCATTTCAAATCTAGACTTAATGTTGGCTATGGATTCTGGAAATGCACATATGGCTGCAATGTTAGGCAAAAAAGTAATTACAATTTGGGGCGTAACACATCCTTTTGCTGGGTTTGCACCTTTCAATCAGCCAAAAGATTTTGCTTTAACAGCAGATAGAGAAGAATATCCTTTAATTCCAACATCTATTTATGGCAATAAATTTCCTGAAGGTTATGAGAACGCAGCAGGAAGTATTTCTGAGGAAACGATTCTTTCAAAGATAAAAGAGATTATATAACTTCTCGATACCACTTTTTAGAATTTTGTATAGAGAACCTTTTGAAAACAAAAAGACCTTTCACGTTATTAAAACATGAAAGGTCTGTATATCTAATGATCCAAAAATCTAACGAATCTAATAATCTAGATTAAACATCATCGTAATCTATAGCTAACGTCGCAGACGTTGGATGTGCTTGGCACGTTAATATCAAGCCTTCTGCAACTTCGCTGTCTGTTAAAATGCTATTCTGACGCATTTTAGCTGTGCCTTCAGTAACTTTAGCAATACAACTGCTACAAATTCCGCCTTGACAAGAATAAGGAGCATCAATATTTTGTTTTAAAGCCGCATCAAGAATCGTTTTTTCTTGAGACATGTTAAATTCAAATTCTTCTTCGTCAACAACAATTTTAATTTTAGTTTGTCCAGCAAGTAAATCAGAAACAACATTAGTATCTGCAGAAACAGGAGCTGTAAATAATTCGAAAGAAATGGCTTTTTCCTTCACGCCATTTTCTATCAACACATCTTTTACAGTGTGAATCATTTGTTCTGGTCCACAGAGAAAGAATCTTTCAATAGTTACACCTTTATATTTATTTTTTACGATGAGGTTAACCGTACTTTTTTCAATTCTACCAAATAAGGCATCTGCTTCTTGAGACTGACTGTAAATAAAATGGGCATGAAAACGGTTATCATACTTTTGTTTTAGTTCAAGTATATCTTTAGCAAACATCGCATCTGCTAACGTTTTATTTCCGTAAACTAATATGAAATTACTAAATGGTTCCTCTTCCAAAAGTGTTTTAGCAATACTAAGAACAGGAGTAATACCACTTCCTGCAGCAAAAGCAGCAATAGTTCTTGTTTTAGCAGCATTAGCTTCAAAGGTAAAACGACCATTTGGTTCTGCAACTTCTAAAGTATCACCTGTTTTTAAAGAAGTATTAGCATAAACAGAAAACGTACCATTTTCTACTGCTTTGACAGCAACTGTAAGGTCTCCACTGTTTTTTGAAGCACAGATAGAATAATCTCTTCTTATGTCTTCGCCATTAATAGATGTTTTTAGAGTAATATATTGTCCGGCTATAAAGCTGAATTTTTCCTTTAGATTTTCAGGAACATCAAAAGTTATAGCAACAGCAGTATCGGTTACCTTATCAATTGATTTTATAGAGAGTGAGTGAAAATGTGACATTAAAAATAATTTTTTGCAAAGATAAACAATCTCTTACATACCTAGCGGGTTTTTTTGGTGGCTGAGCGAAGCCGAAGTCAAACCAATCAGCTATTTTTTAAAGACCAATATACATAAGGTTCTTATACATAAGAAAATTATGTATATATTTGTAATACGATGAGCAATTCAAAATTATATAAAGGCAGTTTAACCACCATCATTTTAAAGCTATTAAACGAGCATGATAAAATGTATGGTTACGAAATTACCCAAAAGGTAAAGGCATTAACTAAAGGTGAACTTAAAATAACTGAAGGCGCACTTTATCCTGCGTTACATAAGTTAGAAGCTGAAGGCTTGTTAGATGTTGAAGTCGCTAAAGTAGATAACCGTTTGCGTAAATATTACAAGCTAACAGAAACTGGAACTAAAGAAACCGTTAATAAGCTTGAAGAGTTAGCCGAGTATATTAAAACGATGCAAGCCTTAGTGAATCCGAAATTGGCGTAAAAGAATTACAGACCTAGCAGGTCTAATTCCTTATTAAAAATGAAACTAACCAAACAAGAAATACAATTTATAGACCACTATCTCATTAAAAACGAGGTGAAGTATTGGGATGTGCGTTTAGAATTGTTAGATCATATTGTTTCTGCTGTAGAAACTAAAATATCCAATGATGGCATTTCTTTTAACGAAGCGTTGTTAGAAGTGCATAGAGGTTTTGGAAATCAGTTTGTTGAGTTTGGTGTCTCTAAAGACAAGATTTTTGAAAAAGGATTATATCAAAGTAATATTGGATTTAAGAAGTTTATTAAACAAAAGCAAAAGGAAATTGGGAGGAAACATCGAAAGACATATTGGAAAACATTTTTACCTTTTATTTCTTCGATTAGGTTTTTTATAGAATTACTAGTGCTAACAATAGTAACTCTCATAGCTTATCAATACAGTATTAAAGTGGGACTCTTTGTAGCTATGTCAGGAATAATTATTACTGAGTTTACTAAATTATTTTATGGTGGTTTAAAAAAGTTTAAAACTAAATCGCTGAATATGCAACTAGCAATATCATCATCGCTGTTATTAACTCAAATGCCATATTGGTTAATTATGCTTTTTAATTGGCATTACGAAGGCCTTGAAATGAAACCGTATTATATCTTATTTATTCTTTTTGCTTTACTATTTGTATTTAGTAGACATAGTTTAAATAACTTTATTAAAATTTATAATACTTACAATGAACGTTATCAGCTTTTAACAACATGAAACTCACCGAATCCCAAATACAAGATCTCTACGCTTTTACAAGACAACATTTTGTAGAACACTACGATTTGCAAACCGAACTCGTAGATCATTTAGCCAACGATATTGAAACTCAATGGCAAAAACAGCCTAAATTTAGTTTTGAGGATGCTAAAAACAAAGCTTTTAAGAAATTCGGGATTTTTGGTTTTATGGATGCCATTGAGCAAAAATCTAAAGCCATGAATAAACGCTATATGCGTTACATGTGGACTGAACTTAAGAAATGGTTTGAGCTACCTCAGATTATTTCAACAATAGGTTTGTTTATGTTATTCTATGTAGCATTTTCTTCTGATTTTGTAGCCATTTCTTCTGCGATTTTTTATGTGTTTATTGGTGTATGGGTGATGTATAAAACGATTCAATTAAATAGACAATTTAGACGTAGAAAAGAACGATCTAATAAAAAATGGATGCTAGAAGAAATGATATATAAACAAGCTGGAGCAACATCTTTAGTTTTTTTATCTCAGATCTATAATGTATTTATAATCTCAGATAAATTTCTCACCAATAGTTATGCTATTGTTGGTTTGTCATTAGCATTCACAGTTTTAGTATTAGTCAATTATATTAGTTTTGAAATCATTCCAAATAAAGCTGAAAAACTACTAAACGAAACTTATCCTGAATTTAGTTTGTAACAAATTTCTGGTTTTTCATACTTATCATTTAAACCAACCCATCATTACACTATGATAAAACACTTTCTCTATCTCGAACGGAAACAATATTTTCGTTCGTCGTATTGGCAAAAAAATATGGCTATTAATATCTTAATGGTATTTTTTGCGCTTTATTTTATTGCCTCTTTTTCAGCATTAGGATTTGGATTACTCTTTTTATTAAAAGAAATGTTCCCAGAACAAGATGCTTTTGTAATTGCAAATAACTATCTCTTTTATTGGATTATTGGAGATTTGCTAATGCGCTTCTTTTTGCAAAAGTTACCAGTAATGAGTGTAAAACCATTGCTAACACTGCCTATAAAACGGTCAACGGTTGTTAACTTTGTTTTAGGGAAATCGGCATTATCATTCTTTAACTTTTTGCCACTATTTGCCATTATACCTTTTAGTATCATGCTAATTTCAGACGGTTACGAAACCTCTATAATATTAACATGGCTATTTACTATGATAATTGTGGTGCTCATTACTAATTTCTTAAACTTTATAATTGAAGCCTTTTCGGCAGAATCTGAATTATCATTTTTACCAATACTTGGTGTTGTTGGGACTTTATTCGCTTTAAATTTTTTCAATATACTATCAATGACTTCATTAATTGGAGGTGCATTTTTAGCTATAGCGAGCAATCCAATTCTAATTTTAATTCCAATAGCAATTTTAGTAGCGTGTTATGTTTTCAACTTTAAAACGTTAATAAAGAAATTGTATTTAGATAGTTCACTAAAATCTAAAGTAACCGAAGTAAATGCCGCAGACTTATCATGGACCAAGCGTTTTGGAGACATTGCGCCATTTATGCAATTAGATTTAAAACTGATTTGGAGAAATAAAAGAACAAAATCAATGGCAATGCTTTTATTGGTAGGTGTGCTTTATGGATTATTCTTTTATCCTCAAGAAATCTATAGAGAAATGACATTTATGTCTGCCTTCATTGGTATTTTTTCAACAGGATTTTTCTTGATTAATTTCGGACAATTTATTCCAGCTTGGGATAGTGGTTACTATAAATTACTAATGAGTCAGAACATTAAGTACGAGCAATATTTACGTTCAAAATTTATTTTAATGGTGATTAGTGTTGTGCTTCTGTTCGTTTTAGGAATCCCTTACGTGTACTTTGGTTATAAAATTTTAATTGCACATTTTGCTGCAGCAATCTATAATATTGGAGTGAATACGCATGTTATACTTTGGGGTGGATCTTTTAACCGTAAAAAAATAGAATTAGATAAAAAAGCCGCCTTTAATTATCAAGGAACAGGAGCTGTACAATGGCTCATTGGTATTCCTTTAATGTTGGTGCCAATGGGATTATTCGGACTTATAAATTGGTTAATAGGTTTTGGAGCTGCAATTGTCTTTTTAATAATTCTAGGAGTTGCAGGCATTGTTTTTCATAAAAGATTAATGAAAGGCATTACCAAAAAATATCTCGATTCAAAATACAAAATGATTAACGCTTTTAGTCAAGACAGTTAATAACAAAATTAATACATCTCATTATGATATATACAAAAGACCTCACCAAAACATATAACGGAACAACAGTTCTTAATATCGAAGAATTAACCATTCCTAAAGGCCAAAGTTTTGGTTTAGTAGGAAACAATGGAGCAGGAAAAACAACGTATTTCAGTTTGCTTCTAGATTTAATTAGACCTACAACAGGTAGCATTACTAGCAATAGTGTGGTGGTTAGTGAAAGTGAAGATTGGAAACCATTTACGTCTTCGTTTATAGACGAAAGTTTTTTAATCGGTTACCTAACACCAGAAGAATATTTTTATTTTATTGGAGAACTGCGAGGACAGAACAAAGCAGATGTAGATAATTTAACCTCTAAGTTTGAAGATTTCTTTAACGGAGAAATTATAGGAAAGAAAAAATACCTGAGAGATTTAAGTAAGGGAAATCAAAAGAAAGCCGGAATTGTAGCAGCACTTATTGGTAATCCTGAAGTGATAATTTTAGATGAGCCTTTTGCTAATCTAGATCCAACAACTCAAATACGACTAAAACAAATTATTAAAAATTTAGCCGAAAAACAAGGGGTTACCGTTTTAGTATCTAGTCACGATCTTACACACGTTACAGATGTTTGCGAGCGTATTGTTGTATTAGAAAAAGGAAATGTGGTAAAGGATTTAGAAACCAATCCTACCACTTTAAAAGAGCTCGAAGCACATTTTGGAAGTAGCGCTATTGTTCAAGAGGAAGAAGAGTAGTCAATTTTACATTAAAGTAAAACTCGTAATTATTTAATTAGTTACGAGTTTTTTATGCTCCAACATCTCGTGTTATCTCGAAAAACTATGAAATAACCTCAGAAATTCAAAAAGATCCTTATTTTTACCACATAACACACTAAACAGAGTGTTTTTAAGTTATCTATTATACTAATTTAGTGTTGAAATATTTTAATATTGAATTGGTATTAATTTAAATAGAACCAACGTTTGAAAACCTATTATAAAATTATATTATCTCTATGTTGCGTGGTGATGCTTACTCAAAGTTGTTCACGTAAAAAGGATAAATTCATCAACCGAAATTTTCATGCTTTAGGCACTAAATACAATGTGCTTTATAATGGTACCATTGCCTTAGAACGTGGAAAAGATGGAGTTAATAATGAGTATACTGAGAATTTCTGGGAGCCTTTGCCTATAGAGCGCATGAATGTTTCAGAAGATGTATTTCTACCAGGACAATCTAAAAATTCGGATTTTGAACGTGCCGAAGAAAAAGCCATAAAAGCCATCCAAGTACATGGTATGAATATTGGCGGAAAAGAAAAAAACACGCAAATAGACGAAGCTTATTTACTCTTAGGGCAAGCGCGTTATTTCGATCAGCGTTTTGTACCAGCAATGGCAGCCTTCAACAATATTTTAAACAAATATCCAACAAGCGATAAAATTAATCAGGTTAAAATTTGGCGCGAAAAAACCAGTATGCGTCTAGATAATAATCAGGGTGCCATAGATAAATTAAAGCGTCTACTTAGTGAAGAGGAAATTGAAGGTCAGGATCTAGCAGATGCTTCTGCAGCTTTGGCTCAAGCTTATCTTAATCTTAAACTTAAAGATAGTGCCATTGCACAATTAGAAGTCGCAGCATTAAATACTAAGGTAAAACGAGAAGAAGCACGATACCGTTTTATTAAAGGGCAACTTTATAGTGAATTTGGAAAAAAAGATAGTGCTAATATAGAATTCGCTGCAATTATAAAAATGCATCGTCAAATTCCAAGATCTTTTTATATAAATGCACATATTGAAAAGTCAAACAATTTTGATGCTATTGGAGACGAAGCCGATATTGAGTTTCAAGAATATCTTACAGAGTTAGAAGAGAACAGAGAAAACAGACTGTTTTTAGATAAAATCTATTACAGAATTGCAGAGTATCATCGTGGTAAAATGTCAGACAGCCTTGCAGAGGCGTATTATAATAAGTCACTTAAAAAAACAACTTCAGATAAATATTTAAGATCTCTTAATTACGAAACCTTAGGTAATATGTATTTCGATAGAAATATATATAAAACGGCTGGAGCTTATTATGATTCAACAATGACAGCAATGGTGGTAAACACTAAGCCGTATAGAGTTATAAAAAAGAAGCGCGAAAATCTTGATGATGTTATTTATTATGAAGGCATTGCAGTTACCAATGATAGTATTCTTAGAATTGTAAGCTTACCAAAAGACCAACAATTAGCTATTTATACAAAATATGCAGAAGATCAAAAGCTTAAAGCTGAAGAAGAAAAAAAGCAACAAGAAGAAGCTTTAGAAAGACAAAAAAATCAAGCAGCTCCAACAACCCAATTTGATCAAAAAAAACAATTAAGTTCTAGAAGTATTAATGGTCCTCCGGGAATGTCTAAAAATATTCAAACTAAAAGTGCCATTGGCAGTAATAGTAGTTTTTATTTTTATAATTCAACCACTGTGGCTTATGGTAAGAATGAATTTTTAAAACTATGGGGAAAACGTAAACTTCAGGATAATTGGAGGCTTACAAATGAATTAGCAGGTGTTTCAAAAACCAATGAAGATGATGAGGTTGTAGGCTCTGAAGTAGAAGACGAGCGTTTTAATGCAGAAACTTATTTAGCATTATTACCTACAAAACAAAGCGAAATAGATAGTATTGTTAAAGAACGAAACTTTGCCTATTACCAATTAGGAATTATTTATAAAGAAAAATTTAAGGAGTTTGAGTTGTCAAAATCAAAATTTGAAAACTTATTAGACTACAATCCTGAAGACCGATTAATATTACCTTCAAAATATAATTTGTACCGTATTTACGTAGAATTAGGATTAACCCAAAAGGCCGAAGTAATGAAAATGGCTATTATTAATGGTTATCCAGAGTCGAGATATGCTGAAATTCTATTAAATCCACAATCTGAATTATCAAAGGATGAAAACAGTCCTGAAGGGATTTATACCAAACTTTATAAGCAATTTGAAAAAGAAGAATATGCTACTGTTATTTCAGAAGCCAACATACAAATTAAACGATTAGAAGGTGACGATTTTGTACCAAAATTCGAAATATTAAAAGCGTCAGCTAAAGGTAGATTGTATGGTTTTGAAGCCTACAAAGAAGGCATTAATTACATAGCACTAACTTATGCCAATACAGTAGAAGGTAAAAAGGCATTAGAAATTATGAAAGAAGCTTTTCCTATTTTAGAAAAAAAGGAGTTTATAGCAGATGATAATGTAGATAAGTTTAATGTTGTTTTTCAGTTTGAAAACAACTCGGAAGAAGATATTGATGCGTTTATAAAAACGTTAGATGAAGAAGTTGCCAAAATCACCTACTTTGATCTTAAAACATCAAAAGATGTCTATAACGAAAATATTACTTTTGTGGTTGTTCATGGTCTTAAAAGTAGTGGTGGTGCTAATGGATTTGGGGAACTGCTTGAGTCGGGAGGAACAGATAAAAGAGGACGCAAGGTTAAGCCCAAAATAACACGTCCTTATTTTGCAATTTCGTCGCCTAACTATGCGATTATTCAAAGGCATAAAAACTTAAACGCATATTTAAAATTACAATAGTATTAGATAGGTTTTAAAATGATTAAGAGTCATTTAAAGGTTTATTCAATATAACTTAAAACTAATTATTATGTTTTCTTCAGATAAGAAAAAACCCAAACAACAAAGAACTATGGAATCAAGCTCTCAACAAAATATAATTGCACAAGGCACTAAGATTGTAGGTGATATTGCGAGTCAAGGCCCTTTTAGAATTGACGGAACTGTAGAAGGTAATGTTAAAACTTCGGGTAAAGTTGTTGTTGGTAAATCGGGTTATATTAAAGGAACATTACAAGGTGAAAATGCTGACTTTGAAGGTAAGTTTTCTGGTAAATTAATTTTATCAGGAACATTATCACTTAAATCTACGGCACATATAGAAGGCGAAGTTCATATTACTAAGTTAGCTGTAGAGCCAGGAGCAACATTCAATGCTACGTGTAGTATGAAAGGTACCGTTAAATCATTATCTAATGAAGCAAGCAGACCACAACAAGCGCAAAGTGCCCAAAGCAAATAATAATAGACCTAGTAAATTCTTAAGGTTTACATCAGTTGCATTTCAAATGGGAGGTACCATTTTTCTTGGTAATTATCTAGGACAATGGCTGGATGTAAAGTTTAATAAGGATTTTTTAGAAACAACAATAACTCTTCTGTCTGTTTTTGTGTCTATGTATTTAGTGATTTCTCAAGTTATAAAAGTATCTAAAGAAGATGATTAAAGCAGTTTTAATTTATGTAATAGCTTTTGCGGTATTATTTTTTCTTATTTATTTTTTTCAAGAGTATTTGCTTAATCAATTAGATGCTACTGTTAGATTCAGTGTTTGGGATACAAATATATTCTTAGCAATTACATCCTTATTAATATGTATCCACTTTCAATTGTTTTCGCTGATTAAAAATTTAGAAACACAATTGGGTTTTATTTATTTACCCACACTTTTTATCAAAGGTATATTGTTTTATTTGGCGTTTAAAGACTCTGTTTTTAATATTGAAATTTTAAATACTACCGAGCGGTTAAGCCTTTTAATTCCAATACTCTTATTTCTAGGATTAGAGGTATTTTTTGTGGTTAAGATAATCTCAAAAATGGGCTTTAAATATTAGACACAAAAAATATATTGTTATTTTAATAAATTACGTACTTTTGCACGGAATTTGAGAAGAGTTTTTTTTATTTTATTAGAATGAAGATAGTTAAGCAAAGTTTTAAGTTTTTAGTGTTAGCAGTTTTGATGTTTTTACCAACATCTATTTTTGCTAATGACACTGCACAGGATGGAGGTCAAATTTCTGGTAAAAAACAAGTAGAAGAATACATTGTTCATCACCTTAAAGATTCTCACGACTTTAATCTATTTTCATATACCAATGATTCAGGAGAGCGTAAACATTTTGGTGTTGCCTTACCTGTTATCGTTTGGACATCTCAAGGATTAGTTACTTTTATGTCTTCTGAGTTTCATCATAATGATGATGGTCATGTTATCGTAGAAAAAGAAGGACTTAAATTGGCTAAAATTCATTCTAAGATCTACGAATTAGAAAAAGGAGCTACTAGTGTTAGTTTTGATGCAGGTCATCATGCTACAAATGCAGCAAAGCTTTTAGATTTTTCAATTACTAAAAGTGTCGTTGGTGTTTTATTAATTGGTCTTTTAATGTTATTCTGGTTTTCTAGATTAGCAAAACAATATAAGAAAAAACAAATCCCAACAGGTTTCGGACGTATTTTAGAGCCATTAGTACTTTACGTACGTGATGAGATTGCAAGACCAAACATTGGAGAAAAACAATACCGTAAATTCACAGGATATCTTTTAACTGTATTTTTCTTTATATGGATTTTGAATTTAGCGGGTTTAACACCATTAGGTTTTAACGTTACAGGACAGTTAGCGGTTACAGCATGTTTAGCTATCTTTACTTTAGTTATTTATACTGTAAGTGGTAATAAAGATTATTGGATGCATATTTTATGGATGCCAGGTGTGCCAATATTTGTAAAACCAATCTTAGCAGTAATAGAATTGGTAGGAGCGTTTATTATTAAGCCATTCTCATTATTAGTACGTTTGTTTGCAAACATTTCTGCAGGACACATTGTGTTAATGAGTTTAATTGCAATTATGTTTACACTTAAAGAGTCTTTAGGTGTTGCAGGTGCAACAGGTTTATCATTTGTGTTATCATTTTTCCTTTTGCTAATAGAATTATTAGTAGCATTTTTACAAGCGTATATTTTTACAATGCTTTCAGCTTTATTTATAGGTATGGCTGTAGCAGAACATGATCATGATCATGATCACGAAATTTCTTCTGACGTTGAAGACGTAAGAGGAGATTTCATTTAAGACTAATTTTTTTAATTTAATTTTATATATCAATTTTTATGGAACCAGTAACTTACAATTTAATTGGAGCAGGATTAATCGTAATTGGAGCAGGTATCGGACTTGGTCAAATCGGTGGAAAAGCAATGGAAGGTATTGCTCGTCAGCCAGAAGCGGCAGGTAAAATTCAAACAGCAATGATTATTGTTGCAGCTCTTTTAGAAGGTTTAGCATTTGGTGCTTTATTCTTAGGAAAATAAGAACCAAATCAAATTACAAAAACACTCTCCTGTAACGGTTGGTTACAGGACGTGTTTTTAAATTAAAAAAAAAGAAACACCTAATTACTTTATAGGATGGAAACATTATTAAACGATTTTTCACCAGGTTTATTTGTAGTATCAACAATATTAATGTTGGTATTAATAGCACTTATGGTGAAGTTTGCTTGGAAACCAATTCTTGAATCTTTAAATGAAAGAGAAGAAGGTATTCAAGGAGCATTAGATGCAGCTGAAAAAGCAAAAATTGAAATGACCAATCTTCAGGCAGATAATGAAAGATTGTTACAAGAAGCGCGTTTAGAAAGAGAAACGATGTTGAAAGAAGCTCGTGAGCTTAAGAGCAACATGATTGCAGAAGCAGAATCTCAAGCTCAAGAGCAAGCTAATAAAATGATTGTTCAAGCACAAGAAGCAATTGCTAGTGAAAAGAAAGCTGCAATGGCAGAATTAAAAAGTCATGTCGCTGGTTTATCTTTAGATATTGCAGAAAAAGTAGTGCGTAACGAATTATCTAACAAGGACAAGCAACTTCAGTTAGTTGAGTCTATGTTAGCTGAAGCAACTTTAAACTAAGAATTCATGTCAGGATCAAGAGCAGCCATTAGATACGCTAAAGCGGTTTTAAGTTTAGCAACAGATCATAAATCTTCGGACGCAGTAAATAGTGATATGAAATCTATCGCTACTGCTATTGCTGAGAGTGAAGATTTAAATCAGATGCTTCAAAGTCCTGTAGTAAGATCTTCAGACAAAAAAGCGGTATTATTAGCAGTATTTAAAAATGCTAACGTTGCAACCACTAATTTAATAGATACTTTAATCGCTAACAAAAGATTACCATTGTTAAAAGATGTAGCATCTAGTTATATTCATTTATACGATGAGTTAAGAGGGAGCCAAACAGCAACTGTTACAACAGCGATTCCACTTACTGAAGATTTAAAAACTAAAGTGTTAGCTAAGGTTAAAGAACTTACAGGAAAAGACGCTGAATTAGAAAATATTATTGATGAAAACATTTTAGGTGGTTTCATATTACGAGTTGGAGATACACAGTATAATGCTAGTATTTCAAACAAACTCGATAAATTAAAAAGAGAATTTACATTAAATTAATATAGTTTTAGGTTAGTTCTAAAGGCTAACAGTTAAAAGCTAAAGACTTAAAAGAGATGGCAGAAGTAAAACCAGCTGAAATATCAGCAATCTTAAAACAACAACTTTCAGGTTTTGAAGCAGGTGCTTCATTAGACGAAGTTGGAACAGTATTAACTGTAGGTGATGGTATTGTACGTGCTTACGGATTGGCTAATGTGCAATATGGCGAATTAGTTGAATTTGATGGTGGTGCAGAAGGTATTGTACTTAACCTTGAGGAAGATAATGTAGGTATTGTACTTTTAGGAACTTCAGTAGGTATTAAAGAAGGGTCTACAGTAAAACGTACGGAACGTATCGCATCTGTGAAAGTAGGTGAAGGTATTGTTGGTCGTGTGGTAGATACTTTAGGTAACCCAATTGATGGTAAAGGACCAATCGCTGGAACAACTTACGAAATGCCTTTAGAGCGTAAAGCACCAGGTGTTATCTATAGAGAACCAGTAACAGAGCCGTTACAAACAGGTATTAAAGCAATTGATGCTATGATCCCAGTTGGTAGAGGTCAACGTGAATTGGTAATTGGAGATAGACAAACAGGTAAGACTGCCGTTTGTATTGATGCGATCTTAAATCAAAAAGAATTTTACGATGCAGGCGAGCCTGTATATTGTATATATGTTGCTATTGGCCAAAAGGCTTCTACTGTAGCTTTAATTGCTAAAACTTTAGAAGAAAAAGGAGCTTTAGCATACACAACAATAGTAGCTGCAAACGCATCAGATCCTGCTGCAATGCAAGTTTATGCACCTTTTACAGGAGCATCTATTGGTGAGTACTTTAGAGATACTGGTAGACCAGCTTTAATTGTATTTGATGATTTATCAAAACAAGCTGTTGCTTACCGTGAGGTATCTTTATTATTAAGACGTCCACCAGGACGTGAGGCATATCCTGGTGATGTATTTTATTTACACTCAAGATTATTAGAGCGTTCTGCAAAAATCATTAATAATGATGAGATTGCTAAAGAAATGAATGACCTTCCAGATGTTTTAAAACCTTTAGTTAAAGGTGGTGGTTCATTAACAGCTTTACCAATTATTGAAACACAAGCAGGTGACGTTTCAGCATATATTCCAACCAACGTAATTTCTATTACAGATGGTCAGATTTTCTTAGATGGTGATTTATTTAACTCTGGTGTTCGTCCAGCAATTAACGTAGGTATTTCTGTATCTCGTGTTGGTGGTAATGCTCAGATTAAATCTATGAAGAAAGTATCTGGTACTTTAAAATTAGATCAAGCTCAGTATCGTGAATTAGAAGCGTTTGCTAAGTTTGGTTCAGATTTAGATGCGGTTACTTTGAACGTAATTAATAAAGGTAAGCGTAATGTTGAAATATTAAAACAAGCGCAAAATGATCCTTTTAAAGTTGAAGATCAAGTAGCAATTATCTATGCTGGTTCTAAAAACTTATTAAAAGACGTTCCTGTAGAGAAAGTAAAAGAATTTGAACGCGATTTTATCGAGTTTTTAAATGCAAAGCATAGCGATACGCTTAGTACTTTAAAAGCAGGTAAATTAACTGATGAGGTTATTGATACATTAACAAGTGTAGCAAAAGATCTTTCAGCAAAGTATAGATCATAAAGTTATCAATTTAGAGTTGTGAGTCAATTGACTCATAACTCTAAATTAATATTATTAAACTAATGTCACTCTAAGAGAAATCGAAGAGTCTTTATCAAATAAAGAATGGCTAATTTAAAAGAAATACGTAATAGAATAGCGTCAGTATCTTCAACGATGCAGATTACTAGTGCCATGAAAATGGTATCTGCTGCTAAGTTAAAGAAAGCTCAAGATGCTATTACGGCAATGCGTCCTTACTCTAATAAATTAACTGAATTATTACAGAGTTTAAGTGCAACTTTAGATGAGGATTCTGGAAGTAAATATTCAGAACAACGCGAAGTTAAAAACGTACTTATTGTTTCAGTGACATCTAATAGAGGATTATGTGGTGCGTTTAATTCTAATATTATTAAGCAAACTAATAACTTGATTAATAATGTTTACGCAACTAAAAATGTTTCTGTTTTAGCAATAGGAAAAAAATCTAACGATGCGTTTGCAAAGCAAGACAGAGTTATTGCTAATAAGAGTGAAATTTTTGACGATTTAACCTATGATAATGTTTCTGAAATAGCAGAAATGTTAATGGAGAAATTTGTTTCAGGTGAGTTTGATAAGATTGAAGTGGTATACAATCATTTTAAGAACGCAGCAACACAAATCATAATGACTGAGCAGTTTTTACCAATTGTACCAGTTGAAAATGATGACAATGTAAATTTAGATTACGTTTTTGAACCTTCTAAATTAGAAATTGTTGAAGAATTAATACCTAAGTCATTAAAGACACAATTATATAAAGGTATTAGAGATTCTTTTGCTTCAGAACATGGTGCTCGTATGACAGCTATGCATAAAGCAACAGATAACGCAACAGAATTAAGAGATCAGCTTAAATTAACTTATAATAAAGCACGTCAAGCTGCAATTACTAACGAGATCTTAGAGATTGTTGGTGGTGCAGAAGCTTTAAATAATTAACAAATTCCTACGATAGTAGGGATCTCTCACATAAAATATTTAAACCTAACTTTAACGAGTTAGGTTTTTTTTATGTTTTCATGTAACATTTTTTTGATTTTGTATCTAAAAGGAAAATCTAATCATAAAATGAATATCATGAGACACCTAAAAACACCTTTCTTAATCCTAACGTTCTTTATGTCAGCGTTTGTTTACGCGCAACATCAATCTTTTCAAGTCGAAGTTTACGGAAAGGGAGATCCAATTTTATTATTTCCAGGTTTCGGTTGTCCTGGTACAGTTTGGGAAGATGCAGTTACAGAGCTTTCTAAAACTAATGAATGCCATGTGTTTACATTTGCTGGATTTGGTAATGTACCACCTATTGAAAAACCTTGGCTACCAAAAATTAAAGAAGAAATTATAACCTATATTTCAGACAATAACCTAGAACAAATAACTCTAATTGGTCATAGTTTAGGTGGTGCTTTAAGCTTATGGTTAGGGACTGAAATAGGTTTAGACCTTAAAAATATTATTACAGTAGATGCATTGCCATCTACAGGCGCTCTTATGATGCCTAATTTTAATAGCGAGATGATTGTTTATGATAATCCTTACAACAAACAATTATTAGAGCTTAGCGATGAGAATTTTGAAGCAATGGCATCTCAGATGGCTTCAGGAATGGTTCTTAATGACGAAAAAAAAGAAATTATAAAAGATTGGTTGGTCCATACAGATAGAGAAACTTATGTTTATGGTTATACAGATTTATTAAAATTAGATTTAAGAACTGACATTTCAAGAATTACGGTACCTGTAACAATACTTGCAGCTACGAAACCTTATGGCTTAGAAACCGTAAAAAAGACGAATGCAGACCAATACAAGAATCTTAAAAATTATGAAATTAAGTTTGCAGAAGAATCGGCACATTTTATAATGTTCGACCAACCAAAGTGGTTACTAGAGGCTATTAAAATGGAATTAAATTAAGATTGACCTCAGTGGAATTCGAAAAAATATATGAAGATAATTATCCTAAAGTCATGCGCTTGTGTATGGGTTATTGCAATGGGAATGAACCTCAAGCCAAAGATTTAGCTCAAGACGTATTTGTCAAAGTTTGGGATAATTTGAAGACTTTTAGAAAAGATTCTAGTATTTCTACATGGATTTATAGAATTACGGTAAACACTTGCTTAGTGCATATTAGAGAGGCTAAAAAGCTTAAGTTTTCTAAAAAATTACCAATTGATTTGGAAAGTAAATTTGAGATTGTTAAAGAAAATCAAGAAAATAGATTTCAGCAATTATATAAGTGCATAAACAAACTTACAGCAGATAATAAAGCTATTATTTTACTTGAACTTGAAGGCTTGCAACAAAAGGAAATCGCAGAGGTTATGGGATTAAAACATGAAGCCGTCAGGGTTAGAATCCACCGTATTAAAAAAGAACTAACAAAATGTGTTAAGCAATGAAAAATTTTGAAGATATAAAAGCACAATGGGAAAATCAAGGAGACATAAAACCTCCGGTAAATGGTATAGAAACCATTATTAATAAGACAAACGCTTTAAAAAATGGACAACGAATTACTAATAGCATTTTGGCTGTTACTGCAGGATTATTAATTATTTTCTTTTTCTATGTAAAAGCTTATTTAGAAGTGAAGGCAACAATAGCTTTATCTTTAATGATATTAGTAATATTTATAAGAATTGCTCTAGAGATCATTAGTCTTAATACGCTTAAGCATATCAATTTCGCTGAAGACAATCAACGTTTTAAAAATAGGTTACTCAGATATTATAAAAAAAGACTTCGTACACATTATATTTTCACACCTATAATTTTATTATTTTATATCGTTGGCTTTGTAATGCTAATGCCGTATTTTAAAATGAGTCTTTCAAAGGGATTTTACACCTACATTCAAATATCAGGATGTGTTATTATTAGTGTTGGACTATTCTTGCTTTTCAAGGTGATTAAAAAAGAACTATTAAGCATTAAACAGTTAATGAATTAATAGTTCTAGTTAATGATATTTACCATTAAAAAATGGCTGTAAGAGTTTAATTTGTAAGAATTTATATAATTTCATGTAAATTTTCTTACTTTAAATTGTTGTTTATCGGATTAATAAAACTTTTGTAGATGTAATGTCAATTTTTGTATATCTTGCCCCTCCAAACCTTAACCTACATTACAATGAAACTACTAAGAAAGGCGGCTTTCGCCATGATTTTAGCTGTTATTTTCGGGATTACTTTTCCGTGTTCTGGTCAAACCAATTCAGCTATAACGACGTATCAAGAGCAAGCACCATTTAACGTAAACTCTGTTTATTTTCAAGAATGGTATGCAGGTATTAAAGTTGGTGGAACAGGAATAAATATGTTTCTACCAATAACTGATCTTGCCGATGATATTAAAATTGACCGTGTTTATTTTAGAAACCTCACAGCAGAATTAAGCAAACAAAAAGGGAAGTACTTTGCACGTCTTAAAAATACATCTCCTTATTATACATTTAAGAAGTCTGAAGCACCTGCAGATTATCCGTTTAAGCTTAAAGACAATGAATGTGTTGTAAGTTATATACAAAATGGTACAACAAAATATTATAAAATTAAAGTACTTAACGAAGTTGCTGGGACTTACTATAAAGATGGACCACCTTCTACGTATACAGGAGAAAGATCTACAGGTTTAGCATCAGTAGATGATAGCGAAATCGATGAAGATTAAATCTTAAAACACAATTTTATACAGCCTTGCTTTTTAAGCAAGGCTTTTTTTGTTTCAAGGATTAAAAGACCAATATTTATTTAATACTTTTGAGTGTCATAATAATTAACAAGATTGAGCGGATTCAAATCACTTTTTAAACAAACATTCATTTATGGTTTAGCCACTGTGCTTCCACGAATGTTAAGCTTTATTTTGGTGCCACTTTATACCAATCCAGAGGTGTTATCTGTAGAAGAATATGGACGCGTATCTTTCATTTTTGCTTACTTCGTGCTTTTTAATGTGGTTTTGGCTTATGGTATGGAAACCGCTTTTTTTAGGTTTTTCAACAAAGAAGACAATCAAGATAAAGTAACAAGTACGTCTGCAATTTCATTAATTATAAGTTCTTTCGCCTTAATGGGAATTGCTTTTCTGTTTAGACATCAGATTTCAACACTTATAAATATAGAGCTTAAGTACCTTAATTTGGTATTTATAATCTTGCTTTTGGATGCTTTGGTTATAATTCCATTTGCTTGGTTAAGAGCCATTGCAAAACCTATGCGATATGCTATTATTAAAATACTTAGTGTCGCTATTAATTTAGGTCTTAATGTGTTCTTGTTATTATATTTAAAAGGGTTAGCAGAAGGCAATTCGTTTTTTAGTAGCATTTATATTAAAGATTTTGAAATCAGTTATATTTTCATTTCCAATTTAGTAGCAAGTGGAGTTACGTTGTTAATATTATTGCCATTTTACGCTAAAATCAAATTAACCTTCGATATTATATTATGGAAAAAAATGATGCGTTATGCGATGCCTGTTCTTATTGCTGGAATAGCTTATTCTGTTAATGAAACCTTCGATCGTATTTTATTAGAAAATCTATTACCAGAAGATGTTGCAGATGAACAATTGGGCATGTACTCAGCATGTTACAAACTCGCGCTTTTCATGACGTTGTTTGCTACAGCATTTCGTTTAGGTATAGAACCTTACTTCTTTAGCCATTCTAAAACAAAAAATCCACAAAAAAATTATGCGAAAATTTTAGAATATTTTGTGGCCTTAGGTTCTGTAATTTTATTGACGGTTGTTGTCTTTGCAGATTTACTAAAACCATACATTATTTTAAGTGAGGCTTATTATGAAGCCATGTGGATTGTCCCTTTTATTTTGCTAGCCAATTTCTGTTTAGGTATTTATCACAACCTTTCGGTTTGGTATAAAATAACGGATCGTACTAAATATGGTGCTTACATTTCAATATTTGGAGCCACAGTAACCTTGGTATTAAATTATGTATTAATTCCTATTATAGGTTTTAAAGGTTCAGCTATTGCAACACTTTCTGCTTATGCACTAATGATGTTGTTATCTTTATATTTTGGAAGAAAATACTATCCGATTCCTTATAATTTGAAGAAAATAGGTTTATATCTAGTGGTTTCAACGCTGTTTTCGTTTATATTTTTCTATAACTATCGAGAGAATTATATGATCGGAATTGCGATGTTAATTGTATTTTTGGGATTAGTTATTCTTCTTGAAAAGAAGGAATTAAAACAAGTATTGAAACGCTAATCGTTTTGTTATCTTGAGTACAATAGGAAAGCTAGAACAAATTGAATAAATAAATGAAGATCAAAATAATAAATAAATCAAGTCACGATTTACCACATTACGAAACTATAGCTTCGGCAGGAATGGATTTGCGTGCTAATTTATCTGAATCTAGAATTCTAAAACCTTTGGAGCGTACCATTGTTGGTACAGGTTTGTTTATAGAATTACCAGTTGGGATTGAAGCACAAGTAAGACCAAGAAGTGGGTTAGCAGCAAAAAAAGGAATCACAGTATTAAATGCACCAGGAACTGTAGATGCAGATTATAGAGGTGAAATAGGAGTGATTTTAGTAAACCTTTCAAATGAGGATTTTGAAATTAATAATGGCGAACGTATTGCGCAATTAGTCATAGCAAAACATGAACGTGCAGATTGGGAACAGGTAGAAATTTTATCTGATACAGATAGAGGAGAAGGTGGTTTTGGAAGTACAGGAGTCAGGTGACCAATTCCTGCGTACGCAGGAATCTCAAAGTAAAAAAGCATGGACCATTGGTATGTTTACATAATGAGTAATAGAAAAGATGGTGTATTATACATTGGATTAACTAGTAATATTGAAGAAAGAGTAAAAGAACATAAGTTAAAAGTTTACCCTAAATCATTTACTGCAAAATATAATTGTGATAAATTGATGTATTTTGAAGAGTTTGGAAAATTGAATTAATAGAAGAAATGAACCCTAGTTGGTCGGATATAAGTACTAACTGGAACCTGAATTATAATAAACTAAGGAAATAGTAAAAAGATTCCAGTTTTCACTGGAATTAAGTTTAATCACAAAAAGATACCTGCTTTCGCAGGCATATGATATGAAAATAATAGTACCAATGGCAGGCCGAGGATCTCGCCTTAGACCACATAGTTTAACCGTACCAAAACCATTAATTCCTGTTGCAGGTCAGCCAATCGTTCATCGTTTGGTAAAAGATATTGCAAAAGTTTTAAAACAACCCATTGAAGAAATCGCATTTGTATTAGGTGATCCAGCATTTTTTGGAGACGATGTTGTAAATAGTTTAATAGAACTGGCTGAGGGTTTAGGTGCAAAAGCATCCATCTACAGACAAGATCAACCTTTAGGTACTGGTCATGCTATAATGAGTGCAGAACCATCTTTGTCAGGACCAGCAGTAATTGCATATGCAGATACATTAATTAGAGCGGAATTTGATTTAGACCCTTCTGCAGATAGTGTAATCTGGACAAAATGTGTTGCCAACCCTGAAGCTTATGGAGTTGTAAAACTTAATGATGACAAGAACATTGTTGAGCTCGTTGAAAAACCAGAAAGCTTTGTAAGTGATCAAGCTGTAATAGGGATTTATTACTTTAAAGATGTTGCGGTTTTAAAAGAAAAACTTCAAGAGATTTTAGACGAAAACATAATGAATGGTGGAGAATACCAAATTAACGATGGTATTAAACGCATGATGGCAGACGGAAAAATATTTAAAACCGGAACTGTAGATGAGTGGATGGATTGTGGAAACAAAGCCGTTACTCTAGAAACAAATGCCAGAATGTTAGGCTTTTTAACAGCAGATAATGAAGAGCAATTAGTTGATGATTCTGTTGTTTTAGAAAACTCAAAAATTATTGAACCTTGCTATATTGGTAAAGGCACAGTTTTGAGAAACACCACTGTTGGCCCATTTGTGTCTATAGGAAAAGATTGTGTTATTGAAAACTCAACCGTTAAAAATAGCTTAATACAAAATCAAACCACAATTAAAAACGCTAAGTTAGACGAAGCTATGATTGGTAACCACGTTAAATATAATGGTGAGTTTACTAAAATTAGTATTGGTGATTATACCATCATGGAATAATTATTGAAATAGAATAATCAAGCTATTCAAATCAAGCAAATTATGTATGTCGTATTGTACACAATTATAATAAAACCTAACCAAGAAGATAATTTTATTGAAGCTTGGAAAGGGTTAACAAACTTGATTTACAAATACGAAGGAAGTTTAGGGTCTCGATTACATAAAAAAGATGCTCTAAATTTCTTTGCTTACGCTCAATGGCCTGATAAAAATACGTTTGATAATGCTAGTGGAAACCTACCAGAAGAAGCTAATCATTTTAGAAACAAAATGAAAGCGTCTTGTGAGACGTTTGAAGTCTTAGAACAATTTGAAATGATTGAAGACTTATTAAAGAATAAACAAAGTGAATAAAAGATTTATCTTCTTATTAGTTTTTCTCTTCGGGATGTTAAGCGTTCCTCAGGTTTCCTATGCTCAAGTCGATTTTAATAAAAGACCAGATGACGATTTAGGAAACGTAGAAGATGAATTTCAAGAACATTTCTTTGAAGCCTTAAAACAAAAAGGGATTGAGAATTATGATAGAGCAGTAGATGCACTTCATAAATGTTTAAATCTTAATAGTAAGCTGCCTGTTATTTATTTCGAATTGGGTAAAAACTACAATAAACTTAAAAACTTCGGTGCTGCAGAAGATAATTTAAAGAAGGCTATTGCCATGCAACCAGACAATGTTTGGTTTTTAGATGAGCTTTACGATGTATATTTTCAGCAAGATGATATTAAAAATGCTTTAAAAACCATAAAGCAATTGGTAAAATACCATCCCGATTATAAAGAAGATTTGGCATCGCTATACGTGAGAGAGGAAAAGTACAAACAAGCTTTAGATATTTTAGATGAGTTAGATGCAGATTTTGGATTAAGCGAATCTAGAGATGCTATGCGTAACGATATTTACAGTATTACAGGTAATGCAGACGATAGGATTGAAAACCTAGAACAACGCATTGCTAATAATCCTAATAATGAAGATAATCACTTAAAACTTATTTACAGATATAGCCAAACCGGAGATCATAAAAATGCTTATAAAGCAGCTAAGAACTTATTAAAAGTAAAACCAGATTCTAAATTTGTGCATTTGGCATTGTATAAGTTTTATCTTCAAGACGGAAAGGTAGATGATGCTATCAGTTCAGTTAAAACAGCATTGACGAGTCCAGAAATTAATGCAGATGCAAAAGCTAAAGTCCTCAAAGATTTTGTTTCTTTTGTGTCTAGAAATCCGGAATACGAATCAGCCTTAATAGATATTACAGCCTTAATTGACGATAATAAAGATGCACAAACGCATAGTGATTTAGGTCAGTATTATTTAAAAGCAGGAGATAAAGCCAAAGCGCTTTTTAATTTTAAAGAAGCCTTAAAACAGAGTCCTAACGACTTCAAATTAATTAAAGACGTATTATTACTTCAATTAGATGTAAAGGATTATAAAGCGGTTGTAAAAGATAGTGAGCAGGCTTTAGAATTATATCCAGCGCAACCTATTTTATACCTTGTAAATGCTGTGGCAAGTAATAAATTAAATGAACCTAAAAAAGCAATTGATCAACTAGAAATGGGTTTGGATTTTTTAATTGATAATCCCAATATGGAAGCCGATTTTTACTCAGAATTAAGCATAGCCTACAAAGCCTTAAATAATATTAGTAAATCTGAAACGTTTGCTAAAAAGGCAAAAGCCCTAAAAGTGCAGCAGTAAATGAAAATATCTCAATTATATCTAAACTCAAAACTTACCATTAGTGCAATTCTTATTGTATTGGCATTTAGTTGTAATTCCTCCAAAAGTGTTATAGCATCTGGAGTAGCGAGCGATAAATTGTCGGCAAAACAAGTGATAAAACAGCACGAAAAGAATGAAGCTGATTTTAAAACCATGAATGCTAGAGTGGCAATTGATCTTATACAAGGAGAACAAGAACAAGGTCACACATTTAGCCTTCGTATGGAAAAAGACAAGGTGATTTGGCTAAGTGCCACGTTAGGTGTGGCTAGAATGATGATTACACCAGATAGAGTACAGTTTTATAACAAAATAGATAATGAATATTTTGATGGAGACTACAAATTATTGAGTGATGTTGTTGGTGTAGATCTCAATTTTATGAAGGTCCAAAACATACTTTTAGGACAATCTATTTATGATCTAAAAGAAGAACCACATCAGGTTTCTGTAAATGGAAATTCTTATGCGTTAAGTCCAACAGATCAAAATGCACTTATGGAGTTATTCTATTTAATAAACCCTTCGCATTTTAAAATGGATAGCTTACAATTGCAGCAATTATCAAAACAACGAATGCTTCAGGTAGATTATTCGTCTTATCAAGAGGTCGATAAACAAATAGTTCCAAAAAATATAAGAATAATAGCAGTTGAAAATACAGATGAAGTTGCCATTACTATGGAATTTAAATCGGTATCTTTAAATAGTGAAGTTCGTTTTCCGTTTAAGATTCCTGCAGGATATAAAGAAATTGTAATTAAATAATGACTAACAAGCGTTTCTATTTTATTTTAGTATTTGGACTATTAATGTCTAGTGTCTCAATTTTTGCTCAAAGTGATAGACAGAAAGAGTTAGAGGCTCAGCGTCAGCAAAAGCTGAAAGAGATTAAGTTAATCAATGCGTTGTTGTATACTAAAAAGGACGAAGAGAAATCGGTAATAACACTTATCGAAGATATCAATGCTAAAGTAAACGTTAGAAGAAATTTAATTAGAATTACTAACGAACAAGCTAATTTATTAACTCGAGAAATTAATACCAATCAAGAAGAGATTTCGAGTTTAAGAACTCAATTGGAGGAATTAAAAGAGGACTATTCTGCAATGGTTGTAAAATCATATAAAAGTAAGTCAGAACAAAGTAAAGTGATGTTCTTGTTGTCTTCTAGCAATTTTCAGCAAGCTTATAAACGCCTTCAATACATAAGACAATATAGAGAATATCAAAAAGAACAAGGAGAAGCGATTAAGTCTAAAACAAAAGAATTACAAGCTTTAAACATTCAATTATCGAAGCAAAAAGTTGATAAGCAGAAACTTGTTGAAGAAAATAGAATTGCCAAAAGAGAATTAGAAGGAGAATTAAAACAACGTGAAGTTTTAATGGCTTCAATTAAATCTGATATGGGAAAATTCGCTGCTCAGATAAAGAAGAAAAAACAAGAGGCAGATCAATTAGATAAAGAAATAGATCGCATAATTGCTGAAGCTATTGCTGCAGCCAATAAAAAAGCCAATAAAAATACAAGTGGTAAAACAAGCTCTACCAAAAAATTTATTTTAACACCTGAAGCTAAAAAACTTGCAGCCAGTTTCGCTGCCAATAAAGGGAAACTAGGTTGGCCTGTAGCAAGAGGTGTTATTAAAGGGAAATTTGGTAAAACACGTTCTTTAACAGATAGTTCAGTCGAAGTCAATCATTCTGGAGTAAAAATAGCCACAGAGAAAAATGCAGAAGTTAGAGCCGTTTTTACAGGAGTAGTATCTTCAATTCATGTTATGAAACGAGGGAATCCAACGATATTAATTAGACATGGTGATTATTTAACGATTTACCATAACCTATCAAAACTTCATGTTAAAAAAGGAGATAAAATCACTACAGGTCAAGTTATAGGTGAAGTTTTTAGCAATAAAATAACAGGAGAAACGCTTCTTGATTTTAGAATTTACAAAAATGATTTAAAGTTGAATCCTGAATCTTGGTTAGTAAGGCAATAAAAATAAGTAAGAGTATTACTCAAAAAGAGCCTTCAATTCTGTAGCATCAGCAGGTTTCATTTTTCCAGCCAAAAGTAAACTCAATTGCTTACGACGTAAAGCGGCATCAAAACGTTGTTTTTCTAATTCTGTTTCTGGTACTAATTCAGGTACTCTTATTGGTCGTCCTGTTTCATCTACAGCTACAAAAGTATAGATGGCTTCATTGGCTTTAACGCGCTCACCAGATTCTCTGTCTTCAATCCAAACATCCATGTACACTTCCATAGACGATGAAAATGCTCGTGATACTTTAGCTTCAATCATTACAACACTACCTAAAGGAATCGCTCTATTAAAAGCAACATGGTTAACAGATGCTGTTACTACAATCCGTCTCGAGTGTCGTCTTGCAGAAATACTAGCCGCTCTATCCATTCGTGACAACAGTTCTCCTCCAAATAAGTTATTGATAGGGTTAGTTTCACTAGGTAATACTAAGTCGGTTACTATAGTTTTAGATTGAGACGCGGTTCTAGATTGCATAAAATTTTAAAATTTGTGCAAATATAGAGTGAATTTATAATGAAGGAGAGTTATTATGTGTAAAAAGTGAAAAGTGCTTTTTGAGGCTTGTATTAAAAAATAACCCATATTCTATTTAGACCATAATCTGTAAGGATGTATAGTTGAAAAAGAGATTCGTAAAATGAAATAAATTTACTTAAGCTTCTTAATTAATAACCAAGCATCACGATTATGCTCAAGACGAATAGAATTTAGTTCGTTTTGTGCTTCTTCTCTCGTTTCAAAACTTGCATATACAACTTCATGTAAACCATAACGGTTAACACCAATTTGGCGTGCTTTAAATCCTTGATCTCTTAATTGGCTCACTTTCTTTGCAGAATTAGCTTCAACTCTAAAAGCACCAGCGACAATATGGTAGTTACCACTTTGTTTTTTTAAAGATAATGTTGCAGCAGGTAAAGGGTTACTAATTACAAACGTTGCTTCTTGCACTTTAGCATCGAGTTGCTCATAGGCTTGCTCTTGTGCTAATTGATTGTGGTTTTTTATGGTGCTATTATAATACGTAGCAGCAGTGAAACCACCTAATCCTAAGAAAATTACAGCTGCAGCAGCGTATTTTATCCAGTTACGATTAGAACGTTTTTCTGGTGTTAATGTAATAGGTGTAGTGTCTTCAATAGCCTCTGCCGTTTCCTTGTAAATTTCTCTTGTAACGTTAGACGATGAAAAATGCGATAAACCAAAAGCATCAGTAAGATAATTGATATGGCTAGATGGAGCAAATTGAATTTTTCCATCAGAATTTAATACCAACTCACCAATATTTTTTAATTGAATAGTTTCTCCTTCAGCTAAATAAGACTTTAAAGACTTTATTTGTCTAGAGATTTTATGTAATGCTGTAGTGTAAGGTATTTGTTCAATTTCAGCAATATAGTTAGCTAATAAGCCATCATTTTGTTGCAATTGTTCATTAAAAGAAAGCTCCTTTTTGGGAGGGTAAAATGAATGTGTAGATTCATGTACTTTGGCCGAAACACGTTGTGTTAAAAAGGCTCCAAATTCAGGAATAGTAATACAGTCGTATCGGTATAAAAGGTCGCTAATGTAAGTCTCTAGTTGCATAGTAACGCAAAGTTAAAATATTTTAATTCTGAACGAAATTAAGTGTGATTTATTTATTAACATCAAAAACAATATCGATCTATGTAATTGATTTTCTATAGATTCTCATTAAAAAAATATTTAATATTAGACTTGTTTATAGATAGGATATCTAAGTGTGTTGCTTAAAAATCCTTACTGTACAAAGTTGCATGTGCTTACAATTAATTTTTTAGAATAACACGACTAAAACATTAGAGTGTTCTTTTAGTTAATCTAATCTGTTAAAGATTAAATAATTATATTCGTAAATAGACTATTTAATCTTTCAATTAGTTATTTCCCAATGACAGATCAACAACTCATTTATGCTTTAGCTTTACAGCATGTTCCAAAAATTGGAGCAACAACAGCTAAAAAACTAATTAGCCATTGCGGATCTGCTGAAGCCGTGTTAGTTGAAAAGAAATCTAAGCTTTTAAAAATTGATGGCATTGGAACTGTAACCATACAAGGTCTTTTCGATAAAACGCACCTCGAAGAAGCAGAAAAAGAATTGAAATTTATTAAGGACAATGATATTAGTACACATTATTTTACTGAAGATACTTATCCGGAACGCTTAAAACATTGTATTGATGGTCCTATTGTATTGTTTCAATCCGGAAATATTAATTTGAAGCAACAACGTGTTATAAGTATTGTCGGAGCTCGTAAAATAACAACTAGTGGTATTGCCTTTTGTGAAAAACTGGTAGAATCTTTATCTCAATTTAATCCTATAATTGTATCAGGATTTGCTTATGGCACCGATATTACAGCGCACAAAGCTGCCGTCAAACACAATTTGCAAACCATAGGTTGTTTGGCTCATGGCTTAAATCAGATTTATCCTAAAGTGCATAAAAAATATGTAGCGGATATTGAAAATCATGGAGGATTTTATACCGATTTTTGGAGTTCAGATAATTTTGATCGTAATAACTTCTTAAAACGAAACCGAATTATTGCAGGATTGAGCGAAGCCACTATAGTTATAGAATCTGCAGAAAAAGGAGGGAGTTTAGTTACTGCAGATATTGCTAATTCCTATAATAGAGAAGTGTTTGCAGTACCAGGACGAACTACAGATAGCCAAAGCGTAGGCTGTAATAATTTAATAAAATTTCAGAAAGCTCATCTATTATCTAATCCTTTAGATGTACCTTATATGCTAAATTGGGAATTAGAATCCGATAAAAAGTTAGTTGTGCAACAAGAACTTTTTGTAGAGTTAGAACCTGATGAAAAAATTATATACAATTTTCTAAAAGAGCATAATAAAACCATGTTAGATGTTATTGCTTTGCGTTGTGAAATGCCAACGTATAAAATAGCAGGACTTCTACTAAATATGGAATTAAAAGGTGTGGTTAGGCCTTTGCCAGGGAAGTTATTTGAGGTAATTTCTATATACTGAGTTGAATATATGAATTTTAAAATATTACAGGTCAAAAACATGATTCATTACAAAAGTTTTGGAATTAGATCATAATATTTTAGGTGTTTTTTCTTTAAAACTTATAGCCTTAGTTGTTGTAAAAACAGCAATAAAAATACATTTTATCGCATTTTTTAAGCAGATTAACCGACATTTCTTTGTTTGTAAGCTTTTTTGTAGCATATTTGCTCACCCTCAAATTAATTAAAATATTAAGGTTCATTCATCTAAGGTTGTATCTTTGTATTATATAATTCCCTACTTATGAAATTAAAAACTACACGCTCTGTAGGCGTTTTGGGCCTATCACCTTTATTTACTATAGCAATTTTTCTTTTATTTTCAGGTTTAGCTATTGCTCAGACTGTAACTGATATTTTTCCTACTCGTGTAACGACAAGTAGTACTATCACTATTATTGGTACGGGTTTTACTGACGGGGATCAGTCAGGTATTACAATTACTAACATAGGTACTGGTAGTAAGACGTTTGTAAGTAGTACAGAAATGACTTTTAAGATTACGGCAAATGGTTCAGGTGATAGAACTGAAACCCTTTCAATAACAGGAGTCTCTTCTTATAGTGTGTCTAGAACATTTAATTATATTGCGCCAACAAGTAAAAGTGTGAGTGCTAATAATGAAATTAGAGTTAGAGAAGTGTATACCACTTGGGATCAGAATGGAGATGGAGTAAATTTCTGGAAATCTTCTGATTGGAACCCTTCTAATTCTGCTGCAGGAAAAGAAACTTGGCCAAATGATAGCCATGAGTTATTAGGATTTAAAATGAATTATGGTGGTAATGATATAATCTTTTCTACAGGGGTTAATAATTCATTCTTAGAAACGAAATTAAGTGCCTTAGGTGTAGATGTCTCAGCTACAAGTACAGAGTATGTAAGTCAAGAGTTTAAAGCATATTCTACTAATGGAGTTAGTGGTAAGCCTAATTCTAATAATTATATGGGGTTTGCTGATAAAATAGATGGTTACACAGGTTCAATAGTATTGAATAATGCGGTTAGAAAAACAGTATACGATGTTATTATAGATGGAGATGGAGATTTAATCAACGGCACCGGCAACGGATTAGAATTAGGAACAGGTATAGCGAATTTTAATAATCAAGCAGATATAAGGTTTTATAGTGGTAATGGAGATGTTGGTGCTGTAAATGATGGTATTCCAGATTTATTAATCACACAAATGGCACAGCCAGGCGGTAGTGATGTATATTATTATGCTGATGTAGATGGTAATGTTGTTGGGAAACCTGTTAAACTTGCATTTGTTAATAGTAATGATACTAGGTTATATCAATGGAGAGTCGATTTTTATCGATTAGATTATTCTACAGGGTCAACTTTTGAAACAGCTATACCAACTACAGCATCATTTGGTAATGGACAGACAAGAGGTTTTAGAATGGCGGCGCTAAGTTTAGAGGATTTTGGTATTAATGTATCAACTACAGCAGCCGCTTATGAAAATATTAATAGTATTGATAATATCAATATGGGAGCTGGTGGGTCTTCAGATATGTCTTTTATGGCTTATAACAAGTCTGCATTTGATATTAAATCTCCGGTGATTGATAAATCTCCAGTTTCAAGGTTTGTTTGTAGGTTTCCATCAAGTGAATTTGTTTTCACTGCATTAGGTGGAATTGAAGGTACAGCAACTAGCGATCCTAAAGAAACTATAACTTATCAATGGTTTAAAAACAATACAGATTTGTCAGTATCATCAAATACATTTACCATACCTGCTGGATTATATAGCGCAGATTTAGACGATACAAATTATCGAGTTAGAGTTGCAAACGGCTATGGTGCTGTAGATTTACCTTTTACAATTACTGAAGGTGGTACACCCGCTTATTGGGATGGTACAAACTGGGTTTTGGCTTCAGTTTATACAGACAATAGTATTTCTGTTCCTGATGGAGATCGTAGTTTAATAGTTACAGCTGATTATAATGCCTTAACAGATGTAGAAGGTTGTGATTGTACAGTTCCTGCAGGAAAAAACGTAACGATTCCGGAAGGATATGCAATGACACTTTATAATTCACTTACTGTGGAGGGTGAGATTGCTGCAACTACTGTAGATGGTGTTGCCGTTGCTGCTATACCTGCTGCTACTTTTACTATAGAAGACGACGCAAGTTTAGTACAGATTAATGATGTTGTAAACTCTGGTGTAATTAAGGTAAAACGAGCCTTACGCAATGATGAAGTAAATGAATATGATTACGTGTATTGGTCATCTCCTGTTAAGGATTTTAATATTTCACAAATTTCTAACACACCAACATACCAGTGGAGTGTAAGTGCAGGAAATACTGATTCAGGTGTAGGGAATTGGGTATCTGCGGCTAACTCTGTAATGAACCCTGGTGAAGGTTATATTGTTAGAGTGGCAAATAGTCAAATAAATGGTTTTACAACAGAATTTTATGGAGAGCCAAATAATGGGCCATTTACTATTGGTGTTGAAAAATCGGCTTTACATGAAAGTATGGATTATAATGATAGTAGTTGGAATTTAATAGGGAATCCTTATCCGTCGGCAATTGATGCGGAAACCTTCTTAACTGCTAATACTGATATTGAAGGACGTGTAGATATATGGACACATGACACAGGTCTGTTTGATGTTACAGGAGCAGACGATCCATTTTATGATGATTTTGGAGTCAATTACGGAAATCAATATATTACGTTTAATAGTACAGGAACTTCAACGCCAGATCCATCTAATACTTTTGATGGTGAAATTGCTTCAGGGCAAGCCTTTTTTGTAAGAGTAGATGATGATACAGCAGGTTCACCTTCTGTTGGTTTTACTAATGCTATGCGTCATAATAACATAGAGGCTTATGATAACGATCAATTTCACAGAAATGGCACGGATGATACAGTAATATCAACTGAAAAACAATTAGTATGGCTAAGCTTAGCTAATGAAGATAATCACGCTATGAGTACTTTAATTGGTTATGTTGACGGAGCAACAGATGAAAAAGATAGACTTTATGATGCTTACACTAATAATGATGGATTCAATTTATATTCTTTAATCTCAGAGGAAGAGAAATTAGTGATACAAGGGCTTCCATTACCATTTAAAGATACTAATACGGTGCCTTTAGGTATGGAGTTGGTAAATAGTGGTATTTATTCTATTTCTATTGGTAATGTAAAAGGAAGTCTTTTTGAAACTCAAGAACAAGCTATTTACTTAGAAGATACATATTCTGGAGTGATTCATGATTTAAGAGTGTCTCCATATTCATTTACAGGTGAAGCAGGCGAGTTTAATGACCGCTTTATTCTTAGATATACAAATATAGATGCAACGCTTTCCATTAATGATGTTTCTGCAGCTAACACTTTTATTTATGTGAAAAATGAGATGTTAAATGTAAAATCTGATTCTAGTATAAAAGCGATTAAAGTTTATGATATTAATGGAAGACAGGTAATCGCTTATTCATTTAATGGACAGCTTAACACTATTAATGAAAACTTCCAATTTTCAAAAGGAGTATATCTTGTCTCAATAACTTTAGAAGATAATATTATTCTAACAAAGAAGATTATTAACTAAACGATTAATTAATCATAAAAAAGACCTCTGTGAAATATTCACAGAGGTCTTTTTTTGTCTATTATTTTAAAAAAACGAGTTACAAATTCTAAGAAAATCCTGTTGTAAAGTTGGTTAATGTAATGTATTGTCTGTTTAAAAAAACCAACCTATAAATTAATACGTATTAATAGATATATAGTATGAGGAAGTCATGAACTTCTAGACTAAATAATTTTACATAATTTATAAGTAGTTGTTAAAATTTATATAAAAAAAGCATCATTTGTAATGACTTAAAACGCATCATTTGTGTTAGTTACAATTTGTAATTACACACTTAAAAGAGTTTTGCCTACACGTTAACTAGTATTTTTTGAGTATCCCCTAAACTATGTCATTTTTGTACCGTTATACCCGAATTTATACTGAAAGTTATTTAGAAAGACTCCGTCTAATGTGTCAATATCGATTCATAATGCCATAACCTATGAATACAATTTTATCTTTTATATCGTCTAAAAAAATAATAACTGCATTTATGCTTTTATTTAGCATGTCTTTTTATGCGCAAATAGTTGTTAGTGATGTTTTTCCTACAAGAGTTACAAAAAGTAGTGTTGTTACTATTATTGGAGATCTTAGTTCTGGATTTACAAATTCTACAGATGTTTATCTTTATGGAATTTCTATTGGCTCAGTTGAAGCGACTCCAGATGGTTCGGAGTTAAGTTTTGAAATTACCTTAGATGGTACAGCTGATATTTCGAGCGAATTAAAAATAGGAGGATCAGCCGGACAAAATGTTTATATAGGCTCAGTCAGTACAGCGAATAAAGTGACTATCGATTATATAGGAGCTAAATTGAAAAGAAATGATTATAACACTGGTAGTCAATCTTTTAAACGCGTAGCCGACATTATTACGAATTGGAATTATAATGGTCAAGGTTATTGGAGATTTTCTACAAATTATACTTACGGCACTTCTAGTACATATCCAAATGATAGTCATGAATTATTGGCCTTTAAATATGATGGAGTTTATTATTCTACGGGAGTAGATGACGACCTTCTTGATAATATAATTGGATTTACTTACAGTAAGGAAGTTTTTAAAGCCTATTCTACAAACGGAATTACAGGGACTATTAATAACGGTGCCAATTTTATAGCTACTGGAGATTTAGTTGATGGGGTTGTTGGTGAGGGGACTACTATTTCATCATCTGATATTTTAGATTTAACTGTTTTTCAAGTAATGATTGATGGAATTAACGGCTTAGATTTAGGTACAGGTGTGACTAATTACAATAAATCAGCTTCCATTCGTTTTTTTAGTGGTAACGGACAGGTTGGTGCAATCTCAGATGGAGTTCCAGATTTAATAATTACTCAAATAGCCGATTCTGGTAGTTGGGATATTTATTATTATGCAGATGACAGAGGTAATGTTGTTGGAACACCTATAAAAATGTATTTGAATAACAGCACAAATAACTTAGGAAGATGGGCTTTAGATTTATACTCACTTCCTAGTGGTGCAGATATAAATACAGCAGTTCCACAATCTAGAACATTTGGAAATAATGAAACAAGGTTAATTAAAATTGTTGCTTTTAATTTAGAAGATTTCGATATATTAACTAGTGATGATATTGATTCTGTGAAAAATATTAATTCTGTTGCCGGAGGTTCTGCAGATATGGCTTTTATTGCTTACAACCAATCTGCTTTTGATATAAAAGCACCTATAGTAGAACCAATATTGCCTCAGTATGTTTGTCAAGCCGATGGAACAACGAGTATAACCTTTAGTGTCACTGCAGGTATAGATGATGGTTCTGGAGGTATAACAGATCCACCTGCTGGAGATGCTGATTTAGAGTTAAAGTATAAATGGAGAAAGTATAACTCAGCAATTAGTGGTGAAACAAGTGAAGATTTTACTATTTCAGGAGTAACAACTCCAGATTTAGCGACGTATAAAATAGAAATATCTAATGAGAATGGAGGTACTATAATATTACCAGTGACCTTAAGTGAAGGCGGTACGCCTTATTATTGGAATGGAACGGCTTGGAGTTCTCCGTATGGTGCAGTAGTAGAAAAAGAAAGAGGTCTAGTTTACACAGGTGATTATACCATAGCGGATGATTTAGTGGGTTGTGATTGTAGAGTAACCTCAGGTTCTGATGTTGTTATTCCTGTAGGATCAAAAATGGTTTTATATAATGAATTAACTGTTGAGCCAGAAATCGCAGAAGTAAAGGAATTAGATGAATTTGGTAATGATATAATTCTTGTGAATCATGTTCCTGAAGGAACCTTCACATTAGAAGACAATGCTAGTTTAGTACAGATTAATAATGTAATAAATAGTGGAGAAATTAAAGTAAAGCGAGCATTGGATGCAAGTGAAGTAAATGAATATGATTACGTGTATTGGGCATCTCCTGTTAAGGATTTTAATATTTCAGGGATCGCTAATTCACGAACTTATCAGTGGGTTGTAAATGCTTCAAATGATGATTCTGGTATTGGAAATTGGGAAGATGCCTCTGGAGAGATAATGACACCAGGTGAAGGTTATATCGCTAGAGTGACAAATGCTCAATTAGGTGGTTTTACAACTGAATTTTATGGAGAGCCTAATAATGGGCCTTTTAGTGTGGATGTTTTTAAATCAACGGGTTATACGTCTATGGATTATAATGATAGTAGTTGGAATTTAATAGGGAACCCTTATCCGTCGGCAATTGATGCAGAAACCTTCTTAACTGCTAATACTGATATTGAAGGACGTGTAGATATATGGACACATGATACAGGTCTGTTTGATGTTACAGGAGCAGACGATCCATTTTATGATGATTTTGGAGTCAATTACGGAAATCAGTATATTACGTTTAATAGTACAGGAACTTCAACACCAGATCCATCTAATACTTTTAATGGGAAAATTGCTTCAGGGCAAGCCTTTTTTGTAAGAGTAGATGATGATACAGCAGGTTCACCTTCTGTTGATTTTACTAATGCTATGCGTCATAATAACATAGTGGCTCATGATAATTCACAATTTCATAGAAATGGAGTGGATGATACAGGTATAGCTGAAGAAAAACAATTAGTATGGCTAAGCTTAGCTAATGAAGATAATCACGCTATGAGTACTTTAATTGGCTATGTTGACGGAGCAACAGATGAAAAAGATAGACTTTATGATGCTTACACTAATAATAACGGATTCAATTTATATTCTTTAATCTCTGAAGAAGAGAAATTAGTGATACAAGGGCTTCCGTTACCATTTAAAGATACTAATACGGTGCCTTTAGGTATGGAGTTGGTAAATAGTGGTATTTATTCTATTTCTATTGGTAATGTAAAAGGAAGTCTTTTTGAAACTCAAGAACAAGCTATTTACTTAGAAGATACATATTCTGGAGTGATTCATGATTTAAGAGTGTCTCCATATTCATTTACTGGTGAAGCAGGAGAGTTTAATGATCGTTTTATTCTTAGATATACAAATATAGATGCAACGCTTTCCATTGGTGATGCTGCTGTGTCTAACACTTTTATTTATGTGAAAAATGATATGTTAAATGTAAAATCTGATTCTAGTATAAGAGATATTAAAGTTTATGATATTAATGGAAGACAAGTAATCGCTTATACATTCACTGGACAGCGTAACACCGTTAGTGAAAACTTCCAGTTTTCTAAAGGAGTATATGTTGTTTCCATAACTTTAGACGGAAGCACTGTTGTGACAAAGAAGATAATTAACTAAAACGATTAGTTTAACTTATAAAAAAGACCTCTGTAAATTATTTACAGAGGTCTTTTTATATATAAATTTTAAGAAACAAAGTACTGGTTAGTAACCCACTTTTTCTCTCACACGCGTTAATACATTATTTGCAACAACCTTTGCTTTTTCCGCACCTTTGGCTAATGCAGCATCTACCTCTTCTAAATTATTCATGTAATAATGGTAACGCTCTCTTTGTTCAGAGAAACGTTCTACAACCAATTCATACAAAGCTTGTTTAGCATGTCCGTAACCGTAATTTCCATCTTCGTAATTAGCTTTCATATCTGCTATTTGGTCCTCAGAAGCTAATAAGCTATAAATAGCAAAACAGTTACAAGTTGCCCAATCTTTTGGTTCTTCAAGTGGCGTGCTGTCAGTTTCAATAGACATTATTTTTTTGCGTAGTTGCTTGTCTGGTAAAAATATATTGATAAAATTACCACGACTCTTACTCATCTTTTCACCATCAGTTCCTGGAATAAGCATGCCGCTTTCAAGTATTTTCCCTTCAGGTAAAACAAAAGCTTCTCCCATTTTAGCATGAAAACGAGACGCAACATCACGTGTCATTTCAATATGTTGTAATTGGTCTTTTCCAACCGGAATAATTTCAGCATCATACAATAAAATATCTGCAGCCATTAACATTGGGTATGTAAACAAACCAGAATTAACATCTTCTAAACGGTCTGCTTTATCTTTAAATCCATGTGCTAATGTTAAACGTTGGTAAGGAAAAAAACAGCTTAAATACCAAGATAACTCAGTTACTTGCGGAATATCACTTTGTCTATAAAATACTGTTTTTTCTATATCTAAACCAAAAGCAAGCCAGGTTGCAGCAACAGAATACGTATGGTTTTTTAATTCTTCAGCATTTTTTATTTGTGTTAATGTATGCAAATTTGCGATAAATAAAAACGATTCGTTTTTAGCATCATTTGCCATTTCAATAGCTGGTAAAATTGCACCTAAAATGTTTCCTAAATGAGGTGTTCCTGTACTTTGTACTCCTGTTAAAATTCTTGCCATAATCATTTCCCAATAATGGGGGAATATCTATAATTGTTAAACTAAAAAACAAAGGTAAATTTTTTAGCATAACTATAAGAAGTGATTTAATTTAATTAACTAGTTTTGGTGCTATGGCAATTATAAAGTATCCATTGTGGCTTTTATATCGTATTTGGTTCTACATTTTAGTAGCTATCCCGATTATTATAATGTTTCCTTTGTTGATTATCTCTATCTCTAGAGAAGAATGGTATCCTTACTTTTTTAAACTCGCACGTATTTGGTCTAAGTTTATTTTAATAGGAATGGGATTTGGGTATAAAATTAAAAGAGACCAGGCTTTAGATGCAAACAAAAGTTACATGTTTGTTGCTAACCATACTTCAATGGCAGATATTATGCTCATGTTAGTCGCTGTTAAAAATCCTTTTGTATTTGTGGGAAAGCAAGAATTATCAAAAATTCCTTTGTTTGGTTTCTTCTACAAACGAACCTGTATTTTAGTAGACAGAAGCAGTGCTAAAAGTAGACAAGCGGTATTTTTAAGAGCTCAAAAACGTTTAAAACAAGGCTCTAGTATTTGTATTTTTCCTGAGGGAGGTGTGCCAGAAGAACATGTTGTGTTAGATTCTTTTAAAGATGGAGCTTTCCGTTTGGCAATAAATCATCAAATTCCTGTGGTACCAATTACGTTTTATGATAATAAAAAACGATTTTCATATACATTCTTCAGTGGTAGTCCTGGGAAAATGAGAGCCAAAATTCATAAGTGTTTACCTACCGAAGGTTTAACTATAAAAGACACAAAGTCTCTTAATGATAAGGCAAGGACTTTGATTTTGAATGATTTAACGCTAAGTTTAGGTGCAAAAAAAAGCCACTCTAACCAAGAGTAGCTTTTGTCATCATTGCAGTCATCATAGCTTTTTGTTGCAATAACCTAACTTAACCTAACTTAACCTAAAACTTATAACTTAATCCTGTATATACACCAATAAAGAATGGTTTAAAATCTCCTGTGGTGTTATTGAATGTGTTTATTTGATATTTAAATGTTGGTTCAAGATTTAAATTCCATTGTTTAGAAAGACTGTAATCCATACCTAAGCCAAAATTGGCACTAAAACTAGTGTCGTTAATGTTATTAGCTTCTCCAATTAAAGTAGAAGATCCGTTGAGGTCGGCATAAATTTCATTTTCATTTAAAAACAACGTACTAAATCCACCAATAACATTAATTCCAAACTTCTGGTCTAGTAGTCTATATTCTATTTCTAGAGGGATTTCTATAAAGCCAAAGCGTTGGTCTATATCTCCCGCTAATTTGGTGTTAAATAATTCTGGTGTAGAAGATCTGTTTAACATATTAGAACTTATAAGTGACACATGTTGCACTCCGTCTTTAAATGAAATGTTGTTAAAAGAAGCATCTACTCCTCTGGCCACAGTTTCTGCACTTGTATAGGCAAATACATCTGAAGTGGTTTGATTAAGATTTACACGATTAACACCAGCTCTAACTTTTATTTTTTTTGAAACAGCGTAGCTTCCAGAAATACCATAGCTCATGTTAACATCTGCACTTTTAGAATTCTCATTAAATTGTTGGTCTAAAGAAGAACCTTTACCAAAAGAATTAAAATAAACAGGCGCAACATTTGGTGCAATGCTCCACCTGTTTAGGTCATCTTCTTTTTCTTCTTCATCTATAGTTTCATTATTTTCTGCAATAGCGTTTTCAATAGACTCTTGTTGTGGGTTTTCAATAATTGAAGTCTCAGGTTCTACGTTATTTGTTTTATTTAATGTAGAATTAGTAGTTTCCGAATTGTGTTTTTTAGAAGATCGATTTTCAGCGATAGTTGCTTTATTGTCTTCTATGTTCTTTTTAATCACAGACTTTCTCTCTATTTCAGATTTAAGTTGTGTTTTATTATTGGTTTTTAAAGTTGAATTAGATGTTTTTTGCGATGTAACTTTAGCGCTATTGTCTTGTTTAGGCGTAGATGTTAAATGACTTCGCTTTTGGGCTACGTTATTATTTTCCTGAACTTTAGATTTATTAGCGACAGCATTTGTTTTTTGATTCGAATTATTTGATGAGGTTAATGGGTTTGAAGAGGTCGCTTTTTGAAGGTTGTCATTTTTAGAATCGTTTAAATTTGATTTCTCTTCAGATTCTAAATTTGAATTAGCAATTTTTGAAGTCTTATAGTCAATAGAATTTAATTCGTTTTCGTTCTTTTTAGTTTTCGAGTTTTTGTTGTTCTTTTCTCCATTGTTTTCATTCGTCTTAGTATCTACAATTGGGAATTCTTGAAGAGTATCCTCATCAGAATTAAAAACAGAAATACCTACAGTTAATAATAGCGCGATAACAGCTGCTACACCGCCAATTTGCCACCAAAGTGCAATTACTCTGCGTTTCTTCTTTTTCTTAGGGAGACTTTCGTTTATACGATCCCAAATGGCATCGTTAGGTGCAACTTCAAAATCTTTAAACTTTTCTTGAAAAAGTCGATCTATATTTTTTTTATCGTTCATTATTTATAAACTACTTGAATTTTTGGCTGTATTATAAGCCTCTATTTTTTCTTTTAAAATCAGTCTTGCTCGCGACAAGTTAGATTTTGATGTTCCGGTTGAAATATGTATTAACTCACTAATTTCAACATGAGAATAACCATCTAAGACATATAAGTTAAATACCAATCGGTATCTATCTGGTAGTTCTTGTATGATTTTTAATAAATATTCAATACTAACATCGTCTTCATTAAAATTTACAGAAACGTCTTCAATATTATCTTCATTAATAATATCATAAACTCCAACATCTTTTCTGTAGCGTTGTAGTGCTGTATTTATTGTAATTCGTTTTAGCCAACCTTCAAAAGATCCTTTATTATTGTATTGTTCTATTTTATTAAAAATAGTTATAAATGCGTCATGCAGATTATCCTCTGCTTCTGCATAGTTTTTAGAGTACTTTAGACAAAGCGAAAATAATTTACTTGCATACTGCTTGTATAATTGGCTTTGAGCTTGAGCATCTTGTTTAATACAATTTTTTATGAGTTGATTTGAACTCACATGAATCTTGGTGTTAGTTAGTGATTAGTCTTTGAATTACATTCTATGATATTAATTATTCACTTTCAACAGGAACTTCTACCAATAGAAATTGATCTTCACCATTTTCATCTTCACCTTGGTAAAATTTGAAGACATAAGTTTCGTTTGATAGTACTATAAAATCAAAATGAACAGTGACTTCTTCAGCCTCTGCATCTTCTTCGCATGAATTATTGAGGTTTGTATATACTGTATTTACAACGGCAATAGTTCTTTGTTGATCATCGACTTCATATATAAAATCATTAAAATAATAACAACCATTTGGCTTAGTATACGTCATGTCTATTTGGTAGGTTTCTCCAAGAACAAAGCTTTCAGGGATTTCTACACTATCAATGGGTATCACTTCTAAATAGAAATTATTGTAATTGTCATCATCAATGCTACAAGATGTAAATAGAGCGATGAATATAAAGATTAAAAGGGCACTTTTTTTCATAATTAAAAATAATCAATTTCACTATATAGATGCTTTATGTGTAAAAGGGTTGCGTGTAAAACCAAAAAAAATCCTGATTTTATCAGGATTTTTTTAATTTTTTATTTTGAAGCTTTAATGAGATCTCTAACCTTCTCTTCTAGTTCATCCATGAGATCAGGATTATCTTTAATAATCATTTTTACGGCATCACGTCCTTGACCAAGTTTAGTATCTCCGTAGCTAAACCAAGATCCTGCTTTTTTAACAATTTCATGTTCTACAGCTAAATCTAATATTTCTCCTACTTTAGAAATACCTTGACCATACATAATATCAAATTCTGCCAATCTAAATGGTGGAGCCACTTTATTTTTAACCACTTTAACTCTAGTTTTGTTACCCATAACATTACTATCGCTATCTTTAATTTGTGTAGATCTTCTAATATCTAAACGTACAGAAGCGTAGAATTTTAAGGCATTACCACCAGTTGTTGTTTCAGGATTACCGAACATAACACCAATTTTTTCACGTAATTGGTTAATGAAGATTACTGTACAATTAGTTTTACTAATAGAAGCGGTTAATTTTCTAAGTGCTTGAGACATTAAACGTGCATGTAAGCCCATTTTAGAATCTCCCATTTCACCTTCAATTTCACTCTTAGGTGTTAAGGCAGCAACAGAATCAATAACTACAATATCAATAGCACCAGATCTTATTAAGTTATCAGCAATTTCTAATGCTTGCTCTCCATTATCTGGTTGAGAGATGATTAAATTATCAATATCAACGTTTAATTTTTCAGCATAAAAACGATCAAAAGCGTGCTCTGCATCAATAAATGCAGCAATACCACCTGCTTTTTGTGCTTCTGCAATGGCGTGAAGTGTTAAGGTTGTTTTACCAGAAGATTCTGGACCATATATTTCAATTACACGACCTCTAGGATAACCACCAACGCCTAAAGCAATATCTAAACCTAAAGAGCCAGAAGAAATAGCTTCTACATCTACTACAGCCTGATCGCTCATTTTCATTACTGTTCCTTTTCCGTAAGCCTTATCTAACTTGTCTAAAGTTAATTTTAAAGCTTTTAATTTTGCGTCTTTTTCACTACTCATATCTTCTTTGTTCTTAGAATTCTTCATTAATTATTCTTCAAAAATACCACTTATTTTAATTAATAACATTTCTCGTTTCAAATTACTACAAATGAAAGGAATGTTTTTTAATAGGGATATTATAAATTATTAATTTCGTTTTAGGTAAAAATTAAAATCAAGTTTATAACGCAACCGTTTAGCACTTTTTGCATCTACTCAATGAAAAAGGAACTAATTGCTATGAAATGCGCTACAAACAACTCTGAAGTTACTTTAGAGTTGAGTAGCGAATTTTATCTAAATGTTTTAGTTAAAATTAAATTGTTCTGATTTTAAAAAAGTTAGTAAAATATTTGGTGTTTCAGTTGTCGTATAGTATTCCTCAATAATTGTTAAGCCCATAAAGATTAACTTTTTAAGTTAAGTTGGTAAGTTAATCTAAGAGCATCTTGATCTTTCAAGGTGCTTTTTTTGTGTTTAGTTTTGAGGCATTTCACTAAAAATGATACCTTTGCAATTCAAAATATTCTTTAACCTTAAAATTAGTATAGCATGCAACTGTACAATAACTTAAGTGCTAAGGAAAGAGCAGAACTTATTGAACAAGCGGGAAAAGAACGCTTAACAATCTCTTTCTACAAGTACGCCAAAATTAATAATACCGAAATTTTTAGAAACCATCTTTATTTAGCTTGGGACAAGTTAGATGTCTTAGGAAGAATCTACGTGGCTAACGAAGGTATTAATGCTCAACTCTCTGTACCTGCAGAAAATTTTGAGCCTTTCAAAAAACATTTAGATACCATTTCTTTTTTAGAAAATGTAAGATTAAACATTGCCGTTGAGCATGATAATTTTGCCTTTTTAAAATTGAAAGTAAAAGTGCGTAAAAAAATAGTCGCAGACGGATTAAACGATGCGTCTTTTGATGTTACCAATAAAGGTGTTCACGTTAATGCAGAAAAATTTAACGAACTTATTGAAGATCCAAACACAGTTTTGGTAGATATGAGAAACCATTACGAAAGTGAAATCGGTCATTTTAAAAATGCGGTAACACCAGATGTAGATACCTTTAGAGAGTCTTTAGATTTAATTGAAGAAGATTTAAGAGAACACAAAGAAGACAAGAAACTAGTTATGTATTGTACTGGTGGAATCCGTTGCGAAAAAGCAAGTGCATACTACAAACATAAAGGCTTTAAAAATGTATTTCAGCTTGAAGGAGGTATTATTAATTACGTAAGACAAATTGAAGCTGAAGGCTTAGAAAACAAATTTCTAGGTAAAAACTTCGTATTCGATGAAAGACGTTCTGAAAGAATTTCAGATGATGTCATTGCCAATTGTCACCAATGTGGTAATCCTGCAGATATGCATACCAATTGTGCCAATGAAGCCTGTCATTTGTTATTTATTCAATGTGATGATTGTAAAGCAAAAATGGAAAATTGTTGTTCTACCAACTGTATGGAAATACACAATTTACCTTTTGAAGAGCAAAAAGCACTAAGAAAAGGACAAGGTAATAGTAACGATATTTTCAAAAAAGGACGTGCAGATCATTTACCTTTTAAAAAGGATTTACGAAATATTTTTGAAAGCTTTGAGCCAAAACAATAATAGCAAAATCGCTTAAATTGGTTTCTAAAACAACTATACTATAAGAAGTCCATAATTAATTTTATCTTTACTCATTAATTATTTACGAATCCTATATCTAGAATTTTTACGAATCTAGATTTAATATATAAAATTTTTATGGCTTGTAACAGTTGCGCAACTGGAGAAGATGGCCAACCAAAAGGATGCAAAAGCAATGGGACTTGTGGCACAGATAGCTGCAATAAACTTACTGTTTTTGATTGGTTAGCTAATATGTCACTTCCAAACGGACAAGAACCATTTATTGGTGTCGAGGTACGTTTTAAGAATGGCAGAAAACATTATTATAAAAACACTGAAAATCTTACACTAAGCATTGGAGATATTGTCGCTACACAGGCAAAATCCGGTCATGATATTGGTATGGTTACACTTACTGGAGAGCTAGTAAGAATACAAATGAAACGTAAAAAAGTAAATCTTGAAGATGCTGAAAACGTTTTAAAAATATACCGAAAAGCATCACAAAAAGACATTGATATTTGGTCTACAGCGAGAGACAAAGAAGAACCAATGAAGGTTAAAGCTCGTCAATTTGCTATTGATTTGAAACTGAAAATGAAAATTTCGGATATCGAATTTCAAGGAGACGGAAGTAAAGCTACATTTTATTACACTGCAGAAGAACGTGTAGATTTCAGAGAATTAATTAAACTTTTTGCTCGTGAGTTTAGAACGCGAATAGAGATGAAACAAGTTGGTTTTAGACAAGAAGCGGCAAGACTTGGAGGTATTGGTTCTTGTGGACGCGAATTGTGTTGTTCTACTTGGTTAACGGATTTTAGATCTGTAAGTACTTCAGCGGCACGCTATCAGCAATTGTCTTTAAATCCGTTAAAACTTGCAGGACAATGTGGTAAGTTAAAATGTTGTCTTAACTATGAGTTAGATTCATATCAAGATGCTTTAAAAGCGTTTCCAAGATCAGATGTAAAATTATATACAGAAAAAGGAAATGCAGTTTGCCAAAAGACGGATATTTTTAAGGGCTTAATGTGGTTTGCTTACGAAGGAGAATGGATGAATTGGCATATTATAACCACTAGTCAAGCCAATGAAATCATAGAGAAAAACAAGAAAAGAGAAAAAGTTGCAAGCCTTGAGGAATATGCTGCTGAGCATATCCAAGAGACTAAAGTTGAGTTTGAGAACGTTGTAGGTCAAGATAGTTTAACACGTTTCGATAGTCCAAAACCGAAAAACAAACGTAAAAACAATAAGAACAACAGAAATAACAAGAATAGAAACAACACTAATAAGACGAGCAGCAACAATACCAACAACAAAAACAAATCTCAAAATCGAAACCGTAATAACAAGCCAAAAGCAAAAACAAATACAAATGCTAAGAAAGACTAAAGGGTTATTTCTTGTAGTAATCTGTTGTTTTTTATTTACTAGTTGCGATTCAAATGCCGTTTTTGACACTTATAAATCGGTGCCAAATCAATGGCATAAAGATTCTATTGCAACTTTTAATTTTAAAGCACCAGATAGTACTAACGCGTACAATCTATTCGTTAATTTAAGAAATACTAATGCTTATAAGTTTAGTAATTTATTTCTTATTGTAGAGTTAAATTATCCTAATGGAAAGGTGGTAAAAGATACTTTAGAATATAAAATGGCAGCACCAAATGGTGAACTTTTAGGTACGGGGTTTTCAGATTTAAAAGAAAATAAATTGTGGTATAGAGGTTACAAAGAACCTTTTGTATTTAATGAAGAAGGCGATTACACAGTTAATATTCAGCATGCCATGAGAAATAACGGAGACGTTAATGGTGTAGAAAATTTAGAAGGAATAACAGATATTGGATTTCGAGTAGAAAGTACTCAAAAATAGTAAAAATGGCAAAAAAGAAGACAGCAAAATCTAAACCAGAAACTTTAGATTTTTCAAAATATGTGCGTTGGTTCTGGATCATCTTTTTAGGTGGTATCTCAGCGATGGTATTATTATTTCTATTCGCATCTTGGGGATTTTTAGGAGAAATGCCAGATTATACAAGACTAGAAAACCCAGATACAAATTTAGCTACTGAGGTTATTTCTTCAGATGGTGAAACTTTAGGTAAGTTTTATTTTAATGATAATAGAACACCTGTTAGTTTTGACGATTTATCTAAAAATTTGGTAGATGCTTTATTAGCTACTGAAGATGTGCGTTTCTATGATCATTCAGGTATAGATGCTAGAGGGACATTGAGAGCAATTAAAGGCTTAGGTAGAGATGGTGGAGCTAGTACAATTTCACAACAAGTTTCTCGTCAATTGTTTGTTGGTGTTGCTTCTAAAAATATAATTAGTAGATTAACTCAAAAGATAAAAGAATGGGTTATCGCTATACGTTTGGAGCGTCAATACACTAAGGACGAGATTATAACGATGTATTTTAATATCTATGATTTTGGTAATAATGGAGATGGTATCAGGTCTGCATCCCGTATTTATTTTGGTAAAGAACCAAAAGATTTAGATTTAAAAGAATCTGCAATGCTAGTTGGGATGTTTAAAAATTCATCTTTATATAACCCTATTCCTTCTAGAAATCCTGTTGGTGTTAGAAACAGACGTAATGTTGTTTTGGCACAAATGTTTAAGTATGACTATATTTCTGAACACGTAAAAGATTCACTACAAAAAACGGAGCTTGATTTAAACTTTACACCAGAAACGCATAGTCAAGGGACAGCTACTTATTTTAGAGAATATCTTAGAGGTTTCATGAAAGATTGGGCAAAAGACGAAAAGAACAGAAAACCTGATGGTAGTAAATATGATTTATACAGTGATGGACTAAAAATATATACCACTATAGATTCACGTATGCAGAAATATGCAGAAGAAGCTGTTGGAGCTCATATGCCAAGATTACAAGCGGAATTTGATAATCAAAACACACCAGAACGAAATAAAACAGCACCATTTTTAGAGCTTAGTAAGTCGGAAGTTGAGAAATTGCTTAATAATGGTATGAAGCGAGGTGAGCGTTGGAGAATCTTAAAAAAACAAGGAAAATCTGATAAAGAAATTGTTGCATCTTTTGACAAGCCAACACCAATGAAAGTCTTTAAATGGATAAATGGAAAAGCTGGTGAAGTAGATACGGTTATGAAACCTATGGATTCTATGCGTTATTACAAATCGTTTTTAAGAACAGGAATGATGTCTATGGATCCACTTACAGGTCATGTTAAAGCTTGGGTTGGAGGTATGAATTATAAGCACTTTCAATATGATATGGTAAAACAAGGCAAGCGTCAAGTTGGTTCAACATTTAAACCTTTTGTATATGCTACTGCTATAGATCAGTTACAGTTTTCGCCTTGTGATTCTTTTCCAAGAACACAAATTACTATTGAAGCCAATAAATTTGGAAACCCAGAGTCTTGGACAGTAAAAAATTCAGATGGAAGATATTCAGGTAAGCAAACGTTAAAAGATGCTTTAGCGAGTTCTACCAATACAGTGACTGCGCGTTTAATGAATGAGATTGGTCCTCAGCCAGTGGTTGAAATGGCTAAAAAATTAGGTATTACTTCAGAGATTTTACCTGTGCCAGCAATTGCATTGGGTACACCAGATATTAGTGTTTATGAAATGGTTGCAGCGTATTCTACGTTTGCAAACAAAGGGGTTTATAATAAACCTGTTATGGTAACGCGTATCGAGGATAAAAACGGTACTGTATTGTATCAGTTTGCACCAGAGAGTAAAGATGTGTTGAGTGAAGAAGTTGCTTATGTTACTGTAAACCTTATGGAAGGTGTAACAAAAGCAGGTTCAGGAGGTCGATTAAGAAGTAAAGGTGCTGATAAGTATAATAAAATGTATAGAGAAATAATGACAGGTTATCCTTATGAGCTAAAGAACCCTATTGCAGGTAAAACTGGAACCACACAAAATCAAAGTGATGGTTGGTTTATGGGTATGGTACCAAATTTAGTCACAGGTGTTTGGGTTGGAGCAGAAGATAGAGCTGCTCATTTTAGTTCAATTACTTATGGTCAGGGAGCTTCAATGTCTTTACCAATTTGGGGTTTATATATGAAAGCTTGTTATGCAGATGAAACTTTAAATATATCTAAAAGCGAATTTGATAAGCCTTCAAATTTAAATATCGATATTGATTGTGAAGCCAGAGACGAAGGTGATCTAGGTAGTGATGAAAACTCGGAAGATGCTGTAGAGTTTGATTTCTAAAAGCTTTTCAATAGTCACACCTTTGTTTTATGAGTTTAAGTTATAATTTTCATAGGTAGTTTTGTACTTTTAACAGGCAAAATTTTCTATATATGATTAATAAAAAAGTGGCAAATATTACTGAAGCTTTAGATGGCGTTAGTGATAACATGACCTTTATGTTTGGTGGATTTGGTTTATCTGGGATCCCGGAAAATGCTATTGCCGAACTCGTAAAGCGTAATATAAAAGGCTTAACCTGTATCTCTAATAATGCAGGAGTCGACAATTTTGGTTTAGGTTTATTGTTACAGCAAAAACAGATCAAAAAAATGATCTCTTCTTATGTTGGCGAAAACGATGAATTTGAACGTCAGATGCTTTCAGGCGAATTAGATGTCGAGTTAATTCCTCAAGGAACCTTAGCAGAGCGTGCTAGAGCTGCACAATGTGGCTTTCCAGCGTTCTATACACCTGCAGGTTTTGGAACTGAAGTCGCCGAAGGAAAAGAAACCAGAGAATTTAATGGAAAAATGTATGTTTTAGAACATGCTTTTAATGCCGATTTCGGTTTTATTAAAGCATGGAAAGGAGATGCAGCAGGAAATCTTATCTTTAAAGGAACAGCGCGGAATTTTAACCCTAACATGTGTGGAGCAGCGAAAATCACAGTTGTTGAGGTTGAAGAGTTGGTACCAGTTGGAGAATTAGATCCTAATCAGATACACATACCTGGCATATTTGTGCAACGCATCTTTCAAGGAGAGAAATTTGAGAAAAGAATTGAACAATTAACCGTTAGACAAAAAGCATAATTATGTTAGATAAAAATGGAATTGCAAAACGTATTGCGAGAGAAGTAGAAGACGGTTTTTATGTTAATCTAGGAATTGGGATACCAACTTTAGTCGCCAATTACGTTAGAGACGATATTGAAGTAGAATTTCAAAGTGAGAATGGTGTTTTAGGAATGGGACCCTTTCCTTTTGAAGGTGATGAAGATGCAGATATTATAAATGCAGGTAAACAAACTATAACAACGTTGCCAGGAGCATCATTTTTTGATTCCGCAATGAGTTTTGGAATGATTAGAGGTCAACATGTTGATTTAACGATACTTGGCGCTATGGAAGTGTCAGAAAATGGTGATATAGCGAATTGGAAAATTCCAGGAAAAATGGTTAAAGGTATGGGAGGTGCCATGGATTTAGTAGCGAGTGCAGAAAATATAATTGTTGCCATGATGCATACCAATAGAGCAGGAGCTTCGAAGCTTTTAAAATCTTGTTCTTTACCGTTAACAGGAGTAGCTTGTGTAAAGAAAATAGTAACAAACATGGCTGTTATAGAGGTAACACCAAAAGGTTTTAAACTTCTAGAACGTGCACCAGGAGTTTCTGTAGAAGAGATTAAAAACGCAACAGAAGGAGCGCTTATTATTGATGGTGATATTCCAGAAATGATACTATAACACTTTTTGTTTGTAAAGCTTATGCCACTAAATTTTAGTGGCTTTTTTGTGCGTAAATTCTTAATATTATTTGTTAAATGTTAAAATATTATGTATTTCATCGATTTATGGTGTACTTAAACTGATTAATAGAAAATAATTATTCATATTGCAGTCCCAAACAAAACGAATTAAATTAGAGCGATTAACCATCAATGTAATTTACCTTTTTGCCCTAAATCTACCAAGAATTAGTATTTATGAACATTAAAACAAACCTACCGGAACGGACTTTAAATGAAAATCATGGATTTTCTGCGTTAGAAAACACTTTGAAGTTAGTCTCGAATGTTTTTAAGTTAGCTAAAAGAGTATTCATGCTATAATCCTTTTGGAATAGCATGAATTAACTTTTTAGTATACTCTCTTTTAGGAGAGGCATAAATTATATCTGCATCCCCAATTTCTTCAATTTTTCCTTTATTCATCACTAACAATTGATCTGCCATATATTTTACAACGGCCAAATCGTGTGAGATAAATATGTAAGTAAATCCAAATTGTGATTTTAAATCATTTAATAAGTTTAAAACTTGCGCTTGCACAGAAATGTCTAATGCCGAAACAGATTCGTCACAGACTATCAATTGAGGTTCTAAAGCAATAGTTCTCGCAATACCTACACGTTGGCGTTGCCCTCCAGAAAATTCATGTGGATAGCGATCAAATGCTGTGGCATCTAACCCTACTTTTTTTAGAATATCAATTACTTTTTCTTTTCTAGCTAAATCAGAACTTTCAATATGATGAACTTTCATAGGTTCTAAAATTGCATTTCCAACAGTTAATCTTGGATTCAATGATGCAAATGGATCTTGAAATATAATCTGAATGTCTTTGCGTAAGGTGCGCATTTCAGATCTATTTAAATGAACGATATCTTTTCCTTTGTATAGAATTTTTCCAGAAGTGGCTTTGTCTAATTGTAAAATAGCATTTCCTAATGTAGATTTACCACAACCAGATTCACCAACCAAACCTAAAGTTTCTCCTGGAAACACTTTAAAACTCACTCCATCAACCGCATTAAAAGCTTGATCTTTAGAAAACCATCCCGTTTTTGAGAGGTATGTTTTTTCAACATCTATAACTTCCAATAAAGGGGCTTGTGCGTATAATATTTTGTGATTTTTGATTCTATCAGTATCAGAAATAATAGCATTGTTCACAGTGTCTGCCATAAAATCTGAAATGGTAGGCAGTTGTTTTAAACGAAAATCGGTTGACGGTCGTGCTGCAATTAATGCTTTTGTATAATTGTTTTTTGGAGTATTAAATATGTTCTGTGTCGATCCTTGTTCTACAATTTCGCCTTTATACATCACTAAAACTCGATCTGCTAACTCGGACACTAAGGATAAATCGTGAGATATAAACAGTATACTCATTTTTGTCTCTGTTTGGATGTCTTTTAAAAGCTCTAAGATTTCTTTTTGGACGGTTACATCTAAAGCTGTTGTTGGTTCATCTGCGATTAGCAATTTAGGTTTACAAGCAATTGCCATTGCTATCATGACGCGTTGTTTTTGTCCGCCAGATATTTCATGAGGATACGCTTTATAAATGCGTTCTGGGCTAGGTAATTTTACTTTATTAAAAAGAGTTAAAACTTCAGCTTTTATTTCTGAATTAGATAATTTAAAATGTTGTTTTAAAATTTCTTCAACTTGCTTGCCACAGCGCATCGATGGATTTAAAGAACTCATTGGTTCTTGAAAAATCATTGCGATTTCTTTACCTCTTATAGTTTGAAATTCTTTTTCAGATAAATCAACGATATTCTTTTCTTGAAACTCTATGGTTCCAGAAGTAATCTTAGAAACGTGTTTTGGCAATAATCCCATTAAGGCTAATGAGGAAATTGATTTACCAGAACCTGATTCTCCAACAACAGCTACAATTTCATTTTTGTTGATACTGAATGAAATATTTTTAATGATATGTTTTTCAATCTTGTCTTTAAAAAAAGAAATATTAATGTTGTTGACGTCTATTAAATTTGCCATAAATGAAGTTAGAATCTTTTCTCTTTTAATTAAACGTGTTTTATTTCATTGTTATCAAGCAATTCATCTCCTCGTAATCTTAAGAAAATCTGCGCCACAGCAATGGTGTCTTTTTCACAGTAGACAACAATACGATCTATTTCTTTCTCTTTGTAATAGACGCGATAAACTTCGCTGCCATCAATATCATCTTTTGGTGACGGAATACCTAAAACATTAGTCAGTAATTTTAAAGAGGTATACGATTTATAATCTCCAAATTTCCAGAGTTCTAAGGTGTCTAAATGCGGAACTTCCCATGGTTTTTTACCAAAGAGGTTTAGCTTATGTGGTAATTTTATATTGTGGATAATCATCCGTCTGGCTATGTATGGAAAGTCGAATTCCTTACCATTATGCGCACAAAGCAAATGTTTGTTACCACTAAAATGTGAAATTATAAGATTTTTAAACTCTTTTAAAAGCTCAATTTCTTCTCCGAAGAATGACGTGACTCTAAAAGTTCTAGATGTACCTTCCGTTTTAAAATAACCTACAGAGATACAAATTATTTTACCAAACTCAGCCCAAATACCTGCTCTGTCATAAAACTCTTCGGCTGAAAACTCTTCCTTACGTTGGTAACGTGATTTTGCATCCCAAAGATCTTGTTTAGCTTTGTCTAAATCAGAGAAATTTTCCGTTTCCGGAACAGTTTCTATATCTAAGAATAGGATGTTTTCTAGGTTGAGTTTGCTAATCATGGTGTATTTTCAACTAAAGTTAACATTTTTAAATTAATCTTTAATTAAATTTTGTGTGGTTGTTTGTTTTTCAATGAGTTGTATGGCTCTTTCAAACACTTCATCACGTCCATTTTTAATGCCTTCGATAGTTGGTTTTACTTCAATATCTGGAACGATACCTACGCGTTGTGTTTCTGAACCATCTGGATAAAGAACCCCAATGCCTGATATTGCAGTTGTTAGCCCTCCAGGAAGCAATATAGCTGAGATATTACCATCGGCACCAGCCGTTGTGCTGCCAATTATGGTTGTTTTGTCTCCAGCTCTAAAGGCCATGGCCGTATATTCTGCTTGACTCTGAGATATTTCATTTACTAATACTATTACCTTTTGACCTTTGTAAGACCAACTTTTAGAAAGTCCTACTTTCAGATTGTATTTATAATTAAATTCGCCTGGGTTATTTAAGTTGCCTTTTGTGAATTTTACAAAATCTGCCCTATTATTATTTAAGAAATTTCCTAATTCAAAAACGACAAAAGTTGAAGGGTAATTTCTAATATCTACTACAATTCCTTTTAAATTTTGAAACTCTTCTTTAATTGAATCTATATCCTCGTTTGTGATATTTTGTAAGGTTATGTATCCAATATCACTATTTAGTTTTTTAAAACTTTTCTCAGTTCTTTTTTTGTACCAACTATAATATCCTTCGATATTATCTTTTTTATATAAATCTAGTTTTAAGTCAGAAGTTTTTCCAACGCGTTCAATTTTTAACTCTATACTGTTTTCTTTTGATCTCAAAATATTAAAACTAATATCTCGTAAGCGAGTGGGTTGGTTAGATGCTGGATAGTAGGGATTCATGTCTTTTACTACTTCATCAGTGTGTTTGCCGTTAATATGAGTAATAATATCGCCTATTTTTATTCCGTTGATTTTGTTTTTTTGCTCATTAAATAAATCATCTACAACTAATTTGTTTTCTATAAACTTAACATGAATTGGTGCGTAATAATCGCCTCGTTGTTCTTGTATTTTATTATTTCCACTCCAAAGATTAGCATGTGTGTCTTTAATATCTCCAATAATTTGAATTACGGCTAGTTCATATTCTAACTCATTTTTAGCATTGATGAATTTTGGGATGTATTCTGCCAAACAGGTGTCCCAATCCTTATCTGTTAAATGTCTGTAAGGAAAATAATAATTTATAATATTCCAATATCTAAAGAGTGATAATAGTCTAAAACCAGCATCTGGATAAGGCATATCCTCATAGATGGCTTCATTTTTAAATTCTGGATTTCCAACACTAGGATTCATAGCAATATAATAATGTTCACCTTGGTGTCTATTGCTTTGGATGTATAGTAATTTTTCACTTAGAGACGTAGAAATGTTAGTTGCTGTTATCCATTCTAAATCCGGTTTTAAATGAGAGTCTTCAGAAGTTGGTTTGCATTTTCTACAGCGTTCTACCTTTCCATAGCGTTCTATCCAAGATAAAAGTAAAATATCGCGTTCTGTTGTTGTAGTCACTTTTTGATATGCTGGAAGTAACCTAAAAAGTTCATAATCCCAATTATAATTTCCTTTTCCGATTTCGGGATGATAGTATTTTAAAAATCCCCAAACACGTCCTAAAAGCTCAAGGTTTTTTATTTGATTTTCATCCAAGGCATTGAAAGTAATAGCTGAACCTTTATCAAATTTAGTGTCTCTATTTAAGGTTTCAAGATCTACGTGGTGATTGCTTTGTGCAGTAATGTTTAGAAATGTAAATAGCAGGATAAGAGTAAAATAAAGTTGCTTCATGGTTGGTTTGTTTTACTCAAAAAAAGAAATAAAAATGGCGATATATAACTAACTATTTGTTAAATAACATAATATTAAGACTTTAAATTTAGCATTGCATAAGCTTCATCTATATAAACATAAAAATCTTCAGGGAAAAAATCAACCTTTACATTACTTCTATGATGTCCTAGTCTTACAATAATTACATTATCTTCAGGAATTGTAATAACATATTGCCCTAAAATTCCCACCATAGCGAAAGTATGTTTATTGTTGTAGTCACTTACCCAAAAACCGTAACCATAAGGCTGACCACTAAATCTAGATTTGGTTGCTGTAGCCACAAAAGTAGAGTCTAGTATTTGTTTGCCATTCCATTTGCCATGGTCTTTGTAAAGTTTGCCAAAGCGGCCAAAATCTCTTGCACTACTAGAAATACAGCAAAATGCTTTCGCTAGTTTATTGTCGTCATCATCTAATTGCCAAAACGCATCGTTTTCGGCGCCTAAGGGTTGCCAGAAGCTTTCAGATAGATAATTTGATAATCTTTTTTTGGTTGCTTTTTTAATCACCATACCAAGTAATTGCGTACTTCCACTTAAATATTCGAATTCTTTTCCTGGTGTTTTTACGACTTTCTGATTTAGAATAGTTTCCGCTAAATCATCATCATAATTGGCTCTTGCAGTAATAGAAAACGGACTAGAATAAGACTCTACCCAATCTAAACCTGAAGCCATTGACGATAAATCACCAACCGTTGTTTTTGTGCCTTTGTATTGCGGATAAAAATCACTAATTGGTTGATCTAGATTTTTAATATAACCATCCATTATAGCTTTACCAAGTAACGATGAGGTTATACTTTTAGCCATAGAAAACGAATTGGTTTTAGAATCTACACCATAATTATCAGCGTAATTTTCGTAATAAATACTATCATTTTTTATAATTAAATAAGCAACAGTACCAAATTCACTGTTAGTGTTTTTTAATCGATCTGTAGCGTTTACAGAATTATAGTTTTTGTGAATTGGCCAAGCATCAGTGTGTGTGCCTTTTTTTATAGTATCATTTTCAAAATAAGGATAGTCATCAATAAAAGCAGTAGAATGACCTGTAAAATACACAACACGTATACCTTTTAATATATAGTCGTAATCAAAAATATAAGAGGCAATTACAAGCACACCAATAATTCCGATGAGCCATTTTAATAGTTTTTTGATAAATTTCATTGTGTTAGATATTAATTATTTGCTTTACGTTTTTTTAGTTTTTCTTTATAAAAGGCTTTGTTAGCTATATAAATAGTCTTTTTAAAAGTAGCAATAATATGTTGTTTGTCGTCAACCAAATTCATGGTTTTAACAATATCAATTTCACGAGATTCAATAACCGATTGTTTTATAGTTTCAATCTCTTCTCTTGTGAATATAAATTCACCATAAATGGTAGTTTTACCTGGTTTTTTATAGCGTGCTTCAACAGATTTATCCCAAACTACAAAATCATTACCCAGTATTTGAATAAGTTGAATCATGTAAATAGGATCTGTTGCAGATAACATGCTGCCACCAAAAATAGAGCCTGCATAATTGCGATTTTTCCAACTTGGTTTTAATCTAATTTTTACAAAAAGCAAATCGTCACTAACCTCAATAAGTTTGGCAGTAGATCTACGATACATTGGCGACCAATTGAAACCATATTTGTATATCGTTGAAGTTTTAAAAAAACGTTTTAAAAATTCAGTGGCTATTTTATACATTAAAATAAGGATTGTTGTTTGTATTCACTTTCATGATTGAGCAACCATTGTTTTCTGTGTAAGCCACCAGCATAACCTGTGAGGCTTCCGTCGCTACCAATGACTCTGTGACAAGGTACAATAATCCAAAGCGGATTTTTACCGTTGGCACTTGCAGCAGCTCGTATGGCTTTTACATCTCCTAATTGTTTGGATAATTCTAAATACGAAATGGATTTTCCAAAAGGAATAGTCTCCAATTGTTTCCATACCTTTTTCTGAAAGGTTGTGCCTTCAGGATGTAATTTTAAGTCGAATTTTTTTCGAGTATTGTTGAAATATTCTTTAATCTGAATCACACAATCTAATAAAGATTCTGGAATACTTTCTGATAATTCGTCTTGTGAATCTATGATTGAAACTGAAGTTATACCATTCTCATTTCCGCTAATTTTAGCATGTCCAAGAGGTGTTTCAATATAGCAAATTTGCATTAATTATCTTCTTTGTCTATGATGCCTAAACGTTTTGCTCTACTTTCCCAACTCTTTCTAGCAAGTTGTTGTAAGTCTGAAACATTATCACTTTCATCCATAATTTCGAGTCCAAGAAGTGTTTCAATCACGTCTTCCATAGTAACTAAACCACTTACAGAACCGTATTCATCTACCACTAAAGCTAAATGATTTCGACTTTCAATAAGTTGTTCAAATAATGTAGGAATAGGTAAATTACGATCTACAATAATAATATCTCGTTTAATTTCTGATAACAGTTTAGAACCGTTACCTAAAGCCATTTCTTTAAAGACTTCAGCTTTTAAAACTAAACCAGTAATATTATCTGTGTCATTTGTAAAAACAGGAATTCTAGAATAACGTATGTTTGAGTTGGCATTAAAGAAGTCTTCAATGGTCATGCTCTCATTTTCAGTTTTTACAACTGTACGAGGTGTCATAACATCTTTAGCGCGCACTTCTTTAAAGTTCAATAAGTTTTTAATGACTTTACTTTCGTTTTCTTCAAAAACACCTTCTTCATGTGCAATTTCTGTCATTGCAACAAAACCTTCTCTACTTAAAACACTTCCATGTCCTTTTCCGCCAATTAGTTTTGTAGTTAACTGAAGTACCCATAAAATACCTGTCCACTTTAAAGGAAATATTAAAATATTAAGTGCTTTAGTTGTAAAATTAGCGAGTTTTTTCCAGTGTGTAGCACCAATAGTTTTTGGGATAATTTCTGAAGCGACTAAAATAAGTATAGTCATAAGTGTAGAAACTACAGCAACCATTAGATCTTCTGTAAACTCTATACCTAAAATAGAACGTTTGGTAGTTCCGTACAGTTCTACATAAGCCACTTTAGCTTGTACACCAACCAAAATCGCACCAACAGTGTGTGCAATGGTATTAAGTGTAAGAATAGCAATTAAAGGACGATCGACATCCTTTTTTAGTTCTTCTAATTCTGCAGCATAGGCTTTACCTTCTTTCTTTTTAAGATTAAGAAATGTAGGAGTTATACTAAGTAAAACAGCTTCTAAAATAGAACATAAGAACGAAAAGAATATTGATATGACAGCGTAAAAAACGAGTAAGCCCATTAATGTTGAGAAGTTTAGTTACTGCGAAGTTACGAAATCAATGATTAATTTTAGATTTAATTTTTTTTCATAACTTTAAATATCAAACGTATGGTTTTACAAACTGTTTTTGTGGGTTAAAATTACTTCACATCCAAAAATACGCCAGCACTAAATGAAGGGTTCGCTGCAATAATTTTTCCACTTAAAAGAGATGAGTAATTTAGAGAGAAACCGAGCTTTTTAGTTATGTAGTAAGACACTTCTGCTCCTAAACCAACATATTCAATATTGTTAGCAAATATGCTGCCTTGAGAGTTTTGAGCATTTAAACTTCCGTTATGTAAAGATTGAACTGTATTTAATCTCCCTATTAGCCAAAATTTATCTTTAATTAACTGCGTACCTAATTCTAATCCTGTGGTTAATTGATCTGAAAAATCATTGGTTCTATTATTAAAACCGAAATATAATTTTCCATAAAAAGATTGATGGTATACTTTGAAAGATTTCCCTAAGTTAAGTTGTAATAATTGATTAAATTCTCCATCACCTGTTTGAAAACTGCCATCAGAACCTCCTTCACTTTTTCCTGTAGGTAACCCCAACTTTAACGAGGCAGATAAAGCCCAAGAGTTTTTATTAAAAATACCATAGTTGACACCTAAATCTATATCTCCAATAGAGTTTACAGCTTCACCTTCGGTTAAAACTTGTCCTGTTGTTCCGGAAACAGCATCGTTTTGAGTTGTTCTTGAAAAGAAAGGAATGTACGCAATTAGATCCCATTTTTTAGTTAGACCATATTGTCCATAAAAATTGAAATTGAAATTTGTTCGTGTAGCATTTGGATCTTTATCTCCAGTATCTGTATAGTGCTCGTCTGATTCTAAATACCAAGCAGACACCTTATAATAGCCTTTACCTTTGTCTTTTGTCCATTGAGAAAAAGAAAATTGAAAACCTAAAATGATGATTGCTAATGTAGCAATTGATTTTTTTATTGTCATTGTAATTGTCTAAAGATGTATTAATCTAATATTTCGCCAGTACCTACTTTTACTCCAAAAGGTTGACACCAATAAAGTAAATAAGTATAATCGTTAATATTAGTTTCAGGAATGGTGTAGTCGTGAGCGCCATTAAAAACACTTACTGGTCCAACACTATAGGCTCCTGAGATAGAATTTGGGTTATTGGTGAGGTATAAATAAAGTCCAGGTAAACTTGTTGTAGCTTGATAGTCGCTATTAACAGAGAGTAATAAGTTATTTGAGTTTTCTTGTTCTTCAAGCGTAAATGTGCCTGTTAATAAGTAACTACTAGTTGTAACTATAGTTCCAGATTTTACTGCAGGTTCTATAATAACAACGGTTCCATCTTCGGTAATTGTTACAGGAAAGCTTTGTTCTAAAAAAATATCATTCTCTTGAGTGGAAGCTGATATTGTGGTGACACCTTCAGAAATAGCAGTTAATAATCCTGAAGTATCAATAGTTGCAATGTCTAAATTAGAACTGCTCCACGTTATTGTTGCTTCTTCTTCAATGCCAATATTATTAAAATATGCTGTGTTAAACTGAAAGGTTTCAGGAACAGGTAATGAACTTATAGGATTTAAAATTCTGAGCTCAGGTTCTATAAAGTCATTAACAATATCTTCTCCGATACAACTCGTTTGTAAGAGAAAAAATGAAACAAGTAAAAACGTGTACTTTCTAATCATAGATAATATATTTATAGAAGAGTTGTCTTTAATGATTTAGATACCTTACAAAAAATGTTAAGAAAATGCTATTATTCTATTGTTAGAAGATTAAATTAAGGCCTAAAAAAACACCCAAGTATTAAATACAAGAGTGTTTTTTTAACGATTGAAAATTATTATTGGTAACAAAATTTTAATAAACTTCGAGATGTTTTTTATGCTCAGTTAAATGGATAAATTCCCCGTTTTTATATTCAAATTCTCCTTTATAAGCATATATTGAATCAATCTGACAACAAAATGAAAAATCGGAGGCATAGCTATATGAGAGTTTTTTCGATTTTTTATTATAAGTTAAATAGTGCTTTGTTTCAATAAAACTTTCTTGAGATAACGATAGTTTTCCGCTAGGATTATAAATGCTGTCGTTTAAAATTTCATTGTATTTTGGATAATTATAATCGATTTTATGATAGTTTATCTTGTTGTCTTTAAAAGAAATTAAAGTCGCAGATTTTGTTTTTTCAGAATAAACAGCTGCTGGTCTACCAAAGCTCTTTTCCTTTATTAGATATTTTCCATCAGGCATTAGGTAAATATGTTCTAGATCTTTAAAGCCTAATTTTTCAATGATGTGTTCATTTGCTAGCACAATTTGGGAAACCCAATAAGGATTACAATAGGCACCACAAGACTCTCCACGTCCAACAACTATTTTAAACAGGTTATCTGGCGAGGCATAAATTCTAGCTACACTGATACCCTTATCTCCGTCAGAATAATCGGATAATAGTTTTTTGATTTTTAAATTTGAAAAGTCAGCATTTATAGTGTCTAATGATGAAAAGGCTGATTTTCTCCAAAAACGAAGTAAATCTAAAGAGTCTTTATAAGACGTCTTAAAGTTTGAATGAATTTCGTCAAAGGGATAGTCTACAAATTCACTATTTTTAATTTTAACAAATTTATCATTAGAGTGAATTTCAGAAACGGATGTTTCTTTAGTTTTAGATGTGTGCTGGTCTTTACAACCAAAAACTAAAGCTAAGAGTATAAAAGTTATTTTAATTTTTAAACTGTAGTTCATTAGCTTTCTAATATGATACTCGTATTTGGAACTCCGTATTGAGAGATGCGTTCTAATAAAGTCACTAATTCTTTGTTGCTTTTAAAATAAGCCAAAATACATAAACTATCCTCTCCGGTTATACGGTCGCAACGCTGAACTTCATCCATGCATTTAATTTGATTATAGGCTGTTCTTAAAGTGCTCGATTGATGGATTTTTAAATTGATATAAGCTTTAACTTGAATATCGAATTTTTCATGATTAAGTCGAAGGGAATACCCTAAAATAAACCCTTTATCTTCCAATTGTTTGACACGTTTTCCAACAGCAGGAGCAGATAGATCTACCGATTTTCCGATGGTTGCAAAAGACTCCCGTGCATTTGCACTGAGTATTTTTATGATTTTCTTGTCAATAGCGTCCATGTTTCAATTCGGAATCAATTTTTTGGTTTGTCAATTGATTCGGAATTAAATATAATAAAATTATTTTGATTATTAACTATAATTGGTTAACCGTTAAGTAGTTTAACAACATCTTTAGCAAAATAAGAGGTGATGATATCCGCACCAGCACGCTTAAAAGCCATCGTGGTTTCTAGCATTACCTGATCGTGATTTAGCCAACCTTTTTCTGCGGCTGCTTTTATCATGGCGTATTCACCAGAGACTTGATACACGGCTACAGGTACATCGACTTCATTTTTAATATCTCTTAAAATATCTAGATAGGAAAGGCCTGGTTTAACCATGACAATATCGGCACCTTCTTCAATATCTATTAAGGTTTCTCTAACCGCTTCTATTCGGTTACCAAAATCCATTTGGTAGGTTTTTTTGTCTTTAGGGACATCAACTAAATCTACAGGTGCAGAATCAAGAGCGTCGCGAAAAGGACCATAAAACGAAGAGGCGTATTTTGCAGTATAAGCCATAATACCCGTATTTTTATAGCCTTCTTGTTCTAATAATTGACGAATTTGTAACGTTCTTCCATCGTTCATATCGCTAGGTGCTACAAAATCAGAACCTGCTTGAGCGTGTGTTAAGGCCATTTTTGCCAGCACTTCAGCCGATTCGTCATTAATAATCATCCCGTTTTGTACAATACCATCATGACCAACAGAAGAATAAGGGTCTAACGCAACATCCGTCATCACTATCATATCCGGACAAGCATTTTTTACCGTTTTAATAGCACGTTGCATCAATCCATCTGGGTTTAATGCCTCTGTACCTTTATTATCTTTTAAATTATCCGGAACTTTTACAAAGAGTAATACCGCTTTTAAACCTAAGCTCCATAATTCTTTGACTTCATTTTCAAGTAAATCTAAACTGTACCTAAAATAGTTGGGCATAGACGGAATTTCATCTTTTACGCCCTTGCCTTCAACCACAAAAAGTGGCACTAAAAAATCATTTGGAGTAATGTAGTTTTCTCTAACTAAACTTCTTATAGCCGCGTTAGTTCTAAGTCTTCTATTTCTTCGTAATGGAAACATGATTGTATGTTTTAGACTTGTTAGGCGTTGTGCTGAATTTAATTCAGTATCTAAAACCTGACAGGTTTTTATGTATGAGGATTATGATTACTTTTATCAAATACAAAGTTAACGATTTATACCCATTTTAGAGTGCTCAAATCCCTAGATGATTTAGAATTTATTTTTCCGTGGAGAAGTTATCAAGCGGAACTTTTAAAGCATTTTAGCGCTCATATTGAAGATCATCATTTTCATGTGATTGCTCCTCCTGGATCTGGTAAAACTATTTTAGGTTTAGAAATTGTTAGAAAATTAGGCAAGAAAACTTTAGTACTTGCACCAACACTAACCATTAGAAACCAATGGGAAAACCGTTTACAAAACTTTTTTACCGAGAATTGCGATTTTGAAGCTTATTCATTCGATATAAAAGCGCCAAGCGATATCACGTTTTCTACCTATCAATCGCTTCATGCATTTTATAAAACTTTTGAAGATAAAAATGACTATTACCAATTCTTCAAAAGCCATAATATTGAAACCCTTGTTTTAGACGAAGCCCATCATTTAAAAAATGCGTGGTGGAATTGTTTAATGGATTTAAAGCGGCATTCTGAGTTTTATATCGTGGCACTTACGGCAACACCACCTTACGATAGTAGTAGAGCAGAGGTGTCTAAATATTTTACACTTTGTGGTGAGGTAGATGATGAAATTGCAGTGCCAGATTTGGTACGTGAAGGGGATTTAAGTCCACATCAGGATTTTGTGTATCTCTCCAAACCCGAAGATTTAGAGATTAATTTTATCGTCGATTACAGACGGAATATAGCCGATTTTAAAGATGAATTATTAAAGGATGACGCCTTCATCGATTTTTTAATTGAGCATCGCTTTTATAAAAACCCGAATTGGCATTTGGATGAACTCTATGCAAATACCGACTATTTTTCTGCGATTCTTATCTTTTTGTATGCCTGTGGCTTTGAAATTGATCATCAAAAACTAGAAGTTTTAGGGTTTGAAAAACAAGAAATGATTCAATTTCCTGAGCTCGATTTACATTGGTTGGGAATTTTATTTCAGAATCTATTAGTTGCAGATCGAGAACAATTAATAGAGCAGGAAAAATATATTTCAACATTAGAAAAACGATTAAGGCGACTTCATGTTTTTGAACGTAATTCAGTCGATTTTATAGGTGAACAACTGCTTTATAAATCATTGTCTAACAGTCCGAGTAAGTTAAAAAGTATTGTAAGTATTGTTAAAGCAGAACGTAAAAGTTTAAAAACAGATTTAAGATGTGTGATTCTAACGGATTACATTCGGAAGGAATTTTTAAATATTAAAGTTGAAGAAATAGAAGTTATCGATAAAATTGGTGTACTTCCTATTTTTCAATATATAAGACATTTTTGTGATAAGCCTGAAGAATTAGCGGTGCTTTCAGGTAGTATTGTAATTATTCATCAATCAATTTTAAATGCTTTTGAAACGATAGAATCTTTAGATAGTTTTTCGTTTTCGCCATTACAAATAGATGGGTCGTTTTTGTTGGTTACAACTAAAGGAAAACCGAAAAATTCCATTGTAAATATTATTACTCAACTTTTTGAATTGGGACACATTAAAGTGCTCATTGGTACAAAATCCTTACTTGGCGAAGGTTGGGATGCGCCATCTATAAACAGCTTAATTCTGGCGTCATTTATTGGCTCGTTTGTGTCCTCTAATCAAATGCGTGGACGCGCCATCCGGAAAGATGCGAATGCACCCAACAAAACCGGAAACATTTGGCATTTGGCTTGCGTGGATCCAACCAATTTAGATGGCGGCAAAGAAGTTGATACTTTAAAGCGACGGTTTGAAGCTTTTGTAGGTGTTACAAACAGCACAATTCCATTTATTTCAAATGGTTTTGAACGTTTAAATATTCCTGACGAAATTAATGTAGAATCTCTTGACACTTTAAATGATGAAACAATAAAACGTGCAACAAAGCGGATTTTAATTACCGAAAAATGGAATAATGCCATCGGAAAAGGGACTAAGTTAACCAAAGAGGTCAAAATTTTACATTCAGGAAAACGACCTTTTAAAGCTCAAAAACAGATTTACTATTTTGATGCACTTCGCTTTTTTGTGGTGGAATTGTTTTTTACCATGATGCTCTTTTATGTAGAGTTTATGTTACAAAGTTTCCATCTTATTTTACAACGCGGTATTGTCTATTTTATCTATGCACTTTTAGCTGGTTTCATTGGTGTCTTTGGTTATAAGTTGATTAAAGCTTTAAAGCTATTTATACGTCATGGTTACCTCTATAAAAAGATTGGTAAAATGGGATTAGCCATTCTCGATACTTTGGATGACTTGGGTTATATCACTTCTACCATAACTAATATTACGGTAAGTTCTTATGTGTTAGGGAAAGGTGATGTGGTTTGTAATTTGGTTGGCGCCAATGCACTTGAAAATTCTTTATTCGCTAAAGCTTTGAGTGAACTTTTAGAACCGATTTTGTCGCCTAGATATTTAATTATAAAAACGAATCTTTTCAGAAAACGTTTAGATGTTGAAAATTTCTATCCTGTTCCGGAATTGTTTGGTGATAAAAAGGAAAATGCATTAGTATTTCAGAAGTATTGGAATTCTCATTTCGGAAAAACAAAACTCATATTTACACGTCGTATAGAAGGTCGAAAACTACTTTTAAAAGCACGATTGTTTCATGTGTACAATGCTTTTAAAGAGGTGACAAAGGAAGTTATGGTTTGGAAGTGATATTATGATTATCATGCAAACATCCTAGGTTTTTAAAACCTGCAAGGTCAGGTCTTAGTTTTAATGTCTATTCACTCAATCCTAAATAAAACCAACGATTATCTTCTTTTACAAAAGCTGATTTTTCATGGATGATATCTACGTTTCCGTTTTCAAAAAAATACGCGTTAAAGGTTACGGTGCCTTCTGTGTCGTTCTCAGTTCCATTTGTGGTTTCTAGAACTTCTAGTCGAATCCACTGAACGGATTTTGCCCATTTTACAATCGCTTTTTTCTCTTTTATTGGTCGTGTAGAACTGTGATGTGTTGCCATTAAATAATTGCCATCGGCTAAAACAAACGCACTATAACGAGAACGCATCAGTTGTTCGGCGGTGTTTGTTTTTCCGTTGTTGCGATGGAAAACTTCGCAACAGGCTTTGTAGGTTTTATCGTTTCCGCAATGGCAATTCATGGATGCTATTTTTTTAGAGACCTGCAAGGTTTGGAAAATCTGCTAGGTCTGAGATAGTGTCAACTGTTTATACCCAATCCACAGGGTTTTGTAAGACCTTAATCAATTTTTCTTCCTCGCTTCCTGCTTCTGGTTGGTGATCGTAAACCCATTGCACGTGTGGTGGTAAGCTCATTAAAATACTTTCTATGCGTCCATTGGTTTTTAATCCAAATAAAGTGCCTTTGTCATGGACTAAATTGAATTCTACATAACGTCCTCTTCTGATTTCTTGCCAATCGCGTTGCGCTTTGGTGTAGTCTAATGGTTTTCGTTTTTCAACAATTGGGACATAAGCTTCAATGAAACTATCTCCAACTTCGGTTACAAAATCGTACCAATTTTGCATGCTCATCTCGTCTGTAGCTTTGCAATAATCGAAGAATAAACCGCCAATACCACGACCTTCATTTCTATGTGTGTTGTAAAAGTATTCATCGCAACGCGATTTGTATTTTGGATAAAACTCTGGGTTATGCTTATCACAAGTTGTTTTGCAAGTTTGATGAAAATGTTTGGCATCGTCTTCAAATAAATAGTAAGGCGTTAAATCTTGTCCACCACCAAACCATTGATCTACAATATTTCCTTCTTTGTCATACATTTCAAAATAGCGCCAATTAGCATGTACGGTTGGCACCATCGGATTTGTAGGATGCAAGACTAAGCTTAATCCACAAGCAAAAAAATCAGCATCTTCTACTCCAAAGTATTTTTGCATGCTGTCTGGTAATTTACCATGAACACCAGAAATGTTTACACCTCCTTTTTCAAAAACAGCTCCATTTTCTATAACGCGTGTTCTTCCGCCACCTCCTTCTGGTCGGTCCCAATTATCTTCTTGGAATTTAGCTTTACCATCGACTTCCTCTAGTTTAGAAGTGATGGTATTTTGTAATTGATGTATGTATTTGAAGAATTTGTCTTTCAAAATTAATTATTTATATCGTTCGTATAACTCCATATTCATAGGTGGTCTACCTGTTGGCGTAAACTCATTAATTAGAGTTTTAATCCATTTAAAATTATTGTTTAAAGCCACCTTTACACTTGATAAATTATCTTTATTTGCAATAATTTGAAGCGTTTCTAAACCTAAATTATTAAATGCATGTTGTGATAGTTTATCAATCGCCTTAGACATTAAACCTTGCCCTTCAAAAGTATAACCAATACAATAAGCGAATTCACCTTGTTTTATGTTCCAGTCGAGTTCTTTGATGTAAATAAGTCCTGCGAGTTCTTTTGTTTCAGAATGTTTTAAAGTGAATAAAAACGTTTCTTTTTCTTCGAACTGCTTCACCATTTTTTCAACAAATAGTTGAGATAAGGTTGGATTTAAATTCTGTTCTAAAGTTTTTGGGAAATAACGATTTAGTCTATCTGCATTTGCGACACACAAATCACAAATTCTCCAAGCATCTCCTTCGTGAATAGGATGAATCTTAAATGTATCGAATTTGGCAACCATTATATTGTGACGCTATTTTGATTCAAGGATTTTTCTTGTTCTAATAATTTTACAGTATTCACTGAAGATGCTGTAACACTCAATGGTAACACCAAAATAACACCTATAACCGGAATCAATAAAAACAACATAAAAACAATACCATTTCCGATAGCGATTCCTTTATGTTTACCAACAAAATTAATACTATCTCTATATTTAAAATGACGTTCTAAAGTATAATCCATATTACCAAAACCGGCATAATAAGCTTGCAATAAGAATAATAATACAGTTGAAAATATATTAACAACAGGTATAAACTTTAATAACAAAAGTGGTAATGTGAAAAGTAATTCTTTTCCTAAATTCCGTACGTTTATCCTAATACCTCTCCATAATTGTTCTCGGAAAGATGTTTTCCTGTGATTATGCTTTTCTATCCCTGTTAAATGTGCTTCAATTTTTTCTGAAACCGGACTCATAAATGGCGCGGATAATGCCATTATAATGTGTTTATACAGAATTAAACCAATGGCAATAACAACGAGACCACCAATAAAAGTAGAGATGGACGTAAAAGTTTCACTTCCCCAATCCCAAGGCCAAATATGGGCAATAAATCGACCAATATTATCTGATAATCCATAAGCAGATAATCCAATGATTGCAGCTGTTAGAACACTAATAAGTATAGGAATAGCAAAGTATTTCCAAAGTTTTAATTTAGAAATTAAAGCGAAGGATCCTGCATAGGCTTGTATTCCTTTTAATATGTTATTGATCATATTATTGTTTTTAGTTGACGACACTTAAAAGACGTTAAAAGGTGTTCTAAGTTACAATAATTGAGCATTAAAGTTATTCTGCTTTGTATTCTTTAACGGCGTCAATAAATGCTTTGGCATTTTCTAAAGGAATATTTGGTAAAATACCATGTCCTAAATTCACGATATATTTATCTTTTCCGAAGTCGTTGATCATTTGCGTTACCATCTTCTTAATTTCTGCAGGTGGCGAAAATAATCGTGTGGGATCGAAATTACCTTGTAAAGTAATATTTCCTCCTGTAAGGTAACGTGCGTTTTTTGCAGAGCATGTCCAGTCAATACCTAAAGCAGATGCTCCAGATTTAGCCATAGAATCTAAAGCAAACCAACACCCTTTCCCAAAGGCGATAACTGGTGCATCGTCTTTTAAAGCATCAATGATTTGTTGGATATATTGCCAAGAAAATTCTTGATAATCTACAGGTGACAACATGCCTCCCCAAGAATCAAAAACTTGTACAGCATTACAACCCGCTTTTACTTTTTCCTTTAAATATGCAATCGTAGTATCTGTAATTTTCTGTAACAATTGATGTGCAGTAATCGGATTTGTAAAACAAAATTCTTTGGCTTTATCAAAGTTTTTAGACCCTTGACCTTGCACACAATAACAAAGAATAGTCCAAGGTGAACCAGCGAAACCAATTAACGGAATCTCGTCATTCAATTTTTCTTTGGTGGCTTTTATAGCTTCATAAACATAGTTTAAAGCTTCTTTTACATCTGGAACAATGACGTTATCCACATCTTTTTGAGAACGAATAGGATTAGGTAAATAAGGACCGAAATTAGGTTTCATCTGAACCTCAATATTCATCGCTTGAGGAATCACTAAAATATCTGAAAACAAAATAGCAGCATCCATACCATAACGACGAATCGGTTGTACTGTGATTTCACTCGCTAATTCTGGTGTTTGGCAACGTGTAAAGAAATCATATTTAGCTTTGATTTCCATAAACTCAGGTAAGTATCTACCTGCTTGACGCATCATCCAAACTGGTGGACGTTCTACAATTTCACCTTTTAATGCTCTTAGGAATAAATCGTTCTTTATCATATTTCTGTCATTCCTGCGCAAGCAGGAATCTATTTAATTATACTTTGTTTTTTTGGATTCCTGCCTTCGCAGGAATGACAACAGTTCTACTCATAGAACGCGTTGACCAACTCTACAACACTTTCTACTAAAGGTACTTTCGCTACGCGAACTTCCTCAAAATACTTCTTAGCTTCAGTTGCCGTTGTTTCTCCTATACAAAATGCAATACCTTTTGCTTTATTCTGCTTTAAGAAACTTTGAACGGTAGATGGACTATAAAACATAACACCATCTAAATCACCTTCTACTTTTTCAGCATCAAACTTAGTTTCGTAAGCTTCAACTTCGTTGACTTTGATATTGTTTTCTTCTAAAATATCTGGAATTGTATCTAATCTCAAATTACTACAGAAAAATGTTGCTTCTGTGCCATCCATAAATTCAACCATATGTTCGGCTAAAGCTTTTGCGTCTGTTGCATGATGCTTTACTTTTCCTATGCGTTTTTCAATAATTCCCTTAGTTTTTCTACCGACGCAATAAATATTTTTGAATTGTAATTCTACAGCAGAAAAGTTAGTTAATAAGGCTTCAACTGCATTCTGGCTTGTAATAATGACGTTTTCAATTTCATTACGAATGATGCTTTTAGTTAATCGGTTAGGATTAATTTTTACAGAATCATTGCTTTGTGCAACCACATCATCATGAAACTTAGCAACCTGGTCGTTTGTTAACTTTTTAGTTGAATATATATTAGTGATTTTATCACCTTGGGTTAATTCGTCAATTAAGATTTTACCCCCTTTTCCTATGATATAGTCTGCACAGAATTCTGCAATATTATGGTGACTTCCAAGAGCCGCAACTTTAGCAACCTCTATTTTTTTAGTACCATCTTTACTTAAAAGAATGCCTTTAAAATTGACTTCTTCCTCTTTATTAATGTAACAAATAGCTCCAATTGGCGCAGTACAACCACCTTCTAAGCGGTTTAGGAATTCGCGCTCAATTGATGTGCAGATTTGAGTGACTTCGTCATTAATTTCAGTTAGTACTGCTCTGGTTTCTTCATCAGATTCTAAAGCCGTAATCATAATAGCACCTTGAGCTGGCGCAGGAATCATCCAACTTAAATTAATAGAATCTTCTGGTGTTAGATCTAAACGGCCTAAACCTGCTCCTGCAAAAATAGCTCCATTCCAATCGTCGTTTTCTTCAAGTTTTTCTAGTCTAGAATTTACGTTGCCTCGTAAACCAACAATTGTATGCGTTGGATAACGATTAAGCCATTGTGCACGTCGTCTTAAACTTCCTGTTGCAATAACCGCATCTTTAGCAGATAAAAACTCTTCGTTTGTTTTAAAAACTAAGGTGTCGTTTATGTTTCCGCGTTTTAAAACTGCTCCTTGTATAATGCCTTTTGGTAAAACGGTTGGTACATCTTTTAAAGAGTGAACCGCAATATCAATTATGCCTTTAAGCATTGCGATATCTAAAGTTTTAGTGAAAATTCCGGTAATACCAAGTTCGTATAATGGTTTGTCGAGAACTAAATCTCCTGTTGACTTAATGGGAACAAGGACGGTTTTATGACCTAAATGTTCAAGTTGAGATTGAACAGTTTTTGCTTGCCACATAGCGAGCTGGCTGTCGCGTGTGCCAATGCGAATTATTTTAGACATTATCGGTAGTTTCTAACTGAAATATTTTCTTGATGAGCTCTATGCTTTCATCTGAGGTATTGCTATCTTCTCTTAAGTGGTGCGCAAACTGATTTGTGATTTTCTGAATTAAATTATTGGTAATTAATTCAGCATGATCTTCATTAAAACCAGCTAGTTTTTTGCGTTGGGTATTGAATTCAGAATTTTTAAAATCTGTCAATTTATGTTTTATAGCCTGTATGGTTGGTACAAATTTTAAAGTGTTTAACCATGCATTAAATTCGGCTGTAATTTCTAATATAATAGCTTCAGCATCTGGAATAAATGCTTTTCGTTTTTCTAAAGTGTCATCTGTAATTTTAGCTAAATCGTCTAAATGCACTAAGGTGATATTATCGTGTTCCGTAATGTCTTCATTCACATTTTTAGGAATAGATAAATCTAAAACTAATAATGGCTTTTTTGTTGAAATTAAAGATTTGTAAACCGTTGGGTTTTGTGCACCAGTGGCAACAATAATAATATCTGAAGCATTAAGTTCTTCGGTTAAATTTTCGTAATCTTTTACAATTAGATTGAATTTACCAGCAACTTCTTCAGCTTTAGTTTTTGTTCTGTTAATTAACGTGATATGTGAATTCTTGGTGTGTTTTACTAAGTTTTCACAAGTATTTCTTCCTATTTTACCTGTTCCGAAGAGTAGAATATTCTTTTCTGAAATAGTTTCTACGTTATTCATGATGTATTGCACAGAAGCAAAAGATACAGATGTTGCACCAGAAGATATTTGTGTTTCGTTTTTAATACGCTTGCTGGCTTGGATTACAGAATTTACTAAGCGTTCTGTAAACGAATTTAATAAACCTACTTTCCGTGATGCTTTTGCACCAAACTTAAGCTGACTGATAATTTCGAAATCACCAAGTATTTGACTATCTAAACCAGAACCAACACGAAACATGTGGTTAATGGCTTCTTTGTTTTTGTGAACGTAAGCAACGTCTTGAAATTCCTCAACGGTTCCTTTTGTGTTTTCACATAATAACTGAATTAATTGAAAAGGATGTTCTGCAAAACCGTAAAGTTCGGTTCGGTTGCAGGTAGAAATAACCACTAGGCTCTCTACTCCATTTTGCTTGGCTTGAGACAAAACGTTTTGTTTTGCATCATCACTTAGACTAAAATGACCACGTACTTTTGCATCAGCTTTTTTATAGCTAAGGCCTATTGCGTAAAAATATTTGCTTCTATTTGGCATGTGTTGCTTTACTCGTTTACCTGACATTGGAAAGTAACAGCGCAAATGTAATTTTGATATTCATAAAAAAACAACGCTAGAAGAACTTAAAGTATCGTTTCTGGTTTTTTAGGATTGTTTTTTATGGAAATATGATAATTATCATATTTTTGTAGTGTAATCAACGGCTTTTAAGGCCTTTGTTTAGAACGAATCTAAATAGATTGGAAATGAAATTTGAAAAATCAGCTTTTAAAAGTATCGCTGTAGGTGCTTTTGATGAAACTTGTATTGAAGACGGCTTTTTTTTGCTAACGTGTAAAAACGACAGCGATGCAGTTCAAAATATTGAAAGAGAGATTGATAGTAGCTATATACAATTTCATTTTTGTACCAAAGGCACAGCGGCTTTTGTTTTTAATCAGGGAAACTATACGTTGAATATTAATGAAGAAACATCATTGTTACTTTACAATCCGCAACGTGATTTACCTATTCATCTCGATTTAAATCCGCATTCTTGGTTGGTGTCTTTAGTGATATCGATTGAAAAATTTCATGGATTATTTTCTGAAGATGCTAATTATGTGACGTTTTTAACGGACGACAATAGAGATAAAAAATATTATAAAGACGGAAAAATTTCACCTTCAATAGCAGTTGTATTGAATCAGTTAATGGGTTTTAATCTTAATAGCTCTATAAAATCCTTATACTTTAAAGGGAAAGCTTACGAATTGTTGAGTTTGTTTTTTAACCGAAGTGAAGATGCAGATATTGAACAATGTCCGTTTTTAGTAGATGAGGTTAATGTCGCTAAATTAAAGAAAGCCAAAGATATTATGATTGCTAATATGGCTGAACCACCAACGTTGCAAGAATTAGCAGATGAAATAGATTTAAGCTTGAAAAAATTAAAAGAAGGTTTTAAGCAGATTTATGGTGACTCGGTTTTTAGTTTTCTATTCGATTATAAAATGGAGGTAGCCCGTAAACTTTTAGAATCTGGTGATTATAACGTTAATGAAGTTGGACTAAAAGTAGGGTACAGCACAGGAAGCCATTTTATTGCCGCTTTTAAAAAGAAATTTGGGACGACGCCTAAGAAGTATATTCAGGCTTCTAGTTAATCAACTTATTTGCTCTTCTATTTTGAGTTGTGTAAAATTTAATTAAGTAGCTAATTCCTCCAACGAATGGGATAAATATTATAATTAAAGCCCATATAAGAAAATTGAAATTAGTCTCATTTTTTGATGCTATAACTAAAGAGGTAATAACTAATGCAGCTAATATTATTACAAAGGCAACAATTTGTATTGGTGAAACCATTAAATAAATATTCATATATAATTGATTTGATGTTTGTTTTAAAAATACAATAATTTATAAACATACTGGAAGTTACAGTGTGTTAAAATGAAACTTGGCCTAAGAATTATATTCAGGCCTCGTTATAAATTCTAATAATCATAATACCCACCACCACCACTTGGCGTAACCCGTTGTCTATCTTTATATATTGCTAGGTTTAGGATTTCAATATATTGCTCTTCTGTCTCTTTGGTTTTATCTACGATAGTGCCATAATTTTCAGATTTAGAATAGTAATCGACAACCAATTGATTTGGGTCTTTTGGCTTTAAAAATGAAATGTAATGTAGGGCTTCTGTCTTACCAGAATACTCATCATCTTTATCAATTTTAAAGAAATACATAACTGCATTTTTGCCTTTGTCGGTTACAAAGTCGCGTTTAAATAAGAAGGCTATTGAATCTTGTTCTTTTTCAAAATTTGCATCAGATAAAAGTTTAGATTTGGCATATTGCTGCTGATTAATATTTATAGATTTTAATTTATTTAAAAGCTTTTCTTCATCCAATTCTTCTAGAAGTAAGTATTGATTTTCTTCATCTTTTAAAAGCTTTTGAGTTAATTTTTCTGGAATTGTTTCTTTTGCTTTAGTTAATAAGATATAGTATTTTACCAATGCGACGTTATCATCTACATTCAATAATTTTTCATAGAAATCTTGCGCAGAACGCTCTTTTCTATACGGGAAAATGAGTCTTACATAGTTAGTGAGGTTATGAGAATATGAATTGTAACCATAATCTGTATTGCCTAAGTTTCGTTTTACTTCAATTTTACCATCATTTATAAGTTGATTTTTATATTTAGAATAGGTTTTAAGCTTCACAAATCCACTATCTTTTACTCTAGCAAGCAAAGCGTATAGTGGCTGCTTGTATTCTGATATGGTTGCATATTCTAATATTTTTGGAAATAGTGTTGCTTTGAGTTCTAAAGAATCTTTTCCGTAATAATTATAAAACAGACTGCCAACATTGTCAAGCGGTAAATCGCGCTCCATTAATTCTAAAGCTATTTTATATGATTCTTTTTTGTTAGAATCGAGCAAGCCTTCTAGGATGGCTGTTTGTATTTGCGGATCGGAATAACTATCATAGTACAATTGCTTTATAAATGATAAGTTATTTTTTAAATCTATTTTAATAAGCTGTTCTACGAGATAAGATTTTATGTCTAGGCGGTCTTTATCAAATTTAAATTCCTTGAGAACAGAAAGGATGTCTTTACTGTTGTGTTTTTTAAACTTAATGAGGTTATAAGATTCAAAAACCAAACTGTCATTTGCTCTTAGTGCTTTAAAAAATAGTTTGGTTTTATCTTTCAATACAGCTTTACCTAAAAGCGTATCGTTTGGTGTAAACGAATTGTAAAATTCAGTAACAAACGTGGATGGACCACTTATAGAATCTATTAACGTTTTCATTTCGAAAAGTACACCTTCTTTAATGATGTTTTTTACGAGCACCTGTTTTGCGCTTGATGAATCTGTGTAACTAAAACTATTGGTGTAAATACCGTCTTTTTTAGATGACAATATGTTATCAATCTTGAATGCTTTTGCATCATTGTAATAATGGGATCTATAATTAACTTTATCCTCTAAATTTTTCCAAATACTATCGATGTTATGAAACATTTGTAAATCGTGAAACTTGGTTCTAGAGACCATTATTTGCTCGTTGGTAGGTGTGGAATAGGTGGTTTCAGTTATAACTTGTTCATAAATTTTTAGTTTTTGACGACCATTATATTCATAAGGATTTGGTGTTGATGCTTTTCCATTTGTTTTTACGGAAAAATGCAATGTTGTATCCACTACTTTCTCAAAATGGTTGTACTCCGTTTTGTTGAATTTGAACGACTTGAAAAAGTCGTTTTTATCAGCTTCGTTTTTGCCTACATAACCTAGTAAATAGTAACTCCCGTCTTTTACAACGGTCTTTAAGTATAAATTCTTGTTTGTAGTAGAATCTAATACAGCATGAGATTCATATGTTTTATAATCGCCTGCTTTAAAACCTCCATCTGCTTCTGTAAGTTTATAGGTTTTATACAAAGCATGATGAAAATATTTAGCTTCAAAACTATCTTCTTCTATGTAAGATATATCATTTAAGACGGCTTCTTCAAGAAAATAATAAGCATCATTTTTATAGCCTTCCAATAATTTTTTGCCATAGTTATTCATGTTACTAGCAACATAATAATCAGGAAAATTAACTTGGAATTTTTTGCTTGGAGCTACAAATAATTGTGCAGTGTTTGTAGGAGTTTTTAAAGCGATAGAATTAAATATTTCAGCTTCGTGTTTTAGTACAAAGTCACTACGACCAGCAAATTTTAGAATAATAATTTCTAAAGGAGTTTGGTAAATATGATATTTCTGAAATTCCCCTTTTTTGGTTTTGTTTACAATACTAATTCCAGGGTAGGGTTGTATTAATATTTCTTTTTTTATAATATCTCCAGGAATATCTTCATACAATAAATGATCAATTTCTTTGAGTGTAATGTTTTCCTTTTCGTTGGGTAAATAGATAAAGCGACTAATTCTATTGATGGTTAAATAAGCACCATTAGTCATGTCTGGATCTAAGTAATATTTTTGTCCAGCATAAGAGAATTCTCGCAACGTATCATAAGTTTTTAAGCTCATAAATTCATCTGGAGATTTTTGTAGTTTTAATTCTGGATTTATAAATAGGCTATCTAATTTTAGCTTCGCTATTTTACTGTAATTAGTTTGTTTTGATGTTAACATTTTTACAGTATAACCTCTTTGGCGTAACAGATTAATCATGCCTTTTTCTCCAGGTAAATGTGCTGCGCCAACGCCTGCAAATACAGATTTAGTAGGTATTAGTTTTTCTAAAGAAACCACCATATTCTCATTTCTAATATAGAGCATGTTTTCTCTAAAAAACTCAGTGTTTACACCAGCACCAATAGAATCTAATAAATCTAAGTTTCTGTCGCGATATAAATTTTCTTGAATCAAACTAGCATTCTCTTTGGCGTAAAGTTTCTGAATCCAAGGATCTAATTCTTTTTTATTAGCATTGTAAGCTGCTTTTGTAGTTAAGTATCTAGATTCTGCTAAATCTTCTAAAGCATATATTTTTTTGTTGTTTTTCTTTCCAGCCTGAAAAATAAACATGTCCAAATATGTTTCTTCTTCAAAATTATCTGAAGAACTGCTTTTTCTATATAAATAGGCATTTACAGCATTATTATCCATACGGACAGAACCTCTAATTGCCATTTCTTGAGGATGCGATAACTTAAATAAATTGGTGTAAAAATCATTATTGTAATTGTTGAACGATGCCATTTGGTTAAGCATCATTTCGTAATTAAAACCAGGCCATGTTGTTGGGTCAGATTCTAGAGCAATACAATCACTTTCTTCTAAAGCTTTGTAGAATACATCATCTAAACGAAAAGCAACTTTTTTGCTTACATGCATTGTGCCATAAAGATAGGACGGTTTTTTAAGACCGTTTCCTGTGATTTCCCATAATAAACTCTGGTATTTTTGTTGTGAATAAGCAAGTATTGAAAATAATATAAGAATTGCTGAAAGGAATTTCTTCATGTATTAGAGTTTGTTTAGGCTTTAATTGTCACATGCTGTTCAAAAATAATGATTATTGTAAATCAGAAAATTTTGAATATGATTGTTTTAAAATAAAATGTCATCAAGCCTTGTAAAGATATTTAAATCCTTTCAATAGTGCTTTAGAATATGTTAAACTCGATGAAAAACCTTACTCATAGAGCTACAATTAAAAATAATATAACTTTAAAATCATTAAAATATTTGATGATACCATGATAAATAAAACCAATACAAACCATGATTAAGGATTGTATTTAGAGTTGTATTTTTGCATCTGAAAAAGAGAACTATGTCAAAAGGAATTTTATTAGTGAATTTGGGCTCTCCAGACAGCCCAAGCCCTAAAGATGTTAAGAAATATCTTGGTGAGTTTTTAATGGACGAACGTGTAATTGATTTATCACTTTGGGCAAGAACCTTGTTGGTAAAAGGTATTATTTTAAATACGCGTCCAAAACAATCGGCTGCAGCATATCAAAAAATTTGGTGGGAAGATGGGTCTCCGTTAATTGTACTTTCTGAACGATTACAAGAAAAAGTACAAGAAAAAGTAGATTATCCTGTGGCTTTAGCAATGCGTTATGGAAGCATGACAATTAAAAAAGGCTTACAAGAATTGGTAGATAAAGGCTGTACCGAAATAAAAACAATTCCGCTATATCCACAATTTGCAATGGCTACCACAGAAACTATTGATGTAAAAGTTGATGAGTTGGTTGCTGAACATTTTCCAAATGTAAAAATTACTAGAACTCCAGCGTTTTATAATCGCGAAGACTATATCAACGTACTTTCTAAAAGTATAGGTGAAACTTTGAATGATTTAGATTATGAACATATTCTTTTCAGTTATCATGGAGTTCCTGAAAGACATATTCGAAAAAGTGATATTACCAATGGTAACTGTAAAATGAATGGCAAATGCTGTTTTAAAATGGGTAGTAAGCAACACGAGTTTTGTTACCGTCATCAATGCGAAATTACCACAGTAAATGTGGCAAAAAAATTAGGGTTAAAGAATGGCACGTATTCTACTACGTTTCAATCTAGACTAGGTTTTGATCCATGGTTACAGCCGTATACAGATAGAACGATAGAACGAATGGGTAAGGCAGGTACAAAAAAAATGGCCATTGTAACGCCTGCTTTTGTGAGCGACTGTCTAGAGACTTTAGAAGAAATAGCTATGGAAGGTGAGGAGATTTTCCACGAAATGGGAGGAAAAGAATTTACAGTTATTCCATGTTTAAATGAACGTGATGATTTTGCTGAAGTCATGGCAAATATAATAGAGGAGTGGGCAAGTGTTAAAAACACTGTAGTTTAATGACTAAAGTATCTTCACAAGACATGGGTAATTTGCCTATTGGTAAATTACTTATTCAGCAAGCCGTACCTGCATCTATAGGTATTTTGGTGATGTCGCTTAACATCTTGGTAGATACTATTTTTGTTGGTAATTGGATTGGTTCTACAGCCATAGCAGCTATTAATGTAGTCCTTCCTGTGTCGTTTTTTATTGCAGCACTTGGTATGGCAATTGGTGTTGGTGGTTCTTCAATTATATCGCGTGCCTTAGGTGCAGATAATAAGGAAAAAGCATTAAAAACATTTGGAAACCAATTAACCCTCACATTTTTATTTACGGTAACATTTGCCATTTTCGGGTTGTATTTTGTAGATACTTTAATTCCTGCTTTTGGAGGAAAAGGAAATATTTTTGATCCGGCTAAAGTGTATTATGAAATCATTCTTTACGGAGTGCCTGTTTTAGGCTTTGTAATGTTGGGTAATAATGTAATTAGAGCAGAAGGGAAACCTAAATTTGCCATGTACGCGATGCTTATTCCTTCTATTGGAAACCTGGTTTTAGATTATGTTTTTATAAATGTTTTAGATTACGGAATGGCTGGAGCAGCTTGGGCAACGACAGGTTCTTATGTGGTTTCTTTTCTATTTATATTCTGGTATTTTTTATCTAAACATTCTGAATTAAAAATTAATCTTTCGCATTTTGGTTTCGATAAAACTATTGTCTCAGAAATAGGGTCTTTAGGTTTTGTAACCTTAGCGAGGCAAGCCATAGTTAGTGTCACGTTTTTATTAGTTAACAATGCGCTTTATAATTTTGGTGGAGAAACCTCCGTAACAGCCTATGCTATTGTAGGGAGACTAAGTATGTTTGCCCTGTTTCCTGTGTTTGGAATTACACAAGGCTTTATTCCAATTGCAGGTTACAATTATGGTGCAGAACATTATAGTAGAGTTAAAGAGGTTATTTACACGGCTATAAAATATGCTACTATTCTTGGAGCTTTGGTATTTATTGGCTTAATGGTTTTTCCAGAAGTTATAACCAAATGGTTTACAACAGATGTAGATGTTATTAATGTCACACCAAGTAATATGCGATGGACTTTTGCTGCGGTGCCAATTGTAGCACTTCAACTTATAGGAGCGGCTTATTTTCAAGCGGTTGGTAAAGCATTGCCAGCATTATTACTAACGCTTACAAGACAGGCTATTTTCTTTATTCCGCTGATGTATATTTTACCTTTATATTTTGGTGAACTTGGAATTTGGATGTCATTTCCTATTTCAGATGTGCTTTCTACAATTGTAACTGCTTACTTTTTGCATCGCGAAGTAAAGATAAATTTGAATCCTAAAGCGATTGAATAATTTTTAATCCGTAATTTTAGTTTTGAATAACAGATCAATTTTCAACATACGATTTCTACAACATGGAGTATTATAATTATATAAAATCTTTACATCTCATATTTGTTATTACGTGGTTTGCTGGATTATTTTACATTCCTAGATTATTTGTATATCAAATTGAAGCGTTTCATAAACCATCACCAGATAAAGAAATTTTAGGTAAACAATTAAAATTAATGTCTAAGCGATTGTGGTTTATTATCACTTGGCCTTCTGCAATTTTGGCGACATTTTTCGCAGTTTGGTTAATGATTTTAATGCCAAGTTGGTTTCAACAAAGTTGGATGCATGTAAAATTACTATTTGTAGTGCTACTTTTTATTTACCATTATAAAACCCATTTGTATTACAAACAACTTCAAAATGATGAGGTTAAAGTAACGTCTAGCTATATGCGAATTTGGAATGAAGGAGCAACGTTCATCCTCTTCGCTGTTGTTTTTCTTGTAATTCTCAAAAGTTCTATTAATTGGATTTTTGGAATTATTGGCATTTTTGTATTAGGAGTCCTAATTATGTTAGGTTTCAAATTGTACAAGAATATTCGGTCTAAAAATCCGGATGCCTAAAAATAGTCTATTACCATTTGCTTTTTTTAATTTACACATAGAGTCTTTGGATTGATTATTGCTATATTTAAAAGCGTATACTAAATAAGATTTAATGTTTATTTGGTGTTAATTCTGAATTAAAAAGCACCCGTTTCTTTGGGTATTTCTATGAGTAAAAAACGTCTGTCCTTAAGAGCCCGAATAAATATTAACATGATACTTTTGGTGTTGGTGGCTTCAATACTAATAGCAGCCGTAACCATTTATCAGTACAATGAAGAGGCTAAAGACTACCATAAAGAGCGTTTAGAACGAAAGGAAAAAGCCATTAGGCGTAGTATTAATTTTGCTATTAGAGAAACTACATATCCTGTTACGACAAAGAATATTCCTTTAATTTTTAAAGATGAAATTTTTGACATAGACGCTATTCATAATCTGCAAATTAACCTCTATGATTTAGATGGTCAATTACTAAAAAGTTCAAAAAGAACCATCCAGCGTGATACTACAGAAATGTGCTTAAATGCTAATATTCTTAATGAATTGTCTAATACAATAGAACACCGTTATGTGATTAAGAATAAAGAAAACGGCCAGACATTTCAGTCGTCGTATTCCTATATAACTGATGAAAAATTTAAAAATCTAGCCATTTTAAATCTGCCATATTTGGAGAATGATGATTTTCTAAATAAGGAATTACAAGAGTTCTTATTGCGTTTGGCTTATGCGTATTTGGTCTTAATTTTGGTGGCCATCATCTTTGCTTATTTTATATCTAAATTCATTACCAAATCACTAAAAACCATAAGTGATAAGATGAATGAAACCCGATTGGAAAAACGGAATAAAAAAATTCAGATAGAATCATCTAGTGAAGAAATTGAAACACTCGTTAATTCTTATAATAGTATGATTGATGAGTTGGAAGCTAGTGCAGTGGTTTTAGCAACCAATGAACGAGAACAAGCTTGGAGAGAAATGGCAAAACAAGTGGCACATGAGATTAAAAACCCGTTAACACCAATGAGATTAACCGTTCAAAGTTTTCAGCGAAAGTTTAATCCTGAGGATGAAAACATATATCAGAAAGTTAATGAGTATAGTAATACTTTGATTCAACAAATAGATACAATGAGTTCTATTGCTTCGGCATTTTCAAATTTTGCTAAAATGCCAGCTCAGAAAAGTGAAGTCCTTAACGTAGTGCATATTGTAAAGCTAGCATTAGATATTTTTAATGAAGGTTATATTGAATTCTATCCTGAAACTGAAGAAATTATAGCTAAATTTGATAGGACACAGTTAATACGAGTGGTTACTAATTTGGTGAAAAACGGTACTCAGGCCATTCCTGAAGATTCTGAAAATCCAAAAATAAAAGTGCGTGTATTTAGTGACAATGAAAATGTGAATATTACCATTGAAGATAATGGCTCTGGAATTCCAGAAGAAACTAAAGCTAAGATTTTTGAACCTAAGTTTACTACCAAATCTAGTGGTATGGGATTAGGGTTAGCCATGGTAAAAAACATTGTAGAAACTTATAACGGAAGTATTACCTTTACTTCACAATTAGGAAAAGGGACAATTTTTACGGTAACTTTCCCAATAGATCAAACAATTCCTATGAGTTCAGGAATTGCTTAACTGGCCAATTATAGCAGTTATTAGAGTTATAAAGTTGGTTAAGAAATTTAAAGAAGATATCAATTAGATTTCCTTTCTCAAGGGGATAAAAATAAATTTTAATGAATTACGAAAACATATTATCTAACTATGCAGATGGTATCACAACGATTACCATTAACAGACCAAAAAAATTAAACGCTTTAAACAAAAATACCATTCAGGAGCTGCACGATGCTTTTGATGCCGCAGAAAATGATAAAAACACTAAAGTTGTTATTGTTACAGGAAGTGGAGAAAAAGCCTTTATTGCTGGTGCAGATATCAGTGAGTTTGCTGATTTTGATGTAAAAGAAGGAGGTAAATTAGCAGCGCAAGGTCAAGCGTTATTGTTTGATTTTGTAGAAAACCTTAGCACACCAGTTATTGCAGCAGTTAACGGATTTGCACTTGGTGGCGGACTAGAATTAGCAATGGCATGTCATTTTAGAGTCGCAAGTACAAATGCCAAAATGGGATTACCAGAAACCTCGCTTGGTGTAATTCCAGGTTATGGAGGTACACAACGCTTACCTCAATTAGTTGGTAAAGGTAGAGCTATGGAAATGGTAATGACAGCGGGAATGATAGATGCTAACCAGGCCTTAAGTTATGGTTTGGTAAATCATGTTGTAGCGCAAGAAGAATTGTTAGCATTAGCTGAGAAAATTGCTGGTAAGATTATGAGAAATTCTTCAGTAGCCATTAGTAAAGCTATAAAAGCAATTAATGCAAATTACAGAGATGGCAAGGATGGTTTTAAAGTAGAGATTAAGCAATTTGGAAAATGCTTTGGTACTGAAGATTTTGTTGAAGGTACAACAGCATTTTTAGGCAAGCGTAAGGCAGATTTTCCTGGGAAGTAGATAGGGTTAATGAGGTGTTTTACATGTTGCGATATAGACTAAGTAAAGCATTTTGTTATGAATCAAATTCTTTAAAACAAAAAAGTGGACCATTTCTGGTCCACTTTTTAACTAAATAAAAAACTAATATATAAACAACAATTTATATTCTAAAATCTTCAACAAATACACGGTTGTTGGTTGTAATAACCGCAGTATAGTTGCCCTTAAGGTTTTGGTCTAATTTGTAAACTCGGTTTAAAATTTGACCTCCTTTAAGAGTTTCTGAGTGAATTAAATCGTTTCCGAAATATAATTCAATAGACATTTCTTCATTATTAATAGCTAATTTAGAAACAATTATTTTTGAATCTTCTGTTCTAAAGACAGGCTTAAAAATAGTTTCACTAGAGTTTTGTGAATAAGTAACGATATGCTTCTTTACTTCTATAGTGTTAATTTCAATTTCGAAGTCTTTATTGATTTCAACAGTGTAAACACCGTCATTTAATTCTGAAAAATCAAATAGATTTTTAATGTTACCACTGACGTTAATACGTCCATTATATATAACTTCACCAGAAGCATCAGATACTGAAATTTGATTACCTTCTTTTACGTCTACAACTTCGTTGGCGTAGCTAGCAGATGTTCCAAACATTACAGCTAATACTAAAATACTTTTGAAAAGTGTTTTCATAATAAAATCTATTTAAACGATCTCTGGTACAAATATATAGTAGGTTTTAACTTTACGAAACAACGATTTTGGCACATTTATATACTAAATTAACCTAATGTATGTTTATGGTATTCTATTTTGTCAATTAAGCATATATTAGTGGTAATTTTCTATAGATTTAGTAATCTGGTGTAATTATCGTTTTGGTAGCATAATTCTTAATTTTAAGAATTAATTTTATAAGAGAAGAGCAAGAGGTGGTATTTTTAAGCGGTAAGCAGTTCTGCTATAAGTTAGAGGTATTTTTCATTAGGTATAATGGCAAGAAGGGAATTGTAGATTAATGCTATAAAATGAATAATATTAGATTTTAAACAAAAAAAAAGTGGGCTCTCTACTGCCCACTTTTTCTACTAAATTAACTAATATAAACAACAATCTATATTCTAAAGTTCTCAACGTATACTCTCTTGTTAGATGTAACAACGGCAGTATAGTCTCCTTTGATAGTATTATCAAGTTTATAAACTCGATTTAATACATCAGTTCCCTCTACGTTTTCAGAATGTATTAATACATCTCCATAGTAAAGGTCTATTTGCATTTCTGCAGTATCTATAGCTATTTTTGAAATAATAACTCTATCTTCTTCTACTCTAAACACAGGTTTAAAAATCTTTTCAGCTCCTTGAAAGATAAAACGTACACTATTATTTTTTACTTCTACAGTGCTAATTTCAATTTCGTAGTCTTTTTCGACTTCAATATTATATAGACCATCTTCTAATTGTGAAAAATCGTAAAGACGACTAACGTTACCGTCAAAATTTATTACACCACTAAAGATGAGTTCTCCAGCAGCATCGGTAACAGAAATTGAGTTTCCTTTTTTTACATTATTAAAAGCAGGTAAAACTTCTAATGTTGCATTTGCGTAGCTTGTGCATGTTCCTAACATCACAGCTAATACTAAAATGTTTTTAAATAATGTTTTCATAATGTTTCATTTTTTTTAATTACATAGAAATTTAAAATCTGCCTTCTAATTTATTGGTGTTTAATTGTATGGCTTTTTTTAAATTTCAGTTTAAATGATTAACACTACAAATGTATAGCGACTTTGACTATTAGAAAACAACGATTTTGGCACATTTATATGCATAATTAACCTTTAAGGGTTTTAAATTATCATATTAGGTTAATATAGGATATATTATTGTTAATCTTCTATAGGTTTTGAAATTCAATAGACTTAACTTTGCAGTAATAAATACGTTATGAATACAAGAAAACCTACTTTAGAAAAAATAAGCCCTGAATTTGGTAGTTCAATTTTAGTAAGGAAACATCAAATTGATGCTTATAAAGGAGAAAAAAAGCCGTTTTGGCATTTTCACCCAGAAATAGAATTAGTATATGTTAATAAAGGACAAGGAAAACGCCATATAGGTAATCACTTATCTTACTTTAATAATAGTCAACTCCTATTAATAGGTTCTAATTTGCCACACAATGGTTTTACGGACAGATTAACTATTAATGGTTCTGAAACCTTAGTGCAATTTAAACCCGAATTTTTAGGGGATCGTTTTTTTGATATTCCAGAAATGGAAGCTATTAACCAATTGTTTGAACTTTCTAAAAAAGGAATTCTTTTTGGTGTTAAAACAAAATTGAAGCTAGGAAAGAAAATTGAAAAGCTAAATGAAAAAACAGGCTTCAAAAAAATATTAATTTTATTAGAGGTGTTACATGGTTTAGCAAAATCTGAAGATTATACCATATTAAATGCGGATGGATTTGCTTTTGAAACAGAACCTCAAGATAGTGCTAAGATTGATGTGATTTTTAAACATGTTAACCAAAACTTCCAGCAACATATTAGTTTAGATGAAATTGCTGATAAGGTTAGTATGACGGTTCCTGCATTCTGTCGCTACTTTAAAAAAGTAACAGGGAAAACATTTACTAAGTTGGTTAATGAATACCGTATTGTACATGCAACTAAATTACTTTCTGAAAGTCAAATGAGTATTGCAGATGTAAGCTTTGAATGCGGTTTCAATAATTTTTCTCACTTTAATAAGTTGTTTAAAGAATTTACAGGTAAAAGTGCTTCTAAATATAGAGGAGAGTTAAAGATGATGGTTCAATAATTAATAGTTTTTATATTTAATAGATACTTATGGACGATAAAATTGAAATTGCGATTGCTTATTATTCTAAAAAAGGTCAAGATATTTTAGATGCTGTAAACTCAAATAGTAACTTATCAGCAGATGAAATAATTCAATATGGTGAAGAAATGGCCATTATAGAATATAAATTAACGGCTTTAGAAGTTGCTAAAGAAAATTAATTAGAAGATTCTTTAAAATTAATAATACATTGGTTTTTTAATTCTTTGTAATGACATGGTCTAAAATTATATTAAATATATTTGTAATTCATTAATTATCAATTAAACTAAAATTATGAATTTAAAATCTACTTATTTTTACTGCCTTTTTTTACTAATTTTTGCAAGTTGTAGCGACTCTGCTTCAGATGATTTTGAAGGAGCTAATCCTGATGCTGAAGCAAGATATATAAAAACGATAGCCATTGTTTCTGCTCAAGATGGTGAAGATGATACTACAATAACCGTTAATTATGATGCTGCAGATAGAGTCTCATCTGTTACAGACGGCACAGAGAGTAGTATTTTTGTTTATAGTAATAGTGAACTAACTAATGTAAGTGGTAGTGGAGATAACTTAAATATAGAAGAGTTATATGAATCTCCTTATAATGCTTTTGAAACAGGAGAGGTAACGGAATATGATGATAATGGTAATCCTAAAATGATAACATTTTATGTATCTGATTACGATTATATGACTGATGAAGAAACAGAGGTTGAATACACAGCTGAAATTACTTATGACGCTAATCCTAATCCATATTTTTACACATTAAAAGCTGCAGGTATAATTGATGTTTTAGATAATGTAGGTTTACATTTAACTTTAAATAGCTCTAGTTCTGAGGTTGTACAAGCTAGATTATTATTTCCTGTAAATAATATTACTGCTATTAAATATAGAGATGAAAATGGAGAATTGCTTTTTGAGTTAGATGCAGATTATGTTTATAACAGTGTTAATTATCCTGTTTCTGGTACTGTAGCAGGTACGTATTACGAAGAGGAATATGACGGAGAAGTATACACAGAAACAAGTATCTATTCTGCGAATTACACGTATAGAGATTAAATATATAATCCAATAAATAAAAAAGTGCGATTTTGAATTTTCAAAATCGCACTTTTTTATTTTTCACCATTCCACTCAGCATAGAATTGTTTTAAAAATCCTTCCATGTAATTATGGCGTTCTAAGGCGATTTTTTTTCCTGTTTTGGTATTCATTTGGTCTTTGAGCAACAATAATTTTTCATAAAAATGATTAATTGTTGGTGCTGCAGAGTTTTTATATTTTGCCTTGCTCATATTAAGGTTGGGCTTAATTTCCGGATCATAAAGCGCTCTATCTTTAAATCCACCATAATTAAAACAACGTGCAATACCAATAGCTCCAATAGCATCCAGGCGATCTGCATCTTGTACAACTTCCATTTCTTTAGATGAAAAAGACGGGTTTAGATCAAATGAATTTTTAAAAGACATGTTTTCAATAATTTGAGTAACATGCTCAATAATTTCACTAGATACATTTTCTTGTAATAAAAATTGACTAGCTACTCTTGGTCCAATAGTCTCATCACCATTATTAAATTTAGGATCTGCAATATCATGAAGTAATGCGGCTAAAGAAACGACAGTTATATTAACGTCTTCTTGTTTAGCAATTAGTAATGTGTTTTTGTAAACACGTTCTATGTGAAACCAATCGTGACCACCTTCTGCATGTTTAAGTTCGGTTTTTACGAACTTAATGGTGGCTTCAATGAGTTGAGCTTCGTTAATGGTCATGCTAAAATATTATGCTGGATCTACCCATTTAAATTGAAATGAATTTTCAGGAATTTTAATACGCTCAGATAAACGATACATTCTTGGAGGTAGCTTCATAAGGTAATCTCTTGCCTTTTCAGCTTCGTCATTAAGACCTGTAATTTTATCAATTTCCCAACGGTCAATTAATTTCTGAAGAATATCAACATAATCGTTAGATGTATAAACGCCAATACGTTGTGCTGTGTTAGAAAATTCTTCGAATGCAGTTCCTATGCTTTCGCCAGATTCTCTTAAAAAATGAGCTGGCATGGCAATTTTACGCTTCATCATATCATGAAAAGCCATCATCATCTGACTTGGATCTACAGCAAAAATACGCTCTACAAATTCTGAATACGCATGGTGGTGACGCATCTCATCTCCAGAAATAATCTTACACATTTTAGCCAATTGTTTATTACCTTTTTGTTTGGCAATTTTAGCTACACGATTATGAGAAATATATGTTGCTAATTCTTGAAAACTAGTATAAACAAAGTTTTTATAAGGATCTCTACCTGTGCCAATATCAAAACCATCATTAATTAAATACTGCGTAGTTTTTTCAATTTCGCGCATATTTACACGACCAGATAAGTATAAGTATTTATTAAGAACATCGCCATGTCTGTTTTCTTCGCCTGTCCAATGTCTTAACCATGTAGACCATCCGTTGCGTTCTACTTGGTCCACTCCTTCAACATCCATAAGCCAAGATTCATAACTAGGTAAAGCTTCTTCAGTAATCATATCTCCAACTAAAACCACCCAAAAATCATAAGGTAGTTCTTTAGAAAGTTCTCTAATTTCTTTAACGTCTTCAAAAAATGTGTCTTTAGTAGAATCTGGCAAGAAATCTGTAGGTTGCCAAATTTTTTCAACAGGAATTAAATATTTTTCAATAAGAGATTGTACATCTTTTTCAAGATGCTGCATCACTTCCAATCTTACATTTTTCAACGACATATATATAGTAGTTTTAAGGATGTTTAACGTTCAATAGCATCAACAATTGTTTGCTCTAATTGCTGAATTAATTCGGTCTTATCTGTAAAGTTAATAATTTCTAAGGGCTTATGTACGGTAAATTTAATATGATTTCCTATTCCCATTGGAAACGCACCATAGCGTAACATCTTCCATGAATTATTTACAGTTATCGGAACGATTAAAGCAGAAGGAGCTTTTTTCATTAAAAGTTCTAATCCTTTAGTCTTAAATGGCCTCGGATTTCCGTCTTTGCTTCTTGTGCCTTCAGGGAAAATAACAGCGGCTCTTTTTGTTTTTTCTATGTATTCGGCAAATTTCATCATAGCCGGTAATGCCTGACGTGGATTTTTTCGATCTATTAATACGGAGCCACCATGACGTAAATTATAAGAGATGCTTGGAATACCTTTTCCTAATTCTTTTTTAGAAACAAATTTTACATGATGTTTACGCAGATACCACAATATTGGTGAAATGTCGTACATGCTTTGGTGGTTAGCAACAATAATTAGAGGTCTATCTGTACTGATATCATAAGGGTTATTAAAAGAAATTCTAGTGCCTAAAATATTAAGACAGCGCATAATTGCAAACTGTAAAGCGTCTACTGCTTTTTTTAGCCCTTTGTAACCAAATACTTTATGGCAAAACCATTGAATAACATGAAATATAACTAAGGTGAGTCCAAAGCATAAATAAAACAAAACCGAAAGAGGATAGGCTAATAGTTTTCTCATAATGCAAATGTAAATTAATGTAATTTAGGCACAAAAAAACCACGAAGTATTTCGTGGTTTTTTTAAAATTTGAGCTAGCTTTTTAAGCTATGTTCTTTTTTTAGCAATGCTCATTATAAGCATCCATAAGGTTTTCTGAGATTAACTCTGCAGGACGACCTTCAATATGGTGACGCTCTAACATGTGCACCAATTCTCCGTCTTTAAATAAAGCCATACATGGCGAACTTGGAGGAAATGGAATCATGTGTCCTCTTGCAGCATCAACAGCTTCTTTGTCAACACCTGCAAAAACAGTAACGATATGATCTGGATGCTTTGCATTTTTTAAACTCATGCGAGCTCCAGGTCTTGCATTTGCTGCAGCACAACCACATACAGAGTTTATAACCACTAAAGTTGTTCCTTCTTTTGCAATCGCGTTATCTACAGATTCTGCTGTATGTAATTCTTCAAAACCAACTTTGGTTAAATCCTCACGCATTGGTTTTACTAATTCTGCTGGGTACATATTTTTGTATTTTAATTAATCTTAATTTGAAATGCAAAGATAATGAAAAATAGTGGGCAGATTTCAGTAGCTAGTTGTCAGTTTAAATGATGGTATTTTGGTTTTCAATAGTGTTGTAAAACTATCTACTAAATGTGAGAAGAAAACCATCTGCAGCAACACCTTCGTCTAATATAAGTTGCGATGTTGTTAAGGTGGTAATTGCATGATCAATACCATGATTATGTATAACTAAGTATCCAACTTCGCCTGTCGTGGTAAGTACTTGGAAGTCATAATATCCAGATGATAGACCATCATAAATAACTTCTTCGGTGTTATTATTGGTCACTGTTAATTTTAAATTACTATTGTCAAAATCCCATGTTATAAGTCCTATTTCAAAATCGTCATCTATACCAGCGAAACCTCCTGAAACATTTATTAAAGACCAAGAACCATTAAGGGTCGCGTTTGTGTCTTGCTGTGCGTCGTCATCAGAATTGCATCCTAAAGTAATTAGGGCTAGGATTAGAATGTATAATTTAGATTTCATAATAATAGGTGTTGGTTGTATATAAGAGATACCAAATTATATAAAAGGTTGCGTACAAAATGTAATTTCATACAACTAACAAATAGTATCTTTGAATTTCAAAAAAAAAGTATAGATGAGTTTTGCAAAATGGATTGGTGGTGCTTTAGGATGGTCGTTTGGTGGTCCAATAGGTGCTATTATAGGATTGGCTCTTGGTAGCTTTGTCGATAATTTAACAGACAATGGTGCGCCTTTACTTGGTGATCGTCGAGCAGAAAGACAAGGTGATACGTATAAAGAGGTACCAAATTATGGTAGACGTGCACAACAAACGCAAACACAATCTGGCGATTTCGAGGTAAGTTTGTTAATTCTGGCCTCTATTGTTATTAAAGCAGATGGTAAGCAAGATCAGCGTGAATTAGATTTTGTGCGTCAGCAATTTACCAATATGTATGGTAAGGATAGAGCTAATAAAGCTTTTGAATTATTTAAGCGTATTACCAAGCAAAATATTTCTACTCGTCAGGTGTGTTTGCAGATTAAGCAAATGATGGATCATGCTTCGCGATTACAATTACTTCATTTTTTATTCGGAATTGCTAAAGCAGATGGTATTGTTACAGAAGACGAATTACGTCAAATTTTTACTATAACCGGTTATTTGGGTATAAGTAATAGAGATTATCAGAGTATTAAAGCGATGTTTTATAACAGTAGTGATAATGCCTATAAAATTCTTGAAATTGATAAATCTGCGACAGATTCTGAAGTTAAAAAAGCCTACAGAACCATGGCTAAAAAATACCATCCAGATCGTGTTGGGCATTTAGGTAAAGAACATCAAGAAGGTGCTGAAGCTAAATTTAGATTAGTGCAGGAATCTTATGAGCACATTCAAAAAGAACGCGGGTTTAAATAGTCTATTATTTTTAGTGTGCCGTTGTTGGTAGTTGGTTGTTAGATGTTAAAAAAAAATAGCTTATTGCTTCCTCTTTTTTTCTTTCTCTCGTTTTTCAATGTATTTAAAGTAGCGTTGTGTTTTGTACTTATTATAAATAAAAACACATAGCACAATAAACGCAACAAGGATTAATCCGTCTTTTCCGGTAAAATAATTTAATAGTTTCATGAGGCTTAAAAATATTATACTCAGTCGATATTGAGTGTTGAATCTTTCATTTTTGTATTAAATGTTGATGTCAACATAGAGAACTTACCCTCTAAACAAAAAGAAATCATCCTTCATATCTTCAATCTGTGCATCTTCATTAGTTATGATGTAATCTATGGCTTTAGACGTGAAATCATTACCTTTCTTTGTTAATGATACTACATTGTTTTCAATAAGAATCATGTTATTTTTTAGTGCTAAATCTAAAACCGTTTTAGCGCGTACTTTTTGCCAATTTATATGCTCGTTAAGGTGATTGACATGTCTTTCTTCAACTTCATCATGGTTTTTTAAGTGTAATAAAAAAGTCAGCAGTGATACTTCGGTGCGTTGTTGCTTTTCTCTATACATTACGGCAATAATGCCTTTTAAAGGTGCAAATAAGTACACCATTAAAAATACAAATCCAAGAACAGTTGTAATAGATCCAGCAATAGAAGCATCTAGCCAATGTGCCACCCAATACCCTAAAATGGCACTAAATATTCCGAAACTTATAGCAAGTGCCAGCATTTTTTTTAAATCGGTAGTTAATAAATAAGCTGCTGCAGCTGGAGCAATCATTAGTGCAACGACTAAAATAGCACCAACGGCATCAAAAGCTCCGACTGTAGTTACTGATGCTACAGACATTAATCCATAATGAATAATGGCTGGAGATAAACCTAACGATGCTGCCAAGCCTTTGTCAAATGTGCTTATTTTTAATTCTTTAAAAAATAGTATTAAAAGCGTGATGGTAATTAGTAGAATGGTGCCAACGACCCAAAGAGATTTAGGGCCAACATCTGTTCCGTTAATAAATAGACGATCAAAAGGTGCAAAGGCTAATTCTCCTAATAAAACGGCATCAACATCTAAATGAACATCATTGGCATTTTTGGCAATTAGAATCACTCCAATACTAAATAAGGCAGGAAAGACTAATCCTATAGCTGTATCTTCTTTTACTAATCCTGTTTTTTGAATATATTCTACTAACACAACGGTTATTATTCCGGTTAAAGCAGCAAGTAGAATTAATAAAGGTGAATTTAAATCTTGTGTAATAAAGAAACCTACCACGATTCCTGGTAAGATAGAATGACTTATAGCATCGCTTATCATTGCCATTTTTCGCAGTACTAAAAATGTTCCTGGAATGGCGCAAGCCACAGCAACAATACATGCAATAAGTTGTATTTCTAGTTGTGCGCTACTCATCTTTGGTGCTTTGTTTAGTGTACAAATTGGCTGCAGTTTCAAAACCAGTTTTAGTTAGGCTCCACATGTTTCCATTAAGTTGTACATAATTTTTATCGACTAATTTTTGAAGTGTGTTTTTGGTGTAACCTTGAAAATTATTTAAAAGTTTAATTGCATGCGGATGCGAGATATCTTCATGTGTTTCTGCAATGTGATGCATAAAGGTTAGTGTTTTGTGTAATTCTAAATCACGACGATTTTTAATAAATCGGATTTGTCTAAACAGTAATCCACGACTTGGCGAAAATATAAATGAAAATGCAACAAAGACTGCAGCAACTAAGACTATAACAGGACCTGTAGATAAATTGTTTTGGCTAGCACTAATTGCAGTACCTAAGATTCCTGACGATGCTCCGAAGATAGCAGCTAGAAAAACCATAACAGATAAGCTATTAGTCCATTGTCTTGCAGCAGCAGCAGGTGCTAAAAGCATAGCACTCATTAATACAACTCCAACGGTTTGTAGTCCTAATACAATTGCTAAAACAATAAACACAGTAATAAGAATATCAATTATCTTAGTATTAAAACCAAGTGTTTTGGTATAGTCCTTGTCAAACAATAGAATTTTAAATTCTTTCCAAAACGTAAGCATTACAATGAGGCAAATTCCAGTTACAATTGCCATAGTCCAAACATCACTTTCTACTAAAGTGGCGGCTTGTCCAAAAAGGTACTTGTCTAATCCGGCTTGGTTGGCATTGGGTTGTTTTTGTATAAACGTGAGTAGCAACATTCCAAATCCAAAAAATAAGGATAGAATTAAACCTAAAGCGGTATCCGATTTTAAGTGGGTTTTGGATACAATTCCTCTAATCCAAAATGTTCCAATTAATCCGCTAATTAAGGCACCAATTAATAAAGTATTACTGTCTTTTGCTCCAGTAATTAAAAATGCAATGGCAATTCCAGGTAAGGCTGCATGAGAAATAGCATCACCCAATAAACTTTGTTTTCTTAGTACAGCAAAACTGCCAAGCATTCCTGTTACAGCACCTAAAATAGCTGTGCCAAGAGTTATGGTTCTTAGTGTGTAGTCTGTGAAAACTAGTTGTATGTATTCTGTTATATCCATAATTCCTGGGAAATGGGAATCTCCTATTTCACAATAGTTAACGTTGTTTTGTCATTCCTGCGTAGGCAGGAATCCACTTATAGTTCTTTATTTCTCTTATTTAGATTCCTGCCTTCGCAGGAATGACAGCTACTCCTGTATACTCACTTTATAATTAATACCGTAAGTCTTTGTGAGATTATCATCATTAAAAATATCTTTAACTGGTCCTGTTGCAATTTTCTTTACATTTAAAAACGTTACCCAATCAAAATATTCTGGAACTGTTTGTAAATCATGATGCACCACAATAACAGTTTTGCCTGCTTTTCTCAGTGCTTTTAATATGTTAATAATTGCAATTTCAGTTGAGGCATCTACACCTTGAAAGGGTTCGTCCATAAAATAAATGGAAGCGTTTTGAACCAAAGCTCTAGCCAAAAATATACGTTGTTGTTGTCCTCCAGAAAGCTGACTTATTTGTCGGCTTTTAAAAGATAGCATTCCTACTTTTTCCAACGCTTCTAGTGATGCTTTTTTTTCTTTTTGTCCTGGGCGTTTTATCCAACCTAAGCTTCCGTAAGTTCCCATCATTACCACATCTAATGCTGTGGTTGGGAAATCCCAATCTACACTTCCTTTTTGAGGTACATAAGCAACGAGTTGTCTTTGTTTTTCGTAAGGCTTTCCGTAAATACTTACACTACCAGCAATAGGTTTTAAAATACCCAGAATTGATTTTATAAGCGTAGATTTTCCGGCGCCATTAGGACCAACGATAGCCATTAGAACTCCTTCTGGGATTTCTAAATCGATATCCCAAAGTACAGGTTTGTAGTTATAGGCGACAGTTAAATCATCTACTTTTACTGCAATCTTTCCTGTAGAAGCAGGTGTCTCTTTGTCAACGGAATGATTATTCACATTATTACTGTTTTAATTTAAGCTTCCTTTTTATTAGTACAAACTTAGTTTAAGGCGCCTACAATTGTTTTAATATTATAACGATACATGCCAACATAAGTACCTTCTAGTGAATCTGGATTTCCAAGAGCATCTGAGTATAATGTACCTCCAATAATGACGTCATGACCTTTAGATTTTACAGCTTCCTGTAGCGCTTCAATAGTTCTTTTAGGTACAGAACTTTCAATAAAAATAGCTTTAATTTTATATTGAATAATGAACGAAGCTAATTTTTGTACATCTTGTACACCAGCTTCAGTTGCTGTAGATATTCCTTGTAATCCTACAACTTTAAAACCGTAAGCTTGTCCAAAATAATTAAAAGCATCATGAGCTGTAACTAATATTCTTTTTTCAGCAGGAAGTTGATTAATTACTCCTTGTATATCATTTTTTAATTTGTCTAAATCTGTTAAATAATGCTTTTCGTTTTCTCTAAAAATTTCAGCGTTTTTAGGATCTTTTTCAGCTAGGACATTAGTTACTTTTTTTGCAAATTCTTTAAAGAAATCAATATCAAACCATACATGAGGATCGTAGTTTGAAGCAAAATATTCTGAACCAATAAGCTTACTTTTATCTAAAGATTCAGCTAGTGAAATTGGTGTTTTAGTTTGACTTGACATTTTTTCAAAAACGTCAACTAATTTTCCTTCTAAATGTAATCCATTAAAAAATATAATATCTGCATCCACTAACTTAGTAACATCACCTTCACTAGCTTTATATAAATGCGGATCTACACCACTCCCCATTAAGCCTTGAACATTTATGGCGTCTCCTCCTATGTTTTTAACCAAATCAGTTATCATAGAAGTCGTGGTAACTACATTTAGCTTCCCATTATCTTTAGCAGCATCCTTACAAGCCGTAAAAATGAGAGTGATAGCTAAGAATAAAGTTATTTTTTTCATATATCTAAATATTTATTACGAAGGTACTAAAAAAGACTGATTTACTTCAAATTATATCGTAACCCAATGAATAATCGTATACCTTGATTTGGACCATATACATAAGCGGGATCAAAAGTTAAGGCGTAAGGGTTATCTGCTGTAGCTACGACATCTCCATTTCCATCAAACTGTACGTTTTCATCAAAGGGATCATCTGCTCTCGCGATTATAAAAGGATTTCCTTTGTTCGGTGTCCAATTGAGTAAGTTTTTTACACCACCATAAATCTCTAAGTTATCGAAGCCATCATAGGTCGCTTGTATATTTTGAACACTCCAGGTTGGTGAATATTCGTTTCTTGGATCTAAGTCTCCAAGCAAAGGCAAGCGCATTGGTCCATAAAGATTACCTGTATAATCGAAAGTAAGGTTAGTGGCGTAATTTTTATAAGATAATGACCAAACACCAGAGTATTCCTCTGTTAATATTTGTTTGGTGCGTTCACCATTTTCAGTTTGTGCAACATCTTGAAAAGTAGCTCCAACTGAAGCGCTAATACCACTTCCAAAAACCGCATCTATATTAAAACTTAAACCTTTAGATTCTGAGTAGCCATCAAGATTGTCGTAGATAATTTGATTAGGGTTGGTATCGTAATCTGGTATAATGGCATTGGTAAAGTAGGTGTACCAGACTGAGGTATCAAAGGTGAAATACATGCCATTGTTGAGGTAGAGTTTTTTGAGGTAGTTTAAATTAACGTTGTAAGATTCTTCGGGTTGTAACTCGGATTGAATTATAACATCTCGTGCTCCTGTAAGTGCAGCATGTTCTTCGGTAAATAAGTTGACGACTCTAAACCCTGTACCAGCATTTAATCTAATAATATCAGTGTCCGTTGGTTTGTATCTGTAGGCTAATCGTGGTGTCAAAATGCTTCCGTGTCTGCTATCATAATCGTAACGTAAACCTAAAAGTAAACTTTGTTTTTTAGTAAAGTCGATTTCATCTTGTATAAAAAGTGAAGGTATTGTGACTTCGTCTGCAGTTATGGTTGCTGTAGTATTATCGTTGTAATAATTGTAGCGTAGTGCTGTTCCGAATAATAAATCGTGTTTATTAATGGTCTTGTCCCAAATTAATTGTCCAAATCCAATGCGTTGTTGTGCTAAATACGGTGTGTTTCCATACACTGAGTTTTGATCGTGATCAGAATAAGAAAACTGAAGATTGACTTTTTCAGTCATTGGTAATTGGTAGTCTCCTAAGATTTCGAAACGTGAAGTGTAAATGCTTTCTCCATAAATTTCATCACCTCCTCTGTAGTCAGAATTCCATTGCATTTCTCCTCCCCAACGATCTTCATAAAAATAACGACCGGCTAGAGACAACTTACGATCGTTAGTCCGCTTAAAGTCCCATTTTTGAAATATTGAAATCCGGTCTTGAAGCGTTACATCTGTAAAATTATCATTATTGTTATCTATTGGATTATCATATTTAAAATAATTAGTACCGAAGAGTACATTGGCTTTATCTCCAACTTTTGCCTTAAAACCTAAATCTAAATTCATTTCGCCCCAACCTGTTACAAAGGCATCAGCAAAAAAACGAGGTGAATTTTCTGGTAATTTTGTAATAACATTTATAAGTCCACCAACAGCTTCACTTCCGTATAATGATGATGCAGGTCCTTTTACAACTTCAATTTGTTCAATAAGCGAATTAGGAATGCCAGAAAGTCCATAAACAGTAGATAGGCCACTAACAATTGGCATACCATCGATTAAAACCAAAGTATAAGGTCCTTCGAGTCCGTTAATATGTATATCTCCTGTATTACAAACACTACAATTTAGTTGTGGTCTTACTCCATTGACATTCTGAAGTGCTTCAAAAATATTTGGAGTTGGGTTTTTCTTTAGAAATGTGGGTGTGTATACTTCAACAGGTACAGGACTTTCTAGTCGAGAGACGGGTTTTAGCGTTCCAGTAATTATTACTTCGTCTAGGCTTTCATTATAGGTTAAATTAAAATTTAAGGTAACATCAGCATTTGTAATTTCAACTTTCTTTTTTTGTGTAGTATAACCAGCAAAAGATGCTGCGATAGAATAGGTACCTGGTTTTAAACTTTTAATGCTATAAAAACCATACTCATCTGTTGTAGACCCTTTGGTTGTGGTCTCGACATAAATATTTGTATAAGGCAACGCTTCACCTTCAGCCATTACTTTACCCTTAATTTCATGTGTGTTTTGTGCATTTAAAGCCGTGAAAAAGGTAAGCGTAAATAGTATTGTTAGTCTCATCTTTATTAATTTTTAATCAAATATAAAAATAATTTTAGATTAGTCTAAAAATATTTTAAGAAATATATCTTTTCTATATTTGCAGAACACGATATAAGTATGATCACACTAACAGAAGAAAATTATATTAAAGCTATTTATCACTTAGCAAGCAACGGCGAAAAAACAGTGAATACAAATGCTATTGCTGCAGTGATGCAAACAAAAGCATCTTCTGTTACAGACATGATTAAAAAATTATCTGAAAAGAGTTATGTTGATTATAAAAAGTATCAAGGTGCAACACTAACGGATGATGGCAAGCGAGTTGCTGTAAATATTATTAGGAAACATAGGCTTTGGGAAGTGTTTTTAGTTGAAAAGTTGAATTTTTCTTGGGATGAGGTTCATGAAGTTGCAGAGCATTTAGAACATATTAAATCGGATAAGCTTATTGACGAATTAGATGCGTTATTAGAATTTCCGTCTCACGATCCTCATGGAGATCCAATTCCTGATAAGGAAGGTAATTTTAAGCATATCGAAAAAATTATGCTAGCAAAAGCTGAAGCAGGATCTACTTATAAATGTGTTGGAGTAGATGATACCTCGTCTAAGTTTTTAAAATATTTAGACAGTAATAGTATTGCTCTAGGAACTATAATTACCATAAAACACAAAGAGCCATATGATAATTCTGTAAAGATTGCTTTCGAAAACACTGAAATTGTAGTTTCTCAGAATGTCGCAAAAAATATTTATCTTAAGAAGGTATAGCCTTATTTTAGTTTTATTGTCTATTAAACGCTAAAATTATCTTAAAATAGCTAGCTCTAATAGTTAGTGTTCGTCTTACTCTTTAAGTTTGGTGAAATTATTATTTTTAAATTTTTATTCTATGTCTCATATGTTTAAGTCTAGTGTTGTTTGTTTATTACTTTTAGTATTAACTACAAGTTGTAAAAGTGAAAAGAAAGAAAATGTAGAAGTAGAAACTTCAGAACCTACAATGGAGGCTAAAGTTTTAGCACCAACAGAAGCTTTAGAAAAGGCGCATAGTAAAGATTTGTTTTTATCTCATAAGGCTATTGAGTTAGATATGGTTATTAATTTTGGAGGTAATGAACGCCTTAATGGTAAAATGACGTACCTCACAAATTCAACAAAAGGAAAAATTGAAATTAACGATGGTACTTTCCTTTATTTTGATGGAGATAAAGTATTTCATTCTCCAGATTTAAAAAACGATAAAGCCGCACGTTTTGATGCTTATACTTGGATGTATTTCCTATTGTTTCCAACTAAATTAAATGATCCTGGTACTATTTGGGCAGATGTTGAAGCACAACAACTTAATAATAAAACATACGACTCACAACGTTTAACGTTTGAGGCTAATACTGGAGACGCTCCAGACGATTGGTACATTGTTTACAGTGAGCCAAAAACAAATATCATTGATTATGTAGCTTATATTGTTACGGTTAATAAATCTACAGAAGCAGCAGAATCAGATCCTCATGCTATTGGATATTCAGACTATAAAATGATAGATGGTGTGCCAATAGCACATAATTGGGAGTTTTATGAATGGTCTAAAGATGGTGGTTTAGGTAAGGTTATTGGAAATACTGCAATAAGTAATGTGAAGTTTGTAACTCCAGAATCCAACACATTTGCAATTCCTGAAGGTTTTATTGAAAAATAAGAAGAGCGCACTTATATAATTGGGACTTATTTATTTTGAATAAATGCTTTTACGATAAATAAGAGCATCAGTTCTATGCCTATATAGAACACACCATGAATAAGGTTTAGGTTAAATAAGGCTACAAATATTACTGCAGAAATGCAAAGACCAACGCATATAAGAATGCCATTGATAAGATCTTTTGCAAAAGTTGTTTGGTTTGATTTATAATCGAAAAAATAGGCGACTAAAATTAATAGTAGAGACAAATCCGTGATTATAATTAATTAGCTTCCTTTTACGTTTCTGCTTAACTTAAGAAAAGGGTTTTTAGTGGCATCCACAACCGTCATCACCTCCACAGTTTTTAGCAGGCTTTTTCTTTGGTGACCAAATATATTTCCTTATTAAAAATAATAAAGCTAGGCCTAGAGCAGAAAAAACTAATATGTTTTGTATTAATGTATTCATTTTATTTTAGGACTTGAAAAGCGATTAATGCTACAATATACGCAAAAGCACTCATAATAACGAGTTGGTACATGGGCCATTTCCAAGAGTTTGTTTCACGTTTAACAATAGCTAGAGTACTCATACATTGCATAGCAAAAGCATAAAACAACAGTAATGAAATACCAGAAGCAAAGTTAAATAAAGGTCCACCAAGTATTGGGTTTACTTCACCTGCCATTCTGTTTTTAATGGTTTCTTCTTCGTCACTACCAACACTATAAATTGTAGCTAGTGTTCCAACAAAAACTTCACGAGCAGCGAAAGAACTTACAATAGCAATACCAATTTTCCAATCGTAACCTAATGGTCTAATGGCTGGTTCAATAGCATGACCAGCGATACCAATAAAGGAATGTTCTAATTTATGAGACTCTATTTTTTTATGTAATTCGTCTTTTGTTAAGTTTTCAGAAGCATATTGTTCGGTTACAATGTTTTCAGCATTGTTAAAATTCTCACCAGGTCCATAAGAGGCTAAAAACCAAAGAACAATTGAAATTGCTAAAATAATTTTACCAGCACCAAACACAAAGGCTTTTGTTTTTTCTAAAACAGTTAAAGCAACATTTTTAAACATTGGTAATTTATAATTCGGCATTTCTACGACAAAGAAACTCTTGCTTTTAATCTTTAATATTTTATTTAGAATCCAGGCAGAACCAACTGCAGCTCCAAAACCAATAAGATATAATAGCATTAAGGTTAAGGCTTGATAGCTTAATCCTAAAATTCGACCTTCAGGAATTACTAATGAGATAATAATAAGGTATACAGGTAATCTTGCAGAACAAGTTGTAAAAGGTGTTACTAAAATGGTAATTAGTCGCTCTTTCCAACTTTCAATATTACGTGTTGCCATAATTGCTGGAATGGCGCAAGCTGTACCCGAAATTAATGGAACAACACTTTTTCCGCTCAAACCAAAACGTCGCATAATCCGATCCATTAAAAATACCACACGACTCATATAACCGCTTTCTTCTAGAATAGAAATAAACAGAAATAAGAAGGCAATTTGCGGAATAAAAATAATAATACCACCAAGTCCTGAAATAATACCTTCGGCTAAAAGGTTCGTGAATGCACCTTCTGGCAACGTGTTTTTTGTCCACTCACTTAAGGATGCAAAAGAGCTATCTATAAAATCCATTGGAATACTAGACCAATCGTAAATGGCTTGAAAAATGGTTAATAAAATAGCAGCAAAAATTAAATAGCCCCAAACTTTATGGGTTAAAACTCTATCTAATCTTATGCGTAAATCTTTTGCGGAATTAAGGTCAATAGTTTGCCCTTTTTTAAGCGTTGCGTTTATAAATTGATAACGCTTAATGGTTTCTTTTTGCTGAAGCCGTTTTAAATCTGCTTTAGTTTTTGTTTTAAAATCTTCAACTTTATCAAAGGTTGCTCTGTCAGTTTTTCCGAAATTTACATCTTGCGTAATTACCAACCAAAGTTTATATAATAACTGATTTGGGAATGCTTTTCTTAAATTATCAAAATAAGCTTCGTCTATTGAAGATGCATGCAGACATGGTTTTGTTGAGAGCTCTTTAAAGTGTGTTATTAATTCTCTGAGTTCATCTATTCCTATGTTTTTCCGCGTGCTTATTAAGGCTATTTTAGTTTCTAATTGTTCCTCTAGGTAATCAATATCAAGCGAAATACCTTTATATGCCATTCTATCAGACATATTAATCACTAAAATTGTTGGGATCTGTAGATCTTTAATTTGTGTGAATAGTAAGAGGTTTCGTTTTAGGTTTTCGACATCACTAACAACTACAGCAACATCTGGATAATCTTTATCGTTTTTATTAAGGAGTAATTCAATAACAACATTTTCATCTAAAGACGATGCATTTAAACTGTACGTTCCAGGTAAATCTATAATATGGGCTTTAACACCGCGTGGAAGTTTACAAATACCTTCTTTTTTTTCGACAGTAATCCCAGGATAATTACCAACTTTCTGATTTAAACCAGTAAGGGCGTTAAAAACAGAGGTTTTTCCGGTGTTTGGATTTCCTATTAAAGCAACATTGATCTGCTTACTCATTTGAAGTTTCAATTAAAATGTGAATAGCAGTTTCTTTTCTAATGGCTAAATGAGAACCATTAATATTAAGATACATTGGGTCTGCAAAAGGAGCGACTTGTACTAGTTCTACGGAATTACCAGGTAAACAACCCATTTCGAGCAATTTTAATGGAATATGAATTGAAGACACATCTATGATAATGCCTTGTTGTCCACGTTTTAAATCTGCTAAAGTCAAATTTTTGCTTATTTAGAATTGTTTTAAAGAAGCAAAAGTAAGAGAATTTTGTTAGTGTAAAAAACTAGACTAAGAATATTTAAGAGCTTTATGAATTATTTATGATCCTTCAAAAGATTTTAAAGTTGCAATATCATCCATAAGGCGTTCAATATCCTCTGGTTTTGTACCATCGTAAAAGCCTCTAATTTGGCGTTTTTTGTCAACGAGCATAAAGTTTTCGGTATGGATCATATCATACTCATCACCATTACCATCTGTTTTTACAGCGAGATAGCTTTTTCTAGCGAGTTCATAGATTTGTTTTTTATCGCCTGTAACTAAGTTCCATTTTTTATCAATAACCCCTTTTTCAATAGCATATTTTTTAAGTTGAGCTACGCTATCAATTTTTGGAGTGACTGAATGCGAAAGCAACATAACATCATCGTCGTTAATAATTTGCTCTTGTATTAATACCATGTGACCTGTCATTATTGGACAAATGGTTTGGCAAGTGGTAAAGAAAAAATCTGCAACATAAATTTTGTCTTTATAGTTGTCTTGAGTTATGGTTTCGCCATTCTGATTGGTTAAACTAAAATTGGCAATTTTATGATATTTTAGTTGATGTTGAATAGTACTATCGACCAATTCTTCACTTACCATACCTGGTTGATATATAGGAAGGGGCTGCTTAACGTTTAGTACATTGTATATAATAGCAATGATTATAATAGAAAGTACAGAAAAGAATATTCCGAAATTTTTATAGCCTTTAAAAAAAGAAAGAAACGACATTATAACTGTGTAAAAGAAAGTTGAAATACAAAAATACGACTGAATCTCAATAAAAGCTTTATTTTTAACAATTAAAAGAACCGCTATGAAACAAATTTTGGGATGCTTATTAGTAGCATTCACACTACAAATAGGTGCGCAAGATTTTTATGAAACATTGAATGGAATTCGTGAGGCAGAAGCCAAATCGGCAATGCGCCAAATGATGAGTCCTCAAAATGATAATACAGGGAATTACGATGTAAAATATCATCGATTAGAGCTTAATGTAGATCCATCTGTTTCTGCAATCTCTGGAGATGTTACAACGTATTTTGAAGCTAAAGAAGCCATGACAGAGATTACTTTTGATTTGGCTGATAATATGACGGTTTCTCAAGTTTTGCAACGCGGAAATACGTTAAGTTATAGTCAAAACTCAGATGACGAATTAGTAATTACGTTACCAGTAACACAAAATCAAGGTGTTTTAGACTCATTAACAATTAGTTATTCTGGGAATCCTATAAGTTCAGGGTTTGATTCTTTTGAGCAAACCACTCACAATGGAGATCCTGTAATCTGGACACTTTCTGAGCCTTACGGAGCCAAAGGTTGGTGGCCTTGTAAACAAGATTTAATAGATAAGATAGATGCTATAGATGTCTATCTTACAACTCCAATATTAAACCCTTCAAACGAAAATTATGTTGCGGTTTCTAACGGTTTAGAGCAAAGTCAGACTATTATTGGTACAGATAAGGTGACGCATTTTAAGCACACACATCCTATTCCTGCTTATTTAATTGCGTTTGCGGTAACCAATTATGAAGTGTATTCTCACGAAGTTCCAAATAATGGAAATCCTTTTGATATTGTAAACTATGTTTATCCCGAAAGTTTAATAAGTGCGCAAGCAAGCACAGGTGTTACTGTAGATATCATGAATATTTTTACGGATCTTTTTGAAGAATATCCTTTTGCAGACGAAAAATATGGCCATGCACAGTTTGGATGGGGAGGAGGTATGGAGCATACAACAGTATCTTTTATGGGCTCTTTTAGTAGAAGCCTTATTGCTCATGAGCTTGCTCATCAGTGGTTTGGTAATAAAATTACCTGTGGTAGCTGGAAAGATATTTGGTTAAACGAGAGTTTTGCAACCTATTTAGCAGCGTTAGTTATAGAAAACCTAGATACTGAAACAGAGTTTAAAACTTGGAGGCAACAAACAGTTACCAATGTTGTATCTCAACCCAATGGTGCAGTCTATCTTACAGACCAAGACACCACAAGTGTTAATAGAATTTTTAGCAGTCGTTTATCTTATAATAAAGGAAGTATGGTTTTACATATGCTTAGAAAAAAGGTAGGAGACACTGATTTTTTTCAAGGCTTACAAGACTACTTAGCCACACCAAGTTTAGCTTTCGATTTTGCAAAAACGCAAGATTTTATAGATACGATGGAATTAACTACAGGTGAAGATTTAGATGAGTTTTTTAACGATTGGATTTATAATGAAGGCTATCCTAGTTATAACATCGATTGGAATCAAAACGGAAACCAATTACAATTAATGGTATCTCAAACACAAAGTGATACTTCCGTAGACTTTTTTGAAGCAGGTGTTCCTATTCGTGTAATTGGTACATTAGGTGAAAGTTTAGATGTTGTTCTAGATCATACAATAAATAATGAACAATTTTTAGAAACGGTGAATTTTACAGTTCAGAGTGTATTAGTTGATCCCGATTATCATTTGATTTCAAAAAATAATACAGCAACTTTAGGTATAGATGATTTTACTCTAGAGACAACTATTGTGTTGTATCCTAATCCAACAACTTCAATAATTAATATTACAAAACCAGAAGGTTTAGATGTAAAAAGCATTAAGGTCTATAATAGTTTAGGACAATTATTGTTGCAAAATAGTTGGACATCAAAACTTAATTTAAGCCGCTTGGCTTCGGGTTTACTTTTTGTGCAATTTCAAACAGAAGATGCCGTAATTAATAAACGAATAATTAAAAATTAGGGAAAGTAATAGTGAAAAGCATTGCTAATAGCTTTGATATAAAAACATTACTTTTGCAAATCGAAATTTGAAAATGATTACATGGAATTTGTTATAAAAATATCTCAATTTTTACTCAGTTTATCCTTGCTTATTGTATTACACGAGCTTGGACACTTTATACCAGCAAAACTTTTTAAAACTAAAGTTGAAAAATTTTACCTCTTTTTTGATGTAAAGTTTTCACTCTTTAAAAAGAAAATTGGAGACACAGAATACGGAATCGGTTGGTTGCCACTTGGAGGTTATGTAAAAATTGCCGGCATGATTGATGAGAGTATGGATAAAGAACAAATGGCTTTGCCACCACAACCGTGGGAATTCCGTTCTAAACCAACTTGGCAACGTTTAATTATTATGCTAGGTGGTGTAACGGTTAACTTTATTTTGGCATATGTTATCTATGTCGCTGTTTCTTTTACTTACGGAGATTCAGATGTTAAAGTTGCCAGTTTAAAAGATGGATATTGGATTGATAATCCTGCATTGTTAGATTTTGGTTTTAAAACAGGTGATAAAGTATTAGCTATAAATGATACACCTATTATTAATGATTCTGATATTGGTTTTAATCTTATAAGTGCAAAAACAATTACAATTAATAGAGGAGGAGAAGAAAAAATTATCGATTTACCTGAAGATTTCTTAGGACAATTTTCGTCGAGTAAAAGCAAACTTAATTTTGAATACCGTATTCCTTTTATGGTTGGAGAAGTTGCAGATTCATCTTTAAATGCAAAAAAAGATTTAAAAGTTGGAGATGTTATTAAAAGCATTAATGGTAGAGAGCTTAAATATTTTGATCAGTTAGATGAGGTTACTGAAGGTTTAAAAGGAAGTACAGTCGCTGTTGAGATTCTAAAAGAAGATAATTCTATTGTTAAGAAAGAATTAGAGATCGATAACGAAGGTAAATTTGGAATACGACCTTATAACAATCCACCAAGGTTTGAAGAATTAGGATACTACGATATCTTTAGAAAAGAATACACTTTTGGTGAAAGCTTTGCTGCAGGTGGACAAAAATTTACAAAAACAATTTATAATTATTTCGATCAGTTAAAAGCAATATTTAATCCAAGTACAGGTGCTTATAAAGGTTTAGGTGGTTTTAAAGCTATTTTCGATCAGTTTCCTAGTGCATGGAGTTGGTCTTATTTTTGGGGTTTAACAGCATTTCTTTCTATAATGTTAGCTATCCTTAATTTACTGCCAATACCTGCTTTAGATGGTGGACACGTTGTGTTTTTACTATATGAAATGATTTCTGGACGTAAGCCAAGCGAAAAGTTTTTAGAGCGTGCCCAAGTTATAGGGTTCTTTATTTTAATTGCATTAGTCTTATTTGCTAATGGTAATGACATATTCAAGGCCATCACAAATTGATAATTTAAATTTTTTTCAAAAAAAATCATATTTCTTTTTGTAGAAATGAAAATAGTGTATATATTTGCGCTCGCTAACGCGAAAAATAACCTTCCTCTTTAGCTCAGTTGGTTAGAGCATCTGACTGTTAATCAGAGGGTCCTAAGTTCGAGTCTTAGAAGAGGAGCATACAAAGCCATTACGAAAGTAGTGGCTTTTTTGTGTTTTATGATTAAATTAGAGCTTCAGAAACAATCATGATTTTATCCATTTTATTAAGCTTAATCTTTATAGTGCTTGCAATCATTCATTTTAATTGGGTTTTGGGTGGCACGTTTGGCTTTGATGCTTCGTTGCCAACTAACGCAAATGGTAAACGCGTTTTAAATCCTAGTAAAATAGATTCTGCAATTGTTGGTATAGGCTTAACTGTGTTTGCATGTTTTTATATTTATAAGTCAGGATTTATTAAGTACCAGCTACCAAATTGGATATCCATTTTTGGAAGTTGGATAATTCCAGCCATTTTTTTATTACGAGCTATAGGTGACTTTAAATATATTGGTTTTTTTAAACGGATACATGCCACTAAGTTTAGTAAATTGGATGCCAAATTTTTTTCGCCTTTATGTTTAATTATTTCAGTCGTTGGAATTGTGATTCAGCTTTATTATTAAAACAACCATCAAAATAAATACCAACTAATCTTTAGTTTTATAATGATATTTAGAAGCAAAAAAGATAACTTATTTACAATAACCATTCTTGGGCTAAATGCATTCTTAATAGGAATCACTATTTATGGATTTATAACAGGGGAATTAGAAAAGGATGAATATTGGACACTAATACCAATTTTAGGGGTTGTGGTACTTTTATTTTGGATGTTTTTTGGCACCAATTATCAACTCTCTAAAAACGAGTTAATTTATAGATGTGGACCAATTAAAGGGAAAATTAAGATCAATAGAATAACAGAAATCATTAAAGGAAAAACACTTTGGGTGGGCTTAAAACCTGCAACTTCTAGAAAAGGATTAATTATTAAATACGATAAGTACAACGAAATTTATATCAGTCCAATTACAAATGAATCTTTTATAGCAGAACTCTTAAAATTGAAGTCAGATATTAAAATAAATGACTAAAAGGTAGTGCGCAAACGCATTTAAACTACCTTTAAATTTACTATGAAACGACTACTCAGTTACATCTATCCTGTTACCAAAACGATTACTTCTAAATTTAGTGGCGAATTAGAAATCACTTGGTACAACGGTAAAAAACATCTCAATTCAGAAAATGCAAATTACAGTTATGGATCGTTACAACGGATTTTAAAATTTGGACTAGAGAAGATTCAATTTAAAAAGGTTAATTCAATTTTAGTATTAGGTATGGGAGGAGGAAGCGTTATAGAAACGCTCAGAACCGATTTTAAATATACCAAAGACATTGAAGCTGTAGAGCTAGATCCTGTTATTGTAGAGATCGCTAAAACAGAATTTGGAATCACAGAAAACAAACACCAAAAAATTCATTGTACTGATGCATTCAATTTTGTAAAAACAAACACCAAGCCATTCGATTTAATAATTATAGATCTTTACATTGATCTCGATGTGCCAGATAAATTTTTAAGCACAACATTTTGGGATCATGTATTAAGTTCAAAATCTTCCAAAGGATCTATTCTGTTTAATGCTTCTGTAAAATCGTCTAATGCAACTAAAATAGAAACCTTAGTTCAGTATTTAAAAACAAAAGTATTTAAAGTAGATGTTTACGATAAAGTGAATAATACCAATACTGTGATCATTGCTAGTGGTTTATAAGATTTTTAATTAGTATCTTGTAAATGTAAAAACTAGACTATGCGCAAAAAATGTCCAGAATGTGGTGATGTTATCGTTGGTAGAATTGATAAAAAATACTGTAGCGATGGCTGTAGAAACGCGCAAAATAACAGACTTAATAAAGATTCTAGAAACTTTATAAGAAACACCAATAATCGTTTACGGAAAAACTACAGAATATTAGAAGCGCTTAATCCTAATAAAAAGATGAAATGCTCTAGAGCAAAACTCATAGAAAAGGGCTTCGATTTTAATTACTTTACAAGTATCTATACTACAAAAGCAGGCACCATTTACTACTTTGTATATAATCAAGGCTATTTGCCGTTAGAAGGTGAATATTATGCGTTGGTAAAACGTGACGATTAAGAACCACCTTTTGTTGTGCTATTCCAGTTTTCACCTTTAAGGGAAAGGGCTGCAATTAAGATATCTTTCTGGCTAATTTGTCCAATAAGTTTTCCGTTTTCAACAATAGGGAAACGACGTCTTTTAGATTGTAAAAACTTATTTGCAGCATCAAATACATCCATATTACCATCAATGGTTTCTACATTTGTGGCCATTCGTTTTTCAACATTATCGTGTTCTAAAGGCATGTTGTAATATCTGCTTTCGCTTAATTGTTTAAGGCAATCTCCTTCAGAGATAATACCAACTAATTCTTGGTTGTCATTAACAACTGGTCCTCCAGAAATCTTATTTTTTATTAAAGCCTCCACAACCTCTTGAACGGATTGATGAGGTTTAAACGTTATGAGGTTAGTACTCATATAATCTCTAACTTTAAGCTGAGTTGATTCTGTAGCATTTTGTTGCTTACGAGCTCCTTGAAAACTTTTAATTCCCATGTTGTTGTGTTTTTTATATTAGTGTTAATCTTAAAGTTACTGAAAATTAGTGAGTTAAAAAAATAAGGGAACAGAAGGGTAGTTATTTCGTATTTTTAACCTAAATATAAACCTGTAAGTTTTGAAAACACAAATTAGCGTTATTGGTTGTGGTTGGTTGGGATTAGGTTTAGCAAAACAACTCATTGAAGAAGGGTTTGTTGTTAAAGGATCTACAACGTCTAGCGATAAGTTACAAGCATTAAAAAAACAGTCTATAGAACCCTTTTTAGTACGTTTAGATCCTCTTGGTATTTCAGGAGATTATTCACGCTTTTTAAGCGGAAGTGAAACTGTTATTATTAATATTCCACCAGGATTAAGAAAAAATCCAGATAAAAACCACGTTTCAGAAATAAGACATCTAATGCATGCTATAGAAGCTGAGTCTATAAAAAATGTTCTTTATATAAGTTCTACTTCGGTTTTTGAAAACGAAGAGAATTTCCCGATAATTACAGCAGAAACTGCTCCAAATGCCACATCTAAAGTGGCAAAACAACTTATAGAAATAGAAGTAATGCTTCAAGAAAACCCAAATTTTGAAACTACTATTTTACGTTTTGGAGGTTTGTTTAATAAAGAACGTCATCCTGCAAGAATGTTAGCAGGAAGAAACAACCTATCAAATCCTGAAGCTCCATTAAATTTAATTCATAAAACAGATTGTGTTTCTATTATTTTAAGCATTCTGAAAAAACAGTTGTGGTCTGTAACGCTTAATGCTGCATACCCAAAGCATCCAAATAAAAAAACATATTATTCTGAGTATTGTAAAGCTGCAGGTTTAGCACTTCCAATGTATAAAACTTCAGAAGAAAGCAAAGGGAAATTAATAGAAAGTAAAATATTGGTACAACTTTTGAATTACTCCTTTCAAATAGAACCGTAAAACTTTAAAATCATCTTATAAATTATCACATTTTTAGGATTTTTTCTTAATAATTTTTATAGTTTTAGCGGATTAAAGTTTAAACAACAATCACTAAACTCATTAGAAAATGAAAACTATTACCATTGCAATTGTCATGCTATTTTCAGTAAGTACGTTTGCACAAACAAATACAGATTTAAAGACCCATTACGAAGCGTTTTACAAGCAAATGAAAAAGCAAGGTGACGTACAAGGTATTATTAATGCTATGACGCATCTCGAAGTTTTAGAGCCTTCTGTAGCGCGTAGAGATACGTTGGCTTACATCTACCTTTCTGAAGGGAAACATATGCAAGCATTAAATACTATAGGTGTAGAAAAAAATGCTACGGATTCTAATATGAATGTAGAAGTAAAAGCTTTAGCATTAAAGAATCTTAATCAGCCAAAAATGGCTTTAGAGCATTTTGAAGTACTTTACAAACGTGATCCTAATGTTTTCTTAGCTTACGAAATGGCTGATATGAAAATTCAGACTAACGACTTAGCAGGTGCAAGAGTAAATATAGATTACGCATTGGCTAATGTAAAAGATGATATGAAGCGTGCGTTTTACGAAAAGCAACAACCTTACGAAACGTCTATGAAAGCAGCTTTACTTTACTTAAACGGATTGTTATCGTTTACAGAGGATAATGCGGCAAATATGGATTTAGCATTAAAATTATTGAACGATGCTTTGGCTATAGATCCTAATTTTAATTTAGCTAAGATTAGTAGAGAAGCTTTAGAAGCACAAAAAGCACAACGTGCACAACAAGCAGCAGCAGAGAAAAAAGGTTAATCCTTTTTTAAGTTGCTCTAAAACAATGCCAGTTTGAGTACAGTCGAAATTAGCAATAGATTAAATTCTAATGTGTTTCGGATGTGATTAAACTGGCATTTTTAATTTAATAGTATTTATTCAGGTTGAATTTTATTGTAAGTATCTTTTTCTAACTTTTTATTAATCTGATAATTTAGATTTGAAAAAGCCACAAAAAGCGCTTTAATTCCTAAGAGCTTATCTTTCCTCTCAATATTATCTATGGTTAAATTCTCATTAAGTTTTAGAAGTGCGGTTTCAATAATTGCATTTCGAGATATAATAGGATTTGTTTTAAACTCCTCAGGTATCTGCGTTTTAAACTCACGAATAAACGTGGTTAAAAGTTCTTTGTCTCCATTAAAAAACGAAAAATCTGCTTTTTTTAAAAACCGAATCTGACTTTCTAGCTCTCTATATTTATCCCAGCTTATAATAGCTTTCTCAGCTTCACTACTAAGCACATAATCGTTATAATTTAGGCTTTCAATAGTTTTGGCTGTAATGCGTGCATTTTGATCTGTGGTTGCTACAGTTTCAGTTTCTATAGTAGTGCTTTTGTCATCACCACAGCTCATTACAGTAACGCAGCACAAGCCTAAAATGACAGATGTAATTTTCATAGGTATCTCTTAGTTTGAATTGTAAAGATACTTAAACTATCCTTTTGCTATATTTAGTATACGAGTTTTAAAACTAAGTTGAAAAATTCATAATTAAAACGTCTAATTTTTGAAAAATTTAATATTTAGGAGTGCTTATTCTTGTTATTTTTGTCAAAAATTTAATAAACGGATATGTCTTCAAGAATATTAATCATTGGTGCCTGTGGCCAAATAGGAACAGAACTTACCACTAAATTACGAGAAATTCATGGTGTAGATAATGTCATTGCAAGTGATATTAATACTAGAAATTTAGACTTAGTAAATTCTGGTCCTTTTGTGATTTTAGATGCCAAAAACTTTAATGCGATTAAAGATTGTTGCATTAGTCGTAAAATTGATACGGTTTACCTTATGGCTGCGTTATTAAGTGCTACAGGAGAAAAGTATCCAATGGAAGCTTGGGACTTAAATATGAATTCACTTTTTCATGTGCTTAACCTCGCTAAAGCAGGACAAATAAAAAAAGTATTTTGGCCAAGTAGTATTGCTGTTTTTGGACCTACAACTCCTCGTGAGAACACACCACAACATACCATTTGCGAGCCTACTACTGTTTACGGTATTACCAAACAAGTAGGAGAGCGTTGGTGCCAATATTATCATGAAAAATATGGAGTAGATGTAAGGAGTATTCGTTATCCAGGTATTATCAGTCATAAAGCAATGCCAGGAGGTGGTACAACAGATTATGCTGTAGAAATTTATCACGAAGCTATAAAAGAAGGAAAGTACGAGAGTTTTTTATCTGAAAACACCAACTTACCAATGATGTTTATGGACGATGCTATAAAAGCCACGACGGAAATTATGGCTGCACCTTCAGAGAATTTAAGTATAAGATCGTCTTACAATTTATCGGCCATAAGTTTTACTCCAAAAGAAATTGCTGAAAGTATTAAAGCTGAAATTCCAGAATTTTCAATTAGCTATAATCCAGATTTTAGACAAGCTATTGCAGATAGTTGGCCATCATCTATTGATGATAGTGTGGCTCGTAAAGATTGGAATTGGTCTCATGATTTTGATCTTAAAAAAATGACTTCAGAAATGTTAATTCAGTTAAAGAAGAAGTACAAGTCTTAAGATAGAATTGTATATACATAAATATTCCTAAACCATTGCTTAAATTCTCACAGAGCAATGGTTCAGGAATATTAATATTTAATACTATTAGAAATAGCTAAACGATAACTTTAATCGTTTTTAGTGAAATAGCCTTCGTTAGATACAGCAGCGTCACTAACCTCTATACTTCCGGTTTTAAACCATACTTCTGCATAATTACCATCTGCGTATTGTTTTTGAACATCTCCACCATGTGTTTCTGCACCAGAACACCAATTTTTATTTATTTCTGGAGATTTTCCATTGGTTTGGTTGTAAGCACCAAGCTTAAAGAAACACCCTTCTCCTGCGTAAGCAGTTTTACGTTCTACGCCATCTTGACCAATTGGAAAAAATAATTTTTGTGTCTGTTCTGGTGTATCTGCCTTGGTTGAGAATTCTGATTCAAGTAAGTTTTTAGTAAACGTTTTGGTCTCATGATCTTTACTTGTAAATGTTAAGTTCATAATACCATCTTTAACTTCTACTGTATAGCTAAATTCTTCGCCAAGAGCGATACCATCTTTAGGTTCTTCAGGATATGTGCTTTCGTCTGTACCAACTACAGAAAAGTCATTTCCCCAAACTGCAGAAGAATAATCCCATCGTTTAGAATTATCATCACCTTCTGTGTTTATTTCATAATGCCAAAAAACAGAGCCTTTGGTATGTCCAGGATATTTCTTGTAAAATATTTTAAGGGGTTCGTTTTCAAATGCATCTGCACTATGAATTTGCCCAACAACTACAGCGTGAGATGCTGCAACTCTTGCGTCTCCGGTTGCAGAGACATTCATAACTTTTAATGTTGCCGTTAATTTATCATCGGCAGTTTTTGGATACCACTTTTTTATTTGTGCTAATTCGGTTCTTGTGTTATTGGATGTTCCATGTGTGTTTCCTCCATTAGGTGCTTTAAAAACAACCCAATCACCATTAGCATCGTTTGTAGTATAAAAGTAATCTTTGTTCTCAAAGTTATTTGCAATACCAACATTAGAACCATCTCCTAAGATTAATTTCCAATCGTCAAAAAATGGAATTACATCACTAGCATAAGTTATTTTTTCAACCTCTTCTGTAATGGTGTTGTCTGTTGTTGTATCTGCTTCTTTGGTCTTATTGTTACAACTACTTAGTGTTAAACAAACACCGAGTAGTAACGATGTAGACACTGAAGCAATCTTTCTGTTGTTGTTTATTTTCATAATGTGTTTCTAGTTTTCTGTTTAGTTTTTTAGAGTTTAGTATATGCACTAAAGTTAGTGAATTACAAATAGAATACTTGTAAAGCTCTATAATTATGGCGTGTTTGGGTTGTTTCTTCCTAACAATTAGATAAGTTGTTATTACAGAAATGGTAAATTTGAATACGATTCAATAATCTAGATAAGTGTTGACTAACTGAAAGATTTAGAATTAGACATTTTCTTCTAACTCAGGAGTTGTCTTATTGTATTTGGTATGTTGTACTTTCTTCTTCTCTAAAATAGCATAAAAACGACGCGGTGAAATTTTTAAGTCTTTAGTGATTTCGCTAACCTTTTTCTTTCCTTTTTTGTAAAGTTTTAAGTTTTCGTTTACTTTTTTGTTGAAATAATAGTCGTTCAGTTTTTGAACAACCTGTAATTCGGTCATATTAGATGCACTAGCGTAAAGTTCTAGTTCCGTTTTTAATTGAGATAAATTGCCTTTCATAAGATTAATTTTTATGGGATTGTTTAAATAAAATAGCAGACGTTGTGTATAGGGATGCCTGTATGAAGCATTAAAGTTAGTAAATAAAAAGGCGAATAGAAAATCCGAAAGGAATTTTGCGAGTGGGTGAGACGCTTGCTATGCTTTAAATGAGGTATTTATAATGGTGCTTTTTGGGAAAAATACTACGCTATTAATTTGTGGAATTTATTAATTCTACGCGTTATAAAAACTTACTTCTTTTATTTGGGTTGATTCTAATGATGCACAGTTTTAAATTTCCCGAAAACTATGGCTGTAAGTAATAATCCAATTCCAACTCCGATGGATGAACCTTTAATTAAGTCATTTAATTCTATGTAATGCGAAAATATTTGGGAAGCTGCGATTACAAATAAACCAATTGATAATAATACCAATGTTTTTCTTTTAGTTGTCTTTTTCATTTTATTGTTGTTTTTATTCTGTTACTAATGTTACTGTTTTTGTACAGGTGTCATTTTTAGTATCATCGCTAATACAACTCCAGTTTTTGTTGTTTAATTGTATATTTAAATCGCTATTACAGTTTGTACAGGTTACTGTTATATTACTTAATTTCAATCCGTTTTTGTACGCTGTTAATTTTGTAGCTGTTTTAACAGATTTCTGATTCGTTGTACCTAACAAAACGAGGGTCTTTTTATTTGTTTTAATATCAACAAGATTTATAATTTCAAGACGTTCTATTTTAGCATTAATGTCTCCGTCTTCTTGTAGTCTTTTATTCCAGTGTTTGGTAACATACTCCGTTGAAATATTTAGATTATTAATATTATACAATTCAATTGAGTTGAGTTCTAATTTGGTGTAGTCCGTTTTTGTTGTTTTACAGGCTGAAAAGCTTAAAGAAATAAATATAATCCAAATTAAATTTTTCATGTTATTAGGTTTGCTGCGTGATTGAAGATTAAAGTTAATAAAAAAAAACTTAATTTAGAATCCAATAAGTTTTTTTAAGTGATTTATAATCAGGAATTAAAAAGGTGTAAGTTTTTTTTTAATCGAATTCAATCGTTTAATTATTCAATCTTTTCAAGTTCATTTTTAATTGAAATTAATTTACTATTTATTTCAAAAGAGTATTCCTCTGAATGATCAATATAATGCTGAAATAGCTTATTTGACTTTTTAAATTTTTCAATTTTATGAGTTTTGTTAGTTTCAATTGTAGCATCTAAATAAATTAATTCAGCTAATAATTCTACTCTTTTTAGATAGTTACCCTCTTTTAATTTAAAGAATTCAATTAGGTCTTTATAATCTGTGTTATGGAAGTAATCTTCTTCATGGCCTAATAATTTATAGGACTCATTTAACTGTGTTTTTGCGCCTTCTATATCGTCTCTGTCTATGCTGTTTGCAATTTTATTGATCGCATCAAACAGGGTTTGAATAAGGCGCATTAAATAATCTTTCTCAAGCATTTTTTTATTTTTAGGGATATTATAATTTAGCAATAAATTATATGCAATCTTATTTGTTGGCTTTTAATTCAGTTTATTAAGTTGTTCGTCAATTTCATTATGTACTTGCTCTAATTCTTGTGCGTAGTTTTCTGTATCATCATTAATAGCTTTTTTGAATAACTTAAACGCTTTCAATCTTAACTCAGAATACTTTAGCAATACTACATTTTGTTCCAATAATTCTGAAGGTAAATTTTCAATGCTATTTAACTCGTTAATAATTTTAATATTCTCATTCCATTTAGGAATTATTTCATTGTCTAATTCTTGAATAAGTAAATCATTTGTTTCTGTATTTATGTGGTCGTAAAAAACTAAAGATTCAGTTTCATTTTTAGTGAATTTGGCTATTTCAGTATTGTATTTTTCAAATTCTTCCCCTTCAGGCGAAAGAAATACGTATGCGAAAATTCCTATTAATAATATAATTAATGATACTACTCCAACTCCGGCTGCTTTCCATCCAGAATAAAACTCGTTTCCATTTTCTTTGTGCTCATCTAATATTGTTCCGTGAATTTTATTAACTATTAGATAAATGATACCAGTATATATTATAGGGATTATTTGACTAGGAACTTTCTCCATAATTGACTCAGGAATCATAAATATACCTGTGAATAAAAGGACGGTTGCTATAATTCCAATGATTAAAGATTTATTTCCTTCATCTGGTTTACCTAGACTTAGATAGTTTTCTCTTATTAAATATCCTGCTGCTAAAGGTCCTCCAATAAAGGTTGCGATTCCGATGGCTTTTTGAGAATAAAATTTAAAATCTTTTGTGTTGTTTTCTTGTTCTGTCATTTTTGGTGATTGTAGGTAAGGTGTTTTTAGATGATTTGTGGCGTGGTTAAGTAACTAAGTTAATAAATGGTGTCTGAATAGAAAATCTGAGCCTGTGTTTTGCTGTAGGCTATAAATAGAAATTAATTAGACAAGATGATGATAACCGTTTTTATTTTTCGTCAAATTTTAATTCTTTGTTTTTCATTGCTTTTTGCCAGCCAGAAGGAAAAAGTCCGTGATCATTTTCGTTAATGTTTTCTATTATGGTTTTTACTCGACTCTTAATACTAATAGGTAATTCGTAAAATTCTTTATCAATCTGTGTATGTCTTTCGTTATCTAGTACACCGTTTTGATGTCTTATTACACTCTTTTTATTTTTGTAATAAATCAATATTTTTATTCTTCCATCATAGAAATCATTCATTCCAAATGTGCCATAAACAATTATTGGGTCTGCAAAACCATCGTTATCATAATCATCTATTTTAAAGTATTTTGTCCAATAAGAGATGGAATATTCATGGTTATTAGGTAGTATAAAATCATTAAACGTCCAGCTGAGTTTAAAATTTTCAATTTTATAGCTATAACAATAGGCTTTAATAGAATCTGAACATACCTCTTGTTCTACACATTCTGTGGTTTTTTTGGTCATTACAATAAAATGGATTCCTGCCTTGTCTGTATATTTATAAACCCTGTGAATAGAATCATCTAGTTGTAATTTAATTTTAATAGTGTCTGTAAAAACCGAATCAATTTCTTGGTCGGATAACTGCCTGCTTGTTACGTTAGAATTTTGTGCAAATGAGAAATTGTAAATTAAGAGAAGTAATACTATTGTAATTCTTTTCATTTTTTTTAATGGTTTTGTAAATAGGCTAGAACTAGCAATAAATTATATATGGTGTTTAAAACGTTAGTTCTTATTATCAAGTGGAAATGTAAGTCCGACTGCAAATGCTCCAACATATTGTTTTACCGTAGGCTGAAAATAATAAGTAAATGCCAGGTCTACATTGTTGTTTTTACCTAATTCTAGTCCAATTGAAAAAGGGATATGATAAATAACGCCTCCCTTATCAATATTTTCATAAGCGGTTACGGTTTCAAATTTTCCAATTGAAGTTCCTATTCCAAATTCTAGGTAAGGTGCAACCCAAGGAATTGGTGCACGAACTCTTGCTTTTGCTCCAAGTAAAAAAGCTTTTGATTCTGCTTTTTCGTATGTAGGATCGTCATTTAGATCTTTACCATTAGAATGGGTTAAAATAAATCCTGCATAAGGTCTTAATTCAAACCAAGAAGCAACTTTTAGAACTAATTCTCCTTGTGCAAAAAATCCACGGTCAGCAACGTCATCATCGCTATTATATGGCACGCTAATGCCATAACCAATTTGAGCATTTATTGATTTTTCTTTTATAAATTGAGCTTCAGATAAATTTGAAGTGAGCACTATTATTAATAATATTAAGGTTTTTTTCATAATGTTTTACTATGCGCTTGTGTATGGTTAAGTAACTAATTTAGTAAATAAAACCTAGATAGAGTATTCAGCAGGAATGTTCGTTAGTAGGTGAGAACTAATCAATTAATTATATATGGTGTCTTAAACGTTTTTGTTTTTTCGTTGCTTTAGTTGTTCGGAAATAATTTTTTCGAGTTTTGATGAATTTATTTTAAGAGTATGCGCTATTATTGTTAAAGGTGTTCCATACATTCTGTTATTTGCTTTCATGGCTTCTTTTGAAATCATATTTTTTGAATGCTCAATATATTTTTCAGGTTTGCTTGTTTTTATAAGTAACATTTTAGGTGAAGAAACAGAGAAAAAATAGTCATAAACAGGAGCGCTGACCTTAATAGTTTCAACTCCTGTTATATCATTCCATTCTATTAATCCAATACTTGTTCCGTTTGAATTATCAATAATTCCCTTATCATTTATAATTAAACCTGCTTTTCTGGTAAAAACTTTTTTAGCAATAAAAATTAGACACAACCCAAAGAATAAAATACTTAACAATCCAATAAAAAAAAGAAATTCCTCTGAGTATCGACTATTAGTGGATTTATTAGGATCTATAATCATATAAATTCCACCAACGATAAATGCTAAACATCCAATTAGCATTAACACTAATTTTGTTTTGCTAAAACGTATGATTATGTCTTCCATTTGGGTTATTTTGGTCTAATGCTCTACAATGGTTTGTTACTTGTTGTTAATAGTTTTTATTCACACAAAAGATTATAATGGTCTACTAATTCAATGATATCATTTAACCTGTATAATTCATTTTCTAAATAATTAACTATTTTACTGCAATCTGAAAAATATCTTTTTGCTACGTAAATAAACATTTTATTGTTTGGAACACCAGAAATATATTTAGCTTTTTCTTCAGTATTTCTTATGAGATAATAATCTGTGTCATCATAAAAAGTTGTGGATTCAAAATCTGGGTCACCTAGAAAGCTCGTTTGAGACCTAAGAACTGTTCTTGAATATAAACTAACCTTGCCACTAGTGATAAGCTCCATTAAAACAAATTTCTTTTTCTTAATGGGCACATATTTGTAATGAACTGTTGTAAAATCTTCATCACCGAAAATTACTTCCTCTACAGTATCATGTCCATAGGCTACAGTTCCTGATTTTCTCTTTTTTTTGTATTTAAACTCTGTACTTCCTATTGATATTAGACCACCAAAGTGCTTTGGGAATTTAACTAAACCTCTAAATGACGTGCCATTCTTTAAGATCACTTTTGCAGGTGTCCATTCATATTGAGCATGGACTGAAGAAAAGCAAATTATTGTAAATAGTATGATGATGTTTTTTAGCACTATGGTTTGGTTTAAAACGTGTTTATATATGGAAAAACCTCTTGTTTTAAGTATCTAATTTAGGAAATATAAACCCGAATATAAAATCTGCTATGATATTGGTAAGTAAGCTCTATAAAGTAATTAATTATACATGGTATTGTAGGCCGTTTTTTTTGTTCTGAACTTTCCTGAAATAGGTTGACTAAAAATTAAACCATTAATTATAGTCACTTATGAAAACACAAAATGAACACTGGCGAAAAAAAAG
>NZ_JABFDF010000020.1 GCF_013403985.1 Winogradskyella ludwigii
CACGTTGCCAGTAATTTACGAACGGCACTCTAAAAAACAAATTGAAAGTAATGAAGAAAGAACTTGAGGAAATAACAAATATGCAAGACTTCAAGATATTTTTAGAATATCCACGTGAAAATGAGGATAAAACTAAATTCGGAATACACAAAAAAATGGGATTTAGAACTTGTGAAATCAATACAGAAAGTATGATTTCGTGGTTTAAGAAAAATGATGACTTATATCTAATCAGAGTTTCTAAAGAATGTATAGCTCATATCAAAAAACCAAGGTTTGGTATTGGTTCTTTACCAATGATGTGTGACGATTTAAGATTTGTTAAAGGTGTAAATTCTGGAATTACTAAAAATGGAGACACATTTACCTCGATAGAAATATTAATGCCTAACGAATTATCAGAACAAGAAGAATACAGAAATTCTCATCCAACAAAAGAAGAAGTGTATAAAGAAATGAGAGAAGAAAATTATAAAGAGGAAACTTTTAATGATTACAATGGCTCACACGCACAAGATTATGCTGGTTACAGTGACCAACAAATAGATGATATTTTTGATGGCGATGCAGACTTATATTGGAATATTGATTAACACTTAATTATGAACAAAAATTTAAAAGTCGCACTAAATTTAACATACCTAATTACTTGGGGAATATTATTATATCTTTCAGGGAAACATTTATTTGGTTTAGATTATTTTGGTAAAGAATCAATTCTAATTGATGCAATTGCTTTTGCGGTTTTTTTCTTTAGCTTTTTAACTATAATGAAATTTCTTCTTCCATTAATTCTTATATATTGGCAATCTCAAAAAGAAAGAATTAAACGAATTAGCGAAAATTCAGAGAAGTTTAATGAGTAAAATAGAAACAGTAATAAAGGCAATTGAAAAAATGGACATTGACTTATTAGATTTAGTTTTGAATGCTAACAAATCTTATATGGATGTTCCAAAAGAAATATTTCTGTCAAAACTATCATCTGAATTTGGAAAATTAAAAAACAGAGGAATTACAGAATTCAATAAAGTGTCTAAAGGTAATTGTCAAAAGTGTTATATAGATTATTCTGGATTTACATTTTCAACAAAAAACAATGATTATTTAGACTTGCTATTTTTAGAAAAAGACAATGAAGTTACAGATATAATTCAATGTACAAAACTCAAAAACGAAGATAAATTAGCGAAAGAAAAAAATATCTTCCTTTATTTCAAAAAAGATATAAGAATTAGTTACGAACCTACTTCTACTCTATCATTTGAAGAAATAGAAATTGAAAAAGCGGAACTTGAATTTAAAGAATTTGAAAACCAAATTATAGATTTAGAAACTCTCGAAATTTGGAAAACTAAATGGACTGAATTACATAATTCTGTTCGGTACAAGATTTTAGAATATAGTTTTGTTCCTTCTTTCATTTCTACTTATTCAAGCACTCAACAAATTTTATCGTTAAAAAAAGAAAAAACTTTGGCGGAAAAAGCATTGATTGAATTAGAAAATTTTGAGATTTCAGAGCATAGAAAACTAATAAATTGGTTATTAAAATTTAAAAATAATCAAGTTTTTAACGCTTCAAAAAGTTACATAAAAACGGACAACTTAACTAAAACTAATTTTATCATTTTCAAAAACGGAGAAGACATTTTTAACGATGGACTAAAATATTATGAAAATATAGTAATTGATATAAAAGGTTACTTAAATTCTATAAAATTCGGAGAAATTTATAACAAATATTATTACGAATTCTATAATGAAATTGAACAGAAACAAGAAACAGCGGAATAAAAACTACTGGCAACACCGTATATAATTTATTGCTGGTTTATTGCTTACTTACGAAAGTCCTCGTGGACTTTCTTTGTCCGTAATTATTTACTAAATTAGTTGCTTGAAACACGCAACAAACCATATACAACAACGTTGT
>NZ_JABFDF010000021.1 GCF_013403985.1 Winogradskyella ludwigii
AAATAGGTTGACTAAAAATTAAACCATTAATTATAGTCACTTATGAAAACACAAAATGAACACTGGCGAAAAAAAAGCTACCAAAAAGCCACTTTAGAGACCAAACTTTTAGTCGTTGACCAAATCTTAAATGGTCAGCTATCAAACAGCCAAGCTTCCAAAAAATACGACGTTCCCAGAACAACCATTACCTATTGGTTAAGAAAATATAGTACATTAGTACAACAAAATACGGGTATGAGTAAAAACGATGAAATTAAAAAGTTAAAGGAAAAGATTGAAGAACTTGAGTTTCAAAAAGACTTCCAACAAGACATTATCGCTGATATGGAACTTATTACAGGAGTCGACATGTCAAAAAAGTCATTGCCCAAAACGTTAGCAAAAGAGATAGAGCAAAAGAAAAGACAGCGTATAAAAGAAAATGGCTCTATGGATGTTTTGGGATATCTAAACAAGCCTTCTACAAAAGACTAAGAACGCAACAGAAAAAAGAAATAGATCATCAAAAAATGATTAAAATGGTTAAGGACTACCGTAAAAAAGTAGGCTCTAAAACTGGTGGAATTAAACTACATGCGGAACTTAAAGCTAATTTTACTGAGGCTAGTATTAAGATTGGTAGAGACAAGTTCTATCACTTCCTTAGGCTAAATAATCTTTTGATTCCCAAAACTAAAAATTACATCACAACGACAAACTCAAAACATATGTACAAAAAATATAAGAACCTTGTTAAAGACCACGTTCCTACTCGACCGGAACAACTATGGGTTAGCGATATAACATACATTAAAACAGAAAATGGGCACAACTATCTAGCATTAGTCACAGACGCCTATTCTAAGCAAATAATGGGATATAAACTCGACAACCACATGAGAACATCACTTTGCACAGATGCCCTCGCTATGGCTATTAAAAACAGAAAATATACCAATCAAAAGCTTATTCATCATTCTGACAGAGGTTTTCAATATTGCAATCCCAAATACACAAAATTCGCTGAAAACAATAACATTACAATGAGTATGACTGAGCAATACGACCCTTATGAAAACGCTATTGCAGAACGCATTAACAGAACTCTTAAATATGAATATGGATTAAAACAAACTATTAAGAACACTGAATTAGCACAAAAAATGGCACAACAAGCAGTATATATTTATAACAATTTGAGAACCCATTTTAGCCTGGATCTCAGAAAACCTGCTGAAGTCCATCTGAATCCAAACATCAAATACAAATCCTATCGAAAAAATAATGTAAATTTAACTGAACTTACGATTTAAGAACAGACCTAGTTCAAACTATTTTTTTGCCTTCTAAACGGCTAAAAGAAATCTTTTGAACGTCTAAATATTAACCAAAAAGAGTCAACCTATATCAGTATAATACA
>NZ_JABFDF010000022.1 GCF_013403985.1 Winogradskyella ludwigii
GTTGTGTTTATCAATCTAACGTTTTAAAATTCAGAATTCGAGTGAGATTTTTGCATTCAATTCGGCTTAAGCAACTTGTTTTTTTTGCTTAAAGTTCCGAATTTGGTTGCGCTGCGTTATTACAGTTAACGTGTTTGTGTATGGTTAGTTGCGTGGTTAAGCACCTAAGTTAGTAAACTTTAACGAACCCGTGAAAATTCCGCAGGAATTTTCGCAAGTAGGCTAGAACCTAGCAATTAATTATACACGGTGTTGGCAGTAGTTATTTTTTATATGTAAAGAGTAATCCATCATAAATAGCTCTTGATAAAATCGAATTATGATTAGCTTCTTCATATGCTTTTAGACTATAATTAAAATTATTTTTATTAAGACTTTCTATAATAGTATTCAGTTTTTCATTTGATTCGGTTGTTCTTTTAATTTCTAATTTCCCATAGCTTAAAAATAACTGATGAAATTCTGACGACTTTTTAAATTCGTCAAACAAACCTTCTTTTAGAACCTCATTTTCGTTCCAAAAAAGAGGTCCGGAAATTAAGATGTAATCATCTATAAGGTTTGGTTTTTTTTGTATTAAGTATGTACCAAAAAGTGCACCAAGTGAATGTCCTAAAAGGCCTTTTCTTTTATTTAAATTAGAATATTCTTTTTCTATAAAAGGAAATAATTTTCCAGATAGGAATTCAATAAAATTATCTGCACCACCAGTCGTTTCAGAGTTTTTTAGAACTGCATTTTCTCCAGATCCTGATTTTAATATGGGCTTAATACCTTTTGAAATTAAAGCTTTAAATTTCTTACTTAATTTATATTTAGTAGGTGTGAAATCCATGACTCTTTGTTTATTAAAGTCAAACTCGTTTCCTTCAATTGAAATTCCTATTAAAACAATATCTTCTACGTATTCAGATCTATTCAAAACATTGTACGAACCTGTGACAATATCTGATATAAACCACGCATCTAGATAATAGAGAACATTATAACTTCTCTTGTTATCATAATTAGGTGGAAAAGTAATTTTGATTAAATAATCTTGATTTTCAGATGAAATTTTGTGTGATTCGATTATGTTACTTTCTCTTATTTCTTGACCTAGGATGGGAATAATTGTCAAAATATTTAAAATGACTGTTAAGTAAAAAGTGGATGTTTTTTTCTTATTCATAATTTTAATTCAGCGATTTTTTTAAATGTGATGTCTTTATTGATAGTCAAAAAGTTAATATCTTGTACAGTTCTCTCTAATTACTGCCAACGTGGTTGTGTATGAGTTAGTTGCGTGGTTTGGCAACTAAGTTACTAAATATTTACCGAATAGAAAATCCGAGA
>NZ_JABFDF010000023.1 GCF_013403985.1 Winogradskyella ludwigii
TTCAATATGTTAATGAACTTTTCTTTACTTTCTCTTAACGTTGTTGCGCTAAGCGGGTGCAAATATAAAACCCTTTTCCGTAACCACCAAACTTAATTTTAGAAAAATTTAATTTCTTTTTCTAACTCAATTTCTCTTGGCAAGGAACGTATGAAACTTAAACTTTCGTTTTTGTTTCGGGGTGCAAATATAAAACCCTTTTAGAAACTAACACTACTTTATAGCACTTTATTTTGATATAATTCTCAAGACTCTTCAAACCAAGATTTTATAATCCATTATATACTGATTAGTCATCCTCTATATTCCATTATCTCAGAAAACTTAAATCAAAACCAGATATTGGGATGACTGAAAAACTGGTTGAGTTCTCGCGTTAGCAGTAGTAGCGGCATCCTTTTTTGGGTTTTGATTACTTAATACTATATATAAAGACAATAGTATTAGTAAAAAAACATCAAATTATAATCCAACAAAAAAGATATAGCGGATAATGCGGCTCTTTTGTTAACTTAAAACAAAAGTGAAACGCTATAAAAAGTCTATTCTCTATTCATTTTTTAATTCTGAAATTTCTTTTTTAATAGAAATTGTAATCTCAAGTTGCTTAAATAGACTCTTAAATCATCCACGATTAAATAAATTATTAGTTTGATTGTAAAACAAACTACTTTAAAATTTTAATCTTAATAATAATGAGATTATTTAAACTCTGAATAGAACTGGATGACCTAGAAATGATAGAGGAATACTAATAATAATTGAGAAGAAATAAAATACACTAATAAAACAATACAACCACTTGTTTATATTATTAAAAATTTGGTTAGTAATACAAAATACTTATAAAAATAGATCCATTTCTAAAAAATGCATAGAAGGAATATTTACCATAATTT
>NZ_JABFDF010000024.1 GCF_013403985.1 Winogradskyella ludwigii
TAACGTGATTGTGTATGGTTAGTTGCGTGGTTAAGCAACTAAGTTAGCAAACTTTTACGAACCCGTGAATATTCCGCAGGAATATTCGCAAGTAGGCAAGAACAAAGCAATTAATTATACACGGTGTTAGGCACAGTATTTTAATATTTTTTCTTTTCCGATATTTTTAAATTCGTCAAGGAAATTAAATAATCACAAGCATCATAAAAACTCCCTTTACTTGGTGACCAAACACTTACAGCTCTGTAATCAGATTGATTAACACCTTCCATAATCCATTCAGAACCATCAGTTCCAATAGAGCTACGACCTAAATCCATATTCCAAAAATCCGCTTTTCCGATAAGTTGGATAAATTCAGTCCATTCTTTTTCGGTTAGTATTTTCAGTCGTTCAATTTCTATTTCTCCTGGTTCATATCCACCAGAACCATTTAGCACTTTCCAATACAGAATATATCTGTCATTTCTTTTTTCAAATCTAAAAGCCATTGGTTTGTCAAAAGTCCTTATCCAAGTAAAACGATAAATTTCTTTGTCAATTTTTCTATTAAACAACAAAGGTTCTTTCATTGCGTGAAGATGTTTTGAATACCAACCCACAACAAATTCGTCATAAGTTCCTTCTATAGTTTTTGTTTTAATTGTATAGCTTGAGTCATTTTCCTTAATCCAATCAGTACTAACTTCAGGAAACATTTATTTCGGAAAGTAAGGTTGTTTTAAATCAGTCGGAACATTTAAACTATCAACTTTGATTGTCGAGTCGACAAATTTTTCAATCGATTGACTAAATCCGATTTGGGTCAGAAATAATGTCAAAATTCCAATTGAAAATAATTGTCTCAAAGTTTTGTTCATATTGTGCCTAACGT
>NZ_JABFDF010000025.1 GCF_013403985.1 Winogradskyella ludwigii
ATTATATAATTGGTAAGCTTTATAATAATCTCCGTTATCATAGATTTTATACAATTTATAATTTCCACTTCTAATTGCTGAAGATGCTCTTTCATCTTGTCCATGTGGGTAATGCCAAAAAAGATCTGTTCTTTCAGTATTGTCACTATTTTTTATTTCTGCTTCAGTGCCACTTAAAAAAGGAAATAAACTTACACCATCTAAATTGTTCAGAACATTGGCATCAAGAACGGCATCTGCTCCAGTAACCTCCATAATTGTAGGATAAAAATCTAAATGAGAAACTATGTTATCATATACTTGATTTTCTACAATACCAGGTCCAGTTATAACAAATGGCGTACGCAAACCGCCTTCTTTGGTGTGTGTTTTCCCTAAATCTAAAGGAAAGTTATCTGTAATAATTTCTGACCCATGATTTTCTGCACCTCCATTATCTGAAGCAAATATGATATACGTTGTATCAAATAATTTCATCCCTGGATTTCTTGGATCATCAGTAACTTTTAAATAATCTACTACTCTCCCTAAACTCCAATCTAAACTCGCAATCATCGCTCCGTAATAGGGATTTGTTTGGCCTGAAGTCGTAATATTTGCATCGGTTGTAGGCACAGGAATTCCTAATTTATCACAATAATATTCTAGTAATGCTAAATCTCTTGTTTGTATTGGTGAGTGAACTAACCAATGAGCCATGTATAGAAAAAAGGGTTCCTCTTTGTTATCATCCATAAAATCCAATGCTAGTTCTGTTACAGCATCATAAGGTCT
>NZ_JABFDF010000026.1 GCF_013403985.1 Winogradskyella ludwigii
TCAATTATAGTTAGTCCAATTGAAACTACAACTTATACAGTTACAGTAACTGACGATTTAGGAAATTCAGATTCAGACAGTGTCACAGTAACGGTTAATGAATTACCAACTTTAATATTAACTGAAGATGTTACTATTTTTGAAGGAGAGAGTATCAACCTAACAGTAAATGGTGCTGAATCTTATTTGTGGAATACAGGAGACACTTCAAACTCAATAGTAGTGAATCCAACGATAACTTCAACTTACAGTGTTACAGGTTTTTCAGCAAGTAATTGTGAAACTTCAGCAGAAGTAACAGTAACGGTTATTCCAGAAATAAATGCTAATGCAGGAAGCGATGTTACTATTTGTGTAGGTGAGAGTGTTACTTTAACGGCTTCAGGCGGAATTAATTATTCTTGGAATACAGGCGAGACTACCGCATCAATGACAGTTAGTCCAATAGAAACTACAACTTATACAGTTACAGTAACTGACGATTTAGGAAATTCAGATTCAGATAATGTAACAGTAACGGTTAATGAATTACCAACTTTAATATTAACTGAAGATGTTACTATTTTTGAAGGAGAGAGTATCA
>NZ_JABFDF010000027.1 GCF_013403985.1 Winogradskyella ludwigii
ACGTTGTATGCAATTTGAGAAACACCAGAACTGAAATGAATATTTGGAAACCAATAACCGAAAAAGAACTCTACTCTGAAATTTGGAAAACGGAATCTGAATTAGAAGAAAAGTATCTGAATTTTTGGAATTTAATAAACATAAGTCCTGAAAAATGGAGTGAACCGACTTTCGGAAATGAAGGTGGCGGATTTTGGGTTGTTGCAATTTGTGGACGAAAAATAATTTGGTATAATGATATTGAGGAAGGATTTAATATTTCGGACTATACTGAATACGGAAAAATAAACGAGTATTATTGCAATCAAGATGAATTGAATATTGCGGTTTTAAGACTATTTGAATTAATAAATTTTGGTGGAGAAATTATCGGACAATCTGGACCACCAATAAAACTATAAAAACTGCATACAACACCGTATAAAAATAATTGCGGTTTAGTGCTTAATCAAAGGTCGTTGCGTGTTTGTAACGTCTGATTTTCCTTCGGAAAATCCTCGTATACAAACCCGCAACTATTCTTATACATAAACGTT
>NZ_JABFDF010000028.1 GCF_013403985.1 Winogradskyella ludwigii
AAACCATCCGAGACAATTCATTGCCTGTGTCATCATAACTAACTTGAAGCTCTTTAATGTTATTAGTATATGTTGTTAGAGATTTTATCTTACCGCCATCATAGTATAGTTCTTCTTTTTCAAGTAGACCATTATTGTAGGTTCTAGAAGACAAAATTTGCCCCATGGCCTCTTCCTTATAACTGTACGAAAACACAATTTCGGTGCCTTCCATAGGTTTTAGATAGTCATTATAAAGATTGTAAGTAACACTCCCTATTTCGGTTCCATCCTCAGTAAAATAAGTCTTTTTATATTCTGGTTCAGTTTGAAATTTTGTCCGAATCTGACCATTAGGATAATAATCCTCGTGACCTAACAACCTCTCAAACGGATAATAGTTAATTTGCTTCACTCGCATAGGGTCAAAATAATAAAACACTTCAACCCCTTTTCGAAATCCATTTTTTAGGGTATTAATTTCACCAATGGCATCCCCTTTTTTATCGTAGTATTTCGTTCTAAAATGACCTTTTTTAAGCGTTCTGAAACTTT
>NZ_JABFDF010000029.1 GCF_013403985.1 Winogradskyella ludwigii
TGGTTGTGTATGAGTTAGTTGCGTGGTTTGGCAACTAAGTTACTAAATATTTACCGAATAGAAAATCCGAGAGGATTTTCGTACGTAAGCTCTATAAAGCAATTAATTATACACGGTGTTAACTGTAGTAATTACTTGGTTTTTATTTGTTTGAGTGTTTTCGATTTCTTGATATTCCACAATATTTATATTCCGATGATTCTGAATTAATTTTAATTATTAAACCTCTAATTTATAAAAAAAAAAATCGAGCGATGCTCGATTTCCGTTAAGTTCGGCTTTTGCAAACTTGCTATAATTCCGACTGAGTGAATTTCTGCAGTTTTCAATTCGGATTTGAGTGAGAATTCGGATTGAGTGAGATTCCAATTCCAATTAATCAAACGAGCTAAAATTCCAACGTATTTTATTCAGATTTCGAGTGAGAAATTCGTGCGTTGTGTTTATCAATCTAACGTTTTAAAATTCAGAATTCGAGTGAGATTTTTGCATTCAATTCGGCTTAAGCAACTT
>NZ_JABFDF010000002.1 GCF_013403985.1 Winogradskyella ludwigii
CTTCTAAACGGCTAAAAGAAATCTTTTGAACGTCTAAATATTAACCAAAAAGAGTCAACCTATATCAGTATAATACATCAACATTATTCATTCCTAGAATTCTATTCATAATTACGTAAATGGAAATTAACTATAACATTGTCAGTTTAATCGATATACTCGGGTTAGTTCAAGGTGTGTTTTTAGGCTTGGTATTAATAATCGAGGGCAGACGCATAAAACCCAAGCTTTTTTTAGGCTTATTTTTAATTGCGTATTGCGCAGAACTCTTAAACTCAATCCTTCACGATTTAAACATTCTTGAATCTGAACCTTGGTTGCTGTTTTTACCATTTAACTTTTTTTATTTAATACTTCCTTTATTCTATATATATGTTAAAGGAATTTCTAATATTAATTTAACTAAAAAGAAAATTGTACTCATCCTTTTGCCTGGAATACTAGAATTTATAAGTTATACAGTACTTTTTATGCTAAGTGTGGGTACAAAAGTAAAATTGCATAATTCAGAAAGTTTTTCTAATGTATTGTCTCTGATTGAAATATTATCATTTGCTTATTCAATATATTATATCTTTCTAACTATTAAATTCATTAATAAGCAAAAAACAAAAGTTGAAGAATTTTACTCAAATACAGAAGGAAAATTACTCACTTGGGCAAAGGGTGTTCTTATGTTTCTGTTTACCTTTCTGATTATTATATTGTCTTCACTTTTTTTAGAAGGAATATTTTATGTTGATTACATCTATCCAGCCATTTCAATAATTAATGTCGTTTTTATTTTCTGGATAGGGATTTCCGGTATAAAGCAGTCTAAGCTTTTTGTTACTAAAATCGCTAGTATTAAAAAGATAGACCATCAACAAAGTGATGTTAATGAAACCAATAATAGATTAAAAACTAATAATAAAGATCATTATGAAAAGTTAATTGCATTAATGGATGATGAAAAATTATTTTTAGAGCCCAATTTATCTTTAGCAGATGTGTCTTTAAAACTTAAAATAACGCAACGGAATTTATCGGAACTCATACGAGACGAGTCTGACAAAAACTTTAATCAATTTGTAAATCATTATCGAGTAGAAGAAGCAAAAAAGTTATTATTAGATACTTCAAACGATCATTTAAATATGTTAGGAATAGCTTTTGACTCAGGATTTAGCTCAAAAGCAACATTTTATAGTGTTTTTAAAAAACACACTTCCCTTACACCTACATCGTTTAAAAACAACACATTATCATAAAACTACACGAGTCTATAATTATGTAATAAGTCTAGAAAACGGTTTTCTAGACTCAACAAGCCTTTTTTAAGACTTAAAAAATAGTCCTTGGCCGTATCTTTGCACCAGCAAATCAAGAATTAGAATTATGAAGACTAATAAACTGACTTTGATGGTAATAATCTTTATCTGGATTCTTTTCATTTCTTGGGAATTACTTATAACAGAATGGAGTCTTATAAAAAACAAAGATGCATTTAGGGTAGACCTACTTATTATTTTTCCACTACTTCAGTTTATTACAATTTATACATTAATTAAAGTATTTAGTAAAACCAAAATAACAAAATAAATAATTGCGCAAAAGTGCGCTAAAAATTAAAAAAAATGAAAATTAAAAATTTATTTAAAACAGTAATTTGCTTATTAACTTTAAGCTTAACATTTAGTTGTTCTAGCGATGATGATTCTATGAATCCACCAACAGATAATAGTAGCTTTACAACTAATTCCAACACAGATTTTTTTATAAATTTTGATGGGACTGTAAATCTAATAGTTTCGGGAACTTTTCAAGAAGATAGTGGTTTTGGGACAGTAACAGACAGAGGTTTTGTTTATGGTACTTCATCTAACCCTGAAGTTGGTGCTAATAATACTTCAGGTATATCTGGTAGTAATTCTGATGCAACAGGCTATATAGAAAATTTAACAAGTGGTCAAACTTATTTTATAAGAGGTTATTTTGAATACAGTGATGGCACTTATTTCTATGGAAACGAGATACAAGCAAGTACTGATGTTGATGCGAGTACTAGTAGAAATGTTACTATAGATATAGAATCAGACGCGTTTTTAATTCAGACAGACTTTATCACAGTAACATTAAATATTAATAATGTTGTTAAAGAAATGCCTATAGAATTTGGTGTTGAATATAGTGTAAATAGCGATTTCACTAACAGTAGTACAAATGCAATTGAGAATTTTGATGGTATACATAACGAAGGTACTATTGTAATTACTAGTTATTCTGCTGTAGCAGAACCTCTAATGTCAGGAACTCAATACTATTTTAGGCCATACGTAAAATATGCTGACAATACAGTAACAAATGGCGGAACTAGTATAGCTAATTTCGCTACAAACTAAATAGAATAAAACGTTTGCTAACAACGTATATAAAAAATAGCTAATTAAGCGCAAATCATAATGGTTTGCGCTTTTTTAATATCTTTAGGCAAAGAGAAAAGTATTGAATACCTAAACGCTACTTTTCATATACAAGACCGTTGTGCAACATATGAACGATGAACTTTCCTGAAATAGGTTGACTAAAAATTAAACCATTAATTATAGTCACTTATGAAAACACAAAATGAACACTGGCGAAAAAAAAGCTACCAAAAAGCCACTTTAGAGACCAAACTTTTAGTCGTTGACCAAATCAAGTTTGGGCATCTGATATAACATACATTAGAACAATAAAAGGATTTTGTTATCTAGCTTTAATAACAGACATGTACTCTAGGAAAATAGTTGGTTATGACCTAAGTGATAGCCTAGAGCTTAAAGGATGCGTGAGAGCCATAAATAAGGCCATTTATCAAGCTAAAAACATTAAAGGACTAATACACCACTCTGATAGAGGAATACAGTATTGTAGCAACGTATACACACAAATACTCAAAAGAAAAAAGATAGATATTAGTATGACAGAGGAAAATCATTGTTACGAAAATGCGATGGCAGAACGTGTAAATGGCATCTTAAAAGATGAGTTCTATCTAGACCAAACCTTTGAAAACGTAGCACACGCAAAGAGAGCTGCAAAAAATGCAATTAATTTATACAACGAAATAAGATTACACTTATCTTTAGATTATAAAACACCAAATATGGTATACAAATTATCAGCCTACATTCAATTTTAACCTGTAGCCATATTTCAGGACTAGACATTGGCAAAAAGCAATCTAACTAAAACAAAAATTATGAAAAAAAACAATTTCTATTATTTTAAAAAAGCCATTATTTTGAGTATTCCAATTGCAGTATTTGTAATTGTTCGTGACTTATTTGATATTGGACTTTATGACATTTCTGCTATTATGAAAACATTTGCAAAAGGACTTTTTGTTGGAATTATAACTGGTGTCATTTTAGGGATTATAAATATTTTCGCAAAAGTTGAGACATTTATGAAAAAGAAATGAAACGAAAAATAGAGTTTTTAGCTTGTTTGTAAAATTGAAATCTGAACTGTAAGACTAAACCCGAATTGAATTAGGAGTAAGCAAGTTGCGGATTTGCTCACTCAATCGGAATTGAAAAGAATAATATTAATAAACTTAACAAATAAAAAATGATGAAATTATTACAAGGGTTTGGCTATTCTATATTATTTATTTTATTAGGAATTTATATTCTAAACACGAATGATTCAACTCTTGGAAAAATAATCGGAACAAGTTGTATTGTGTTTTTTAGTGGACTACTATTATGGGCAATATATAAAAAAACTAAAAATTCAAGTAAATAAGTTGCATCTCTAAAAAAAACAACGAAATGGCAATACCGTTATATGCTATTAAAAAAAAAGAAAACCTCATAAAAAAATTTAAAAAAAACTAACTTGCACAAGGTCTTTTTAATAAGAAGACATCTAAAATAGAATATATTAAATTAAAACTTATAAAGTTATGAAAATTAAACTAACATCAATGCGCTTTATTGCCTTATCCTTATCACTTTTTATAATGGCTTTAGGTTTAGAATCATGTAGTTCTGATGATAATTCGGATGCAGATGAGGAAACGGACAATTCAGAATGTGTTCAACAAGAATTGGCAGAAGGAAGTGGAGTTTGTGATACACAATTAGCTTTTGATTCATCTGTAACAATTAGTATTGATGGAACTGATAGGGTTATCACAACTAATAGTATTCCTGATCATTTAGTAGGAACCTTTATTAATGGAGATATTACCGAACAGAATGAAACTTATACAATAACTACAGATCCTGAACTTACAGGAAATTTAATTTCGCTAGAGGGCGATAATGGTCCTGAATATATTTTTGGTGTCTTATTAGATGGTGTTGAATTAGACCCTATTGCAGCTGAACCTTGGCCACATAGTGATCTTGGAGTTATGGATCCTGATGTAAATTGGGATTGGAATTTAGAAGCATTAAATGTTCCAATAGGTTTAGACTGTAACTACTCACATGTTCAACCTACTGGTAAATATCATCATCATGGTACACCAACATTATATGATTTAGTTGCAGATGCCGACGGAACTGAAATGGTACAAGTTGGATGGGCTGCTGATGGTTATCCTATTTATTATAAATACGCATACACTGATGCTGATGATAGTAGCTCTGCTGTTATAGAAATGACCTCAAGTTATGAATTGTTAACAGGCGATAGACCTGGAGATGGTGTATCGGCACCTTGTTCTGAGTACAATGGTGCATATTCTGCAGATTACGAGTATGTTGATGGACTCGGAACTCTTGATGAGGCGAATGGAAGAACAGGTGTAACCCCTGAGTTTCCTAATGGTACATTTTATTATATATTGACTGATGGTGATTCTTTTCCAAGTATCCCAAGATACTTTAGAGGAACACCTTCTGATGACTTCCAACAAGGGCCAGGGAATTAAAAAAAATCTTAAAAAACGAATCAAATATGTATAAATTATATTTATCATGTTTATTCTTTATCATGTGTATACCTTTTACGTATGCACATGATTCTGATATAGCTTATTTTGATATTACAACAGAAGGTACTCAAACTATAATTCATGCTGAATTTTCATGGAGTATTCGAAATGCCTTAATTGCATTCGATTCTAATTATAATAATGCTAAAACAATAGAAGATATTAATGACATATTTTTACGTTACACCAAAGAGAAGTTAAAAATTTTTGACACAAAAGACAAACAATTACATTTATTAAAAGTTGTTCTTGAAAAGAATAATGAAGAACATAACCATGCCACACGTTACACATTAATATTCGAGGGTTCAGATATTAGTAAAGTTTCAAATACCATGATGTTTGAACAGAGTAACTCTCAAAAAAACTATCATTGGTATGTAAACAAGGACGGAAAAAAGGAAGAAGCAATTACAGACAACACTGCTTCATCTTTTAATATCACCACAGAAACTGCTAGTTATTTAAAATATTATTTAATTGTTGGTGCAATACTGTTGTTAAGTTTACTGATTTTTTCTTTTAAAAGAAAGACAAGGTAAATTGTAATAAAATAGAATTTATGCTAACTATAGTAAAAGATTCTATTAATTTTTAAGAGCCAAATTAGATTGAAAATTATACTTGTGGAAAAAATCATGTTATGATATCTGTGAAATTGAATAAACTACTGATTAAACAGCATATAACACCGTGTATAATTAATTGCTTTTTTTAGATTACGTGTGAAAATTCCGCTGGAATTTTCTCAGGTTCGTTCAATTTTTGCTAAATTACTTGCTAAACCACGCAACTAATTTATACACAAGACCGTAAGCGTAACTTCAAAATCTATTCTTATAATTCTTAATTCAACTCAGAAGACCACAACCAGACATTATCAATTACACCTTGTTTAACACCTTATGAGAAATTTAACTATCATTTTAACTTTTATAACTCTATTCTTGAGCTGTACTTATGAAGAAGGCGGAATTAATGACGAAATGAAAACGAAACTTATTTCCTTTGGACAAGAAACAATTGGTTATGCTAATGCTGAAAATAATACGCATGGAAAAGTTATAGAGAAAAGGAATAATGGAATTTTGACTTTGACCTATTTTACTGAAGAAACGGGTTGTCCCCATTTTGAAGGAGGATACAAAATAATCAACAAAACTTTGACCCTTTATTATCAGGATGTGTATTTTCAACCTTTAAAATGCATTGATTTTTTTAAATTGGAATATAAAATAAAGGATGAAAATATTAATTATGAAAACATTAAAGTTGTAAGGCTAAAACCAATAAAAAAAGGATTAAGTGTTAAAGACTAAAAAAACAAACCATAAGTACATCAAAGCGCTCACTTCCTTTTTTAACTCAAAAGACCATAATCTCACATTATCAATTGCATCTTGTTTTTCATAATTTTTTCGAAAATTGAAAATAAAATAGTGATGATATTCTTAATTCTTAAAATCGGATTAAAAATAAAACAGGCATTCGCAATCCACATTTGATTCCACTATATTTAGATTAACTTTTATCTTAAAATCAAATATTTTATGAAACATATTATGCTTTCATGTACTGTAATTATTGGTGTTTTATTATCTAGTTGTGCCAATAAAACCGAACAAACCACAGTTGTAGAATCTAAAACAGAAATTAAAAAAGACGTAAAAAAAGAATTAAAATTTACCAATGCGCAATTCTATGATGCAGATGGAAAATTTTTAGAAGAAAAAGCAAAAGACGCTTTAATGGAAATGCTTGAATATCATAATTATCCAATTTTTGATGGTTTAAGAGAAAAAATATGGCTTACAGATTATAACCAAGGTAATTATGCCCAATTAGGTTTGGCTTCTGTAATGTTTGTGAATAATACAGAAGACAAATATATGCTAATGGATATCTTCTTATTACCCAATCAAATGCTTGGCGAACACATGCATTTTGCTGCCGAAGGTAATCCTGTAAAAATGGAAGGTTGGCAAGTAAGACATGGCAAAAGTTATATTGTAGGTATTGGAGAAAACAATCGTGATCAATTTCCGCAAGTTGTAGTCCCAAAAGAACATTGGGATGGTAAAGTTACCTCCAACTATATTATTGAAGCTGAAGAAGGTGATTTTGCGTCATTAGCAAAAGCGGAATCTCCACACTGGCAAATGGCAGGACCTGAAGGTGTGGTAATTACAGAAGTAGGAAATGTGCACACAAATTCTGGAGTGCTTAGATCTGACCCTAAAATGAATTAATACGATTTCCCTTAATAAAAAAACCTTCATGGCTTACGATGAATATTTAGCAGACCGAATTAGGCTTCAACTAAATGAAAAACACATACATTTTGATGAATTAAAAATGATGGGAGGTTTACTTTTTAAAGTCGATAACAAAATGCTTTGTCACATCCATATTAATAAAAATTATGGAGACAGCCTCATAATGGCTAGAATTGGAGAAGCGGTTTACCAAAACGAAATTGAAAAACCAGACTGCTTACCCATGGATTTTAGCCGAAAACCAATGAAAGGCTATATTTATATAACTCCAGATGGTTTTGATACCGAAAACGACTTGTCTTATTGGATAGACTTATGCTTGGATTTTAATCCGTTAGCGAACGCTGCTAAGTCTAAAAAGAAGCAATCTTCACAAAATAAAACGGAATAAAAACTCAGTTAATTCCTAAATAGTACATTTGCAGTCCAACCACTATTAATTTGAAAGTAAATCGTCTGTATTTTATTGATGCTGTAAGAGCATTTGCCATCTTAATGATGTTGCAAGGTCATTTTATAGACACACTTTTAGATGCCTCCTATAGAGACAGCAGTAATACTGTTTTTAAAACTTGGGAATATTTTAGAGGGATTACAGCTCCGACATTTTTCACCATCTCTGGTCTTATTTTTTCTTACTTATTAATACGTGCAAAAAACAGCGGAAATATAAAGAAACGTATGCGCAAAGGATTCACGCGAGGGCTTATGCTCATTGGAATTGGCTACTTACTTCGTGTTCCGCTTTTTGAATGGCTTATAGGAGAATTTAACGATTACTTTCTTATTGTTGATGTTTTACAATGCATTGGTTTATCTCTAATATGTATTGTTATTATCTATAGAATTACGTGCAAAAAGACCTTAATTTTTTCCCTGTTAATGCTCATCTTAGGCATAGCCATCTTTGTAACTGAACCGCTTTACAGATATTTAGAATTACCACATATTCCTTTAGGACTCTCTAATTATTTTAGTAAGGCTAATGGATCTGTTTTTACTATAATTCCTTGGTTTGGCTATGTCGCGTTTGGAGCTTTTATTTCGACGTTATTTTATCGTTATGTGGAACGTCCTAAGTTTAAAATAGCCATTGTGTCTGGATTTTTTGTCTTTGGTATTTCTCTCGTATTTGGGTCGTCTTGGTTACTCATGAAACTGTATCACGTTTTTGATATTTCAATTTGTAAAGACGTTGCTTATTATAATTATTTATTCACTAGACTTGGAAATGTTTTAGTTTTATTTGGGTTATTCTATTTGGCAGAGGATTATATAAAGCAGCCTTTAGTTCTAAGAATAGGGCAAAAAACCTTATCCATTTACGTGATTCATTTTATTATCATTTACGGTAGTTTTACAGGTCTTGGCTTACACCAACTTATTGGTAGAACTCTAGAACCTTGGCAAGCAATACTTGGTGCTTTAGTTTTTCTTACCACAGTTTGTTTTATTTCATTTTATTATGGAAAAACCAATGCTTTTGTCTATTCTAAATTACAGAAGATCATGGATAAGATTAAAAAGTATACGCATTAATTGCAGTAACTTTATTTATTTTTAAATTATAAAATATTTTCGATATGAAGATTTACCAATTAGCAACCTTAGTTATTCTATTAAGCTTTCTATCTTGTAACAGAATAGCGACGAAGACAAAAGAAGGAATTAACAAAGGAGGAGAAGTTGTTGGAGAAAGTGCGACTGAGTTTTTTGAAGGGGTTTCTGAAGGTGTAGACAAGACATTAGAGTGTAAGATTACCCTTTCTAAGGATTTACAAGAAAATGGTTTAAAAACTGGTGTTTATGATATTGACAGTCATTCTAGCAGTAAAAATAATAAACTCACGTTATACCTAATATTTGATAAAGACCTGAATAAAGAAGTAATTGCCAAAGCATATAATAAATCTGGATTAGAAATAGGAAGAGCCAAAATTTTAATTAATGGTACAAAAGGCGAAGCAAATTATTATGATTTTCTGTTTGACGAACGCACTGATATTGGTTTTAGAAACAAAATTACTATTGAATAAAAAAGCCACCTAATTAAAGATGGCCTTTTCCTTTTCATGACAATTAAATCCCATTCAAATAAAAGAATAGTTATCAATAGCACTTTACTTACGTAATTTTGATATTTATGGTTTTATAACTCTTAAAATAATTTGAACATGATGACACTTATTATAGAAAAATTTTACACAGCTTTAAACAATAGCGATGGTCCAACTATGGTGTCTTGTTATCATGACGATGTTGTCTTTAAAGATCCTGCCTTTGGTATTTTAAAAGGAGAACGTGCCAAAGCGATGTGGTTAATGCTCTGTAAGTCTCAAAATGGAAAAGGGTTTAAAGTTGAATTCTCAGAAATAAAAGCCAATGACACCATTGGTTCTGCACATTGGGAAGCGTTTTATACGTTTAGTCAAACAGGTAGAAAAGTACATAACAAAATTGATGCTTCATTTAAATTTAAAGATGGTCTAATTATAGAACAGACTGATGAATTTGATTTACACAAATGGGCAAAACAAGCTATGGGAATTAAAGGTATATTTTTTGGTGGTATGCAATTCTTTAAAAATAAACTACAAGGAAAAACCAATGCGCTTTTAGATCAGTTTTTAAAAGAAAAAAGCCATCTAAATTAATAGATAGCTTTTTTTATAATATTTAATTTACAATGTTTCTTTTTAGGGACTCAGAGTTTACTTTATGTTTCATCGCACTTTATATAAATCAAATCTTGTGCCACAAATCATAGTATCTAGCTATATGCTTTTACTTTTCCTTCAACTCCTTTAAAAAAAGATTTCATAAATTTAAAATCGGCTTCTACATTGTCTGTAGGATAGAAAGGTTCTGATATTTTATTTTGCTTATTTTTAAAATCGAACGTGTACATAATAATAGGAACGTTGGCTTTTTTAGCAATATAGTAGAATCCTGTTTTCCATTTATCTACTTTTTTTCTCGTTCCTTCTGGTGATAATGCCAGTCTAAACTCGTCTTCGCCTTCAAAAAACTTTGCAATAGACTCTACTTTGTTTTGTCCGGAAGTTCTATCTAAAGCTTTTCCGCCTACAGCTCTAAAATAATAACCAAATGGCCATGTAAAGAGTTCTTTCTTTCCAATAAAGTTAGTATTGAGGTGAGTCACTTTTCTTAACAAAAGGGATATGTAGAAATCTGCCCAACTTGTATGAGGAGCTGCTATTATAACCGCTTTTTTAACGGTGTCTTGAGAAAAAGTAGTGTTTCCAACAACTTTCCAACCTAATAACTTAAAATAAATAAATTTAGCTAACCAAAGCATCTACAACTATTTGATTTATAAGGTTAAAAAACATGAATTAGAATTACATCTTTTTGTAAAGGTCCAGAAGTTTTTGTCTGGTCATAATGGTTTTCCAGTTTTTACCAATGGCATTTTCCCAAAGCGGCTCTAAACTTAACGCCACATCGATCATTTTATCAAATTGATCTTGATCTAAATTAGCACAAATACCTTGAGGTAACTCAATATTGTGTTTGGCCTTCATTTGCTTAAAAATAGCAACACCTTCAGGATAATAATCCTCCAAGTGATCAAATACAATACAGTTACCAATACCATGCTTAACACCCAATAAATAGCCTAAACCGTAACTTAATGCGTGTGCAACACCAACTTGAGAATACGCAATACTCATTCCGCCGTGCCATGATGCCATCATTAACTTATCTTGAGCCTCTTCTTTGCTTAAAGTATCTTCTAAAAATATTTCTTTACAAAGCTCAAATGCTTTCTCTCCATAACTCTGACTGAAGGCATTTAAATATGTTCCTGTTAAAGATTCTACACAATGTACAAAGCAATCCATACCTGTATAAAACCATTGATCTTTTGGTACATCTTTAGTTAATTCTGGATCTAAGACTACTTGATCAAAAGGTGTAAAATCACTATTAATTCCTAGTTTTCTTACAGGACCTGTTAAAATCGTAGTTCTAGATACTTCTGCTCCTGTACCAGAAATTGTAGGAATACCAACATGAAAAATAGCTGGTTGTTTAATTAAATCCCAACCTTGGTAATCTTTAGACTCTCCTTTATTAGTAAGCATTAAAGACACCGCTTTTGCAACATCTAAAACAATACCACCTCCGATACCAATAATACCAGATGGCAGTTCGCTATACTCAAGGATAATATCTTCTACCAACTGATCTATTTGATCTGTTTTAGGCTCTTCTAATGTAGGAACATATATAATTTTGTCTTTGTAAGACAATCGTATTCTAGACGTTAACCAATGATTGCCCTTAAAGACATCATCAACATAAAATATAAATGGTGCATTACGTCCTTTGCGTTTTGGCGCGAGAATTTCATCGAGTTGATTGAAACTTCCACGTCCGAAAACTACTCTGGACACCATTGGATAATTTTTGTATATCATTTACTTTATATCTTTAACAAAAATAACAACTTAGTTTAGATTTCTTGACTATTTAAATGAAATTGTAATCTTTCATTAAAAAGTCCAACATGGTAGCCATCTACCAAGGCATGATTAACACTTATTGCTACATGCATTTCTTTTTTTGATCCTATACTTTCCATTTTACTAAAAGCTAATTTTGGTATGGAATCTTTTTCACCTTTAAACGGTTCTTTGTGACCTGTAAAATTAACCCATGGCAACGATGAACAATGTACGCAATCCATTGAATTTTCAGGCGGAAACAAATCATTTGAATTAAATACTCTTTCTTTTTCTTCTAAAAAATTAGCTTGAAATTTAAGAATATCTTCATCATATTTCACAAACGTGAATCCAAACGTTTTATTTGGTCTTAATATCGTTGGAGAGGCATGAATAGTATCAAAAACAACAACCTCGTTAGCGTCGTTTATTCTGTATTTTAAATTCTCTACGTCATTTACAGCACTCATAGTTGCATGCAAATAAGTCACAAAAAAAGACACCTCGTGCAAACGAGAAAACTCGTAAGCTTTAGTGACATCTACCTTTATAGTAACTCCAAAATAGGGATCATTAAATGTATTAAAAAACTCAAAATGAGCTTGTCTATTCCAGGTATGTTTATCTAATATTTTCAAATTACGAATTAAAAAAACTTAAAATTTCCGTTAAATTCTCTACCGTTTTATAATCCGATCCATTAGCTTCTTTTTTTGATACGGTTTCATGTTGCCAAGTGGTATGAAATGGCACATGAATGGCCTGAGATCCAATTTTTACTAATGGTAAAATATCAGATTTAAGGGAATTACCAACCATTAAAAAAGCTTCTGGCTTAATATCTAATCGTTTTAATAAGTGTTCATAATTAGTATCATGCTTTTCACTTAAGACTTCAATATGATGAAAATATTTTAACAATCCTGATTTTTCTAATTTTCGTTCTTGATCTAATAAATCGCCTTTTGTAGCTACAATTAACCTATAATCTTTAGACAATACTTTAAGTACCTCTTCTACTCCATCGAGCAATTCAATGGGTTTATTAATCATGTCTTTACCTAGAACTAGTATTTTAGAAATGACATCATTAGAAACTGTTCCATTGGATAAATCCACAGCCAATTCAATCATAGATAATATAAAACCTTTTACTCCATAACCGTATGTTGGAAGGTTTACAATTTCCATTCTAAATAGCTCTTGGTCTATTTTATTTGGCGTCTCGTAATGCGATAATAGTTGACCAACTTCTTCTTCAGCTTCTCTAAAGTAAGTTTCGTTAACCCATAACGTATCATCTGCATCAAAACCAATGACTTTTATGTTGCTGTAATCTACTTCCACAAACGCTTAGCTTTTTCTAAATCTTCTGGTGTATCTATTTCTACTCCTTCTATTTTGGTTTCGACCATTTTAATACGTTTTCCGTATTCTAAATATCTGATGCATTCAATTTTCTCTGAAGCTTCAAGAAACTGCATTGGTAAAACGGTAAATTCTAATAAAGCTTCTTTTCTAAACGCATAAATTCCTTTATGTTTAAAGTAACGGGTTCCTACATTTTTATCTCTTGGAAAAGGAATTGGACTTCGGGAAAAATATAACGCAAAATTTTGCTGATCTACAATAACTTTAACCGTATTGGGATTACTAATTTCTTCCCAATCGCTAATTTCTACCATTAAAGAGGCTAAATCTATTTCTTTGTCTTTATCCGCTTTAAAGACTTCAACAACTTTTGCCAGACTTTCACGTTCTGTAAAAGGCTCGTCTCCTTGCACATTTATTACTATATCGCAATCTATATGAGCAACAGCTTCCGCTATTCTATCACTTCCAGATTCGTGTTCTTTAATGCTCATAATAGCTTTACCACCATTATTTACAATCTCATTAAAAATGATGTCACTATCTGTAACCACGTAGACTTCACTAAATAATTCAGTGGCAACTGTGGCTTCATATGTTCTTAAAATAACGGATTTTCCTGCTAAATTTTGCATCAACTTACCTGGAAATCGCGACGCACTATAACGTGCAGGAATCATGGATATAATTTTCATCTCTATAAAATGAGTTCAGATTCAAAAATAAGATTTAAAAGCCGATTTCGATCAATTTCCGCGTAACTTTTTATAGAGTTTAAAAACCATATAGAATATAAAGAAGACTAAAATAATAGCCAGTATTGGTAAAAATATAGAGACTATGGACATTACTATTGAGGTTCCGGTTTCTATTGTTGAAACTATTGGATTTCCAAAACCTGCTGTAGATACTGTAGAGCCTAATCGTGTTGCACTTGCAGAACTTTTTACAGCTGCTGCTGTGCCTCCACCTGCAATAATCGCTAATGCCCAAGTTATAACAGGACTTAAATCTGCAACCGTCGAGACCATAACTGCAGTACCTGCAATAGTTGCCAATGGAATAGCTATGGTATCTAAAAAATTATCAACCACAGGAATATAATACGCTACAATTTCTACTATAGTTGCTATGCCCAACGTAATAACAGCTGTTACACTGCCAATCCATTGCCAAGATTCATTAAGTTCCCAAACATTAAAATAGGCTGCTAAACTTAACGCGAACAAAGGTAAAAACACTCTAAAACCTACTGAAGCGGAAAGACCGATACCTAAAAATATACTTAGTATTGTTTCTGTCATATTTATATAGATTAATTAGACTTTTAGACTTTTAGACTTTTAGACTTTTAGACTAAAAATCATTCTTTTCAACAAACATCTCATCCTTAAAGCCTATTAAATAGAGTTTATCCTTCGCTCTAGTAATCGCTGTATATAACCAACGTATGTAATCTCTATCCATACCATTTGGTAAATACGGTTGCTCTACAAAAATGGTATTCCACTGTCCACCTTGAGATTTATGACAAGTTATAGCATAAGAAAACTTGACTTGTAAGGCATTAAAATACTTATTATTCTTAACGCCAAGGAAGCGCTTGTATTTTGTTTCACCTTCATAATCTTTAGAAACCTCTTGGTATAAGCGGTTAGATTCTTCATAACTGAGTGAAGCACTTTCTACATCAATTGTGTCTAACAGTAAAACCGTTTCAAAAGGTTTCATATTAGGATAATCTACCAATCTCAGTTTTACTTCGGCAAATCTAAAACCATATAATTCTTTAATGCTGAAAATCTCGAGCACTTCAATGATATCGCCATTAGCAATAAATCCAGCTTCGCTTGCAGGCTTCAACCAAAAATAATTATTCTTAACCACCATTAAATAATCGCCAGCAGACAATTCTGATTCATTAAATAAAATACGTTGCCTTATTTGTTGGTTGTATGCATTTGCACGCTTGTTACTTCTAACAATAATAGCGGTTTCTTCGTAACCATCTGCACTGTATGCATCGTTAATAGCATCCATAATTTCATAACCGTCAATTAAACGTACACTATCTGTAAATCCGTTTAAATCGAATTTAAAACTCTCATAAAAGTTAGATTCTAAAACGGCTCTTAATTCTGTTGCGTTGCTTAAAATACCGGAATCTTGTTCTTGTCTTACAACTTCATCCAATTCTATTCCTACAACATCTTTATTATAGTTTAAACTGAGTTTGTTTTCATCCAAGGCTGGACTTAAATCTGATTTTACAGGTGGTAATTGCGCTTTATCGCCAATTAATAATAATTTACAATTATGACCCGAATATACATATTGCATTAAATCATCGAGAAGCGAACTGCTATCAAATGCTTTTGTATCTGATGGTGTATCCGGAATCATAGATGCTTCATCAACTATAAAAATTGTGTTTTTATGCTTGTTAGGTTGCATCACAAAATTAACTCCTCCTCCTTTATCTTTTTTAGGAAAATAAATCTTCTTGTGAATGGTAAAAGCTTCTTTTTTTGAATAATTTGAAATGACCTTAGCTGCTCTTCCTGTCGGTGCTAATAACACGGCACTTTGCTTTACTTGCCATAAATTTGATACAATTGTACCAATAATACTCGTTTTTCCGGTACCTGCGTACCCTTTTAGTAAATAGATTGAATTTTTATTAGTATCAAAAATAAATTGAGACAATTGCATTAACACCATGTCTTGTTTAGACGTTGGTGCAAAAGGAAATTTAGATTTTAAAAGCGAATAGAATGCAGAAGCATTAGAAATCATATACAGAACTGATTTAAAACATTTTAAATTGATTATAGCTGATATTTACATTCAATTATTGTCTTTTTTACGATATTTCACCCTTTTTAATTGGTCTAAAAAAACCTTTAATTAATTAAAAAAGAATATATTTTATAACGTGTAAAAAAGTGGAAATCAACTCAAAATAAATATATAGCAAGATACTATTATTCTCTATTTTTAGAGGCCATATTCAATTAAGTTGTATTTTTTTAATTAATTTTATTTAGATAGTTTTAAGCAACAAAAAAAAATTGTAGATTTGCGATAGACCTTAACTAATAAAAATGTATCTATGGTAATTTTAGCAATTGTATTAATTATAGTATTGACTATAGTGATTGTGTGGGTAATTGATAAATTTGTTCCGAAGAAAATAAAGCCGGTAATTAATATATTACTTTGGATTTTAATTATTTTCTTAGGTTACACAACTTATATGTCTGTATATAAAGAAATACAGTTTAATGAATTAAAAGAAAAACGTTTTTCTGTTGTTATTGATAGATTAATTGACATTAGAGATTCTGAATTAGCCTATAAAGATGTTAACGGATCTTACACAGACAATTTTGATAAGCTTATCAAATTTGTAGAAACAGGAAAAGTGCCAATTACACAAAGACGTGATACTTTAGTTTTAGATGAAGAGCGCACCAAAGCATTTGGTGGTGTAGAAACCATGAAAACTATTACATTAATAGATACGCTAAGTTATTACTCTGTAAAAGATTCTCTTTTTAAAGGAAGTGATCGTTACAAAAAAATGATGGATGTTACTGTTGGTAAAGAAGGTGCTAAGTTTGTTCTTAAAGCTGGAAAATTAGATGAGTTTTCAGTATTTGAAGCAAGCGTAGATAAATCAATTGTTTTAGATGACCAAGAGCCTTACTTAGTAGAAAAAGAAAAACAAGTAGTATCTGTTGACGGTGTTAACGGTCCGGCTTTAAAAGTAGGTTCTATGGAAGAAGTGTTCACTAAAGGAAACTGGCCAAAAAGCTACACAAATAAAGAATAGTTTGAAAATAAACGATATTAAAGAACTGTCCATTCAAATTAATTTGAATGGGCTTTCTTTTTGTATATTAAATAGAACAACCAACACTATTGAATTTCTCAAAACTATTCCATTTGAACAAAAACTTACACCTATTGATGTTCTTAATGAGTTAAAAGCAGAATTAAGTAGTAACACGGTTTTCTCTGGAGACTTTAATTCAGTGATTGTAATTCATCAAAATGAATTAGCAACATTAGTTCCTAAAAATCTATATGATGCAGAACATAAAGTCGATTATCTAAAATTTAACTCAAAAATACTTAGAAACGATTTTATTACTGAAGATGAAATTGCTATAAATAATAGTGTAAATGTATACGTACCCTATGTAAACATTAACAACTACATCTTTGAAACTTTTGGAGAGTTTGTTTACAAACATTCATCTAGTATACTAATAGATTCCATTTTACAAGATTCCAAAACGTCTGAAGACTCCGTAGTTTACATCAATGTAAATACAGATACGATAGAATTAATAGTGGTAGAAAACAATAAACTTCAACTGTTTAATGTGTTTAACTATTATAGTAAAGAAGATTTTATCTATTATGTTTTATTCGTTTTCGAACAATTAAAACTCAATGCAGAAACCACACATATACAGTTAAGTGGCAATATTATAATCGGAGATGACTTATATGTAATTCTCTATACTTATGTAAGAGATGTGACTTTTATAGAAAGAGCTTATGATTTTGTAATAGCTGCAGAAATAGACAAACGCTATTCTCACCAACACTTTTTAATTTTAAATTCCTTTTAATGCGTATAATATCTGGATTGTATAAAGGCAGACGTATAACTGCCCCTAAAAAATTACCTGTAAGACCAACTACAGATATGGCTAAGGAAGCCCTTTTTAATATTTTGAACAATCAATATTATTTTGATGACATTTCTGTGTTAGATTTGTTTTCTGGAACTGGTAATATTAGTTATGAATTTGCATCAAGAGGAGCAGAAAACGTTACTGCTGTAGATGCTAATTTTGGTTGTATTAAATTTATAAATGAAACAGCCGAAGATTTTGACATGACCATTACCACTATTAAAAGTGATGTTTTTAAATTTTTAGAAAAGTCTAAACAAAAGCACGATATCATTTTTGCAGATCCTCCTTATGCACTTGAATTGGATGCCTTTTCAAAAATCCCAGAATTAGTCTTTAAAAATGAATTATTAGAAGACAACGGCATATTGGTTGTAGAACACTCAAAACATACCGATTTGAGCCAATTACAATATTTTGCCTATTCTAAAGGTTATGGAGGTAATATGTTTAGCTTTTTTGAACGACCAACTTTAGAAGCCGTAAAATAAAGCACAACGATACATCAAAAACACTATAACAAAACAAAGCTCTTTGAACTATCAAAGAGCTTGTTTGTTTAAGTAAATCTATAAGCCGAATTCTGTACGTTTTCTTTTCATGAAATGAATTCCTAAAAAGAAAAGCCCTTATCATTTATCTACGCTTACTGTTGCCAGCAAACTTTAGCTGCCTACCCTCTAACAATCGCGCGTGTACGCTCAAACGTTAGTATACATGACATTGCACCACATAGAGTTTACCTGGTTTCACTACAGCATTACCTGTACATACTTTCTGTTGCACTTTTCCTCACCTTTCGATGGGTGGCTGTTAGCCACTATGATTGCACTATGGTGTTCGGACTTTCCTACCCTAAATAAATTTAGAATCGATAAGGCGATCTACTTGTTGCAAAAGTACATAAATTGTTAATAACTCATCTTAAATTTTAATTCATATAAACAGCTATTAATTGGTTATTCTTAAATTTGTAATTCAGTTACTTATTTAAGTTTAATAACATCGAAGGATGTTTAATATAGTGCCGTAAATATTGGAACATTTTGTAGTATCAGCTCGTAAATACAGACCACAGACCTTTCAGGATGTTGTGGGCCAGCAAGCTATTACCAATACATTACTCAATGCTATAGAAAACAATCACTTAGCGCAAGCCTTATTATTTACTGGACCAAGAGGAGTTGGTAAAACAACATGTGCTCGTATTTTGTCTAAAATGATAAATAGTGATGGTAACACTTCAGAAGACGAAGATTTTGCCTTTAATATATTTGAACTCGATGCTGCATCTAACAACTCTGTAGATGACATTAGAAGTTTAACTGATCAAGTTAGGATTCCACCACAAGTAGGAAAGTATAAAGTTTATATTATTGATGAGGTACACATGTTATCTCAAGCCGCTTTTAATGCGTTTCTTAAAACATTAGAAGAGCCACCAAAGCACTGTATTTTCATTTTAGCAACAACAGAGAAGCATAAAATTATCCCAACGATATTATCGCGTTGTCAGATTTTTGATTTTAAGCGTATCACGGTTTCAGATGCTAAAGAATATTTAAAATATATTGCCAAAGAACAAGGTGTTACCGCAGAAGATGATGCCTTACACATTATTGCTCAAAAAGCAGATGGTGCTATGCGAGATGCCTTATCTATTTTTGACCGCGTGGTTAGTTTTTCTGGTAAAAACTTAACAAGACAGGCCGTTACTGAGAATTTAAACGTTCTAGATTACGAAACCTATTTTACAAGTACTGACTTTATTTTAGAAAATAAGATTCCTGATTTACTAGTACAATTTAACACCATTCTTTCTAAAGGTTTTGATGGCCATCATTATATTGCTGGTTTAGCCTCTCATTTTAGAGATTTAATGGTTTGTAAAAATCCGGCGACTATTCCATTGTTAGAAGTTGGTGAAGATACGAGCCAGAAATACATGGAACAATCACAGAAAACATCTCATAGTTTTCTCATGGAAGGGATTCGGTTGGCTAATGACTGCGACCTTAAATATAAGACCAGTAAAAATCAACGCTTATTAGTTGAATTAACGCTTATGCAACTTGCCTCTATCACTTTTGATGGAGAAAAAAAAAATCTTAAGCACTTCATAATACCACCTTCGTATTTTAGAGCAAAAGGTATTACTCCTATTCCTGTTACAAAACCTAAAGCGGAAGCTCCTGCAAAAGCTATCGTTTCAAAAGAAGCTGTAATTGCGCAAGCCCCAGTTTCAACAATTCAAAATCCAGTTGTTAATACTCCTAAAATAGCCATAAGTCAGTCTAAAAAGTCCACATCTGGTTTATCCTTAAAAAGCATAAGAGAAAAGCGAGCACATCAATTACGACAAATGGAAGTTGTTATTGACGAAGACAACTTACCAAAACAGCCAGTAAAACAAGAAGCTTTAACAGAAGCTTGGAAAGAGTACACCGCTAAAATGGATCAGAAAGGTGAAAAAATCATGGCGTCTATTTTACAAATGGATATGCCTAAATTAAAAGACACTACCATTTACTTAACATATTCTAATAATACCAATAAAATTGAATTGGAGCGTGCAGAGTTTCCATTAATGGCTTTTTTAAAGAAGAAATTACTGAATTACGACCTTAAATTAGATATTACAGTTAACGAAGAAGTGGCTAAAAAATACGCATTTACGCCTTTAGAGAAATACGAAAAGTTAGCAGAAAAAAATCCTAACCTCGAGGTTTTAAGACAGACTTTTGGATTAGACATATAGTCGATAATGGATATTTATTCCATATGAATTGATATCATTAGAATTTATAAAATCATAACGAATGAAAAAACACCTACCTTTAGTAGTTCTTATGGCTAGTGCGCTTTTAATTATTATCAATTTTATATTTGCAGAAAAATTTGATCGTAGTTTTTGGATATCTACCATATCAAGTCTTTTAATTATTATTTCTATGGTTTTAACCATTAAAGAGCAAAAAAATAAATAATCAATTTATTTAAAAATCAATTAGATGAAACATTTATTAGGACTTTTAATCATCATAATTAGCTTCACGAGCTGCGAAGGCCGAAAAACAAAAAGTCAAGCCTTATCTGAAAGTATACAAAAGTTTAATAAAACTGTTAATTTTGAAACCAACACCTTTATACCAGAAACCTATTTAGAACAAGAAATAGATACGTTAATGAGTAATGGATATCGCGTGAAGATAAAGACCTATGCTGATATGTCTAATGCTGTTCAGTTTTCAAAAATAAAAGACACCATAAACCAACAGACACATTATAGAAATTTCAAGTTTGATATTCTTGTAGAAAAAGAAGGTCAACTCATTTATAAAGAAAGTTTTGATAAACACAAAGCAAATCAACTTTTTGGTTATCGCGATGATTATGTACCAGATTCTCCACTATATGACTTTGATAAACTAGGCGTCTTACAATCTATACAAGTAGATGACGAACCTTCATTAAAAAACACAGTACTTATAGATGTTATTTATGCAATACCAGAAAGCAACCGCTCTGCGATCCATACCCTATTTGTTAATGATAATGGAACTATAAATATGGTACATGTAACACAAAAATAATTATGTTAGGACTAAAATTACCAACCGACCCTAGATGGGTAAATATTGTTGAAAAGAATATTGAAGAGATCTTAACAGATCATGCCTATTGCGAACAAAAAGCTGCAAGTACTGCTATTTCATTAATTGTAGGTTTCCCGGAATACACGGAACTTGTACAAGAAATGGTAGCCTTAGCTACCGAAGAAATGAGCCATTTTAAAATGGTACATGATAGACTCTTAGAAAACGGCTGGACATTGGGAAGAGATAGAAAAGACGATTATGTAATTGCCCTTATAAAGTTTTTTCCTAAAGGAGGCAGCAGAACAACGCAGTTAGTACATCGTTTGCTTTACGCTGCTCTTATTGAAGCACGAAGCTGTGAGCGTTTTAGATTACTATCTGAAGAACTAGAAGACAAAAAACTAGCCAAGTTTTATAAAAAACTGATGATTAGTGAAGCAGGACACTATACGATGTTTTTAAATTTTGCTAGACAATATGGAGACCGAAAAGAGGTTGACGAAAAATGGGATCAACTTCTTGATTACGAAGCTAGTATTATGAAAAACTTAGGAGACAAGGAAACTATTCATGGATAATTTTGTAGCTTTAGCATAATCAAAAGATATTCATTATGAAAAAAATCTACTTAGCCTTTATTTTCTTATCATCAATTTGTTATTCTCAAGACGAAGCATTATTAGGTCAATGGACCATGAATTCATTCTTTGAATTCGATGTCATTTATGAGACCCCTTCCAATCCAATTACAATAGAAATTAATAGTAATAGTATAACGATTCAAAGTTATTGCGGTAACACCTATCTCGATTTATATACAACATCCACCACAGAAAATATTATTGAAATTACTGAATCAAATTGGGACCTCTCTACTTGTAGTGAAGACAACGTCGGTTGGGAAACAGCTATTAGTCTTCTTTTCAATATTAACGATGGAGCTCCTAATGATTTAACTTATAGTATAACCGAGAATGGCACCACCACTTCTTTAGAACTAAACCGTATACTTTTTACCAATGATGAAACACCCGAAGGTGTAACTGGGTACTTTACAAAAATCAATACTCCTAATGAGCAAATAGTTGATAATTGGTATTTAAAATCTGTTACTAAAAATGGGGCAACTTATAACAATGTGTATGATAATTTACCTATTACTTTTACAAATACTAATGACTCGGACAATTACTTAGAATTTTCCGCCTCATCATCGTGTAATTATATAAATGGCTCATATTCTTCAACAGATACTGAGATTACAATTAATCAAGCTACCATCACATTAGCAGATTGCTATAATCAACCTAACGGCATTTACGAGAATTTATATTTACCAGTTTTAACTAATAATTACACTTATCCTAGTATTCACTCTTATGTAATATCTGGTAACGGAGACGAACAAACGTTAACACTTAGTAACGCTAATGGAGATTCAATAGTGTACCAGAAAACAGAAACAAACGCTGTATTAATTAGAGATTGGTATTTACAAGCCGTAACAGATAATGGAATAACATACAACCAACAATCTACAGAATCACCCAGTCTAAATTTTGGATCTGAACCTGATATTATTTTTGGGTTAATTCCCTTTGATGGCACTGGAGTCTGCAACACATTTAATGGAGATTATGATATTTATCTAGGTAATGGAGATGAAATTGATATTTTAAATTTTACACCAACAACAAATGTTTGCGATCCATCTAGCGACTTTGAAAATGCCTATTTTTCATTATTAAATGATGAACCTGCAAATACCTTTAGTTTTGAAATTATAAATAATGGCGAAAATTTAATCCTGACAAGTCTTTCTGCCAGTGAAGATCGTTCTGCTACTGACACCAACACCGTTATAACATTTAGTAAGCAAGTCCTTTCTACAACTAATTTTGATCGTAAAACTCAATTAATAAGCATTATAAAGAATCCTGCTGAGGATAATTTGTTACTAGAAATCTCTGATGATTTATTATTTCAAAATTTAAAGTATTCAATATTTAACACAGAAGGAAAATTAGTTTCAAATTCAGAATTAAATACAACAAGCATAAATATGAACAGCTTATTATCTGGACTTTATTTTATAAGTTTCAGTGCTGATAATGGTACCATACAGACTTTAAAATTTGTTAAAAAATAAAGCCTCAACAAAAGTTAAGGCTTATAAAATATATTGTAAGTGATATGTTTTAGAGTTTTATTCCAAAACCAAATTGCATAACATGATTTTTAGCTTCTAAATCTGTTGAATCTTCATCGAGGATATTAGTGATTCCGTAATAATATCTTACATCAAGAAACAATTCGTCTGTGATCATATATTCTACTCCTGCTACTCCAGAAAATGCAAACGTAGAAAAACCATCTCTATAGCCCCAAGTTTTTAATGCTATTTGTGGTCCGGCGCCTATAGTAAGATCATCAGACAATGCAAATCTTAAAAGAATTGGAAGTTTAATATAATCTGCTCTAAGGTTACGATCTTCTGCACCTTCTGCAGACCATTGTAATTCTGTTAGTAGCGATAAATCATCCGAAAGACTAAAATCTACGAAGCCACCAAAAGCAAAACCATTTCTGTGTTTGTTTTCAAAATTAGCATCTGGATCAAAATCTAAGTTAGATACATTAAGTGCGCCTCTAACTCCATATAGAATATCTTGAGACATTACAATTGATGTTGCCGAAACAAATAATAAGGCAAATAAATATTTTTTCATAATTTTCGATTTGAGAATTCGAAGATAAATTAAATAATAATTTAAGGATAATTTATAGGTTTATTATAAAAAATATCGGTCGAATGGGTTGTTTATTGCTTAATTTATAGCTCTACACTAGAAACAGTTTCAAAATACATACTTTTTATAATACCATCAGAAAGTCCAATTTTTGGTACGTAAATATCTTTTGAACCACTCCATTTCATCGCCGATAAATAAATTCGGGTTGCAGGAATAATAACATCTGCTCTATCTTGATTTAGATTTAACTTTGTTATACGTTCTTCATAAGAATAATTCTGCAACATCTTATAGTAACTGGTTAGATAAAAATAAGTTAACGGCTTACCAGCATCTTTACCTGAGATTTTAAAAATTTTGTTAATGTTACCACCAGAACCTATCAACTCTATTTTATCATACTGCTTAGTATTGTCTTTAATCCAGTACTCTAATTCTTGCCAAGTTTCATTTTTAACAATATCATTTAATAACCTTACTGTTCCTATTTTAAATGACCTAGACTGTTTTTTATCGCCGTTATGGATGATAGAAAACTCAGTACTTCCTCCACCAACATCTACGTACAAATAAGTTTTATTAGGATTTATAAAGGATTGCAAGTCGGTTGCCGCAATAATAGCTGCTTCTTCCTCTCCATCAATAATCTCTATATTTATACCACAAGTTTCTAATATCTTTTCTGATAATGGAATGCTATTTTTAGCCTCTCGCATTGCCGATGTTGCACAAGCTTTATAACGTGTTACTCCATGTGATTTTATAATAAGACTAAACGCTTTCATTGTATCAATCATACGTTCTTGGTTATATTCAGATATTTCACCTTTAAGAAAAACATCTGCTCCCAATCTAATAGGCACACGAACTAAGGAATTTTTTTTAAAAATGGTAGGTTCGTTGTCTTGTTCTATAATATTAGAGATTAATAACCTAACGGCGTTAGATCCAATATCTATTGCTGCATATTTCTGTATTTTCAGCATAATTATCCTTCTAATTTATTTAAATAATACTTGTATGTATCAAATTGAGCCCTTACACTTGGATTGTTATTTCTGCGATAGTAATTATTTTGTTTTTCGTCTATGATACGTGATTTCACATTATCATTCCAACAGATATCAAACAAATGCTGTAACTCGCGTTTAATATCAACATCATAAATAGGGCAACTTACTTCTACTCTATTATCTATATTCCTTGTCATCCAATCTGCAGAAGAAATATAGATTTTGGGATCATTATGATTACAAAATACATATAAACGCGTATGTTCTAAAAACTTATCAATGATACTTATAATTTCAATATTCTCGCTCATACCTTTTACTCCTGGCACCAAACAACAAAGACCTCTGACTATCATTTGTATTTTTACTCCAGCTCTACTTGCCTCGTACAATTTATCAATCATTTTGTAGCTACTTATACTATTCATTTTTAGCTTAATATAAGCTGGCTTACCGTTTTTAGCGCTTTCTATTTCGTTATCAATTAATGCAAATATTCTGCTCTTTGTATAATGAGGTGAGGTTATAATATGTTTGTAGCGATTAACCTTATAATTAGCTTCAAAAAAGTCGAATACTTTATTTACATCTTTCAAAATTTTCGAATTCGCCGTCATTAACGTAAAATCAGTATATATTTTGGCTGTAGATTCATTAAAATTACCAGTACTAATAAATCCGTATCTCACTAACTTATCATTTTCTTCGCGCTCAATAACACACATTTTACAATGTACTTTTAAGCCTGTAACGCCAAATAACATGGTTATGCCTTCATCTTGCATTTGCTCTGCATAATTGATATTCGCAGCCTCATCAAAACGTGCTCTAAGTTCAATTGAAACTGTTACTTTTTTACCATTTTTAGCTGCATTAATTAAAGAACTGGCTACATGAGAAATCTGAGCAAGTCTATAAATAGTAATTTTTATAGTCTTTACTTTGGGATCTAAAGCGGCCTCTCTTAAAAATCTCACGATATATGAAAACGTATGATAAGGCGTATAAACTAAATAATCTTTTTTAGCAATAGTTTTAAAAATACTCTCTTCTAAATTTAAGCCCTTAACGGGAAGTGGTTTAATTTTATCATATAATAAGTCCGTTCTTCCTAAACTTGGAAAACGCATATAGTCTCTCCGGTTATGATAACGTCCTCCTGGAATAATACTTTCTTTTTCGTCTATAGACATATATTTTAAAAGAAAACTTAAAGTGTCTTTATCAATACTCTGATCATAAACAAACCGAACAGGAACACCACTTTGTCTATCTTTTACACTTTCCGACAGTTTATCGATAAAACTCTTACTTAAATCACTATCAAAATCTAACTCACCATCTCTTGTAATCTTAATCATGTGAGCACTAATCGTATCGTAATTAAAGATACTAAAAATATCATCTAAACAATATCTTAAAATATCGTCTACCATAATAATATAGTTATTATCTGTTGTACTTGGTAGCACCACAAAACGATCCATTTCGGAAGAAATTTCAATCAGTGCCACCTGATTTTTCCCGTCTGAGTTCGTCATTTTCACTGTTAAGTACGCAGAAATATCCATAAGATCTGGCAATGCCACATCTTCATTTAGCATAATAACAACCAGAGCTGGACTTAACTCTTGATAAAAATAATTCTTTATAAATTCATGATGAGCCTCATCAATTTCAGTCTCATTTATATGATAAATATTCTCATTTTTAAGCTCAACATCAATTTCTTCTAAAATTTCTAAACTCCGACTCTGATGCTCAATAACAACTTGAGTTATCTCTTCTAAAAGATCTCCTGCTTTAATACCTCCTAATTCAGATTTACCACCTTTTCCTGCTTCATAAATTCGTTTAACAGTTGCATATCGTACTTTAAAAAATTCATCTAAATTATTAGAAAAAATACCTAAAAAACGTAAGCGCTCAATCAGTGGAACATCCTTATCTGCAGCTTCTTGCAGAACCCGTTCATTAAATTTTAACCAACTTAATTCTCTATTAATGTAAACATTTTTGTTTTTTATCATGCTTTTAATTCCTTTGGGAAAATTACAAATTCTGTAATTCCCTGTTTTAAATCTTTCCAATCGTCAATCTCAAAGTTTAGCTTAACTAAGCCACTAGTTGGAAGATTGTCAATATAAGTGTCCCCAAATATATTAGAAATTGACGTGAAAGCATGGTTGTGACCAAAAATCATAACCTCATTAACGTCATTTGGTAATGTTTTTATAAAGTTAATAACATTTTGCCCCTCAAAATCATATAAGTCTTCAACAACGGTAATTTCGCTTTCTGAAATATCAAGTGATTTTAGAAAAATCTTACAAGTACTTAAGGCTCTATTTGCAGGACTTGAAAAAATGGTCTTAGGAATGTCACCTTTAACTCCTAACTCCTTAGAAATCAACTCAGAATCGTTTACACCTCTTGCCTTTAAAGGCCTGTCTCTATCGGTTACATCATGCTCCCATGATGATTTTCCATGTCTAATAAGTATAACTTTTTTCATTTTTATTCGATTAAACGCGTTTTTTTTCGACAAAAGGTTGCGTATGTCCGTTTTGACGAGTATATTGCCCCTTTAACATTGATATTTGGATAACATATTAGTTATAAGTTCTTTTGCAGTAATAAAATGATTTTAAAAACCCCAAATTAATAAATATTTTAATAAATCCATTTTTTGGTATTGTATACCAAGTATTCCCTCCCTCTGAATATTTTAATTATCTAATTTAGGCTAAACCAGTCTAAACCGTAATTATTTTATTTAATTATCGAAAAAAATAAAACATCGCAAAGCGACTATAAAATTTGTTTAATAAATTTAAATAAGAAAGCAAATATTACTATTATATTTGTAATAGGTTTCTTACCTTCTAAATACCAAAGCTTAAAGCTATTAATTATTAAGAGCTTTAGCCAACGATGAAGAGTATTAAACTATTTCTTTTAAATAAAATTGAGAACATAGGTAACAAAATTAATTTAAATGTATATGATTATGTATAGCACAAGTATTTAAATTTTAACAAAACATTTTCATCATTAAAACAGCAAAATCAAATTTTAAAGTAATCATAAACTGGTTAACTTAATAAAGTTCAAAATGAAACACTTATACAGTCCCAAATCAAAAATACCTACGAGACCTATTTTAACCTTAGCGTTAATTATGGTTTTTGTCATGGTAAGTTCTAACGCTTTTAGTCAAGTATTGGCTCCGGTAAAACAAAATACGTCTAATTCTAAACAATTGCCGACTGGTGATCTAAATGCAGCTTCACTTTCTAAAAATTTCCCGCAGTCTAACTACGATGATTTAGAAAGTATGTCAAGAGGAGAAGCAGATCTCAATTTTAATTGTGATGATGGTTTTGGCTATATTCTAACAAACGTAATAACTTCTAATGGATACGTTACAGGTTTATATACATTTGATTTATCTTCAAACACACTTAGTTTAGTTAAAGATCCACTTATCCCGAATACGACAACCTCTCAGTTTGTAAACGCAATTGGTTACAATGTTGTGGATAATTATTTATATGGTTTATTACAACGTAGCAATAAGGTTGTTAAAATTGATAGTAATGGAGATTTAGAATTATTCACCGTTACTGGTTTAACTAATTATACTAGTAATAATTATGCCTCTGGAGATATTGATGAAAACGGCATACTATATATATACGGAAGCAGTAAGTTTGTAGCAATTGATTTAAATCCAACAAGTCCAGATTATTTAATTGCTAATACTGTATTAAATTATTCTGTTACTATTAATGACATGGCTTTTAGTCCTGTTGACAATAACTTGTACATGTTAACTAGTACAGGATCACGATCATTATTAAAATTTGATACAACAACAAATACAATAAGTACTATAGGACAAGTATCTGGTTTAGAGTCAGAAACTCATAATTCTTTTGGTACAGCTTACATGGATGCTCTAGGTAACATGTATGTAGCAAATAATAATTCAGGAAATACTTATAAAATAGGAACACCTCACTTAGGTGGTTTAACAGCGACTTATTACAGTAATCTACCTGGCGTTAGTCCTGGTGATGGTGCGCGTTGCCCTTCGCAACCTACAAAACCAATGGCAAACCCTGACGATATATGTTTTACTTCAGATATGTCGGATGTTATAATAAATGTTGCTGCTAATGATTCTGAAGGAACTTACGCTATAGATCCAGCATCTGTTCAACTTATTGATCCTGCAACTTCAGTGGCTTCAAGTTCTGTAACTGTTGCTGGTCAAGGTACCTTTACCATAGGCGCTAACGGCGAGGTAACTTTTGAAGCTTTATCTACTTTTACAGGAACGTCTATTGAATATACTATTTTAGATGTTATTGGATATTCTTCTAATATAGGTCTGATTACAATTAATTTAAATAATACTGAAGCACCAACAGGTGAAGCAACTCAAGAATTTTGTGAGAACGAAAATGCTACAATAGCAGATTTAGAGGTTACGGGAAATAATATCACGTGGTACTCTAGTTCTAACAATAATACAGCGTTAGATTCTAATGCGACTTTAAATGATGGCACTACTTATTATGCCTCTCAAACAAACTCTGAAGGATGTGAAAGCACAGAACGATTAGCCATTACAGTTAATTTTAGTGACGACATGACTTTGGTTAGTCCTGAAGAAACAAGTTGCGTTGCTGTCGGCGGAACTCTATATACAATTGAAGCTACGTTTACTGGTACAGCTCCTTTTACAGCTTCTGGAGATGGACAATCAGGAACATTTACGGATAATAACGATGGTACTACTACTTGGATTTCTAGTGAAATTGAAAGTTCTGTTGAAACTTATAATGTTACAATATCTGATCAGTGTGGATCTCTAGTTCTAACAGGTTCTTCACCTGCTGAATGTTTAAATACACCTTTTGATTGTGACGATGGTTTTGCTTATATTATTGTTAATGAAAGAGACAGTCAAAATGATTTTGTTTCGGGGTTATATTCTTATGATTTAGCAACACATACGCAAACCTTAATAAAAGCTCCATTAATTGAAGACACCTCAGTATCTCAATTTGTTAACGGCATAGGTTATAATACTTTAGATAATAATATTTATGGTTTACAACAATTCACCAATAATATTGTAAAAATTGACGCCTCTGCGAATGTTGAGTTTCTTCCTATTACTGGTTCATTTACTATTGGAGATTACAGTTCTGGAGATATAGACGATAATGGGATGTTAGTTTTACATGGTGAGAACAAATTTGTTTCTATTGACTTAAACCCGTCAAGCCCTAATTACCTAACAGCTACAACATTATTAAACTATACTGTAAATATTAATGATATAACACACAATCCTGTAGATGGAAATTTCTACATGGTTACAAGTACAACTAACAGAAAGTTATTGCGTTTTAATACCAATACTAATACAGTAGATGACCTTGGTTTAGTAACTGGGTTAAGTTCAGAGACTAATAACTCTTTTGGAACCGCTTACATGGATATACTTGGAAATATGTTTATAGCAAACAACAGTTCAGGGAATATTTATAGGATTGCTACACCACACACAGGGAATTTGGTAGCAACACTATTTAGTAGTCTAATTGATGTACAACCTGGAGATGGTGCTCGATGCCCTTCTCAGTTAGTAACTCCAATGGCTGATGATGATTCTATTTGCTTTATTGAAGAAAACACAGAAATTGAAATCAATGTTTTAGAAAATGATAGTGAAGGAACTTACAGCATAGATCCTAACTCTGTTCTACTTATAGATCCAATTACATTAACACCTACTAATACAGTAACTATTTCTGGACAAGGAACATTTACTGTTGGTAGCAATGGCATTGTAGTCTTTGAAGTTTTACCAAGTTTTACTGGAGCCTCTGTAGAATATACAATTGCAGATATCATTGGATCCATATCATCGCCTGCAACTATTACAGTGAGTTTAAATGAAACTCCAATGCCTACTGGAGATGATGTTCAAGAGTTTTGTGCATCTAGTGAACCTACAATTGCTAATCTAAATGCTACTGGAGAAAACATACAATGGTATACTGACGAAACTAGCACATCACCAATCGATTCTACAGAAATGTTAGTTGATGGGGAAACTTATTACGCAACTCAAACTACTTCTGAAGGTTGTGAGAGTATAGAAAGATTAGCTGTAACCGTTAATTTCACTGCGGACATTACCTTGGTAACTACCGAAGCATTAGAATGTTCAGATGATGGTTCTACATATACCATAGTTGCTACATTTACAGGGTCTGTACCTTTTACAGCAAATGGTAATGGTCAACCTGGTACTTGGGTTACTAACAGTAACGATACATTTACTTGGACTTCTGATGCAATTTCAGGTGATCAACCATATAATGTTGAAATACAAGATGTAAATTCTTGTAATACAATTACCTTATCAGGAGAAGCAGCTATATGTTGTGAGTTTGAAGTTACTTGTCCTACTTTCGAGGAAACTACTTTAGAGTGTTACGGAGATTTACCTTCTCAAATAGCTTACACAACTGCAGAGTTTGAAGCCTTAGGAAATGGTGATGGTACAATAGGAAATAATCCTTGTGGAGTCATTGAAATTACGGCTCAAAATAGTAGCGATCAAGGTACTTGTGAACAAACAATTACACGTACTTACACGATTACCTCATACGAAGACACCAATGCAAATGGAATTCATGATGAGAATGAAACTACAATTTTAAATAGTGAAGAATGCACACAGTTAATTGTTGTAAGCGATACCACAGTACCTACTTTTTCAGTACCTGCTAATATTACAATAGAATGTGATGCTGATATTTCTGATTTAACTTTAACTGGTGATGTTACTGACGAAGCTGATAACTGTGCTACGGATCTTGAAGCGACTTTTACTGATAGTATAGTTGACGGGATTTGTCCTGGTTCAACAATTATTACAAGAAATTGGTCTTTAACTGACGATTGTAATAACACTACAACTTTTGCTCAAACCATTACAATTATAGACACAACAGCACCAACCTTTTCAGTTCCTGCGGATATCAGTTTAGAATGTGATGTTGATGTTACGGATTTAGCCTTAACTGGTGATGTTACTGACGAAGCAGATAATTGTGCTTCTAATCTAGAAGCTACTTATTCTGATAGTGTTGCAGACGGAACTTGTCCATCAATTTCTATTATAACAAGAACTTGGTCTTTATCTGATGATTGTGATAATACAACAAGTTTTATTCAAACTATTACAATCCAAGATACAACTGCACCAGTATTTAATGAAACATTACCAGCTGATTTAAATGCTGAATGTGATGCTGTACCTTCAGCAGAAACATTAACTGCTACTGATAGTTGTGGTACTGCAGATGTTGTTTTTGTAGAAGAAATTACAAATGGATCTTGTGATAGTGACTATATTATAGAGCGTAAATGGACAGCAACAGATACTTGCGGAAATGAAGCGATACATATTCAAATAATAACTGTTCAAGATAATAGCGCTCCTACACTATCAGGCTCGCTTGACACAACTTTAAACGTTACTTGCGATAGTATTCCTGTAGTACCTAGTTTAGTATTTGAAGATTCATGCTCAAGTAATATAGCTGTATCATTTAACGAGACAACTAATCAGGCTGATGGTGTTGACACTTATAATATTATTAGAACTTGGACGGCTTCAGATGATTGTGGTAACGAAGGTATATTTACTCAAACTATCACTGTAGAATTAAGTAATGTAATAGAAGCGACAGATGCAAACCGTTGTATACTTGATACTGAATTTGATCTGTTCGATTTATTATCTGGAGATTTTAATATGAATGGAACATGGAGTGTTACTTCTGGTGATGCTAATATTAATGGAAGTTTATTTGACCCTTCTACTGCAGAAGTTGGTGTTTATACTTTTATGTACAGTATTTCAGATGACCTTTGTTCTTCAGAAATAGAAGTAAATGTAACCTTAGATGATGATTGTGTTGTATTAGCATGTGGAGAAGATGATGTTGTAATATCTAAAACAGTTACTGCAAATGGAGATGCTTACAATGAGTTCTTCGCCATTACTGGTGTTGAAGATTGTGGATTTGTAATAGAGCTTCAGATCTTCAATCGATGGGGAGCTGAAATTTACAAGTCTAATAATTACTTAAACAATTGGAATGGAGATGCACACAGTTCTTCTGTAGGTAGCTCTGGAAAAGTTCCAACAGGTACATATTATTATATTATTAATCTAAAAAATAGTGGATTAGCACCTATTGCAGGTCCTATCTACGTAGCCACAAATTAATTAAAACTTAACCGATGAAGTTATCAAAAATTATAAGTATTGCGATACTAGTTTTGAGTGGTTCTACTGTCTTTGCTCAGCAGCTACCTCAATTTACGCAATATATGTTTAACACCATTTCTATTAATCCCGCTTATGCTGGTAGTAGAGAAACACTAAGTGTTGTGGGTTTACATAGAAGTCAATGGGTTGGTTTAGATGGAGGACCAGAAACACAAACATTATCTATTCATGCTCCTTTGCGTAATGAAAACATGGGATTAGGAGTATCCTTTATCAATGATAAATTAGGATATGAAAATTTCTCATACCTCTATGCAGATTACTCATATACTATTAAAGCTACAGAAAACGTAAAATTAGCCTTTGGTATTAAAGGTGGATTAACGCATTATAGCCTAGACGAAGAATTACTAACAGATCCTTCTGTGGTAAACGATCAATTTTTCAATGATGTATCTAACCGTTGGAGTCCAAATTTTGGAGCTGGTTTATATCTTCATTCATCACGTTGGTATCTTGGTTTATCTGCACCGAGAATTTTAAATACAGATTATAACAACGGAGGTAGTGGTTCTGTAGACTATGTTGCTCTAGAACGTATTAGTTATTACTTTACAGGTGGTTATGTTTTTGATTTAAGTAATAGTGTTAAATTAAAACCATCAGCATTACTAAAAGCAACAAACGGAGCGCCTTTATCTTTTGATCTTTCTGCAAACTTTCTCTTCAATGATAAAGTTTGGTTAGGCGGAGCATACAGAGTTAATCAATATACTGCTGCTATTGGTGGTATTGCAGATTTTCAAATATCAAAACAATTAAGAATTGGTTACGCTTACGAGTATCCACTTTCAGATATTAGACCTTACACAAGTGGTACACATGAAGTATTACTAATGTTTGAAGTCTTTAAAAGTAAACGTATTAAATCGCCAAGATATTTCTAAAAAGACCCCAATTATGAAGATCAAAATATTAGCGCTCGTTATAATTTTAAGCAGTTCGTTTTCTTTTGCACAAACAAAATTAGCGGATAAATTCTTTGAGAATTATGGTTACGTTAAAGCCATAGAATTATATGAAAAAGCTGTTGACAAAGGAGATAAAAGTGCACACGTACTAACCCGTTTAGGTGATGCCTATTATAATAACTCTAACTCTGAAAAAGCGGCCTATTGGTACAATGAAGCTTTAACAGAACATAGTAATATTGAAGCAGAGTATATTTATAAATATATTCAATCACTAAGAAGTGTTGGAAAATACGAAGAAGCAGATGTTTGGTTTAAAAAACTAAGCGACGCACAGCAAGGAGATAGTAGACTTAAAGGTTATAATCCTGATGAAGTTGACATTTTTGATAAATTAACTTCAAAGAATGATGACCTTATAGTAACCATTGAAAATTTACCATTCAATTCGGAAAATTCAGATTTTGGATCTTATGTGTTTAACAATACACTTTACTTTGCCTCTGCTAACAGTGATGACAAAAAAGTATATAATTGGAATAAAGAACCTTTTCTAGATATTTTACAAATTGAACTTAAAGATGAAGAAGACGGTACACAATCTTATGGTACTCCTACTGAAATCGAAGCCGATAAAATAAATACCAATTATCATGAAGCTTCTATTGCTATTACAAATGATGGTAAAACTATGTATTTCACTAGAGATAATACATCTAAACGTAATAGACTTAAATACGATAAGGAAGGTACAACACATCTAAAACTATATAAAGCAACTTTAGTTGATGAGCAATGGTCAGATGTTGTAGAATTACCATTTAATGACGAATTGTTTTCAACAGGTCATCCCGCTTTAAGTCCAGATAATAAAACATTATACTTTGTATCTGATCGTGAAGGTGGCATTGGACAGACTGATATCTATTCAGTTGTAATTAATTCTGATGGCACATATGGTACTCCAGAAAATTTAGGAGATACCATAAATACTGAAGGAAGAGAAATGTTTCCTTACATAAGTAATGATGGTACATTCTACTTTTCTTCAGATGGACATTTAAACTTAGGCTTATTAGATATTTTTAAGTCTAATATCTTAACAGAAGAAGCAACCTCAGAACCTATAAACCTTGGAGCACCATTTAATAGTGGTTATGATGACTTTGCATATTTCATAAATAGTGAAACTAAAAAAGGATTCTTCTCTTCTAATAGACCAGGTGGTAAAGGAAGTGATGATATTTACAGTTACACAATAAATGAATGTAAACAAGTAATTACAGGTACGGCTAAAGAAGAAGGTACAGATATTATCCTTAGTGGAGTTACAGTACAATTAATTGACGAAACAGGTAAAATAATTGAAGAAGTTACAACGACTGAAGATGGTATGTATACTTTTGATGTAGATTGTGGTAAGCCTTATACTGTATTAGGTAGCAAGCCTGATTATAAGGATGACAAAAAATCTATTACTACAGATAAAGAAAACGAAAAGGTTAATACTTTAGATTTATCTCTAAGTTCTTTAATTAAAAATAATCAAATTGTAATTAATCCAATATTCTTTGATTTTGATAAATCAAATATTAGAACTGATGCAGAATATGAATTAGAAAACATCGTAGATGTTCTACGTAAGCATCCTGAAATGGTTATTAAAATTGAATCTCATACAGATAGTAGAGGTCGTGATCGCTATAACTTGAAACTATCAGATAGGCGTGCTAAATCTACTAGAGATTATCTTTTATCAAGAGATATCGCTACAAATAGAATAGAAAGCGCTATTGGTTATGGTGAAACTCAACTTTTAAATGACTGTGGCAATAATTCTAATTGTACTGCAGAAGAGCACCAATTAAATAGACGTTCATATTTCTATATTATAGATCAAGAATAATAGTCTATTCTAATAATGAATTGTAATAAAAGCAAGCTTGTAAAGAGCTTGCTTTTTTTTGTGTTTATTTTTTACGCATGACTATTGAATAAAATTAAATCCAATATGTTTCAAAATAATAGTTTTAAATATCGTTTTTTTTATATTGAATAAAACCTATTAAAAATGAAGTACATATTACCATTCATAGTATTATGGTTATCCCCTACCTCACAATCCCAAACTTTAAAAGGAACCGTTTTAGACAGTCTTTCTAAGAAACCATTATCCTATGCCAACTTTGTAATAAAAGGTAAAAATATAGGTGCTTATAGCGATGAATTAGGCAACTATAGCATATCTATTATAAAAGTATCCCGTAAAGATACTCTAGTGGTGTCCTTAATAGGTTATCACCCTCAAAAAATTAGTTTAGCAGACTTCATAGGTTCCAAAAATCTAAATTATAATTTTGAACTTTCACCTAAAACAGAACAATTAGAAGAAGTTTTTATACTCAATAAAGCGAAGACCTATTATAATCATTCTATAAAACTAACAACAGGAAATAGAAACCAAGTTTTTCCTGCTACAATACCTTTTGGTTACGAAACAGCAACCTTAATTGAAAATCCAAAACAAAAAAAAGGAAAGCTAATTGAGCTACACATAAAATTTAAGGATTCTAGTAGAGAGCTCTACGAAACACATCAAACGTATTACAGATTGGCTTTTTATACTATTAATGATTTAGGATTTCCTGGCCAACTCTTATATTATGAAAGCATAATTATAAAACCAGAAATAGATAAAAAAAATTATAAATTTGATTTAGAAGATAAAGCTATACCTTTTACAGAAAAAGGCATCTTTGTTAGTCTCGAAACGGTAAAACCAGACAACGTAAAACTAAAAAGCTCGATGTATCTTACAACACCTAGTCTTCTTCATACGCATACTAAAAAGGCATTAAAGTATACCCGATTTGGCTCTAATGATTGGTCTCTAAAATCTAGGAAATCTGTTTTTAAAAAGAGATTATTTGCTGTTCCTTTTTTAAAATTAAATATAGTATATGAGAAGGATTAGATAAAACTCAACACTATTAAACTATACTATTATCGCTTAATAAACATATTTGTAAAATACCATTTACCATTGCTATTTTGCTCAGCAGACACATCAAAATCTGTAAAATCACCAATAATATTATCTAAATGACTAGGACTAGCTATCCAAGCATTTACAACTGATTGTGCTGAACTAAAACCATAAGCTACATTTTCTGAAACAACATTAGCATCTGCATTTTCTTGTAAACTTTGTTTTCTTAAAAAGAAATTATCGTGAGATACATTATCAACTTCTATCATGTAATCTGTATGTGTAGAAGCAACAGCTTTAACCGTAGGGTGATGTTGTAAAGCACTTAAACCTTCATTGATTCTATAAGCATTAATAAGACTCATAATTTCAATCTCAATGTCTTTAGCATCTGGAGCAACAGGAACTTCAATTGAGTTTAAAGCTTCGTCTTCCATAGTGTCTTTAGCACAAGATGTAAAACTAAAAAGTGTAATAATAGCTAAGATAGGGACTAGTTTAGCGATTCTCATAATGTAGGTTATTTAGGTTTGGGAATACTAAATTAACCACACATTTTTGTTTAACTGTTAATAAAACGTTAAAATCGGTAAACAGCATGTAGTTTGTCGATATTTAATGTAAATCATCGATTAAATACACTTTACAAACTAAATATTATGTTTTTAAACATGTAAATAATGTATTTCGTCGATTATTCGGTATTGCGATTTTTAAAATAATGAGGCCTAATAAAAAGATCTTATTCTTAGATAAAGACAACCGATAATTCTAATATAAGATCTCAAATTAGCCAAATTAAATTATGGTGCTAACCGCTCTAATTTCCAATTATAGTCTTCTTGTAATTGGTAACGAATTCTATCGTGAAGTCGGTTTGGTCTACCTTGCCAGAATTCTAGTTCTACTGGCTTAATAATAAATCCTCCCCAATTATTCGGTCGTTCTATTTCTTTACCTTCAAATTTTAATTCTAAAGCTTTTAATTTATTTTCTAATTCTGCTCTATCTTTAACAACTTCACTTTGATTAGAAGTAATAGCACCTAATTGACTTCCTCGAGGTCTAGATTCAAAATAACCATCACTTAAGTTTTCTGCAATTTTTTCGGCTTTACCTTTAATTATAATTTGGCGTTCTGCAGAGTGCCAAAAGAAGGATAAACAGACATTGGGATTTGCTAGAATCGCTTTTCCTTTTTCACTATTGTAATTGGTATAAAAAATAAAACCTTCGTGTGTGTATTTTTTAAGCAGCACTACTCTACTCTTTGGGTAACCATCTAAACCTATTGTAGAAATAGTCATAGCGTTGGTTTCATCGACATTAAAATGGCTATCTACTTCTACAAACCAATTTCTAAATAGCTCAATTGGGTTCTCTGGTACATTATCTAATAATAATTCTCCTTTTTCGTAAGATTTTCTATAATTACCTAAGTCTGCATTCATTACAAATTTATTTAAAATTTTATTCCTTTTTTATTTTTTCAATTACAATATTCCCTATAAATTTAAGCATAAAAACACATAAATGAGATTTGAAGACAGTAAATATTCTAAGCGTTTTACATATAAAAAAGAAGTATTTTCATTTGGAACACTATATGTTACAGAGCAATTTTTACTATCAGAGATAAATGAAGGTGTTCATGTAGATATTAACATTGCTACCGAGTTAATATCTAGATTTAATGACCATATTATGAAAGGTGTAAAAATTGGTTATATCGCTAACCGTTATAACTCATACTCTTTTGATCCACAACTTTGGGTTGATTTCAATAATGAATACGATATTTTTGTTGCCGCTGCAATTGTAACGTACTCTAACTTTAGCTATCTCAATGCTTCTTTAGAAAAAGAATTTTTTAGTAAAAGTTTAAAACGCTGTAAGAGTTTAGATGAAGCCGTTGAATGGATTTTAGATTTAAATGAATTTAAAATTGAGGCTAATCAAAATTAAATGCTTTACCATCTTTAGACAGTAATACATTTTCAAACACCATTTTTGCTTCAGATTTAAATTCTTTATAGCTATTATAACGTGTAGAATAATGTCCTAATATTAATGTACCAACATTAGCTTTTTTGGCTATCGTAGCGGCCTGCTTTGCTGTACTGTGTTTTGTTCTTGCACAAAGCGATTCATTTTTATCTAAAAAAGTAGACTCATGGTACAAAACTGAACAGTCTTTAATAATTGGAATGATATCTTCATTATAAATAGTATCACTACAAAACGCATAACTTTTTGCTGGTATCGGATCTTTAGTTACTTTTTTGTTACTAATTAAAATGCCGTCTTCATTTTCTACATCAAAGCCTTGTTTTAATTTCCTGAAATATGCTTTATCAATATTAGCTTCGGTTACTAAATTAATATCAATTTTACGCTCATTCTCTTTTTCTTGGAATAGAAACCCATTTGTGTAAATGCGGTGTTTTAAAGGAATCGTATGAACTTCAACTTTATCATCTTCGTAAATTAATTCAGATGTTTTAGAACTTAACTCATGAAAAATAAGTTGGTACTTTGTCCAACTATCCGATAGTTTCATTTGAAGCGTTATCACTTCTTTTAATCCTTTTGGTGCATAAATATGAAGTTCTGTTTCACGAGTTAATAAACCAAATGTGCTTATTAAGCCTGTTAAACCTAAATAATGATCTCCATGAAGATGTGAAATAAAAATATGTTTAATGCGTGAAAACTTAACCTTATTACGTCTTAACTCTACTTGTGTACCTTCTCCACAATCAATCAAAAACATATGGTTCTTAATCTCTAAAACTTGTGACGTTGGATTTATATTAATACCAGGTGTTGCACTATGACAGCCAAGAATAGTTAATTTCATTAAATATTTTTTTCTTAAATATTAAGGTATTGAAATCTTTTAAAGCAGACGAATAAATGGTTTTTAAAACCCTAAATCACGCTCTATATCTTCCATTTCAATAATGTCGTAAGCTTCTTGCATTGTTGGCACTACAACGATTTCATCTGGAACACTGTCTAAATCCACTTTTTCAGAAACTATAACAAAGCTCTTTTTAGATCCACGATGATTATTACTTAAACGTAAAAATTCAATAATATCTTCTAATGAAATTTCATCTAAACTAGACAATTTAACAATAAGATGATAATTTTCATATTCAGCATATCCTTCCTCTATTTTACTAACTAAAGATGTAACAGATGCTTTTTCTTGAGTAATTATGGTAATATTTTGGTCTCTATCTATGATCATATGCTATTGTTTTATTTTAGATGCTAAAAGATAAATTACTGCCATTCTTACAGCAACACCATTTTCTACTTGATTTAATATAATGGCTTGTTTAGAATCTGCAACATCACTTGTAATTTCTACACCACGATTTATAGGCCCTGGATGCATAATTACAATCTCTTTCTCTAAGCTATCTAATAGTTCTTTATTAACTCCGTATTGTTGCTTATACTCTCTTGTTGAAGGAAAATAACTAATATCCATACGTTCATTCTGCACACGTAACATATTAGCAACATCACACCATTCTAAAGCTTTTTTAAGATTGGTTTCTACTTTAACACCTAAATCTTTAATATATTTTGGCAATAATGTCTTTGGTCCGCAAACCATAACATTAGCTCCTTGTAATTGAAGTGCGTATATATTTGAAAGTGCAACACGACTATGCAAAATATCTCCAACAATAACTACATTTTTCCCTTTTACACTTCCTAATTTTTCTCTAATAGAATACGAATCTAACAAGGCTTGTGTGGGATGCTCATGTGCTCCATCTCCTGCATTAATAATACTTGCATTTACATGTTTTGAAAGAAATACTCCAGCTCCAGGATTTGGATGACGCATAACAACCATATCTACTTTCATAGATAATATGTTATTAACGGTATCTATAAGTGTTTCTCCTTTTTTAACTGAAGATTGCGATGCTGAAAAATTAATAACATCTGCTGACAAACGTTTTTCTGCCAACTCAAACGATAATTTAGTACGCGTAGAATTTTCGAAAAACAGATTTGCTATGGTAATATCTCTTAATGATGGTACTTTTTTTATAGGTCTATTAATAACCTCTTTAAACTGATCTGCAGTTTCAAAAATAAGGTCGATATCTTCTTTGGTAAGATATTTAATTCCTAATAAGTGATTGACACTTAATTCGCTCATTTTTTTATTGGCTTTTGGCTATAAGCTTATTAGCTTTTAGCGATTCTCTATATGTATTAAAAATTTTATTTATCTACCAAATAAACAGCATCTTCTCCTTCATTCTCAACCCACTTTACTTTTACTTTCTGGTTGTCAATAGCATCAACTTGTCGTCCTCTATAATTGGGCTGAATTGGTAAATGACGACTAAAACGTCTATCTATTAAGGTCAATAACTCAATATCTTTTGGCCTTCCAAACGATTGGATAGCTGTTAGTGCAGATCTAATACTTCGACCTGTATATAAGACATCATCAATAAAAACCACGTTTTTATCTTCGACAATAAAATCTATAATAGTAGTATTTGCTTCTAAGGGTTTCTCGCCTCTTCTAAAGTCGTCTCTAAAAAATGTGATATCTAAATGACCGAGTTCAATATCTTTAATCTGATATTCTTCAGTTAATATTTTTGCTAATCTATTGGCTAAAAATTTCCCTCTAGGTTGAATACCTATTAAAACGGTTTCAGAAAAATCGTCATGATTTTCAATAAGTTGACAAGCCAATCTATGAAGGGTAATATTAACTTCTTTTGAGTTTAGTAGTACTTTATGACTCATATAGTTTCCAAGCATTGTTGGTTTACAAAGTTAGGATAAAAATCTTTGTTTGCAATGGTTATTCTTGCAAAGGCGCAGAGTAGGAAAGATAACAATACAGGAATCGATTAAGTAGTCTTCTTTTTTATTCTGAATATTAAAATACTAACCAATGTTCCAACAACGAACCCTAAGAATAGAAAATATTCAAAATAAAATTCATTAATAGGATATGTTAATTTTGTTTCAGCCAAAAAGTCTACACTCGATAAAAATTTTAACTCTCTATTTATATAAAACACTCTTAAAAGCCAAGATATAATTCCGGTTCCAATTAATAAACCTACAGCAATTACACCTTTGTAAAAAAAATGAATCTTAGTAATTTTTCGAATAATTAAATAAAGAATTGGAACGGCCCCAATAGCGAGTGAAAATAATAAATTGGAATAAAATTGTTTTGAAACCAACCTGTTTTCAAAAATTACATTATCCGTTTTAACCATAGCATATGAAAATTCCATAAACGATTTTTGAATAAAGAATCCAACAATGATAAATGCCAATATTGCTATTATATATTTTACAACTCTCATAAATATTAAATTATAAATATAAAAAAAAGCCTCCCGAAAATCGAGAGGCTTTAATTTATAGATTAATGAGATTCCTTTTTTCAAAGGAATTGGGATTATTTTTTCCCGTCCATTTTATCTTTAAGAGCTTGTAAAGCATCATTTGCATCACCTAAAGTTGGTTTAGCTTCAGCCGCTTGAGCAGTCTGTTTTCTAACAGCTTGCTTAACAATTTTAGCTTCTTCTTCTCTAAATACTGCTGTATGAGATGCTACAACACGTTTGAATTCTTTATTAAATTCAATGATCTTGAATTCTGCTTCTTCACCTTTACCAAGTTTAGAACCATCTTCTTTCTCTAAGTGACGTGCTGGTACAAATGCAACGATATCTTCGTTAAAATCAATTGTTGCTCCTTTATCCACCATTTCAGTGATAGCAGCTTTATGAACTGTATCTAAAGCGAACTCAGTTTCGTACTTATCCCAAGGGTTATCTGTAGTTTGTTTATGACCTAAAGATAATTTACGCCCTTGTACATCTAATTCTAATACAACAACTTCTAAAGTATCACCTACGTTACAGAACTCAGATGGATGCTTAATTTTCTTAGTCCAAGATAAATCAGAGATATAAATTAATCCGTCGATACCTTCTTCTAATTCAACAAAAACACCAAAGTTTGTAAAGTTACGTACAATACCTGAATGCTTAGAACCTACAGGATACTTAGTAGTAATATCAGTCCATGGATCTGGCGTTAATTGCTTAATACCAAGAGACATTTTTCTGTCTTCTCTATCTAAAGTTAAGATAACAGCATCGATTTCATCACCAACTTTTACGAAATCTTGAGCTGAACGTAAATGCGTTGACCAAGACATTTCACTTACGTGAACTAATCCTTCTACACCTTCTTCTACTTCAACAAAAGCACCGTAATCAGCGATTACAACAACTTTACCTTTTACTTTATCTCCAACTTTTACACCTTCACCTAAAGCTTCCCATGGATGCTTAGATAATTGCTTAAGACCTAATTGGATTCTTGATTTGTTTTCATCAAAATCAAGGATTACAACATTTAATTTCTGATCTAACTCAACAATCTCATTTGGATGGTTGATACGTGACCATGATAAATCTGTAATGTGAACTAAACCATCTACACCACCTAAATCGATAAACACACCATAAGAAGTAATATTTTTTACAATACCTTCTAATACTTGTCCTTTTTCTAGTTGACCAATGATTTCTTTCTTTTGTTCTTCAATATCAGCTTCAATTAAAGCTTTATGAGAAACTACTATGTTTTTGAATTCGTGGTTGATTTTCACAACTTTAAATTCCATAGTTTTATTTACATACTGATCGTAATCTCTAATTGGCTTCACATCGATTTGAGATCCTGGTAAGAAAGCTTCTATACCAAATACATCTACGATCATACCACCTTTAGTTCTACACTTTACAAAACCGTTAACGATTTCTCCAGTATCATGTGCATTGTTAACACGCTCCCAAGCTTTGATTACTCTAGCTTTTCTGTGCGATAATACTAATTGACCAGTTGCATCTTCACGCACATCAATTAATACTTCAACTTTGTCACCAACTTTAAGACCTGGATTGTAACGGAACTCATTAAGAGAAATTACACCTTCAGATTTTGCGTTAATATCAATAATTGCATCACGATCTGTGATTGTAATTACAGTACCTTCTACAACTTCGTCATCTAAAGTGTCAACGAAATTTTCTGATACTAATTTTTCAAACTCTTCTAATTTAGTGTCTTCAACTTGCTCAATTCCTTCTTCGTAATTGTGCCAATCGAAATCTGCTAAGAATTTTTCTGGGTTTGCTTGTGCTTCAGAGATTACTGGAGCTTTTACTGCTTCAGTTGCTTCAACCTCAGCTTGATTTGTTTCTTTTTCAGACATGTGCTGAATAATAATTTGTATTCTATAGTTTTTTGAAAGATTCGCGGAAAAACCTACAGAAGTTATTAATTATATTTGTTTGTTCCCTCTTCTACTTTCTTTAATCCGCTAAAAAGGAGTGCAAAAGTACAACATTTATAGAGTTATACAAAACATATTTATTTAAATATAATACCCTAAAAATAGGTGAGTTAAATATGAATATCACATTACGTTTACAAAACCATAACATAACCATTATGCCCTTATAATTCTTTCAGTTTAATTTTATCTCAAAGGATTAAAATTATGAAAAAACTACTTTTTTATTTTGCGTTTTCATTATTATGCTTGTTTAGCTGTAATGACAATAGTAATGATATTATCCCCTTACAAGAATCGAGCATCATGGGCCAATGGTTAATAAACAGTAAAGGCATTAATAATTTGACTTCAACAGAATCTATATGTTGTGAATTCATAATTTTCACTGAAGATGATGAGGACGAAGATGAAGATGACGATGATAGTAACATTCTAACAGGAAACTACAACTTTAATGGAGATACCTATGGCACATTTAGTATGGACTTAAATAATAACACCATAACACGTATTACTGAAAATGGGAATTCTTACACTCAAGAGTATTTAATTACTGTAAATTCATTAGAACTATGGTATTACGAAGGCGTTGATCGCTATTGGGTAAAATATTCTTTGTATCCCGATGAATGATATTTATACATATAATTAAAAATAAAGTGACCTAAGTCTATTTTTTGTTTCATATAAACAAGAATATCAAAATGATGCTTTATAGCAAAAACTTGGCACATAATTTGGTATATTTACAATAGTATTAACAATTAAAACATTAAAACAATGGTTAAAGCAAAATATCAAGAAGTATTAGATTTAGGAGAAAAATTAAACATTCAGAATGGTGATATTAGTGAAAAAGAAGGTGTACTACAAGTAAAAGGTACAGCCGCTACACAATACGATAAAAACTTAATTTGGGATAAAATAAAAGAAGTTGGTGGAGATAATCCTGCTGATATTATGGCAGATATTAATGTTGCTGATGAATCTGTGTACGCAAGACATACAGTAGCTTCTGGTGAAACTTTAGGAAAAATTGCAAAACAGTATTATGGTGAGCCTGGAAAATATCAAAAAATATTTCAAGCAAACACTGATATTTTAAAGAATCCAGATGTAATTCATCCTGGTCAAGAATTAGTTATTCCTAATTTATAATAGGTAAGACTATATAATTTATTAAAAAAAGCGACTTTATTTCGGCTACGTACTGTATTCGAAATAAAGTCGCTTTTTTAATGTCTCTTAAATATGAGATCAGGTCCATCGACATGAGACAAACCTAATTTCATTGTACCATTGGTTAAGTCATAGCTCCAATAGGTTTGATCTATTTTTACCGTAAAAATAACTAAATCAGAAATACCCTCTACCACACCTTCTTCTATCTCGTACTGGTATATACCATTTGTATATATACCTTGTTCCGCTCCAGATACTATTAAGGTTCCATCTTCACGAAAATCATATATAATATTGGCATCTGAATAATCTACTATAGAACTGCCTGCAGTGGTGTAATTTCTTATTTCTGACAATTTCCATTCATCAATAATTTTATTTGCAGATGAGAACTCGTCATCTGAACAACTAAAAATACTAACAAACATTACTATTAAAAGATGTTTAATTTTCATGTTGCTCTTATTTTGTAAATTATGTAGCTGTAATTTAGTAAAATTAGAGAGACTTTGGCACCATTATTTAGAAATCAATTCTTCTGCTAAACCAATTAAACGTTCTAATTGTTCTTTAATAGTTAAGTTGGAATTATCTATCTCTAAAGCATCATCTGCTCTTACCAATGGAGAATCTTCCCTTGTAGAATCTATGTGATCTCTTGTGGTTACATTTTCTAGCACATCTTCATAGCTCAATTGATCACCACGATCTAATAATTCGTTATAACGACGCTTTGCTCTGGTTTCTGCAGAAGCTGTCATAAATATTTTTAATTCGGCATCAGGAAAAACCACTGTTCCAATATCTCTCCCATCCATAACAACACCTTTGTCTTTACCCATAAGTTGCTGTTGCTCTACTAACTTTCGTCTAACTTCAGATAAAGTAGCAATTGGACTTACAAATTTTGAAATTCTAAGGGTTCTAATATCAGCTTCTATATTTTTTCCGTTTAAATAAACTTCTGCGAAACCAACAGCTTCATTAAATTTAAAAGTTATACTTATATCTCCTAATCTACTTATTAATGCTTCTTTATCAAAAACATCTTCACTAATAAATTTATTTTCAAGGGCAAAATAAGCGACCGCTCTATACATGGCACCTGTATCTACATAAATATAGTTCAGTGTTTTTGCTAATTGTTTAGCGATTGTACTTTTACCTGTAGACGAAAATCCATCTATGGCAATAACAATTTTTTTCATTGAAGTTGTATTTGATTTAATTTCGTCTTCCACCTAAATCTATCTGAAGTCCGAAAAAACTAGTGTTAGAAGCTCCTGAGTATCTAGCATGCGTATAACTAAAACGCATTTTATTTAATTTGATTCCTACACCAACTGAGAGTCCTGAGAAATTTCTTTGATCTACGATTCTTAATTCTTCTGCTCGTCTAAAATTATAACCTAATCTTAGATTGAAACCACCTTCTGGAAATAATTCTGCTCCTAAAATTAAATGCCGTAATCCTTCGTTTAAAAAGCTAACTTTTTCTTCTGTCTGATTGCCATCTAAATCCGTTGTAGCACGTGCTGGATTAGAGACAGCGATTGGCCATTTTTGTAAATTCTCTAAAGTAACATGCCAACGTAAAGGTACATTTTCTAAGGTTTGAGACATTCCAAAATTGACTTCGAATGGTAAAGGTTCATTTTGTCCTGCATAAGTAGAAAACTGTGTTCCAATATTTCTAATGGTTAAAGCAGCGTGGAAATCGAGTTTTTCGTTAATATACATTGCACCAAAATCTACAGCGCCACCAATAGAATTGTACTGCTCTAAAGCCGATGTAATAATCTTAACATTAGCACCTATATAAATATCTGTGTATGGAATGTTATAATTGTAACCAGCAGATATAGCAGTTTCGTTACCATTAAATGTTCCTGTTGAGTTTCCGTCTACGTCGTAACCATCAAAAGACCCGTAATTAATATAGGTGACTCCAATATGAAGGGTTTGTACGTGTCTGTCCCAAGTATAAGCGTATGCAGCTGTTCCGTAACTAATACCACCTAAATAACTAGAATAATTTACTGCTAATTGATTGCCCATTTCGTAATTAATGGAAGCGGGATTGTAAAGTGCCTCTGTAACGTCGTGATCGAAATTAGTAATTATTTTACCACCTAAGGCCGCTTGTCTTGGAGAGGATACTAAGTTTAAAAATTGATAAGTCGCTTCTCCACCCAATTGGGCGAATGCTGGTAATGCCATGAGCATTAAAAATAAAGTAAGAATCCTCTTAATCATAGACTTTGCAAAGTAACTAAATCTATCTTAAAACGATGATATGATTTTTTTATTTTTCACGTGTCATTTTTTTCTACTGAATCTTCAACTTTTGACCAATTTTAATGGTGTCAGTTTTTAAGCCATTTAAACTTTTAAGACGCTTTACCGTAGTTCCATTCTCTAAAGCTATACGATATAAATTATCTCCTTCTTTAACAATCCAAAATGATGGATTTGAGTTTTTAGTTACCACATCAAAATTTCTAATTCTTAATTTTTGACCTTTTTGAATAAGTGTAGTCTCTAAATTATTGGCTTTTTTTAATTCATTTAAACTCGTTTTGTACGTTACCGAGAGTTTAAATAAGTTATCGCCTTCTTTTACAATGTAAAAATCGGAGGTGTTATCTTCTATTAATTTAGATTCCTTTAAAGAAATGGTACTAATTGAATCTGTAATTAAAACAGGCTTGGATTTTGTTTTTACTGAATCAATGTCCGTTTGAACCGATTGACTGTTTAAATTAATCAACGTGATTTCACCAGTAATAGCATTTAGTTTTGCAGGCTTTCCATCTAATATAACATCTTTAAGCCTTACATTGTCTTGAGCACGAATACTCATTAACGATGTAAAGCTTAATAAAAATGTTACGATTAGTTTAAAGCTTTTTAGCATTATTTACTTTCTGTTTTGTAAGTGCTAGTTTTAAAACATCACTCATATCTTTTACATAATGAAACGTTAAACCTTTTAAATATTCTGGTTTAATCTCTTCGATATCTCTTCTGTTATCTTCACATAATAAAATCTCTTTAATACGTGCGCGTTTCGCTGCTAAGATTTTTTCTTTGATACCACCAACTGGTAATACCTTACCTCTTAACGTAATTTCACCTGTCATTGCCAAGCTCTTTTTTACTTTACGTTGCGTAAACAGAGAAACTAACGACGTTAGCATTGTTACACCTGCACTTGGACCATCTTTTGGAGTCGCTCCTTCTGGCACGTGAATGTGTACATTATACTTTCCAAAAACTTCAGGATCAATACCAAACTCTTCTGCATTTGCTTTAATGTACTCCATCGCAATGGTTGCAGATTCCTTCATGACTTTACCTAAGTTACCTGTAATAGACAAGGTACCTTTTCCTTTAGATAAAATAGATTCTATAAATAAAATATCTCCGCCAACACTTGTCCAAGCTAATCCTGTTACTACACCAGCAACATCATTGTTTTCGTATTTATCGCGCTCCATTCTAGGACTTCCTAAAATCTCAATAACATCTTCATTAGAAATTTTGATGTTATACTCCTCTTCCATTGCAATGTTTTTGGCCGCATAACGTACCATTTTTGCAATTTGCTTTTCTAAACCTCTTACTCCAGATTCGCGTGTATAACCTTCTACTATTTTTTCGAGTTGTGGTTTTGCAATTTTTAAGGATTTATCAGTTAAACCATGTTCTTTTAACTGCTTTGGTAGTAAATGTCTTTTTGCAATTTCTACTTTTTCTTCAATCGTGTAACCAGTTACATTTATGATTTCCATACGATCTCTTAATGCAGGCTGAATAGTATTCAAACTATTAGATGTTGCAATAAACATCACTTTAGATAAATCGTATCCCATTTCTAGGAAGTTATCATAAAACTCATTGTTTTGCTCTGGATCTAAAACCTCTAACATAGCAGACGATGGATCTCCTTGATGACCTGTAGACAATTTATCTATTTCATCTAAGACAAATACAGGATTCGAAGTTTTAGCTTTCTTTAAACTCTGAATAATTCGTCCTGGCATAGCACCAATATAGGTTTTTCTATGACCTCTAATTTCTGCCTCATCACGTAAACCACCTAATGAAATACGCACATATTCTCTTCCTAAAGCCTCTGCTACAGATTTCCCAAGAGATGTTTTACCAACACCTGGAGGTCCATAAAGACACAAAATCGGAGACTTCATATCATTTCTTAGTTTTAAAACAGCCAAATATTCTATGATACGTTTTTTAACATCGTCTAAACCAAAATGATCACGGTCTAAGATTTTCATGGCACGCTTAAGATCAAATTTATCTTTACTAAATTCATTCCAAGGTAAATCTAAAAACAGATCTAAATAATTACGTTGAATAGAATAATCAGACACTTGCGGATTCATGCGCTGCATCTTTGATAATTCCTTTTCAAAATGCTCCTTCACTTTCTTATCCCACTTCTTATCTTTAGCACGAGCTTTCATCTCTTCTATGTCTTCTCCAGAAGATACTCCACCACCCAATTCTTCTTGAATGGTTTTCATTTGCTGATGTAAGAAATACTCACGCTGTTGTTGGTTCATATCGCTCTGAACCTTATTCTGAATATCATTTTTAAGCTCAAGCTTTTGATATTCCATATTCATGAATTTCAGCGTTTGAAGTGCTCGTTCTTTAAGATCATTAATCTTTAGTAACTCTTGCTTTTCTTCGACTTTAAGATTCATGTTGGACGATACAAAATTCACTAGGAACGAATCGCTTTCAATATTTTTAATCGCAAAACTAGCCTCTGAAGGTATGTTTGGACTTTCCTTTATAATATCTAAAGACAAGTCTTTAATAGACTCAATAATGGCTCTAAATTCTTCATTATCTTTTGCTGGTTTTGCTTCCGGAATATCAGAAATAGTCGCTGTTAAATAAGGCTTTTCTGAAATTACCTCATTAATAGCAAAACGCTTTTTACCTTGTATAACCACTGTTGTGTTACCATCAGGCATTTTTAGAACTTTTAAAATACGCGCAACTGTACCTGTTTTATAAATATCTTTAGCTGTTGGGTTTTCAACCGCTTCATCTATTTGCGATACCACACCAATTACTTTTCCGCCTTTGTTGGCATCATTAATTAGTTTAATAGATGCGTCTCTACCTGCTGTAATCGGAATTACAACACCAGGAAATAAAACGGTATTTCGCAACGGTAAAATTGGTAACGAATCTGGTAAAGATTCTTTGTTTATTAACTCTTCATCCTCAGGAGTCATTAATGGAATTAATTCTGAATTCTCATCAAAATCCTGAAATGACAGATTGTCTAAATTTAAAAAATTTGATTTTCCCATATATATATTTAAGTCATTCTGTCATTAATAACCACAGAACAACATTATTTTAAATGTATTAATAATTAACTAAATACTGAACATCAATTGATTATAAGATATTCAAAGTTATTCACACTACTGTATTTTCAATTGTTATGCCATTACCTTTATAACTAAATATTATTTTATTTTTTTCAAACTGTAACAATAACAAAAAGTCGTCCTCTATAAGTAAAAGCAATTGTTTTTTTGACATCAACCAATCAAAATATCGAACAGTTATTACAACTTTGTAAATCTGGTAACCAACGTGCACAGTTGGAAATTTATAACAGATACAACAAAGCTATGTACAATACAGCAATAAGAATTGTAAAAGATTCTTTTAAAGCTGAAGACATTATGCAAGAGTCTTTTTTAGCGGCTTTTACAAAATTGAATACGTTAGAAGACGCTAATATGTTTGGTTCATGGTTAAAACGAATCGTGATAAACAATAGTATTGGTTATTACAACAAAACTATAAAACAAAACGAAGTTCCGTTAGATACTGTAATTTACAAAGTAGAAGATGATATGGGTATTGTAGAAAGTGACCCCGTAAACGAAAAAGTAAAACAGATTTTGGATATTATGAAGACGTTAAAACCTAATTACAGTTTAAGCCTAACATTACATTTAATTGAAGGTTACGATTACGAAGAAATTTGCGAAATCATGGATATTACTTATGCCAATTGTAGAACGATGATATCTAGAGCAAAAGAGAGTTTGCGAAAAAAAATAATATTAAAAGCCTCATGAAAAAAGACCATATAAACGATTTATTTGATGACTTACAAGATGAGTTTAATATTGAAACTCCTCAACGCAATCATGAACAACGATTTTTAGAAAAGCTAAAAGCTACTGACTTGGTTTCAACTGAAGTCAATAAAAGATTTCGTTTCAACTGGAAACCTTATCTGGCAGTCGCTGCTGTCATTGCGATTTGTTTTGGTGTGTTTACCGCAATACCAAACCAACCTGAAACTTTAGATTTAGCAAGTGTTTCAATAGAAATGTCAGAGACACAAGACTTTTTTACCGTTACTATTGAAAATGAACTAAAGAAACTAAACAAAGAACGTTCTCCTTTAACTGAACAAATTATTTCAGATGCCTTAGCACAAATTGAAATACTTGAAAAAGATTATAAAAAATTAAAAACAGATTTAACCGAAAGCGGAAAAAACCAACGTGTTATTTATGCGATGATTTCCAACTTTCAAACACGAATAGATATTTTAAATACGGTTTTAGAACAAATTGAAACTGTAAAACAATTTAAATCCAACTCCAATGAGAACATTTTATAAACTCTGCTTTTTTCTAATCTTGATGCCAACACTTTTACTAGCATCAAATGAGACACCTAAAGCGGCAAAACACGAAAAACAGAAAATCCTAAAAAAATCTTTTAATGTAAATGCTGATGCTACATTTAATATTACCAGTAGATATGGGAATATTGATATTATTACGTGGGACGAAAACCGCATAGATATTCAAGTCACCATAAAAGTGGAAGGTAATAATGAGGATAAGGTCAATAAAAAATTAGCAGAACTCGATGTCGCTTGGCAAGCTGCACCTCATAAAGTTACAGCAATTACCTCAATTGAAGGCAGTAGCGCTAGTACATCTTGGTGGAATAAAAAATTAGGGGACAATGTAAAGATAGAAGTTAACTATGTGGTTAAAATGCCTATTACAAACAACGTAAAGCTTTTTAACGATTATGGCTACATCAATTTAGACAAACTTAAAGGCAATGCCTATATAAAATGTGATTATGGTAAGGTCACCACCAAAGAACTCATGGGAACATCTAACACCATACGATTAGATTACACTAGAAACAGTTATTTTGAATTTATAAACAACGGCACCATTGAAGCCGATTATAGCGAATTTACGGTTGCAAAAGTTAAAGATTTAAATCTTGAAGCCGATTACACCACCTCAATCATTGAAATTGCCGAGAATGTCGTTTACGAATGTGATTATGGTTCACTCAAAATTGATAACATCAACAATTTAGATGGTAATGGTGATTATTTAGCGCTACGACTTGGTACAGTCTTCAAAACTGCTAATATCAGTTCCGATTATGGTTCCATAAAAATTGATCGTTTGGTATCAAAAACTAAGACTGTAAACATCAATTCTGAATTCACCGGAATAACAATTGGGTTTGATACTGATTTTAACTTCAATTTTAATATTGGAATTGACTTTGGTACTTTTAGAGAACCTGAAGGTTTTATATATAAAGTAAAAAACGTTGGTAACATCGGAAAACAATATATAGGACATCATGGTGATCAAAACACAGAGAATTTAGTTTTTATTGATTCGGAATATGGCAGCATAACTTTTAAAAAGAATTAAGTAAAAAAACTTAATATTAAACAATTATGAAACGACTATAATCAATTACAGTATTCGTTTTTCTTTTAAGCACAACACTATCTGGTGCACAATGGAGAAAATCTAAAAATGCTTTTAGCTGGTTTTGGAAATATTGATTTAACTATTGATGCAAAACACAAAAAGCAAAAATTGTAAGATCTATTGAAATTAGTGATTAATCTTTATTTACAACGAAAAATAAAAAAAAGGATAAGCGTACACTTATCCTTTTTTTTTGTTATTTAAAATTGTACCTTAATTAAGGCTATAGCTCACTAATGTTCCAGCACTTTGGTCGCCAACAAACTCAATTAACCCAACATTTTTCGCATAAAAATAGTCTACAATAGAACCTGTTCCTGCTGCTACTAATGTAAGTCTTACATGTAAAACATTTTCATATTCAACACCTTCTACAGTTCGAGTTAAATCTCTTCCCATCATTTCAAAATTATACACTGCACTAAAATCAATATCTGGAACATCTGGGTAATTTGAATCATTAGGTACATAAGAAATTGTATAACTAACATTACTTACCCATTCCTCTCCTACTTCGGCAGTATCTACTAACATTTTAGTTGTAATATAACTTGTTGTAACATCATAACCAGGTAATGTATAACCACCAATTGCTGTTCTAATATAATAACTATCTCCAGACTTTAGTAACCAAGATTCAGAATTAAATAAGTCGTCAAACTTGTAATAAGTTTCTCCATTAATTTCTTCAGTTCCAATCATATTATATGTTACACTGCCATAAAAAGTATCATCAAAATTCCAAATATTACCAATTGCTCTTGGCCAATAATCTCCTGTAGAATCCTCACCTGTTCCTGAAGTGTCACCATCATCTGTTCCTCCATCATCATTTCCTCCATCATCTGTTCCTCCATCATCTGTTCCTCCATCATCATTTCCGATATCATCATTTCCGGTATCATCAGAGACACCTGAAATCAAATCCGAATCTAATGGTTCATTTTCACAAGATTGCATTGAGAAAACACAAATTAAAATAATAAAAGCGAAGGCTAGTTTGGTAATTTTCATCATAATTAAGTTTTATATAAAACAAACATACTACATTTATTTATTTTTGCTTGGTACTCTGAATAAAAGGATAATACCTCCAATAAAAAAGAGAACCAAAAATAATATGGCATTTCTCATGCTACCTGTTATTTGATCTATGGTAGCAAAAATGACCATTCCTATAACTATTCCTATTTTTTCAGCGACATCAAAAAAACTAAAATATGAGGTTGTATCTTCTGTTTCTGGCAAAAATTTAGAATATGTAGATCTTGCTAAAGCTTGTACTCCTCCCATTACTAAACCAACAAAAGACGCTGCAATATAAAATTGGAGTGGTGTTTCCATAAAGTAGGCATAAAAACAAAGTGCCATCCAAAAGAAATTGATTACAATCAGTGTTTTTATATTTCCGAATTTAGCAGAGGCTCTCGACGTTAAAAATGCTCCAAGGATTGCTACCAATTGAATTACAAGAATACTAACAATTAATCCTTGAGTTTTTGCATCGGATCCTCCCCATGCAATTTCTTCTTCACCAAAATAAACAGCCACCAACATAATAGTTTGCACTGCCATACTAAAAACAAAAAAGGCCACTAAGTAACGTTTTAGTCTTAAGTTTTGTTTTAATTGATGCCAAACTTCTTTCAATTCTTTTAAGCCATTAAACACAACATCTTTGGTCACCTTACCTCCTTTAGACACCCCTTTTGGAAGTATGTAAAATGTATATTGGCTAAATACTGCCCACCACAGACCAACTGTAATAAAGGAGATTCTCATGGCTTCAAACGATGCTTTATTCTTTGCTGTCTGCAAGGCCTCTGTAATTTCTGCTTCTGTACCTGTTTTTAAAATGGTCTGAGATATACTAATATCAAATCCAAACCAATCTGGTTTCATTACCATTGCTAAATTAACAAGCAATAAAATAACACTACCAAAATAGCCCATACTAAAGCCTTTGGCACTGATGCGATCTTGCTGTTCTGGAAATGCAATATCTGGTAAATATGAATTGTAAAACACCAAACTTCCCCAATATCCAATCAATCCCATGAAATAAAACAGTAGACTTAAATGGATGCTTTCAAGACTAAACCAATATAAACCGATACAACCCGCGCTACCAACGTAGCAGAAAAACTTCATGAAGTTCTTTTTATTACCTACATAATCTGCAATACCAGAAAGAATTGGAGATGTAAAAGCAACAACCAAAAACGTGAACGCAGTGACATAAGTTATTAATGCTGTACTCTTAAAAACCATTCCAAAAGCAGGAACCGTTTTTTCTACTTGAGACACAAACAATGCCGAATAGAATATTGGAAATATTGAAGACGCAATTGTTAGGGTATAAACCGAATTTGCCCAATCGTAAAATGCCCATGCATTCAGTAATTTTTTACTTCCTTTTTCTAGTTTACTCATAAATTTTTGTAATAAAAAAGCTGCTCAAATTGAGCAGCTTCTAAAGTAAACAAATATTATTAGTTTTTTAATTTATAGGTCTAAATGATGTTACACCAAATTTCTTAGCCTCTGCTTTCGCTTTAGGTGCTAAAGCTTTTAAATTTTCAATTCTAGAATCATTACTTGGGTGTGTACTTAAAAACTCTGGTGGCGATTCTCCTCCACTATTGGCTTTCATACGTTCCCAAAGCACTGAAGCTTCGTCAGGGTTATAACCTGCAATTGCCATTAAATAAATACCTATGTCATCTGCTTCTGTTTCATGACTTCTACTAAATGGTAACATACCTCCAACACTAGAAACAACACCAAAAGCTTGATTATAAATCCCTAAGTTTTTATCGTCTTGCAAAGCAACATTACCTGCTAGAGATATTCCTTGTTGAATGTAAGCAGCACTCATACGTTGCTGACCATGGTTTGCTAAAGCGTGTGCAACTTCATGTCCCATAATTGCTGCAACACCAGTTTCATTTGCTGCAATAGGAAGTATGCCTGTGTAAAATGCTATCTTTCCTCCTGGCATACACCATGCATTTACTTGTTCAGATTCAATAAGTTTATATTCCCATTTATAATCATCCAAATAACCTTGATTACCGTTTGCATTAAAATACTGTTCTGCAGCGGCAGCAATACGCTGACCAACACGAGTAATCATTTCTGCATCAGATGTTCCTGTAACCACTTTACTCTCTGTTAGCACTTCATTATATTGCGCAAATGAAGATGGAAATAACTGATCGTTACTTACAAATGCCATCGTTTTCTTACCTGTGAATGGATTTGTTGCACATGAAGATATGAAAGCAACAACTGTAAGACTCAATACTATTTTATTAAATTTCATAGTTTACATTTAATTAAACATTACGTGTACAAACTTATAGTTTGTATTTATTTGACCCTAAATTAGGTATTTGGTCACTATTCGTTTGACTTAATACCTAGAATATGTAACTCAGAAAAATTCTTATCTACAACAATGGATGTTATCCCATTTACTTTCAGACTCTTGTGAGCAATTTTCTCATTATCTAATTGTACCTCAACCATATCAAACGGTAAACCATGAAATTGAATATTGAACGTTTCATAAGTTGTTACGTATTTACCCTCTTTAAATTGGTTAATTATTAACTCATTAGCCTTTCCTCTAAGTGTAAAATTCCTTAAACTATATCTTCCTTTTGTATAATCGAAACCATCATTAGCATCGCTAAATAATTCACTAGATTCCTTACCTTCCTTATAATAAACATCTAAAGTTATTTCTGTAATTTCCTTTTCTCCAACGTATTGTTGAATAGGGTATTTAGGAATTATAGCACCTTCTTTTACAAAAATTGGCATACTATCTATATCTGCATCAACCCACATTTCTTTACCACCTTTAACAACTTCATCTGTCCAGTAATTATACCAATTACCTTTAGGGACATACATACGTCTTCCTTTGGCGTTAGGTTCTAAAACAGGACAAGCTAATATTTGTTCTCCAAAAATAAATTCGTCGGTTCTGTAATGTGTTTGCACATCTGCTTGATCATACAATACTAAAGATTTTAATATTGGTGTTCCGTGGTCTACATAATTCCAAAATGAAGTATATAAATATGGTAATAATTGGTAACGTATTTCAATGAATTTTCTAACAATATCTGTTACATCTTCATCGAAAGCCCAAGGTTCTTGATCTCCATGATCTCCAGAAGAATGTACTCTAAAAAATGGGTGAAAAATACCTAATTGAATCCAACGTGTAAATAATTCGCCTTGTGGCTGCTCTGCAAACCCACCAATATCACTACCAGCAAAAGAGAAACCAGACATTGCCATACGTTGTGCTTGCATGTTGGCAATCCATAAATGCTCCCAAGTTGCTACATTATCTCCTGTCCAAGTAGACGTATAACGTTGCGTACCAGAATATGCTGAACGTGTAATTACAAACGGACGTTTTGGATATGAGTATTTCTTTAAACCTTGGTATGTGGCTCTCGCCATTTGCATCCCATAAATATTATGCGCTTTTCTATGACTACAAGGGTTTCCGTCATAATCATGACGAACATCATCTGGGAATGTTTTATTTGGCACTTCCATTACAGCAGGCTCATTCATGTCATTCCAAACCCCTTTTACCCCAATATCTTCAATAAGTTCTTGAAACAAACCAGACCACCAATCTCTAACTTCAGGATTTGTATAATCAGGAAAATAACATTCTCCAGGCCAAACTTTTCCTTTCATATAATCACCATCTGCACGTTTACAGAAGTAATCTTTCTCTAAAGCTTCTTTAAAAACAGAATACTCTTTATCAATTTTAATTCCTGGATCAATAATAGCAACGGTTTTAAAACCATCATCTAATAATTCCTTAACCATACGTTTTGGATCCGGAAAATAGTCTTTATTCCAAGTGAAACAACGAAACCCTTCCATATAATCGATATCTAAATAAATAGCATCACAAGGGATTTGAAGTTTTCTAAATGTTGAAGTGATTTCTTTCACCTTAGCTTCTGGATAGTAACTCCATTTACATTGGTGAAAACCTAATGCCCAAAGTGGTGGCAAATGGTGTGGTTTCCCTGTTAAATCTGTATAACTCTCTACAACATCGTTCATTTTAGGTCCGTAGAAGAAGTAATAATTCATCTCACCTCCTTGTGCCCAAAAGCTTGTTACATTTCTACGTTCTTGTGCAAAATCGAAGGAAGACTTAAATGTATTATCAAAGAAAATACCATAAGCTTTACCATGGTGTAAACCTGTGTAAAACGGAATGGCTTTATATAATGGATCCGTATCTTTTCCGTAGGCATATGAATCGGTTGCCCAATTACTGTAACGTTTTCCTTTTAGATTAAGATGATTAGGTTTATCTCCAAGTCCATAATAGCTTTCTCCATCATTAGAAACCTTACTCATTTTAACGATGTTACCACCAAACTCATAACTTTCCTCCCAGTGAAAACCTCCTTCATCTTGGTTTATAAGTGTGCCATCTATTGCATCGAAAATACGTACACCTAGATTTGCCTTAAAAATTTCACAGCGTAGTTTAGACGTTGTAATTTCGTAGTACTCTTCTTTTTCTTCAATTTCTAGTTTGTTATAACCAATACTGGCATATTTAGTTATAGCATAAGAAAAATCATTATCAAAATTACCAACTGTGGTATATCTAAATCTTAGAAGACTATCTCTAACGACTGTTAGTTGAAGAATAACATCGTTATCAGTTGAAAAATATAAAGTATCAACATCTTTTTTGAAGTCTATTATTTTTGAAGGAAATAAATTTCCTTTATTCTCTAATTCTGTATTTACAATCATAGTGTAATTTCATTTGTAAATTATCTACAAAAAAACGGAAAAAATTGAACTATTAAAAACCTTAAACACAGTATTTACATCTAATTACAAACAATTGTGTTTTGGAGCAAGGATTTTATCAGTATCATAATTTTTATCGTCATTTTAGTAATTCGATTATCAAATCTCCTGTCTTAAGCTTATGAAGATTGTACTATTAATTGATGCTAATGATAGCCTAGTTTTGTAACCACTAAAGTGATACAAGCCATGACAATAATAACATATAATAATCTTAACTTAATGTTATTACTCAGAAAGATTCCACAAATCGCTAGTAATGCCATAAAACCTGTTTCAAGTCTTGTGCAGAGTATACCAATAATCATCGCAGCAAAAAGCAGGTGCGCCCAAATGCTTCTAGGTTTCCATAACAATGCTAAAGCTACAATAAATTCTACAGCAACAGTAACCCAAGCAAAGATAACGCTGATAAAGCTAAGATTTGAAAACACGTCTTTTAAGACAATACTTTCTAATCCATTTGGATCTAATTCTGACATTGCTAAAACACTTTCCTTATTGCTTTTTGCTAGCTCTAAGCTTTCAGGAAAGAAATTAAAAAACACTCCAAAAACGGAACCTCTATTCAACATATAATAATAAAAATCACCACTCATAAATTGGCTAGACATTATTTTTTGGGCAGCTGAAGCTATTAACACAACTACCAAGAGCATTTGGATATTTTTTAGAAGTATATCACTTCGCTTATGATAGGCATAAAAGATAACTGGAATCACCATAAAAATGAGCATGAAATGATGATTGGCAACCAAGAAATAAGCACGACAAAGATCTATAATAAGAAGTATTAAAAAACCAATCCAGACTATAGGATGTTTTGTTTTATTGCGAAAAAAAAACCAAATTAAGAGGCCTATAAAAATTACAGGAAGCTTGGCAACACGGTATTTTTCTGCAACAATAAGAATATAGATCCCAAGCACTAAGAGCAGTAATTGAATGGCTCTTTCAATGTTATCCTTTAAACTATCTTCTATGTCTGACCAATATTTCACAGTTCTGATTTTTTTAAATGAATTTCATTAATCAAAACTCTAGTATAGTTGGAATTTTCTGGATTCACCTCTGGCTTCCAAACTTGTATGTGAATACTATCCTTTTCAGAGGTTTCTAAAACAAGCTTTGCAGCCATTTTAAGATTTTTATCGTTTGGCATTAACTTTAATCGACCTAAAACGGTTTTCATTTCATTATTATCAACAATCATAGAGTCTACAGACAACCCTGGAATGTAAATTTGATCGTAATAATAGTGGATTCCTGTGTACATACCATAACCACCACCTTTCCATTTAGTAAGACTTTGCGTGTTTACAAATAAGAGCTGAATGGCAATGACAACAATTGCAACAATTGGAATGCCATATTTTAAGAAAAACTCTTTTGGTGTATTAGCCATTGGTTATAATTGTATTGCGAAGGTATGGAAATTGTAATATTGAAAGCTCTATATATTATTTGATCCTTTAAAACTTAAACTAAATAAGATCATTTATTTCCAAAATTGCCACCATTTCTTTTCTGTGTTTAAGTCGTCGTTTTTAAAAGGATTACCAAAAGGATCTTTTAAATATTCCTCATCATACTTTTCACCTTCTTCTCCTAGAACTTCAGCGTTTAAGTTGTTAGCTATTGAAATCATTTTTTCAATCATCCAGTGTTCAGGATTCTTAACGCTTATCCATCCTAGTTTTTCATAAAATGTAAAAGGAACTTCACCTTTATTGGTTATCCAAAGTCCACCATTTGGTGTTGGCACAGTTATAATGTCATCATTTCCTAAACTTGCAGAAAATTCTTCAATTCTTTCAAATTCAGGGTCAGAGTTTATATAAGTTATCCACTCCTCTTTTGTTATTAGGCCATTTTCTTCATCTCTTTGTATGTTTAACTCGTAGCCCATTTAGAATTTAATTATTAAAGATATGTAACTTGTAAAAAAAAGACCTGTCAGATTTTAAAAGCATTACAGGTCTGAATTCTAATAAAACGCTCTAACTACTTAGACTTTGATTTTACTTTTGTCTTTTTTGTTGTCTTAGCTTTTGTTGTTACTTTGGCTTTAGGCTTAGTTACAACTTTTGCTTTTGGTTTTGCTTTGGCCTTAAGTTTTGGTTTTGGTTTATCAACGTTTTCATATTTAAAAGCCACCATACCTAATGGTGGTATATCAATCCTTACAGATTGATCTCTAAAATGCCAAGCCTCCGATTCTGTTGTCTTTACCTTATTTTTAAATTGACCACTTCCAAAATACTGACTTAAATCACTATTAAAGACTTCATTTAATTTTCCTTTTCGTGGCACTCCAATTTTATAGTTTTCTTTTGGAATCGGTGTCATGTTACACGCAATAATGAGATCGTCTTTTTCATCGTTTCCTTTTCTAATGTATGTGAATACCGAGTTTTGAGAATCACTATAATCTATCCATTCAAAACCTTCTGCTGAAAATTGTTTTTCAGACAATGCTGGTTCACTTTTATAAAATGTATTTAAGTCTTTAATAAGTTGTTGCACTCCTTTATGTGGTGCAAATTCTAATAAATGCCAATCGAGACTAGTTTCGAAATTCCATTCGCCACTTTGCCCAAATTCGCATCCTTGAAACAATAATTTAGTTCCAGGATGTGTAAACATATAACTATACAGCAGTCTTAAATTCGCAAAACGCTGCCACTCATCTCCTGGCATTCTTCCTAAGATTGATTTCTTACCGTAAACCACTTCATCATGACTTAAAGGCAACATAAAGTTTTCTGTAAACGCATAAGTCATAGAAAACGTTAAGTCATTTTGATGAAATTGTCTATAAACTGGCTCTTTGGCAAAATACTGAAGTGTATCGTGCATCCAACCCATCATCCATTTCATACCAAAACCTAAACCTCCCATAAAAGTGGGTTTAGATACCATTGGAAATGCTGTAGATTCTTCTGCAATAGTCTGCACATCTGGAAAAGAAGAATAAACGGCTTCATTCATTTCTCTTAAAAACGCCATGGCTTCTAAATTTTCATTGCCACCATACATATTTGGATCCCATTCTCCATCTTCTCTACTGTAATCTAAAAATAACATGGATGCCACAGCATCAACACGTAAACCATCGGCATGGTATTGATCCAACCAAAAAATGGCATTACTTATTAAAAAGGATTTAACTTCATTTCTACCATAATTGAAAATTAAACTCTTCCAATCGTTATGATAGCCTTTTTTGGGGTCTGGATGTTCATAAAGTGCTGTTCCATCAAACAAACCTAATCCATGTGCATCTTCTGGAAAGTGAGATGGAACCCAATCGAGAATAATTCCTATATCGTTTTGATGAAATTTATCGACTAATAATTTGAATTCTTCTGGATAGCCAAATCGAGATGTTGGCGCAAAATAACCTGTAAGCTGATAACCCCAAGATGGATCATAAGGAAACTCCATCACAGGCATTAATTCTACATGCGTAAAATTCATCTCCTTGACATAAGCCACCAATTCGTCTGCCATTTCTACATATGACATGAATCGCCCTTCCTCGACCTTCTTTTTCCAAGAACCTAAATGGACTTCATAAACCGAAAATGGTGCGTCTAAAGCATTATGCTTTTTACGTTTTTTCATCCATTTACTATCCTTCCAAGTGTAAGGTTCATCCCAAACAATTGATGCTGTTTTAGGATTGTGCTCAGATCTTCTAGCATAAGGATCTGCTTTTTCGGTTTTAATATCGTTGTTACTGCTTTGTATTTTATATTTATACACACTGCCTTTCCCTGCACCAGGAATAAAGCCTTCCCAAATTCCGCTAGAATCCCAACGTACATTTAATTGGTGCTCTCCTTCGACCCAAAAATTGAAGTCTCCAACTACAGAAACATGTTTTGCACTTGGTGCCCAAACAGCAAAATACACTCCTTCTACTCCATCTATAGTAGTGATGTGAGATCCAAATTTTTCGTATAAACGATAGTGTTTTCCTGCTTTAAAAAGATTGATGTCGAATTCTGTAAAACGACTGTGTGCAATTACTTTTGCCATAAATTAATTATTAATAATATTTGAAATGCCTTTTAACGGAATTACAGCCCATTTAGGACGAGAATTAAGCTCGTAACCTAGTTCATAAACCGCTTTTTCAAGCATTGCATATTTGAGTAAAAAAATACGTTCTTGGCTGTAACCTATATTAAGATTTGCCTCTTGTACTTTAGTGATATATGTTCCTAAAAAAACATTTTTTAAATATTGGTAAAGGATTTCTCCGGCTTCAAATAAATGTTCTTGATTATATTTATACTTATCCATATTATTGAAAATAGTTGCATAAATAGCATAATGAAATGATCTAAACAGACCTGCGATGTCTTTTAAAGGTGGTTGTTTTACTTTACGATCTCGAATGGTACTTTCTGGTTCTCCTTCAAAATCCAGAATGTAAAAATCATCATCTTTAACCAAAACTTGACCTAAATGGTAATCTCCATGAACACGAATACGTTCTCCTTTTAGTTTTCTCCAATCAAAGTCTACAAAACGTTTTCGAATAACATTCTTTTTTTCTAAGAATTCATTGGCTAATTCTAAGGCCAAACCATCAAGTTTATCTAAACTATTTTCTATAGTATTTAATCTGTTTTGAAATTGATAGAGCAATCTGTTTTTTAACCAAACCTCATAATCACCATTAAAGTGAGATGGTGTAAACGCTGTATCTTCGAACTCACTTCCTAAAGCAATATGCATTTCTGCTGTTCTCATGGCTAGCGTTTGAATTTTATTAAAAACATTTAACCCAACCCAATCTATAATTTGTGCTGGTACATCTTTAATTTGTAGTCTTCCAAAATCTTCTGTTTTAGGTAATTTTGAAATGTCTATTCTTTTATATTCTAAGTTTGAAAATACTTTATGGAATTCAGTGAGCATATATTCCCATGCATCACCTTGATTCTCTACCATTTCTTGCATTAAACCAATGGTAATATTAAGATTATCTGTGTCCTTAATTTGAACACTTCCTAAATATGCTGGTGTATTTTTAAAATCTTTTTTATCGGAAAGAAAACGACTCATTTCGTAATCTGGATTACGATCTGCATAAATTCTTCGGAAAAATTTTAAGACATATTTTTCATTATAAACAATAGAGGTGTTGCTTTGCTCTAATCCCATGTGACGCGACGACTCATAACAGCAATCTTTAAATAATTCGCTTTTATGATAACGTACACGCGTTTTATCTTTGGGAACAGCAGTTAAAATACGCTCAAAAACAACTTTCCTGAACGCTTCTAAATTTATAGCATCAATGATAAAACCTTCCTGATTCTGAATACTTATTGGTAATATTCTATCGTCTTTTGCAAAATTTTCATCAGAGACAAAAGCTATTGGTAAAAAATAATGCTGATAGAATGCTTCTGTAAAATTGACTTCTAATATAAGTCCGTAATAAACCTCACCGTCTTTCTGTATTCTAAACGATTCTGCAAGCTCTATGTATTTTAATTGGCTCGCTTTACCTCCATACCAACGTTGTTTTACTATATAATTTTCAAGAACATCAGACAAAAATATTTTTAAAAACTCTTTATTCTCTAAAAGTTCTTCCCATTTATTATCGAAATTATATGGTGATTTTAACACGTTAGTCTTTGTCATTCTTGTTTCAGAATTATTTATTAATCTTAAATATATGGAATGGAAGTGCTGGGTGTAACTCCACATAATTCCATTCGCTATGCCAGTTGTAACTGCTCGCTGTTATTAAATCTTGAACTTGAACACGATGACCTACAGCAATACCTAAATTATCTAAAGGCAATTGCACATTTCCTTGTTGGGCATAATACTGATCTAAACTAATAATAATTAACAACTCATTGGTTCTATCATCATTCCATTTATAAAAGGCGATAATATTTTCATTCTCAATATTTAAAAATTTAATATTATTGGTTTGTTGTAATGCTTCATTTTCATGTCTTAGGGCATTTATTTTTGAAATTAGCAAGGTTAATTTACTCTCCTTAAACCAATCGTAATGTTTTACCTCAAACTTTTCGGACATGTAATATTCCTCTTTACCAGGAATAGCATCATCTATCATTTGCTCAAATACAGGACCATAAATTCCAATACTAGAACTCAGTGTTGCCGCTAAAGCATAACGTTGCAAGTATTTAGTTTCATTAGCACCTTGTAAATGATACGGGTTAATATCTGGTGTGTTTGGCCAGAAATTAGGTTGCATGTATTCGCGTTGATCTGTCTGTGTTAATTCTGTTAAATAGTCTTCAAACTCTTGCTTAGAATTTCTCCACGTAAAATAAGTGTAAGATTGTGTGTAACCTTGTTTTGCCAATTGTTGCATTACTTTAGGTCTTGTAAAAGCTTCAGCTAAGAATAATACATCTGGATGTTTTTTCTTGACTTCTGTAATTAACCAGTTCCAAAAATAATAAGGTTTTGTATGCGGATTATCTACTCTAAACACATTGACTCCACAATCTACCCAATACAACATGGTATCTAGACATTCTTTCCAAAGGTTCTTATAATCTTTACTTTCCCAATAGATAGGTAAAATATCTTGGTATTTTTTAGGTGGATTTTCAGCATACTGAACAGTGCCATCTGGTCTCCATTTAAACCAATCTGGATGCGAATCTACCCAAGGATGATCTGGTGCAGCTTGCAATGCATAATCCATTGCAATTTCTATATTTTGTTTTTTAGCTTCTTTTATTAATTTTTTAAAATCTTCTACAGATCCTAATTGTGGATGTAAATCTTTATGACCTCCATGTTTTGATCCAATTCCCCAAGCAGAACCAGCATCTCCGTCTTTAGCTTCGGTGGTGTTATTTTTTCCTTTTCTATTCACTTCTCCAATAGGATGAACAGGTGGAAAATACAACGTATCAAACCCCATTTGTTTTACTCTTGGCAACAAACGTTCACAATCTGCAAAGGTGCCGTGTTGTCCTTCTACTTCTGAAGCTGATCTTGGGAAAAACTCATACCATGTACTGAATCTTGCCTTCTTTCTATCGACATAAACCTGAAGGGCTTTAGATTCGTTAGCGAGAAGTTTTTCGGGATATTTTGTAAAGATGAGATGCAATTGAGAACTCATCGCTTCTTTTATGGCATCATTATATTTACTATCGTCCTTAAAGCAATCTATACAATACTGTAAATAGTCTTTTTCTTCTTTAGTTCCTTTTTTTAATAAAGGTTCTAAGTATGTAATTCCTTCTAATAATTCGGACTTTACGTGTTGGTTATCATCAATTTTACGATCTATACCATGTTGCCAATTAAGTGCATAATCTACCCAACCTTGAACTTTATAGGTGTAAAAACCTTGTTTTTCTACAGAAAAAGAAGCTTTCCATTCGTCGTTACCAACCTCGTGCATTCTAACCTCATTCCATTTTTTGGATTTTTCATGTTTAAATAAAACTGAAGTTGCAATGACGTCATGTCCATCTACAAGAACATTTGCATCTACGTTTACGATTTCATTTACAACACGTTTTATAAAAAATTCTCCGCAGTTAATTTGTGGTTTTACTGCATCTATAACAACTCGACTTTGGTTTAGCATTTTTGTTGGTTAAATTTTATATTACTAAACAAAGCTAATAAAATTAGCTTCGTTTTTTAATGAATAGAAAAGGAATTCCTGACTATGAAAATTGAAATAAAAAGAACAAATAAATTACTGAATAATTGTACCAGAAGGAATGTGAGCATCTTTCTTTACCACTACAATCCCGTCTTTAACAAAATAGCTATCGGTCTCTTTATCTTTAAGATTTTTTCCGCCATTAATTCTAACGTCATCACCGATTCTACAGTTCTTATCTAGAATTGCATTTTTAATAAAGCAACGCTCTCCAATACCCATAAATGTTTTTATTTTGTGTTCCTGAACATCATCTAAGGATTCATAATGACTATTTCCCATCATGTAGCAATTAATTACAGTAGATTCTGCTCCTATTCTAGATCTAATACCAATTACAGCACGCTCTATTTTAGCGGCATGAATAATGCAACCATCTGCAATCACGGTTTTATCTAGTAATGTACCAGAAATTTTAGACGTTGGTAAAATTCTTGCATTGGTATAAATACGCTGTTTATTATCGTATAAATTAAACTGAGGTATTGGGTCTGTTAAACCTAAATTAGCTTCAAAAAACGAATCTATATTTCCAATATCTGTCCAATAGCCTTCATATTGATAACTTAGCGTTTTGTGTTTTGTGATAGCATTAGGAATAATTTCTTTACCAAAATCTACAGTTCCATTATCTTCCATCAATTTAATTAACAGGTCTCTATTAAAAATATAGATTCCCATAGACGCCAAATAATCACGTCCGCTATTTTTCATCTCATCACTTACATTAGATGTCCATTCTGGTAATAACGACGCATCTGGTTTTTCTATAAATGATGTAATAACGTTTTCATCGTTAGTTTTTAAAATACCAAAAGATGTAGCATCTTTTGCATTTACAGGATATGTTGCAATAGAAATTTCAGCATTGCTTGCTTCATGTGCCGCAATCATTTCATTAAAGTCCATTTGATATAACTGATCACCGGACAATATTAAAGCGTACTCAAAATCGTGTGATAAAAAATGGTGCATACTTTGGCGCACTGCATCTGCAGTCCCTTGAAACCATTTGTCACTTTTCATTGTTTGTTCTGCTGCCAAAACATCTACGAATGCTGAACTGAAAAAACTAAAACGATATGTGTTTTTAATATGTTTATTTAATGAAGCCGAATTAAACTGCGTTAACACAAACATTCTCTTAATGTCTGAATTAATACAATTTGAAATTGGAATATCTACTAATCTATATTTTCCTGCTATTGGTACTGCTGGCTTAGATCTGTTTTCTGTTAAAGGATATAACCTTGAACCCTGACCTCCACCAAGAATAATGCTTAATACTTTATCATTTATCATTTCTTTTCAATTATAGATTTATATATAGCTTCTGTTTGTTTTGCAATGGCTGTCCAATCAAAAAACTCTTCAACACGTTTCCGACCGTTCTTTGCCATTTTATATTGTAATTCTTTATCACTAATCACTTTGTTTACACCTGCTGCTAAATCTCTAGAAAACTGATCTGGATTTACAGGTTCAAAAGGTGCCGATTTCTGTTGCTCTAAGTTAATCAATAATCCGGTCTCTCCCTCAACAACAACCTCTTTTATTCCACCAACAGCACTTGCCACTACAGCTGTTTCACATGCCATGGCTTCAATATTTATAATCCCGAAAGGTTCATATATCGAAGGACAACAAAATACATCTGCATGAGAGTATAATTGAATAACATCTTTTTTATTCAACATTTTATCTATCCAAACAATATTATCTCTAGTTTTAGAAGCTTCCTTAACAGCATCTTCCATTTCTTTACCAATCTCTGGCGTGTCTGGCGCTCCTGCACAAAGTATCACTTGTGTGTCTTTATCTATATACTTAATTGCATTTACTAAATGGATAATTCCTTTTTGGCGCGTAATTCTTCCTACAAACAACACGTATGGCTTATTTTGATCAATGCCGTAGGTATCTAAAACAGTGGTTTCATCGACTACCACATATTCCTTTAAATCAATACCATTATATACGACTTCGATTTTACTCTCATCAACATCAAAGTATTTAAGAACGTCTTCTTTAGTTTCATTAGAAACTGCAATTAGAACATCTGCCATTTCAATAGCTGTTTTTTCAATCCAAGACGAAGCATCATAACCTCTTCCTAATTGTTCACGTTTCCAAGGGCGTAATGGCTCTAAAGAATGTGTTGTAATTACCAAAGGCACTCCATAGCACAATTTAGCCATGATACCAGCAAAATGTGAGTACCATGTATGACAGTGTACAATATCTGCATCTATAGGATCTGAATTCATTAATAATCCTGTGCTCAATGTTTTAAATATGGCTTTCAATTTATCGTCTGCATTATCAAAATCTGCATTATCAAACGGGAACCCTTTTACGCTTAAGTTTTTATTAGAACTATCTTGATCTCCAAAAGCTCTCACTTCTACCTCCATTAATTTAGCCAACTGACCAGCTAAATATTCAACATGTACTCCGGCTCCACCATAAACGTAAGGCGGAAATTCTCGTGTAAAAAAAAGTGCTTTCATTAAGATTATTTTGTAAGTTATAGTCTTGGTATGAGACTAAATCAATGTGCAAATCAATTAATTTGATTTCGTTCATCAATTTACAATTAAATATTAAAATGCTAATTTAAATGTTATAATATTTCTATAAAAATAATTATTAATATCATTTATTTCACATTTCGCAAGAAGTCAATTTTTAAATTATTTATTGAATTATTTTATCGAAAAACTTACTGACGCGTTAAAAAACTGAATTACAAAACTTTACAAAAAAAATAGTACGATGAAAAAAATAATCCCTTTATTAATGATTTGTTTCCTTTTTAGTTGCAATTCAACTGCACAAAAAAAAGAGACTAAACAAAAAGTAACTTTTGAAATTACTAAAACAGATGCCGAATGGAAAGAACAACTTTCTGCAGCTCAATACAACGTCTTACGAAAAGCAGGAACAGAACGTCCTTTTTCAAGCCCTTTAAACAAAACCTACGCAAAAGGCGTTTACCATTGTGCAGCTTGTAATACACCATTATTTAAAAGTGAGCACAAATTTGATTCTGGTACAGGTTGGCCAAGTTTTGATCGTGTAATTGAAGGTAATGTTGCTTTTGGAACCGACACTAAAATTGGTTACACAAGAGACGAAGAACATTGTGCAACATGCGGTGGCCATTTAGGTCACGTTTTTAATGATGGACCAAATGACACTACAGGAAAACGCCATTGTATTAATGGAGTGGCTTTAAAATTTGTTCCAACTGAAGGTTAATATAAAAAAACCTTTCATATTACATAAACGAGAAGAAATCATTCAATATAAAGATTGACTTCACGATAGGTATTTCAAACTTATAAATAGCGATATAACATCTAACTATGGTAACTATTACTTTATTAAATGATATATCGCTAATTTTATTGAGTAAAATCGTAGTCTATGAAATCTTCCTATTTACCAAGTTCCATTAAACAATTTGAATACTACAAATCCCTTGGAGATAAAACTATTAGTCAACTTTCTATTGAAGAGTTAAAAAAAGAACACACTCAAGATTCTAATTCCATTGCTATTATTGTAAAGCACATGGTTGGTAATATGCTTAGTCGCTGGACTAATTTTTTAATTGAAGATGGAGAGAAAACATGGAGAAATAGGGATGAAGAATTTATAGATACCTATAAAACAAAAGAAGACTTACTAAATTCATGGCATAAAGGTTGGGATGCTTTGTTTGAAGCAATACGCCCTTTATCCGAAACCGATTTAGAACGCATTATCCACATCCGAAATCAAGGTCATACTGTTACAGAGGCTATAAACAGACAGATGATGCATTATGCTTATCATGTTGGTCAGGTTGTGTTTTTAGGCAAATTGATAAAAGGTAACGAATGGCAATCACTATCGATACCAAAAGGGCAATCAAAAACATATAATAAAGATAAGTTTAAAAAAGATAAAAGCAGAACACACTTTACGGAAGATCTTTAGTAAAAACAGCCTATAAACACGGCATTTTTTATAGATAGAGTTTAACAAAATAAAAGGCTCTAAATTTCCATTTGGCATTTTGATTTGGAATTTGCGATTTAGTATTTGGAATTTCATATTTTTGTAACTTCAAAAATTCAAAAAAAACTTACCCATGAGTAAATACGATATTATAGTGTTAGGTAGTGGTCCAGGAGGCTACGTAACTGCAATTAGAGCATCACAACTAGGATTTAAAACTGCAGTTGTAGAAAAAGAAAGTCTTGGTGGTGTGTGTTTAAATTGGGGTTGTATTCCAACAAAAGCCCTTTTAAAATCTGCTCAAGTGTTTGAATACCTTAAACATGCAGACGATTACGGATTAAAAGTTTCTGAATTTGATAAAGACTTTGACGCTGTAGTTAAACGTAGTCGTAGTGTTGCTGATGGCATGAGTAATGGTGTTAAGTTTTTAATGAAAAAGAACAAAATTGACGTTATTGAAGGTTTTGGAACACTTAAAACTGGAAAGAAAATAGATGTTAATGGTACCGAATATTCTGCTGACCATATTATTGTGGCAACAGGATCTCGCTCTCGTGAGTTACCAAGTTTACCTCAGGATGGTAAAAAAGTAATTGGTTACAGACAAGCAATGACTTTAGAGAAGCAACCTAAGAAAATGATTATTGTTGGTTCTGGAGCTATTGGTGTTGAATTTGCTTATTTCTATAACTCAATGGGAACTGAAGTTACTATTGTAGAATATTTAGATAAAATTGTTCCTGTTGAAGATGATGATGTTTCTAAACAATTAGAACGTAGCTTTAAGAAATCTGGAATTAAAATTATGACATCTTCAGAAGTAACTTCTGTAGATACGACTGGAACCGGAGTAAAAGCTACAGTAAAAACTAAAAAAGGAGAAGAAGTACTTGAAGCAGATATTGTATTATCTGCCGTTGGTATTAAATCAAATATTGAAAACATTGGATTAGAAGATGTTGGTATTGCTGTTGATAGAGATAAAATCTTAGTTAACGACTTCTACCAAACTAATATCCCAGGTTATTATGCTATTGGAGATGTAACTCCAGGACAAGCTTTAGCTCACGTTGCTTCTGCAGAAGGTATTCTTTGTGTAGAAAAAATTGCAGGTCAGCATGTAGAAGCTTTAGATTATGGAAATGTTCCGGGTTGTACCTATTGTTCACCTGAAATTGCTAGTGTTGGATTAACTGAAGCACAAGCCAAAGCCAAAGGTTTAGACGTTAAGATTGGTAAATTTCCATTCTCTGCATCTGGAAAAGCAAGTGCTAGTGGAGCTAAAGATGGTTTTGTAAAAGTAATTTTTGATGCTAAATATGGCGAATGGTTAGGATGCCATATGATTGGTGCTGGTGTTACTGATATGATTGCCGAAGCTGTTTTAGGTCGTAAGTTAGAAACTACAGGACATGAAGTGTTAAAAGCAATTCACCCTCACCCAACAATGAGTGAAGCCGTTATGGAAGCTGTTGCAGCTGCTTATGATGAGGTTATACACTTGTAAGCCTAAAAATTTTAAATAAGTAAAAAAAAGACGATTCTGTTAGAATCGTCTTTTTTTATTCAAAGTTTTATCTAAATTCGCTTACACTAATTAAACATGTAACAACACTATTTTTGAGTACTACAACAAAACGTTTTTATACTCTAGATGCTTTTAGAGGCTTAGCAGCGCTTTTAGTTTTTCTTTATCATGCCCCAAACTTATCTATATTAACAAAAAACTCATTTATTAAAGGCTCTGGTGTTTTTGTAGATCTATTTTTTGTGCTTAGTGGTTTTGTGATTTATCATAATTACAAAAACAAATTATATAATTTTAATATGAGTAAGTCCTTTATTTTAAAACGATTTAATCGACTTCTCCCTCTTCATATTTATACGCTATTGGTTTTACTACTCTTAGAAGTCATAAAATATTTAGCGCAAGATTATATTACATTTAGTACAATCCCTTTTGAATCTAATACTATCGCTTCCTTTTGGCCTCAATTGTTTTTAGTAAACTCCACTCCACTTTTTTGCGGGTTTAATTGGAATGGTCAAAACTGGTCTATTAGTGCAGAATTGATAACCTATTTATTGTTTATTATTACATCTCTAGTTTGGTTAAAAAAAAAGAAACTCACATTTCTAATTTCTATAGTTATTATCTGTTTAGGTTATCTATTTTTTGTTTTAAAATACCACACCTATAATATCTATATAGACTTTAATTTCAGCTTTATTAGAGGCTTTATTGGCTTCTATTTTGGGATAATAATATACCTTTTAAGAGATACAGTATTGTCTTTTCTCAATAAGGTCTCTATAGTTTTAGGGAATCTTTTAGAAGGGTTAATTTTAATCTTTGTAATCTACATTGTCTCTAACATGAGTTACTATCAAAATTACTTTTTTATAGTACACATTGCATTTGGTCTTCTGATATTTATTTTTTCAATGGAAAAAGGTCTCATCTCTCAATTTTTAAAATTACAATTGTTTCAAAAATTAGGGCAATGGTCCTATTCTATTTACCTTAATCACACACTAATAATTATATTCTACAATATGATATTAGTAAAAACACTAAAGGTGCATGAAGCGTATATTATACCATCAGAACTATTATTAATTGTGGTCTTGTGCTTATATTCTGCTTTCACTTATAAACATATTGAAAAGCGCTTTTACAAGCAAAAGAAACAAAATAAACCGGTTATAAAGGAATAAACCTAGAAGTTCTAACCTAAGCTTAAAAACGATCCGTTAGTTGTGTAACCTACTCCATTTATCTTATTCTATTTTAATTAAACCAGAAAAGTATTATTTTATTATCTCTAACACGTTAAGTTATAAAACAAAAAAGTTCCAGATAATTCTGGAACTTTTTTATTCAATTATTTAAGATGGCAGAATTAGAACATAAATCCTAGTCCAACTTGTACAACTTCATTTTTACCATCTACATTTTCAAAAAGTGAATCGTCTTTAAACATGTTTGTTAATCCCATAGTGTAACGCGCGCTTACAAAAAAACCGCTATCAAACTTATAAGACGTACCTACTGCTAAACTTGTGTCAAAATCTTTTACATAAGAATCATCTTCATCAATTTCGAAATCTCCACCATCTGAGTTAGGTTCAGAATCGAATTCTTCATGAATTTTAAATCCAAATTGTGGACCTGCTTCAACACTTAATCCTTTAATTAAATAAACTTTAAGTAATAACGGTACTTGAATGTAGTCTAATTGATATTCGATATCTTCACTGGTATTAAAGAGTCTATCTTCACCTTGTACAATATCAAAACCTTGACCTGAATAAAACAGCTCTGGTTGAAAAGAAATACGTTCTGAGAGTGGAATTTCAGCAACTAAACCTGCATTAAAACTTGTACGCGCATCCACATCATCGAAATCATCTCCTGTTATTTTAGAAAAGTTAATTCCTCCCTTTGCTCCTAATTGAATTGCTTTAGAATCTGATTGTGCATAAACTGATGTTAATGCCAATAAAAATACTCCTGTAAATACTATTAATTTCTTCATGATTATCATTATTTATTTAGGTTAAAGGAATAATAATAATAATCAAAAACTCAACAATAACAAGGCTTAACAGCAGTTTAACAAGTTTGAATTTTCACCTGAAAAACAATCGTAAAAATTGAATAGCTACTTAAACTCTATTCGTTAAAAGGTTAACTCTTATGTAAAAAAAGCGTTCATTTTACAATTTGTAACCCAATCCTAAAAATACGCCATTAGGTGTAATCTCCTCGAAACCGATAGTGTATTTCATTTGTAGTTCTAGTTTTGAAGATACGTTATAAGCCAAAGCTAAATCTGCTCTAATTTTAAGTTTGGCATTAAAAAAATCGAAGAAATAATTAATACTTGGACCAACAAGGATATTGAAGTTATTTTTAACATTGTACTTCAAATAAATTGGAGCGTTCAAAAATTTAAAATCACCAAGTCCTATATAAAGCAATTCGGGCTGTAAATAAAAATCGTTTTCTATTTCAAAATTCGCGAAGCCACCAAAATAATACCCTATTTGTACATCTGTATCTTTACCGAAATTACTTTCTTCAAATTGATAAAAGGTAAAATTAAGTCCACCTTTAACTCCATATTCAGTTTGTGCAGATAACGCGCTTAAACTAAATAGTAAGAATAAAATAGCGATACAACTTTGTTTCATTTTTTAAACCTTTAAAAAACTAGTAATAGCCAACTCATAGCTCTGAAGCCCAAAACCTAAAATGACACCTTTTGCATTTGGAGAAATATAAGATTGATGCCTAAATTCTTCTCTAGAAAATGTATTAGAAATATGCACCTCTACAACAGGAGTCGTAATGGCTTTAATAGCATCTCCAATACCAACAGATGTATGAGTATAAGCGGCTGCATTAAGAATTATTCCATCATAAGAAAAACCAACATCTTGCAGTTTAGTTATAAGTTCGCCTTCAATATTTGACTGAAAATAATCTATAGACACCTCTGGAAATTTTAATTTTAAGTCTTCCAAATACTCTTTAAACGTTTGATGCCCATAAATCTCAGGTTCACGTTTACCTAAAAGATTTAAATTGGGTCCATTAATGATAATAAGTTGCTTCATAAAGTAAAGATATTAAAATATAAGCATAAAAAAACCGAAGCGTTAGCTTCGGTTTTTAATATAATAAATTGTTTTGAGTCTTATAACTTGAATAAGATACCGAAGTTAGCTGTTCCACCAAATGGGTTAGCAACATCACCAAAACCTAAGTTAAATTCTGATACAGCTTCTGCACCATCAAAATCATATTTAGATGAAGAGAAAGATAATACATTCTTTAAACCGAAAGTTAAAGCGATTTTTTCAGTTACAAAATAGTTAATACCTAAATCTAAACCTGCATTAAAACTGTTTAATTTAACATCTTCTGATCCACTCTTGTCATTTAAGCTACCATAATCAACACCAAATTCAGTAAAAGTTTTAAAACGCTCACCTAAATCTAAAAAGTAATAACGTGCAAAAACACCTACACCGAAACCAGAAGCATCAGCAGCATCTACACCACCAATTTCAGATTTAAATGACTGAAAAGAAAGTTCACCACCAATAGCTAAATCTTCGCTCATGAAATAACCTACTTTTGGGCTAATGTTAAAGTTTGATGTTTTGTCTTCAGTATTTTTGTCATTTGTATTGCTAAAACCAACCATACCTTCAATGAAGATATCACCTTCAGCAAAACTGTAAGTCTTAACTTCTTCTTGTGCACTTACACTTGTAAATCCTAATACTGCAACTGCAGCTGTAAATAATAATTTTTTCATAATTTGTATTTATTTTAAAATTAATTTGGTCGGCAAAAGTAGTAGTTTTCCCTTGTTGGATAATTCCATTAAATGTTAAAAATTAGTGTTTTTCATCGATAATTTAAGTTTTTAAACCCTAAAAACTCTCTAAAATGCTCTAAACGAGAAAGTCAACATCGGAATAAAAAAACTATAAAATTCAACTCTAATAATTCACTATTAAATACTTCAAATTAATTATAATTCTTCATTGTTTTAACAAAAAAAGAGAGGCTTTTTAGCCTCTCTTTTTTACTTGCTTAATAATTCGGTAATAATCCAAATGCAATACTTAATAACACGGCATCTAAAATCGATAAATTTCTGTTTTTATAGCTTGAAAAAGTAATAATTCATAATTAGAAAATCTAATCCATGTTTTGATCAATTAGATTTTCTTACCACATCTATTTCGGTTTGCTCTCCCTTATTTAAACTAGTTACCGTTTTTATGGTATTAATAGCATCAACGATTTCTATGACTGCTGTAGTCGTACCTATAGTTCCTTCTGATTTAGAGATTATTGTAATTCGTGTATTATCTTTTAGAACAGGAACTTCGACAATTTCTTTTTTATCAGAAATTTCATGGTTTAATAAAACAATCTTACCATCTATTAAAAGCGTTATAACATCCTGATCTACTTTACCTCCATCATATAAATGAAATTTAATAGTTTTTGATGTTGTTAAAACTGATGTAATTTCATTTTTCTTTAAAACATTTAGGTTTATAGTATCAAGGATTTTAAGATTATTAAACTTCTCTTTAATACTATCTGCTACTTTCTTAGAGTTATTTATTTTCTTAGAGACCTTAGCCATTCTTTTTTCTACTTTCTCTATAGCATTCAGAAATATTTCTCCATCAATACATTTAGTACCATCACTAAATTTACCATAAAACTTACCTTTAATATCTTTGTTTTTGGCAAAATCGACTTTTATAGGTTGAAAATAAATATTACAAAAATCATTCTGTGACACTGGTGACTTTGTATAAATAACTCCTGTTTCATAAAAAGAAAAGAGTTTCGTATTTTCATCATAACTGCCCTTTATAGTAGATTTTGTTTCATGATCTCCATGCAAGTCTGTTAAAGAATAACCTGAAACAACACCTTTTAATATTTTAAAATTAACTCTGTAAGTTATCACAGAAGTATCATTTAATTTAATGGCACCAACATAATCATTTGATGATTGAGCGTTACTATAAATTGTACCTAAAAAAATAAAAAGAGAAAGTAGTAGGAATTTTTTCATAAAATATTTAATATTGATAAACAAACTTAAATCAATTAGATATGAAATTTAAACTATTACTTACCTTTTTTGTTACCTTTTTAGCTTTTTCAAATAGCTACGCATCTTTTCCTGTTTCTCGTGCTGCAGCCGCAACTGTTTCTGCAAATGTAGCTGTTGAAGATTCAGAAGAGCCTATGTCTTCACCTGCAGCTTCTTCGTCACAGAAAAGTCAAGGTGTTGCTTTATTATTATGGATATTTCTTGGTGGTTTTGCTGCTCACAGATGGTATTTAGGTAGCCCAATTGGTTGGAATATCTTATTTATTCTTACTCTTGGTGGCCTTTTTGTTTGGGCTGTTATAGATCTTATAGATATTATTACTGGAGATTACCCAACAGATGGTGGTTTTCAAAGTGACTTTTTCTAGACTGAAATTTTCACCTTATTATATAACGCCTTTCTTTAATGAGAAAGGCGTTTTTTATTTTAATCCGTATTTACCTGATTTGTATTATCTTTAGACCATGAAATGGCAGCAAGCATTAACAGATTATGCACATTATCTTCAAATAGAACGCGGATTGTCTAAAAATTCTATTGAAAATTATAGTTATGATATAAAAAAACTCACCTTATATCTTAATGACCATTCGATTAAAGTATCTCCGATTACTATAGATACTAATATTATTAAAGATTTTATTTATACCATTTCAAAATCTATAAACCCAAGATCTCAAGCCCGATTAATTTCTGGTCTTCGTAATTTTTTTGACTATCTAATTTTTGAAAATTACAGAACTACAAACCCATTAGACCTCATTGAATCTCCTAGAATAGGTAGAAAACTACCAGACACTTTATCTCTTTCTGATATTGATGACCTAATTAATAGCATAGACTTAAACTACCAATATAATGGAGTTAATTTAGGTGAGCGCAATAGGTCAATTATTGAAACGCTATATAGTTGTGGTCTAAGAGTCAGTGAATTGATAGACTTAAAGATATCCGATTTATTTTTTGAAGAAGGCTTTATTAAAGTTACAGGTAAAGGAGACAAACAACGTTTTGTTCCTATTGGACCAACCACTCAAAAATTTATTAATATTTGGATAGCCATTAGAAACCACATTGATGTGAAACCCAACTCTAAAGACATTCTTTTTTTAAATTACAAAGGAAGCCAATTAACACGTGCAATGATTTTTACAATTATAAAAAAACTCGTAGAAAAAACTGGATTACATAAAAACGTTTCACCACACACTTTTAGACATTCATTCGCAACACACTTATTAGAGAACGGAGCAGATCTAAGAGCCATACAAATGATGCTTGGCCATGAAAGTATTACAACAACTGAAATATACATGCATGTTGACCGCTCTCATTTAAGTGACGTTTTAAACAAATTTCATCCAAGAAAATAACACTTAATTAGTGTCGTTTTTTTTGTGACTCAATACATCAAACTGTGTCTTAAAATAAAGAGCTGAACAATGAAATTCCCTAGTCTTAATTTAAAGCATTACCTGTCAGGTGCTTATAAAAAAAACAATATTTCAACACAATTACTGAGCGATCAGAATCATAAGATTGCTTTAGAAATTTCTAATGTTGGTATTTGGAACTGGAATTTAAAATCCAATAAAGTATACTATTCAAAAGAGTCTAAAAAAATGCTTGGCTTTAACGATGATGAATTAAAAAACAAATCTGAAGTTTGGGATAATAGAGTGCATCCAGAAGATAAAGAAGTATACTTTAATAAGTTTAATTCTCATTTAAAAGGTGAAGTTGATATCTACGAAAACGAATATCGCATTCAATCTAAAGATGGAAACTACAAATGGATTTTAGATAAAGGTAAAGTCATTGAACGAGACAGTAATAATAAACCCTTACTCATTATTGGCACACACTCAGATATTACTAAGAGCAAAAAGCACGAGAATCAACTGAACGAAAACCTTCAATTAATAACAAGTCAAAATAAACGTTTACATAATTTTACACATATAGTTTCTCACAATCTAAAAACTCATATTGGTAATCTTAAAAACATTCTTGAGTTTTATGATGATGCTACGAAAGAAACAGAAAAAGTAGAACTTGTTAATCACTTAAAAACAATTTCAGAATCTTTAACTTCTACCATAGTAGATTTAGATGATATTATAAGTATAAAATCTAAAGCACATACCAATCAACTTAACGAGCGTGTTAGTTTATATAATTGCAGTAGCAAGGTTATAGAAAGTCTCAAATTAGATAGTTCTAACAAAGGAGTAACCATACACAATGCTTTAAGAAAAGACGAAGTACTTTTAACTAATACATCTTATTTAGAGAGTATTTTTTACAACCTGATTTCTAACGGAATAAAATACTCCGACCCAAATAAAGAATCTCAAATAATTATTCAATCGATACATTCAAAAGACACAGTGAAAATACTAATCTCTGATAATGGTATTGGTATTGATATGAATAAGTATAATAAACAAATGTTCGAAATGTATAAAACATTTCACGAGACTGACCGAGAAGACTCTAGAGGTATTGGTCTTTATATTACAAAAACGCAAGTAGAAGCTCTACACGGAGTAATTGAAGTAGAAAGTAAACTTAATGAAGGTACAGCCTTCTCATTAACTTTTAAAAAGCAAAAAGCACTCTAATTAAAGAGTGCTTTTTTTATATCTATTAATACGTTAATATCTACTTTGCAATATTAACTGCTCTAGTTTCTCTAATCACAGTCACTTTAACCTGACCTGGATACGTCATATCTGTTTGAATCTTTTGTGATATCTCAAACGATAAGCTTGCGGCTCTTTCATCAGATACTTTTTCACTTTCTACGATAACACGTAATTCTCTACCTGCTTGAATAGCATAAGCTTTATTTACACCACTAAAACCAAAAGCAACATCTTCTAAGTCTTTTAGACGTTGTATGTAAGAATCTAAAACCTGACGTCTTGCACCTGGTCTAGCACCTGAAATAGCATCACACACCTGAATAATTGGAGATAATAACGATGTCATTTCTATTTCGTCGTGGTGAGCACCAATAGCATTACATACTTCTGGTTTTTCACCATGCTTCTCTGCCCACTGCATTCCTAAAATAGCGTGTGGAGTTTCTACATCTGTTTCAGACGATGGTACTTTTCCTATATCATGTAACAAACCAGCACGTTTTGCTAATTTAGGATTCAATCCTAATTCTGCAGCCATTACGCCACAAAGCTTCGCAACCTCACGCGAGTGTTGTAATAAATTTTGTCCATAAGACGAACGGTATTTCATACGACCTACCATTTTAATTAATTCAGGATGTAAACCATGAATTCCTAAATCTATAACCGTACGCTTACCAACTTCTATTATTTCTTGCTCAATTTGTTTTTCCGTCTTCTTAACAACTTCTTCAATTCTAGCAGGATGTATTCTTCCATCTGTTACTAATTTATGCAACGATAAACGCGCAATCTCACGTCTTACAGAATCAAAACACGATAAGATAATTGCTTCTGGAGTATCATCTACAATAATCTCAACACCAGTTGCTGCCTCAATCGCTCTAATGTTTCGTCCTTCTCTACCAATAATTCTACCTTTAACATCATCAGATTCAATATTAAATACAGAAACACAGTTATCTACCGCTTCTTCTGTACCAATACGCTGAATGGTATTAATTATAATTTTCTTAGCTTCTTGTTGCGCTGTTAATTTTGCTTCTTCTATATGATTTTGAATAAAGCCCATTGCATCAGTTTTAGCTTCCTCTTTGAGAGATTGCACTAACTGTTCTTTAGCTTCTTCTGCAGATAGAGAAGAAATAACCTCCAATTGCTTAACTTGATTCTTGTGTGATTTCTCTATTTCTTCTTGTTTCTTATCAAGGAATTCTAATCTAAAATCATAATCTTTAATCTTACTGTCTAAAGATTGATTCGATTTTTTAGATTTATTAAGTTCATTAGAGATTTGAGATTCCTTATCTCTAATGCGTTTTTCAGATTCGGCCATTTTTTTGTCGCGAGACAAAATTACTTTTTCGTGTTCTGATTTAAGCTCAATAAATTTTTCTTTAGCCTGTAATATTTTATCTTTTTTAAGTGATTCTCCATCTAATTTTGCTTGTTTTAAAATAGATTTAGATTCGCTTTCTGCATTAGCGATTATTTTTGAAGCCTTTCCTTTTTCTAAAGATTTAGCTATAATATATCCTAGTATTAATCCTACTATTACTCCTCCAACAATATATAAAATTGTAGTGTCCATGTTTATTATTTAGTTTTAGTGTATAAAAAAGCCTACATAAGTTATCGGTTTTGTATAAACTCCTTAAAAACAAGTTTAGGGCTAACAAGATGATCAAAAATCTGTCTAAGATACTGAAACGAGTTCAGCACTAACAGCACGATTTTACAACTTAAACTCACCCTTTTTAAAGAATTGATCGTTGAGTTTATCAAAAAATGTAACAAATGTAGGCAGTAACCTTTTGTATTTTAAAGAACGTACGAGTTAAATATGCGCATTTAAAAGTTCATTTAAAGCTTCTAGCTTCTCTTGTACTTCTTCATTTACATACTCTTTATCTATTGACTTTTGCTCTACTTGAGCTGCAAATTGCAAGGCACACATGGCCAAAACGTCTTGCTTATCTCTTACAGAATAATTCTGCTCAAATTGCCCAATCATAGCCTCAATTTTTTTTGTGGCTTTACGCAAACCTTCTTCTTGACTAGGGTTTATCGTTAACGGATAAACTCTATTCGCAATAGAAAGTTTAATTTTTAATTGTTCTGGCATTAATATTTCAATTTACAACATTACTCAGAAAGCTGACCAATACAATGATCAATATCCCTTATAAGTGCATTTATTTTGAGCTTTGTTTCTCGTTTATTTTCGTCACTACCAAGCATTGAATTTGCCATTTTGAGTGTGTCATGTTTTTCAACCCAAGCTGCAATTTCTTCTTGCTGCTCCAATAGTTTTTCTTGTTGCTGTTTCAATTGTTCAGAGAGTTTAGCGTTGGTTTGTTTATAAACCTCTTGCTTGTGCAAAATCTTACTGATTTTATTCTCTAACGCATCAACAATGTCTTCTATTTTACTCATTAAAGCAATTCAATACATTTAAAACAAAGTTAACATACCAAATGAAAAAAACACAATTCTTTTACATTTATTTTTTATAATCCTTAAAACTTCAAACGAATTAAACTATTGAAAAAAATAATACGTTGTTAACACTTGTAAATCGCAACCAAATTAATACTTTAGCTGTATTAGTCCTATATATGAAACATTTTTTAATCCTCTTTTTACTAACCCTTTCATTACATAGTCAGTCTGAATATCCTCAAGATTATTTCAGAGAACCACTAGATATTCCTCTTGTTCTTGCAGGAACTTTTGGCGAATTACGGTCAACACATTTTCATGGTGGCTTAGATATTAAAACAAAACAAACACAGGGTTTAAAAGTTTACGCTGCTGCAGAAGGATATATCAGTAGAATTAAAATTTCTCATTTTGGCTACGGAAAAGCCATTTATATAACACATCCTAATGGTTACACAACCGTTTATGGTCATCTTCAAAAGTTTTCTAAACGTTTAGAAGCGTATATAAAACAATGCCAATACGATAAAGAAAGCTATGAAGTAGAAGTGTTTCCGCATAGCGAAGAACTTTTAGTTGTTCCTGACGAAATTATTGCCTTTTCAGGTAATACAGGCAGTTCTGGTGGACCACATTTGCATTTTGAAATTAGAGATAATGAAGAACGGCCAATGAATCCGCTACTTTTTGGCATGCAGGTAAAAGATACTAAAGCTCCTTATGTAAATTCAGTCTTTGCATATCCTAAAGACAAAAATGCCATTATTAATGGTAAAAACGAACGCGTTCAACTGCGATTAATCCCACTAAAAACAGGTGATTATGAAGTAGAAAAAATTTCAGCATATGGAAATATCGGTTTTGGAGTAAGTTCTAATGATAAACAAGATTTAGCGCCAAACAAGAATGGTGTTAGTAATATTCAAACGTTTTTTAATGGCAATAAAAGCTTAGAAATAGATTTTAAACGTTTTAGTTTCGATGAAACAAAACACATTAATCGTCTTGTTGATTATGAATATTTTAAAAGAAAAAAATCTAGAGTTCAAAAACTCTTTATAGAAAAAAACAATCCATTAAGCTTATATAAAGACGCTTACGATAATGGTTATGTTAAAATTGAAGACAGTACTTCTTCTGTTTATAAAGTAAGAATAAGAGATTACCACGAAAACGAGACTTGGGTTGTTATTCCTGTTAACGGAAAATTTAAAACGCTTGAGCTAGATACTATAGTAGACACATCTCATAAAACACTTGTATCTAGCGACCAACCAACGACTTTAAATTCTGGGAATATTACGGTTAATTTTTATGAGAATACATTATATGACGATAGTTATATTGATTACAAAGTAAGTTCTGACACCATTTTCTTGGGTGAAGATAAAATTCCCATGCAGAAAAATTTTTACATCAATTATGACTTAAGCAATTTCAAAGCAGAAGACCAAGACAAACTTTATATTGCTCGATTTTATGGCAGCTACAAAAAACCATACTACGTTTATACCACACGTAAAGGTTCCATATTAACCGCTAGAAGTAAATCTTTAGGAACCTTTGCTTTATCTATGGATACTGAACCTCCAACTATAAAACCTATTAATTTTCAGAATAAAAAATGGATCAGTAAATACCGTTATCTTAAAGTAAAAATTGAAGACGAATTAACTGGCATTAGTAAATACAGAGCTACAGTAAATGGAAAATGGATTTTAATGGAATATGACTATAAAACCAAAACCTTAATACACGATTTTAATGATAACATTGTTAAAGACACTAACAACGAATTAAAAATAATTGTAACTGATAATGTTGGAAATAGTTCTACATTTGAAGCAACATTTTTCAGAAAATAGAAATATTTTACATTTATTACCGTTTCACTTCTAGAACAAAGCCTATTTACAAATTTAGTGGCGAACGTGTTTTAAGTTATTATTATAAACATATAGTAAAATACAATTGAAACCTACAATCGTATTTCATACCAACTAAGAAAAATTAAATCATTTGAAACGCTTACATTTTATAATCTTACTCAGTTTACTTTTTAGTAGTCTTTCCTTTTCGCAATCTGCAATTATTAGAGGTGTTATTTTAGACGAAGGCAACACTCCTATAGAAGGCATTAACATAAAGGCTAGTACAGGAGAAGGAACTGCTACCAATAGCAATGGTTTTTACGAACTTAAAATTCCTTTTGGTGTTGAAATCACGGTAATATTCACACATATTTCTCATAAACGTATTGAACAGAAATTTAATCTAAAAAACGGTCAAGAAATAGAATATAATCCTGTAATGCTTATTGATGTAGAACAAATTGCAACCGTTGTTATTAACACCAATACAAGACAATCTGTAGATGGTGTTACTTCTATATCTCCACAAATGATTAGAACAATTAAAGGTGCACAACCAGGAGTAGAAAATATTTTAAAAACATTACCTGGTGTTAATATTTCTAATGAATTAAGTACACAATACTCTGTTCGTGGTGGAAATTTTGACGAGAACCTTGTTTATGTCAATGAGATCGAAGTGTATAGACCATTTCTAATTCGTTCAGGTAACCAAGAAGGTTTAAGTTTTGTAAATACAGATATGGTTCATAATGTTGATTTTTCAGCAGGTGGTTTTCAGGCAAAATTTGGAGATAAACTATCTTCTGTTTTAGATATTACATATCGTAATCCTGTAAGTTTTGGAATTAGAGCCGATTTAAGTTTATTAGGAGGAAGCCTTACAGCAGAAACCGTTTCAAAAGATGGAAAGTTTTCAGGTATTGCAGGGGTGCGCTACAGAGACAACAGTTTATTATTAAATAGTCTTGAGACCGAAGGTAATGTAGAACCTGTTTTCGCAGATGCACAAACCTATTTAACCTATCGTTTTTCGAGTAAATTTCATTTGAATTTCTTAGGAAACATCTCATCAAACAAATACAACTTTCAACCTGAAAACAGACAAACTAATTTTGGTACCTTACAAGATCCTGTCGCACTTTTAGTCTTTTATGAAGGTCAAGAAAAAGATCAATACCAAACTGCTTTTGGTGCTTTTAAAGCAAATTATTTTGCTAGTGATGATCTCACACTTAAACTTATAGCCTCAGCATATCATACCACAGAACAAGAATACTTTGACATATTAGCACAGTACCGTTTAGGAGAAGTAAACACTAATATTGGTGATGAAAATTTAGGAGAAGTTGAATTTAGTGAAGGTATTGGCGGACAACTTACACATGCTCGTAACGATCTAGATGCTTTTATTGTGAATGCTGAACATAGAGGAGATTATAAAATTGATGATGAAACCACTCTAGAATGGTCTGTAAAATACACTAACGAAGACATTAGAGACCGTTTAGTAGAATATGAAGTTATTGATTCTGCAGGTTTTTCTATTAGACCTCCAATTATTAGTCAAACTAACCCGCAACCTTATGAGCCTTTTTCTGGACCATTAGTGGCTTTTGAAGATATTAGAGCAACAAACCGTATACAAATAAACAGACTTCAAGCTTTTGTACAATATAGCAAGCGAACAGACTGGAATGGAAACGAGGTATTTTATAATGCAGGTGTAAGAACACACACTTGGAATGTAAGTGGAGATGGCATTATAGATAGTAAAACACAAACTGTAATTAGTCCTAGAGCACAGTTTGCTATTAAACCTAATTGGGAAAAGGACATGCTTTTTAGAGTTGCAGCTGGTTTATATTATCAACCTCCATTTTATAGAGAGTTAAGAGATTCTTCAGGAACAGTGCAACCTAATGTAAAAGCACAAAAGTCATTTCATATTGTTTTGGGTAACGAGTATAGTTTCGAAATTTGGGATAGACCATTCAAATTAGTTACAGAAGCCTATTATAAAGGTATGTCTGATGTTAATCCGTACACTTTAGAAAATGTTAGAATTCGTTATAGTGCAGACAATAATGCCAAAGCATATGCTTACGGTTTAGACTTAAGACTTAATGGCGAGTTTGTACCAGGAACAGAATCTTGGTTTAGTTTTGGATATTTAAAAACCGAAGAAAACATTGATAATCGTGGTTATATTGCAAGGCCTACAGATCAACGATTAAAGTTTGGAGCATTATTTCAGGATTATGTTCCTAACATGCCAGACTTAAAAATGTATTTAAATTTAGTTTATAATACTGGTGTTCCAGGAGGTTCGCCTAGTTACGCAGATCCATACAACTACCAAATACGTTTACGAGATTACAGACGTGCAGATTTAGGGATCTCCTACCAATTGGTAAACCCTGAGAAAACCTACGAAGCAAAATGGAAAAAATCTGTGAAAGAACTTTCTATTGGTTTTGAAATTTACAACATGTTTAACAATCAAAACTCTATTACCAATACATGGGTTAGAGATGTTTATAGCAAACAACAATATGCTATTCCAAATTACTTGACTCCTCGTGTTTTTAATATCAGATTATCTACGCGTTTTTAGATAATATTCTTCTTTTTAAACGATAAGAGAATGCTTTTGAGTGAATTCAGCAAAAAGAAATAAGTTAATTTCCTTATTTTTGACTAACTAAGTTTCTTTAAGTTATTCTTATAAACTTTAGTTTAAAATTAAGAATCATGAAATTATCCCTCTTTTCTTTAGTCTTACTTTGCGGTAATATAGCCTTTGCGCAACTTAGTGTTCAAAATGATGCTTATCTATTTGTAAAAAATCAATACGTTTATGTCACTGACGATGTTAATATTGACGATGCAAATTCAAAAATATATCTTAGAGACGAAGCCCAATTACTTCAAGGTAATGGATCTACTGGTAATTCTGGTACTGGAGAACTCAGTATTTATCAAACAGGAAATGTAAATCAATGGAGTTATAATTATTGGTGCTCACCTGTTGGAAATAATTCTGCCGCTTTTGGGAATGAAGATGCACGCGTTAATTTAATTGATGATGCCACAGGAATTCCTTCTTCAGGTGATCCTTTAGGACTAACATCTAGTACAGATGCTTTATTTATTGCTGGTTATGATGGGACATCTAGCCCTCTAGGAATAGCAAAGCGTTGGCTGTGGACTTATCAAACGTCAGAACAATATATCGATTGGGTTTTTGCAGGTGCTGCCGGAAATATTAAGCCAGGTCTTGGTTTTACAATGAAAGGAAATGGGACGGGATTAACAGGAAGTCAAGTTTACGATTTTAGAGGCAAACCTAATAATGGTACTATTGGTAATGATGTTGCTAATGGTTTAAATACTTTAGTAGGAAACCCTTATCCAAGCGCTATAGATGCTGCGGCTTTTATTCACGATGTAGATAACCAAACTTCTATTACTGGCACATTACAGTATTGGGAGCAAGATGGAGCTGTGAGTTCACATGTATTGCAAGATTACAGAGGTGGTTATTATTCGTTTACAATTAATGCCTCAGGAACGGTGATTACAGATACACCTGCAGAATTTAGGACTTATGATGAAGAAGACAATAGCTTTCCTTTACCAACACCAACTTTTGGTTCTAAATTAGCAGGAAGATATATTCCCGTAGGACAAGGATTTATGGTTGAAGGTATTACTGGGACACCAGGAACTCCAGCAACAGTCTATACCAAAAACTCACATCGCACGTTCGCTAAAGAATCTGATGGAAACAGTACTTTTTTCAGAAACAATAATGATAATAACACTAACGAGGTTACTGGTATTCAATATCAAGAGAACGGCCTTTCTATTGTTCCTGAAGATTATAAAAGGTTTAGAATCAATGTAGATTTCACTGTTGATGAAGCAGAATACACAAGACAATTGGTTTTAAATTTCAATGATTCTGCAACGGCTGGTTTCGATTATGGTTTAGAATTGATTCGTACAGAAAGTTCTGCCTCAGATGCTTATTTTTCGTTGGATGAAAAAGTATATTCTGCTCAAGCCTTTCCTTTTGAAGAAGCGCTCACTATTCCGTTAGCCGTTAATATTGAGCAACAGCAACCTTTACGTTTCAGAATATTTGACATTCAGAATTTTGATGATACTCAAGGTATTTACATTCATGACAATGAAAATGACACTTATGTTAACCTTAGAAATTTAGATTATAGCTTAAACATAGAACCTGGAAACTATACCGATCGTTTTACTATTGTTTTTATGTCTCAGGCGTTAAGCGTTAAAGAATTTGACACAACCGCATTAACTATCAATCAAAGTAATTCGCTTCATCAGCTTACTGTAAATAATCCAAACGGCTTAGATATTAAGACTATAGAAATTTATGATGTTACTGGTAAACGCATCTCTCAATTACAATTGACTGCTATAGAAAACAACTATAATTTACCTACGTTACGTTTAAGTGATGGTGTTTATGTTGTAAACGTCGCTTTTAATTCTAATACTGAAGCAATATCGCAAAAGATAATTGTTAAGAATTAGAAGTCATAAAATTAGAAATAACTGAGTGAATTTATTTTAAGCATCTTTTGGCTTAACAAATTCACTTAAAACGTTAATCACATAATCTAACTCTTCCTTAGTATTATAAATACTGAAAGAAAAACGGACTGAAGGTTGCTTTAATTTTTCATCATTTAAAATTGCAGATAACACGTGTGATGATTGGTTGCTACCACTTTGGCAAGCGCTTCCTTTTGAACAAGCAATTCCTTTTAAATCGAGTTGAAACTGTAACATCGATGCTTTTTCTGGTGCAATTGGCAAACAGACATTGACTAAGGTATAGGTGCTTTCAGCATGTTCACAACCTCCATTAAAACTCGCATTAGGTAAATGTTTTTTTATTTGCTCAATAAAATAACTCTTTAAGCCTGAAACGTATTTTTTATCTTCTTCAATAGTTTGATAAGCTATTTTTAAAGCTTCATCCATACCAACAATATTATGTATAGATTCTGTACCTGCTCTATAACCTCGTTCCTGCTCACCACCAAAAATCAATGGTTTTAATCCTGATTCTTTTCTAATAAAACAAAATCCAACTCCTTTTGGTCCGTGAAACTTATGTGCACTTGCCGCTAAAAAATCTATTGGAATGGTTTTTAAATCAATTTTATAATGACCAATAGACTGCACAGTATCTGTATGAAACAACGCCTTATTAATCTTGCAAAGTTCAGCAACACGTTCTAGGTCTAAAATATTACCAATTTCATTATTAATGTGCATTAAACTCACCACGGCTTTATCACTAGATTTTAATAAAGCTTCTAAATGCGAATAATTAATTGAACCACAATCTTCTAAATCTACAAACTTAAGTGCTACATTATACTCTTTTTGCAATTGCTCTGCAGTATGTAAAACGGCATGATGTTCTATTTTAGAAAGAATAATTTCTGTAACTCCCAAATCTCTAACAGCACTTCGTAATGCTAAATTATCTGCTTCTGTACCACCAGAAGTAAAAACAATTTCTGATGCATTAATGTTAAAATACGAAGCGATGTTTTTTCTGCATTGTTCTAAAAGCGCTTTAGAAGAACGTCCAAAACTATGTGTAGATGATGCATTGCCATAGTTAGCTTGTAAGACTTCCGTCATGCGCACTATAACTTCTGGTCTTATTGCTGTTGTTGCGGCATTGTCTAAATATATTTGCTTCATCTTTAACTCGTCTTTACATTTATTAAGCTCCGAATTTTCAACTAAAAACACATTGAATTAAAACAAAACTTAAATTTGGCTGACCGCAAAAATATTGTAAATAAAATTATTTAGTTAATGGAGCGTTATAATTTTACAAATCCTTTATTTTTGTTTAAAATTGAATCTATGCTACAGCGTTTTTATATCCTATTTTGTTTACTCTTTTTAGTCGCTTGTGATGATGGAGATATCCTAACTATTGATTTGGATTTTGATGAAGAATTAGAGCAATGTGAAAATTTTGAAGATTACCACCTTGTTTATGATACGCGCGAAGACCCAAGTGAAGCACTGCTTTTAATTTTTCCGAAATCTACGACTAATGATGCACTATTTGCGTTTGCAACTACAGAAGGAACTCCTGAAGAATTAACGATTGATGAGAGTACCATTCGTTTTATTTACAGAACCTATAATAGAGAGTTAACTTCTGATGATATTTGTGCTGTTGTTTCCCCTTCAGATTTAACCATAAGAGAAGACTATGAAGCAGGTTCTGGTGATGTTTACATTACTACGACCATAGAAGATGATGATAACGATGGAGTACCTAATGAAGATGAAGGCATTTCAGGATTACCAAACGAAGATGGTATTTATATCGATTCTTTAGATACTGATGGAGATGGTATTCCTAATTATTTAGACATAGATGATGATGGAGATAATGTATTAACAGAAGATGAACTAGACGAATTGGATGAAGATGGAGATGGAGATCCTTTAACTAACCCTTTAAACACTGATGCAGATCATCCAACAAACAGTGATGATCTTCCTGATTATTTGGATCCTGATGACGATGGTGACGGAATTTTAACACGTTATGAAGATGCTAATGGAGAAAATGGCCCTAACGACGATAGAGTAACTGTAAACGGAGTTCTTGTACAACTTTACCTTAACAGTGAAGAAGCTATAGCATATATACCAGATACTAACGAAGATTACGACGCCTTTGAAAATGTATATACTAGAACAGTGACAATGACCTTTACCATTGAAAATACTGATTTAACAATTTTTAGAACATCAAATATTGATCTAGGAACATTAACCTTTACTATTCCAGAATTCGATCCAGAAGATTACGATTGATTACTTAAGGTTCTATATTTTGAAGAATTCTAACCTCTGTAGCACCTAATCCGTAGGTTTTATAATCTGCATCATAAAACCGCACATTATTATAACGACTAAAAAGCGTTTCTAACTCTTGGCGAAGCACTCCTTCCCCTACTCCATGTATAAATACAATTTTAGGAATACGTTTACGCATAGCAAACTCTAATTGACCTCTGGCTGTATCTAATTGTAGATTAAGCATCTCAAAATTAGACATCCTTTTGGATGATTTTGTTAAATGATGAATATGTAAATCGACTTCAAACTTTGGTGCATGTCGCTCTTTTGGTTTTATTGTTGGTGCAGACTTTCGTTTTTTAGAAGCCTTTTCTCTTTTTACAGCTTCAAAATCGGTATTGTAAACTGCATTTTCAAGAGAGTTTCCTGAGGACGACAACATGAGTTCGTTAGCTTCAAACTGTAAGTTAAAACCATCACTATCTTCAATTGTTATTGTTTTATCTGAAATCTTTGTTATAACACCTGAAATATTATCATCTAAAGTTTCAATATGATCTCCAACTTTAAATTTCATCTTCTTTATCTGTTTTAATAAAAGATTCTTCCTCTTTATCAAACTTACTAGGAATATTTCTAGACGTTCTATAAATACCAAACATTAGTAACATGATACCACCTAGTAGTATATAAGTGTTTTGCTCCTCTTGTGCTTGTGCATAAAAGGCAATTAAGCCACCAACCACAATACAGATAAAATTTAGGGTTCTAGATATATTCATAACGCATCATTTAATATGAGCAAAAGTAAGGATTAGAAAAATTATTTAATGTAATTACTAAAGTATTTAGCAAATTCTTAATTTAGCGCCATGTTAATATTCGCAAAAGGACTTGATGATTATATGCTGCCATGTTTATGGAAGCAAACTTTTAATGTAGATTGTATGGGCTGTGGTATGCAGAGATCTATCTCATTAATTTTAAAAGGAGATTTTATAGCCGCTTTTTATATGTATCCAGCTATATATTCTCTTATTATGCTATTCACTTTCCTGATATTTCACCTTAAATTTCAATTTAAGAATGGTCATCGGATTATTTTAGGGTTATTTATCCTAAATATTAGTATTATTGTAACGAGCTTTATTTTAAAGACCTTTTTAATCAACTAAAAACAAATAAAACATGGAAAAACAACAAATCCCTAATGGAACCTTAGTCCTTGTAATGGGAATTTTATCAATTATTGGCTGCTGCTGTTATGGTTTGCCAGGATTAATTTTTGGAATTGTAGCAATAGTACTTGCTGGAAAAGCCACTAAAGTTTACACAGAATCACCTGAAAGCTTTTCTGGTTTTGGAAATGTAAAAGCTGGAAAAATAATGGGAATTATTGGTGTAGTTTTAAGTATTGCTATGGTTTTATTTTACGTTTGGATAATTACTACTTTTGGATGGGATACTATGCAAGATCAAGAATTAATGCAACAAAAACTGCAAGAAATGATGGGACCTCAATAGTCTTATTTTTTATAAATAAAAAAGCGATTTTCTTAATTGAAAATCGCTTTTTTTATGCTTATTTAAAAGCTTTATTAAGCTTCAAATGTTTTTAATGTCTTTGTTATAATAGACACACAATCTAATAATTGTACTTCTGTTATTACTAAAGGTGGTGCAAAACGAATAATATTACCATGTGTTGGTTTTGCTAACAAACCGTTATCTCTTAATTTCATACAGATATTCCATGCGGTATCACTATCTTCTGTATCATTTATTAAAATCGCATTCAACAATCCTTTACCGCGAACACCATTTACAATAGAACTTGTTTCAATAAATTTAGATAATTCTGCTCTAAACAATTCTCCTAATTCTTGTGCATTATTTGCTAATCCTTCGTCTTTAATAACATCTAATGCTGCGATACCAATAGCTGCAGCAACCGGATTCCCTCCAAATGTACTACCATGGTTCCCTGGTTTTATAACATCCATGATGTCGTTATTTGCTAAAACCGCAGAAACAGGATATGCTCCTCCAGATAAGGCTTTACCTAAAATTAAAATATCAGCTTTAACTTCTGGTGTACCAGAACAATGCTTATCTGCACAACTACAGTTACCACAAGTTGCTAATAAACGACCTGTTCTTGCAATACCAGTTTGCACTTCGTCTGCAATAAATAATACATTAAACTTTTCGCATAAGGCTTTTGCTTTGGCTAAATAACCTTCACTTGGCACGTAAACGCCTGCTTCACCTTGAATTGGTTCTACTAAGAAACCTGCAACATTAGGATTATTCTTTAAAGTAGTTTCTAAAGCTTCTAAATTATCGTATTCAATTTTTATAAATCCATTAGTGTATGGTCCAAAGTTTTTACGCGCTACAGGATCATTACTAAACGAAATAATAGTAGTTGTTCTTCCGTGGAAGTTATTTTCACACACTACAATTTCAGCTTCATTCTCATCAATACCTTTTACTTCATAAGCCCATTTTCTACACAATTTTAAAGCCGTTTCTACAGCTTCTGCTCCTGTGTTCATTGGTAAAAGCTTATCAAAATGAAACGTTTCCGTTGCATATTTTTCAAACTTACCTAATACATCATTATAAAATGCTCTTGAGGTTAACGTTAAAGTTTTTGCTTGCTCAGTCATTGCTCCAACAATTTTTGGATGACAATGTCCTTGGTTTACTGCAGAATATGCTGAAAGAAAATCGTAATACTTTTTACCTTCTACATCCCAAACAAAAACACCCTCTCCTTTACTCAGTACTACTGGTAATGGATGGTAATTGTGTGCACCATACTTGTTTTCTAAATCTATCGCTTCTTGCGATGTTAATTGGTCTAAAACAGCCATTTTTAAAAATAATTTAAGGTTTATGCCTCTTTAGAAGGCATCGTTTAACATTGCTAAACAATGCAAACATTAATAATTAAATCTCGCTTAGCGAGTTCCTTATCTACCTTTATCCTTTCGAAGATTCCGATAACTATCAGAACGAAAATTCAGCGTGGGAAAGAAATCATCCCTAGAATGTGCAAATTAATAAATATTAAGCTTCAATTATAAATTAGTTTTCATTTTTTAACATCTAATTTTACTAATTCCACTTCTTTTTTATAAAAATCAAATTCCTAGTAAACTACTATAAACTCACTTACTAGCAAGACATAGCCGTCTACAAATCCGTAGGCTTCTACATTCTTTTGTGTCTTTTCAAAATATTAAGTGTCTCAAATATATAATATTAACTATTCAATTTTAATTAACCATGGACTACTTAACAGAATTATTTAATAACTTAACAGCATCATTTGGAGAAAGCCTCTCTGGTGTAATTGCAGCCGTTTTAATACTAATTATCGGTTGGTTTATTGCTGGCTTTGTAAAACGAATGACCACAAAACTGATAAAAAAAACAGGTATTGATGACAAACTGAAAAATTCTTCATTAAAGTTGTCTTCCTTTATTGGTAAACTCCTTTATTTTTTAGTAATGATATTTGTTTTTATGTTAGCTCTAGGCAAATTAGGCTTAACGGATGTATTAGATCCCGTAAAAAACTTATTAAATGGATTTACAAATTACATTCCTAATATTATTGGTGCTGGTTTAGTGGCTTACATTGGCTATATGTTAGCAACAATAGTTTCTGAACTCGTAGAATTATCTGGTGATACCATAAAAAAGTTCACACCAAAACTTAAGCTTCCTGAAAACCTTGATGTCGTAAAAATTCTAAAAAAGGTAGTTTTCATATTTGTATTTATACCATTATTGATTTCTGCGTTTCATATTTTAGACATGAAAGCCATTTCAGAACCTGCAACATCAATGTTAAGCTCATTTTTTGAAGCGATTCCGAGAATATTAGTAGCTACAATTATCATCATCATATTTGTTTTTGTTGGACGCTTTGTGGCTCAACTTTTAAAAGAATTATTACAAAGCCTTAATGTAGATGGTTTAGTTTCTAAAATGAACATGACTGAATATGTTGGAACTAAAAGTGTTGCTAAATTAATATCTAACATTGCTTATGCACTTATCGTTGTATTTGGAATGTTAACAGCCTTTGAAAAATTAGAATTCACACAACTCACAGAAATCATTGATACTGTATTGGCTTATGCAGGTAAAATCTTATTCGGAATTGTAATTATTGGTTTAGGTTTAATTATTTCTAATCTATTCACTAAAGCATTAAATAGTAAAAACAATCCTTTTGTAGTCTCTATTGTAAAAATTAGCATCATTGCTATATTCTTAGCTATTGGTTTAGGTTCTATGGGAATTGCAGATGAAATTGTAAATCTAGCTTTCGGTATATCATTAGGAACAGTAGCACTTACAGTGGTTTTATCTTTCGGTTTAGGTGGTCGTGAAGCTGCAGGAAAACAAATGGGAAAAATCTTAGAAAAATTTAATAAGAACTAATTTTTCACCCTTAATTAATTAAAGCGGCTTAGAGAAATCTAGGCCGTTTTTTATTTGTGATAAACTCAGAAATAATAGCATCATTTTCAACTTTACTATTCGCAAAAATGCACCTATCTTTGCTACTTAATTATTATAAGAAATGCCAAAAAGAGAACGGAATAAATTTGTAAGACGCGGTGAAATCATTGATATTTTAATCGAAGATTATGCCTTTGGTGGTAAAGGTATTGGTCGTATAAGAAATGAACATGGCGAATTTGTTGTTTTCGTTCCTAATACATTACCTGGTCAGTTGGTAAAAACTCAAATAAAAAAAACCAGTAAAAAGTATGCTGAAGGTAAACTTTTTGAGGTTTTAAAGCCATCGGAAGATGAAATTGATATGCCTTACCAAACTATTCCTGGTGCACCTTATATTAATTTACCCATTGAAAAACAACATCAATACAAAAAGGAAAGTACTCTACAATTATTTAAACGTATTGGTAAAGTTGATGATATTGAAGATAAGTTTGATGAATTTGTAACCTCACCTAACACCTTTCATTATAGAAATAAAATGGAGTATGGCTTTTCTGCCATTGGTTATGACCACGACTTAAAAACTGATGTAGATGAATTTACTTTAGGATTTAAAAAACGTGGAACTTGGTGGTGTGGAGATGACCTAAAGAAAGATTCTGGTTTATTTGATGCCGAATTTGAAAACCAATTAAAAGACATTAAAGCCTATTGTGTAGAAACCGGATTAGCACCTTGGCATCCACCAAAAAGGGAAGGTTTCTTTAGATATTTTGTGGTCAGAAAATCGTTTAAAACCAATCAGCTCTTATTTAATTTAGTTACCACTTCTTATGATTTACCTGAATTTGATTTAGATAAATTTGCTAATTATTTGGTTGGATTATTTGGTGATCGCGTTGCTGGTTTATTACACACCATTAATGATGAAACTGGAGATAGAACTATTGCCACAACAGGAAGTATTTCTCTTGTTTATGGTGATGATAAAATTGTAGAAGAATTATTAGGCTTAAATTTTGAAATTAGCATGAAGAGCTTTTTTCAAACCAACCCAAAATGTGCTGAAAAATTATACACTAAAGTGGTCGATTATGCTTTAGAAAACAAAGAAGCTGTTGACAATACGGTTGTTCTTGATTTATTTTGCGGAACAGGAACTATTGGTCAAATTATTGCCAATAAATCTGAAAACACTAAAATTGTAGGTGTAGATATTGTTGCAGCTGCCATTGAAGATGCCAAAGAGAATGCCAAACGTAATAATATTGAAGGGCTTAAATTTTATGCTGCAGATGTTGGTAAATTCTTAGCCGAACATCCAGAATACACCAATAAAATAAGAACTATCATCTTAGATCCTGCAAGAGCAGGAATTGCTCCTAAAACCCTTAAAAAAATAATAAACCTAAATGCAGAACGTTTGGTTTATGTATCTTGTAATCCTGCAACCCAAGCAAGAGACACTGAGCAATTAATGGAAGCGGGTTACACCATCAATAAATTAAGTTTGGTAGATCAATTTCCGCACACAGCACATATTGAAACGGTTGTATTATTTGAGAAAAAGTAAATGAAAAACTTAAAATTCTTAATTCTAGTTATAGCCATTGCGTTAATTAATTGTGAACGTGATGATATCTGTTCTGCAGCTACAGAAACGACTCCAAGACTAATTATAGAATTCTATGACGCTTCTGATACTGAGGAATTATTAAATGTTTCTAGAATTACGGTTTATCGTGAAGGCATTTTTACAGATGAGGATGGAGTTACAACAGAACCTATTGAAGAATCTGACAAAATCATTAAGGAATATGATGATGAAGACGCCTATGTTTTTAATGTAAACAATAATAAAATAGCATTACCTCTTCTTGTTGGACCTGAAGGTCAACCACCAATAACAGTGCGTTATGTTTTAGAAAAAGACACGAATCTAAGAATTGAAGATGAAGATCCTTTAACCAATTCTAATATAGACATCATAGAAATCACATACAACACAGAGTTTGTTTATATCTCGAGAGCTTGCGGTTACTCTAGCTATTTCAACAGTTTAGGGGTTTTAAGAGAGACAGATACTGATCAATGGATTGCTAATATAGAAATCGAAGAAACCACACAACAAAGTATAAAAGATGAAAACACAACACATGTACGTATCTATCATTAGAGGCGTAATATTACTGCTGTTGTTTTCTACAGTGGCTTTTGCACAGGACAAGAAAAAAACAGTAAAGGATACCTTAGTTTTTAAACAAAAATATGGCCTTAGGTTAGGTGCCGATGTTAGTAAATTAGCACGCACGTTTTTTGATGATGATTACTCTGGATTTGAAATTATGGGAGATTATCGTCTTACCAAACGTATCTATATTGCTGGAGAAATTGGAAATGAAGAACGTGTTCTAGAAAATGAAGTTTTAAACAACACTACAAAGGGTAGTTACTTTAAAGTTGGTTTAGATATGAATTTCTACAAAAACTGGCTTGACATGGAGAACATGATTTTTGCAGGAATCCGTGTTGGTGCAAGTACATTTAACCAAACATTAAACAATTATACGGTTTATGATATTAATAACCAATATTGGGGAGACCGTTTTGACGTTGCTGAAGGTCAAGAATTTAATGATTTAACGGCACTTTGGACAGAGTTACAAATTGGCTTAAAAGCAGAAATATTTAATAATTTCTTTGCTGGATTTAATCTTCAACTTAAAGTTCTTCTTACAGAAAAAGAACCTAGTAATTACGAAAACCTTTATATTCCAGGTTATAATAGAACGTACGACAGTAGCCGTGTTGGTGGTGGTTTTGGCGTGAACCTTTCGTATTTAGTTCCTATTTTTAAGAAAGATAAAGTTATAATTCAAGAGAAAGAAGTTGAAGAATAATTTTTAGTTATTCGTCGTTAAAAATAAGTGAGTCTTTATAAACTATTCAATAAAATTGCCTACCTTTTCTTTATCAAATTCTTTCCTATGGATAAAGATGCTATTGCAGATTTAATTGAAACTAAACACGCTGAATTAATTACTTGGTTAGAAAACCAACCAGACGAGGCTTGGACTCAAGGACCTAAAGGAAAATGGACCACAGGCCAACAAACGCTTCATTTATTACAAAGTATCATTCCACTTAACAATGCTTTAAGCATGCCTAAATTTTTACTGCGTTTAAAGTTTGGAAAAGCAAACCGACCTGTTAGAACATACGATGCTATTGTAAAACGTTATCATGAACGTTTACTCGATGTAAAAGGCACAACCTTTAAAGGATCTCAAAACATGAAGATCCCTGCACTTATAGACAAGCAATATCTTATAAACAGATTACAAACTGAAGAAAAAAAACTTCAGTATAAAACGAGACGTATTAGCGATAAAAATTTAGATACTGTGATTTTACCGCATCCTTTAATGGGGAAAATGCCTGTTAGAGAAATTATTATGTGGACGGCTTATCATGTTGAGCATCATACAAGTACTATGAAATCAAACTTGCTTTAATTCTCTCATTTTAAATAGCTTATATAAAACTACAATTAATTTACTTTGACCATTAGTTTCTGTTTATCGCATAAAAAAGACGTAAAAACAATATTTTTTTTACGTCTTTTTTATAATTACTTCTATTAATAATTAGCCTAAATACTCTAAAACATTGGCTTCAATTCTGTTTTGAATATCAGATAAATCTGCTTTTACAAAGGTATCTCCTGTTATGTTTTCGTACAACTCAATGTAACGGTCGCTTACAGATTGAATATAGTCATCACTCATTTCAGGAACCGTTTGTCCTTCTAGGCCTTGAAAATCATTAGCTATTAACCATTGTCTCACAAACTCTTTAGACAATTGCTTTTGCGATTCTCCACTATCTTGACGTTCTTGATAACCATCTGCGTAAAAATAACGTGACGAATCTGGTGTATGAATCTCATCTATTAATACAATTTTTCCGTCTTTTGTTTTACCAAATTCGTATTTAGTATCTACTAAAATTAAACCACGAGCGGCAGCAATTTCAGTTCCGCGTTGAAATAATTTTCTCGTATAATCTTCAAGAATAATATAGTCTTCTTCTGAAACAATTCCTTTTTTAAGAATGTCTTCTCTAGAAATATCCTCATCATGATCTCCCATTTCTGCTTTTGTTGCAGGTGTAATAATTGGCTCTGGGAATTTGTCGTTTTCTTTTAAACCTTCTGGCATTGCCACACCACAAAGTATGCGTTTACCTGCTTTATATTCTCTTGCTGCATGGCCAGACATATAACCGCGTATAACCATTTCTACTTTAAAAGGTTCACACAAATAACCAACAGCGACATTGGGATCTGGTGTTGCTACCAACCAATTAGGTACCAAATCTTCGGTTTCTTTCATCATCTTGGTCGCTATCTGGTTTAATATTTGCCCTTTATACGGAATACCTTTTGGCATCACCACATCAAAAGCACTTAAGCGATCTGTAGCAACCATTACCAATTGCTCATCGTTAATGTTGTATACTGCTCTTACTTTTCCTTTATAAAAACTTTTTTGTTTTGGGAAATTGAAATTGGTTTCTGTAATGGTATTGTTCATTGTCGTGTAGGCGTTGTGTTGTTTACTGTTTAATTGTTTGTTAGTTCCGAATTATGAAATTCATTATATAATGATAATATAAGTGATGTTAAGCCCTAGCCCAGATTGCAGCGGCATCCTTTTCATTTGGTGGTTTGTTGATCACTGAGCGAAGCGAAAGTGAGAAGAAATCATTAAATAAAAAGATATAGCGGAAAGCTGGAAATAGCTTCTAATAAAATTTATAATATTATTCTCTGTTTTCTATACTCTTATATGCGGCGATGACTTTCTTTACTAATTGATGACGAATAACGTCTTTATCGTCGAGATAAACCATACCAATACCTTCTACATTTTTTAAGACTAAAAGAGCTTCTTTTAATCCGGAAACCGAACGACGAGGCAAATCTACTTGACCAGGATCTCCAGTTAGCATAAACTTAGCGTTTTTACCCATACGCGTTAAAAACATCTTCATTTGTGCATGTGTGGTGTTCTGACCTTCGTCTAAAATCACGAATGCATTATCTAAAGTACGTCCGCGCATAAAGGCCAAAGGTGCGATTTGAATGACTCCTTTTTCTATGTAACTGTCTAACTTTTCTGCAGGAAACATATCGCGCAAGGCATCGTACAACGGTTGCATATACGGATCTAATTTCTCTTTTAAATCTCCTGGTAAAAAACCAAGATTCTCACCAGCTTCTACGGCAGGACGTGTTAATATTATACGCTTTACTTCTTTATTTTTTAAGGCTTGTACTGCTAATGCAACACTGACATAGGTTTTTCCTGTTCCGGCTGGGCCAATTGCAAAAACCATATCGTTTTTACGCATACTTTCTACTAGCTTTCGCTGATTTGCAGTTTGTGCTTTTATGAGTTTACCTCCTGCTCCATGCACTAAAACGTCTCCGCTTTTTGCCGATGTGTTATAATCGTCGCTACTTTGACTTGTTAAGACGCGTTCAATTACGTTTTCGTCTAACTTGTTATACTTTGAAAAATGCTTAATTAACATGGTCATTCTACGATCAAACTCTTCGAGTAAGTCTTCGTCTCCATATGCTTTAATTTTATTGCCTCTAGCAACAATTTTAAGTTTTGGAAAATACTTTTTAAGTAATTCGATATTAGCATTTTGTGCACCAAAGAATTCTTTTGGAGTAATTTCTTCTAGTTCTAGGATTAGTTCATTCAAAAGCGCGCTTTTTTTAAATTACACCATATAAACCTTAAAATAATTCAAAACACTTATGATATATTTTAAAATTCATTTGGTCTGTTAATCTGTTTTCTTTTCTTAATTTTGTGATACAACGTGTGTACACACAAAGCTAATAATTTTACAACCACAATTCTTAAAAAAATATCAACAATCAATCCATGGCGATAATCACTTTAACGACTGATTTTGGAGAAAAAGATCACTTTGCTGGAGCCATAAAAGGAGCTATTCATAGCGAGCTTGATGAGATTAAAATTGTAGATATCTCTCATTCTGTGTCGCCTTTTAATATCTCTGAAGCGGCTTATATTATTCAGAATGCGTATAGTAGTTTTCCTAAAGGAACGATTCATTTAATAGGAATAGATTCTGAGTTAAGTCCTGAAAACAAGCATATTGCAGTAAAATTAGACGACCATTACTTTATATGTGCTAACAATGGCATAATGAGTATGATATGTGCTGAAATCTCGGCAGAGAAAATTGTTGAAATTAACATACATGATAGAGTAGAAACTAATTTCCCTGTATTAGATATTTTTGTAAAAGTAGCTTGCCATATTGCACGTGGAGGAACTTTGGATGTGATAGGAAAAGTTATTAACACTATTAAACCCATTAAAAATTTAATACCTTTTATTAACGATGATCAAAACCAAATTATTGGTAGTGTAATTTACATTGATAATTACGGAAATGTGGTCACGAATATAAAACGCAAATTTTTTGAAACGGTTCAGAAAACGAGAGCTTATGAAGTTTTTGCGCGTAACCATAAGTTTGATAAAATTCATAATAAGTTTAGCGATATTATAAATTTTGATATTGAAGAGTCTAAACGAAATATTGAAGGAAAAGGCTTAGTGGTTTTTAATTCTTCTGGCTATTTAGAAATTGCCGTTTATAAAAGTAATTGCACAACTGTTGGTGGTGCTTCTACTTTAATGGGATTAAAAACGATGGATACTGTAACCGTTAACTTCTTAAAACCTTAAGCTTTGTTAGTAAGAATTGTAAAAATGAGCTTTGACCCAACGAATATTGAAGAATTCTTGGCTAATTTTGAAACGGTTAAAGAAAAGATTAGAAATTTTGAAGGTTGTAATTTTCTAGAACTCTATAGAGATAAAAACACAACCAATATCTTTTTTACCTATAGCTATTGGAATTCTGAAACCGATTTAAACAATTATAGACATTCTGATTTATTTAAAGGCGTTTGGAAAAAAACAAAGCCGATGTTTAATGCGAAACCTGAGGCTTGGAGCGTAGATAAATTAGAGAGTTTAAAATAAAGAAGAATTTCGAAATCTCATAAAAACGCAAACCAAACTGAATACTGAACACTAATCTATGTTAGCAATACTAAAAAAAGAAATAAATACCTTCTTCGCTTCACCAATTGGCTATTTGGTTATTGGTGTGTTTTTATTACTTAACGGTTTATTCCTTTGGGTTTTTAAAGGTGAATTCAATATTTTAGATAATGGACTAGCTAGTTTATCATCGTTCTTTTTATTAGCACCTTGGATTCTTATTTTTTTAGTTCCTGCTGTAACCATGCGAAGTTTTAGCGATGAAAAGAAACAAGGGACTTTAGAGTTATTGGTTACTAAACCTATTTCACATTTTCAAATTGTATTAGGGAAATATTTTGGTGCTTTTGTTTTAATTTTAATGGCTTTAGTTCCAACTTTATTATACGTTTATACCATATCTCAGTTAGGACATGCAGAAGAGGGTCTTGATATGGGAAGTACTATTGGTTCTTATTTTGGACTTTTGTTTTTAATTGGTGCTTACACTGCCATTGGTGTGTTTGCCTCTACGCTTTCCGATAATCAGATTGTAGCATTTATCATTGCAGTTTTTATCTGTTTCTTTTTCTATTTTGGTTTTGAAGGGCTTTCAAACTACAACATTTTTGATAACCTTGTTTATATGGAAAACTTAGGCATGTCTGCACATTACAACAGTATGAGTCGTGGTGTAATTGACACCAGAGATTTGGTCTATTTTGTAACAATTTCTTTAGCCTTTTTATTATTTACTAAATTGAGAATCCAAAACTAATAGCATGATCATAACTCCTTTATTAGTCCTGTTTTTAATTCTTGTTTTTGTACTGTTGTTTTTGTTTTTAAACACTGTAGATAAACGAAAATGGCTATCTGCATTAATCAGTTTGGTATTGACACCTTTTGCCTTTTTCTTTTTGTTTTATCCTTTTCTAAATATAATTAGTAGTTACCATCATCAAAAATATTTTGATAGTGAGGCTTGGGCTGAAAAGCCTTCTTTACGTTATGAAATGATTGATAATACCATTGAATCTGATCTATTAATAGGAGCTTCGAAAGAAAAAATCACAACACTTCTAGGAAAAGAAGAATGGTTATCTTGGGATGATGCTAAGAAAGCACACGATACTAACAAATGGAATTATGGACTTGGAATTGAACCCGGAGCCCTTACAGACGAAAGAGAATGCGTAGAGATTACGTTTAAAGATGATAAAGTTATTTCTATAACACCTTATCAAGAAGCAATAACATTCGGGAATGAAAAAAAATAAATCTATACTATATATTGTCGCTATTGTTGTTGGACTCATTATCGTGAATGCGATTTCAAGCTCGATTTATCAGCGTTTTGACCTTACTAAAGATCATCGCTATACACTTTCTGAAGCTTCAAAATCTTTGGTTAGTAATTTAGATTCCCCTTTAATTATAGATGTATTTTTAGAAGGAGATTTCCCTTCAGAATTCAGATTACTTCAAACCGAAGTAAAACAAATTGTTGATGAATTTCAATTGGAAACCAATCAGATTGTAATTAATTATATTAATCCAATTGAAGACGAAACCACGCGTCAGCAATACATTGAAGAGTTAACAAAACAAGGTTTAGAACCTTATATAAATACGGATAACAGCACAGGAAAAGTAACTCAAGATATCATTTTTCCTTGGGCTTATGCGAGCTACAAAGATAAACGCGTAAAAATCCCACTTTTAAAACGAAGTCTTACACAAGGTTTACAAGAGCAAATTAATAATTCTGTACAATCTTTAGAATACGCCTTTGCAGATGGCTTTAGTAAACTCGTTAATGCTAAGGCTAAAAAGATTGCAATTTTAAAAGGTAATGGTGAATTAGGTGATATTTATATGGCCGATTTCTTAACTACAATTAAGCCTTATTACAATATTGCACCTTTTACTTTAGATAGTGTGTCTACTAATCCGCAAGGCACTTTAGATAAGCTAAACGACTATGATTTAATTGTGGTTGCTAAACCGAGTATTGCATTTTCAGAAAACGAAAAATTAGTTTTAGACCAATACACCATGTCAGGCGGCAAAAGTCTTTGGCTTACGGAATCCGTGGTTATGGATAAAGACAGTTTGTATAACGATTCTGGTACTGGAGTTTCCATTATGCGGGACTTACATTTAAATGATTTTTTCTTTAAATATGGAGTTCGCGTCAATCCTACTTTAGTAAAGGATCTTTATTCGGCACCAATTATGTTAGCGATTGGAGAAGGTAGTCAGGCACAAATGCAACCCATTCAATGGCAGTATTCACCTTTGGCAGCATCGAATCCAGACCATCCTATAACAAAGAACTTAAACTTAGTGAAATTTGATTTTGCGAGTCCGATTGACACTTTAAAAAACAACATCAAAAAATCAATTTTATTACAAAGTTCACCTAAATCAAAACTTGAAGGAGCACCAACCACAATATCATTAGCAAATGTAACTAACTCACCAAATGAGGAAAGCTACAATCTAGGTTCTCAAAATTTAGCTGTTCTTTTAGAAGGTGAATTTTCATCGGTTTATGATCAACGTATTTTACCTTTTAAGGTGACTAATTTCCAATCTAAAAGTAAAGCCACTAAGATGGTAGTGATTTCAGATGGAGACATCATAAAAAATAACGTTATTAAAAATAGGCCACAAGAATTAGGCTTTGACCAACTCACAGGAAAATCATTTGGAAATAAAGAATTCCTGCTTAATACGGTTAATTACCTATTAGAAGATAATGGACTTATAAACATAAGAGCCAAAGAAATTAACGTCGGATTCTTAGATGCAGAAAAAGTAAAAGACAGCAAAGGTACATGGCAATTTATTAATATTGCTTTGCCACTCATCCTTTTAGCTTTGTTTGGGTTTGTGTTTAACTATTTAAGAAAACGAAAATACGCTTCTTAGAGTTCTATTACACAAGACAATACAGTTAATATCGTCTATTTTAACAACAGAAATTTTATAAATTTAGGCAAATTAAAAATGCGAAAAGTGTAATACTTTTTGCTAATTCTTGTCTTTTTAATTTTATTCTATTCTTTATCCTATTTTATTATCAAAATTGTGCATTCTTAGGCCCAATTTGTTAATAAGTTTGTTTTATAAAACCCTTCTATTAAGATATCTTTGTGAGACAACTATAAAAGTATTAAACACATATATTCAATATGAAATTCATTGTTTCAAGCACCTATTTATTAAAACAACTCCAAGTCTTAGGAGGTGTTATTAATAACAGTAATACACTACCTATTTTAGATAATTTCTTATTTGAACTAAGCCTATCAAAATTAACAATTTCGGCTAGTGATTTAGAAACGACGATGTCTGCAACTATAGATGTTGAAAGTGATTCTGAAGGGAGTATTGCATTACCTGCAAGACTACTATTAGACACGTTAAAAACGTTTCCAGAACAACCTTTAACTTTTGTTGTTGAAGAAAACAACACTGTTGAAATAAGCTCTAATCATGGTAAATATGCATTAGCTTATGCTGATGGTGCAGAATTCCCAAATGCGGTTTCTATTGAAGATGCAAGTACAACAACTATTATCGGAGATATCTTAGCGACAGCAATTAGTAAAACAATTTTTGCCGCTGGAAATGATGATTTAAGACCTGTAATGAGTGGTGTGTTTTTTCAGTTTTCTCAAGAAAATTTAACCTTTGTAGCCACAGATGCTCACAAATTAGTTAAATATACTAGAAACGATGTTAGCGCAACTGAAACAGCAGAATTCATTATGCCTAAAAAACCTTTAACACTTTTAAAAGGAATTTTAGCAGGAAGTGATGATGACGTTTTAGTAGAATACAATGAATCTAACGCCAAGTTTACTTTTGAAAATTCCGTATTAATTTGCCGATTAATCGATGGAAAATATCCTAACTATGAAGCGGTAATTCCTAAAGAAAATCCGAATAAATTAGTAATTGATAGAACCCTGTTTTTAAACTCTGTGCGTCGTGTTAGTATTTTCTCTAACAAAACAACACATCAAATTCGTTTGAAAATTGCTGGTGCAGAATTAAACATCTCTGCTGAAGATATCGATTACTCAAACAAAGCCGAAGAACGTTTAACGTGTGATTACCAAGGAGACGATATGCAAATTGGTTTTAATTCACGTTTCTTAACGGAAATGATTAATAACTTAAGCTCAGATAACGTACAGTTAGAAATGAGTTTACCAAACAGAGCCGGAATCTTAACACCTATTGATGGTTTAGATGAAGGTGAGCATGTAACAATGCTTGTTATGCCAGTGATGCTTAATAGTTAATACAAAGCAGACTCTCATAAATAAGAGACTACATATAAAATTTAAAAAGCTCATCGGATGATGAGCTTTTTTTATGCAATATTTTTTGATTAGAGATTAACGTTACTGAGTTTGTAAAAATAGAAAAGGCTCACTTAATAGTGAGCCTTTTCATCTCCAATACCTAAAATCCCTAACTAATAAAATTAAAAGACATTGGATAGCTTGGTAATTCTCCATTACTAGCTTTTATAGCATTTACAATTGGCATTACAAATGCTAAAATTGCAATTAATACAATGATTAAAATTCCTAACCCAAATGCAAAAATAAGTGGAACACTTATTAAAGAATACACTATTAGGCTTAATTGAAAATTCAAAATAGCTTTTCCGTGTGCATCCATACCCTCTACTTTATCCTTTTGCGTTGCCCAAAGAACTAATGGAGCAATAATTCCACCAAAACCAGTGGCATAAGTTAATAATTGTGACAAGTGTGTAATGACTAATAACTGATTGTCTGTACGTTTAAGTGTGTAATAATTTGATTCCATGATTGCTGATTTTACACTTATATGACGCAAATGAATTCCATTTGTTACAAATTGACAGTTAAATTAACATGACGAACAACTTCCACCCTCTTTCTTAATACCCAATTTCACCAAAATAGTTTCTAATAAGCACCATTTTGTAAAAGCAGATTGAATTAAGTTAACACCAATAAATACAGTAAACCACATCCAATTTGGACTTACGTATACAGAAAGTACAACGCTTAATAATACCATGACACCAACAATAACTCTAAAATATGTATTTAACATTTTAATTAATTTTTTAGTTTATATAAATCTTTCAATAGGAACTACTATCGCTTTTATAGGATTGTTAGTTTCTAAATTTTCATTAAATTCTTTTATAACTTCGAACAAAGCATCAATACGCTCTTCATCGGTGAATGAAAAGAACATACTAGATTCGTTTCCTCCTTTTTCTGCAGGAAACCAATTGGAAGCCATTAATAAAGATGAACCATTTTTGTGACCATCAATTTCAGAACTACTAAAGTTTTCTATATCTGCTTTTTTGAAAAGTTTCAAAACCTCATTTTGATACTGCTCTACTGCTGTAACTATGACTAATTTCATTTGTTTCTATTTTTCTTGTCCGTTCGAGCGCAGTCGAGAACTATTTAAAATTCTCAAAGCAACAGGTCTCGACTGCGCTCGACCAGACAAATTATTTAAAATTCTTCTTCTCTATCATGTAATACACTAATGGCACAACCAATAATGTTAAAACTGTAGACACAATAGTTCCTCCCATTAATGAAATTGCTAAACCTTGAAAAATTGGGTCAAACAGAATCACAAACGCTCCAATAACAACCGTTCCTGCTGTTAATAAAATTGGTGTTGTTCTTACGGCTCCAGCTTCAATACAAGCTTGTTTTAATGGTATGCCTTCTGCTGTTCTTAAGTTGATAAAGTCAATCAGTAATACTGAGTTTCTCACCATGATTCCTGCTAAAGCAATCATACCAATAAAAGAAGTTGCAGTAAAGAATGCTCCCATCAGCCAATGTCCCAGAATAATTCCGATTAAGGATAATGGAATTGCAACCATCATCACAATTGGTGCTTTAAAGTTTTGAAACCATCCTACTATTAAGATATATATTAAGATGATGGCTCCTAAAAAGGCAATACCTAAATCTCTAAAGACTTCTAAAGTAATTTGCCATTCACCATCCCATTTCACAGTATAGTTATCTTCAAACTCTGGCTGACCTAAGTACATTTCATTAATCTCAAAGCCTTGTGGTAATGGAATCTCTTTCAATTTTTCTTCCATTCCTAAAATAGCATATGCAGGACTCTCTAATTCGCCAGCCATATCAGCCATCACATAAACCACCCGTTTTTGATTTTTATGGTAAATACTTTTTGCTGCCATATTTTGAGATATATCAACCAAATCAGAAATTGGTACCATATTCCCCATTTTAGATTTCACCTTTAATTGCGAAATATCAGTAATCGTAGATTTTTCTTTTTCATCTAAAGCCAATACTAAACCAATTTGGTTTACAGCATCTTCATCATATAGGTTTGTAATTGCTCTATTAGACAATGCCATATTCATAGTGTAAGCAATCTGTTGTGGTGCAACACCATATAACATCGCTTTCTCTTTATTGATATCAAACTGATATTCGGTTTGGTCACCTTCAACCATCCAATCAATATCAACCACATCATCTGTGTTTTTTAATATGTCTTGAACGTGGTTTGCAACCTTTATTTGCTCTTCATAATCAGGTCCATAAACTTCGGCAACAATAGTTGACATTACTGGTGGTCCTGGTGGCACTTCTACCAACTTCACATTTGCATTATATTTTGCTGCAATTTTCTGAATATCTGGACGCATTAATTTGGCGATATCATGACTTTGAGCAGAACGCTCTTCTTTAGCCAATAAATTCACCTGAATATCTGCCATGTTACTTCCACCACGTAAATCGTAATGACGTACTAAACCGTTAAAAGTAATTGGCGCAGACGTCCCAACATAGTTTTGATAATTGACAACCTCTGGTCTGTTAGATAAATATTGAGAAATCTCTTGAGCTACAACTCCTGTTCTTTCTAGCGTTGTCCCTTCAGGCATGTCAATTACTACTTGAAATTCATTCTTATTATCAAAAGGCAACATTTTTACAGCTACCGAATTGGTAAAAAACAGAACCATGGTTCCCATTAATACAGCAAACGTTCCTAATAAAAACAACCAACGTTTGCCTTTACTTTCTAAAAGTGGTCTTTCAAACTTGTTGTAAATTCTATAAATAAGTGTGTCTTCAACCGCTTTTTCAGGCTTCTCTTCTGCTCCTTTTTTATCCTTTTCTCTCAAGAAAATATAACCCAAATAAGGTGTAATGGTTAAGGCTACAAATAATGACAGAATCATGGCAATAGACGCTCCAATTGGCATTGGTGCCATATATGGTCCCATTAAACCAGAAACAAATGCCATTGGTAATACCGAAGCGATTACTGTAAAGGTTGCCAAAATAGTTGGATTACCAACTTCATTAATCGCATATAAAGCCGCTTGTTTAAATGGCAAACGCTTCATTTTAAAATGCCTATGCATATTTTCGGCAATAATAATGGAATCATCGACGACGATTCCTGTTACAAATACCAATGCGAAAAGCGTGATTCGGTTTAGCGTGTAATCCATCATATAGTAACTCAACAACGTTAACGCAAACGTAATTGGCACTGATAAAAACACGACTAATCCTCCTCGCCAACCCATAGCTAACATTACTACAATGGTTACTGCGAAGATTGAACCGATAAGGTGCAACAATAATTCTGACACTTTATGAGACGCTGTTTCTCCGTAGTTTCTTGTAATTTCTACGTGAACATCATCGGGAATTAAAGTACTACGTAAATGGTCTACTTTTTCAATAATGACTTCCGCAATTTTCATCGCATCTGCACCTTTTCGTTTAGCAACAGAAATAGTAACTGCAGGATATTCAGATTTATATTCAGCTGATTTTTCGCCTCCTTTTCCAAAACCTAAACTCACGTAATTTTGAGGCACTTCTGGGCCATCAATAATCTTAGCGACTTGCTTTAAATAAATGGGCTGATTTTGTTGTACACCAACTACCAAGTTTTCAACATCAGTAACCGATTCTAGAAACTTTCCAGTATTCACCAAAAATTCCGTATCACTTTTATCAAAACTTCCAGCACTTAATTGACTGTTATTGGCCTTAATCATTTCAGAAACCGACAAGAAGTCTAATCCACTTGCTGCCAATTTATCCTTATCTAAAACCACACGTAACTGACGCTCTCTTCCGCCTATTTTATGTGTAATCGCAACGTCATTTACCTTTTTAATTTCGGCTTCTAATTCCTGAGCCATTTGGTTTAATTGGAAATCATCATAATTCTCACTCCACAACGTTAAACCTAACATTGGTACATCGTCAATCGCTCTAGTTTTTACTAATGGAAACGTAACACCAGCTGGCATTTGGTCCATGTGTTTATTGATTTCGTTGTACATTTTTACAAACGAACGCTCAATATCTTCGCCAACATAGAACTGAACAATCACCACGCCTTGTTCTTTCATAGACGTAGAATACACGTATTCTACACCTTTAATATTAGAAATTAATTGCTCTAATGGCTTAATCACTCGCGATTCTACTTCCGTAGGACTTGCTCCAGGATAACCTACAAAAATATCTGCCATTGGCACGTCAATTTGCGGCTCTTCCTCTCGTGGAATTAAAAACGAACTATATACACCAACCACCATAAATACAATCATTAACAACACGGTTAACTTAGATTGCATAAAGACTTTGGCGATTTTTCCTGCGATTCCTTCTTTCATTTTATATTTTATTTTGGCGTTACTTTTTACTCATACCTGTCAGGTTTTAAAAACCTTACAGGATCGCAAAAAGTCAGGCTATACATTACAATCTTTTTACTTGTTCTCGATACAAATTTGCTCAGACAAATTCACTCGAACTGACGTAAAAAGGATTTCCATTGCTATCCTTAACGCAGCTTTTTAGTTATTGAATTGAAATTTTAACTCCATTGTAAAGTTTTCCTTCAGCTGAAACGATATAAGCTTCGTCTGCATTTAAACCAGATAAAACTTCTACTTGGTCTCCAAAAGTTCTTCCTAAACGCAACCAACGTAACATGGCTGTATTACTTTGGCTTACCGTATACACACCAGATAACTGACCGTTAGTTATAATAGCTTCTGTCGGTACTAAAACCATTTCTGATTTAGCTTTACGTTCTACAGGAAATTGAACTGTTGTAAACATGCCAGATAAGATTTTCGCATCTGTTTTATCCAAATTTATTTTCACTAAATATTGACCTCCAGTATTTTTTGCAGATGTACTAACTTCAGTCACCTTTCCTTTAATGGTTTGGTTAATAGATTTTACCAAAACATCAACCGTAGTCCCTTTTTTAATTTCTGAAATTTCAGATTCTGGTACCATTGCCATCACTTCAAAATGTCCTGGTGTTTCAATACTTATTAATGGTGCTCCTGGATTTGCCATATTACCAGCTTCTACATTTTTGCTTGTAATAGTTCCACTAAATGGTGCTGTAATATTACTGTATGTAAATTGTGCGTTGATTTCGTTTTTCATTTGATTGGCAGACTCTAAACGTGCTTTTGCCATTTCAAAATTTGCCGTCATATCATCCATCTCTTTCTGTGATGCACTATTCTCTGCAAACAAGTTTTTAAAACGGTTGTAATCTTTTTGTGCGTTATTAAAAGCAGCTGTTGCTTCTGTGATTCCGGCATTTACTTGTGCACGTTTAGCTTGTAAATCGGCATTATTAATAGACACCAATAATTGTCCTTTACGTACTTTATCTCCAACATTAACATGAACTTTATTAACGTAACCCATCATTCTTGTGCTTAAATCCGCACTATTTACAGCCTGAATTTTTCCACTTACAGCCAAAAATGGACTATTTGTATTAGCTTCCACCTGACTCGTTTTCACTGTAATTGCTTGTGAATTATCTTCAACTGGTTTTTTATCTTCACTTCCGCAACTCGCAAATAACAAGGCTAAAGAAAATGTTAGGATTGTATATGTTTTTTTCATTTTGATTGTTTTTATGTTGATACCTACAAGGTTTTAGAAACCTCGCAGGAAAAATTATTCTTTAGTTAAAAATTGTAAATAAGCTTGTGCGTAATTGTATTCGAAAATAGTTTGGTAATACTCTAATTGCTTTTGAGCATATTGTGTTTCAGCTATTAATAAATCAGACGTTTTTTCTAAGCCTTCTTTAAATCTATTTGTTCTAATTCTTAAAGATTCTTCAGATTGTTCTAAAGCTAAAGTGTTTAATTGCAGTTTGTTTTCAGCATCTATAAAAGCACGTTTCGCTTTGTTTAATTCTAAATTACTTTGAGATACATATTGCTTGTATTCTAGTTTTGATTTTTCGAATTCAGATTTACTTTTTTGTGCTTTCCCAAAACGTTTAGACCCTTGAAAAATATCCCAACTTAATTGTGCGCCAAATAAATAACCACTAGCATCTGCTTGAAAAATTTGGTCGTCGTACAATTCGTAACTTCCAAATGCATTTAATCTTGGTAAGAATGCCATTTTATCAGCCTTGTTCATTGCTTCATAAGCATTAGAGGCTAATTCCATCGCTTTAATATCTGAACGGTTTTCAGAAATTGACTTATCCTCTATTGTTGTCGTAGTTACCTCTAATTCATCTGTTGGTGTATAAATCACATAGGTGTCATCATTCATTAAAAATGATAAATAATTTGAGGCATTTTGCACATTACTTTTTGCGGATTGTAATTGATTCTTTACCTCAGTCACTCGTACTTCAACATTCAACACATCTGCGCGTTGTAAATACCCTTGTTTAAAACTATTATCTGCTAATTGTTTATTGGCATTTGCAGCTTCTAAAGCGGTTTCTAAAACATCTACTGCTTTATAAGCCAACTGTAATTGCATGTAGGCTTTTTCAACCTCAAACGCTAAATAATCTTGTGTACGTTCCGTCTTTAAAGACATCGCTTCCATTTTAGATTTAGCCGCTTTTCGTTGAAACATACCATCTACATTGATTAATGGTTGCTGAATTTCGAATTTTGTAGCATAGTTTTCAATCTGAGACGGGTCGTTTAATAACGCAGGACTGAAATCATTTGCTGTTAATATTTCTTGATTCAATTTAGAACCAAATGCCATTAACGGATTTGTAGTTGCCATTGCAGTATGACTAGCCGTTATGTTTGGCAAAAACACCGCATTGGTTTGTCTAAAATCTGCTTTGGCCTGATTAAAATCTTCCTCAGAAATCTTAATACTTGTATTGTTTTCTGAAACTTTAGTTAATACTTCAGTTTTTGTAATTGATACTACATCCTGGGCCTTCACAGACAATGTAAAAGCTAAAAATAATAGTGGTATATAAATATGTTTTTTCATCAATCATTAATTTACAAGGCAAAAATAGTTTAATGAATTATTGAAGTCTGTAACCAATGTTACTTGGCGTCCGTTTCCTTTTTTAATAGGCTCTACTTTTGGAATAATAAAAAATGGGATAAGGACTAAAAAAGCGCATATTATTGCGAAACTTAAGGCTACTATTCTCTTAGTGAATTGCACTTTAATAATCTTTTTGTAAACGGCTGTGACGACTTTCCAGTGCAGAAAAACATGCATTATTAATAAGCCAATGAGCACAAAACTTAAGTACAGATGAATTGTTCCCCATTGATGCCTATTCATATTAAGAAAATACAATTCTACGTTTTGTCCATAAACTTCCTTTCGGTCTTGACCAGATAAAAGTGTGTACTTAATTAAAAAACCAATACCAATAATAGCAGACATACATAAAGTCATGGTTGCATTTAGTATAAAACTCCAAGTAGATTTTCGCATGGCTTTGACAGACTTTTTCATTGTATCTATACTTTTTTAATGTGTAATTAAAAGTATCTATTAGAAAGAAATGCTACAATGACTTTCATCAGGTTAAGGAATATAAACTACATGTCTTCAGCAAAATAACAACACATTTACCTTTAACTATATTTCTATTATTCAATAGTTATATAAAAAATTATTACGAATGAAAAAGGCACTTATAAATCTTTATAAGTGCCTTTTTACTAACCAACCAAAAAAACTGACAACCACATCAGTTAACTTATATATTACTGCTTATACGTTGCATGGCATTGCACACAATAGTTTAATGTATTTGATAAAGCAGTAAGGGAATTATCTTTATTTCTTTTTTTGAAAACTTCACTCATTATATCAGCACTTTTATGAAATTCTAATCCTAAATTTTCAAATCCTTTATCTCCAAAGGATGCGCACATTAATTTCATTTCTGTTGTAGAACCTAATTTTGTATATGCTAATTCAGAAGCTTTATCGTAATCATCTTGTGAAAGTAATAATGTGATTTCTTGAACCGCTTCCAAATGACTTCTCATGTTAGAAAGTTGATGATTTTTCTGCATCTCATTTAAGTTAAGCGAAACACGACCATCATCAATAGTTGTGGGTTGCATAACTATAGTTTCTACCTTTTTTGGTGTCTCTTTTTCTGATTCGTTTTGACAAGAATGAAAACTAAAAAAACTTAAACCAATGATTACAATTAATAATTTCCTCATATCTCTATTTAACATTTTCTCTTGTACCTCCATGTCCTCCAGCAACTACAAGCATTATTTTTATACTTAAATAAATAAACTTGAAAAACTGAATGATAGGATTCATCATTTTAAATCTTTGATATTTTGAAATTCTTTGTGTCATAACGATACTCTTGTAATTATGGATATCAACTCTTATATTTCTATTAAAATCGAACAAAACACCATTTTACTTAACAAAAATAAATCAACATATAATAACACTTAGTAACTAATGTTACTCAGTAAAAGTGAATTCTAATTAAATCTGATTTTTTTTAATTAACAAACGTAATCTTTCTTGCGTCTTCGTTCTTTGAGTGGCAAAATATCCTTAAATTTATTGGCTTTATTTTTTTAAAATTCTAAACAAGGTATCTTTTTATTTTTGGATATCTTGGAAGAATATAATCCAAATTCTCATGAATATTACAGCTGCTTATACAGACCTCTATCAAATTACAATGGCTCAAGTTTATTTTGGCACAAAACCCAATGGACGAGCGGTCTTTGATTATTATTTTCGACACAATCCGTTTAAAAGTGGTTATTCCATTTTTGCAGGATTAGAAGATGTTTTGGATATTCTTGAAACTCTAGAGTTCTCAGCAACAGATATTTCATATTTAAAAGAAAAAGGATTTGAAAGTGATTTTTTAGAGTATTTAAAGAATTTTCGTTTTAAAGGAAATATTTATTCAAGTAAAGAGGGTGATGTTGTGTTTCCCAACAGACCAATCTTGCAGGTGGAAGCTAATATTATTGAAGCACAGATTATTGAGACACTTTTATTGAACATTCTCAATTTTCAAACCTTAATCGCAACAAAAGCAAGCCGAATAAAATTCAGTGCTAAAGATGGTATATTATTAGATATGGGTTTACGTCGTGCACATGCTACAGGTGGCTATTATGCCTCTAGAGCTGCTGCTATTGGTGGTTTTGACAGTACAAGTAATGTTAAAGCTGCCGAGGATTATAACATTCCTTCCTCCGGTACTATGGCGCATTCTTTTATTCAAAGTTATGACGAAGAATTAGACGCTTTTAGAGATTTCGCTAAAATGCGACCAGAAAATTGCGTCCTCTTAATTGATACTTATAATACCCTTAAAAGTGGATTGCCAAATGCCATTACGGTAGCCAAAGAAATGGAAAAAAGAGGCGATTCTCTGTTAGGTGTTCGTTTAGACAGTGGTGATTTAGCTTATTTATCTAAAAAAACACGTGCTATATTAGATGATGCCAATTTGAGTTATGTAAAAATTGTAGCGTCTAACCAACTGGATGAATATGTAATAAAAAGTTTGAAAGAACAAGGCGCATCTATTGATATTTTTGGTGTTGGTACAAACTTAGTTACAGGAAAACCAGATGCTGCACTAGATGGTGTTTATAAATTAGCAGAATATAACGACACACCAAGAATTAAACTTTCTGAAAATATTATTAAAATCTCGCTTCCTTTTAAAAAGCAAGTTTACCGTATGCTAGATGAAAATGACATGTTTTACGGTGCTGATGCTATAACACTTTCTGCTGAAGATAAAGTTGCACTTATGGAACATCCTTTTGATACAACTAAAAGTTTAGACCTTAATTCTTTTAAACATGAACCGTTGCTTGAACCCGTAATGAAAGACGGAAAAAGAATACTTCCATCGCGCTCGGTTACAGAAATTTCCAAATATTCTCAATCGCGTTTAGAACAACTTCCTAATGAATATAAACGTTTTCAGAATCCGCATATTTATAAAATTGGACTTAGTTCAGCACTTAAGAAAGAACGTGACTTATTAATTAAAAAACATAAATTCTAGACTAACTTAACAAAATAATTCAAAATTAAATTCTACTTATGAAAACGCTATTGATCATAGATGTACAGAACGATTTTATACCCAACGGTTCTCTTCCTGTACCCAATGGTAATCAAATTGTGCCAGTAATTAATAAGATTCAAGATAAATTTGATTTAGTAATTGGCACACAAGATTGGCATCCTAAAGACCACATAAGTTTTGCTAGTAATCATGAAGGGAAATCTAATTTTGATGTTATTGAAATTCATAAAAAACCACAAACATTATGGCCAAACCATTGCGTGCAAGGCACAAAAGGTGCAGAATTTCATCCGGATTTAAAAACTAAGAAATTTGAAGCTATTTTTAGAAAAGGAACAGATAAAACCATTGATAGTTACAGCGCTTTTTATGACAATGGCCATTTAAAATCAACCGGATTAGCTGGTTATTTAAAAGAAAAAGGAACCACAGAGCTTTATCTATGTGGCTTAGCAGCAGATATCTGTGTTTACTTTTCTATTATGGATGCTTTCAAAGAAGGATTTGATTGCTTTTTAATTGAAGATGCTTCTAAAGCATTGGATAATATAGAATTTGAAAAGCTTAAGAAAGAAATGATTGCAATGGGAATTAAGATGATAACATCAGCATCTATTCAATAGTTTTAGGGCTATTAAATAGATGAGTAATTTATGTTAATTCAGTTCTAATTTGTAACTATCATTTTAGCTTACTTTTCTTGTGCCTCCATGTCCACCAGCCACAACTAACATTATTTTTATGCTTAAATAAATAAATTTAAAAAATTGAATGATAGGATTCATCATTTTAAATCTTTGATATTTTGATATTCTTTGTGTCATAATATTTAAATTTTCAAGGTTTTATTTCTGTGACTTCACTAATTTTTAAAAACCTTATTCAGGAATCAACCACCAAAATGGTCTCATTTTAGCTTTATAAATAAAAGCATAGTGCAAGGCTAATTTTAGCCAGTGACCTGCCAAACCAATTTCTCCAAAAGTTTTACCAAGTTGACGACCTTGTGTTTTAGGATACTTTTCATAATCTGGAACAATTGGAAATGTGGTAATGCTAACTCCACTACCATCAAGTAATCCAAATCCTGCAGAAGCAATACAAGCAGCTCCCATATTTCCCATAGAACCTTTGTGGCTTAATGACTCTTTTCCATTCTTTATGGAATCTATAATATTATCTGCTACTAATTTCGCGGTTATACCAGAAGGCATACCTGTTCTTGGTGGTGCAGGTGTAATATCAGTTCCATTTTTACTTTTTCTTGGCTTAGATATTGAATGTGGTGGCGCAAATGCAATACCTGGTGCAAAAATGTTTTTATAACTTGGATTTTGATAGGTTTCTGGCCAATCTCTAACCGACCATTCTTCGTAGGGTTTTGATGTATAATCTGCATCAACTAACATAAATCCTTTAAACAACTTCTCTGTAATATCATTATCGTTTTTATCATAAGCTTTAAAACCATGACCTGAAAACGACGGAATTAACATTGCAAAATCATAAGATTCTGATTTATGTTCACCTTCAAGATTTTCGTAATGTGCTACTCCATCTTCAATCTTATTGACTCCAGCACCTAAAATCCATTTTATGTCTCTGTCTTCAAAAATCATCTCAATCATTTCATGAGATTTCATCGTTAAACTTCCATAACTCATTAACATACCATCCATTCCAAAATCTCCTAATTGGTATTCGTTAGAAATCCAAGTAACTTCAGCCATATCACGTACATTATGCTTGCGTAATTCTTGTTCTACATTTAAGATATATTCAAAAGCAGCTCCTTGGCAAGTAGATTTTGCATGACCTGTACCAATTAATATTTTAGCTTTTTTACCAGCTTTCATTTGCTCAATAACCGTTTTCAAACCTTCCCAAGCATGGTCTGCATGCGTATATGTACAAACAGAATAAGCTTTGTTTTTTCCAGGAATTAAACCTTCAGTGGCTTCAAAATTAAGTTTTGGTCCTGTGGAATTGATTAAATAATCATAAGTTATTTTTTCTTGTTTTCCTTTTTCATCTCCTACTACATATTCTGATAAAACATAAGGTTTTGCTTCTGTACTATCGCCTTCAGGATGAAACGAAATTGCTTTAGCTTGTTTATAACCAATTCCTTTCTTTTTATATAATGGCGCTAATGGAAAATAAATTTTTTCTGATTTCATTCTTCCAATTCCAACCCAAATATTAGAAGGAACCCACTGGTAATTACTATTAGGTGATACTACAACAACCTCGTGCTTTTTTGATAATTTTCTACGTAAATGAGTTGCTGCAACGTGACCAGAAATTCCGGCTCCAAGAATGACAATTTTAGACATTTTCTTATAATTTAGTGATATGAAATTAGTTGAATAATTAAGCTTATGAAATGATTTAGGTCATTTTGACCTTTGGACTAATTAATAACTTTAACTAGAGTATAAAGGTCATATTTTCAAATAAAACTAACCGTAACTATTGTTACACTATGACGTAATTAATTAAAGCTTTATAATTTTTTTCTCTAATGTATGTTGCTTATTCTTGACTACTAAAATGTATTCGCCAGAAGCCATATTAGTTAAGTCTAGGGATATCTCCTTTAAACCAATAGATTTTTCAATCGGTATTGATTTCACATTTTCACCTAAGAGATTATAAACTTCTAAAGTGTTCTGATCAGTGTTTGGAATGAATACTTCAATAGAAAAAATACCATTAGAAGGGTTTGGGTAAATTTTAATATTGTAAATATTATTAGGATTAAGCGCTACTTCATTTACACTTAAAGTTGATTTATTAATAAAGACCTTAAAAGCCAAATTACTTACACTACTCTGCGTACCGTCATTTATGAAAAATATATTCTCTTGAGTGCTTTCAATTCCGCCAAAAACATAACCAACATGAGTTACTCCATCTTGTAAATTATTAATATCTACTATTTCGTTTGTTAGGTAATTTAAGTCATTATTTAGTGGAATAAACTCTGAGCCAGAACCCAAAAATGTTGGCATTTCTATACCCAAACTACTTTCTGTCATAGGCCATCGCTAAATCTAGACACTTTACTAATCGTTTTTACAAAAGGTACATTATCATCTTGAATAAGATTATTGTTAACATCTAATTTGTATTGGCTCATTCCACCAAAAAACAAAGTATGCATTACGTTATTTGAAGTATCATAAATTGGTACTTTAGCACTATGATATTGACTTAAATATTGATTGAATGCATTATTAACAGCATATCCTGAAGCTGTTATGTCTACACAATTTAACCATGGTAAATTTGCCGTATGTTGAAAAACACCACTAAACATAGTGAATCCTGGTGTTCCATCAGGAAATATTTGAGGTGCCATGTTATAATCTCTTCGGTGTAAATTATTAGTGTCGTTTTGTGCAGAGTAGTTTACGATTGAAAGGTTTGTTCCATCATCACTGATTTCAAAAGTTCGTATTTCATCTGTATAATTTTGAATGAATCCTGGTCCATTATTTGGTCCTTGTGGATTATATCTTCCTTCAAAATACTGTCCTCCGCACAAATAAAACACATCATTTAATAAACCCAAATGTCCTCCTGTAACGGCTAAATTAGAATTTGAGATTTGTCTAAAAAAAGAAACAATACTTGCGTTATTAATAACAGCATTTGCTAACCCATCGACATCAATAGCGGTTAATTTATCATAAGTTATATGGTCATTTTGTGTGGCACTATAACCATAACCACCAATGCTGTATAATGTGTTTCCTCTTTGAACAAACTCTTGATTTGTAGATTGTAATTGTTCAAAAAGAGAAGTAGGTAGCACATCAATAGATGTACTCCAAGTTTGGTTTGCTACTGCATCTATAACATACACACTTTTGTTGTTATCATTTTCCTGAAAAGCGGCAAAGGGCTGTCGTTGATGTAAACCATCAATCCGTCCTCCTATGACTATCCATTTTCCATCTGAAGTTTTTCCCCATGAAAAAGAATGCACGTTTGGCGCACCTGTAATAGTTAATGGTTCTATTTGAACCGTAAATTGGTCTTGTGCAAATAAATTTATACTTGTCAAAAAAGAGAGAACGAATACTAAAACCTTGTATTTCATAATTAGAGGGTTGAGCATTAAAGGTAGGACTAACAAAAAACAAATACTGTATCTATTGTTACACTAGATTAATTGGTCTTCTTATAACTCCAAACGGCTAATCCATTCATTATAAAAGCATAAAGTGCCGTTTTTAATAACTGAGGAAGAATATCGTTAAAACCAGAACCTTTTAGCATTACCATACGCATCACTTCTACAAAATATCGTATTGGGTTAAATTCCGTAAGTGTTTGTGCCCATTTTGGCATACTCTCTATTGGTGTAAATAAACCACTCATTAAAATAAAAATAACGGTAAAAAACCACGCAATAAACATAGCTTGTTGTTGCGTATCTGTAAAATTGGAAATGAATAGACCAATACCTAAAATAACTAAAATATAAATTGAAGTATATAAATACATAAGCGGTAAACTCCCAAGCATTGGAACATTAAAAATGACTTTCGCCAAAATTAAGCCAACGGTTAATAAACCCATTCCTATGACCCAAAATGGAAAAAGCTTTCCAATAATAAACTGGCTTTTTTTAATTGGTGTAACGTTGATTTGCTCTAACGTACCTATTTCTTTTTCGCGTACGACATTCATTCCAGATAAGAATAAAGTAATCATAGTTACTAGTAAAACTAAGATTCCTGGAACCATAAAGGTTTTATAATTAAGAGTTTCGTTATACCAAAATAAAGGAATCGTTTCGATATTTATTGGTTGAATTTGCTGGTCTGAAATTTGTAACAAATCAACCTTTATGTTTTGATTAAAACGTTGTACAATTTGTGTGACATATACATTTTCTACACCTGCTGCTGCTCCATCAATGGCATTTATTGTGACTCCTAAATTATTATGTTTTTCCTTTTGTAAATCGCGTTCAAAATATTGTGGAATATTTAGAAGTACATCGACCTCTCCTTTCAACATCGCTGAACTAGCTTCTGCTTGTGATGGGAAATCTGTTAATACTTCAAAATAGGTTGAGGCATTAAATTTTTCGACTAAGGCTCTAGATGTTGGTGTATGGTCATTATCAATATAAGCGAATTTGATGTTTCTGACTTCAAACGTTGCTGCATTAGATAAAATAACGAGCTGTAATATTGGCAAAACAAAGATAATAGGAAGCATGCCTTTATTTCTAAAGATTTGCTTGAACTCCTTTTGTATGATGTATAGAATTGTTTTCATATTACTTCCTGCGTAGACAGGAATGTGTTTTATTAAATTGCTTAACTCATTTTTTTTTACACCCCTAAAGTCCCCTCAAGGGGACAATCGTCCGATTCAACTGAGTGAATTGTCCCCTTGAGGGGACTTTAGGGGTGTTTTCTTTTTTTTAATATTTCATCTTTTTCTATCCATTACTTATTGAAAGATTAAATGCTTTCTCACTCCAACCTAATTTTATATTTCTTCACACTTAATCCTATAAAAAAGATGGTCATTCCGACTAAAATCAAGGTCTCTTTCCAAATAAATTGAATGCCAACGCCTTTAAGCATTATTCCTTTTATAATGATAATGAACCATTTTGCAGGTATGATATTACTAATGACTTGCAATGGTAAAGGCATACTTGATATTGGAAAAATAAAACCTGACAATAATATTACAGGTAGCATTAATCCCATTAAAGAAATCATCATTGCTGTTTGTTGCGTTGCAGAAATCGTTGAAATTAAAATCCCTAAAGCTAAAGATGTTATGATAAATAAAACGCTTTCAAAACCTAACAAAAACAAGCTGCCTTGAACTGGCATTTTAAATATGAATATGCTTAAAACTACTATTACTATTGCATTTATAATAGAGAGAAAAATATAAGGAAACACTTTACCAATAATGACTTGAATTGGCTTTATTGGTGATACTAAAAGGATTTCCATAGTGCCTAATTCCTTTTCTCTTGTAATGGAAATAGACGTCATCATAGCAGAAACTAGCATTAAAATAATAGTCATAACACCAGGAACAAACATGTACACACTTTTTAATTCTGGATTATAAACCATACGTGTTTGTGGTATAATTTGATAAGTAATGGTGATGTCTTTGTTCAATTCTTTTTGATATTGTTGAAGAATAGCATTTACATAATTACTTATGGTATTTGCTGTATTTGGGTCTGTTGCATCAGTAATAATTTGGACTGTGGCTTTATTATCTTTGATTAAGTTTTTACTGAAATCTTTCTCAAAATTTAAAACGGCTTTTACTTTTCCTTTTTTGAAAATCGTTTCAATATCAGATTCCCTTTCAATAAATTGATTAATACTGAAATATTTTGAAGCTGAAATTTTATTTATTATTTCTTCGGTTGTAGTATCTTTTGAATGGTCTAAAATGGCAATATCTACATTATTGATTTCATTGGTAATGGCAAAACCGAAGAGCATTATTTGGGCAATTGGCATGCCGAAAAGGATAAACAATGAGCGTCTATCTCTAAAAATGTGGTAGAATTCTTTTTTTATGAAACCTATGAATCTTTTCATGCTTTATTCCTGCGAAAGCAAGAATCTTTTAATTATTAATACTTATTATCTCTGGTAGATTATCTTTATTTGTTTCTCGCATATTACGCAGATACTCGCAGATTTCTTTTTATTATGATTACGAGTACTTTTTCTGCGTAAATCAGCGAAATCTGCGTGATACTATTTTTTTTTATAATCCGTTTACTTTTCTAAAAATTCCTTTTGGAATATCATCAACATTGAAATTCACTAAAATTCCTAGCTTTAATTCTGACATCTTTAAATAAGTTAAAACTTGTTTATGATGCACTTTTGCTAAAGTTTCAACTGATTTAATTTCTATTATGACTTTATTATCTATTAATAAATCTAACCTAAAGCCTGATTCTAATTCAATACTATCATAAAATATTGGTAAAGTAACTTGCCTTCTAACATTTAATCCTTCTTTTTCTAATTCATAGCTTAAAACAGTTTCATAAACTGATTCTAATAAACCTGGACCTAATTCATTGTAGACTTTAAAAATTGCTCCTCTGATTAGGTAGGATATTTCGTTTTCTGTTTTTTCTGCCATAATTATTTGTTTTACTTTTCTATAATTCTCCCGCAGATTTCGCAAATACTCGCAGATTTTTTTAGTTACTCTTCTGCCTAAATAATTGAAATCCTCAGGAACCTATTTACCCACGAGCTAGTTTTAAAAACACATCATTCATATTATCTACATTAAACTGTTCTTTTAATTTCTTTGGTGTATCTAAAGCTTCAATTTTTCCGTTTACCATAATGGAAACTCGGTCGCAATATTCGGCTTCATCCATGTAATGTGTGGTAACAAAAACAGTTGTGCCTTGGTTAGCTGCTTTATAAATCATTTCCCAAAATTGACGTCTTGTAATTGGGTCTACGCCTCCTGTTGGTTCATCTAAAAACACAATTTTTGGGTCGTGAAGTAAGGCTACTGAAAAAGATAGTTTTTGTTTCCATCCTAATGGTAAAGCACCAACCAGTTTATTAGCAACTTCTTCTAAGCCTAACTCTTCAATTAATATTGATGCTTTTTCTTTGATTCGTTTTCTTGTTAATCCATAAATGCCTCCAAAGAATGTGATGTTTTCTTTAACTGTTAAATCGTCATACAGCGCAAATTTCTGACTCATGTAACCAATATTTTTCTTGATGTTCTCTGCATTAGTAAACACATCGAAACCTGCAACATTAGCTTTTCCCGATGTTGGTTTCGAAATCCCAATCAGCATTTTCATAGCAGTTGTTTTTCCTGCTCCATTTGCACCTAAGAATCCGAAAATTTCGCCTTTTTCAACATTAAAAGTTATAGCATTTACGGCTGTAAAATCTCCAAACATTTTGGTTAATTGGTCTACTTGTATGACGTTGCTATTTTTCATTTGTTTTACTTTATCTCATCGAGCACAGTCGAGATGTATTAATAGTTCTCGACTGCGCTCGAACAGACATCTATTTCGCTAATTCCATAAAGGTATCTTCAATGGTTGCTACTGTTTTATCAATATGAATGTTTGATAAATTTTTAGCTTCTAAATACACTTTTAAATCTTCGGGATTAAAATCCGTTCTCTTATCTGTGTAATGCACAAACTCACCAAAAGGATAAACGCTATGGTTAAACTCATAGGCATTTAAAGCGCTAATAAGTTGATACATATTATTAGCACGGACGTTATAAATTTGTTTCGGGTAATGTTTTACAATCTCCTGTGGTGTATCAATCTGCAAGATTTCACCATCTTGAATTAAAGCAATTCTATCACACAAAGCAGCTTCATCCATATATGGCGTAGATACTAAAATGGTGATGTTTTTTTGTTGTAATCGCTTTAGCATTTCCCAAAATTCTTTTCTAGAAACTGGGTCTACTCCTGTGGTTGGCTCATCTAAAAACAACACCTTTGGTTTGTGGATTAAGGCACAACATAAAGCGAGTTTTTGTTTCATTCCTCCAGATAACTTCCCTGCTCTTCTATCTTTAAAAGGCTCTAATTGAACATAGATTTCCTTTATTAAATCGTAGTTCTCTTCGATGGTTGTGCCAAATATCGTTGCGAAAAAGTTTAGATTTTCTTCTACTGTTAAATCTTGATACAGAGAAAATTTCCCTGGCATATAGCCCACACTATTTCTGATTTTTTTATAGTCTGAAACCACATCAAAACCAGCAACCGTTGCAGAACCTTCATTAGCAATTAAGAGCGTTGTTAAAATTCTAAACAATGTTGTCTTTCCGGCACCATCAGGACCAATTAACCCAAAGAGTTCGCCTTCTTTCACATTAAAAGAGATGTTCTCTAAAGCTTTTACGCTTTTATAAGATTTTGATATGTTTGAAACTGTGATACTCATTCTGCATTATTTAGCCATAGTTCGGCAGGCATTCCAATTTTTAGGCTTCCATCATTTTTAACATCGACTTTTACAGCGTAAACTAATGCTACTCGTTCTTCTTTAGTTTGAATAATTTTTGGCGTAAATTCTGCTTCGGACGCTATCCAACTAATCTTACCTTTATAAGACTTCATGGTGTCTGCGTCGTCTATTTTCACGGTTACTTCCTGCCCTATTTTTAAATTGGCTAATTGTGTTTCACTAATATAAACTCGCAGTTGCATTGTTGTTAAATCAGCAATTTTGTAGAGCGGTTTTCCAAATGCAGTAATCTCATTTGGTTCTGCGTATTTGGTTAAAACTGTTCCGTGAGTTGGATTAATAATTTTGCTTTTCTCAATCTGGTCATCAATTTGTTTTAACTGTACATCAATTGATTTAAGTTCATTAACGACAGGTGCATTTTGAATTTCAACACTTCTAATTTGATTTTTAATCACATCAATTTCACCAGAAACATCATCTAATTGTTTTTGTGTACCTGCATTATCTTTTATTAAGTTTTGAGCTCTTGTTTTATTAGTGTTCGCTGTTCTTAATCTTGAATTTAACACACTTATTTGAGATAAAACTCCTTTTGATTTTGAACTGATTACTGCTTTAGATACTTCTAATTGTTCGCGTTTAAATGACAACGGTATGGTATCTATATACCCAATAAATTGAGCTTTTTGAAGTATATCACCTTCCTCTAGATTAAACTGCATTAGTTTCCCATTGTTTTCTGCTGAAATGGTAATTTCGGTGGCTTCGAAGTTTCCGTAGCCATCTGCTTTTACGTTATCATTTCCGCAAGAAAATAGACTTGTTGCAATAATGGTTGTTGCTAATATGTGTTTATAGTATTTCATTTTTCTCTTATTTTATCCCGCAAATTCCACAAATATTCGCAGATTTTATTGTCCTTTAATGATGTTGTAATTTGCTTTTGCGAGTTGTAATTGAATTCTATGTTTAATTAAGGTGTTTTCGTCTTCGTATAAATTAGTGAGTTCTGTAATGTAAGCCGATGATGTTATTACACCATTTTTAAGTTGCGAATCTGCAGATTTAAGCACTTCTTTTCTAAGGCTAATAATCTCTAAGTCTGAGTTGATAAAACTTTCAATTTTCTCTATTTCGTTTTGTTGTTCATTTAATTCAATGTTTGTATTTAGCTTGAAAATCTCAGTTTCATTATCTACAATTTCTTTATTGATAGCTAAAGATTGACGTTGCTTTTTGTTGGCATTCCAATCGAATACATTCCAGTTTAATTTGATACCAGTAGTATAAAATGCTTGAAACGAATTATCGAGCATATTTAAACCAGGATTACCATAACCACCTGTTGCAAAGCCTAATAGTTTTGGTGCATTTTGCTTAGATAAAAGACTTTCTGAATTTTCAATTTCTTCTTTTTTAAGTTGAAATAAATCTAGTTCTGGTCTTTTTAATTCGGTTTTAATTTCAGTTTCTATTAAAGGCTTTTTTAATACTATAGAAGCGTTTATAGGCTGACTAATTAAACTAGAAAGGGACTGAATGAGTGTTCCTTTATTGCTTTGAAGCTCTTTAAATTGTTGATTTATTTTTAATAATTCGGTTTCCAAAACTTTATCTGACGTTGGTAAAACCACTCCATATTTAATGCCTGATTGCACTTCTTTTAGTTTGGCTTCTAATTGTTCTTTTTTTGCAGTTAATAACAATTGAGATTCTTGAGAAAGTAAAATAGAAAAATAGAGTTGATTAATTTGCTGTTTTAATTGATATAAACTGACTTCAACTTGTTTCTGTTTCGTTTTTAACTGTGCCGATTTTAGGTTTAATGTCGCATCTGTTATTCCTCCATTATAAATCAATTGATTTACCGATAATGTGGCTCTGTACTGGTCTTTATTTAAAGGTTCAATTCCAGACATTGCCAATGGAAACTCAATGACATCAGATTGATATGTAGCTTGCGCATCAAAATTTAACTGTGGTAATTTTAATGTTGAAATCGCTTCTTTATCTAGCTTGTTTTGCGATTCAAAAAGCGCAGATTGCTTTGCTAACGGATAATTTTCTGTAACCAAACTATAACACTCCTCTAAAGTTAAGCTTTGCTGTGCTGAACTTAAAAGTGTAAATACCATTGCTAAAACTATTAATAACTGTTTCATTTTAAACGTTCTTTATAGAATTTATAATAAAGTCTGCAACTTCAGTTTTTCGTTTTTCTATGAGTCCATTGTATGCTTCATCATCTGTATTTGTAAATGCCATAAGCAAAGGTTTGGCTACAAATGGAAATACATTTAGTGCCATAACATTCATAAATAATTGCTCTGCACTAATTGGTTTAAGAATTCCGTCTTTGACTTCTTGGTTAACTTGTATTTTAAATTTTTCAATATTTGGAAACCCTAGATTGTTTTTCATTTTTAAAATAAACTCCGGATTTCTATTCAACTCTTGTATTACGAATGCTGGTAAATAAGGATGCTTATCCATAAAAGCGATATAGTTAGACGTGAAGTTTCTTATTTTCTTTTCTATTGATGAATCATCATTTAAAACTGCATTTAATTGCGGTGCCAATAATGAAAAGGCATTATTGAAAACGGCTTCAAACAACAACTGTTTATTTCTGTAATAATAATGAAGCATGGCTTTGTTAATGCCTGCCTTATCTGCAATTTCTTGCATACGTGCTCCATCCATTCCCTTAGATTGAAATACATTTTTTGCTGCGTCTAATATTTGGACTTCTGTATTTTCGTCTTTTGTTTTTTTCATATTAACTAAATGGTTTAACCAACTGGTTAACAAATTTACAAAAAATAATCGAACATCAATCTGTTCGATTATTTTTAATTACTTATTCAACTTCAAATATATCTTTTTTGCGAGCAGAAGTCCTAAAACTCCACCTAATGCAGACACTAACAAATTGATTGCTAAACGAAAAGCGTCAAAATCACCATCATTCATAATAGACCATGGGTCAAAACCTAATCGTCCAAACGTTTTAATTAATAACACACTTCCAAAGACACCAATCAAGGTATTCCCCTTAAAACCGAAAGTGTAGTTTTCATAAAACTTACCGAATATATTAGCAGAAATTATTCCAATTACAATACTGATTAATGAAATTAATGTACCTGTCATGATCGTATGAATATTCTAATGTCCATAATCCATATTATCAATTTTTCCGCTCATCAATCTTTTTTGTATAATAAAGTAAACAACAATTAAAGCAAACCCAATAATTCCCCAAGTTAAAGCCACAGATAAACCATATTCTGACGCAGACGTGTTGTAAATGGTAAGATGCTCGTGCACATCATTAACTGATGGCAATATTACAGGAAATAAAGATGCCAGCGATGATGCAATTCCGCCAATAATTAATAGAGATGATAACGCAAAAGCATGACTATCTTTTTTGATTTTTTTAATAAAAAAGAGCCCAATCAATCCTGTTAAATAAATCACCGGAAACACCATTAAATAGGGTTTTTCACTAAAATTATCTAAAGAATTAGGATTCACATATTGCCAAACAATTAAAGAAAAAACAGTAAGAACTGCGAGTGCTATATTTAATTTAAAAATCACACCTTTAAGCTTATTGTTTATAGATGAGTTTGTTTTTAGAATTATCCAATTGGCACCATGAATTGCAAGCGTTACCACAGCAATTAAGCCTATAATAATTGTAAACCAATCTATAACACCTGGATGTTCTGTTAATGGACTAAAACTACTATCCCATAATGGTAAGAAAAAATAATGACCTTCGTGAGCAGAGACTCCATTTTCAACACTTCCTAAGTTTACACCTCTAACGATATTACCTAACGCGATGCCGAAAAACAAAGCCAATAATAAACTAGAAACACCAAAGGATTTATCCCAAATATCTTTCCACATTTGATATTTAAATTGTCCTCTAAATTCTAAACCAATCGCTCTAAAAACAATAAGCCATAAAACGATTATTAATGGTAAATAAAACCCACTAAACACAGACGCATAAAATGTAGGGAACGCCATAAAAAGCATACCTCCTGCAGCCACTAACCAAACTTCATTAGAATCCCAAAATAGACCAGCTGATTTTGTAATGACTTCTTTGTCCTTTTCTTCCTTAGCAAAGAATAAATGAATGATTCCTGCTCCAAAATCGTAACCATCTAAAACAAAAAACACTGCTAAAACAATACCTATTGCTATGTACCAAAATAATTCCATAATTAATGTTTTTGAGGTGTTGGACCTTGGTTAATAGTTTTACCAACTAAGACTAAAAATAAAAGGCCTAATAGCATATATAAAGCAACAAAACAAAACCAAGCAAAGTAAATAAGGTATTACCAGAAGATACTGTAGGCGAAATACCATCACTTGTTCTCAGTAAACCGTAAACTAAATACGGTTGTCTGCCTAATTCTGCTGTGTACCAACCTGTGAGATTTGCTATATATGGAAATGGCACCAAAAACAAAATTGTCCAAAGTAATGGTTTTATAGTATATAGTTTTTTTCGCCATAAAAAGAAAAGCGCTAAAGCCATAACACCTATAAAAATGGTGCCCAAACCAACCATTATATGATAAGAATAGTATAATGCAGGAATGTTATCTGGCAATTCATCCTCCTCAAACTGATCCATACCAGGAATTTGTCTATCCCATTCTTGATACGTTAGAAAGCTCAATATATTAGGAACTGCGATTTTGTTATCTAATTTTTTATCGACCATATTAGGTTGACCAATCAAAACAATTTCTGCTCCTGCATGTTCTGTTTCAAAAATACCTTCCATTGCTGCGAAAGCACCTGGTTGATGTTTAGCCACATTTTTAGCATTCCAATCTCCTGTTGGAAAAGCAACTAAAACACTAGAAACCAACCCGAAAATAACACCTGTTTTTAGAAACAGTCTTCCATATTCACTATGTTTATCTCTTAAAATATAAAAAGCACCAATACTTGCTACAACGAAAGAAGATGTAACTACCGAAGCTAATTGATTATGTAAAAAAGCTGGTAACAACCAAGGGTTACTAAAAAGTGCTGAGAAGTTTTCTAAAACAAATTTACCATTGTCTAAAATCTCATAACCAACAGGATGTTGCATCCAAGCATTTGTGGCTAAAATAAACCAACCACTTGCCCAAGACCCTAAAAACACCAGGAACCCAGTTAAGAAATGAAGTTTTTGTCCCATCAATTTCTCACCAAAAATAAATAGGGCTAAAAATGAAGATTCTAAAAAGAATGAGAACATGCCTTCCATGGCTAGAGTCTGACCTATAATTCCGCCTGTTAACTCAGAAAACTTTGCCCAATTGGTGCCAAATTGAAACTCCATTGGAATCCCTGTAACAACTCCCATTGTAAAGTTGATAGCAAATATTTTCATAAAAAACTTTGCTGCATTATTATATTTCTCGATGTTATTTCTGAGGTATTTCCACTTAAAAAAGACAATCAATAAAGATAATCCCATGGTTAATTGTGGAAATATGTAGTGGAAAGTGATAGTAAATGCGAACTGCAACCTATCGTAAAAAATCATGTCTTCCATATATCTTATTTTGGATAATTCAAAGTTATCGATTTTGAAAGGTTTATTGTGTTACAATAGTTACAATTTATTCGTTTTTAACACCTACAAATCGAATAACTTCTGCCTTTCCTTTATGAAATTCGCCTTCTGAGAGTTCTATTGTTTTTTCTTCTAAAATTTTAAAATCTAATCCTTTAAATTCCTGCTTAATTTCGTCTATAGAAAACAACATTTCTTTATTTTTAGGACCACCAGAACTATTTCCTAATTGCGCTTTTGCAAAGCCTTCAAAAATAATGGTTCCGCCTTTTTTTAATAGTTGTAACATTTGTTTATGCGCTCTTTTACGGATATCTATTGGAAAATGAGTGTAGCAAAATGCAATGACATCAAATTGTTTAGGGCTTGTATAATCTAATACACTTGCAATTTCATAGTTGATATTAACCTTGTGCTGCTTAACTAAAAGCATTGCTTTTTCTCTTCCCTGTTCACTAACATCAAATGCAGAGACTTCCCAACCTTGAGTGGCTGCATATACAGCATTACGACCTTCACCTTCCGCAGGTAAAAGCAACGTTCCTATTTCTAAATTTTGCAATTGCTCTTTAAAAAATTGATTTGGCTCTGTGCCATAAATAAATTCTTCTCTACCAAAACGCTCGTTCCAAAAATCTGCTGGACTGTTCTTCATAGTTTAGTCTTAAATAAATCGTCTTGTTTTTTGTTGATAGTTTGAATATTGCGGAAATTTATCTGCTAATAATTGTTCTTCATATTTAGATTTAAAATAAAAAAGAAGCCATAACAATAAGAATATTATAAATTTAAATAGAGAGGCTTCAAATACAGCATATCCCAATGTTATTGCTAAAATACTCATATAAATAGGATGTCTTGAAATTGAAAAAGCACCATTTATTATGAGTTCACTTTTTAATACTGGTGTTGGGAATGGTGAAATCTTAGTGTTTATTTGCAACAACGCAATAATCCCTATAACGAGACCTAAAATTGCCACAACTAAACCAGAATACCTCAACCATTCGGCAACATTTAAAACGAGCAATTCAACCGGTAAAACATATACTAAAAATAGTACAACCTGAATACTTACAAATGTGTAGTCCTTTATAGTTGGTTTTCCTGATATATTCAAATTATAAGTTCTTCTTATTGTTTTTTAAATTTTGTGACATCATCTCCTAAATCATAAACAGGTATTTTTTCTATAAGATTAGAAATTATACTTCGGCCTGCTGCACTTCTGTAACCACCTGCACAATGTACTACTATTGGTTTATCTGTTGGGATTTCATTTTTACTATCTCGTAATTCATTTAAAGGAATAGAAATCGCGGAATCAAAAACCTGACCTGCTTCTACTTCACTTTTATTTCTAATATCAACTATGGTATATTTATCTAAATGGTTTTTGAATTCACCTATATTAAGTTCTTTCGATTTTTCAAAAGTAACTGCATCTAACGTTATCAAACCTTTTAGTTGTTTTTCGTAACCGATTTTGGCAACACGTTTTAACATTGTTTCGCGATTATCTATAGATTGTATTACCAAGTAAAAAGATTCTTCTGGCTTTACTATAGAACCTAACCAAGTTTCAAATTTATCATCGTCCGTTTCTGCAATTATATTGATACTATTAGGCAAATGATTTTTATTGAAATCGTCTTTATTTCTTACGTCAACAACCACAGTGTTTCCAAAATCAGAGTTATCTACTTTAAATTGAAATGTTGGTTTGGCAATACTACTTTGAACGTTTTCGGCACCATTTTTATTTATATCTACATTAAATCCAAAATACGATGGAATAAAGGGTTGATCTTTTAAAATATGGTTAATAAATTGTGCTTCTGATAGCTTTTTAAATGCCCAATTTTCTTTTCTTTCTCTACCTAATGTACTTTGAGAATCGGTACTCATATTTTTACCACACAATGAACCTGCACCATGAGCTGGATAAACTATTGTGGTATCTGGTAAATGATTAAACTTATTTTGGATTGTATGATACATACTTTCCGCTAATTCTTCTCTTTTTGCCTTCATGTTACCTGCTTTTTCTCTTAAATCTGGTCGTCCAACATCACCAATAAATAAGGTATCTCCAGAAAACATAGCATGATGATTATTTTCATCTACTGCAATTATGGTTATACTATCTGGTGAGTGACCAGGTGAATTAATAGCAGAAAACGTCGACTTTCCTATAGTTATAGAATTACCATCATCAAAAGCTTGGTGAGGATAGTTGGCGCCTACTAATTTGCTCACATAAATTGTTGCACCAGTTTCTTTATGTATCTGTAAATGACTGCTCACAAAATCGGCATGTGGATGAGTTTCAAAAACGGCTTTAATTTTTACATTATGCTTTTCTGCCAATTGATAATAAGGTTTAGGGTCTCTCGCTGGATCCACTAAGGCCATTTCATTACCACTAATAATTGCGTAAGAATAATGTGCTAATGGTTTGTCTTCAAATTGTATAACTTTCATAATAATTCTATTTTTTTATGCTTTAGAATTTCAACTTTAAATCGTTTTCTTTAATTATGATTGTTCTATTTCTATAAAATATCGTTTCATATAAATATAACTTAAAGTATCTAAAAATCCTAAATGCTTTAATTTAAAAAAAGCCTCAAATTGAGGCTTTTTCCCTAACCTAATCTGTATTTTACTTTTCAAGGATCTCGTTTAAAACTAAATTTTTATCTAACTTTTTAGTACAGAAGAACCAATCTTTACAATCTAAGTCTTCTGTAGAACTCATACGTTCTTCTGCTACACCACAAGAACCTGCAGGCGATACAATTACATCGTCACCTGGATTCCAATCAGCAGGTGTTGCAACATTAAATTTGTCTGAAGTTTGCATAGCGATTAAGGCTCTGTATAACTCATCGAAGTTACGTCCTAAGCTTAATGGGTAATAAATGATAGCTCTAACGGTTTCGTTAGGGTCTACAAAAAAGACCGCTCTAACAGCTTGTGTTTTGCTTTCTCCTGGCTGAATCATTCCATATTTTTTGGCAACGTCCATAGAAATATCTTCAATTAGAGGAAACTTAACCTCTATGTTTTTCATGCCTTTAAACTCAATCTTGTCCTTAATAGTTCTTAACCAAGCAATATGGCTGTAAAGACCATCAATAGATAAGCCAATAAGACTACAATTTGCTTTTGCAAATTTTTCTTCTAAATGCGCAAAAGTCATAAACTCAGAGGTACAAACTGGTGTGAAATCTGCAGGATGACTAAATAATATTGACCATTTACCTTTGTAATCTGACGGGTAATTAATATCTCCTTGTGTTGTTACCGCTGTAAATTCTGGTGCTTTATCACCAATTCTTGGCATTGCAAATGATTGCTCTTCTTTTATTGATTCTGTAGTATTCATAATTTTAAAAGTATTTAATTAATTTATAACAAATGTACATTGTAATAGTTTTTAACTATGTAACTAAAGTTACCTTCTCAAGGCTTTTTTATCGTGAACTTTGATATTTGACATTAAAATTAGTTTTTATACCAATTAAAGCCAATGATTAAGATCAGTCTGTAAATTAAAGAGCTATTCTATATTTATATATGAAGATTTTTCAATACGTTTTTGTACTATTCTTTTTATTATTGATTATTTTCAATAGTACAAAAGCTTCATTGACTTATGCATATTACGAATTAGATCCAATAGGATTTGTAGAAAATCTATGTGAGAACAAAGACAAACCCGAAATGCATTGTAATGGGAAATGCCAATTAATGAAAGTAACGGCAACTCATTGGTTCGTTTAGTACAACTTCAATATTATAAAAGATTTATACATTAGATAAGGCTTATAATAATCGCCTCAACTTTTCATTTACAAACCAAACCAATTTTGGAAGCACATCAATTACAGAACCTGGTAGAAATTTTTCAGTCGTTTTACAATCGAAAATTTTAATTAAATTATAAACTCGTTTAATCTTCCCTTTTAAACAGAAAACGTTAAACGAGTTCAAAAAAAAAAGGATAACTAATAATTAGCTATCCCCTTTTCTGTTGTTTATAATCAGTTTTTAATTGGCACTCTCAGTGCTATCTTGTTTTTCTTCAAAGCCGCTAGATGCATCAATATTATCAGATTCTTCTTTGGGTTTACCACCCATTAAAAAATTAATTAATATACCTACCAATGTAATACATACTACAGCAAAAATAGCAATCATTACTACTCCGTTACTCCAGCTGTATAATCCGATGCTCTGTGAAATCATAATATTTAGTGTTAGTGTTTCTAAGAGTGTAAATATAATATTTGGATTTATAATCAAATATGACATTTGTCAGTTAAATGATAACTTACTCTAATCTCGGTTTTAATTTGAATTTATAACAGTAATAATTTCGTTTTTCTGAAGCACACCAGATTGCCTCCAAACCTGTTTTCCATTTTTAAATAACAACATCGTAGGAACACCACGCACTTGATATTTTGAAGCTAAAGCTTGATTTTTGTCCACATTAATTTTTATAATAGAAACTTTATCCTCCAATTCGTCCTTTACTTGTTTTAAAATTGGTCCTAACATTTTACATGGTCCACACCAATCTGCGAAAAAATCAACTAAAACGGGTTTATCTTGATTTATTATTTCTAAAAATTTGCTCATACCTGACTTGATTTTATTTATTAAAAGTAATACTCCAAATACCTCTAACTTCATTAACATCATAACCTATCGCTTTATCTAATGGATATAGACTCTTAATTCGTGTTAATGTTGTATTCTCTAAAGTTTCATTAGGTTTTCCGTGGCATTGAAGACACATTGTGTTTGTCGTAATTGGATAATAAACCATTACACTAGTATCTAATTCTTTTACTATTGGTTTTGGTTCTTCATTATTTGCAACTATTTTTTTATAAGTATTAATATACTGTAATTCTTCTGAATTAGCTTTATTATTTGGGTTTCTTGGTTTATCTGTTACTCGTTTAATTTGAGCATTGTGGGCAACAGCCATACTATCTGTTAAAGGATATGCTTGTACATTACAAAAAGCTAATGCTTCTAACACTCCCTTTTTCTGAATGGTTCCCATTAAATTTTTACCTAAAACCGCTTTTGTTGTTAAAGCATATTTTAAACCTCTCTCACCATAAGACAAGTCTTCAAAATTAGTTTGGGCTTGTTGCATACCATGCTTTTTACCTTGACCATTTCCCATACCCTTACCATTTCCCATGCCTTTACCTCGTTCTTCATTGAAGTGATCTTCAAACCATTCTGGTTGCTCAATTTCAAAATCATACATATAATCTGCAATCTGTTCTATAGTTTTCTCTGCAAATGCTTGTTTAGGCATCACACCAAATCGTTTTACAGCTCCATACAATTTAGCATCTTTGGCATTTGGGTTTTTAATCCAAGCTTGCATTGAAGCAATAAAATCTTCTTTACTTATCTCACTATCAATATAATGCTTTTTAATGGCAATCATTGGAGGACCAATTCTATCGGCTTCAGTTGCAGTAGGATTATGACACACGTAACAATTAGCCTCCATTAACTTTTTACCAGAATGCTCTGTTTCACTTGATTTATCAACACTACCATAAGTATCATTATTCTTTTTACCAGAATTGCAGCTTACTAAAGTGATCAATAAAACGAGTAATCCTATGCTATTTTTCATCTGAAATATATTTGAATAAAAATACAATAGATTTATTTTTTACTTCGTAACTAATGTTACACTCAAAAGATAGAATGTTATTTAGAATGTATGTTTACAACAAATATAGATTCACTCACACAAATTACTATAAGTGAAGTCGTTGAACAAGTTTTTTATATAAAAAAGTAGATAACAAGATTCTTTTATACTCTGCCATTTTGGTGCTCTTAGTTTAGACAATGTTTCAAAAACGAAATTCCAAAAAAAAAGACCTTACAAAGGTTCATTAATGGCTTTTAGGCTTTACTTAAGAGGTCTGAAACTGTAATAATTCATCATAAGTTGTTGGTAAACTGTAGATAGAAATATGATCGGGAGTTAAACGTTCAGCATCAAAAGCCAAAGCTGCGACGTAGTCTTCATCTAAATCAAAACCAGAAACATCTATTTTTTGATAATCGCCTAACAACTCTTGAGATATTAAATGGTAGTCGTCTAAAGAGGGAATTTGAGCAAAACAATCCGAAATCCCTTTACCTGTAGCTTTAACAAAGGCTTCTTTACGAGTCCAAAGATTATAAAAAGTCCTTCTTTTATTCGAAGAGTTTTTAATGGTATATTTTTCGCTATCACTAAAAACATGATTTAAAATATCTGTAAAATCGAAATCCTTACTCACATATTCAACGTCTACTCCTACGGACACATCACCAATAGCAATTAATGCATAATTCTCTGAATGGGATACGTTAAAATGAATAGGTTTTTGGTGTGATAAATAAGGTTTTTTATTCTTATCCTTTTTAAATTCAATTTTAGAAGGTGTTATTTCTAATTGATTAGACAACAAGAATCTTAATAACCCTCTACAAATTATAAATCGGTTTTTGTCTTTTAAGAAATGATATCGGTCTGCTCGTTCAACCTCATCTGAAGACAAAAATTCTACCAAATTAGGAATCATCTGAACGAAATCGGACAATTTAATTCTAAAGAGTTTTAAGTTGGGGTGTTTAGAAACTAAATTTGATTTTATATCTAATTGACCACAACGAACGTTGTAACTAGATTTACTCATCACTACGATCTAATATAGTCTGAATGGTATTAGCTAATTTTTTATCATTTGGATCTAAAAACATATTTAAATGGTTACCTGGTATGATGTGTCTACTTATTCCTCTATTTGCTAATATATCCCAACCTAAAAATTTAGGATCGTGAGCATAAAAAATATCATCCTCCTCAACTTTTAATAAATGAACCTCTATGTCTAAGGGTTTTATGTGATATTTACTGATAGCTGCAGCGAGCATCTGGTCTAATTGAAGCGGCCAACTATGTAATAAATTATGCTGTTTTTCTTTACCTAATTTTAATCTTAAATAGGAATTGTTTACTGATTTTTTAACTAAGCTAACTCTACTCGTAAAATTGGCTTTACTACTCAACATCTTCCTAGTCATAAAAATGATCTTTTCTATCTTATATTTAATGCGTGCATATTTTTTGCTCATAGGGCTTTCGCAGTAATAGTTTGGAAACACATAACTATCCAATAAAATTATTGGATTTACTAGGTTGTTCTGAGCTTTTAATTGTTTAGCCATTTCAAAAGCTACAATACCACCAAAAGAATAACCACCAATATTATAAGGACCATTAGGGTTTGTTTTTTTTATTTCTGAAATATAATGAGCAGCAGTATCCTCAATAGTATCAAATGGTGTGTCTTCTCCGTTGAGCCCTTTGGCTTGCAGACCATAAACAGGTTGATTAGGATCTACATGCTTTGCAATAGTATTAACAAATAATACATTATGCTCTGCTCCATGAATCATATAAAGTGGTGTTTTTGTACCATTAGGTTTTATAGGTACTAAACAATTCCAAGATACTGACTCTTTATCTTTTGTAATGTATTTTGCTAATTCTTCTATTGTAGGATGCGTAATTAGTGCCGACAATGGAAAACGTTTGTCTAATTTCTCTTCTAAAACCGACATTACCTTAACAGCAATAAGTGAATGACCACCTATTTCAAAAAAGTCACTGAATATATCAATGTTCGTTAATTTTAAACAGTCTTCCCAAATAGTTGCTACAATTTTTTCATTTTCGTTTCTAGGAGCTGTATACTCCACTGAAGTCTTGGTTTTAGAAACTTTATTTTTTAAGGCATTTCGATCTATTTTACCATTTAACGTAAGTGGAAAATCTTTTACAAAATGAAAATCTAAAGGAACCATATACTTTGGAAGCTCTTCTCTTAAAAGATTTTTCCAATTATCAATAATATCATTAGATACCTCTTCATTTTGATTTAATATCACATAAGCTTCAAGTTGTTCTTCATTTACCAATACTACTGAAGCTTTAACTTTGTCTAAAGTATTAATAGCTTCTTCTATTTCTCCAAGCTCAATACGATGTCCTCTAATTTTAACTTGATGATCAATACGCCCTAAACATTGCACATCTCCCGATGGCAAAAGTTTCGCAAGATCTCCAGTTCTATATATTACAGTATTTGAATCTGTTTCAAACTGATTGGTTATAAATTTTTCTGTGGTTAAATCTTCTCGTTTCCAATACCCTTTTGCAACACCATCGCCTCCAATGCATAACTCTCCAACAGAACCCGGTTTAACTAATCTATGTTCCTCATTTACAATATAAAGTTGTGTATTGGCCATTGGACGTCCTATAGTAACAAAATCATCTTCTTTGGAAATTTGTTTCATTGCAGACCATATAGTCGTTTCTGTTGGCCCATACATGTTCCAAAGCTCACTGACCCTGCTTAACAGTTGTTTTGCCAATGCCATTGGTAACGCTTCTCCTGTAGATATCGCCTTAATTGGTAAGGGTTCATCCCAACCAGAATAGAGGAGCATCTGCCATGTTGCTGGTGTTGCTTGCATGACGGTTATAGCCTCATTTTTAATGACATTTAATAATAAATTGGTATCCTTAGCTGTTTCTTCTTTGGTTAGCACCAATTTAGCTCCTTTTAAGAGCGGAGCAAACAACTCAACCATTGCGATATCAAAGGAAACTGTGGTAATAGAAATGAGCACGTCTGTCTCTTCTATACCTGGTTTATCTAATACACTGTATAACAGATTCACCAAGTTTTTATGCGTTATTGTTACCCCTTTAGGCTTACCTGTTGAACCTGAAGTATAAAGTAAATAAACGATTTGATTGTTGTCTATTTTTTCAGTTAATGGAGTACTAGGAAGCTTAGATAAATCGGAAAATATATCCTTTAGATATATGCGTTTGGTGTCTAATTGTATTGGTAAAGAAAATGTTTCTGTTGTAATTATATATTTAGCTTCAGAATCCTCTAACATAAACTCCAACCTTTTGCTTGGGTAGTTTGGATCCAATGGCAGATAAGCCGCACCGCATTCCATAATGGCAATTAATGTTATAATTAATTCAATAGAACGTGGTAATAGAACTGCAACACAATCTCCCTTTTCTACTCCTTGCATTTTTAAATAATGTGCAACTTGGTGCACTTGTTTTTCTAAATCACCATAAGTAATTTCTGAATCACCAAATTTTAATGCCTGTTTTAAAGGGGTGTTTTGTGCTTGTTTAATTAATAATTCATGCAATGGCAATTGCGGATAAGATGCATCATTATTATTTAACTCTGCATAGTCAGAAGCATCTACCTTTACAATCTCACCAATAGTAGCACTTGAATCATTTACGATAATATCCAAAACCTCTTCAAAAGAAGTCATCATTTGTTTTATCGTTTCGGGCTTAAATAATAAAGAATTATACTGCCACTCTAATATAAAATCATCTTCAGAACCACTTGCGTTTAAAAATATTTCAAAAGTCTCATAAGTTCTGGGATTACATCTCAATTTAAAAGACAAGTCTTTAAATGAAACGAGATTACTCATTCCCATATCAATATTAAAAACAACAGGAACTAAAGGAACACGAGATGGATCTCTAGCAATTGCTAGTTTTTGAAGTAACTGACCAAAGCTAAGTTGTTGATGATCAAAAGCATCAAATAACGACAGTTTACGGACTTTTAAATACTCACTAAAGGTCTTATCTAAGTCTATTTTACTTCGTAATGGTAATAGGTTAACACAATGACCAACTAATTGTGTTTTTCCCGTAATGGCTTGTCCGGCAGCAGGCAAACCTAAAACTATATCATTCTGACCTGTTTGCTTGCATAAAAAAACCTCAAATGCAGTCATTAATGATGTTACAAAACTACAACCAGCACGTATGCCTATTTTCTTAAATTTAGCTAATAAATCACTATTTACAGGAAAATCAAGACGGTCACTTTTATAGCTTCTTAATTTTGGTCTTGGAAAATCTGTTGGCAAATCTAATTGCGGTACATTAGATTGATACTGACTTATCCAGAAATTTTCTGTTTTCCGAAATTCTTCACTAGTTAAAAATGCCTGATGTTCGTCGGCATAATCACTATAGGTTATCGGTTTAGGAATATCAATATTTTCTTTAGAAACTTTTGAAGAGTACAATGCCCCAAGTTCTTCCATCATTATACCTGTAGACCAACCATCACATATAATATGATGTGCTGTAAGTACCAATTGATGCTCCGTTTCACTAATTCTTATTAATCCTGTTTTTAATAATGGGCCTTTAAGCAAATCAAAAGTCATATTAGCATCTGCTAAAATGTACTGTGCAATTTCATGCTTTTTTTCTAAATCTGTAAGTTGAGAAATATTAGTATAATCTAAAGGAATAGGTACCTCCTCAAGTATACTCATAAAGCGTCCATCTGTACTAAAGATAGCACGTAAGGACTCATGTCTTTTTACGAGTTGTTTTATAGCATCTTCCAATGCTGTTTTATCCAAATCACCTTTTAATACCAAAGAAACAGACTCGTTATAAGATCGATTAGCATCCTCACCTCCTAATTTACAACCAATCCAGATTTCTGCTTGTGACTGTGTACAGAAAATTACCTTTTCAATTTTTGGTCCATCAAAAGGATTGAAAGGTACTTTTTTACTTGTTTCGGTTGGTTGTAAAATCATTTTTATAAAACGGGTTGGATCATGTTACTTAAAGTAATTTAAATTTTATTTCTTATAAATCTATTCGAAGGAATTCACCTTTCTTTTTCTCATCATTAACAAACCATGCTGGATTACCTTCATCATCGAGACCTAAACGTGCATTGGGAACTGGTGGTGTATTTAATTCTTTAGTCGATACCGTTTTAATAGCTTCATAAGCATTTGTATTTGGTACTGAGCTAAAGATCCCGACCGCTGCCAATTCTTCTATACTCTTAACAAAATTCTTAATTAAATAATCAATATCATCGTCTGTAAACGCTTCAGTCATATAGCACGGAAAACCATCCCAAATATGAAATCCTTTCTCTCTCATTAAGACAAAGAATAATTCAGAATACGGAATTTCTTCTAAAAATGTTGTTCTCCATAACGAACGATAATACGTTATCTGAATAGGAAGGCTATTATTTTTAAAATATGCATTAAGCTCGGTCGCTAAACGCTCTGTTAATGATGCTAAACCATCTTGAAGTGCTGCTCCTTTATTTTTAAAATGATTTAACGAGGCTCTTGCTGCTGCTAATGCTAAAGGGTGACGTACAAATGTCCCTGCAAAATAAGTAACGCCTACTTCCGGGAAAGAATCGTCTCCATATTGCCAAAAGCCACCATCAAGGGCATCCATAAACTTTCTTTCGCCAAGAATAGCTCCGATAGACATACCACCACCAATAACTTTTCCGTAAGTTGCAACATCTGCCTTTATGCCAAACAAAGCTTGAGCACCTCCAAGATGCATTCTAAATCCTGTAATAATTTCATCGAAAATAAGTACTGATTCAGAAGCTTTAGTAATTTCTCTTACTTCTTTTAAAAATTCGATAGGTTGAAATTCTGGTCGGCGACTCTGCACGGGTTCTACTAATACCGCTGCGATTTCGTGTGCGAGCTCTTTAATAATAGCTAAACTTTCTTCAGTACCATAGTCTAAAATTAACATGTTCTGAACGGCCTCTGGAAGAATACCCGGAGCTGCAGGAAATGTTCTTAATTTTTTTGATCCTCTAACAATAACCTCATCATTAATACCATGATAAGAACGTGAAAAAGCGACAATAAGTGAACGTCCTGTAACTGTTCTTGCAATACGCATGGCACCTAACACAGCTTCCGAACCCGTATTACACAATGCAGCACGATCTAGACCTGTAAACTCACAAAGCATTTCACAAACCTCACCTGCTAATGGATGTTGTGGACCGACTTCAAAACCTTGTTCTATTTGGTGGTGCAATGCTTCTTTTATAAAGTCGGGTTGATGACCAAATAAACAGGCACCAAATCCGTTTAGAATATCCATGTATTCATTACCATCCAAATCCCAAAGTTTATTACCTGAAGATTTCTCAATAACCAAAGGATATACAAGTTCTTTCGTCAAAGGCTTAAAACCAGAAACGACTCTAGGATCTGCCATTTTTGGACGATGCTGTTGTGCATAAGCTTTGCTCTTAGCTGTTTTAGCATTATAACTTGTTATTAAGTTCTTTAAAAACAAATTTTGATCGCTACTTAACCCTGTAGATAATTTATCAATTTTGGGAGAGGCACCAAAAGGTTTTTGGTGTTCTTTCTTTTCTTCTTCGGTTCTACTATCGTTTGTTGAAAGTAATGGAGAAACAGAATTGGCTCTACTCTGAGTCTTAATATGAGGTGTACTTGGTACATTTGAAACAACTGGTGCACTTGGCTCCATATTAATTTCATTCCCTTGCAATAATTGAAGTTGTTGCCCTAGAAGTTGTAATTGTTGAGCTATAAGATTTAGCGCTGGGTTTTGTCCTGCTTGTGGTACAGCATATGAATTTTGAATAGGGTTCGCTGCTGTTTGCTGCACAGGTGCTGTAGCCACAGGGTTAACAGTGACTTCTGGAGCGTAAGCTTCTGCAGGCAATATCTGATCTAAATGTTCTGCTAATAAATTTGGAGTCCCAAACTGATCATTAAGTTGTCTAAAAGTTACAGGAACATTAAATTCATTTTTACACGTAATAGCCATTTGCGTTAGAACAAGTGAATCTAGTCCTAGCTCTAAAAAACTTTGATCTGATTCATTGGCATCAATTTCCAATCCAGAATTATCTTCGATTATATCGGCTATTTTTTTAAGAAGTATAGACTTTCTCATGATCTGAGTATTTATATTAGACGCGGTGTCAATAGTGATATTTTCTTCAACTTTACCTCTTACTAAATCAGCATCTACTAAAGTATTTATCGTTGTTTCAATACGTGGAGGATCTAGCCAACAAGGTTTTCTATCAAACACATAAGATGGTAACTCAACTTTCTGTCTACGCTGACCTTCATAAAAAGATTTCCAATTGGGCTCTATACCATTTAACCATAAATCTCCTAACGCAGATAATACGGTATGGTAAGCATTTTCTCTCTCCTTAGGAATAGATAAACTGGCTATAGATGCTACTGATTTTAAGCCTTTCTTTTGCATTGATAACGTTGTAAGGGCTCTGCCAGGACCTGTCTCTAATAGCACTGGATCTTCTAATCCTAAAACCGTTTCCATGGCTCCAGAAAAGTTTACCGCTGCTCTTAAATGGTTGGTCCAATAGCTCGTACTTTTGGCTTCTGCATCTGTAAGCCAATCTCCAGTTACGGTTGAAACTATTGGTAAGCGAGGGACATTTAAAGTTACTTTTTTCACCTCATCTTCAAAAGCTCCCAAAACAGGATCCATCATGGTAGAGTGAAAAGCATGACTTGTTGATAAAAGCATATTTGCAATCCCTTTATCATTTAAGATATTTGCAAAATCTTCAACATCTTTATCTGGACCTGAAAGCACAATCAACCTATCAGAATTTATAGCTGCAATAGATAATGTTTTTGGTATTAATCCTTCAAGGTTTTCAATATTTGTACGTACCGATAACATACTTCCTCCGGGTAACTCACTAACAAGTTTCCCACGAACGGTTATTAAATGCAACGCATCTTCTAATGTAAAAACACCTGCTAAATGTGCTGCAACAAATTCACCTATACTGTGTCCACAAAGTAATGTCGGTTTAATTCCCCAACTCATCCAAAGTTGAGAAAGTGCGTATTCTACAACAAATAATGCAGGCTGCGTAAACTTGGTATCTTTTAATTGTAACTCAGCATCATTACTGTTTAGTTCTGGATATATAATTTTCCTTATGTCTAATTTTAAATCGGCTTTTAGCAATTCTGCACAATCATCTACAGCATCTCTAAAAACAGTTTCACCGTTATAAAGGGCTTTTCCCATTTGGAGATATTGTGAACCTTGTCCAGGGAATAAAAATGCTACTTCGCTAGGAATAACCTTTAGTGTGTTGCTTTTTATCGCTTTAGAATCCTCGGAACTCAACAAATTACTAGCTTCAATAGCATCATTACCTGCTATAGCAAAACTGCGATGTTGAAAGACATCTCTTGTTTCATTTAAAGAATATGCTATATCAGCAAGTGCTATTTCTGGATTCGTTTTCACATAATCACCTAATGCCTTTTGATATCCATCTTGACTATTTTCTGATTTAGCTGACCACGTTAGTAATTGCAACGGTCTACCCGAATCTGTTATTTTCTCTTCGGCTATATATTCTTCTAAAACAATATGTACGTTGGTACCACCAACACCAAAAGAGCTGACTCCAGCAATTCGCGGAGATTCAGATTCCCAGGCTCTTAATTTATTATTTACAAAAAATGGACTGTTTTCAAAATCAATAGAGGGATTAGGTTTTTCAAATCCTAAAGAAGCAGGAATTTGACGATGCTTCATTGCTAAAGTCGTCTTAATTAATCCAGCAACTCCTGCTGCTGCAGTAAGGTGACCAATATTACTTTTAATAGAACCTATGGCACAATAGCCATTAGATTCTTGTTCTCCAAAAGCCAAACAAAGCCCTTCTACCTCAATGGGATCACCTAAAGGAGTCGCGGTTCCATGGGCTTCTATATAACTGACTTGAGAAGGTTTAACATCAGCATCTAATAGCGCACTGTTTATGGCTCCTGCTTGCCCTTCTACACTTGGTGCTGTAAAACTCCCTTTATCACTTCCATCATTATTAACACCTATTCCTTTTATAACTCCATGAATTATGTCACCATCCCGTTTTGCATCTTCTAAACTTTTAAGAAGTACAACTCCAGCACCATCACAAAACATAGTTCCTGTACCATTGGCATCAAAAGACCGACACTGACCATTAGAACTTAACATCGAGCCTTCTTGATATAAATGACCGCTATACATTGGTGACGTTACACTAGAGCCTCCTGCTAAAGCAACATCGCATTGCCCATTACGAATAGACTCAACGGCTTGAGCCATTGCTAGTGAAGAAGTTGAACATGCTGAATGTACACTTACAGCAGGTCCTTTTAAATTTAAATGATATGCTGTACGTGTTGCAATGTAGTCTTTATCATTAGTTGTATTGGCTTGTACTTCCCCGATTTGACTCATCAATTCTTTGTTAGGAAATACATTATTAAGGAAATACGTATTAATATAAACGCCTGCAAATACACCAATTTTACCGTCGTAAAGATTTGGCAAATATCCAGACTGTTCTAATGCCTCCCAAGATATCTCTAGAAATAATCGTTGCTGAGGATCCATAGCAGATGCAAGTTTTGGGTTGAGTCCAAAAAACTTAGCATCGAATGTTTTTGCTGAAGGCACAATACCTCTTGCTCCAACATACAATGGGTTATTACGTAATTCTTCTGGTAGGCTTTTATCTAATTCTTCTGGTGTAAAAAATGAAATCGTTTCTTTTCCTTCGCTTAGAACCTCCCATAACTCGTTAATTGAAGAAGCACCAGGAAAACGTCCTGCCATTCCAATAATAGCTATGTCACTATTGGATTGCCGCTTATTTTTCCGCTTTGAATGGGCAAATGTAGATTTATTTTGGTCGAGTTCTAAAAACTGAGCTAATCCAGAAATTGTAGGATATTGATAAATCTTTGTTACTGGTATTTTTACGTTCAGGTTTTCGGCTATTAAAACAGCTACTTTTTGAGTTAAGAGTGAATTACCTCCCATTTCAAAAAAGTTATCATCGATACCAATTTGAGGTATATGCAAAGCTTTACTCCAAATTTTTGTAATAGCTTTCTCTATTTTAGTTTTCGGTTTTCTTAAAAGTGGTGCATTAAGAGCTCTTTGATATTCTGGAACTGGCAGATTCTTTTTATCTACTTTACCATTTGTGGTCATAGGAAAATGGTCCAACCACATAATAAGTGACGGAATCATATATTCCGGAAGAATTTCGGAAAGTTGATGACGTACATTATTAGAATCTTTTGTGTTATTCTCAGATTCTATATACGCTACTAATCTTGCTTCTCCTGTGTGATTACTAGAAATAACAGTAGCACGTTTAATATTTGGAAGAGTATTAATAGCCGCTTCAACTTCTCCAAGTTCTAAGCGATAACCACTAATTTTTACTTGGTCGTCTTTTCTTCCAATAAATTCTATGTTTCCACCAGGAAGCCATTTTGCCAAATCTCCTGTTTTATACATTAGGCTATTCTGCTCAAATGGGTTTTCAATAAAGCTTTTGGTAGTGAGTTCTGGTAAGTTTAAATAACCTTTAGCCAAACCAACACCTGACATGTACATATCACCTGCAGTTCCTACAGGCAGTATCTCCATATCTTTAGATAAAATATAAACTTTTGTATTTTGTATAGGCTTTCCTATTGTTAGTACCGTATCATGATCATCTTCTGAAGAATATTTATATAACATCGAAGTTACAGTCGTTTCTGTTAGACCATAGGCATTATAGAAATCACATATCGTGCTTAATTTTTGAGCTAATGTTAGTGAGCATGTTTCACCACCTGCTACAATTCTTCTGAGTGATTTTATTTCAGATAAACCTTCAATGGTTTCGAGATAACTTGGAGTGCTATTTAAATGTGTTATGGAATGTTTCTTTATAAACTCTGCAATGGCATGATCTTTTATGGTTTGCTTATCTACAATTACCGTTGTGGCACCATTAAATAAGGCTAAAAATATTTGCTCTATTGAGGCATCAAAAAAATAGTTAGAAAATTGTAATATTTTATCTGTACTATCTAAACCATAATTTTGAGTTTCACCAAGAATAAGACTAACAACCGATATGTTTTTAATCATTACGCCTTTTGGATTCCCTGTGGTACCAGAAGTGTACATGACATAAGCCAAATCACTAGATTTTGAATCTATATTTGTGAGCGGCTTATCACTATATTCTTTTCGTGAATTGATAAAATCTTTAATAACAGCAGCATCAATTGTGAATTTACATTTACAATCGTTTACAATAAATTCTTTTCTTACTTGCGGAGAATCAATATCTATAGGCACATAGGTTGCACCTGCTTTAAGTATGCTAATGATGCTTATTATAATCCACTCACTTCGCTCAATCATTAAACCAACAAAGTCTGTTAGATTTATATTATGATTAGCTATTAAAAAGTTGGCAAATTGGTTAGAAATAGCATCAAGCTCTTTAAAACTTAATTTCTCATTTCCATATATAACGGCAAAATTATCCGGAGTGGATTGCGCTTGCTCAATAAACAAGTCTGCAATTGTTTTATTACTAGGGAATTCAGAGGAGGTATTATTAAACTTCCTTATTGATGCAATTATCTCTTCTTTCCTTAATTCCATAATATAAAATTCTATCTTTTATAGACTTAAACAGCTATTGGTTTAACTTTTTAATATCAATTATAATTAAAATAGAGGGCTTAATTAGGGAATGGCTAAGCTAATACTAATTTTCAGTTAGCTAAAAATTTTTAGTCGTACAACACTTTTTTCGGATTAATAACAACTGCTTTTAATTCCTATAAAATTAAACCAAAATAATTCTAAAAAATTGACTATAACATAAACATAATCAGCAGTTAATAGCGTAATACTCTAAACTCTTATAACTAATAAACTGATTGCCTTATTAATTAAAATCTGCCTTGGTTTTATAAAACAACTTAGACATAAACCTTATCTATAAATTTAGAATTCAGCAACCTAACAACCGCCATATAGTTGAGTTTAAATTTTATTTTATCACCAAGCTTATATTTTTCTTTGTTTTCACCTAAATCAATAACAAACATATCTGAAGTTGCTCCTACATATAGAAAACTATTTTCAGCTTCAATATCACTTTTACTCACATCTAATAATCCGAAATCTAAAATAGCTTTGTAAGATCTAACACTATTATTTTTTTCGTTATTATGAATTGTGTCAATTGAATGAGCAGCACTTATAATTCCGCCAGGCACTACATTCTTTACTTGAAGTTCTATAATATTTGCATGCAACTCAAACGTATCTGTATTTAGCTCTTTAAATTGTTTGCCATCTAAAGGACAAATACCTAAAAAAGCCGCTTCACCTACTCTAAAGTGATTGATCTCTTTTGGCATTAAATTATTTTCTATGAGAGGAAGTGTAATGGATGTGCCACCTGATAAAAATTTTAAGTCTGTTTTAAACTTTTCCGAGATAAGGGCTTTACTAAGCGACAATTGCATCAGGTTTTCAGGTGTTGGTTCTACTCCAAACAAACACCCTAAATTTGAGCCAATACCCAAAACTTCGATATGAGAGAGGTTAAAAACACTTTTATAAAACGCTAAGATATCTTCATTATTTATGCCTTCTCGTAGGTCACCTAGTTCTACCATAATAATGATTTTATGGATGACATTTTTTTTCTTCGCAGCCACATTTAAAGCTTCAATTGTAGTAATGGATGTGTTTAAAGAAATATCTGCATAGGTTACCACATCATCGGCATGTTCTGCTACAGAGGGGTTGATGTAAATTGTTTTTACATTAGGATATACCTCTCTAATGTTTCGTAAACTCATCAATCTAGAATCTCCAACCGAAGGAATCTTTTCTATAATATCTTCTGTTAATATGGTTTTAAGAAAAGTTTTGTCTCCAGAAAATAATTTAGTAATTAAACTCCACGCGATGTTATGAGTTTCAAAATAATGACTTAAATACTTAAGATTTTCTTTTATCTTTTCTGAATGTATAATTAACTCTGCCATTGCAATTTGTTTCTTTTCAGTAGATTTAAAAATTATAAAAGCACTAAAAACATCAATTAAACTAGCTCCTTAGATCGTAATTTTAAGTCGCTTTATTTTTCTAGTCGCATTTCTAAATACTTATTGGTAAAGCCCAACTTTTCGTAAAGCATTTTTGCTGGATTATCTTTTTCACAGTGTAATGCGATACTGCCTTCACAATTACTAATAGCATACTCCATTAATTTTTTTCCGAAGCCTTTTCTCCTGTGATTTTTATGAGTCGCAATGTAAACCAAAATATTCTCTGGTATATACTCATCCATTCCTGTTTTATTAATAACAACGGCACCAACAATTTTATCCTCTTCTTCCATTATAAATACATGACCACCTAAACTTGGACGATCTTTTACAGCATAGTCTATAGCTTTCTTTATGGCACTTATAGGATCCCCGTATTTTTCTAAATGCGTAAAGATAAAATTTGCGACTTTTTCTTTTTCTAAAATGGTCATTTTATTAAAAGCATCGTATGTGGTAGTCTTCATTTTTCAATTATTAGGTATGAATAGTTTACTATCCTTATATTCTTTTTAACCTCCAAATGTGGGTTTCTTTACTTTTACGCACTGTTTTAGGAGGCATACTGAGACTTTACTTTAATGTATCTCGATTACATGGTTAATATTTTTTTGCCCTAATAAAGGTTTAAATACTATTTGGCATATCCTCTGTCTTTTAACAGAGATGCCAAAAGCAAAATGCTTAATCCTAAAAAGGCCTTTAGGGAATTATGAGAAAATTAGGGAGTAATCTCTTAAACTTGTATGCTTGGGTTTAACTAAAAATTTCGAAATATAAATTTCTGGTTTATAAATTCTATACCTATTTTTTTTCGGATTTAATTTTAATCAATTTTTTTCACAAGATTATTAAGAGTTTTTTTAAAATAAAGTATTTGTTTTTTGTTTAATATAAAATGTTGGTCTTATAAGTTGTTTTGGAGCGTTTTCATTTAAATTTAAAGATTTTTATTAGTCAAATAAACACGAAATATTAAATTAAAGTCTAAATATAATAGAAGAATTATTTAATATTTCATTATTTCTTTACAAACCCTAAAAAATCGATAACTTGAAGGCCATAAACCAATTAGACTACATATAAAAATACAATAATCTTAAAATTTATAATAAATTTCAGTTTTTAGCACCTATAAACGTCTGAATATTAGTTGCTTCAAACCAAGGTTTTTGTGAAAAGTGCCATAAATTAAAACCTGCTTTTTCAAAAAGATAAGGATAGTTATGAGAAAATGAAGGCTCCAACCCATAAATCTGAGAATCATGAGTTGTTTCTAAATTATGGTTTTCACCATTAGGCTCTATAGCAACAAAGATTGTTTTACCTAATTGGTTTATTTTCTTTAAAAATTCTTGTAATTGTTGCTGTTCAAAATATTCTAAAACCCCTCTAGACGTCACAAATATAGTATTGCTAACACCATGTTCTTTAACCCAGTCTACTGCATCTGCAGAGACAAAATCTAACTTTTTATTGGCAGTATATTTTTGACGATTTATTTCTGTTTGCTCAACACTTAAGTCTATACCTATGAAGCTATTAATTTCCGGGAATTCTGAACTGAGATAATTTAATACATCTCCGTTACCCGTGCCAATTTCCACAAGTACTTTAAATTGATCCGGGTGATTTGATATTTCTTTTTTTAATAAATCAAAAATAAACGTACAATTAGGTAAAAAATCGGTTTTAAAGCCATCTTCTAGTTCTTTTATAATTTCTGTTGATTTATGCGCCCAATAATCTCGATTTAACTCAGCAATTTTATTATGGTCTTGTGTTTTTTCAAGTTTTTGTATAAGTGCGTAGCGTATCAGTTTTTCTTGTAAACTTAAATTATTTTTATTCTTGTGTATTAGCGCTATTCTGTTTTCTGATAATTGATGCGCTATTTTTGGTCTTAGAATTATAAGTACATTACCTAAGACATTCGCTGTTCTCCCTATCAATTTAGATGTAATACTCATGGATATTATTTTTTTTTCAGAGTTCAACTTCTGAATTAATTCTTAATTCTTGTCCTTGATTCTTATTTTTTACCACTATATATTCTAAACCCCAGATTCCTAACATCGTTAAAAAATAGAGGGTAGCAAAGGCTGTGTATGTTGGAGCGCCTCCATAAGTTGGCATCATTGGTAATGATATTGCGGTTAAATTCACCATAGATTGCAAAAAAAGTACGCAGATACCGCTTTTAGTATGCTTATAAACAAAAGCACACATTCCTGCTATTCCCATAAAAAATATTAATGCAGGCAAAATTGGAATTTCCGGATAAATCCCCTCTCCAAGGAGAATTATAGGTATAAACCATAAAGTCCAAAAAACAGCAATAATCTGACTGGCATAGAAAGGTTTTACGATTTTTGATAATTCACGAATACAATAACTAACCCAAACAACCTCTCCTAGGAAAGCCCATACTAAATTAGCAACATAGCCTCTTAAGCTAGTCTTACTAAAAACAATAAATGTAGAATATTCAACGTCGTTGTAAAATGCTTTTAACACCAATGTAATCAAAGCAATTGTTGTTGGAAAAACGAAACACAACAGATACCATTTTGGATGAACTTTCCAATTGAGCATAGGTTTAAATAAATCTTTTATTCCCTTATTGCCTCTCGTATATTTTAATATGCAAATTAATATAAACAATAGAATACAAAATCGACCCGTGTTATATACAGAACTAGAAATGAGACCTTCTATTCTAGCTTTAACGAAAAAGAGGTTGGAGAATGGTCCAAGCACTAAAAATATCCAAATTTCGTAATTTTTTATAAACTCTTTCATCCCTTTAAATTAAAAAACATGTTCTTTTAATATGAAATTTTACAACTTAATTTGATAGATTATTATTTGATTTAAAATTATGTTTCTATCGAATCTAATGTGTTATAAAATGGAAACCACAAATCACTAAGTCACTAAAAACCAAATCGTTGAATGAAACAAAATCAACTACTTCTATTTAAATTACTAAGCGCACTACAAGTCTATTAAAAAAAATAACATCATTAGCTTTTATTCTACAAATAACGAATATCTAAGTTTAGCGGTTAAAAATTTCACAAACAACAAATAATTCCTTCTAAAACACCACATAACATGCTGATAATGTAAAACTAACATTCTCAATAAAAAATAAATACTTTAATATTTTCATTTGAGTGAATTAATCTATGAAGCCTTATTTTTGCTGCATATTATGGATTCACTCACACAAATTGTTTTAGGCGCTGCGATAGGCGAAGCTGTTTTAGGAAAAAAAGTAGGTAACAAGGCTATGTTGTATGGCGCTATAGCTGGCACAATTCCAGACTTAGATGTTGTTGCGTCATACTTTACAGATACAGTTTCTGCTTTGGCTATTCATCGTGGATTTACACACTCTATTCTGTTTTCAGTGATTTTTGCTCCAATTTTTGGTTGGATCGTTTCACGTTACGAAAAATATAAAGATTTTAAAGGTTGGTCATGGTTGTTTTTTTGGACCTTAATAACACACCCAATGCTAGATGCACATACCACATGGGGAACACAATTCTTTTGGCCACTAGATTTAAGATTAGCCTTTAAAACCATTTTTGTTATTGATCCGCTATATACATTACCCTTCTTGGTGTTTTTAATTCTTACCATGTTTCAAAAGCGAACTTCAGAAAAACGACGCTTGTATAATGGTATTGGACTAACATTAAGTACAGCGTATTTAGCTCTCACCTTTGTTTTAAAGGATTTAGCCTTAACACAATTTGAAAACGAATTAGTAGTACAAAATATAAATTACAAGCAAATAGACACGAGACCATCTGCTCTAAATACTATTTTATGGAATGCGAATATAGAAACAGAAGACACGTATTTACTAGGCACATATTCGTTTTTTGATACGCAACCCATCACCTTCGAAACCTACCCTAAACATCATGAATTATTAGGAGATCTTATTAATAATGAAAAGGTAAAACGAATGATAGCAATTTCTGAAGGCTGGTATACCATTACAAAATCTGACAATAAATTATATTATAATGATTTGCGTTTTGGAGTATTGAGCATGGAACCTCAGTCTCAAAACTTCGTGTTTAAATACTTAATTGACATTGATGCCAACGGAAACGTAAACTTTATAGAACAAGAAAAGACACAACGCGATGGTAAAAAGTTAATCGGTGATTTATGGTTGAGATTAAAAGGAAATTAACCTTCAACTAAAGATAAAATACATTTCTGTTATTATTGATTCTTACCTCTAAACCATTTAAATTCATTAGTTCTTATAACATAACCTATACGTATCATACTTTGAGATTGCTCATAATTAAGTAACCCTTCTGCTTGTCCAACATACCACTCCAACATTAGATATTGGTTAGATATGTTATTATCAAAAGGATTAAAATAGATACGCGCTCTAGCAGATCCTTTACCATCAAGATTAAGACCTTTTCGTAATCGTAAATCAAAAATTAATTTATCTGGTTTAAAAGTGTGTGATACATTAACCTGACCCAAACCTACATATTCTAAAAGATCTGGATTACCTTCCTTATATCCAAAGGGGATCCATGCCTTAAAGCTAGCAATGGTATTTTTATAAACTGTGGTGGTATATTCTAAACTTATTCTATTCCAACTTCTAGAAGCGATACTGTCTCTTCCATTAGACTCATGCTCAAAAGATACAGAACCTAAACCTTTTAATCGGTCTTCTTTATCATAAAACACTTTACCTACAGCTATGGATGGATTAAAATTAATATCATTAAAAGGGAATGATTCTTCGTAGATGTTCCAAAAAGATTTTTGGGTATATGTCATGTATAAATAAGTATCTAATGGCAATCTGCTTCGCGTAAGAATCTGTTTAAAACTCACTTGGTATTTTGCATCTGCAGTAGATCTACCAATCGTTTTATTTGTAGGAACACCTGTTATAAAATAATTGTCTTTATGTATAGAAAAATAAGGTCTTTGAGCCAAAGAATCTTTTAATTCTTGTTTTTTGTACGCCTGCCCATTTAATGATGCTGCTGCGAATAATACTAAAATAATTGACAGTATGGTAGTTTGTAAATGGTTGGATTTAAGTGTCATCATAATTGAATGCAAAAATGTTTAGTTGGCTATACTTTAATGTATGCCACAAAAATGCAGAAAATTTATAGTCATCGTTAACCCATATCACATCTTCACTAGTCCAAAAGAAAAGAAGACTAGAATCTTACTCAAAATAATTACATAATTGTGCTATAGTTCAATATATCCAACCAAAACGCTCTTTAATAAAATTCCTCCTCGATTAAAGTGTAATGTTCTAATTGAAATAAGTATTCTAAAAACGAAGATTTCGTTTCAATAAAATTAAAATTTAAGTTGTTTTAATTTGCTCTTTTTGAGCCTCTTTAGCCATTTCACGACGCATTTGTTTTATGGTCAATGTACTTCCATCATGGCTCCATCCGGGAGGAGCAAAAATGTACTTAAGCTTATAATACCAGTTATTCGTTTTTTTCATATCCTCCCAAATATTTTTATACTCGTGCGTAAGAATAACATATATATTGTAAGAATTTGGAGGTGTTGAAACACCGTATTCTATTGGTATAGTTTCGTCAAGTTCTTTCCAAGTTCCAAAAATACGATCAAAAATATTAAGAAAACCACCATGATTTTTGTCCATATACTCGATATTTCTAGCATGATGGACTTGGTGCATCGTATGTGTATTTAAGATTTTTTCTATAAATCCCATTTTCTTAATATACGTGGTGTGCAGCTGAAATTGCCATAACGCTTCAATACCTAAACACACTACAAGCATCTCTGGTGGAAAACCAATGATTACAATCCATACGTAAAAGAATGGTTTGTAAAAAATAGTAAACCAACCATTACGAACAGCTGTTCCTAAGTTAAAATTATCTGAAGAATGATGCACTATATGTGCTGCCCAAAAAAAACGAACCATATGGTTTTGTCGGTGAAACCAGTAATACGTAAAATCATCTAAAAGCATACAAATCACCCAAATATACCAAACGTAACCAAAAGATTCCCAACCCATAATATTAGTACGAACACCATCAACTAAAGGATTAAAAAGATCGTAAGTAAACTTAAAAATAACGACTATAGATACCGTCTTTATCAATGCTGCAATTACTGCAGACCCTAGACCAAGAGACACACTAGATATCAAGTCTCTCCATTTGTAAAGCTCTTTATTGTCTAAAATTTTACTATAAGAAAGCTCTAATGCTATAAGGCCTAAAAAACAAGGAACACCGTAAACTAAGGGGTTAGTGAAATCCATTTATTATTAATTTAAAAAAAGTATTTGGTAAATATGCAATTATGATCTGTAGACTATAATTTATAAATGATTTTAGTAATAACCAATAACGGTAATAAATAAAAAAAATTTTAATACTAAAAATATTTTGTGAATATACAGCAACATGACCTAAAATAGGAGTATTTAAAACTAGAATATTTTAAAATTTAGTTGAAACCAATAGCTACTATTATTAATATGGCGCGATTTTGAACTACCGTTGGTTACTAACACCATACATTCTAAGCTATTAAACTAACCTAAAAATAAAAAAAGACAAAAGCATATAACCTCCTGTCTTATCAGTATTAATTAATAAGCTTACCACAAACTTAATTAAACATTCTCCCAGCTAAGGTTGTATCTAACACAAACGGATTACTATTTCCTTGGTAAGATTGAATGGCAGTATTTCTATCTATTTCTATTTGATCTACAGGATCGTTTATATGCCAGGTTAGTAATGTTGTTTTCATATAATTGAAAAAATCATCATTAGCATAAGAAGTGTAAGAATTGATATTTGTTGCATTATATATAGCATAAAAATAAAACACAACTCTAGCAATATCTCCTTTTTTGCTTTCTCTTGGCTCAATTGTACATTGCTGTCCTGTAACCAATAATGGATATGTTCCATCTTCATCTATTTCTGAGTAAAAATCAATATTTGATCCTGGTATTGTACTTAATTCTTGAGTAAGGTAATACCATGATTCAGTATCACTATCTTCAATATCATTAAATACACAGCTTCCTCTATCGGAATTTACCGCAACTCGCGACGGAAACAAATTAAACATATCACTTCTAGCAGGTTCATTTGAAGCTCCCATACTTTGAGGATAAACATGCTCTGCGTTAATATCTAAATTAAAGGCATGACTAGACGCATCTGCATCTGTAGAATAATCCATTAGAATAGTATAATCTGAATAAATACCTTTTAATTCTTGAGTTGAAGGGTTAACATCAACGACACCATATAAAATATCTCTAGCATCATTATAACCCAAAGTTTGATCTGGTGTATAATTGGTTTGAATACAGGTCAAAAACTCAGCATAAGTAGATGCAGTATCGCAAATTTGGTTGGTAACAGGTGTCGTTGGTAGAGGTGAAATGACATGCCAAGATAGACCATCAAAAATATTAAGTGTATTAGAATCTGTATTATAAATTAAAAGACCTTTGGAATTACTGGTTACTAAAATGGCATCACGTTGAGCAGAACTCATACGTGGCGGAAGAAACCCAAGAGCTGTACTCTCTAAATGCAATATTGCCGAATCATCGGGTGTTTCTGTTCCAATACCTACTTGACTAAAAGTAAAGTTAGTGACTAAAAACAGTACTAAAAGAAGTGCTACTTTTCTCATAAACTATTTTCTGCTCCTTTAGTATTTGAACTCGCGCTTAAACTCCAAGCACCAGCTAAAGATCGTTCAATAGCACCATTGGCATCAGCTGAGCCAGTTTCGCTAACACCTACATCAGTACTTAATACTCCAGATGCAATTCCGTCGGTTGCAGTAAATGTACCTTCATAACTCAACAATTCAATCAATCCTAAAGGACCACTAAGCGCTATACCATCTGGACCACCATTTTGAATATCACTTGGTTCATACACGTAATAGCAATTTGAGGCGTCACATGTCCTTGTTAAATTATTTAAAGTTTCTGGATGGTAATTAGTACCTCCGTTACCATTATATAAAGAAATTGTATATAGAGACAAATCTGCAGGCTGGCTGGCTAAATCTCCTGTTATTCTAATTTCTACAAATTCATTTACATCAGTACTTGCATTATCGTAATGAAATTCATTAATTCTAGCATCATTGGTTGCACTTGCTGTCCCAACAGGTCCTGTATAACTCGTTTTTACTTCTAAACCCGCTATAGCACCAGTAGCAGCAATTGGTGTTACTCCAAAACTGATATACTTTGCATCGTCAGTACTAGTTAATGTATAATTTAAAGTTGTGGCACTTGCTATTGCAATTTCGTTTGTACCAGAAGCATCATCTGCACGATACCATTGAAATAATGAAATATCCTCAATATCTGACTCGGCATCTTGATACGAATAAGTCGCTGTTAATTCTACACCTACAGTTAATGCGCCACTAATTGAAACACCAGTCGCTGTTGGTACAGTGTTCGTTGTTGGACAATAAATAGTTTCCCATTCTGTTCCATTATAGACTTGTAAACATTGTTGCGTGCCCTCAATAAGGTAAATAAGTAATCCCGTTGCTGGGTTAGAAATAGCATCACGCTGCTCTTCATTCATACGAGGTAAAAGAAACCCTTGTGTTGTAGAAGACAGATCTAAAATAGCAGAATCATCTGGTGTTTCAGTTCCAATTCCTACTTGAGAAAAAGCATGATATGAAAATGCTATTAGGATGAAAAGTAATAGTGATTTATTCAAAATTTATATGGTGTATGTTTTTTCAAATATAATATTTAAAAACCAAAAAACGCACTAAAGCCTAAATATCAGATAAATACGCTCACTTAAAAAGTTGAAATCAGTCAATTCATAAGAAAAAACCTATAATGCTATTAATGTTTAAAACGTATTAGTAATTAATTACGATTATAAAACTCGTTTTTAGCGTCTATACAATATTCCTCTGCCAACTCTAAATCATTGAATACTGCAAATGGAGTAATACGACTATACAAACGTTTATAAAAAGAAAGCAATAGTTTCATTCCTGGTGAATTAATTACATAGGATTCTGAAATTCTCAGTTTTACTAACTCTGGGTTATGAGCCAATAATTTAGCAGCAGCAATAGAAAACGTACCTTGAGTTTCTTTTAAGTCTATGAGAAACGGCATAGGTTTACCTTCACATAAAGTTATAATCGCTTTGATGTACAGTTTAATATTGGTTAATTCCAACTTAACATTTGGATCATTATTACTGAATTCACAATACAGAATCCCAGTATCATCTGTCCAAAATATAGCATTATTAAAGCCAATAATTTTACTCATGTTAGTGTTTATTAACTTGCATTATTAAAAACCTTGTAATTCGTTTGACAATAATCAAGTGCGACATTAAAGTCTGTATAAATTTTATTGGGTACTACGCGATTACCAACGATATTGTTTAATGCTAAAAACAACTTTAAGCTCGTAGTACGGACAAGAAAAGCGCGCGTAAGGACTAATGAGTTTATTAAAGCACTATTAGATATAAGCATAAATATCTCTACAGCGTCAGTGCTATTAATTTGTTTTAAATCTAATAGAATAGGTCTGTATTCTTTGTATTCCCTATCAAATAAAACAGAAATAGCATTAAATAAAGTCTCTTCACATTTAGAAGTACTGTAACTTTTAAAAAAATCAGGCTTAAGCTTACAGTGAATTACATCGTGATCTATCTTAAGTTTAATACCTTCAAATTGAATTATATCTCTCATAGCTAATCATTTGAGAATCTATTTTCAATTGGTATGCCAAAAGAAACAACCAATACCAAATAAAATATAAATGACTAAAAATCAGATACTTGACTATTTTTAGAAGAAAACCTGTAAATAAGAAAAGTCACGGTAAACCGTGACTTATAATTTGAGTTATTTATGACTGACGGAATACCGTCATTTTATTCAGGTTTTTTTAAATCCAATTTTTTCATTCGATCTCGTAGCGTACTAGGTTTGATATTTAACAACTTAGCCGCACCACTTGGCCCACTTATTTTCCAATTACATTGCTCTAATACCATTAAAATATGCTCGCGCTGTACAATATCTAACGATAAATCTTTATTATTTATTGGGTTTATAGTCTGGCCAGAGGATTCAAATCCTGGAATAACCAACGTTTCATCTATGGATAAAATAGACGCACGCTCTATTAAATTCTCTAATTCTCTAATATTACCTGGCCAATCATAGTTTTTAAGTTTAACCATAGCCTCTTCAGCGATGTATTTAATATTCTTACCATAATTTTTATTAAACTTATCTACAAAGTGCTCTACCAATAATGGAATGTCATCTTTTCGCTCACGAAGCGCTGGTACATTGATAGGGAATACATTTAGCCTAAAATACAAATCTTCTCTAAAACGTTTTTTATCAATCTCTTCTTTTAGATTTCTATTGGTTGCGGCTATAACTCTCACATCTAATTTTTTTGTTCCAGCACCTCCAACAACTTCAATTTCTCCTTCTTGCAAAAATCTTAAAATCTTTGGTTGCATATCTAAAGGTAATTCCCCTATTTCATCCAAAAACAAAGTACCATTGTCTGCTAATTCAAACTTTCCTATTTTATCATTAAATGCTCCTGTGAACGATCCTTTTTTATGACCAAATAATTCACTCTCTAAAAGTTCTCTAGGTATTGCTGCGCAATTAACCTTAATTAAGGGTTTCTTATTACGCGTACTTATATTATGGACAGCTCGAGCCAATAACTCCTTCCCTGTCCCAGATTCACCGAGCAACAATACGGTAGCTTTTGTTGGCGCAACCTTTTCTAATTCTGTTAATACATTACTAAACTCAGCACTGCCATAAACCATGTCCTCATAGTTAAATACTAAATCTAACTCATTTCTTAAATAGACATTTTCTTGCTCTAATTGATTTCGTAAATTATTTAATTTATTATTGGCAATTGTAAGTTGACTATTAGCTAATAATGATGATACTTCCGCGAGTTTACGCTCTGCACTCTGAATCATTAAAGAAACAAGATTAGCTATAGATGTTGCAAACTCTTCTTCTTCTGTACTCCAAATATGTTCATTACCTACTTGTTCAAAACATAAAATACCATAAACTTCATCTATTCCTTGAATCGGAATGCTGAGTTTAGATTTTATATTTAATGGTCTAAAATGATCCTCAACAAAACCATCGTAGATATCATGACTATAGACATCTGAAGCTGCAACGATATTATTATGTATTAATTCATTAAAATACTTTTCATTTTCTTTTCTATAAAATACTTGCCCACTTTCATAAGAATCAATTGCTTTAATATATAATTTTTCACAAAGCATTTCTGTCTTTGCTTTATTAAACTTTAAAATACTTCCTCTTTCTATATGTAACGTTTTTGCAGAGAGTTCTGTTATTTTATTTAACGCTTCTTTATAATCTGTACCAACGAGACTAGCCAATTCAATAATAACATTTTTTCGCTCTAATGATTTTTTAGCATTATATTTTAAGATCGCTTTTGCTCTCTCTGCCTTAGAAACATCCTTCATCGTACCAAATAAAGCAATGACTTCTCCGTTATCATCTTTAATATTTCCAGCCAAAAATGAAGCTAAAAACTTTTCACCATTTTTTCTTATGAACTCAAATTGAAATGACTCTCCGTCTCCTTCTGCTATTTTTTTATTAAATTCTAATATCTTATCAAGATCTTCAATCTTAGCAAATGGATAAGGTAAATTAAGGCCCAATAACTCTTCTCTAGAATAGCCTAGAATAGTACAAAAGGAATCATTAACCAATGTAATTTCACCTTTTGGGTCTACTATAATTAAGCCTTCTTGCATAGCCATAACCAGCTTGTCATTAAACGCTTTTGAGAGCTGTAAGTTTACTTCTGCTTTTTTTCGCTCCGTAATATCTTCAATGGTAGCAAAATTTGCAGTCCTTACTCCGTTTTCATCATAAATACTTGAAAGCAATACATGCACAGGAAAACGCTCTCCGTTTTTACGCATATATGTGTTTTCATAATCCTTTTTGTTTTTATTTTGTACTAATAATTTGTAACGCTCATTATTAGCTTCTCTCATCTCCGGTGGAGAAAATGGATACGGACGCTTAACACCAATTAATTCATTTTCTGTAAAACCTGTCATTTTACAAAAAGAAGGGTTTACACTAATTATTTCTGATTCTAAGTTTATTGCAACTAAGCCTTCATGCATTGACTTTAAAAGACTTAAAGAAAACTTATTAGCTATTTCCAAATCTAATTCAATTTTTTTACGCGCTGTAATATCTTGAATAGTACCAACAAAATTGGTGGCTTTTCCATCAGAATAGACCGTTTCTCCTATGCCATGAATCCATTTTAATTGCTTATCATTTTTAGTTATAATTCTATATTCTAAATTAAATATTTGCTTTCGGTTTAGACTTTCAAAAACATTATTTTTAATGAGAGATCTATCGTCTGGATGTACTATGGTCTTCCATAAATCAAAATCTACAACAGTATCACTATCTACCCCAATTATAGTCTTAAATGTAATTGAAGTATCGCCTACTAAACTTTCTATTTTTAAATCAAAACTTCCAATTTTAGCAAGTTCTTGAGCTATTAAAAGTGACTTTTGACTTTCTTTAAGTATTATTTCTGAGTGTTTACGAGGGGTAATATCTTGAATAGTACCTATTAATTTAATAGGCTTGCAATCACTATCTAAAATTATTTCACCAATGCCATGTACCCAAATTTCCTCATTTGTATTTAACTTTACAACCCTATATTCTTGATTAAACTTTTTATTGGTTTGCATACAATCCTCAAAATGATCTAACGCCTCCTGCCTTTCATCAGGATGAATACGATTGCTCCAGTTTTCTACTGTTTTTTCATAGGTCTCATCAATCCCTAAAATCTCATCGAGCATTAAAGTGCTTTCCCAAGTCATTGTCCTTAAATCTACATTGTAAGACCCAATATTAGCAACTATTTGAGATTGCTTTAAATGAAATTCGCTTTCTTGAAGTTTTAATTCTGCTTTTTTGCGCTCTGTGATGTTACGACCAATGGATAAAATTTTATCATCTTTTTGCCTTTTTGCTGATATTTCCATATCTACCACGACATTATTTTTAGACCTAAACTGACGCTCAAAAAAAACAGATTCGCCATTTACTATTCGTTCGTATGTATCTGGCTGTGTGATAAAATCGCCAATAATAATATCTTGAATTTTGAATTCAGAAAACTCTTCAAAAGTATAGCCTAAAATTTGATACGTTGCTTTATTAAATTCATGTATGGTGCCATCTAATGAGTATGTAAGAATAGCATCACTTGCTTGGTCTATTAAGGCCTTATAAGACTCATCTTTCTTTTTAATTTCTGAAACTATCCTAGACTTCTCTAATGCGATATTGGCTAAGCTTACAGCGAAATTAACCTCTCTAATCTCGTCTAAAGAGGGCAATCTTACAGAGTTACTATAAATTGCAAAGGTGCCTAAAACAGTATTATCTTTTGACAAAATAGGAACAGACCAACATGATTTAAATCCATGTTTTAAAGCAATATCTTTATATTCATCCCAAGACTTTTCTTTACTTATATCTGAAACTATAACGGGATTTTTAGTAAACGCGGCAGTAGGACAAGAACCTGAATTATCTAATATGGGTAAATTATTAATGGATAAAGCGTACGGTTTAGGTAATGATGGTGCCGATTCTAAAATGAGATGACTTCCTGAGTCGTCTACCAAGCTAATTGAGCCATAATAATCTGGATGAACAGATTCAAAATTTAAAAGTAACTGATCAAAAATTTTATTTAAAGGGGTGTTTACAGTAAATAAATCTAATATTTCATTCGTTTTAATTAATAACTGTTCTGTTTTCTCCCGCTCTATAACTTCATTTTCTAAATGCAACGTTTTTTGTTCCAACTTACCAATTAAACGCTTGCTGTAAAGTTTTAAAACCTCTTCTTCTGTAAATTTCTTTGGTTTAGTAGGTTTTAATTGCTCTTTATGCTCTAGAAATATGTTTTCAATTGCCAATACTAATTCAGTAGGATCAATGGGCTTAATTAAAAACTTGACGGCTCCTAAATTTAATGCGAAATCTTCATCGGAGTCTTCAATATAAGTAGAGGTGTAAAAAACAAAAGGAATATCCTTAAATAATTTATTATTCTTACAAGCCCTACAAAACATATAACCATCCATAACAGGCATTAATATGTCCGAAATAATTAAGTCTACCCTGTTTTTGTTTAATTTATCTAACCCTTCCTTACCATCTTTAGCTTCTATAACAGTATAATTAGCCTGTTCTAGTATAACTTTTAGTAGGTATAGATTTTCAAAAGTATCATCTACAATTAATATGGTTTTCATATTTTAATTCGCTTTTTATAAATCGCTTCCATTTGATTAACAAAAGTATCGGGATTAATAGGTTTTTCTATATAACCATTGGCACCAGCCTCTAGAGCCTTTTCCTTATCACCTCCTAAAGCGTAAGATGTTACTGCAATCATAACGGTATGCTTTGGCAAGCCATTATTTCTTAATTTGCTACAGATCTCATAACCATCCATATCTGGCAATTGTATGTCTATTAAAATAATTCCGGGATGATGATCATGTGCTAATTTTAACCCATCTACTCCATTATAAGCCTTCAATACATTATAACTATCACTAGTTAACAGGTAAGATAGCATATACATATTTTGCTCGTTATCTTCAATTATTAATATAGTAGGCTTCATATTGTAGTTTCTTGTAAAAAATTAATCATCAATTAGTTAAGCAAATTATAAGCTAGAAATTACATTTCATAAAAATATATTATTATTTGGAAAAAGCAGACTCTAATGGCAACTTAAATATAAAATTACTTCCTTTATCAGAATCACTCTCCACGTGTATTGTTCCTCCTAATTTTTCTATTATACTTTTACTAATCGCTAATCCAAGACCTGTGCCTTCATGCTTTCTACTAAGACCTCCTTCTAATTGAATAAATGGCATAAATAATTTAACGATATCTTTTCTACTTATACCAATTCCTTGATCTACAACTTGTGTTATAAGCATGTTATCTTCTACATTAACCTTTACATAAATTGTCCCTGTTTCTGAAAATTTTATGGCGTTAGAAATTAAGTTTAATAAAACTTGCTCAACACGGCGCTTGTCGCTTACCAACTTAATATCTAAATCTGCTATCTCTGTTTTTATAGTTAATCCTTTTTTTGAAGCCTGAGGTAATAAAAAAGCAATAGTATGTTCTAACGAGGCTAGATAATCAAATGGATGATATGATACTTTTAGCTTACCAGCTTCTATTTTAGAAATATCTAAAACATCATTTATTAAACTCAGTAAATGTGCTCCACTATTTTTAACCATAGAGAGTTGCTTTTTTTGCTCATCATTTAATGGTCCTGCCAATTCTTTTAATAGAATACCTGTAAAGCCAATTATAGAATTCATAGGTGTTCTTAACTCATGAGACATAGTGGCTAAAAAAGCCGATTTCATTAGATCTGCAGATTGCGCTTTTACTTTTTCTTTTTCTAATTCAGCGGTCCTTGTTACTACTAATTTTTCCAGATTGTTTCTGTATTCTTCTAATTCTATTTCTGCATTTTTACGATCGGTTATATCTCGTATCACTCCAATCAGAAATTTAACATTACTACTATCCACAAATCGCGTTTTCTTAGTAGAAATAATACGTGTTTCATTGTCATTAAGAGTCATTGTTTCTTCATTAACATTGTCAATTCCAGATACAAGTACCTCTTTATCAATTTTCAAAAATGCGTCGCGTTCAGATGCTGATACACTTTCTTCAAGTGAATATCCAATGATAGCTTCTCTAGTAAGGTTAAATAGCTTACAAAATGCATCATTCACTAATAACATACAACTTTGCTCATCCTTAACAAAAACAGGATCTCCTATATTATTTAAAATATTTTCAAGATATTTTTCACTTTTAATAAGTTGTTCTTCTGCTTTTTTACGATCGGTAATATCTATTAGTATCCCTATATAAGCGTATAAAACGTTATTCTCATCTAACAAACCAACAGATTTAGCAGAAAGCCATGTAATTTCACCCTTTTCATTGAGTAATCTAAAATCTATTTTAAAATCTTCATTAGTATCAATAGAGTTCTGCCACGCATCAATAACGGTATGTCTATCTTCAGGATGGATCGCTTTGGTCCAACCAGTACCAATCGCTTCCTTAAAAGTTTGCCCAGAATATTTTAACCATTCTTCATTAACATAATTACAAATACCATCACTATCTGCCTGATAAATTGCCGCAGGTGCATTTGCAGATAAACGTCTAAATAATTGCTCGCTGTTTTTTAGTTTTTCTTCATCTTCTTTACGTTGCGTAATATCTTTAGCTATAATTCCTAACGCAATTGGTGTATTTGTTCCAGTTTCTTTTATTAAAAACCCAGACATGTCTACAGGTATTAAACCTCCCGTTTTAAAATTTTTAAAATAAGTTTCACCGCACCACTTATTATTTTTAAAAATATTTAGAATATGTTCGTTTATTACAACATCTCTATAATCGTCAGGAAAAAAATCTGTAATTTCATTTACACTACTTAAATCGGTTTCAAAATCCACCAATTTTCGTCCATTGGTATTTAAGTATATAGGCTTACCTTTTAAAGTGGCAAGCCCAATAAAATCATCACTAGTTTCTATTAATGAAAGTAACATTTGATTATTAGCGTCTGCCACTTTTACAGCTGTAATATCTGAAAAGTAAATTGTTAAGCCATCTACAGAAGGATAAATACTATTTTTAAACCACTTATCAAAAGGCTCATAATAATCCTCAAAAGATATTGTTTCTTGAGTTTCTGCCGCTTTCTTATAAGCCTTGCCAAATGAAAGATTTTCACCTTCTGGGAATTCAGTCCAAATATGCTTCCCTATTAAATCTTCGGGCGATTTACCTAAAAGATCTGCTGCTTTTTTATTAATAAAAGTATAACACCAATTGGTATCTAGAGAAATAAAACCATCCGAAATATTATTTAAAGATGCCGTTAACTGAGCCGTTAATTCATCTTCAGATTGTTGTTTTTCAATCTTTAGATCTAAATATTTAGTTCTGTATTTTAAGATTGAAAAAACATCGCGATCTTGACTTGCTATAAAACTAGAGCTATTGACATCAGAATCTTCATGTTTTAAATAAGCATACAAAATAGATGTAAAGAGTAAAGCGGTTATAGACTTCCCAAAAATATGACCTAATAATACGTGATTAAAATCTACAGCATCATGATTAAGAAGTAAATTATAGGCAACTGAATCTATCGACAGTACAATAAACAACGATAGAAAAATGATTAAGAATAAATTTAAGGTTCTCTTTTTTGAAATTAAAAACTGATAAATAATAACCATCCAAATAAAATCTAGCAACAATAAAATGGTACTAGTCATAAAGCATTTGTAATTCAAAAGAAAAATAGGTACTGGCTCTGAGTCACTCATAGGTTCTATGGCAAGCCCTTGCTCATAAGTTATACCAAATAGCGCCAACAAAAGAAAATTTGAAATAACGATTCCTAAAATAAGCGCTCTTGCACTAGAGACTCCTTCTTTTATATAAATTAATAAGACCGCAAACAGAACAGAACTAAAAATAATGGCAGATCCTGGATAAACTGGTATAGCATCAAAGACCAAGAAACTCAATATCCTACCAGAAAATGTTTGTAAATATTGTACGGCGCCCAAGAAAAGATAAAGCGGTGCTAAACCAAGTCGCTTTCTATATTTAAATAAGATAAGTATACTCGATGTGATAAATAAAAATTGTAATAATACAGTAAAGTAGATATTCATGTCAGACTAATTATAGCACTTACAAGTTAAGTGAATATTAGAAATAATATCTATAAAAAATGATTTACTCTAAATCTAAGCCTTTAATAGTGGTAAATAAACCATGGAAAAATACCTGCAAAGTATATGTGGTTATTTTGCGATAAAGAAATCAAAAACGCCAGTAAACAAAGAGATTCAAGAATACACGAGGTACATGAGAAGTACAAATACTGTTATTTATAGACACAAAAGGAAAACAAAAGATTTTTTAGTTATAAACTATAATGCAATGAATTATAACACATTTCATATATAAAAAGAACAAGTTAAACCTGGAGGGCTTCTATAACCAAAGCAGATCTAAACGCTTTAATAACCGCAGAACAATGCCCAAAATCAGTAGCATTGTCAAGCACACATTGCAAACTAGCCTTGGTTTTTATCGCTTTTCTAGTAAACCCATCACCCGCTTTTCGTGCAATTGCCTTACCATTAAAATAATAAAAATTAATACCATTTTAAGGCCCTATTAACGGGATAATTCCGGTCTGTTGTACCAAAACACCACAAATCGACTTAAACAACTAACAATCAATAACATACACAAAACCATAATACAGGTTATAGCGTGGTTATGCCGTGGTTATAACATGCTTCAAACAAGCTTATAGCATCATAGAAGCCAATGAACTATCAATATACCTAATAAACAGAATTGAAATCCCAGTCTATAGCCTTAATCCCTTTCCAATAGCATATGCCATGTATATCTACAAAATAAAGTATCTTACCACATACATTTTAAATAATATAAGACCTTACATCATAATGAAAATCCTATACATACATGGTTTAAATGGAAGTTTAAGCCCTGAAAAAAGAGCACTATTAGAACCCTATGGAGAAGTGTTTGCACCAGCCATAGATTACCAATCAGATGCACATGCCATTGCGAGTATAAGCGCAGCCTTTAAAACACAAGGAATTACCGTAATCATCGGAAGTAGTATGGGTGGTTTTGCAGGCTATTACGTCTCAAACATAATGCAATGCCCTGCCCTATTATTTAATCCGGCCTTAGCTGAGAGATCAGTCACGCAAATCATCCCTGAAATAAATAACAACACAAGCAGTTTTAAGCAAATAGTAATAGGAACACTAGATGATGTGGTAAACCCCAAACAAACGCTTAATTTTCTAGCTGAAACGGTAATGGACCATCCAGAATACAAAATACACATCCATAACCAGCTAGCACATCGCATTCCTTTAGAAGTCTTTAAGGAAGAAATACAACTGTTTTTTAAGCAGTTATAATTTTGACTATAAACAATAGAAAGACAAACATCTAAGCACAGCGTCTACTTCCCGATACAGAAATTAGCAAAAATATTACCCAACAAATCATCATTGGTAATCTCACCCGTAATCTCTCCAAAGTGATATAAGGCCTGACGAATATCAATAGCTAACAAATCTCCAGAAAGACCTGTTTCTAAACCATCTTTTACTTTTTGTACTTCTTCAAAAGCTTTTAACAACGCATCATAATGACGCGAATTAGTCACAATCGTTTCATTATTTCGAAGGGCTCCGGTATTTATTAAATCGAGAAGCTTATTGGTAAGTTGTTCCACTCCAAAACCAGATTTTGCCGAAATAGGAATAACCTGGGTCGCTTTAGATTGTAAAGCCGTTCTAATATCAGCCAATTCCGAATCGGTAATCTGATCTATTTTATTCAAAATAACCAACAACTGTTTTTGAGGAAACTTGTTCTTTACCTTTTCAATTTCAATCGTAATGGTTTTAATAGCGTCTGCATCTACAGCCAATTGTGCACTACTAACTAAAAACATCACCACTTGGGCTTGTTCTATCTTTTCAAACGTTTTTTTAATACCAATGCTTTCAACAATATCTTCGGTTTCACGAATACCTGCCGTATCTATAAACCGAAAACCAATACCTCCTATAGAGATTTCGTCTTCAATAGTATCTCTTGTCGTACCTGCAATTTCAGAAACAATCGCACGATCTTCATTCAGTAAAGCGTTCAACAACGTGGACTTCCCTACATTGGGCTCACCAACAATAGCTACTGGAATTCCGTTTTTAATAACGTTTCCAACAGCAAAAGAATCAATCAAACGTTTCAATACAAAAGTGATACGCTCTATCAACTGCTTAAATTGTGTCCGATCTGCAAACTCTACATCTTCCTCTGCAAAGTCTAATTCTAATTCTATCAACGATGCGAAATTCATTAACTCTTCACGAAGCTTAGCAATTTCAGAAGAGAAGCCACCACGCATTTGTTGCATCGCAATTTGATGAGAGGCTTCGTTATCACTAGAAATTAAATCTGCTACAGCTTCCGCCTGACTCAAATCTAACTTGCCATTTAAAAAAGCACGCAAAGTAAATTCACCAGCTGTTGCCATTCTGCAACCTTGTCTTAAAAACAACTGAATAATTTCTTGTTGAATGTATGACGAACCATGACATGAGATCTCTACCACATTTTCACCAGTATAAGAATTAGGATCTTTAAAAACCGATAATAAAACTTCATCTACAGTGCGTTTATCATCTATAATATGCCCTAAATGAATGGTGTGCGTCGCTTGCTTTGATAAATCTTTATTTGAAACCGATTTAAAACATTTTGAAGCTATAGTTATCGCTTCCTTTCCTGATAAGCGTATAACTGCAATGGCACCGCTTCCAGACGGTGTTGCTAATGCTACTATGGTATCGTTATGCATGTTCAATTATTTGGTACAAAAGTATTGTAAATTATGGGATTCTTTAAAATATTACAATAGAACTGATGCAACTTCCATTGAAATCATTTATATACTAGATTTTAAACCTTAGTTTTTATATTTGTATTCTCACATTCAATTAAAAATAATAGATACTTAACATTACTATGAAAAACTTAATCATCTTCTCTGTCATTGGCCTTTTACTTTTGGGATGTAAGGAAGAACCAAAAAGAACGGATTACATTATTAATGTGAATGCAAAAAACGTCTATAATGGGGTTAGAAGTTATTTAAAGTTGAAGAATGAAAAAGGAATAGAAAGAGTCATTGATACAGCCATTGTTTTAAATGAGAAGTTCACTTTTACAGGTAAAATAGAAACTCCAACGCTGTCTATAATTACAATAAATGGTGTTATGGGAAACCTCAACCTTATGCTTGAGAATAGTGTTATTGATATCGATATTAATAAATCTGACATGTTAAAATCTAACATTTCAGGCTCTGCTTCACAAAAAGCTTATAAAAGCTATCAAGAAGGAATTTTAGCAGCTATGGACGAAACGAAAGATTTAAGACGCCAATTAAGATACAGAAGTCTTGAAAATAATAAATCTAAAAGCGACTCCATCACAACACTTTTTAAAGCTTCTGAAAAAAGATTAAAAGAATTCCCTATTGGTTTTATAAATGCCAATAGAGACAGCTATTACAGCTTATCTGTAATTGAACAAGAAATGCATAAGAACAAAAGTAATTTAGAACCGTATTTTGATGCTTTTAAAAATCTTAACACTGAAATAAAAGCATCTCCTAAAGGCTTCAAAATAAAAAATGATTTAGATAATTTAATAGCCATAAGTAAAAAAAATACGCAATTAAAAATTGGTAAAGTAGCACCAAGTTTCGAAGGGATTACTCATACAAACAATAAGGTTAGTCTTAATGATATTAAAGGCAAAGTAACTATTATAGATTTTTGGGCTGCTTGGTGTGCTCCTTGCCGAAGAGAAAACCCAAATGTTGTTAAAGTCTACAACCAATATCACGATCAAGGTTTAGAAATAATTAGCGTATCCTTAGATGGATCTCGTACTCAAAAAAACCCAAAACAAGCTTGGATAGATGCCATTGAAAAGGACAACTTAACTTGGACACATGTATCAAGCTTACAGTATTTTAACGATCCTATTGCACAACTTTACAATATCACCTCTATACCTGCAACTTACATCCTTGACAAGGACGGGATAATTGTTGCCAAAAACCTAAGAGGAAAAGCTTTAGAACTAAAAATAAAAGAATTAATACAAAACTAAACTAGAACTATTCTATTTCAACTTACCTGTTTTATATAACACAAAGAGTATAATAATTGGTATTGCTAACAAACCAACATAGCCTAGGTTGGTTGTAAATAGGCTTGGCATTAATATTAAAGTCACCACGTAACCGCCTATAGCTCCTCCAAAGTGTGCATCATGACCTATATTACCAATTCTATTTTTCATACCGTAAATAGAATACAGTAAATAGCCAATTCCAAATACATAACCAGGAATTGGAATGGGTATAAAATACATATATAGACTCATATCTGGTCGTAGAAGTATGGCTGCGTACAAAATCCCTGTTACGGCTCCACTAGCTCCAATGGCACTATACCAATTTTCATCTTTATGAAAATATAGAGATAGTAAATTCCCAAAAATTAAACTAGTGAAATAAATCACGATAAAATTAAATGAGCCGAGCTTATATATTACAGCGTCTGCAAAAAAGTAAAGCGTAAACATGTTGAATAACAAATGTGTAATATCTGCATGTAAAAAACCAGAACTTAACATTCTAATTTGCTCACCTCGTTTTATACTACCAACGTTAAACTTATATTTTTCGAAAAAACCACGATCATCAAATCCTTTAAAGGATATAATAACATTAATTGCCATAACCACGATGGTAACAATACTAATACCTAAATTGTCCATAAACTCTAATCCTATAAATCAAATATAATATATATTTGTACTTCAACCCTAACATAGTTTAATGCAACTTATTGCTTATATCTTAGTTTACCCTATTCTTTGGATTATATCTATCTTACCATTTAGATTGCTTTATGCTTTTTCTGATGTGATTTACATTTTTATGTATAAGATTTTTGGTTACAGAACATCTGTAGTAAAAGAAAACCTAAGGTTAGTATTCCCTGAAAAAACTGAAAAAGAGATTTCTGAAATTACAGGAAAATTTTATCATCATTTTTGTGATATGATGGTTGAAGCCATAAAATCCTTGACTATTACTGAAGCGCAAATGAACAAACGCTTTAAGTTTACGAACGTAGAACTCCTTAATGATTTAGAACAAAAACAAAAAAGTATTACTCTAATGTGTGGGCATTATGGGAGTTGGGAATGGATTTTTATTTTACAAAGACATGTAAAACTTAAAGGCTATGCCGTTTATAAACGTTTAGCAAATAAACATTTTGATAAATTAGTAAAACGAATTAGAGCTAAATACAATTCGCATTTAATAACTACAAAAGAAACATTTAAAGTACTTTTAGAGAGCAAGAAAAAAGGAGAACTTACCATAAACGGATTTGTATCAGATCAATCACCAAAAGCACATAAAGCATTCCATTGGAATGAATTTATGGGCATCAAAGTTCCGATGTATGTTGGTGCTGAAATTTTAGCTAAAAAATTAGATATGGCAGTGGTGTTTTTTAGTGTAAAACGAATTAAACGTGGCTATTACGAAACTACATTTACAACCATTACCGAAAACCCAAAAGATTTTAAAAATTACGAAATCACAGATATCTTTTTCAAATTACTTGAAGAACAAATTTTAGAAGCACCTCAATATTATCTTTGGACACATAAACGTTGGAAGCATAGAGACAAGGTTCCTGCTGAGTTTCTTTAATCAATTTATTTTTTTGCAAAAAGGAATCTTAACGTAAATGAAAGCGGATTAATTTACGCAATGATAAACTACATATCAAACCAAGCATCTACATTAATAGCATTACAAGGTTTACTTATTAAAGATTTGTGTACAAATTCATTATTACACTTAGAGTATTCATAATCTTTTGACCAATCATTATGGTTTTTGGCTAAGTCAATTATACCATCACAAACAAATTTAATTTCAGCATTTGTCGTTGTTGGATGTATAGACATACGTATCCAACCTGGTTTACGTACCAAATCTCCTATAGAAATCTCATTGGTTAATTCGTGAGACATTTTTTGATCTACATGCAACAAGAAATGTCCGTAAGTGCCTGCGCAACTGCAACCTCCTCTAGTTTGTATTCCAAATTTATCATTCAATAATTTTACAGCCAAATTAAAATGTAAATCGTCTATATAAAACGAAATTACACCTAGTCTATCTTTATGCTGACTAGCTAAAATATTGATATTAGAAATATCGCCTAACTTTTCAAATATAACGTGAACCAATTCATGTTCGCGCTTCAACATATTTGCAACTCCCATTTGTTCTTTTAAACGAATTGAAAGTGCTGTTTTTATAACTTGCAGAAAACCTGGCGTTCCACCATCTTCCCTATCTTCAATATTATCGATATACTTATGTTCTCCCCAAGGATTCGTCCAACTAACAGTTCCTCCTCCAGGACAATCTGGCACCATGTTTTTATATAATTTCTTGTTGAAAACCAAAACACCAGAAGTTCCTGGTCCTCCTAAAAATTTATGTGGTGAAAAGAAAATAGCATCTAACTGTTCTTCACTATCATTTGGATGCATATTAATAGCTACATAAGGAGCAGAACATGCAAAATCTACGAAGCAAACTCCTCCATGCTGATGCATTAATTTAGCCACATCATGATGTGGAATCTGAATTCCTGTAACATTAGAACCTCCAACCACAGATGCTATTTTAATCGTGCAATCTTTGTATTGATGTAATAATGCTTCTAAGTTTTTTAGACAAAATAAACCCTCTTCATTAGGAGGCACCACTTCAACCTTTGCTATCGTTTCTAACCATGTTGTTTGATTAGAATGATGTTCCATGTGCGAAATAAAAACCACTGGTCGCATTTCATCAGGAATATTTGTATAGTCTTTGATATTCTCGGGAATCTTTACTCCTAAAATACGTTGAAACTTATTAACAACACCAGTCATTCCGTTACCGGAACAAATTAAGATATCGTCGTCATTAGCATTTACATGATCTTTAATAATATGTTTGGCCTTGTGATAAGCTTTGGTCATTGCTGTACCTGAAACAGTAGTTTCTGTATGCGTATTGGCTACAAAAGGGCCAAATTCATTCATTAATTTTTCCTCTATTGGTCTATATAAACGCCCCGAAGCTGTCCAATCGGTGTAAATAATTCTCTGTTCACCATAAGGTGACACAAAGGTTTGATCCTGACCAATAATATGCTGTCTGAATTGCTTGAAATAAGCTTCTAAGTCGGTATGTTCAGTTGTACTAGTTTCAGAAATCATAGGTAAATATTATTTAATATATACATCTGTTAAATGTCATATACTGTTCTATTGAGCGCAGCCAAAAAAAATTAAAGCAATCACGATTAAAGCTACTAAATATTAGCAATAGCTTTAATCTCTCCAATAATTCTATCAGCTAAATTATCTGCTGCTTCTTGTGAGGGTGCTTCAGTATAAATTCTAATAATTGGCTCTGTATTACTCTTACGCAAATGTACCCAACTATCTGCAAAATCAATTTTCACACCATCTATTGTTGTTAATTTTTCATGACTATAATTAGCTTCCATTGTAGATAAAATACCGTCAACATCTAAACCTGGTGTTAATTGAATCTTTTTCTTACTCATAAAATAACTTGGGTAAGACGCTCTTAATTCACTTACTTTCATTTGCTTTTCAGCTAATAAACTTAAAAATAAAGCCACACCAACTAAGGCATCACGTCCATAATGAGACTCTGGGTAGATAATTCCACCATTTCCTTCACCTCCAATCACAACGTTGTTTTTCTTCATTAAAGTCACCACATTCACTTCACCTACAGCACTTGCCTCGTAAGTTCCTCCATGCTTTTCTGTAACATCGCGTAACGCTCTTGTAGAACTCATATTACTTACGGTGTTTCCTGGAGTTTTACTTAACACGTAATCTGTACAAGCCACTAATGTGTATTCTTCTCCAAACATTTCACCTGTTTCATCCATAAAAGCCAAACGATCTACATCTGGATCTACTACGATTCCGAAATCTGCATGTGCTTTTACAACAGCGTCTGCTAAATCGCCTAAATGCTCTTTAAGCGGTTCTGGATTATGTGGAAAATGACCTGTTGGGTCACAGTATAATTTTACAGCTTCTACACCTAAGCGTTCTAATAATAATGGAATAGCAATACCTCCTGTAGAATTCACACCATCTACAACCACTTTAAAATTAGCGTCTTTTATAGCTTTTACATTGACTAATTCTAAGTCTAAAACCTCATCAATATGAATATCAATATAGGCATCGTTAATTGTTATTTTTCCTAAGTCGTCTACCTCAGCAAAATTCATGCTGTTAGTTTCCGCTATTTCCAATATTTTCTGACCTTCTTCACCATTTAAAAATTCACCTTTCGCATTTAAAAGCTTTAAGGCGTTCCATTGTTTTGGATTATGACTCGCTGTTAAAATAATACCACCATCAGCATGTTCTAAAGGCACAGCAATTTCTACGGTTGGTGTTGTAGACAAACCTAAATCAATCACATGAATTCCAAGACCAACTAAAGTATTCATCACTAAATTCTGAATCATTTCTCCAGATATCCTTGCATCACGCCCAACAACCACAATATAATTATCCTTGTCTCTCTGTTGTTTTAACCATGTCCCATAAGCTGCTGCAAATTTAACCGCATCTATAGGTGTTAAGTTGTCGTCTACTGATCCACCAATAGTTCCTCTGATTCCTGAAATTGATTTTATTAATGTCATGTGTTTTTCTATTTTGAGCAAATATAATATCTTAATCTTACTTAGAACTTTAACTCATCTTGACTTTTGCCTTTTTACCGAAAAAAATCTACTTTAACTTACAATCGTTTGTTTTAACTCAATAAAAATCAGAATTAAAACAAATACACAATTTTGTTTCATTCAAAAACATTGAAGTAATATTTAAAATATTAAGTTGAGTTGATTATGAATTTGTAAATTGGACTCATGAATTTCTTAGCCCATATTTACCTTTCTAGTGATAACGAACTTTTAACCATTGGCAATTTTGCAGGTGATGGTGTTAGAGGAAAAGATTATACGCGGTTCCCTAAAGCTATGCAAGCTGGGATTCAATTACACAGAGAGATTGACACGTTTACAGATGCGCATCCTATTGTAAGACGAAGCACCAAACGTTTACACAAAAATTACAGCCATTACAGTGGAGTCATTGTAGATATTTTCTACGATCATTTTTTAGCTAAAAACTGGCAAGATTATTCTGAGGTTCCTTTTGCCAATTATATAGATGATTTTTATGAGAGCCTAAACAGACATATTGATATTCTACCAGAACGTTTCCAAAAATTCACTCCAATTATGATTGAAGGGAATTGGTTATTAAGTTATGCTACTATAGATGGTATACAACTCGTATTAAATGGTATGAATAAAAGAACAAAAGGACGTTCTAAAATGAATGAAGCCACAAAAGAACTTCAAGACTATTATGAAGCATTTGAAGAAGATTTCACATTATTCTTTAAAGAATTAATAGCCTTTAGCACTGAAATGCGTATAAAAATAGAAAAACAATATCAGCTTTGAAGTTTCACATGTATTTTTGCATATTAATACTATATACATTGCGCGTCAACTTATAATTTAAACGCTTCACTCATCACCTTACAAACCTTGTTATGGCAAAACCATCCAAACTAAAAAAGATATTAAAAATAATAGGAGGTATCATCATTTTCTTTACGCTACCAACGCTCCTGCTCTTTGGCTTTATGTATTTAAAATACAATGAAGATCTACCAACAGGACAGCAAGGAAACGCAGCTAATCAATTAGCTACTAAAATGCTCAAAGCACTCAATGAAGAAGCTTATTTAAACACTGATTATTTAGAGTGGACTTTTAAAGGCAGACATCATTACAAATGGTATAAATCGGATAATAATTGTGAAGTTAGTTGGGATCAAATTACAGTGATTTTGGACTTAAAGAACCGTGACAATTCTAAAGTATTTGTAGCCAAACAAGACTACAATGGTATTGAAAAAAACGACTATATTATTAAAGCAGAAGGTTATTTTAATAATGATTCCTTTTGGTTAGTAGCTCCTTATAAAGTATTTGATGCTGGTGTAGAACGCAGAATAGTCACTACAAAAAATAATAAAGATGCCCTTTTAGTAACCTACACTTCAGGTGGATCTACACCAGGCGATTCTTATTTATGGCATCTAGATGCTGAAGGGAAACCGAAAAGTTTCCAAATGTGGGTCGATATTTTACCTATTAAAGGTTTAGAAGCCACTTGGGAAAACTGGCTAATTACTGAAAGTGGTGCACAGCTACCCACTTTTCATAAGTTTTTGTTTTTAGGTATTGAGATGGATGCTGTTACTGGTCTAAAATTATAACATAAGTACTACTTTATACTGATAATCATCAATATAGGCATCTTTGCGTTTATACATCTGAATTACTCCTTAAATAGACGTATTTTATAAATGCAATTACAGCTCTATAGACGCTTCCTTTTACACTTATTATGCTCCACCAACCCACTCTATTCTTACCTTTAAAACTAGGGTTAAAATACGATGTATTGCTTTCATAAATTCATGTCTTTCAAAATTGTTAAGAATTACCAAAAGTGCTTAATCAGGACTGGAAATCTTGTTATTTTTGATAAAATCAACAATTTAAACGTAATTAATTATGAAAAAACTATTTTTTACTCTTTTATGCTTTAGTCTATTTTTAACAGCTTTTGCCAGTAACGACCCAAAAGTTGGTGATGTTTTAAGCGTTAAAACCCCTTCTACAGAAAGCTTTAAACACATTGATTTTCCTAGAGTAAATATTTTAATAAAAAGAGGCGTCGTGACAGGCTACAAGTCTGTTTACAATAACGCTGTGATTATAGACCAAGTAACTACAAAAAACAATGGATCTACGTCTGTAACTTTAAAGAAAAAAGACGGTTCTAAATTCTTTGGGTTCTTAAATGCAGTTGAAGCCAATTATGAAAAAGCCATCGATGCAGGAGAACTTGCAGTGCTAAAATAAGTTAAGATTGACTTTACTTGTAAACCTAAAAAAACCTTAGTCTATAACTTATAGACTAAGGTTTTTTCTTAATTTGTACTGGTCTTGTTCTTTCTATAGATTAATGAAAAACAGATCGTAGCATTAAAATCAACGCTTTAGTTTTAGGCTTACTATACAACTCTACTCCACTTCTTTATTCTTTTACAACTCTAAAACTATGTTGTCCTTCTTCTGAAGCTAATTTTACGATATAGATTCCTGAAGTCAATTTAGATAGGTCTAGTTGTAGTTGAGATACTTCTGTATTTCTACATAATACTTCTTGTCCAATACCATTGTAAACTGTTACACCTGTTAAATTAGATCTGTAATTGATGTTTAAAACATCTGTTGTTGGATTAGGATATATAGCTAAAGCATTACGATCAAAATCACTTACACTTAGTGTCTCTAAATTTAAAGTAAAATCTAAAGCCTGACCATAACTTGGCTCAACACCTTTACCAAAAAAATTAAATATAACACCCTAATATAATTGCATCATCTAAAACACATGCTGTTGCATTTTATTTGATGTCAATGTATGCGAAACACTGCTACAATTACTTTATTGAATCGTTAAGTATTTATTTTGAACGGATTACTTTGTACTAATTACTTCTTTTTGCGCTTTGGTTGTTCTTCCTTCAGCTTTACATAAATGAGTTTTGAGCGTCCTCTAGAATCTTCCCGACGTTCTATTTCGAAAGAAGGAATGGCGTTAATTAAAGGGGTTAGTTTTTGAAAGCCATAGTTTCGTGAATCGAAATTGGGTTGTTTTTTCTGCAATAGGCTTCCTACATCTCCTAAAAATGCCCAGCCGTCATCATCTGCCACATCATTAATTGTGGCTGCTATGAAGTTAATTTCCTTTTGTGTAATGGTATCGTAATCACTTTTGGGTGATGTTGGTGCTGTGTTTGATTCTGATGGACGGTCTTCACTTTGGTTTTTAAGGATCTCGATATAGATAAATTTATCGCAAGCTACAATAAAGGGGTTTGGTGTTTTCTTTTCACCTATACCATAAACGGCCATTCCCGCTTCGCGCAAACGTGTTGCTAATCTTGTGAAATCGCTATCGCTAGAGACCAGACAAAAGCCATTGACTTTCTCTGAATATAGGATATCCATAGCATCAATAATCATTGCGGAATCTGTAGCGTTCTTTCCAACTGTATAGGCGTATTGCTGAATTGGTGTTATGGCATTCTCTAGGAGTAAATTTTTCCACTTGTTAAGATGTGGCTTGGTCCAGTCTCCATAAATACGTTTAATGGTTGGATTGCCATATTTAGCAATTTCTTCCATCATTTCCTTTACGTATGCTGATGGTATGTTGTCTCCATCTATAAGTACGGCTAGTTTTAAATCCATGTGTTTTAATCGTATGTGTTAATGATACCTAAAGGTACTTACTTTAACGCAAAAAACCACTCCTTAGGGAATGGTTTTATTACGCGTTATTTCAGTTATTATGTTCGACTTGCTTTTTTAGCCAATTTTGCTGCTTTTTTTTCTTTCGGTGTTAATGCCGCTTCTTTTTTCACGTTCTTCTGTGAGTCTTTCGATTTTGCCATGACTTAGTAGTTTAAAGATTAATTACTCTAAATATAAGCAATGGTTTTATGCTATGGTGTTTTCTTGGAGTTTATTTTTGTTATTATTGTCAATTTAAGACATTAGACAAGCATAACACCTTAAAGAAAAAAAACAACACCATTATACTATATTAATAATTAGTCCCTTGGGAATACTACTTTGTATAACATTACTTTATTCTATATAAACAAAAACATATCATCATCATTCGACTCAGTATTTGTATCTAACGTTTGATCATTATAAAATTCATCGTTAAAGTTTTCTTCTTGTTGCTCTAATTGGTTCTTTTGTAGTCGGTTTTTAAATTCTTGTAGTAGTTTCATAGCGTATTGTATTTCTTATTATTAAATATACGACTGAAATACTAATTTTAGATGTTTCAAAATAGCATAAAACACATAAAACCATAGATTTAGCATTACCTTAACATTTAGTTTGTATTATGGTAAAATTGTGATTTTTTATTGAGGACACAAAAAACTAAAACACCACATTAAGATGACTGAACTCCTGTTTCATTATTCACCTTTTTCCATATTAATTCGCTATTCAACAAAAAGCTTCCGATATGATCGAAGTTACAATCTGACGGAGCGATGATGGATAAGAAAGGCTCCTGTTTTTTATCGCGATACAGGTGGTAGGTTTCTCCAATGAGCGGCTCGAAGGTGTAGCGTGCGTTATAAACTAAGGTATTGTATTCTAGCTCTGCCATCATTTTATCGTACTCCGCTTTAAGCTCTAAATATCTGGCTTTAATTTGTTTGTTGGCTTTATTGATGTTTCTGGTTTTCCAAGATGAATTGTCTGTGACCTTTATAGCTGGTGCACCTACATTGGTAGCGTAAGGTTTTAGTGCCGCATCATAACGTTGGGTCTCTTCATTAAATACAATCTGATCTGGTTTCTTGGCTTTAGACATCTCTTAACAGGCTTTTTACAAAGATAAAACTCCTGAAAGGCACTTTAAGAGAAATAATACCTAATTTTTTATTAAATTTATGAATATTATTTAATTAACCTCAAATGAATTTTGCAAAAAAAATAGGTCCCTTAAACTTTTTTATGTTAGCACTCTGTGCTTTGATTATTGTGGTTGCCGAATATTTGTTTTTAAGAGGAGATGAGCTTCATGCTATCTTTATAGGACTATGGGCACCAACACTACTAGGATTAGTCATATTTATAAAACAGATTTTGAATGGAGGCAAATGAAATCATTTTATCATTCTCGATCTTTGTCTCGGTATGCATTATTGTATGGGCCGTGCTCACTATTCGCGCTTACAACAAGATTGATAGTAATGAATAAGTTCTAAATTGAACCGTCATTGCGTCTCTTTTGTTTCTATTTGAAATAGAAGAAACAGATTGCAATGACGACTTAATGAACACTTTGGTTTACACCAATTTAAAATCTAAAAGTAGCTCACCTTCAATAGAAGCTTGTAAATGATCGCCTTTTACATTAGTTCCTTTACCGATAGCCGGAGTCCCTGTAAAAATAAGATCGCCCTCTTCTAACGTCATAAACGAGGATACATAAGCAATAATTTCTGCAAAAGTGTAGATCATTAAACTGGTATGGCCTACTTGTTTTTGTTCTCCGTTGATTTTTAAATCGAAATTAATAGCGCTTAAATCCTTAAATTCGGATACTGGCTTAAAACTAGAGATTGGTGACGCACCATCGAATCCTTTAGCCAAAGCCCAAGGTCCTTTCTTTTCTCTGCTTGCTGCTAAAACATCTGCCGCCGTGTAATCTATACCTACTCCGATTTCGGAAATGTACGCGTTAGCATCCTCTAAGGCGATATCTTTACCCTGTTTTCCTATTTTGGCTACGAGCTCTACTTCGTACACTAACTGATTGGTTATTTTAGGAAATACAATGTCCTTATTACCTGTTACCAACGTTGATTCTGGTTTTGTAAATATGGTCTGATTCCCTGTGTTTGCTGCGCTAATTTCTGAAGCGTGCTCCACGTAATTTTTACCTATACCTATTATTTTCATGGTTGTATTTTAATTTAAAGTAAAGGTATGGAAAGCAGATAAGTCTTCATATTTCATGGTGATTATTTTTTAGGCTATGCTGTGGTGTTTTCATTATAAGCTTACCTTATTCACCTTAAAAACAACTAACTACTAGTGCTTTTCTTAAAAAAGAAACGCATACCTGCATTAATTAGAATTTAAAAAATAGATTTGCAGGGTTCCCTTAAATACTCTTTTATGATTAAACCGCTGTCTCTTGTCCTTTTGGTTATATTGGTTTGTTTTGACGTCCAAGCCCAAGAACTTATACAAACTCCGACAGAACTGACCTCGATAGCCACACTTTGGGATTTGGATAAAGACCAAAAGCAAGGTACTTTTAAAATTACGGCTTACAAACCTATCTATGTTGCAGCAGCCCGATGGTCTGATAGTCCTAACCGATTGCCTTACAGTGAAAATCCAGATTATACCGTAACCGATGCCGTGGATTATAATAGCTTAGAAGCCAAATTTCAACTTAGTTTTAAGACCAAATTGGCCGAATCTTTATTATTTGGTAAAGGAGATTTATGGGTAGGCTATACACAAATTGCTCATTGGCAAGTTTACAATACGGATATCTCTCGTGCTTTTAGAGAATTAAATTATGAACCCGAACTTATATTTACCTATCCCTTAAACTTAACATTTGCAGGCTTTACGATTAAAATGGCCAGTGTAAGCTTGAACCACCAGTCTAATGGTAGAGATTTACCACGGTCGCGAAGTTGGAATCGTGTTATTTTTAATATGGCTATGGAACGTAACAACCTGATGATCTCTATTACTCCTTGGATTCGGCTGCCCGATGATGATGACGAAAACCCATTGATTACGAGCTATATTGGTAATGGCAGTATTACGGCGACTTACAAGCTAAAACAGCATACGTTCTATGCTATTGCTACAAATTCTTTTTCGTTTAATGATAATCATGGCAGTCTTCAGTTTAACTACCTCTACCCTATTAATGACAACTTAAACCTACATGCCCAGTTGTTTACGGGTTATGGAGAAACTCTGATTGATTACAACCATTATCAAAATACCGCGGGTTTAGGAGTCTCGTTTTCTCATTGGTAGTTGTTATACTTTAACAGAACAGGCGTTATAATTAACTTTTGCGCCACATGACACGTTGAAAATAATATTATTTTTGGCGGTTAATAACTCGTGTTTACATGGCTCAAACAATTCATCATAAATTTCGTAAGGTTTTAAAATGGGGATTTGGTATTCTCACATTACTCCTTTTAAGCTTACTCGCTGTTCCATCAATTTTTAATGATGTTATTTCTAATGAAATCAAAAAAGGCATTAATGCCAATTTAGACAGCGAATTACAATTTAAGGATTCTGAAATATCATTCTTTAATCATTTCCCCTCACTCACGTTTTCTTTTAAAGATGTGAATTTAACCAGTGCTATCCCTTTTGAAACCGATTCTTTACTTACAGCCAAAGAACTTGGGTTTGGCGTTAATGTCTTTAAACTTATTTTTTCTGATGACGTTGTTATTAACGGTACGTTTTTAACCGATGGCCATATTACCCTTATTAAAGATCAATTTGGCAGAACCAATTATGACGTCTATAAGACTACCGACTCCGTTGTTACTGCAAAAGACACGACAGCTTCTCGTTTTAATATTGACCTTAGACGCGTTAAAATAAAAAACACCACTGTACTTTATAGAGATGATGCACTAGGTGTTTCTGTAGTTACCAAAGGACTCGATTATAATGGCCGTGGTGGACTAGACGATGGTAAATTAGCCCTTGGTTCTAATCTGGATATTACTAGTGTCGCTATTGATTTTGATGGTATTAAATACCTTAATGGAAAAAAGCTGAAGGTTAAATCCTTTACCATTTATGATACCGAAAACTTATCTATTGAACTCGATGAAAACACCATAGCCCTTAATGACCTTAAGATTAACTTTCATGGAGCATTGTCTCTTTTTGAAGATGGCTTGGCTTACGACTTGTTATTTAATACTGAAAACGGCACTCTTGAAAAGGTGGTTAGTGCTTTGCCTCCAAAATATACAACATGGTCGCAATCGGTAACACTGAAAGGAGATGTCGATGCTTCATTACATATAACAGGATATTCAGGTACAGTTCCTGACTCCTCTAAACTAGAACGAACAGACATTAAGGTCGCGATTACTGATGGTACTATTCGCCATAACGATGCCCAAGACGCTATAGAACATTTGAATGTTGCGTTTCAAGGTGATTTTAATTCTGAAGCCCTACACCTTAACCTGGATCGTTTAGATTTCGAGCTAAATAATGAAATTACTAAAGGCTCTATGATAGCTGAAGGTACAGCCGATTCGCTTTATATCAAGTCCCATTTAAAATCTAATCTCAACCTTGACATACTGAATCAAACCCTACAACTCCCCGACCTTGCGTTTCAAGGAGTATTAGCCACAGACCTTACCATAGATGGAGTTTATGCCCCTTTGACCTCTAAACTTCCTAAAACCAAAGGGCTTTTTACATTATCTCATGGCGCTTTGCAAACCTCAGGACATGCAGAACCTATTAAAGACATAGCGTTAGATGCTATTATTATAAACGAAGGTGGCACCTATGCTGAGTCGATTTTAACCATTAATGCCCTCAACTTTAGTTTTCTAGGTAATCTGTTTACGAGCGAAGCTTTTTTTAAGAATTTTGACGAACCAGAATATCATATTAAAGGCCAAGGCGCTATAGATTTCACCTCCCTTAACCAAGTGATTGCATTGCCTTTTTTAATTTCGAATGGGCAATTAAACGCTGATTTAAACTTAAACGGACAGCTTAATCATCCGCAAGCTGTAACCCGTAATAGTGGCACACTAGATCTTAAAAATATAGAACTTAAAACTAGCCTATTACCTTATCCTGTTGTTGTAAAAGAAGGGCGGTTTTTATTCTTAAATGACCAAATGGCCTTTTCTAACCTGAGTGTACAACACCAATCTTCTGCTGTTGTTATGGACGGTTACTTTACCAATTATATCGATTACGCTTTACATTCTAAAGGAGTATTGCGAGGAGATCTTGAACTAAAATCTCCTAAAATTGACATTACCGAATTTTTCCCAACACAAGACGTTTTAACCTCTCCATCTGATAGTCTAAGTGTTCCCCATACTGTTGAAAACGTTGTAAGTGGTGTGATGCAAGTTCCAAAAGACTTAGATTTAGCCCTTCAAATTAAAATAGACACGCTACAATATAATAGCTTAACTATTACAGCACTTAATGGTCATTTAGGACTAAAAGATCAAGGACTTTTCTTAAAAGATAGTCAGTTAGAAATGGTCGATGGCACAGCACAACTCGATGGCTTTTACCAACCGACATCAACCAAGGACGCCTTATTTTCTATAGATTTGAAAGCTGATCACCTAAACATAGAAAAAGGTTACAACAGCATGTCTTTGTTTAAAGAATTAGCACCAGCTGCAGCGCAAGCCTCAGGCATCGCCTCTATAGATTACAGCCTTACAGGCACATTAGATGCTAACATGACACCTGCCATGCCAAGTTTAAAAGGCCAAGGCACTTTAAAAGTCCATAACGTTAAGTTTGATGGCTATAAACTTTTAGGGAAAGTCTCTGAGAAATCAGGATTTGAGGCCTTAAATAATCCTAAGATATCTGAAATTACTATAAAGTCTACCGTGAACAATAACGTCTTAGAAATCGAACGCTTTAAGTTTAAAGTCAGCCCATTTAGATTAAGAGCCGAAGGGCAAACCACCTTCGATGGAGACCTAAGTCTTAAAATGCGTATTGGCTTACCTCCTTTAGGCCTTATTGGTATTCCTGTTGTTATTGAAGGCAATAGTGACGATTTTGATGTAAAACTTGGCAAGAAACCGAAAGATCTTGCTACTGAAGATACTTCAGAAGACAGCTATTCTCAAGATGAACTTAATCGCTTAAGTACACAAAAAGATTCCATTAGAAGCACCACATCAAAGCAGGCAATAAACAAGCTACAAGATGACATTAAACAGGTTACAGCAGATTCATTACAAACAAAACACTAACGCTGTATCCTATTTAAGTATGTTGATGATTTCATTGTATTTGTGATACCTATGCTTCACTTTGGATGACTGTAAAATTTGTACCTTTGCAACTTCTAAAAAACAATCGAAGGATTTATACCACATATGAGCCAATTTAACGATTCTATTGAAGTACAAGGAGCACGCGTTCACAACCTTAAAAACATTGACGTTTCCATTCCAAGAGATAAGCTCGTGGTGATTACTGGGCTGTCTGGAAGTGGAAAATCATCTTTAGCTTTTGATACGATTTATGCCGAAGGCCAACGCCGTTATATTGAAACGTTTTCAGCTTATGCACGTCAGTTTTTGGGCAGTTTAGAACGTCCTGATGTAGATAAAATTGATGGCTTATCTCCTGTAATTGCCATAGAGCAAAAAACAACGAGTAAATCGCCACGTTCTACGGTTGGTACTATTACTGAGATTTATGATTTCCTGCGTTTATTATATGCTAGAGCTGCTGATGCTTACAGTTTTAATACTGGAGAGCAGATGATTAGCTATAACGATGCTCAGATTAAAGACCTTATTTTAGCCTCTTACAAAGGCAAACGCATTAATATTTTATCTCCTGTTATTCGCTCTCGTAAAGGGCATTATCGTGAGTTGTTTGAACAAATTGCCAAACAAGGTTTCGTTAAAGTCCGCACTGATGGCGACATTGTAGATATTGAAAAGGGCATGAAACTGGACCGTTACAAAACCCACGATATTGAAATTGTTATTGATCGCTTAAAAATTGATGATACCGAAAACGATGAGAAACGCTTAATGGAATCTATTGACACAGCCATGTATCATGGAGAAGATGTGTTAATGGTTATTGAGCATGACACTAATGAACCGCGTTATTTTAGTCGGAATTTAATGTGTCCATCCTCTGGCATTTCTTATCCGAATCCTGAGCCTAATAATTTTTCTTTCAACTCACCAAAAGGAGCTTGTCAAAATTGTAATGGTATTGGAGAATTGTATGTGGTTAATGATACTAAATTAGTTCCGGATGCGACTCTATCTATAAAAAATGGAGCCTTAGCACCTCATGGTCCACAAAAGAAAAGTTGGATTTTTAAGCAGTTTGAAACTATAGCGCAACGATTTGAGTTTTCATTAAATGATGCTTGGTCCACGATTCCTGAAGAGGCCAAACACATCATTTTACATGGTGGCAAAGATAAATTTACTGTAGAAAGTAAACTCTTAGGAGTAACTAGAGATTATAAAATTGATTTTGAAGGTGTTGCTAATTTTATTGAAAGTCAATACCACTCTAACTCGACCTCTTTAGTCCGTTGGGCCAAAGAGTATATGGACAAGGTGGCTTGTCCTGTTTGTGAAGGTTCGCGATTACGCAAAGAATCTCTTTATTTTAAAGTAGATGGTAAAAGTATAGCTGACTTAGTTAACATGGATGTTGTAGAATTAGGAGCTTGGTTAGAAGGTTTATTGGACCGTTTATCAACTAAGCAGCAGCAAATTTCTGCAGAAATCATTAAGGAAATACGAAGTCGTGTTCAATTCCTATTAGATGTAGGCTTAACTTATCTCAGCTTGAACCGAAGTTCTAAATCGCTTTCTGGAGGAGAAGCTCAGCGTATACGATTGGCGACTCAAATTGGTTCGCAATTAGTTGGTGTTCTTTATATTTTAGATGAGCCCAGTATTGGTTTGCACCAGCGCGATAATGAGAAACTGATTAACTCCTTAATTTCATTAAGAGACGTTGGTAATTCTGTAATTGTTGTAGAACATGATAAGGATATGATAGAACGTGCCGATCATGTTATTGATATCGGTCCTTTTGCAGGTAAGTATGGAGGCGAAATTATTAGTGAAGGTACTCCTCAAGAATTGCTAAAGCAAAACACCTTAACCGCTGCCTATCTTAATGGAGAACGCGAAATTGAAATCCCAAAAGAACGACGAAAAGGTAATGGTAAAAAACTAGTACTAAAAGGTTGTACTGGGAACAATTTAAAGAATGTAGATGTAGAGTTTCCTTTAGGTAAAATGATTGGTGTTACTGGAGTTTCCGGAAGTGGTAAATCGACCTTAATTAACGAAACCCTATATCCTATTCTTAATGCCTTTTATTTTAATGGAGTCAAAAAACCAATGCCTTATAAAAGTATTAAAGGTTTAGAGAATTTAGATAAGGTGATTGATATTAACCAATCGCCAATTGGACGAACACCACGAAGTAATCCTGCCACTTACACCAAGACTTTTGATGAAATACGCAGTCTGTTTTCTAAAATCCCTGAAGCTATGATTCGTGGTTATAAACCAGGACGTTTTAGTTTTAACGTTAAAGGAGGGCGCTGTGAAACCTGCCAAGGAGGAGGATTACGTGTGATTGAAATGAATTTTCTTCCTGATGTTTATGTAGAATGTGAAACCTGCCAAGGCAAACGTTTTAATCGAGAAACTTTAGAGATTCGTTATAAAGGAAAATCTATTAGTGATGTGCTAAATATGACGATTGAAGAAGCCGTGAGTTTCTTTGAAAACATTCCTAAAATTCATAGGAAACTAAAAACCATCAAAGATGTTGGTTTAGGTTATATTACCTTAGGTCAGCAAAGTACAACGCTATCTGGAGGAGAAGCCCAACGTATAAAATTAGCTTCAGAATTAAGTAAACGCGATACAGGAAATACCTTTTATATTTTAGATGAACCTACCACAGGTTTACATTTTGAAGATATTAGAGTCCTTATGAAAGTGCTTAATAAATTGGCCGATAAAGGCAATACGGTTTTAATCATAGAACACAATCTTGATGTGATTAAAACGGTAGATTACATTATTGATATTGGTTACGAAGGAGGAAAAGGAGGAGGTCAGTTAGTTGCTAAAGGCACACCAGAGCATTTGGTAAAAGACAAGAAGAGTTACACTGCCAAATTTTTAAAGAAAGAATTGTCATAATACCTCGTTTAGGGCCAACACTAACCGATTTACATTTATTATTAGCTCATATAATCATGATTTGTTCATGCGTTGTTTTTATTGTTTAATTTCGATTAACACTAACAATTAAACCCAACACATTATGAAAAGTATTCTTTGGCTCGTCGCTGTAATAGCAATAATCGTATGGTTATTAGGATTATTAGGAATCGTTGATGGACTAGGTTCTAGTAGCTTAATTCACCTCTTATTGGTAATCGCAGTAATTATTATATTATACAATATTATATCAGGTAGAAAACCCTTGTAATAAAAACAAACAAAAATTCTAAGCGTGTAGATTAATTTCTACACGCTTTTTTTTATTAATAAAACGGCTATTTCAATCAATTTAACTTAACTTTGGAAGTCTTATTTTTTAAGACAAAGCCATATTTATGTATGGCTTTTATAGTGTTTATAACTAAAATATATTTAATCATATGCAAAAAGAAAGCAGTAGCAAAGGCTGGAACGAAATAAAAACGAATGACTCTTGGGCGATTTTTAAGATTGTTGGAGAATTTGTAAACGGTTATGAAAAACTAAGTAAAATAGGGCCTTGTGTTTCTATTTTTGGATCGGCACGCACAAAGCCAGATCATAAATATTATAAATTAACTGAAGAAGTAGCCTCTAAAATTGTAGATCAAGGTTATGGTGTTATCACAGGTGGTGGACCAGGTATCATGGAAGCTGGGAATAAAGGTGCCCATATTGCTGGAGGAACTTCTGTTGGTTTAAACATTGAGTTGCCATTTGAGCAACACGATAATCCTTATATAGATTCTGATAAAAGCTTAGATTTTGATTACTTCTTTGTAAGAAAGGTGATGTTTGTAAAATACTCTCAAGGTTTTGTAGTCATGCCTGGTGGTTTTGGTACCCTTGATGAATTGTTTGAAGCGATTACTTTAATTCAGACTCACAAAATAGAATCGTTTCCTATTATTTTAGTTGGAACAGAATTTTGGGGAGGTCTTATGGATTGGGTAAAAACAACACTTTTAGATGCTGGTAATATTAGCGAAAAAGATTTAGACCTTATTCACCTTGTAGATTCAGGAGATGAAGTTATAGAGATCCTTAACGACTTCTATAAAGAATACGATCTTAGTCCTAATTTCTAACATTGAATTTAAACTTTTTAAATGCAGCAAAACACTACTGTTTTTTGCTGCATTTAAATTCTACTCAAGCTGGATAGCTCCAACTACGGCACAAGAGTCAGTTAAAAATTAATGAATTGATCATTTACAGCCCATTGCAAACATTTATCACCTCTCTAATGCATCTTAGTTTTTCATTCTTTACTCTGAAAAAAAAATTCTTAGTTTTTATACTCCTTTTCCTTTTCACTTTTTCTAATGTCTCTGCTCAAGAAAACATTAAAGTGATGTTTTATAATTTACTGAATTATCCATTAGAGGATGCCGTACCTAATCGTATTAATGATTTGTCGTATATCCTAGGTGATTATCAACCTGATCTATTCTTAGTTTGTGAACTTAATAATAGTACAGGAGCGAATACTATTTTAGACACTACCAAAGCTGTTATTAATTCTAATTTTGAAATGGCAACCTTTGTAACCAATACTTCGGACGATGCCTTTGGAGATCAAAATGATTTACAAAACCTCATCTATTTCGATAGCACAAAATTTAGTTTAGAAGAACAAATTATTGTTCCCTCTCAATTTAGAGATTTTAATGTTTATCGTTTGCTATTAAATACTGTAGATAAAGTTACAAACCCTATAGAACTCTATGTTGTTGTTTGTCATTTAAAAGCTTCTAGCGGGACTTACAATGCACAAAAACGTTATGAGATGGTCTTAGATTTAGAAACCTATCTAGACACTTTGCCTGCAGACGTTAATGTGTTATTAGGAGGAGATTTAAACCTATATCGATCTAGTGAAGATGCGTTTCAAGAACTTATTAGTACCAATAATCACATTACGTTTACAGACCCTGCAAACCGCATAGGTAGTTGGAATAACAATCTTGATTATATAGACGTCTTTACTCAATCTACACGTACCGAAACCGGATTAGGAGGTGCTAATGGTGGTTTTGATGATCGCTTTGATTTTTTACTAACCTCAGAAAACCTGTTAAGTACCGCGAATATTACTTATATCCCTGATTCTTATAAAGCTTTTGGGAATAATGGATTAGCATCTTGTTGGAATAAATCTATTAATGCGTCGGAATGTGGAACCACAAGCTCTGAATTTTCGTATACATTAAGAAATGCATTGCACAATTTTAGTGATCACCTTCCCGTTACACTATCTTTAGAGATTGCCTCTGACTTTTTAAGTGTCGATGACTTTAAAGTTTCATCTGGTATACATCTCGAAGAGACGGTTGTAACTAGTACGCTGGTATTAAATATTGACAACGCCTTATTGTTTAATCAGCCTATTGTTATTTATAATAATTTGGGGCAAAAAATAAAAACATTTCAAATGACTTCTGATACCAAGCAATACTTTAATGTTTCCGATTTACCTACTGGAATGTTCTATTTATCTGTACCAACACATTACTCTAACCCGATTAAATTCATTATTTCAAATTGAATAAAACTTCACTTATAGCGTTTATAATATGTGTTATCAGTTTCAGTCTTGCAGCTCAAAACGCGATGGATATTAATGCCACTGTTCAGGTAGAGACCAAAACAATTACTATCGCTCAAACTATTGTTTATCAAAATGAAAGTGATCACGTTTTAGACACTATTTACCTTAATGATTGGAACCATAGCTATTCTACAAAAACAACTCCATTAGCCAAACGTTTTGAAGAAGAGTTTAGCACAAAATTCCATTTAGCAAAAAATGAGCAACGTGGCTATACCGTCATAACCTCTATTAAAAATGAGAATCAAATTGCTTTAGATTACAACCGCTTAAAAGACCATCCTGATGTTATACAAGTGGTATTAGAAAATCCATTACAACCTGGAGACGCTTACACTACTCAACTCGAGTATACATTATTAATACCAGATGCGACTTTTACAGATTATGGAGTAACTAAGGCCAATGATTTTGACTTAAAATATTGGTATATAACTCCTGCTGTATACAACGGTTCATGGCAGTATTATAGCAATAAAAATTTGGATGATTTATTTGTTCCAAAATCAGACGTTACGTTACACATTACCTATCCTCGAAATTACAAAGTGACTTCGGAGCTCGATTTTAATGCAACTTCTGTAGACACGGAGCAGCACATGCAAACGACTGTACTCAGAGGAAAAGATCGTGTTAATACATATCTATCGCTTCATAAATTCCCTAGTTATAACTTTATACAAACTGACGATTTTATTTTAATTTCTGATCTCAATGAAAAAGGTTTACCAGAACCTGCTAAAGCTATTTTAACCGATAAAATTACCCGATTCTTAACCCAACATCTGGGAGCGTATCCGCATAAACAATTGTTGGTCTCTTCGATAGACTACAATAAGAATCCCTTGTATGGCCTTAACCAATTACCTTCCTTTTTTAGACCTTTTCCAAGTGATTTTCAATATGAATTGAAACTTGTTAAAACCGCATTAAAAAAGTATATTGATAATACACTACTACTTAATCCAAGAAAAGAGCATTGGTTAAGTGAAGGGCTTCAGATCTACTATTTAATTACATATGTAGAGGAAAATTATCCTGAAATGAAACTCTTAGGTACCTTGGCAGATGTTTGGGGTATACGCGCTTTTCATGCTGCAGATTTAGACTTTAATTTTCAGTACTTTCTCTACTCCATGGAAATTGCTAGAAAGAATCGAGATCAGCCATTAACCACTTCTAAAGATTCCTTAACCAAATTCAATACCAATATTGCCGGAAAGTATAAAGCTGGAGTTGGCTTAAACTACCTGGACCAATTTACTGACGATATTAATTTATCAAATATTATCACGGAGTTTTTAGAACAACATAAACTTAAAACGGTCTCTACAAAAGATTTTGAAACGTTTGTAAGCTCTAAAACATCCAAAGATGTTCAATGGTTTTTCACCGATTATATTGGCTCTAGAAAGAAAATAGACTTTAAGATTACAGACATAGAAACCTTAGACGATTCCTTAAAACTTACGATAAAAAATAAGAGAGACAACACCATGCCTATCTCGCTTTTTAAGATGAAGAATGATTCGGTTATTGGAAAATTATGGGTAGAAAACATACAAGGCACCAAAACCATAACCTTCCCAAAGGATAGTACAGATAAGTTTGTTCTTGATTATGACAATGTGATCCCAGAATACAATCAACGTGATAATTACAAAGCTGTAAACGGTAGTTTTTTAAACAACAAACCTTTACAATTTCGATTATTTAAAGATATTGAAGATCCTAATTACAATCAAATCTTCTTTATGCCTTTGGTTGAGTTTAATAATATCTATGATGGCTTAACCTTAGGTACCAAGGTTTACAATAAAACCATATTGAGAAAACGATTAAATTATCGTTTCTCACCACAATATGCTACAAAATCGAGAGCACTTACAGGTTCTACTTCTATATTTTACACCCATAATATTGAAAATAAAAACCTTTATGATATTACCTATGGTATTGCTGCAGGATATCAATCGTTTGCTAGTGATGCCTTCTTTACAAGGATAAGACCTTCTGTGTCATTTAGCTTTAGAGACGATTCTAATTTTAGATCTAACCAAACCGATCAAATTACAGCGCGGTATGTTAGTATTTCTAGAGAGCTTGGAGACGATGCTATCGTAGAATTGGATGAGCCAGATTACGGAGTCTTTAACTTAAGGTATACCCATTACAATCCTGGAATTATCAATTATTCTAAATTAAATACAGACATTCAAATTGCAGATAAGTTTAGCAAAATCTCATTAAACTATGAGTTTAGAAAATTAACTCAAGGCAACCGAAATATCAACTTTAGATTTTTTGCTGGTTTTTTCTTAGATAACAATTCAGATCCATTATCTAACTATTTTAGTTTTGCTCTCGATAGACCAACAGATTACCTATTTGATTATAGTTATTTAGGACGCTCAGAAGACTCAGGTATTTTTAGTCAGCAATTGATCACTGCCGAAGGTGGTTTTAAATCTAAATTAGCAACCCCTTTTGCTAATCAATGGATAACAACAGCTAATTTTAGTACTTCTATCTGGAGATACATACAAGCTTATGGTGATGCTGGTTTGGTGAAAAATAAATTTAATAACGCCAAGTTTGTATACGATTCTGGCATACGTTTAAACCTTGTAGAAGACTATTTTGAAATTTACTTTCCTATATATTCTAATCTTGGTTGGGAAATAGGACAACCCAATTATGACCAAAGCATTCGTTTTATGTTTACTGTAGACCCACAAGTTCTTCTGGGTCTTTTTAGACGTAAATGGTATTAGAGAATTCTTATTGAAAAGTTAATATTTTTAATTTATTTGAAGTATTATCAGATATTAACTATTTTTAGTAAGAATATCACAGCATTATAACTCCTTATGCTGTTGCATAAAATTTTAATTTTTCGTACTTTCGCAAGACACAAACATGCCTATATGAAGACGGATCCTAACACCAAAACAGAGATAACATTTAACGATTTTAAAATTGAGGTTTTAAATGATTACAAAATTGCTGTAACTAGTCGTGAATGTAGTTTACTTGGTCGTCGGGAAGTTTTAACAGGTAAAGCAAAGTTTGGTATTTTTGGTGATGGAAAAGAAATCCCACAAATAGCTTGGGCAAAAGCCTTTAGAGATGGCGATTTTAGATCGGGTTATTATAGAGATCAAACTTTTATGATGGCTATTGGAGAATTAACCATTGAACAATTCTTCGCAGGCTTGTATGCCAATACAGATCTCAAGGATGAACCCATGTCTGCCGGACGACAAATGGGAGGGCATTTTGCAACCCATAGTTTAGATGAAAAAGGCAATTGGAAAAATCTCACCGAACAAAAAAATTCTAGTGCAGACATCTCTCCTACAGCTGGTCAGATGCCAAGACTTTTAGGGCTTGCACAAGCTTCTAAAATATACCGACAAGTTAAAGGTATAGACACAACCAATTTTTCTAAAGCAGGAAACGAAATTGCTTGGGGAACTATAGGAAACGCAAGTACAAGTGAAGGTTTATTTTTTGAAACCATAAATGCAGCAGGTGTTTTACAAGTCCCAATGGTAATTAGTATTTGGGATGATAATTACGGCATCTCAGTACATGCAAGACATCAAACTACAAAAGAAAATATTTCTGAAATACTAAAAGGATTTCAACGTAACGAAGACGAAAAAGGTTACGAAATTTTTAGAGTAGATGGTTGGAACTATCCGGAATTAATGGATACTTACCAACGTGCTGCTAAAATATCGAGAATGGAGCATGTTCCTGTGATGATACACGTCCAAGAACTAACCCAGCCACAAGGACATTCTACTTCTGGATCTCATGAACGTTATAAAAATCAAGAGCGTTTAGCATGGGAAGCCGAATACGATTGTAATGTGCAAATGCGTAAATGGATTGTTGAGAATAATATTGCAACAGACGACGAATTAATCCTTGTAGAACGAAAAATTAAAAAAGAAGTAAGAGCTGGTAAAAAAGCCGCTTGGTCTGCATTTATAGACCCTATTATTGCAGAAAGTAAAGAAGCTCTTCGTTTATTAGACAACCTTGCGACTTCTAGTCCTAATGGTGCGTTTATTAATAAATTAAAAAATGAATTAGAAGGTTTTGACGAGCCTTTAAGACGAAACATTCTTTCTGCCACTAGAAGATCGCTGCGTTTTGTTGTTGCAGAAACATCTTCTGAAAAAACAATATTACAACAATGGGTCACTAATTATATTAAAACAATTCAACCCAAATACAGTTCGCATCTCTATAGCGAATCGGAACAAAGTGCATTAAACAATACTGAAATTGTTCCCACTTACGACTCTGATGCGGAAGAAGTTGATGGTCGTGTGGTTTTAAGAGAAAACTTTGATGCTATTTTCAACAATTATCCAGAAGCTTTAATTTTTGGTGAAGATGCTGGTTATATTGGTGATGTTAATCAAGGTTTAGAAGGTCTTCAAGAAAAATACGGAGAATTAAGAGTTTCAGATACAGGAATTAGAGAAGCAACTATAATTGGTCAAGGTATTGGAATGGCTATGCGAGGTTTAAAACCTATTGCCGAAATTCAGTATTTAGATTACATAATGTACGCGCTTCAAATCATGAGTGACGATTTGGCAACGGTTCAATACAGAACCAAAGGTCGCCAAAAAGCACCATTAATTATAAGAACACGAGGACACCGACTAGAAGGCATTTGGCATTCTGGATCACAACTTGGAGGAGTCTTAAATTTAATTAGAGGTATCCATGTATTAGTCCCAAGAAACATGACTAAAGCAGCAGGATTTTACAATACCTTATTAGAAAGTGATGAACCTGCCTTAGTGGTAGAATGTTTAAATGGTTACCGCCTGAAAGAAAAATTACCCAACAATATTGGTGAATTTAAAACACCTTTAGGAGTTGTAGAAACTGTTAGAGAAGGTGAAGACATAACACTAGTGTCTTATGGCTCTACGTTACGTATTGTAGAGAAAGCAGCAAAACAATTGGTGCAAGTAGGTATCGATGCAGAAATTATTGATGTGCAGTCGTTATTACCATTCGATTTAAATCATGATATTGTTAAGAGTATTGCTAAGACAAATCGTGTCATGGTTATTGATGAAGATGTTAAAGGTGGAGCTTCAGCTTATATACTAAACGAGATATTAAATACGCAACATGCATTTCAACATTTAGATAGCACACCTATAACTTTAGCCGCAAAACCACATAGACCTGCTTATGGTACTGATGGAGATTATTTTTCAAAACCATCTGAAGAGGATATTTTTGAAGCTATTTATGACGTTATGCATGAATCTAACCCAACAGATTATCCTAAGTTGAGATAATTTTCAATCAAACATATTAAATATTAGTATAACGCTTTCCTTTTTATTGGAAAGCGTTTTTTACTCCTTCTATTCAGTCTCCTGTATTATTCAATGAAAATTTCAATAATTTAATTATTGTATTTTCGCACGTTGATTTCATTCAGAATAGATAGTAATAACAGCCCTAATTTAAAATAACAAATCATGAAAAAAATTATTCTAGCCTTGCTTATTTCGCTTCCCTTATTAAGTTTTGGTCAAAAAATAAAGGTAAAAAAAGGCCTTGTAACTTTTGATGGTACAACGGTTGCCAAAATTGATGATGATACCAGAGATCACTATAAATTTTCAACTTTAAAAGGAGAAAAAGCATTTGATGTTGTTTTTAAAGGCATGTCTGCGTCTAACCTTGAAGGATTTCAATGGTTAGAAATGACTTCAGCAGATGGTACAAAAACAGAAATTCCTTATGAAGTTTTAATGACGTCATTCAGTGTAACAAAACTTGTTATTAAATTACTAAGCGAAAAATACGAACTCATTACAACGAATGGTATAGACATGGCCAAAGTTGATGAATTCTTTGCTATAGAGCGCGAAGTGTTAAGCGATAAATATGCTAAAGCTGTAGTTGCGGCAAAAACAGATGCTGCTGAACGTGAGAAGACCGTTGGGAAATATAATCCTTTTGTAAAAGATGATGGTACTATTTTATTTGGTGGCTCTACAGGAACCACTATTGTAGGTCGTGCTTATTTCTCTAACAATACTTACACTGTACAAGATTTAGACCGCATCACTGTTGGTACAGCTAAAGGTTGCTCTACATGTACCGATGTGGATGCAACAACTTATACTGACGAAACTTTTAAATTTGATTATGGTTCTAAAACAATGATGACAGGTCGTTTCTCAAGATCGTTTGCACAAATTTTTGTTGAAGAATTATTAGGTCGCGGTTATCACTTGGGTCATGAAGCTAAAGCTTATAAAAATAAACTACATAACGAACGCGTTAATGTTGCTAAAGCACAAAGCATTAACCTTTATGGTGTTGCAGGTAAAATAACCGATAAAGATGGTAAAGTATACCAAGGTACTGTATTTGCGGTTTTCGAAAAATTAGAACTAGATCAATCACAACAAGAAAGTGGTATCTACGATCTCGATGCTATTGATAAATACGGAAAATTTGTAAGCGTTAAATACAAAAATGAAAAGAATAGAGATCGTATTAAAAAATTCGCCGCTAAAGACAATGTTACGTTTTGTGCTAATGATGACGGTACTGAAAAGTGCTTTATGGGAATAAAAACCAAAGGAAACGCTCTTAAAAAAATATCTAATGCTACTAACTTAGGGTTTGATAATTCTTATTTCTACGAAATCATTTATGAGAATAATGGACACATGGTATTATCTAAACCGGGAGAAGAAGGTACTTATGTTTTAAAATTTACAGATCAGAAAGCTGGTTTTATGATTGATAGTCGAAACAATGATAAAATCTCTGAAAAACTAGCCAAGTTTACTGCAGGTTGTAAAACATTAGCAAATGATATTAATAATGGAGAGTTTGATTTAAGCAACATAGATAACTTAAAACAAATTGTAGATGAGTATTGTAAAAAATAAACATTCACACCTATTATAACAATTTAAGGAAGGCATTTTTGTCTTCCTTATTTTTTAGCACTAATTTTATAACATGAAGATTGAATCTATCGTTACCATTAAAAAAGAATTAAAACACTTGTCTCAAGAAGAGTTGCTAGAGTTATGCTTGCGATTGGGGAAATTCAAAAAAGAAAATAAGGCACTGCTCACCTATTTGTTATTTGAATCTCATGACGAGGATGGCTATATTGAAAGTGTAAAATTAACTTTAGATGAATTGTTTGAAGGTATTAACTCTGATAGTTATTTCTATATGAAAAAGACGATCAGGAAAATTCTAAGACAGATTCGTGTGTATAGCAGGTACTCACTTAAGAAAACAACTGAAGTAGAACTCCTGCTCTATTTTTGCGAGCAAATGAATGACTTAAAACCATCTATTCATAAAAACATTACATTAAGCAATTTGTATGAACGACAAGTCCTTTCAATTAAGAAAAAAGTTGCCGTTTTACATGAGGATTTGCAGTATGATTATAATTTACAATTAGAAGCATTAGAACGCTAGATTTTTAAAGATTCTTCTTCGTTTTTTTACTTCCTTCATACATTTCGTACTTCACTAATCTCGCTTCCAGTTTTGCGTTATAAACTTTAATTTTACGAGAAGGTCTTAGTCCTACAAATTTTAATGCTTCGAGATTAGACGTAATTAACCAAGCATTGGTATTTGGATAACCATGTTTTAAAGTCGTACCAATATCTCCATAAAATTCTTCAACATTCAAATTTTCTAAACGTTCACCATAAGGAGGGTTAAAAACCATATGAAGTTTATCGTTTCCGGATTTTTGAGTTTTAAAGAAATCTTCATGCTGGATATGAATAAATTCATCTAAATGCGCATTTTTAATATTCTCTATCGCTTTAGCTACAGCTGAAGGTGACTTATCATAACCGGTTATTTTATAATGAAAATCTCGGGTTTTCTTTAAGAGTGAATCTTCAATGGTTTCAAACAACTCTACATCCCAATCTTCCCAACGTTCAAACGCAAACTCTTTTCGCATTAAATTTGGCGGAATATTACAAGCTATCATCGCAGCTTCTGCTAACATAGTTCCACTACCACACATAGGATCCATAAAATCACTTTGTCCGTCCCATCCTGTCATCATAATTAAACCAGCAGCTAAAACTTCATTTATTGGTGCAATGTTGGTTGCAGATTTATAACCTCTTCTGTGTAAAGATTCACCAGATGTATCTAAAGAAATTGTACAAACCTGACGATCTATATGCACATTAATTTTTAAATCAGGGAAACGAAGATCAACATCTGGACGTACACCTTCTAAATCTCTAAAACGATCTACAATAGCATCCTTTGTTTTTAAAGCCGTATAAAGCGAATGCGTAAACACACTATTGTGTACAGTAGCATCTACAGCCAAAGAGCCTGTTGCTTTCATATAGGTTTCCCACTTCATACTCTTTACGTTTTTGTAAAGGTCATCCTCTTTTGTAACTCTAAAAGAATGAATAGGTTTTAGGATTTTAATCGCAGTTCTAAGACCAAGATTAGCCTTATACATAAAGCCTTTGTCACCAACAAAACTTACATTTCGCACTCCTTTCTCTACTTGCGTAGCACCAAGTTTTGTTAGTTCGTTTGCTAATAAATCTTCGAAGCCAAATAATGTTTTGGCTAACATCTTATAATTATTGTCCATCAGTTGCTATTAATTAATAAACCCAAATTAACCTTTCTATTACCACTAAAATTTTCATTTTGTGCTCTAATTTTTATCTTTTATAGAATCTTAGCCATGCTAGGATGATGAAAAAAACTTTATTACAGTCCAAAAGTTAAACTTTTCGGTTTAAAACTAAAAGTCAACATGAGTTCGTTGCAAAAATACAGTATTTTTGCAGGACATTTAACGTTATGAGTAAATCTACTGAACAATGGTATGCATCTTGGTTTGACACACCTTACTACCATATTTTATATAAAGACCGAGATTATACAGAAGCCCAAGGGTTTATGGACAATCTTACCGACTATCTTAATTTACCAGAGCATGGTAAAATACTAGATTTAGCCTGCGGAAAAGGCAGGCATTCTGTATACTTAAATTCTTTAGGCTATAATGTCACTGGAGTCGATTTGTCTGAGCAAAGTATTGCGCATGCTAAGCAATTTGAAAACGAAACTTTAAAGTTTAATGTTCATGATATGAGCAAACCGTACCCAGATACATTTGATGCGGTTTTTAACCTCTTTACGAGTTTTGGTTATTTTGAAGATGAAAATTGTAATCTTGAAACTATAAAATCAATCCAAGCCGAATTAAATGATTATGGGTTTGGTGTTATCGATTTTATGAATGTGAACTACATTATTGAAAATTTAGTCCCTGAAGATGTAAAAACTGTTGACGGAATTGACTTCCTTCAAAAGCGTTCTTTTAAAGATGGTTACATTATTAAAGACATTAGTTTTGATGCCGATGGACAACATTTTGAATTTCAGGAACGTGTTAAAGCGTTTACTTTACAGGATTTTGAAACGCTTTTTGAAAAAGCTGGAGTTCATTTATTAGATGTTTTTGGAGATTTTAAGTTACATAAATACCATTCTAAAACATCTGAACGCTTAATTATGATTTTCAAGTAATTTATGCATGAATAGTTATTTATTACCATTACTAGCTGTTATAATTGGTATTGCTATTGCAATGTTAACAAAAAAACGAAAGTCAATTTACACCAAATTGCTTTTGTCTTTTAGTGGTGCTTTTTTATTAGCACTAACTCTTTTTGATTTGTTGCCAGAAGTTTACCACCACCTAGATGCCAAACAAACAGGTTTGTACATTATGTGTGGAATTTTACTTCAGATTATTTTAGAATTTTTCTCTAAAGGAGCAGAACATGGTCATGTACACATTCATAAAGACGATACCGATTTTCCTTGGCTACTTTTTATAAGTTTATGTATTCATAGTTTTTTAGAGGGTTTTCCTATTCACCAGCATAATGACATGGTGTATGGAGTGCTTATTCATAAAATTCCCATTGCCATATTAATCACCACATTTTTACTTCAATCTAGTTACAGTAAATTACAAATTGTAATCTTCTTGGTTGTGTTTGCTTCGATGACACCTTTGGGTACTTTTATTTCTAATAACTCTACTGTTATGGCTAATTCTGTAGATATTATTAATGCTTTTGTTATTGGTATATTTTTACATATTTCTACAACTATTTTGTTTGAATCTGGAGAAGGTCATAAATTCAACTTATCCAAGTTAGTAGCTATTTGTTTAGGTATTTTAATCGCTTATTTTATATAATGTTTTCAAAAGAAGAATCACGCTTACTACGACAAGAATTCTGGACCAGCTTCGGAAAATCATTTCCAAGAAAATGGTTATTGTACGATACAAAGATTAAAGGCGTTGCTTTTAAATTTCACTTTGATACTAAGTCTGCTTTAATCGCATTAGATTTAGAAGACGATCTCGAAAACCGTATTAATTGTTGGGAGAAGTTAACCGCTTTAAAAGGCATTCTACATAGCGAATACTTACCTGATGCTATTTACGATGAAGAATATTTTCTAGATAATGGTAAAGAAATATCACGTATTTACTTGCCTCTAGAACAAAAAGTATCTATCCACAATAAAAAGACTTGGAGAGACGTGATGGAATTCTTTAATAAAAACATGACTTTATTTGAAGCCTTTTATGACGAGTATCAAGATATCATAAAAGACTAGAACACTCTTTTTCGTTGATTTTTTAGAACAAAAAAAGTTTAATTCCATCGTCTTAAGTCAAGATTTAAAACGTTCGGTTATTGCTTTTAAGAAAATTTTAAACCTTCTCTTGTTGGTAATATTAATCTATTAGTATAGTTTTGTCCACTGAAATGAAAACCGCTTTCAAAACATATCTATCTTTATTTTTTGTTTTAGTACTAAATGCATTTGCTAGTTTACAAGCCAATAGCGTTATAAGTTCTATTACGGAAGATGTTGCATTTTCTAATTTTAATGCATCAAAGGTTTCAATAGAAAGCACAGATAGTTATAGCAATGCAACTGCTAATTATAGTGCGCTAACTAAAGAGACTGATAAAGATTTACTTTTTGATGTTATTGAAATTAGCGAAGGAGAAGAAGACGAATTATCCTCTAGATATAAAGCTTCTTTTAAAGATTATTTAGAGATTCTTTTAATTTACGCAAAGCTTTTTGAGAACACTTCTGATCTTCAAAACAATAATTATAGCCCTCAAAGCGCTATTAATGAACCTAGTCTTAGGCTTCATATACAATTCCAAGTTTTTATAATCTGATAATACAATAACAGACCTTACTTCAATACGTCTGTTTATAATTTAGAGCTTCAGAAAAACTCTAAAAAACATCATTCCTACTTTGGTTTGATTCCATTATTATATCATTTTATAAAATATTTAAACACGTGAATATCATTAAGAAAACAACCGTTTTCACAGGATTAGTTATGCTTTTATGTTTAGCTAGCTGTGAAGAACACAAAGAAGAAAAACATGAAGTCGTAACCTTTTTGGTTACCAATCCCGTAAAAAAAGACACTTCTATTACAAAGGATTATGTGAGCCAAATCCATTCTATCAGGCATATTGAATTACGAGCTTTAGAACGTGGCTACTTAAAAAATATTTATGTAGACGAAGGACAACACGTTACCAAAGGGCAACGCATGTTCCAGATTATGCCAAACATTTACCAAGCCGAATTACAAAAAGCAAAAGCAGAATCTAACGTTGCGGAAATTGAACTCAACAACACGCAGTTATTAGCCGATGGTGATGTGGTTTCTCCAAATGAGTTGGCAATGGCGAAAGCAAATTTAAACAAAGCCAATGCTGAAGTGTCTTTAGCACAAACACACTTAGGTTTTACAAGCATAAAAGCCCCTTTTGATGGTATCATGGATCATCTAGAAGCAAGAGAAGGAAGTCTTTTAGATGAAGGAGAATTACTTACAACATTATCTGACAACAGCAAAATGTGGGTTTATTTCAATGTTCCTGAAGCTGAATATCTAGATTACATTATGAGTGATGCTAAACAGAACAACAAAAACGTTGCGCTTTTAATGGCGAATAATAAGCGTTTTAATCAGAAAGGTATCGTAGAAACTATTGAAGGAGAATTTGATAGTGAAACCGGAAACATTGCTTTTAGAGCGACTTTCCCAAATCCGGATGGCATTTTAAGACATGGTGAAACCGGAAGTATTTTAATGAGTGTGCCTTACAAAGATGTTGTAATTGTACCACAAAAAGCTACGTTTGAAATCTTAGATAAAACTTATGTTTTTGTGGTAGATAAAGATAACGTGGTTCACCAAAGAGAACTAACCATTGGGGCAGAGTTACCTCATTTATTCATTGTAGATAAAGGCTTATCAGAAAACGATACCATATTACTTGAAGGTATTAGAATGGTAAAAGACCAAGAAAAGATTCATACTAAGCTGGTAGATCCTACTACAGTATTATCTAACCTAGCGCTTTACGCAGAGTAAATCTCATTTAATCTACAAACATCATGTTTAAAAAATTTATAAAAAGACCCGTCTTGGCCATTGTCATTTCGGTGATCATTATATTTATAGGTGGCCTTGCGATAAAGCAATTACCTATATCTCAATTCCCACAAATTGCACCTACAACGGTCAATATTTTTATCGCTTATCCAGGTTCTAGTGCAGATGTGTTGGTAAATTCAACATTAATTCCTCTAGAAACTGCGATTAATGGTGTGCAAGATATGCGTTACATTGCTTCTGATGCTACAAGTGCTGGTGAAGGAACATTACGTGTCATTTTTGAACCAGGAACCGATCCTAATGAAGCCGTCGTTAGGGTAAAAACTAGAGTCGATCAGGTGATGCCTTTGTTACCAGAATTGGTACAACGTGAAGGGGTTATTATTACACCTGTTCAGCCAAGTATGTTAATGTACGTTAACCTATCGAGTGAAAATAAAGATAACGACGAAAAGTTTTTGTACAACTATGCTTACACTAAGATAATTCCAGAAATACAACGTATCAATGGTATTGCAAGTGCTCAGATTTTAGGAAGTCGAAAATATGCGATGCGTGTATGGTTAAAACCAGACCGAATGCGTGCTTACAATATTTCTGCAGAAGAAGTCTTAGAAGCCATGGAAGATCAAAGTATTTTGGCGAGACCTGGTCGTTTAGGTCGTAGTTCTGGGCAAACTGCTCAATCTCTAGAATATGTATTAACCTATCAAAACAGATACAATGAACCAGAACAATATGAAGAAATTATTATTAAAGCCAACAAAGAAGGCCAAATTGTAACCCTTGCCGATATTGCTGATGTTAAGTTAGGAAGTGAATTTTTTGACATCTACTCTAACCTAGACGGAAAGCCTTCAGCCTCTATTGTTTTAAAACAAACCTTTGGTAGTAATGGTAGCGATGTTATTGATGCTGTAAAGGAAAAATTAGATGAACTAGAAGTCGATTTACCACCAGGAGTTGATTTTCAAATTAGTTATGATGTTTCTAATTTCTTAGATGCTTCAATCGATCAAGTTATACACACTTTAAGAGATGCTTTTATTCTTGTTGCCATTGTGGTATTCTTATTTTTAGGAGATTGGCGTTCCACATTAATTCCTATTATTGCCGTTCCTGTGTCCTTAATTGGCGCCTTTTTTGTGATGCAAATGTTTGGGTTATCCATTAATCTTATTACACTTTTTGCCTTAGTATTGGCTATTGGTATTGTGGTGGATAATGCCATTGTGGTCGTAGAAGCCGTCCATGTAAAAATGCACGAAGAAAACCTTACACCATATAAAGCCTCTTCTGAAGTTTTAGGTGAAATTGGAGGTGCTATTGTTGCTATTACTTTGGTTATGGTTTCTGTATTTATTCCAATTTCGTTTATGACAGGTCCTGTTGGTGTTTTCTACCGCCAATTCTCAATCACTATGGCTGGTGCCATCGTTATTTCAGCCATTGTAGCATTGACATTAACACCTGTACTTTGTGCCATGTTGTTAAAAAATAACCATGGTAAAAAACGCACGTCTCCATTAGATAAATTTATTGATTGGTTTAACGGAGGTTTCGATAAACTAACAGGTGGTTACGTTACAATTTTAAATAAAATAGTAGCAAGACGCTTCATCACTTTCGGAATATTAGCGGCATTCTGTGCTGGTATTTTCTTTACAAATGAAGTATTGCCAGCCGGATTTATTCCTAATGAAGATCAAGGAATGATCTATGCCATTATTCAAACACCACCTGGTGCCACTCTAGAGCGTACCAATGAAGTAGCTAAGAAACTTCAACAAATATGCGAAGATACTGAAGGTGTACAGTCCGTTTCTTCTTTAGCGGGTTATGAGATTATGACTGAAGGTCGTGGTTCTAACGCTGGTACTTGTTTAATTAACCTTAAATCTTGGTCTGATCGCGAGCATTCTGTTCATGAAATCATGGAAGAGCTTGAAGAGAAAACCAAAGATTTAGGAGCAATCATAGAGTATTTTGAACCACCTGCAGTACCAGGATTTGGATCTTCTGGAGGATTTGCCATGCGATTGTTAGACAAAACAAACTCTACAGATTATCATCATTTTGAGAGCGTGAATAATGAATTCATGGAAGCTTTATCTGAACGTGAAGAACTCACAGGTTTATTTACATTCTTCTCGGCAAATTATCCGCAATACGAATTGAAAATAAACAATAAAATTGCCATGCAAAAAGGGGTTACTATTGGTAAAGCCATGGAAAACCTCAACATTTTAATTGGAAGTACATATGAGCAAGGATTTATTCGTTTTGGTCGTTTCTTTAAAGTGTACACGCAAGCTGCACCAGAATACAGACGTTTACCAACAGATCTTGAGAAGTTATTTGTAAAAAATGAAGAAGGTGAAATGGTACCATATTCTGCTTTTATGAGTATTGAAAAGAAATTAGGTCCAAACGAAATTACGCGTTACAACCTTTACAACTCAGCTTCAATTAGAGGATTGCCTGCACCAGGTTTTACTAGTGATGATGCTATTAAAGCGATAAAAGAAGTTGCTGCAACACAATTACCTAAAGGTTATGATATTGCTTGGGAAGGTTTAAGTTTTGATGAAGCCCAAAGAGGTAACGAATCTATTTACATCTTCTTAGTAGTACTCATCTTTGTATACTTTGTACTTGCTGCACAATACGAAAGTTTCTTATTGCCTTTAGCTGTTATTTTATCCTTACCAATTGGTGTTTTTGGATCGTTTATAATGTTAAAAGGAATGGGATTAGCCAACGATGTTTATGCGCAGATTGGTGTGATCATGCTAGTTGGTTTACTCGGTAAAAATGCCGTGTTAATTATAGAATTTGCGGTACAAAAACAGAGGCAAGGTGCTACTATTTTAGAAGCTGCAATTGAAGGTTCTAAGGCCAGGTTTAGACCAATTTTAATGACATCGTTTGCTTTTATAGCAGGATTAATTCCGTTAATCATAGCTTCAGGTGCAGGTGCTATTGCTAATAAAACTATTGGTAGCTCGGCTTTAGGTGGTATGTTAATTGGTACACTTGGAGGTGTTTTAATTATTCCCGGTTTGTATTACATTTTTGCTAAAATGGCAGAAGGCAAAACACTGATTAAAGATGAAGCTAGTGAGCCTATTTCAGAAGAAATGATGCGTGTTAGTGAAACTAAAAATCAAAGTGCTGCTAATGCTGAAAAAATCAGCAAGCTTACTAAACTTTTCAAAAAATTAGGTAAAAAGAAAAATGATGAATAATTTAAAAAAGATAAGAAAATCGCAACTATTTGGTGTGTTCGCTTTGCTACTACTCTTCTCTTGTGTACCAATGCAAAAGGCCATAAGAGAAGAAAACAAAGCCGTACCTGAACAGTATACAAATGAAACTTCAGATTCCACTAATACAGCCAATGTACAATGGAAAACGTTTTTCTCTGATCAAAAATTGGTCGCTTTAATTGATACGGCTTTAGCAAATAATCAAGAGCTTAATATTATGCTACAGAAAATTTCGATGGCTAATAATGAAGTCAAGGTTAGAAAAGGAGAATATTTACCTTTTGTAAATGTATATGCTGGAGCTGAAGTTGAAAAAGTTGGAGAATACACTAGAGATGGTGCTGTAGAACATAATTTAGATATTCGTGAAGGCGAAGAATTTCCTGAGCCTTTAACTGATTTTTCTGTAGGCCTAGATGTTTCATGGGAACTCGATGTTTGGAAAAAACTACGTAACGGTAAAAAAGCGGCCGTTTTAGAATATCTAAGTACTATCGAGGGTAAGAATTTCATGGTGACCAACATTGTATCGGAGATTGCAAATTCGTATTACGAACTTTTAGCTTTAGATAATCAGTTAAACATTATAGAGCAGAATTTAGATATTCAGAAAAACGCTTTAAAAATGGTAAAACTACAAAAACAAGCTGCTAGAGCAACACAGTTAGCTGTTAGACGTTTTGAAGCTGAGGTTTATAAAAACCAAAGTAATAAGTTTGAAATCCGTCAAAGCATCGTAGAAACTGAGAATAAAATCAATTTTCTTTTAGGTCGCTATCCGCAGACCATCGATAGAGATTCTGATGATTTTATTGGGAGTCCTATTGATGCTATTCAAGCCGGTATTCCGTCACAGCTTTTGGCTAATAGACCAGATATTAAACAAGCAGAATATGAATTAGCAGCTTCCAAGTTAAATGTTAAAATAGCCAAAGCTAATTTTTATCCTTCTATTGGTATACAAGCAGGTGTTGGATTGCAAGCTTTTAAAACAAAGTATTTAACCAGCACACCAGAATCGGTTTTGTATTCGTTAGTTGGCGATATGGTAAGTCCTTTAATAAACAGAAATGCCATTAAAGCAGAATACAGCAATGCCAACAGCCGACAATTGCAAGCGATTTTCGAATATGAAAAGGCCATTTTAAATGGTTACATGGAAGTGGCTAATGAGCTTTCTAATATTAATAATTTAAAAGAAAATTATGATTTAAAAGCCAAACAAGTAGAAGCCATGACAGAAGCCATTGAGTTGTCTATTCAGCTTTTTAAATCTGCAAGAGCAGAATACACAGAAGTGCTACTCACACAAAGAGAAGCTTTAGATTCTAAAATTGAAATTATTGAAACCAAAAGAGACCAATTCTTGGCGAACGTAAAAGTTTACCAAGCCTTAGGTGGTGGATGGAATTAGTTGAAGAGTGCCCTGAATCTGAAAGCCATTTTGCACAATTGCAGAATGGCTTTTTTATTTATTCAAATTAGTTTGATTGTTTCTTAACATTAACCGAATATAATAATGATTACATTTATCATATCTATAATTTGAATTTCAAAAAAACATGAAAAATATTTTCGACAAACAAGTTACCGAAGAAGTTATTAACCGCATTAATCAACTTCAAACAACCACGAAACCACAATGGGGCAAAATGTCTGTTGATCAAATGTTAGCACATTGCAATGTTACTTATGAGTTTCTCTATGAAAACGTGCACCCAAAACCAAAAGGCTTCAAAAAATGGATGCTTAAAACATTTGTAAAAAGCATAGTCGTTAGCGACAAGCCCTATAAAAAAAATGGTCGTACCGCTTCAGAATTCTTAATAACAAGCCAAAAAGAATTCACTACAGAACAAGACCGTTTAACCTCTTACATTCAAAAAACACAAGACTTAGGAGGTGATTATTTTGACCAGAAAGAAAGTCATTCTTTCGGGAAATTATCAAAAACAGAATGGAACAATATGTTTTACAAACACCTTGATCACCATTTGTCACAATTTGGAGTGTAACCAAAGAGTAACTGCTTTTAATCTATTTAAAACAATATAAATAGTTGATACACCTTGTTTTAAAATAATAAGATAAAAAATAACGAGAAGAAAACCATTAATTCTAATATCTATTAGAATGTTTGTTATTACAACTTCTCAAATATTGTCTCAATTTAAATAATTAACTGATTTCATCAAAGGTGCATTTATAGCAATTGGCCTCAGACTCCGACTTATTTCTATAATTTTAGGGAATTTTAAAATTGTTTAATAGATTTTATTCTAAAATATCTAACTAAAAAAGATCACAGGAACTCAGCATAAAAAACAATCTATCTACGACATAAATAATTTTAAGCTAATTTAAAAATCATTGTATTTACCCTTCCTTTTTATACAAACTAGGCAAGCTAATTTTAAATTTAACTGCAATTAACCTTACCGTTATAACGACTAAACCTGCAATGAGATACAAAACGTTTTTATCTTCAAAAAAACGTAATAATATAAAATAGGTAAGACCTCCCAAAATACAAGCTGTAGCATAAATTTCTTTCCTAAAAACCACGGGAATTTCATTACATAAGATATCTCGTAATACACCACCAAAGCAAGCTGTCATTGTACCTAAAGCAATACAAATTAAGGGATGTAAACCAGCAACAATACCTATTTCTACGCCAACAATAGTGTAAAGTGCAATGCCAATAGTATCGAATAAAAACAATGATTTACGAAGGTAATTAATGCGTTTTCTAAAGATTACAGCAAAGGTTGCAGAAGCAATAATAACATAAACAAAGGTCATATTTTTCATCCAAGAAACAGGTTCAATACCAATCATAACATCTCGTAATGTTCCACCTCCTGTTGCTGTGACAAAAGCAATAATGAGCACACCAAATGGATCCATACGTTTGTTCATGGCTATTAATGCTCCAGAAATAGAGAAAGCGATGGTTCCTAATATATCTAAGATTTGAAAAAACATAGGTTATTTAATGGTTTTGGGGTTATCATTTTGCACTTGATGCAGCATCCAATTCATAATCGCAGTTATAGATTAAATACTTCAGCCTCGCTCAGTATAAGCAATTCATACAATTGTCGAAAAAACGAAAATTGATTCTCTGCTTACATGTTTTGAGTGTAATAATTATAATCCTTAATCACTTTAGCAACAAAATCTACGGGCTTCTCGCTAGTTTCTATCGTCATTATTTTTAATAAGCGATGGTGCAAATTTACAATGATGTTATGATTTCCATTTCTAATAGCATCGTCATATAGATTTTTAATCGTTTGCATATCACTATCATTTAACATGGTAACCTGACTATATGTTGGTACATAATCTAAAGGGATATCTTTAATAAGTGTATCATGAATAGTTAAGAGTTGTTTTTCACTAATTACAGTAGTACCAGCAGCAATATCACCGATACGCTGTCCATTTCCTTTAATTAAAATAGTAAAAGCAGCAACACCTCCAGAAGTTAAAGCGACATCTATAATTCTTAAAATCCAACGTACAAAATAATTAGAAAAACTAGGTTTAGAGCCGTCTAGCTTTACAACTCTAGTTTTCATAAGCATTTTCCCTACAGTTTTACCGTTTGTAAATGTTTCTAACAACACATAATATAGAAACGCTGGTAAAGACACAAGTAGATAGATTGCCCATGAATCTCCCATATCCAAATTTAAGGTCGTTAAAAGGAGTATAACACAGATCGTATATAAAAGAATAATGGCGCTATCTATAAGATAACCAAGCATTCTGTCTCCAATACTGGCAACATTTTGATTAATCCCTACATTTTGGGCAGTTTCTATTTGAAATTCATCCATATTTTCTTTACTTTGAAAGTCTAAAAGGGAATATAATGCGTGAAGCAGCTTTTGTAAAGCAAAATAAAGACAAATGGTTAGAATTTGAAAACATTCTTACAAATAAAACGCAAATAGATCCCGATTTACTTTCTGACCTTTATATTGAAGTCACAGATCATTTAAGTTATGCCAAAACATTTTATGCGAATAGTAATACAGAGCGTTACCTTAATCAACTCGCATCTAATGCGCATCAAAGTATTTATAAGACTAAAAAAGAACCCAAAAACAGACTTATTTCATTTTTTAAAACGGAATTCCCTACGCTCTTTTATCAGCATCATCGGGAACTCTTAATTACCTTCTTAACCTTTACCCTTTTTGTAACTGTTGGAGCATTTTCTGCCGCTAATGAAGGTGATTTTGTAAGATCTTTTCTTGGTGATGGTTACGTTAATATGACCCTTGAAAACATAGAAAAAGGCGACCCAATGGCTGTTTACAAAAAACAAGGTGAATTTAATATGTTTTTAGGTATTACACTTAACAACATAAAAGTAGCACTTCTTGCTTTTGGCTATGGTATTTTATTAGGCCTAGGAACTTTATATATTATGATGCAAAATGGCATTATGCTAGGCAGTTTTCAATATTTCTTTTATGAACAAGGCTTACTATGGGAGTCTGCTCGTACCATTTGGATCCATGGTACCATTGAGATATCTGTAATTATAATTGCTGGTTGTGCTGGTCTTGTTATGGGAAATGGCATGTTGTTTACAGGCACTTTGCCACGACTAGAAGCTTTTAAACGCGGAGTTATTAATGGCTTAAAGATTTTAATGAGTACTATTCCATTTTTTATTCTAGCAGGATTTTTAGAAGGTTTTGTAACCAGACATACTGAAATGCCAGATTGGCTAGCCATAGTAATTATTACAAGTTCTCTTGCGCTTATCCTATTTTACTACGTTATTTACCCTATTCAATTAAATAAAAGATTAAAACAACATACAGAACTAAAAAACACCATAGCACTAACCAATAAATCAACAGATTAAAAATGAACAAAGCCTACATAGAATTCAGAAAACAGCGTGATTTTAGCGCTATATTAACCGATACTTTTGGATTTATAAGAAATGAATTTAAACCCTTTGTAAAAACTATTTTTAATATTGCAGGGCCAGCAATTGTTATTTTTATGCTTTCTCTTGCCGCTTATAATTATGTTGCTGGAGATCTTTTTAACTTTACAGGCTTAGATGAACCTAGTATAAATTCATCTAGTGCCATAGTGACTATAATTGCTGTTGCGTGTTATTTTATTTCGGCCATTGCTGCGTATATTTTAACGGCCTCTACAGTACTTTTCTATATTAAATCTTATGTAGATCATAAAGGAGAAGTAGACAGCTCTGAAATTAAAACGAATGTTTATCAATCGTTCTGGTCATTTTTTGGACTTAGTTTTTTAAAAGGTGTCACATTAATTATTGCCATGATGCTTTGCTTTTTACCAGTCCTTTATGCTATGGTACCTATGGCTATTGTATTTAGTGTTTATGTTTTTGAACCTAAACGATCAACTTCAGATGCCTTTGGTCAAAGTTTCACGTTAGTGAATTCAGATTTTTGGACCGCCTTTGGTGCTTTTTTAGTTTTAGGAATTATCTATTATTTACTTGGCTTAGTCTTTTCAATACCATCTATTATATATGCTTTAATTAGTACAGGTATTTTTTCAGGTGAAATTGATCCAGCCAATTTAAATACCTTTTCAGCAGATCCTGTTGTTATCGTTTTAAATGTGCTAAACACCTTCTTTCAATTTTTACTAAATACTATAATGATGGTTGCAGGAGCTGTTATTTATTTTCATTTACATGAAAAAACAAATTTCACTGGCACCTACGATCGAATTAGCGAAATTGGAAAAACCGAAGATTAAATGCTAGTATTTAGACTTTTACTTCTATGTGTTTTTGTTGGGCAATTTTCTATTGCGCAACAAAACACGCCTTCTGTAAAGTTTGATGATACAACTATTGAAAAACAACATATTTCTGAAGATGATTTAGAGACCTATAAAGCAAACGACGACTTTAATTATAAAGAGGCTGTAGCCGAAGATAATTTTTTAGATAAAGCCTATAGCTGGTTTCAAAATATACTTAGAAAATTCTGGGAATCCATCTTCGGTGTTGGTACAGCTTCAGGATTTATATATTTTATATTTAGAATCTTACCCTATTTATTATTAGCCTTTTTAATTTTCTTATTAGTCCGGTTTTTCTTAAAAGTAAATTCTAACAACCTTATTACGAAAGCAAAACAACAAGGCTCTATTTTATTTACAGAAGAAGAACAAATTATTAAAAATGAAGATATTCCTGCTTTAATAAAAGATGCTATTGATCAAAAGAATTTCAGATTAGCTATTCGTTATTATTACCTGTTATCTTTAAAACATCTAACAGAAGGAGATCGTATTTCTTGGCAACCGCAAAAAACAAATGAAGATTATATTAAAGAGATTACTATAAATCATTTAAAAGTCGATTTTAAAAACATCACAAGAATCTACGATTACGTATGGTATGGTGAGTTTAACGTAGATGTTGTAAAGTTTGAAGCATTAAAAATCCCTTTCGAAAACTTAAATAAAACAATACAAAGCATTGACTAAAAGAGGTAAAATATACATTATACTTGTTGCCTTAGTTATGCTGGCAATTGTTGCTCTAGAGATGAGTAAACCAAAGGCTATAAATTGGTTTCCATCTTATGCTACGCATCATAAAATTCCATTTGGAACGTATGTTTTTAACGCGCAATTAAAACGTGTTGCAGATTCTGTTACGACTGTAGATCGTCCGCCTTTTGAATACTTACAGAATAATGATTTTAAAGGCACTTATGTTTTCTATAATGACGGTGTTGCTTTTGGTAACGAAGAACTTAATAGTTTATTAGATTGGGTCTCTAATGGAAATACACTTATGCTTGCTGCTGTAAATTTCGAAGAAAAATTATTAGACACTTTAAATTTAAGCACAACATCTGTTAACACCATTGATAATTTTGATAACGAATATCAAGTACAACTTGTAAATCCCAAATTAGACGCTACCAAATCTTACAAATACGATAGGTCTACAACCTTTTATCATTTCAACAAAATCGATACGTTAAAAACAACCGTTATTGGATTAATTGATACTTACAGAGGCGAAAACAAACCCGTTGAAGACACTTTGATTAGTAGTATTAAACAACCATTTGGCAATGGAGAAATTATTCTAAGTACGTTTCCTCAGGCATTTACTAATTACTTTATGTTGCAATCTCCAAATCAGGATTATACAGCAGGACTTTTATCTTACATAGACACATCAAACCCCATTTATTTAGATACTTATTATAAAACAGGAAAGACATTTTACACCTCTCCAATGTACATGCTTTTAAACACAGTGTCATTAAAATGGGCTTATTACTTGATGCTTATTGGTGCCTTAATCTATATTATTTTTGAAGGCAAACGAAAACAACGTGCGATACCAATTATTTCACCTTTACAAAATCAGACTGTAGATTTTACAAGAACTATTGCTAATATGTATTATGAAAGCGGAAAACATAAAGATATTTCGCAACATAAAGTACATCACTTCTTTGAGTATATAAGAAACACATTGCATCTGTCAACAGCAGAAATTAATACTAGTTTCATTAAAAACTTAGCTGCTCGAAGCAATAATACCGTTGAAGACACCCAAATTCTATTTAACGTTATTTCAACTTTAGATCAAAAAACAGAAATCAACAGCATAGAATTAGAAAGACTAAACACCTTAATAGAACAATTTAAATCCCATAATCAATGGAAGAAAACGACATCGTAAACGACGACTTAAATTTTGATAATAGAATTCAACTTGAAGATTTAAAAAATGCCGTAGAAAGTATTAAAAGTGAATTACGTAAAGTTATTATTGGACAAGATAATTTTGTAGAATTACTAATCGTAGCTTTATTAGCAGATGGACATGTTTTAATTGAAGGTGTACCAGGAATTGCAAAAACAGTAACCGCAAAATTGTTTGCTAAGGTTTTGAAAACGGATTTTAGCAGAATTCAATTCACTCCAGATTTAATGCCTAGTGATGTTTTAGGAACTTCTATTCTAAATATGAAGGAGTCGGAATTTGAATTTAAAAAAGGTCCTATTTTCTCTAATATTGTTTTAATTGATGAAATTAATAGAGCTCCTGCAAAAACGCAAGCGGCTTTGTTTGAAACCATGGAAGAGCGACAAGCAACTATTGATGGGACTACTTATAAATTTGATAATCCATTTATGGTTTTAGCGACTCAAAATCCTATTGAGCAAGAAGGAACATATGCGTTACCAGAAGCACAATTAGATCGTTTTATCTTTAAAATAAAAGTTGGTTATCCTTCTTTAGAAGACGAAATTAAAATTATAGCCTCTCATCATGAACGCAAAGGTGAGAAACCACAAACATTAATTAATGCGATTTTGGATACCGCATCATTAGAAGACTACAAAAGCAAAACACAATCTATTCTTGTTGAAGAAAAGATTATAAAATATATTGCCGAAGTGGTTTCTAAAACTCGAAATCATCCGCATTTATATCTTGGTGGTTCGCCAAGAGCATCAATTGCTATTTTAAATACTGCAAAAGCATTTGCGGCGATAAGCGCTCGTGACTTTGTAATTCCTGAAGATGTAAAAAAAGCATTAAATCCGGTATTAAATCATCGTATTATTTTAACGCCGGAGCGTGAAATGGAAGGTATGACTACTGAAAATGTCATTGAAATGATAGTACAGTCGGTTGAAGTACCGAGATAGTTTCCGTTTTCAGTAATCAGTAAGCAGTAAGCAGTAAGCAGTAAGCAGTAAGCAGTAAGCAGTAAGCAGTAAGCAGTAAGCAGTAAGCAAGTATGAAATTTCTAAAATCATTATACATACACAAACAACTCTATATTTATATAGCTGTGGCTTCGGTATGCTTTCTTTTATCTTATTGGATTTCCGTTTTATATGCTATAGCTTGGATGATAACTATTAGTATCGTTGTCTTGTTACTAATCGATCTACTTCTACTCTATCAACCACAAAATGCAATACAAGCGCGACGAATTTTACCCGATAAATTTTCGAACAGCGATAATAACCCTGTACCAATTACAATCACTAACAAATACGGTTTCAAAACGTATATTGATGTTATTGATGAATTACCTGTACAATTTCAAAAACGCGATTTTCTTTACCAAACATCTTTAAACCCGAATCAAAATCACGACTTTGATTATATTGTAAGACCTGTAGATCGTGGTGAATACTATTTTGGACACCTTAATGTTTTTGTGTCTTCTATTCTTAAAATTGTAAAACGCCGATATCAGTTTCAGAATCAGCAAATGGTAATGGTTTATCCTTCCATTATTCAAATGCAGAAATACGATTTTCTTGCCATTAGCAACGCATTGACAGAAATTGGTCTTAAAAAAATTAGACGAATTGGTAATACTTCAGAATTTGAACAAATAAAAGAATACGTTAATGGTGATGATTTTAGAACCGTAAATTGGAAAGCGACAGCGAAACGCGGACAGTTAATGGTGAATCAGTATCAAGATGAAAAATCGCAACCCATCTACTCTATTATTGATACTGGCAGAATAATGAAAATGCCTTTCAATGGTTTAAAACTCTTGGATTATGCGATTAATTCTACGTTAGCTTTTAGTAATGTCGCTTTAAAGAAGCATGATAAAGTAGGTATGATTTCATTCTCAAAAAAGATTGAAAGTTTTTTACCTGCAATTCAAAAACTCACCTATCTCAACCGTATTTTAGAAACCTTATATAATATAGATACGCAATTTACAGATAGTGATTTTGGGCTTCTCTACGCGCAATTAAAGCGTAAAGTAACACACAGAAGCTTATTGCTTCTTTATACCAATTTTGAACATATTAGTGGCTTAAAGCGTCAGATGCCATACTTGCAAGCCATTTCTAAAAAGCACATGCTTGTTGTGGTTCTGTTTGAAAACACTGAACTAGATACTATTCTTAAAGAAAATGCAGAAGACCTACAATCTATTTACCACAAAACTATTGCCGAAAAATTTGCTTTCGAAAAACGATTGATGGTAAAAGAACTTCAAAAACATGGTATTCAATCTATACTAACGGCACCAGAGAATCTAACCATTAATACCATCAATAAATATTTGGAGATTAAAGCGCGTGGACTTTTGTAGTGAATAGTGCATTTTTAAACGCACAACTCTCAACTAAAACACAACTCATCCTACTTAAATCACAATTCAGTATTTACAATTATTTAAACTGAAGCTTTTCCGTGATATTTGAATCATCAACAAAGAAGTACACCATTTTACTAACTATTAAATCTTACATGATGAAAAAATTACTTTTAACATTCGCACTCGCATTAACAACATTATTTAGCTTTTCACAAGACTCTAAAACAACCATTACGGTAACTATAGACAATGTAAAAAGTGATAAAGGAAACGTACAAATGTCGCTACATACAGCAGATACTTTTATGAAAGGCAACGGAGTTCAGAATGGTATATCTGAAATAAAAGACGGAAAAATAACCATCACTTTTAAAAATGTTAAACCTGGAGATTATGCAATTATAGCTTTCCACGATGAAAATGAAAATAAAAAAATGGATTTTATGGAAAACGGAATGCCATTAGAATCTTACGGAATGTCTAATAATTCTATGGCTTTTGGACCACCAAATTACGAAGATGCTAAATTTACAGTTGCAGATAAAGATTTAGAATTAAATATTAGATTCTAATAAAGTAACCCGTTATAAAACAAAAAACCTTCAGAATAAATCTGAAGGTTTTTTCATATAAAATCTTTGGTCTTCTTATACAGTCTCACCTAACCAAGCTTTCATCATCCAAACTGTTTTTTCTTGTTCAGTAATAAAATCGCTCATCATAGAATTTGTACCTTCATCATTCGCATCTCCTGCAGCTTCTAATATAGCACGTTCCATTTTTAGTAATTGGCCTAAAGAATCTACAATTAACTCTACTGCTTTTTCATCTTTAGATATATTTTTTCCAACAGGAACTTTTGCGGCTTTGGTATAATCTTCAAACGTATGTAACGGAGTTTCTCCTAAAGTTAAAATACGTTCTGCAATTTCATCTACTTTAAGATTTGCATCTGTATATAATTCTTCAAACTTAACATGAAGATCAAAAAAACCACGTCCTTTTATATTCCAGTGAATACCTCTTAAGTTTTGATAGTACAATTGAAAATTAGCTAATAATTGATTTAAATCGTTTGCTAATTCTTTTGTTTTTATGGTGTCTAAACCTATGCTATTTAATGTCATAATATTGATTTTTTAGTTATTCAAATTTACGGATGAAATAAGTATTATTTGTCATAGTTTACATGAATACTTTTTATACTTTTATAGCTTAAATGAATACCTATGACAATTACACAATTAAAGTACGCTTTAGCCATAGCAGAACATAAGAATTTTACCAAAGCAGCAGAGAAATGCTTTGTTACACAACCTACTTTAAGTACTCAGATTCAGAAGCTAGAAGACGAATTGGATATTATTATTTTTGACCGAAGTAAAAAACCCATAGAGTTAACTGAAGTTGGACGTAAAATTGTGTATCAAGCAAGAAATATTGTTAATGAAGCCGATAGAATTCAAGATATCGTCGATCAGCAAAAAGGATTTATTGGAGGTGAGTTTCGCTTAGGAATAATCCCAACCATTATGCCTACGCTTTTACCGATGTTTCTGAAGAGTTTTATTAAGAAATATCCAAAAGTTAAATTAAAGATTGAAGAATTAACCACTGAAGAAATTTTAACTAGACTTAGTGATGGTCATTTAGATGCCGCAATTGCAGCAACTCCTTTAGAAAGTGATAATATAAAAGAACGCGTTTTATATTACGAACCTTTTGTCGCATACATTCCTGAAAATCATCGATTAAAAGACAAGAAAACCATTGAGGTTTCAGACTTAAATATTGACGATATGTTGCTACTAGAAGATGGACATTGTTTCAGAGATGGTGTCATTAACCTCTGTAAAACTTTTAAAGATCAGATAGATGAAAACTTTCAATTGGAAAGTGGCAGTATAGAAACCTTAATAAAATTATCTAATGAAGGCTTAGGAATGACACTTCTTCCATATCTGCACACTTTAGATATCAAAGAAAAACTAAGTCCTAATTTAAGACACTTTAAAGAACCTTCTCCTGCACGTGAAGTCAGTATTATATATCATAAAAGTGAATTAAAAATGCAAATCATTAATGCCTTGCATGATGTGGTTTCTGGTATTATTCGCGGAGCAATAGCTTTTCAGAATGTAGAAATTATTAGTCCTAAAGCGAAATAAAAATTCCTTTTCGATTTAAAAGTAGTAGAAAAAATAATTCTGATACTGTAAAAAAAGCTAATGGGATATATCCATTAGCTTTTTTTTATTACACTAAAAAAAGCATCATTCCCCTCTTTGAAGCATTTATTTAAAGTATTGAAATAGAACACTTAACAAAAACAACCTTCATCGGACAAAACACACATTTCATCGTTGAAAAATCAACCGTTATCGAAAAGTTGTGTTTTTCAACCGATTAAATCAACATTTAAACGATTGCTTGTCAATATTTTATAAGTTTGTAAAATCAAAATACCTCACTGATCTAAAACCTATAAAATGAAAAACTTTACCTCAACTTTACTTTTCTTAACCTTCCTATCTGTTTTCAATCTATCAAAAGCAGAAAATTCAACTTTAAATTCAAATAAAAAAATTGAAACGTCAAATTCGAGTACATCTAGCGCAAGAGCAGATGTAACATCTGTAATTTACACATACGATGCAGGAGCATGGCTTCCAACTAATCCTTTTGGTTTATTAACCTCTGTTGATGATATTATAATAGAGTCTGGTATTGTAAACATCACGGCAAATGCCATATGTAATACCCTAACAGTAAAACCAGGTGCAACTTTAGTCATAGACTCTGGTGTTACTCTTAATATAGTAACATTAAACTTGAATTCTACGTCTCAAAAATATTCTAGTTTAATATCTGATGGTACTATTCTTGGAGCCGTTATATACCATAGATATACAGCTATAGTAGGAACAAATGATTTAATTTCTGCACCGATTTCGGGTGAACTTTTTCCTGATTTTGCAACGTTAAATCCAAATTTAGCCGAGTCAGGATTTATAAGAGCTTTCGCTCCTTATACGACATCTGCAGGAGCTTATCAAAATTATAATATACTCTCTAATGCTACAACATTAATTGAAGCAGGAAAAGGTTATAGAGCTGCAACAACAGACGGAAGTGCTTTAAAATTTACAGGTATTATTAGAACTGATGATGTATTGGATATACCTATTTCAGACGCTGCAGCTGGTAATGCTTGGAATTTAATTGGGAACCCATATCCTTCTTATATAGATTTTGATACTTTTTTCTCAATAAATAAATCACAAATTGAAACCGGATCTTACCAAGCTATTTATGGATACGATGGAGATGCGTCAAACGGGTGGACCGTGTGGAACCAAGCAACAATTGATTCTCCTGCAATAACAGAATTAATTGCTCCTGGTCAAGCCTTTTTTGTAAGAGCCAAAGCTGGTGGTGGACTTATTGATTTTACTAAAGCCATGCGTACGTCAGGTTCTTCTGATGATTTTATTTTAGGCAGAACATCTACACCACATTATGGTCATATAAAACTAAATTTAGCTTCTAGTGATGCTAACTTCAATACCGATTTTTACTTCAATAGTAATGCAACACAAGATTTTGATGCAGGTTATGATACTGCTTTATATAATGATAACCCTCCTGAATTATCTATTTATTCTCATTTAGTAGACAATAATTCGGGTACAAAATTTGCTGTACAATCATTAAATTCTAATGCCATGAACGACATTATTGTTCCTTTGGGTGTTAATGCTGTACAAGGCCAGGAAGTAACATTTAGCATTATTGAAAGTGATATGCCAGATGAAATAGATATCTATTTAGAAGATACTATGAATAATTCATTTACTTTACTTAACACAAGTGATTATGTTTTTACAGCTAATACTAATATTACTGGTACAGGACGTTTTTACCTTAGATACACATCTGCTGCGTTATCTATAAAAGATAATGAATTGAATAGTTTGAAAATTATTAATTTAGTAACCCCTAATCAAATTATTATAAAAGGTGTTTTAACAACTGATACTACAGCTCAATTGTATGATACACAAGGTCGATTGGTTTCAAATCAAACATTAGATTTATCTAGCAGCACAAATACCATAGATGTTTCTAGGATAAATACAGGGATATACATCATTAATGTTTTCAATGACAGCCAGAAAATAACACAAAAATTGATTCTTAAATAAATTAAGTCGCTATCATAATAATTAGTTATGGTAGCTTCTTTTTACCTATATAATGACCATACAAAGGTTTTAGTCTATTCCTATTTAAGAATAAAAAAACGTCCCGATAATTATCGGGACGTTTTATTTTATGATGCTTTTAAATAAATTAAACATTGATCTAATTCTGGATTCTGACTTATTAAAGACTGAATATAAATTCTTAGCTCTTCAAGTTCGTGAGGCAACAAGCGTCTTACTGCTTTTTGCACTTCCTTACAGAATAATGTCGCATCAAAACTGACTTTGTTGAGTACCACCTTAGTGTACTCGTACATTGCTCGCGCCATAGTTATTTTTTTTTGGTTTTTAGGTTAACAAAAAGTAATTTTTATCTATAGGCTGTTGTTTCAATTCTGATTTAAAGATAGTAAAAAAACCGAACTCATATTTAGTAAGCTTAAAGTTTAACAGCTTATTATGTTAAAAATTAGACTAACTCTGAATAAAAAACCTATTCTTTTAAACAGCAACACTTAAAAAATAAAAATCTGATATTCAGATAATTGAAAAATAAAACACCGAAATATATAAGCCTATTGTTTTACAAATTTCAGAGTATTCCTATTACTTCGGTAATTTATATTTTGATTGAAAACTTTATTCAGAAAATCTAAAAACGATTATCACCATCTAACAAATCGCCTAAACCACCAAGAATACTACCTTCACCTTTAGACTTTCCTCCTTTTGGTATAGATGCCAAAACACGTCCTGCTAATCTACTAAATGGCAACGATTGTATATAGACTTTTCCAGGACCTTGAAGCTTTGCAAAGAATAGTCCTTCACCACCAAAAATTGAATTTTTTATACCACCAATAAACTCAATGTCATAATCTATTCCTTGAGTAAAACCAATGATACAACCTGTGTCTACGCGCAAAACTTCTCCTGCTTCTAAGGTTTTTACTGCTGTTGTTCCTCCAGCATGAACAAATGCCATACCATCTCCTTCTAGTTTTTGCATGATAAAGCCTTCTCCACCAAAAAGGCCTCGACCTAATTTTTTAGAAAACTCAACACCTATACTAACCCCTTTTGCTGCACATAGAAATGCATCTTTCTGACAGATAAATTTCCCTCCAAATTCGGTTAAGTCTATTGGAATTATTTTCCCTGGATAAGGAGATGCAAACGACACATTTCGTTTACCTGTAAGATCATTGTAAAAAGCGGTCATAAATAAGCTCTCTCCTGTAAGAATACGTTTTCCTGCGCCTAATATTTTCCCTAGGAAACCTGTATCTTTTTGTGAACCGTCACCAAAGATAGTATCCATTTTAATACCATCATCCATCATCATAAAGCTTCCGGATTCTGCAACTACACCTTCTTGCGGATCTAATTCTATTTCTACATATTGCATTTCTTCTCCGTAAATGCGATAATCTATTTCGTGTGCTGTCATAATGATTAATTGTTTTTAATGTTGAACTGTTTATTTATAAGTTGGTCAATTTGATAATTTGTTACATAATTATAAAAATAACAACGTCCAACACTTACTAATTAATAGTACCAACTTAACACGCAACACGCTTTATTTCTAAAGTTAAACTACTTTAGGATTTCATTTTAAGTGTCCATTCAAAATTAAACGCAGAAACTTCTACTCCATCTGCATTAACTCCTTTTGAATTTAACCAAACGGTTTGTCCTTCTCCTGTTTCTATAGCGTTAGTAATTGCTTCATCAATTTTATTGCCTTCGTTACATGTAAACGTAATCCGTCCTGTGGCTTTTTTTGTAAATGAAGCATTATTTGAGGCTACCAACATAGAGACTTTCTTTCCGCTTTCTCTAATCTTTTTCATGACTAAAGCACCTGTTGTTAACTCTGCAGCCATGCCTTGCACTGCCCAAAACATAGAATTAAAAGGGTTTTGATTTGCCCAACGATGTTTAACCGTTACTATACAAGTAGTATCATTTAATGATTTAGTTCGCACACCTGTAAAATACGCTGCAGGTAGCTTAAACATTAAGAACTTATTAAGTTTAGAAGGAGATATATTCATCAAGTAAGGTTATAATTTCTACTAAAATAAGTGAAAATTACAAACCTAACTAATGTTAAAGAAATGTTAATTTACAGTACTATGCGTAACATAATACCTTTTTAAAGACATATATTTGTATAAGCAACTATTATATACTTTTAAATTATGTTAGATAACCATCATAAAAATTTAGCGACATTCATTCATCTGTCTACCTTTTCAAGATTTATAATTCCTTTTGGAAACTTCATTGGTCCAATTGTATTATGGGCCGCAAATAAGAACAAATCAGATTTTATAGATCAGCATGGTAAGCAAGCCATAAATTTCCAGATTAGTATTTTGCTCTATGCTATAATTATAGGGACTATAAGTGTTCCCTTTTTTATATTTAAAGTACTTAGAGGTATGGATGTTTTAGATTTTCATGGTTTCAACAATTTTCATATTAACATTGGCGAGCCTTCTCCTCTACTTTACATTGGAGGTGGTTTAGGTGCCTTAGCAATCATTGCTTTTATTATAGAATTGGCGCTTATTGTTAAAGCAAGTTTGTCTGCACGAGATGGACATGTTTATAAGTATCCATTTACCATTAATTTCTTAAAGTAATTACCGCTGACTTTTTTCAGCAATTAAAATATTCATCAATAATCAAATCAATCAAAAAATGAACAGTTTAATCGAATTAAAGACACATCGAGTATGAAAATAGAAAACACAAAAGCACAAATGCGCAAAGGTGTTCTAGAATATTGCATATTATCTATCTTAAAAGATGAAGATGCATACGTTGCCGAAATTCTAGGCACACTAAAAGATGCAAAAATGCTTGTTGTAGAAGGTACCATATATCCACTATTAACAAGACTTAAAAACGCAGGATTGCTTAATTACCGTTGGGAAGAGTCTACTTCTGGACCACCACGAAAATATTATGGACTTACAGAAACAGGGAAACTGTTTTTAAATGAACTAAACTCCACTTGGAGTGACTTACAAAATGCCGTTAACCTAGTAACCAACTCAAAAACACCAAAAAAATGAATAAAACAGTCAATATAAATTTAGCAGGTATATTCTTCCATATAGACGAAGATGCATACCTAAAACTACAACGCTATCTTGAGGCTATAAAACGTTCATTTACAGATTCTCAAGGACGTTCAGAAATTATATCAGACATTGAAGCTCGTATTGCCGAATTGTTTGCAGAACGTATACAAAATGAAAAACAAGTCGTTGGTGTTAAGTTGGTAGACGATGTAATTACCATTATGGGACAACCTGAAGATTATTTGGTCGATGACGAAATTTTTGAAGATGAACCTCAACAAAGGCCGAAACAAAAATCTACCTCAACAAGACGTTTCTTCAGAGACACAGACAACTCATATATTGGTGGTGTTGCTGCTGGTGTTGGACATTATTTTGGCATCGATGCCTTATGGATTAGATTAATCTGGGTAATATTATTTTTTAGTGCTGGTACAGGTGTTTTACTTTATATTTTACTTTGGGCTTTAATCCCTGAAGCAAAAACTACAGCAGAAAAGCTAACTATGACTGGCGATCCTGTAAACATTACTAACATTGAAAAAAAAATTAAAGATGGTATTGATACCGTTTCAGAAACCGTAAAAAATGTAGATTTAAAAAAACATGGAGACAAACTAAAAGAAGGTTTTGATCATGTATCTGATAATATCTCTGAAACTGTAAAAGGTGTCGATTTTCAAAAACAAGGAAGTAAACTAAAATCGAGCTCACAAAAGTTTTTTGATGGTATAGGTTCTATTATCCTATTTTTCCTAAAAGTGATTGCTAAGTTTATTGGCATTATCTTAATTGTTGTTGGGATTAGTACTTTAATAGCATTAATTATTGCCTTTTTTACTGTAGGTATTACTGATGCTATCCACTTTCCTGGTATGGATTTAATTGACGCTTCCAATGCTGCTAACCTTCCTATTTGGTTAATGTCTATGCTCATCTTTTTTGCTGTTGGTATCCCATTCTTTTTTGTATTCTACTTAGGACTTAAAATATTAGTAAACAATCTAAAATCTATTGGTAACGTTGCAAAATTTTCTTTATTAGGTCTGTGGTTAATGGCAATTATTGGCTTAGTAGTCACCGGAGTAAAACAAGCTACTGAACATGCTTATGACACTAATATCACACAAGTTGAAGAGACTTTAAATATCGTTTCTAGCGATACTTTAACTATAAAAATGATAGGCCATGATGACTATAATAAATATATACATAAATATTACCATGAGTATAAAATAGGTCGAAATGAAAACAACACTAATGTTATTTCTAATACAGATATTAGGTTAATAATTAAGTCTACTACAGATTCTGTGGCAAGCATTAAAATTAAAGGCTTTGCAAGTGGTAGTAACTACGATTTGGCAAGAGAGCGTGCACAAAATATTAATTACAACTACACCTTTGTAGATAATGAACTACGCTTAGACGCTTACCTAACAACAGACGTTATCAATAAATTTAGTAATCAAAACATTGAAGTAATAGTGTTCTTGCCAGAAGGGACTGTATTCTATGCCGATGAAAACACTCACAAATTTCATCAAAACAATAGCTATGTTAATGATATTTTAAAAACAGGACAGGAAGAGCATTACCTTAAAGTTATTGAAGATGATGTAGAATGTTTGGATTGTGTTGAAGACATTGAAGAAGAAATAGCAGAATTTACTGAAGAAGCAACGGAAATCATTGAAGATATAACGAATGAGAAGTCGTCTGAAGAAGAAACACCAAATGTGAGCATTAAAATTAATGACGAGGATGGTGTGAAAATTGAAGTCAAAGACAATTGAAGATAAGTAATCTACAACTCATCCTATTATAATTTAGAACTAAGCGTAATCAACTTAAATTTATAAAAAACAATTCATCAATCAAAAAACTAACAGAAACCATGAGCACATTATCAAGAATTATAGTTACCAGTATTATTAGTTTATTAATGCTATCCTGCAGCTTTTCTAAGAATTTTAATTCAAGTAAAGATGGCAACGGAAATGTTATAACCGAAGATAGACCTATAAAGAATAACTTCGATGAAATAAAAATTAGCCAAGGACTAGACCTTTACATTACACAATCTGATGAAACAACATTAATCGTTGAAGCTGACGAAAATCTTCAAGATCTTATTAAGACTGAAGTAGCGGATGGTGTTTTAAAAATTTATTCTACAGAGAATATAAGACGTGCGTCTTCAAAAAAAGTAATGTTGAGTGTTAAAACCATTTCAGCTATAAAAGCAACAAGTGGTAGTGATGTATATTCTGAAAATACCATTGAGGTTTCTAATTTAGAACTCACGTCTACAAGTGGAGCAGATATCAAGTTAGATGTAAAAACCGAAACTTTAGATTGTACTTCTACAAGTGGCAGTGATATAAAATTGAGCGGAACTACCAAAACCTTTATAGCATCTGCAACAAGCGGAAGTGACATTAATGCCTCTAAATTACAGGCAGAAACATCTAACGTAAGAGCTACAAGCGGAGCAGACATTTCTGTTAATACCTCTAAAGCGTTAACCGCTAAGGCTACAAGTGGTGGTGATATAAGGTATTCTGGAAATCCAGAAAAAATATCTAAATCAGATACTTCTGCTGGTCGTGTAAAACAACAATAAAATGTTATATAACCATTAATTTTAAATCAATAACAAACTTTAAATCAATCAATTATAAGCCATCCTAAATTTCATTTGAAGTTTGGGATGGTTTTTGCGTATCTTAGTATATTATCTTTTAATTGACCAATATTAAACAGAAATCATTAATATTGACAATCATAAAATCATAAGGATCTTAAAACTTAAAAAAAGTGACTTATATTATGCTTTGGTGTCTTATATAAAGACGGTAAAATCTAGAATATGAAAAAATTATTACTCACACTTATTTTAATAATTACTGCTATAACAGCTGTAACCGCTCAATCTGCTGACAAAGTTAAAGGCGATAGAAATGTAACGATAAAGCAAACGTACCTTGATGATTTTCATTCGATTGTAGTGGATGGAGATTTTTCAATCGAAATCGTTTATAATAGTGAGCCATCTGTAAATGTAGAAGCCGATGATAATTTACACGAAATTATACAATTTAACGTAGTAGATGGTATCCTAACTTTTACAGAAACAACGAGAATCACCTCTAAAAAGAAATTAAACATAACCGTAAATTATGGTGATAATCTTAGTAATATTGAAACTAAAGGAGATGGTGAAATTAGATCATTGACTTCAATGGAGCTTGGTGATGTTTCTCTAATTACTTCAGACAACTCAAGAGCCTATTTAAATATTAATGCTAAAAATTTCAATTATAAAAGTTCAGGTAAATCTAAAACGCGATTAAATTTAAAAGCAGATAGCACCAAAATTGAATTAAGCGACAATAGTAAATTAGATGCTTTAATTATAAGTAAAGTTGCAGACTTTGATTTATACACACGTGCAGATGCTGTTATTGAAGGCTCTGCAAATAGCTCAGTAATTAAAATGGATACATCTGCCAATTTTAATGGTTCAAAATTTGACGTTAAAACTACAGATGTTAATTTAGAAGACACCAGTGATTTAACCATCTCTGCAATAGATAATATTACTATTGCAATTTCTGGTGATAGTGAAATTTACCTTTTTGGAAGTCCTGCTATAACAATTACTAAGTTTGAAGATACTGCTAAATTACAGAAAAAGAAACGCTAATTAAATCCTAAAATCTTAAGCGAAAACTGAATCTCAATTTCAGGTAAAACTTTAACCATACCTAACATTTTTGTTGGTGCTGTTAGATTAAAATCATTTATATCTAAAGGCATACGACCTGATGCATGTAAACCTTGATTACTAGTTATAGATATAGGAATAGTATACGTTTTTATAACATTACTGATATTAATTTCTACAGTTGCGGTAACTAAGTCATCCGCTAATTGAGACTTAGAAATCTCCTTTAATTTTAAAATTATTTCAGGAAATTGATCTGTATTAAGTAAATTATTAAAGTCTTTATTAATAATCTTACCTCCACAGTTAAACTCTACATTAGGAAGTATTAATTGTGTATCATCAAATTTTATGGTTTCATCATGATCCTTATATTTAATACTAATGGCCTCTGAAATAGTATTCATATCAAAGTGACACTCAAACTTGCTTACATTAGTTTTTCCTTTAATTTTCAAATAACTTTCTGAAGCCAAAAACACAGTTGACTCCTTAGTTATAGGTTCTCTCCATTCTGAACTAGTAATAGCAGATCCTAAAAAAAATATAATGATAAATGACAGTGTTTTAAGTACCATAATTTAAAAACATAATGATATAAAAATAAGGCCTTTATCTTAATTGACAAAAGCCTTTTTTGAACAAACTATTTAGAAACTAATTACAGCTTCAAGTATAAGGCCATCAAACTTACCATCTTCTAGAAGGTTTCCTGTTGGGTAATCCTTATATTCCTGTGTTACATATTCCGCTTTCATTAATACATTTTTGGTTAAAAACCAACCTGCACCTAATTGAAATCTATTTACACTTACATCATCTCCACTTGCTAATTCAGCACTAACCGTATTGTAACGTGCTCCTAAAAACACGTTTTCAGTTTCACCAAATCTGTAGATTACCTCTCCTGCATACTGATCTGCATTTCTTCTATCTGTCTCACTTAATGCTTTCCCAGAAGATAACTCAACAGTACCAAAGAACTCTAAACCACCATACTTTACAAATGGGTTAATCATAATAGCAGTAATTTGATTTTTGAAACCAGGATCAAAACGTCCAGATCTAAAGTTATCACTAGTTGCTGTAGCATCTTGCATTATGTTATAATATCTAGAACCCGCTCTATCTGCTGAGTATAAATATACATTTTGTGCATATCCTGTATTATATAAAGATCCTGTTAATCTAAATCTTAAATCTTCTGAAATTTGCTTGTCATAACCTAATTTAGCTAAAAACGCTGCTCCTCCTGTAGATCCATCAGCCATAGTAGTACTTTGGTTTAATTTACCATTAGAAAATCCAATCATTCCAAAAAGTCCCATATCTGTTGTATAATAAACTTCTGCACCAACTTCTGTTGTAAACGAATCCATTATTAGGTTTCCAACAAATGGATTGTGAATAGCTTGAGCATTATCACTTCTTCTAAAGTGTGCATCACCATAATTGTTCTCCATATGTCCAATCTTAATTGTGGTATGCTTCATAAGATCTTCCATAAACCCTTTACTAACAAAATCTAATTTATCAATTTTGAAATAACCACCTTTAACGTATGGTTCATGGTGGTGTCTAGAAGATAAATACGTTCTTAAGTGCATGCTTACACCATCGTAAAGAGCGACATCTAAATCTAAATTAGCCGTTGCCAAATTAAAGTTACTACCTACTTCTGATAAAGGTGTGACTCCTGAATTCTCATTATCTAATGCTTGATACTGAAGCGCAAAAGAACCTCCAATTCTAACGTATAATTCATCAAAAGAAGTAACCGTGTCTTTCTTTGCTTCAAAAACATTAACACCTCTTTGATCTGGTTGCCTATAATTATCAAAGTCTCTTAGGTTTTTTTTCTGTGCAGATATTGATTGTACCATTGTTATAGCAATGATAAATGTTGCGATTTTTAATACTGATTTCATAATTAATTATTTAAGGTTGATGTTCTATTGTTGTATTTAATTTTTGTCGAATACGGTTTTGAATACAATTGTAATCTCATTTCCTGTTTTAATAGTTCCTAATAATGCTGTAGGTGGATCTACTCCAAAATCAGTCATTTTAAATGATTTTTCACCTTCAAGTAAAAGTTTACCTTCTTCTAGTTTAACTGTCATATCAAGAGAAATTGTTTTTGTAACACCAGAAATAGTCATTTTACCAGTCGTAAACACTTTAAAAGAATTATCCGTTATTTTTTTTACTTGTTTAACAGCACTAAGGCTAAAGTCCATTGTTTTATGATCGTCTGTCTTTAACGCTTTATAAGTGTTTTTATCCATTGAAGACTTTCCACTTTTAAGACTTTCTGCTTCAACAGAAAAATCAAGATTACTAATCTCTAACGTTTCAGCATTAGATAGCACTACATTACCTGATTGCTTTTCTGTTTCTAAAGTCCAATCATGTAAAGACGATGTACCATTAACTTCTAATACTGAAGATGAATTATTTAAAATGTAATTTTGAGATAAAGCAACCTGAAAAGAAAATAGACTACTTATAAAAACTGTAAGAAAAAATACTCGAAATTTAGTTGAATGCTTCATGGTTCAATTTTTATGTTTCCTCAAAGATTGACATAAAAAGCAGTTTAAATTATGACAAAAGTCATTTCTTAATAAAAACTTAAAACAGTAAAAACTTAGAAGCTATAACAATCTATAAAACACAAAAAAGCCGAAGTATTGAACTTCGGCTTCCTATAAATATGTACTAAATTATTTAGTTATAACTAGACGTTGCTACTTCAAAATCAGAATCCATAGCTGCTAAATAACGCTCTGCATCTAAGGCTGCCATACAACCTGTACCTGCAGCAGTAATCGCTTGTCTATAGACATGATCTGCAGCATCACCACTTACAAATACACCTTCTACATTGGTTTTACTTGTTCCTGGTATAGCATTGATAATATAACCTGTTTCATCTAAGTCTAAATAGCCTTTAAAGATATCTGTATTAGGTTTATGACCTATAGCAACAAAGAAACCTGTAGCTTCAATATCATGCTTTTCGTTTGTTTTATTGTTAGTTACACGAACACCTGTAACCACTTGTCCATCTCCTAATACCTCATCAGTTTCTGTATTGAATAAGATTTCGATGTTCTCTGTATTCTTAACACGTTTAGCCATAATCTTAGACGCTCTAAACTCGTCTCGTCTTACCAACATAGTTACTTTCTTACATAATTTAGATAAGTAATGTGCTTCTTCACAAGCAGAATCTCCCGCTCCAACAATCACTACATCTTGATTTCTGTAAAAGAACCCATCACAAACAGCACAGGCAGAAACTCCACCTCCTAGTTTTAAATATTTTTGCTCAGAAGGTAAGTTTAAATATTTTGCAGAGGCACCTGTTGAAATAATAATAGTATCTGCGTGAATTTCTTTTTCTTCATTTACCCAAGCTTTATGAACATCTCCAGAAAAATCTACTTTAGTAATCCAACCGTGACGTATATCAGTCCCAAAACGTTCTGCTTGTTTTTGTAACTGAACCATCATATCAGGTCCTGTAATTCCTTCTGGATAGCCAGGAAAATTCTCAACATCATTGGTTGTGGTTAATTGTCCACCAGGCTGCTCTCCTTGATATAAAACAGGAAACATATTAGCTCTAGACGCATAAATTGCAGCTGTGTAACCTGCTGGTCCAGATCCTATAATTAAACACTTTACTTTTTCTATTGTATCTGACATATCTTGTAATTTAATTCTTAAAATCTACCCAAACTTATTCCTAAAAACAAGTCCAAATACGCTAAAACAAAAGTAGGTTTTTTAGTCAAAACCTTACATAGAAGTTATTAACAGCTTATATCATTCCTATAAATACTAAGAATAGAGGCTATTTGTTAATTTAATTCATTAATTTATAGCAGTTTAACCATAAAACACAACATATTATGAAATCTAAAATTTTAACCTTGTGCATGATAGTGTTACTTTTAAATTCATGTAAGGACCAACCAGAAAATGATGTAAAAAATAAAGATCTAGAAACGGAAATGAAAGAAAAACCTATGAGTCTCAATGGCACTTGGGAACTTAAAGGGTTCTATAACTATAAAGATAATGTGGTGGTAGATTCGTTTTCTAACCATACTATTGCTAGGCAGGTTAAAATGTATTCAGACCATAAAGTAATGTGGTGCAAGCTTTTAAAAACGGACTCTATAGAGTTTTTTGGATATGGTTCTTATAGTTATGATGAAGGGAGTTTAACTGAAGTTTTAGATTTTGGTTCTGCTTTTATGAACGAAGTTATAAAGGAACAACAAGAGTTTAAGTTTCAACTTAAATTACAACCCGATAGTTTTCAACAAATTGAATTAGATGAAGATGGTAACCGTATTTATTCTGAAAATTATGTCCGTGTAGAATAACTCTACATCGTTGCAGTAAAATATCGTTTAAGACAGAAAAATACCCTCAAGAACCTAACGTCCTCAAGGGTATTTATATAATTATATGGATTTATTGTCAGCTAAATTATTTCTTAACAACCCCTTTTAATAGTGATAGTACAAAAAGCACTATAAATATAAAGAAGATTATTTTTGCGATTCCAGCAGCAGCTCCTGCTATGCCTCCAAATCCTAAAATGGCTGCGATTATTGCTATTATAACGAATGTGATTGTCCAACGTAACATATATTTTGGTTTTTAGTTAATAATTAATAGTTAGTATCTCTAACTTCTATTACAAAGATCACGATTATCACTGACACCCATTTGCTCATACACTACTGATTTTAACCGCATTACTACTAAATAGATCTTTTTATTACATAAAAAAAGCGAACTCCTTAACCGAGAATTCGCTTTAATCACTACTTAACAAACCAATACCTTTATTATCTGTGTTCTTTCATATACGCATTATACTTTATAGCCAAATCTTCTTTTTCTTTAGCACTGAAGACTTTTCCGGATAATTGAAAAAAGGAGTGTTCTTCATCTTCTAAATGATGTTCTACTTTATGCTTTAAATCCTTAGCTATTTTTAACCACGCTGAAGAATCCATTTCAGTGTCTTCTAATTGTTCTACAAGCTCATCTATTTCGTGATGTTCTGCGATACCATGTCTAGCATCTTCTTGCATCATATCTGTAGGAATTAAAGGTTTGTAGAAATGACGTTCTTCTGCATTAGCGTGCAGTGATAATTCTTTACGTAGCTCCTTAAATAATGATGTACGTTTTTTAGTATCTCCAGAAGTCTCCACTAACTGATTTAAAAGATTTCTTTGTATGTCATGATCGTTTCTAATGGCTTCGTATATGTTCATAATTGTGTTTATTAAATGTTTTTATTGTACTTTATAAAGGTATAATTACAGGCTCGTGTGTTTTTGCTCAATTGAGTTAAAAATTAACTGATATAAAAAATGATTACCCTATTCACGCTTATTTGTAAATTTTTAAGAAATATCAATTGTTAAAGAACTATTTTTACACTCTAATATTATCGTTTACTCTGTTTACATGTGTTTCCGGTATAATGTTTTATTCAGTTTAAGCGTGATGCACAAACCATTGCGATAAGTGATTAAGTGAAATAAGTTACGTAGATTTAAACCCATTGAGTTTTATAAACAAGTAGATTTATATGATTGAAATTGAAATAAACCCTTCAAACACTAGAGATATCCTTACTCAAATAAGCGAACATCTTGATGGAACCATAGACGAACGTTGGGGAGAATACACAATGACGATTGATAATGCAAATGCTCGTGGTAAAATCACCTATATTCCTTTTGATTGGGGAGTAAATCTGCTTGATTTTGATATCATATTTTACAAAGAATTCATTTTAAAAACTGAAGGAGAACAATTTAACCCAATACGTTTTATTTATAACCTACAGGGTTATTTTTTACATCGTTTTGGAGTGCAAAATCATGAACACAAAACAGAACAATTTCAGTCTGTAATTTTTACGAATAAATCGGAAGGTATTAATTACATGCACTTTCCTAAAAATCAGAAACTACAAATAAATATAATTCAGATTGTACGTAAAGAATTCATGAAAAAGAGGACTACAAATGTAGCTTCACTTAATAAAAAATTATATGAAGTTTTTGTAGATACAGATCATGAAAATAGATATGCTCATTTTGGCGAATTAAATTTAAAAATGGCAGATGATGTAAAGACTATAAGACAGGTAAAGTCTAAAGGTATGTTGCGTATTTTAAAAATTGAAGCCAAAGTCTACGAAATCCTTTCTTTACACATACAACAACACGAAAGACAAACGGTTGGTAAAAAGTTACCTAATTCACTTACAAAACAAGAATTAAAAACCATAAAGAAGATTTGTGATATTATACAAAAAGAGCCTTCAAAACAGTATTCGTTAGATCAATTATCTATCGACTTTGGATTATCACAAGCTAAGCTTCAAGATGGATTTAAATTTCTTTATAAACGTACGGTTACAGAATTTATACGTCATGTTAGATTAGAAAAAGCTAGATTCTTTATAAAAAATAGCGACTTGAATATCTCTCAAATTGTATATTCAATAGGTTTTACAAGTCGAAGCTATTTCTCTAAAATATTTAAAGAAAAATATAGTATATCACCAAGCGAATTCAAAAAACAAATTGTAGCCAAAATTATAGTCAACTAACTTACTTACCAAACAACCATTTTTTAATAATCGCTATAAAGCTGTATTTTCCAGTTAGTTTTAAAGCTGAACTTATCCAATTTAATGGTTGTAAATCTTCTTTAAACTCACCTTTTACAAGTTTGAGTTCCTCCCATGCAATATCGCGTTCCAACTTGTAGAGCTTTAGATCGTTATCTATTTCCTTAAAATTTGTATATGTTTTCATATTAATTGAAAAAATTAGTTCCCACTTTTTTAATTACAAAAGAATTAAATTTAGACCTAAGAAGATACATTATAATCCCAAGCGCTATGTAAATTAAACCTACCAATAAACATCCAAGAGCATAGCTATTCACCGCATTTCCTAATTCTATAGCACCTGCTATAGATAAGAAAACGAGACCTGCGAACATTAAACTTCCAATGATTAAAACCTTAGTCATCATACTTAACGAAAGTGTTAGCTGCTGAAAAACTTTTAATCTAAAGTATTGGTGAGACGATTTAATGTAACGCTCACCAATTTGAGAAGCTCTATCCGTTGTGTTATTTATATCTTCAAATACACTCATGGATTATGCTTTTTTCTGTAAATTTTTATTTTTAGCCTTCAAATCTTTTAATCTAGCCTCTAAAGTTGTAATAACATCTTCTGCCTTATAACTTGCGTTAGACACGATGGCCTCAACTTGATGATCTAAGTTATCCTTTTGTGCAGATATAGTACTTCCCAGTGTGTCTCTTAACTCAACAGCTTTCTCAGCCATTAAATCTCTCTTCGTTGCAGCTTCATCTGCTATTCTCTGTCTCGTTACACTCCCTTTTTCTGGTGCAAATAATATTCCTAAGACTGCTCCTACTGCTGTTCCTGCTAATATTCCTAATACTGTATTTCCGTTATTACTCATGATATTTTTTTTTAAGTTAATTAAAAGTATAGCACGTTGCTATGATACAAAGGTAGGCGCATTGCTAAGCTTAACTTAACTCTTTACCTAGCATTATTAGCTGTAATGCTATTTTACTATTAGCGTTAAAAATTTAAGTTATCGCATTAACCAAAAACGTCCATTTCCTTTATTTTTGGGAAAGTTCAAAAATTATGAAATCAATAATAAAAACATACAATCCGTATAATGGCAATCCATTAGATACTTATAGTATGGATTCTGAGGCTGTTTTAAAAAATAAATTAGAATTAGCAGACAAAACATTTAAGACTTGGAGACACGTTGAAATAAAGAAACGTATGCAGCTACTTAACAAACTAGCTGATGAAGTTTCAAAAAACAAATCTAAATTAAGTCTTCTAATGACATCAGAAATGGGAAAACCGATTACTGAAAGTGAAGCCGAAATAGAAAAATGTATAGGTCTTATTAATTTCTACGCTATAAATACGGAACAATTTTTACGAGACGATGTTATTAAAACCGATGCCAAAGAAAGCTTTATAAGCTACGACCCAATGGGTTGCATACTAGCCATTATGCCATGGAATTACCCGTTTTGGCAAGTATTCAGGTTTGCTATCCCTACATTGGCGGCTGGTAATGTGGCCTTATTAAAGCATGCCTCTAATGTTACAGGATGCGCTCTTGCTATTGAAAAATTATTCATTGATGCAGGATTCGATCAAGGTTGCTTTCAAACATTAGTGACCAATCATGACGAAATTGAAAAACTTATGGCCAACGATATTATAAAAGCAGTATCCTTAACAGGGAGTGAAAAAGCTGGTCGAAAAATAGCAGAACTCGCTGGAAAAAATTTAAAACCATCACTTTTAGAGTTAGGAGGAAACAACGCTTGTATCATTTTAAAAGATGCCGATTTAGACAAACACATATCTACAATAGTAAAAGCTAGAATGCAAAATTCTGGTCAAAGTTGTATTGCTGCAAAACGTTTTATAGTTGTGGATGCTATATATGAAAAATTCGTAGAAAAATTCACCTCTAAAGTTGAAGAACTAAAATATGGAGATCCCACCAACAGAAACACAACCATATCTTGTCTTGCACGTGAAGATCTAGCTGATATTTTAGAAGAACAAGTTCAAAAATCCTTAGATCTAGGAGCAAAATTAATTCATGGAAACAAACGAGATGGTTCTTATTACCAACCCACCATACTCACCAATATTACTAAAGACATGCCTGTTTTCACAGAAGAAACATTTGGACCAATTGCCGCTATAATTAAAGTAGATTCTGAAGATGACGCTTATAAAATGGCAGCCAACTCTAAATTTGGGTTAGGCACCATGGTATTTACAACAGATTATAAATCTGCGTCAAAACGAACTTTAGAGATTGAAGATGGAGCCTTTTTTATAAACGAAATGGTAAAATCAGATCAACGATTACCATTTGGAGGCACAAAAATTTCAGGTTACGGTCGTGAATTATCTAAAGAAGGTATGTTAGCATTTATAAATAAAAAAACAGTTTACATTAATAAATAAAAACCAAAAAATATGAAATTTGTAAAAGAAGAAGATGAAGAAAGAAGAGATTATATCTTACAAAAAGATGCCAAAACTAAATTTGGAGCCAAATTTATTATCCTAGTACTTATTATTTTGGTAGGTGCTGTTGTAGCGTCTGGAATACACTTTGAATGGTATTAATAAATTAGAACAACAGATTTACTCAATTTCTATTTGTTTATCACTTGCTCGCTTAGAAGCTACCACGCTAATAACCAATATTTGCGTCGCATGAAACAACATTAAAGGCAACAACATAATACCTATAGTTGCCATGTTACCAAATATTATTTTAGAGAAAACGGTACCATGAACTAACGATTTTTTAGTTCCGCAAAACTGTGCTGTAATTTGGTCTTCTTTGTTCATGTGTAATTTCCGAGCAATAAAACCAGTCAACCAAAAAGCAAGTCCAAACAATACAACGACACCTATAAAGAGATAAAGCAAGTCTAAAAGTGAGACAGCACTAAAAATGTTGTTATAAAAAGATTCTGCAAAACTTTTGTAGATAATTAACAAGATAATAGATTTATCAAATAAGGTTAGCTTACTACTATGCTTACGCGCAAATTCCCCAAAAAAGCGTTGTAATAAAAGTCCAAAAATTACAGGTAAAATAATCTGAATTATTAATTTTAGGTAAATTTCAGTAAAATCAAAATCGGTTTGAGAGTTGTCTATGAATAAGCCCATCCAAAGCGGCGTCAGTGCAATTCCAATAATTCCAGAAATACTTGCATTAAAAATTGCAGCTGGTATATTTCCTTTTGCCATAGATACCATGACAACAGATGAAGATACTGTTGATGGTAACGCTGCTAAGAAAAAGAAAGCTAGCCAGATGGTTTCTTGTTCTTCATTTTGAATAAATGGTCTTAGAATTAAGACTAATAGTGGAAACATTAAAAATGTAGAACCTTGAACTAAAAGGTGCAATTTCCAGTTTTTGAGCCCTGCTCTTAATTGTGTTGGACTCAATTTTAAGCCATAAAAAAAGAAAATAAGTGAGATTCCTATGGCACTAATCGTGTTTGTAGGAATTTTACTATTCTCGATTCCCCATTCTGGAAAAAAATAAGCTATAATTATTACAACTATTATGGATAATACAAATTTATCGATCTTCATATTTAGGTATAGACTCTAATGTCTTAGTTTAAAACGCTAAAATAATATCAAATAATCACTTAATAGACAAGTGCGTTATCTTAATTCTTTTCAACCTTAAACGTTTTATTTTTAAAAATAACAGATTTAAAAAATTAGGAAAATTTTAAAAAAAAGAAGACCTTTACATTGTGAAGACAGCAACTCTCTTTCTAGCATTATTTATGCTTTTGAAGCCTACCATTCCCTTTGTGGAGTACGCTGCTTTCTATGACTATATTAAAAACGAACTTTGCGTTAATAAAGACAAGCCCGAATTGGCTTGTAATGGTAAATGTCATTTAATGCAAGGATTGGCCAAAGCTTCCGATTCAGAAAATAGTAAAGACAAAAATCACTCATCATCTTCAGAACACCAAGTTGTGTTTTTTCATGATGCCTATAAAATTCCTCTTGTTTCTTTTATTAAAGAACAAAATTCTAAAATAGTTACTTCATACAACAGAATTTATAAATTCCATTTTACAGATTCTATTTTTCATCCACCACTAGTATAGTTTCAACATAGAGACTCTTTTTTTTAAGAACTTGTATTTAGCAAAATGATTTTTCATTTCGCCAAATGATGCTATCTATTATTTTAATAAGGAATAATTCATTCCTCTTAAAATGTGGTATAAAATAGCCACATCAAAAGCATTGCACACCGTTCTCTATACACGAGGTTTCTATCCTTATTTCCCATAGTTACGCTTGGTTGTACAATCATTGTATTGACCTTAAAACTAATATGTCTAATAATATTTTAGACATCAATAGTCGCAACTATAATTTCAAGAGTTTTAAATAAAACACTTTATTAGTTATGAAAAAGATTTCTTTTTTTATGACTGCAATGCTATTTGCAGTTACCGCATGTACCTTAGACAAAACAGATTACGAAGATGAAATAAACACCGTAGTTACAGAATACATTGATTACGAAGAGGTTGTTTCCATCACAAAAGATCAATATTTAATTAATATAGTGGCATTAAACGGAACATTCTATAAAGGTTATAACGAAATCCGTTTAAATATCACTAATACTGATACAAACGAAAATGTAAACACCTCTGATGTTACATTTTTACCACTTATAACTAATTATAGTGGAAATAGCACATCTTGTCCACATCAATACAACTTAGATTACAATACTGCTGACGATTATTATTTAGGATATGCCGTATTCACTGAAGAAAGTAATGATTCTGAAAACTGGGAACTTTACATCACTTTTACTGATAATGAAGAAACACATTATGTAACACAAGCTATTACAGTTGAAGAGCAAACTAACATGAATTTAAACATGACGTCCTTTACTGCAGATGATGGCGAACAATATTTTATAGCTTTAGTTGCACCACAGAAACCTGCAATAGCAGAAAACGAATTAGTTGCAGGTATTTATAAATACAATCAGCCCACAAATGAGGCCGGAACTTTCCCTGATCCCACTCAATTTTCATATACAGAAGTTACTGATTACACCTTATTGTTGGACCCAAGAATGCCAGAACCTTCTATGGGAAATCATTCATCTTTAAATAATGAAGACCTCACACAACAAGATGATGGTTTATATTATGGTGTGGTGAATTATACAATGACAGGTAACTGGACTTTAAACTTTAGAATGCAAAATCAATATGGTGAAATCATTAAAGGAACTGAAGTTTCTACTGAATTTACACCAGGTATTGAAGGTGCAAGAAGTGAATTACATATCGATATATTATTTTAAGAATGAAGCGATTACTAATCATATTTACACTTTTACTTTCTAATATTTTTGTCAATGCACAAGACACTAATAAAAAGAAAGACAGCATTATAGCGTTAGATGAAGTTGAACTCATTACTGTTATTAAAAAGAAGATTGAAACCGAAATGAAAATGGCCGTTTCAGTTGATGAATTTTTAGCATCATCAGATAATATTAGTTTTATAAAACGTGGCGCTTATGCTTGGGAACCGTTATTAAATAACATGAGTTCTGAACGTTCTACCATTACCATTGATGGCATGCATGTTTTTGGTGCGTGTACCGACAAAATGGATCCCATAACCTCTTATGTAGAAAGCAATAATTTAGCCGCTATTGATATAAAATCTGGACAAGAAGGTAATATGCATGGTGCTACTGTTGCCGGAAGCATCGATTTAAAACGAAGGAGCACGCCTTTTAGTTTGACTAAAAAATGGAAAGGTGCCTACCAAACTGGTTTTGAGATTAATAACAAGCAGTTTTTTAACTTAGCAAATGCTTCTTATTCTAGTAATAAATTTGTAGCCGATGGAAGTTTGGCCTACAGAAAAGCAGAAAATTATAGTGATGGAAATAACGATGAAGTTAATCACTCTCAATTTACAAAATTCAACGCGTCATTAGGATTAGCTTATAAAACCAGTGAATTATCTTCTTTAAAAGTAGAAGCAATTTATGACCAAGCCAATGATGTTGGTTATCCTGCATTGCCAATGGATTTATGGTTATCACGTGCCTTAATTACCTCAGCAACGTATAAGCAATTATTTGAAAATGGACTATTTAAAGCCTTAGATACCAAAATCTATTTTAATGCTATTGAGCATTATATGGATGATACCACACGTCCTGAAAATTTGGTTCATATGGATATGCCAGGTTGGAGTACAACTTACGGTTTGTTATCTAAAGCTAACATTAAAAAAAATCGTTTTAGTTCAGAAATTCAACTGAATGCTTATAACAATTACTCTATTGCAGAAATGCGCATGTATCCACAAGACCGAAGTGAACGTACCATGTTTGCTTACAGTTGGCCTGGAGTTACAACGACATTTGCAGGTTTATCTATAAACAACGCTTGGGAAATCTCGGATCAAAGTTTACTGAATTTTGGTGGTTCTTTAGGTGTCAATTATAACCATTCTAAATATGTGGAATTCAACTGGATTTTTCACCCAGGAACACCACAAGAAAAAACAAGAATACTGCCTAGTTTACACGCAGGCTATCAGTTAAACATTGATAATTTCAATTTTTCTGTAGGAGGTGGTTACGGACACCGAGCGCCATCAGTTTCTGAAGGTTATGGCTATTACATCTATAATAGTTTTGATCGTTACGATTATATTGGAAATCCGGATCTAGAAAATGAAATATCATACGAAGGAAATGCAAGTGCTGGCTACGCTAATGATAAATTTAGCTTACAAGCCAATGTAAATTACTTCTACATTGAAAACTACATTATTGGTCGTATTTTAAGTTTAGGAAGTCCAATGAATTATCAATCAATTGGTGTAAAAGGTTATACCTCTTTAGATTATTCAACCTTATTTAATTTTTCATTAAATGGAAGCTATTCAATTTTAGATAATTTACATTGGAAAGGGACTTTAACCTACGCGAGAGGAAAAGATGAGAATGAAAACAATTTGCCATTCATTAGACCATTAAGTTATCAAACCTCATTACACTATCAGTATAACAAACTTAGTTTTCAAACGTCTATTAATGGCGATTTAGAACAAATTCATTACAGTCCAGAATACGGAGAAGACCAAACGCCATCATACACTATATGGAATCTATCTGCAGATTACACCTTCAAAATTAAAGATTATAAAACGGTAGTTCAAGTTGGTGCAGAGAATGTATTAAATGAATATTACAGTACGTATGCAGATTGGGGAAACATTCCACGTATGGGTCGTAATATTTTCACTTCTTTAAAATTCAATTTCTAAAATAGATGAAAAGAGTTTTTAGTTTACTTATAACGTTTCTGTTTCTGCTTGTGATTTCACAACGCGCAGTCGTTATGGTGCACTTTAAACTCAACCAAAAAATTATCGCCAAACAATTCTGTGTTAACCAAGATAAACCCGAATTACAATGTAACGGAAAGTGTTATTTACATAAAGAATTACAAAAAACAGAACATAAAGATTCCGAAAAAATAATTAACACAAAGAATTTTGATTTGGTTCTCAATCCAAATTACGAATATCATATAGACATAAAAAAAATCACCAAGAAAAAAGAATTAGTCATTTACCAAGAAACCCAACACAAAGAACCTTATTTAGAAATTTTAGTTCCACCACCCATATATGTTTAGTTTTTTGTAGCATACTAAAAATAAAAACACGCATATCAATAAATACAAAATTTCAAAAATGAAAAATCTTAAAAATTATATTTTATCAGCAGCAGTATTAGTCGGTTTTATGTCATGTAGTAGTGATGATAACAATGCCGTTGCAAACAATGTGACATTAGAATTTACAAACACGTTTAACAATACAACAATTGTTCTTGGAGATGCAACTTCTGCAGATGCCACAGAAAACACTTCTGAAATGGGACAAGTTCACCATTTTTCTGAATTAAAATATGTTGTAAGTAACATTCGTCTTATAAAAGCTGATGGAACCGAAATTCCTTATAATGTAAATGATTTAGACAATGGTGCAACAGTAATAAACCAAGCAAATACTGAAACACTAAGCTATGTATTAAGTGATATCCCAGTTGGAGATTACACTGAAATAAAGTTTGGTTTAGGTGTAAAATCTGATTTAAATGATTTAGACCAAGTTAGTTTCCCTGAATTTTATGATAACGCAGGATCTAATGAAACACAAATGCATTGGGAATGGGGAACAGGATACCGTTTTACTAAAATTGAAGGTTTCTACGATACCGATAATAAAGAATTGTCTTTCCATTCTGGAAGTACTTTAGAAGGAGAAGAAGGTAATTACACACAAGGTGTTGATGCTTATAGAGATATCACATTAAGTCTTCCTACTACAGCTACTGTTGGTAATAGTGCACCAACAATTGCTATTAACGCTAATTTTGATTATTTATTAAGTGGAGAAAACTATACTATAACATTAGTTACTACTGAAGATATTACTAATAACGCTACACCTAGTGCTCATACAGCTACTGAAATGATGAAGTTTGTAGAGAATATTGGAGGCAACGGAACAACTGATACAACAGGAATGTTTTCTATTACTTCTGTAGAAAACTAAATCTATATTTTATGAGTCGGTTTTGATGAAAAACTCAAGCCGACTCTTTTTTAACTATTCTTCATCATATATCTTACAAATGAAAAACCTATTAAGAACCTTATTTATTGTACTGTTATTGTCTTCGTGTAGCAATGATGATTCATTGCTTGTTTCTTATAACAATCCTGAGGTATCATTAAATATTCCTAGTGATTTCCCTGAACTAAACAGTTCATTTTACACCAATATACCTACCGAATTTGGTGTAGAGTTAGGTAAAAAACTATTTACCGATGTACGTTTAAGTACAGATAATACAATTTCTTGCTCTAGTTGCCATATACAAGAAAGTGCCTTTGCAGATCATAATCCAAAAGGTATAGGTATTGAAGGACGAATAGGACTTCGTAATGCACCACCAGTTCAAAACATGGCTTTTATGCAAGTTTATAATTGGGATGGCAATAAGCTTCAACTCGAAGATCAACCATTAGTCCCTATTATTACACATGAAGAAATGGACTCTTCTATTTTAGAAGTTATTGGTAAAATTGAAAATGATGAATCTTATATTGAATTATTTAAGAATGCCTTTAATGGTGAAGGAATTACTGCAGATGGAATTTATAACAGTATAGCTCAATATGAATACACACTTATTTCAACAAACAGTAAATACGATAAAGTAAAACGAAATGAAGGTGAAACATTCACAGAAAGTGAAGCTCAAGGATTTGCCGTTTTTCAAGAAAAATGTATCAGCTGTCATAGTACAGAATTATTTACGGATCAAACCTATAGAAATATCGGATTTCCTATAAACCCAGACACTGAAGAAGCAGGACGAGCAAGAATTACAGGAAGTACTGAAGATTACATGAGTTTCCGTGTACCGAGTTTAAGAAATATTGAATATACATCACCTTACGGCAGTTTTGGGCAATTTGCAACCTTAGAAGACGTACTCGATTATTTAAATAATGGTGTTTTAGAAGCCGATAATCTTGATCCTATTTTAAAAGATAATGACAATAGAATTCCACTTACCGCACAAGAAAAAATAGATCTAATAGCTTTTATGAAGACTTTAAGTGATTCTGAATTTGTAAATCTTGATAATTAAGAACAATTCTTACAAACCCCAGTTAAAACACAATTTACACTTTCAACCAAATAACCATCTGGAATAGAAAAATTAACCTGATTAGGAAGACACTCTACGGTATCACATTTTGTACATTTAAAATGAAAATGTTGATGTGTTGCGGCTTTGGTGTCATAAGTTTCACACAAAGCAAAATACTGCTTACCATCTTCCGCCATGACTTTATGAAGCACACCATCGTCACAAAATCGATTTAAAACACGATAGATGGTTGCCCTATTGATATCAATAGCAATTTCTTCCTCAATCGCATCTTGACTCATCGCTTTCCCTGCCTTAGTTATAACACTTAAAACGGCTTCTTTACTAGGCGTATTTCTTCTTTTCATTATTAATGCGATTTATTTGCAATAATTTATTGCAACAACATTGCAATATTATAAATAAATAATATATTTGCAAAACTTACTAATGCGACAAAATCGCTTTAATAAATCAATATAAGTCAAATAAAATTGAAGAACGTGAGCAGAACAAAAAACAACCCTCTAGATATTATAGCAATGACAAGCTCATTAGTTTGTGCTATTCATTGTGCTTTTCTGCCAATATTGCTTTCGTTTTCATCTTTTAGCAGTTTATATTTTTTAAATAACCCAATGATTGAGTGGACCTTTATTTGCCTAGGTCTTGTATTTATATTCACTTCACTTTGGCCTAGTTATAAAAACACCCACCATAAAACTAAACCTTTAAAAGTCGCTTTATTAGGTTTTTTACTTTTAGCAATAAGTAGACTTCACTTAACGGATTTATGGGAAGTTAGCAATACCGCTATTGGCGCTACTTTAATCGCTTTTGCGCATTATATTAATTGGAATTTATTAAGAAGAATAGCGAAACAAAAACAGTAAATCACAACTTTAGCACATTTTAAACCATTGTAATAAACTCAAAAACCTTAAATATTTCTAGTCTTAAATGAAAAACAGCATCACATATTTCTTTATTATTCTTTTTCTATCCATTAAGTTGTTAGGACTTCATGCATTAACGCATGAAGATGATAAAGATGATGCTGTACATTGTGCAGTTTGTGATAATGCAACAATTCATAATTTAACGCCTGCTTTTATACTAGAGCCTCAAGAATTTTCAATTGAAAATACCGAGCTAATCATTAATAGAAGTACAATAAAGCATTTCTCTTTTGTAACTTCTAATACCATTGCTTCTAACCAATTATTTGGTCGGCCTCCACCCTATTCACTATAAATTATCCTATACTTTTTTATTAAAATAAGTTTCGTTTAACTACTTAACGCTTCAAGCTACATTATAGATTTCAACAACGTTGATTTTATAAATTATTGTAATTGATGCAACTATTTAATACGAATAAATATAGGCTTTGTTAAAGTTCAATCTTAAGAACAGTTAATTAAATTTTATAGTATTTCATTATGTTTTACAGAACACTGAGTTTATGGCTATGCTTTAGCTTTAGCTCAATATTGTTTGCGCAAGATTCTTTTCAAATAAAAGGAATTGTAGCAAACGCAAAAACTTTACAACCTATTGAAGGTGCTAATATTATTGGCAAAGGTTCATTTTCTACGTCGTCATCTACAGGGATTTTTACTTTAAAAAATGTTTCTGAAGGCGACTATACTTTCACCATATCGCATTTAGGTTTTACTTCTAAGACTATAACTGTTAACGTAGGAAACGATCAAGAAACACATAAAATTTTATTAGAAGAATCTACCACTGCGCTTGATAAAATTGAAATTAATGGAAAAACAAAAAAAAGAGAACGTAATGAATCACCTGTAGTTTCACAGCTAGTAACTAAAGAATTTCTTTCTAATAACAGAGAGAATAGCCTGATGCAAACGCTTAGTAAAATTCCAGGTGTCAGTACTATTAAAATTGGCTCTGGACAATCTAAACCTGTGATTAGAGGTTTAGGCTTTAACAGAGTTGCTGTGGTTCAAAATGGTATAAAACACGAAGCACAGCAATGGGGAAATGATCATGGGTTAGAAATTGATCAATATGGAATTGAAAATATACAAATTGTAAAAGGACCTGCTTCATTAGTTTACGGATCAGATGCTATTGCTGGTGTTGTAGATATTCAACCCAATAAAGTACCCCTTATTAATTCTTTTAGTGGTGAAGTAAATGTATTAGGTGAAAGTAATAATGATTTATTAGGAATTTCAGCAGGAATCCAAGCAAGAAAAGAAAAATGGTTTTATCGTGGACGTATTACATACAGAGATTATGGCGACTACAAAGTACCCACAGATAAAATAAATTACGAGAGTTATATCTTTGAGTTATACGATAATAATTTACGTAATACAGCTGGACGAGAAGCTAACGCTAGTATAAGTCTCGGTTATGTCACTGATAAATTCACCTCAGAAACGACGATTAGTAATGTTAACGCTAAAAACGGTTTTTTTGCCAATGCACATGGTTTAGAAGTTAGAACATCTAGCATAGACTATGATAGCTCTAACAGAGATATTGACCTTCCCTATCATAAAGTTAACCATTTTAAAATTACAAATAACACCTCATTAGCTTTAGACAAACACACTATTCATGCTGATTTAGGCTTTCAAAATAATATTAGAGAAGAACATTCAGAACCTGTACCGCATGGTTTCATGCCAACACCTTCTAATAGCAAAGAGCGAAGTTTTAATAAAAACACATTTTCTCTAAATATTAAAGACGCTTTTAAACCTAATGAACAACACGATATTGTTGCTGGTATAAACCTAGAATATCAAAACAATACGATTGGTGGATGGGGATTTTTAATCCCTGAATATAACCGTTTTACCATTGGTTCTTTTGCTTTTGATCAATTCGAAATCAATTCTGACTTACACCTTTTAGCTGGTGTACGTTATGATTATGGACAAATAAATAGTAAATCTTATTTTGATTGGTATCCGTCAACCATCAACAATGCCAACGGTTCTACATCGTATGTGTATTTACAAAGAGCACAAGATAAAACTCTGAATTTTGGAAACATCAGTGCTTCTTTAGGTTTAAGTTACCTTGTTAAAAACACAACTTTCAAAATAAATATTGGCAAAAGTTTTAGAATGCCATTAGCTAATGAATTAGCTTCTGATGGTGTTAATTACCACATGTACCGTTATGAAAAAGGAAATCTAGATTTAGATCCTGAAGAATCTTATCAATTAGATATTGACATAGATCATACTACAAAAAACTACAGCTTTGGTATCAGCCCTTTTGTCAATTTTTTCGAAAACTTTATTTATTTAAATCCAACGTCTAACTATTACGAGACATTACAAATTTATGAGTATACTCAAAACAAAGTATTTAGAGCTGGAGGAGAATTAAGAGCAAGCACCAACATAATCAACAATCTTCAATTAAATGCTTCTGCAGAATATGTCTACTCAAGACAAACTAGTGGTCCTAAAGAAGGCTTTACCATTCCGTTTTCACCACCATTATCAGGATTATTTTCTGCTAATTACCAATTTAAAGATTTTCTTTTTTTTAAACAACCGCAACTTATAGCAGATTATAGAATTACAGCAAAACAAAATGAAATTGTTCCGCCAGAAGAAAAAACGGATGGTTATCAAGTCTTAAACATGTCGCTTTTAACACAAATTGAGCTCTTTAAAACAAAACGTCCATTAGATGTAAAGTTTAAGCTCAATAATGTTTTCGATACTAAATATTACGATCATACTAGCTTTTACCGCTTAATCGATGTGCCAGAAGCTGGAAGAAATATTTCAATTGCATTAACACAAACCTTTTAAAACAATCAATAATAAATTAACAACCATGAAAACAAACATTAAAACAAACATCATGAAATCAAATTTTAAATTTCTAGCAATTATCGCTTTTTTCGGAATCCTTTTAAACTCATGTAGCAGTGATGATGACAGCGAATCATCTAGCTTAAATGCACCAGAAATAACTGGCTTTGAATACGGCGAAGGCAGCGTACACTCAACAGACCAAGTTGCCTTTAAAGGCTCTGACATTCATTTAGAAGCAGAAATTAATGCTGAAGCCGTAGTTAGCAGCATTACGCTTTCTATCCATGCACACGATTTAACGCTTGCAGATGGTGAAGTTGAGTGGGATTTTTTCCAAGAATACAAAGATGCTAGTTACCTAGTAATAAACCCAACCTTCCACGAACATGTAGATGTACCAACAGATATACCAGCTGGTGAATATCATATTGAATTAACTGTAATAGATGAGTTAGGGAATAGCACTGAAATTGAAGGTCATTTAGAAATTTTAGATCACATTACATTAAGTGATTACTCTGTAGATACTACGGCTGCTAAAGGCGCTGATTTTCATGCTGAATTTATGATAAGTGCTTTAAACGGCATCCATAATATAACGGTAGATATTCACGCTCATGATCTTCCTGTTGGTGATGGTGAAATAGAATGGGATGAAGAAATTGTATTTTCAGAAGGTTACCATGACCTAACAGACGTTGAATTCCATGAGCATATTGATGTACCAGCAACTGCACCTGCAGGAGAATATCATGTTACTTTTACTGTTGAGGATGAAGATGGAAACACAAAATCTTACGAAACACACATAGATATTACAGCGTCTTAATACATTATTATACCGCATAGTATACTAAATATGCTATGCGGTTTAATACTCTATAAAATGAAATTAACATCAACTTATTTTTACTTCGTATTTTCTATAATGTTACTAATTACATCGTGTTCTAGTGATGATAGCATTAATATAGATGAAGAAAAACCAACAATTACGATTAACTACACAGAAGGTTTTCCACAGGCATGCGAACAACTCGTAAAAGGGGAAACTTACACTTTTAAAGCACAAGTAACAGACAACAGAGCGTTAGCTTCTTACAGTTTAGATCTTCACCATAATTTTGACCATCACACGCACGATGACCAAGGTGAAACATGTGATTTAGAACCTATAAAAGTAGCTGTAAATCCTTTCATATATATGGAGAATTTTAATATTGAAGAAGGATTAACCACTTATGAAATTGATATCAGCATAACTATTCCTAATGATATTGACACCGGAGATTACCATTGTGCTTATTCCGTAACAGACGTAACTGGTTGGCAAAGTAGAACCTCTATTGATATAAAGATTATTGAATAGATAATTCAATCCAAGAACCTTAAAAAACATTAAAATTGAGTTAGACTTTTAATGATTATTGGCAGTGCAAGATATCACAAACTTGCACTGTTTTTTTTTAAGACCATAACTTATCTTCCAAAAAAACTATATGCGACAAGCATAAAAAGATTTCAAAATTCAGAGGTAAGCTGAATTGAAAAAAAATTAAACAAAAAAAGAGCTCAGCATATGCTGAGCTCTTTTTATTAAGTCGGGGTGGCAGGATTCGAACCTGCGGCCTCCACGTCCCAAACGTGGCGCGATAACCGGGCTACGCTACACCCCGAATTTTGGTTTCCCGATTTCGGACTGCAAATATATACTTTTTCTTTAGAATCCAACAACATTTGTCTAACTTTAAAAACTAATTCTTTTTTAAATAATTATATTATGAATTTAAGAAGCATCGTTTTGACTCTAATCATTAGTAGTACAATAGCTTGTGCCCAAGATAAGAATCCAACAAATACAGAAAATACTCACGAAATTATTGTTTCAGATCTTGATATCCCATGGGGTTTTACCTTTCTACCAGATGAATCCATGTTAATTACAGAGAAATCTGGCAACCTTATTCATTTTAAAGATGGCAAAAAGACAAACATTTCAGGATTGCCAGAAATTTATGTTCGAGGCCAAGGAGGTTTGTTAGATATTGTTTTACATCCCAATTACAAGACTAATGGATGGATTTATTTTTCTTACGCTTCACCTAAAGGAAACGATTCTGGTGGAAACACAGCAATCTCTAGAGCTAAAATCAAAAATAATAGCCTAACTGAATTACAATTATTATACAAGGCCACTCCAAATACCACAAAAGGGCAACATTTTGGGTCGCGATTAGTTTTCGACGAAAATGGTTATCTATTCTTTTCCATTGGAGAACGCGGAAATAGAGACGAAAATCCTCAAGATATTACCAGAGACGGTGGGAAAATTTACCGCCTTAATGACGATGGCTCTATTCCAGAAGATAATCCATTTGTAAATAAAGCCAACGCTAAAACAGCCATTTATTCTTATGGTCATAGAAATCCACAGGGCATGACGCTTCATCCAAACACAAAAGACATTTGGACACATGAGCACGGACCAAAAGGTGGAGATGAAATTAATATTATTAAAAAAGGGAAAAATTACGGTTGGCCAATTATTAGTTATGGAGTCAATTACAGCGGCACATCATTTACAGATCTCACAAAAAAGGATGGTATGGAAGAGCCTTTGCATTATTGGGATCCATCAATTGCTCCCAGCGGAATGGCTTTTATAAACAGTAATAAATATGGCAATTGGAATGGCAATCTTCTCGTTGGATCTTTAAAATTTCAATATTTAGATCTGTGCACTTTAAAAGACAATAAAGTTATAAAAGAAGAACGATTACTCAACGGATTAGGTCGCGTAAGATGCGTAGAGCAAGGTCCTGATGGTTATATTTACGTTGGAATAGAAAATTTAGGAATTGTAAAATTGATTAGAAAATGAAACAAACACTTATCACCTTAATCACTTTAGTAACCATTTTATCATGCAATTCAAAAACTAAAAAATCAGATCTCACGGCACAGAGCGAAAACACATTTACCAAAGACCAATCTCAACTTAAGTTAAGCATAAAACGAGGAGAAGCTGTTTACAGCGACATGTGTGCTGTCTGTCACCTACCAAATGGCAAAGGTGTACCCAAAGCTTTTCCGCCTTTAACGGATTCAGATTATTTAAGGGAAAATCAAAACGAGAGTATCAAAGCAGTAAAATATGGTATGTCAAGCAAAATAATTGTCAACGGAACAACCTACAGAAATACAATGCCACCACTAGGACTTTCAGACGACGAAGTTGCAGATGTCATGAACTATATCAATAACAGTTGGGAAAATTCTATTGACAACTTCCTTACACCTGAGAAAGTTTCCGAATTATAAATGTACCTTTCTACTTAAATAATTAAATTTGCACCACTAAAACAAACGAAAACTAAATATGCTTATTATAGGAATTGCAGGTGGTACAGGCTGCGGAAAAACAACAGTTGTTAATACCATTTTAAAAGAATTACCAGAAGGAGAAGTTGGTGTACTCTCCCAAGATTCATATTACAAAGACACAACACATTTAAATTTTGAACAACGTGTTAAAATTAATTTTGATCACCCAAGATCTATCGATTTTGAATTATTAGAAGAACACCTTAAAGATTTAAAAGAAGGAAAATCCATTAACCAACCTGTGTACTCTTTTGTAAAACACAATAGAACAGGCGATGTTATTGTTACAAAACCTAGAAAAGTAATGATTGTTGAAGGTATCTTGATACTATCTCATCCTGAAATCCGAGAGCTTTTCGATATTAAAATATTTGTTCATGCAGATTCTGACGAGCGTTTAATTAGACGTTTAAAACGTGATATTACAGAACGCGGCAGAGATATAAACGAAGTGCTTCAAAGATACCAATCGACGCTTAAACCCATGCATCAGCAATTTATAGAGCCTATGAAAGAATATGCAGATATTATTATACCAAACAATAAATACAACACTGTAGCTGTAGATATTGTTAAAACTATAATTAACGAGCGTCTGTAATGTCTAAATTCAACACTAAATATCTCAAACCATTTAAAAACATCTATGTCATTGTTTTGATATTTTTCGTGGTTTGGATGTTATTTTTTGATGCGCATTCATGGCTTTTCCATCATGAACTAAATAACGATATTGACGAATTAGAGTACCAAAAAGAACACTACAAAAATGAAATGGCTAAAGACAATAAAGCCATTAAAGAACTCAGCACAGATGAAGGGGTTGAGCGGACAGCGAGAGAAACCTATTACATGAAAAAGCCTAACGAAGATATATTCATTATTGAATACGAAGACAGTATCTCCAAACAAACAAAAGATGAGTGAATCATTATTCAAAGACTTTGAAGCCGTTTCGTCTAAAGCATGGAAACAAAAAATACAAGTAGACCTCAAGGGTGCCGACTATAACGATACATTAATTTGGAAAACGAATGAAGACATCCATGTAAAACCATTTTACCATGCAGATGAATTTAAAACATTACCAGATATATCAGATAGTAAAGCCAAAAATTGGAAAATATGCCAAGCCATAGATGTCACTAATGCCAAAACGGCTAACATAAAGGCTTTAGATGCCATTAATCGTGGTGCAGAAAGCATCATATTCAATATTAAACAAGACGCTATTTCTATAGTACACCTAATTCAAGATATTGATTTAGAAACAATTGCTATAGATATTAAATGCCAATTCCTCTCAAAAGACTACGTTCAAGGCGCAATTAAGACTACTCTACCTATAACTACACAGTCAAAAAAAGAATCTCGCATATACATACACACAGATATTATTGGCCATCTAGCTAAAACAGGAAACTGGTATAGCAACCTAAAAGCAGATTATTCGCAATTTGAAGCCATTTTAAAAACGACGAATCAGGTCAGTATCAATTTAGACTTATATCAAAACGCTGGTGCAACCATGATACAGCAATTAGCTTATGGCTTAGCACATAGCAACGAGTACCTAAACAAACTAGACAACATCATTGATAGCAAAGCTAAAGAATCGCTTTTAATGACCTTTAATGTTTCAATAGGGCCAAACTACTTCTTCGAGATAGCAAAAGCAAGAGCGCTACGCCAATTGTGGTTTACACTAGCTTCTGAATACGATGTAAACACCAAGTGCAGAATATTAGCAACACCAAGTAAGCGTAATAAAACAATTTACGATTATAACGTTAATATGCTCCGTACCACAACAGAATGTATGAGTGCTATTTTAGGAGGAGCAGACACAATTTGCAACTTATCTTATGATTCACTTTTTCATAATCCAAACGAATTTGGAGATCGTATTGCCAGAAATCAACTCTTAGTTTTAAAGAATGAAAGCTATTTAGACAAAGTAAATAACCCTGCAGATGGAGCTTATTATATTGAAAGCTTAACAGAACAACTTGCTGAAAAAGCACTAGATCTATTTAAAGGTATTGAAGCAAATGGTGGCTTTTTAAATCAACTAAAAGAAGGTACAATCCAAAGAAAAATCAAAGAGAGCTCAGCTAAAGAGCAAGCTGATTTTGACAACGGAAATTTAGTCTTACTAGGAACAAACAAGCATCCTAACGAAGCAGATAAAATGAAAAATAATTTAGAAATTAGTCCTTTCTTAAAAATCAAAAAGAGAAAAACACTAATTGAACCCATTATTGAGAAGAGACTATCTGAAAAACTGGAAGTCAAACGATTGAATACAGAGTAAAACCCACTATAGCTAAAACCTATGATGTGTTTTTAATTACAAAAACGAATACTCATGTCAAGAAAAAACCTTCAACACATAACACTAAATAAGCCAACTCAGAACACAACAAACAAGGAAGAAAAAGAGTTCTTAACAGCTGAAAAAATCCATATAAAATCAACCTACTCAAAAGACGATATTACCCATTTAGAGCACCTAAATTTTGTTGCAGGAATCGCTCCAAATCTCAGAGGACCATATTCTACAATGTATGTTCGTAGACCATGGACCATTAGACAATATGCAGGCTTTTCTACAGCAGAAGAAAGCAATGCATTTTACAGACGAAATCTTGCAGCAGGACAAAAAGGATTATCAGTCGCTTTTGATTTAGCCACACACAGAGGTTATGATTCTGATCACGAACGCGTAACCGGAGATGTAGGCAAAGCCGGAGTCGCTATTGACTCTGTTGAAGACATGAAAATTCTCTTCAATCAAATTCCGCTCGATAAAATGTCGGTTTCAATGACTATGAACGGAGCTGTATTACCCATCATGGCGTTTTATATTGTAGCAGCTGAAGAGCAAGGAGTAAAGCCAGAACAACTTTCAGGAACGATTCAAAACGACATCCTGAAAGAGTTCATGGTACGAAATACCTACATTTACCCTCCTACTCCATCCATGAAAATTATCTCAGATATATTTGAATACACGAGTAATAATATGCCAAAATTCAATAGTATTAGTATTTCTGGATATCATATGCAAGAAGCCGGAGCCACTTGCGATATAGAGTTAGCATACACCTTAGCCGATGGACTTGAATACATTAGAAAAGGTCTAGCTGCAGGTATGGATATTGACACCTTTGCTCCTCGACTTTCCTTCTTTTGGGCCATTGGAATGAATCATTTTATGGAAATTGCCAAAATGCGAGCGGCACGAATGCTATGGGCAAAATTAGTAAAGCAATTCAACCCAAAAAATCAAAAATCATTAGCCTTAAGAACACATTGCCAAACCTCTGGCTGGAGTTTAACAGAACAAGACCCCTTTAATAATGTCGCCAGAACCTGCGTTGAAGCTTCTGCTGCAGCCTTTGGTGGTACTCAAAGTTTACACACCAATGCACTTGATGAAGCGATTGCTTTACCTACCGACTTCTCTGCACGTATTGCCAGAAACACACAAATCTATTTACAAGAAGAAACACACATTACAAAAACAGTAGATCCCTGGGCAGGAAGTTATTATGTAGAAAAACTAACAAACGATATCACTCAAGAAGCTTGGAAGCTCATACAAGAAGTTGAAGAATTAGGTGGCATGACTAAAGCTATTGAAGCTGGTATCCCAAAATTAAGAATTGAAGAAGCTGCAGCTCGTAAACAAGCCCGAATTGACTCTAATCAAGATGTAATTGTTGGAGTTAACAAATACCGCTTAGAGCAAGAAGATCCTATTTCCACTTTAGAAGTAGACAACCAAACAGTTAGATTACAACAAATTAAACGCTTAGACTCCATAAAAACGAGTCGTAACAGTGAAGATATCAATGAGGCATTACTAAAACTAACACAATCAGCAAAAACAAGCGAAGGAAACTTACTAGCTTTAGCAGTAGATGCAGCTAGAAAACGTGCGACTTTAGGAGAAATAAGCGATGCTCTAGAAGCTGAATTTGGTAGATATAAAGCACAAATAAAATCCTTTTCCGGAGTCTATAGTAAAGAAATAAAAGACGACGAAAGCTTTCAAAAAGCAAAAGAATTAGCGAATCAATTTGCAGAACAAGACGGCCGAAGACCTCGAATAATGATTGCAAAAATGGGACAAGATGGTCATGACCGAGGAGCAAAGGTAATCGCCACAAGTTACGCAGATGTAGGCTTCGATGTCGATATTGGTCCACTTTTTCAAACCCCAAAAGAAGCCGCAAAACAAGCTATAGAGAATGATGTTCATATTTTAGGAGTATCCTCCTTAGCAGCAGGACATAAAACATTACTACCTCAAGTTGTACAAGCACTGAAAAACTATGGTCGTGAAGATATTATGGTGATCATTGGAGGTGTAATTCCTAAGCAAGACTACCAATATTTATTGGATGCTGGAGCCGTTGCTATTTTTGGTCCAGGTACCAAAATAAGCGAAGCTGCGATACATATTTTAGAAATTTTAATTAACGAAGAATAACACCTATTCTAAAGTAAGGCAATTAAATACGATGTATTAATGACAAGAAAAAGTTTGACCAAAATTTCAAAACGCATCATCCTTGCGTCAATAATTATTGGACTACTTAGTGTGCATTTTATATTCCCTCGATTCATAACAGAAGTAAGAAATCCCATTTTAGAATCGTTTAAAACAAAAAAAGTAATAAATACAATACCTAAAAAACATCAAAACCCTCAATTTAAACGTAAAAAAATAACGATTACAACATTCGACAACCTTAAACTTTCTGCCTTATTAACCTATTCTAATTTAGCAGATACTAAAGGCACCATCATATTATTGCATGGCAGCAGCAATACCAAAGAGCATTTTCATGATTTAAGTGAGTTTCTATCTTTAAACGGATTTAACTCAGTCGCACTAGACTCTAGAGGTTTTGGAGAAAGCGAAGGTCAATTCACTACTTTTGGAGCCAAAGAAACTAAAGATATTCAAGCCTTAATTACAGAACTAATTAATGTAGAAGACTTAGACAATATAGGACTTTGGGGACAATCTATTGGAGGAGCATTCACACTACAAACCATGGGATTAGACAAACGCGTAAAATACGGAATAGCAGAAAGCTCGTATACAGACCTAAAAACTAATATTCAACATTTTTTTCAACGTCATTTAGGATTTAGCATTAACCCTTTAAGCAACTACATAACCAATAGAGCCGCTACCATTGCAGATTTCGATCCAGACGAAGCCAACCCTTTAAAATATAGTAAAGAGATCACACAACCCATTCTTGTTGTACATGGCGCACAAGACCTCCCAATCCCTATAGAAGAAGGCAAAGCCAACTTTACTAACATTAAAAGCAAGGATAAAAAATTCTTAAAAATAGAATCTGCTGGTCACTCTGATATTTGGGAAATAGGTGGAGAAAATTATTTTAATTACGTCTTAGAATTTCTTAACAAACACGCCCTAAAAACCAACTAAGTAATTAGTTAAAAATAAGCCTTCTCTTTAATTATCAAGATTTTATGTTTAAATTAGAAGCATATTCTTATAAAACATTAATCCATTTAATCCATCAATCAATGAGAAAATCAATTTTTGGCACATTACTAGTCTTGTGTTTAACCATCGCATTCCCATTAAATGCCCAAATGGCTACTACACAGACAGATTCGAAAGTAAATTACAATTCTACGAATCCAATTCCTACTGATCCGAATGTAAAAACAGGAAAACTAAGCAACGGACTCACCTATTACATTCAAAACAATCCCAAACCAGAAAATAAAGTCGAGTTGAGACTTGTAATTAACGCTGGATCAATTCTAGAAGATGAAGACCAATTAGGCCTTGCGCATTTCATGGAGCACATGTGTTTTAATGGCACAAAAAACTTCAAGAAAAACGAATTAGTAGATTACCTACAAGGTATTGGAGTGAAATTTGGAGCTCACCTAAATGCATACACTAGCTTTGATCAAACAGTTTATATTCTACCTATTCCAAGTGACGATCCTGAAAAATTAGAGCAAGGCTTTCAAATAATTGAAGATTGGGCGCACAATGCTCTATTAACAGATGAAGAAATTGATAACGAACGCGGTGTTGTTCTAGAAGAATACCGTTTAGGAAAAGGTGCTGATGAGCGTATGATGCAAAAATACTTACCAAAAGTAATGTATGGTTCAAAATACGCAGAACGACTACCTATTGGAACAAAAGAAAACCTAGAAACTTTTAAATATGAAAGTTTAAAACGCTTTTACAACGACTGGTACAGACCCGATTTAATGGCTGTTATTGCCGTTGGAGATATTGATGTTGCCACGCTCGAAGCAAAAATAAAATCACATTTTGAACACATTAAAAATCCTAAAAAACCAAGACCTAGACCTACTTTTGATTTGCCAAACCACAAAGAAACCTTTGTAGCTATTGAATCTGACAAAGAAGCTCCTTTTTCTAACGTACAAGTTATGTTTAAAGACAGGATTAATTCTAAACCGGATATTACTGCTGCAGACCGCAGAAAATCTATGATCGAAAACCTCTTTGCTCAGATGATTAATAATCGTTTAGACGAAATTAGAAACGGTGACAACCCACCATTTGTTTACGGCTATTCTTATTATGGTGGCACTTATGCTCGTACTAAAAACGCATTTCAATCCTTTGCAATGACAAGTCCAGAAGGACAGTTAAATGCTTTAAAAACACTTTTAGTTGAAAACGAGCGTGTACGTAAGCATGGTTTTTTTGAAGGCGAGTTTAATCGCGCAAAAAAAGACCTCGTTGCTAGAATGGAAAAAGCACACAAAGACAAGGATAAAATGGAATCCGAAAGAATTGTAGGACGCTACATCAATAATTTTCTAGAACAACAACCGATTCCTAGCATGGATTGGCAATTCGATTTTATGAATTCGCAATTACCAACCATAACTTTAGCCGAAGTAAACGCACTTATAAACTCTTACATAAAAGAAGATAACCGTGTTGTTATACTTACTGGACCAGAAAAAGAAGGTTTAGAAAAAGTTAAAGAATCAGAAGTATTAGCATTGCTCGACTCTGTAAAGAAAATGGAACTAAAACCTTATGATGACAAAGTAGTTGCATCTTCACTAATGACAAAAATGCCAACAAAAGGAAGCATAAAAGAATACAAAAACGATGATGTTCTTGGTACAACAACCTTGCTACTGAGCAATGGAGCTACAGTAACTTACAAAGTCACAGATTTTAAAAATGATGAAATTCTATTTGATGCTTTTAGCTACGGAGGTACATCGCTTTATTCTGATGAAGACTATAAAGCTACTATTAATGCAAATCGCGGATTAACAGAAGCAGGAATCAATGGCTTTAATAAAGTTGAATTAGGAAAAATGATGTCTGGTAAAATTGCCAATGTTAGATTATCAATAGGCACTTACAGCGAAGGCTTATCCGGAAATACAACACCAAAAGATCTAGAAACCTTATTTCAACTCACAAATCTTCACTTTACAGCTTTAAATAAAGATGAAAAAGCGTTTAAAAGCTATGCAGATAAACAAAAGGCCTTCTTAGGCAATCTTTTATCGAGTCCACAATTCTACTTTCAAAATAAATTCTCTGAGTTTGTTTATGGAAAAAACCCAAGATACACAGGGTTTCCTACAGCAGAAGATATGGATAATGCCGATTATAATTTAGCTTATGAAAAATACAAAGAACGTTTTGCAGACGCTGGAGATTTCCACTTCTACTTTGTTGGCAATATTGACGAAAAAAAATTGGTAGACTATTGTGAAACTTATTTAGCTAGTCTACCTGGTACAGGAAGTAACGAAACCTACAGTGTAAGCGACTTTAGACCACTAACTGGTTCGCATAAAAAAATCATAGAAAAAGGTGAAGATCAAAAAAGTGCAGTAAGAATGACTTATCATGGACCAACAGAGTATAACGCAAAAGAAGCTCATGCCCTTACTAGCTTAGCTGAAGTTTTAACGATTAAGCTTATAGAAAAACTTCGTGAAGAAGAAGGAGGCGTTTATGGAGCTGGTGCAAATGCTAGTATTAGTAAGATGCCTTATGATTGGTATCGATTTAATATAAGTTTCCCATGTGGACCAGAAAATGTTGATAAGTTAATAATAGCAACACAAAAAGAAGTAGACCTGCTTGTAACTGATGGTCCTACAGAAAAAGATTTAGAAAAAGTAAAAAAAGCACAGATTTTAGACTACAAAGAAGATCTAAAAACCAATAGATTTTGGTTAGGGCAACTAAAAAATGCAGATTATCTGAAAAAAGACGCTCATGAAATCCTAGAATTCGAAGAAGGAGTAAATAGCTTAACGGTTGACGATCTGCACAAAGCAGCCAAGAAATATTTAACACAAGGCCATATCACTGGTATTCATAACCCAGAGAAATAAAACACATCTCATTATCATTATATAAAATACAGTCTTCTCAATAGCATTTTGAAGGCTGTCTTTTTTTATATAAGTGTTAACAACTTCAATTTTTTATAGTCGTAAATAATCGTATTTTTACAATGAATTTATTGTGGTATTTTTTAATACCCGAAAGCGTAGCTTTTGCTTTTTTGGCGAAAGCTTTTTTTTGAGTTTCAGCAGAACAACAGCTAAACACGCAACCTTAAAGCGCTACTTTACAGGCTTTAAAAAACCATAATAAATATGTGTTTATAATAAACCAAATCAATAAATGGGTAAAATCATTGCAATAGCAAATCAAAAAGGAGGTGTTGGTAAAACAACAACCTCAGTAAATCTAGCCGCTTCTTTAGGTGTTCTTGAGAAGAAGGTTCTACTTATAGATGCAGATCCGCAAGCAAATGCAAGTTCTGGTTTAGGAATTAATGTAGATACGGTTGAAATAGGCTCATATCAAGTTATAGAACATACCGCTTCTGCAAAAGATGCAATTGTGTCTTCAAATGCACCTAATGTAGATGTATTACCTGCACACATTGATCTGGTTGCTATAGAAATTGAGCTCGTTGATAAAGCTGAACGGGAGTACATGCTTAAAAAAGCTATAGATGACTTAAAATTAGAATACGATTATATTTTAATTGATTGCGCGCCATCTTTAGGCTTACTAACACTGAATGCTTTAACGGCTGCAGATTCTGTAATTATCCCTATTCAATGCGAATATTTTGCATTAGAAGGTTTAGGGAAACTGTTAAATACTATTAAAAGTGTACAAAAAATACATAATGAAACGTTAGATATTGAAGGCTTACTATTAACCATGTTTGATTCGCGTTTACGTTTGTCTAACCAAGTAGTAGAAGAGGTACAAAAGCACTTTAGTAATATGGTTTTTGACACTATAATACAACGTAACGTACGTTTAGGCGAAGCACCAAGTTTTGGTGAGAGTATTATTAATTACGACGTAAGCAGTAAAGGTGCTGCTAATTATTTAAGCTTAGCTAAGGAGCTGATTAAGAAAAATGAATTATAATGGCGAAAGCAACTAAAAAACAAGCATTAGGACGCGGACTTTCGGCTCTTTTAAAAGACCCTGAAAACGATATCAATTCTACAGAAGATAGAAATGCAGATAAAGTGGTTGGTAATATTGTAGAACTTGATCTTGAAAGTATTGAGGTCAATCCATTTCAACCAAGAACCAATTTTAACGAAGAAACCTTAAGAGAACTCGCCTCTTCTATTAGAGAATTGGGAGTTATTCAACCTATAACAGTTCGAAAATTAGCCTTTAACAAATACCAATTGGTATCTGGAGAACGTCGTTTTAGAGCGTCAAAATTAATTGGCTTAGAAGCTATTCCTGCATATATTAGAATCGCTAATGACCAAGAGTCGTTAGAAATGGCTTTAGTTGAGAATATTCAACGTCAAGATTTAGATCCTATAGAAGTTGCATTATCTTACCAACGTTTAATTGACGAGATACAATTAACGCAAGAACAAATGAGTGAGCGTGTTGGTAAAAAAAGATCTACGATTGCAAATTATTTACGCTTATTAAAATTAGATCCAATTATTCAAACTGGCATACGTGATGGTTTTATAAGTATGGGGCACGGAAGAGCGATGGTTAATATTGAAAGCCAAGTTGATCAATTAGAGATTTACGAAAAAATAATTACGAATAGGTTATCCGTTAGAGCCACTGAAAAGTTGGTGAAAGATTTAAATTCTAGTGAACCTAATACCGTTGAAGAAATTCTACCAGAGGTGCCTAAACATATCAAAAAAGGCGTCAAAGAATTTTCAGAATACTTTGGTCACAAAATTGATGTTAGAATCGCTAAAAACGGAAGTGGTAAAATAACCATCCCATTTCATTCTGAAGAAGACTTCAACCGAATTAAAAAATTAGTGAAACGTGACAAATAAAGGATACTATTGTCTTTTACTGTGCTTGTTTTCAGTCCTGTTTTCATTTTCCCAAAAAGAAAAAGATAGTACAAGTATTGCCATCGATCAAAGTCCCATTATTGCTAATGAAACATTAGTAAAAAAAGAAATTGATCCCTTAAGACCTGCAAAAGCAGCGTTTTATTCTGCTATACTTCCAGGTTTAGGCCAAGCTTACAATAAAAAATATTGGAAAATCCCCATAGTTTTGGGAGCCATAGGTACAGGTGTTTATTTCTATACCAGAAACGATACGCAGTACAATCGTTATAGAGATGCCTACAAAAATCGATTAGCTGGTTTTACAGATGATGAATTTTATGGATTAATTTCAGACGACGGACTTATTAGAGCGCAAGAACAGTTTAGTAGAAATAAAGAAATATCATTATTGGTAACCTTTGGGTTGTACGCACTTAACATTATTGATGCTAATATAGACGCTCACCTACTTCAGTTTAATGTTGATGAGAATCTTAGCTTAAGTCCACATTATCAATACAATGAGATGGAAAACACATCTGACTTAGGTTTAACGCTTAATTTTAAATTTTAATATAAAACGAGCAAGTTCAAAATTTTATCACGCAATAACAATGATGAATAGCGAACAGCCTGTGACTATTAAAAAACAATAAAAATATACACATGAAAATAGCTTTACTAGGTTATGGCAGAATGGGGAAAAGTATAGAGGCTATTGCTGTGAATCGTAGTCATACTATTGTACTAAAAGTATCAGACACAACCTCTAATTTCGATTTTTCGGATGCAGACGTTGCTATAGATTTTAGCATTCCATCTGCTGCAGTTACTAACATAAAAAAGGCTTTAGATGCGGGAATTCCTGTGATTTCCGGAACAACAGGTTGGCTAGACAATTACAATGAAATCATTGACTATTGTAATACCAAAAACGGAACGTTTCTTTATGCTTCAAACTTTAGTTTAGGTGTTAATATATTTTTTGAACTCAACAAAAAACTAAGTGAGTTAATGTCTGGCTTTTCTGAATACACTACAGAAATCGAAGAAATTCATCATACGCAAAAATTAGATGCACCTAGCGGAACGGCAATTACATTGGCTGAACAAATAATTGAGCACACCGACTATAAGAATTGGACTTTAGATACTGCAGAACCTAAAGAAATACATATCGAAGCTAAGCGTATTGAAGGGATTCCTGGCACCCACGAGATTACTTATAATTCTGAAATAGATGCTATAAGTATTAAACATACAGCACATAGTAGACAAGGTTTTGCAATGGGAGCTGTAATAGCCGCAGAATGGATTAAAAATAAAAAAGGCATTTTTAGTATGAAAGATGTGTTAAACATTGGTTAATTTGCCAACTTATTGTAACCAATTAGAATAATTTTCAACCTATACAGACAAAATATATTGTTATGAGCTGGACACAGTGGTTTATCTTTTTACTCATTTTACAAATTATCCATGGCTTAGGCACATGGAAACTTTACGTTAAAGCAGGCAGACAAGCTTGGGAAGCCTTTGTTCCTGTTTACAATGCTGTCATTTTACTAAAAATTATTTCTCGTCCTTGGTGGTGGGTAATTTTAATGTTCTTACCTATAGTAAATCTTGTTATGATTCCTGCTGTTTGGATAGAAACAGCGCGCTCATTTGGAAAAGACAGTAAACTAGATGCGCTTTTATGCATCGTTACTTTAGGTTTTTATTTATACTATCTAAATTATGCCGCAGATGTAAGCTACATAGAAAACAGAAAACTAACACCAAAAACATCATCAGGAGAATGGATAACCTCTATCCTATTCGCAATTGTAGCTGCTACTATTGTACACACCTATTTCTTTCAGCCATTTGTGATCCCTTCGTCTTCATTAGAAAAATCATTATTGGTCGGAGACTTTCTTATTGTTAGTAAATTACATTATGGTCCAAGAGTGCCTATGACAACCGTTGGTGCTCCAATGGTACATGACACCATTCCTGTAATAGGTAAAAAATCGTATTTATATGACGATAATTTTGAAGAGCGAAAAACCTCTTGGATTAATAAATTACAACTTCCGTTTTTAAGATTACCAGGGTTTGAAAATGTTGAACGTAATGATATCGTTGTCTTTAATCAGCCAGCAGATACATTGCTTAATATGAACGATTTTAATCCTGATCGTAATTACTACAAACCAATAGACAAAAAAACAAACTTAGTTAAACGTTGTGTTGGTGTTGCTGGAGATACATTAGAAATTAGAAATGGTTATGTTTTTATAAATGGGAAACAAAATAAACTACCACCAAGATCACATCTTCAATTCTCTTACGACATTACTTTTAAGCGCGATTTACAACCTGCAAGAATATACGATATATTAAAAAAATATGATATTACAGACGGTTTACGCTATGGATCTACAGAAGGTTCTTATGGAATACCTGCAGCAACAGATGAAGCTGTAGAACAACTAAGAGTGCACCCTGAAGTGGCTTCAATTGTTCCCGTTAAAAGAACTCCAGGCGAAAGAGACGATATCTTCCCTAGAGATCCTAACTACAATTGGAACGTTGATAACTTTGGACCACTTTGGATCCCTAAAGCTGGCGCAACAGTTAATTTAACTACTGAAAATATTTCGTTATATAAACGAGCAATTGGAGAATACGAAGGTCATAAAGTTATAACACGAGGTAATCAGGTTTTTATTGACGATCAACCTGCAACATCTTACACCTTTAAACAGGATTATTATTGGATGATGGGAGATAACAGACACAATTCTATTGATAGTCGCTATTGGGGATTTGTACCTAACGATCATATCTTTGGAAAACCTGTATTTATCTGGATGAGTATCGATGGTATAAATGATGGTGTAAAGAATTGGAGTTTCCGTTGGGATAGAATTTTTACGACTGTAAGTGGTGGAAACGAACGTACCTCTTTTTTAATTCCATTTATTATTCTTGTTTTAGGGATTACGTTTTTCAATAAATGGAGAAAAAAGAAGAAAGCTAAGCAGTAAGTTTTGAACAGTCTCATTTATCCAACCGCTTTTCCGAACATTGCACACTTTTGTGCTGTTGTAAATGCTGATTCCGTATATTTTGAAGTCTCTGACAATTACCAAAAGCAATCGTACAGAAACCGAACCGAAATTTATGGTGCCAATGGTAAATTAGCATTAACTGTTCCGGTGAGTTATACTCAAAAAAACAGACAACTTTATAAAGATGTTAAAATTGCTAACGAAGAACAATGGCAACAACATTATTTAAAGTCATTGCTCTCTGCATATAGTATGTCTCCTTTTTTTGAGTTTTATATTGATGACTTAATGCCTCTTTTTAAAAATCAGTTTGATTATATCTTAGATTTTAATTTAAAATGTTTCGATTTACTTGCTGAGTGTCTTCTACTTCATAAAGTACCAAAACACACGTCTACTTTTGAAAAAATACCATCAGAAAAAGTAGACTTCAGAACTTTAGTAAAACGAAATGCTGAAGTACAAACACTTCAACCTTACACTCAAGTTTTTACTGAGAAACATGGTTTTATCCCTAATCTGAGTATTTTAGATTTATTATTTAATGAAGGTCCCAATTCAGAGTTGTACTTAAAAAGACAAGCTCTATAAGCTTAAAAACACCTTCATAAAGGACTTGAAACTGTTAAGCCCAAACAATTAAAACGATCATGCTTCAATCATTTGTACATTATGGCATACACTTTGGGCTTCCGCTCATTATTGCTGTTCTGTTTTTTAAATCCTATTGGCTAAAAGCTTATGGAATTATGATTTTAGGCATGCTCATAGATTTAGATCACTTATTGGCAAATCCTATTTTTGATCCCAACCGTTGCAGCATCAATTTTCATCCGCTTCACTCCTATTTTGCTATTGTATGTTATGTATTGTTATTAATTCCTAAAAAGACGCGACTTATTGGTTTAGGATTAACGATTCACATTATTGCAGATACAGCAGATTGCTGGTTAATGTAAATAGTATTAATTCAATTTTAAATTGGCTTTTATAGGATAGTGATCTGAGAGTTTAACATCAAACGTTTTAAATTCATTGACTGTAAAATCCTTATCGGCCAAAATAAAATCAATACGCATTGGGAAGAATTTAAAATCGTAAGTTCTACCGAAACCATTACCTGCTTCTTCAAATGTATCTTTTAAATCTTCACCTTTTACCTTTCTATAAATGTAAGAATAGGCTGTATTATTAAAATCGCCTGTAACAATTGTTTTATAATGAGACTTGGCTTTATGTGCTAAAAACAATTCAACTTGATCTTGTTGTGCTTTAAATGTTGAACCTACTTGTTTAAATAAATGACTCGAGGTTTCATTTTTTAATTTTTCGACATCAGTTTCAATACCTGAAGACTGCAGATGCAGCGTATAAACTCTAATTGTATCCTTCTGTTTAACTATATCTATAAAAATAGCATTGTTGTACGTATCTGGAAATTCTAGTGAACCTGAGTTTATGATAGGAAATTTAGAAAAAATGGTTTGTCCTCCTTTTACACCTTTTATTGGTGTGGCATTAAAGTTAGAATAACCTTTTAAGGAAATTGGGTCTCCTGTTCTATATTCTTGAAGACACAATACATCTGGATCTTCGTTGTCTATAAACTTTAAGATATCTTCTTTAATTGTCTCTTTTGGTAACCATCCAAATCTATTAAAAAACCGAACGTTATAAGACATTACTGATAAGTTGGCATCATCTTCAATCTGTGATGAAGACGAAAACCGATACATTGCATTAATATGATTCCATCCTAACAACAATACAATTAAAGATAAAACCATTTGCTTTTTTACACGAAGCAACCAATAAATAAAAAAGATTAAGTTAAATAAAATAAGCAAAGGCATACCGAGACTTAATACTGATAATGACGCAAAATCCTTGGGAGAAATATAGGGTAATAAATAAGAGACAAGCAATAAAAATGCAATCAAAGAATTGATTACAAACATAATTTTACTACCGAATCCTAGTCCTTTCAATTGTATTAGTCTTTACCTGCGTTAAAAAGAAATGCTTTCTCATCTGAAGTTAAACTCTCATAACCACTTTTACTGATTTTATCGAGAATGGCGTCTATCTCCTTCTGTTTATTTAACGCATTAGACGTTGTTTTAGTCTTACTGGATGTTGCTGTTTTTTTGGCCGTTTTTCTATGAACCGTTTTAAGATTCGATTTTGGTTTAAACCAACTAACAACACGATCCATAGTACGCTCAAAACCGGTTCCTATATCTGACCCCTTTAATAATTGGGTTGCATAAAAGTAACCTAAAAGATAACCACCAAAATGTGCCACATAACCACCTTGATTTATTCCAAAAAACATTCTAAACAAATCTAAGCCTACAATAACCATAGCAACATGTTTCCATTTTACATTAAAGGAATTGAACAGTCTAATTTCGGTATTGGGCATATAGGCTGCAACAAAAAGCAATAATGCACTAACTCCTGCAGAAGCGCCTACCAATACTCCATTTCCTTTAAAAAAAGAATCTGGTGTAAGATTTGTATAGCCTAAATAGGCTAATCCACCACAAATAATTCCTAAGAAATAAATATTAAGAACCATTTTTTGACGAAACAAATTTGTTATCAATCGCGATAAGTAATACAGAAACAACATATTAAATACCAAATGCAATAAGCCATTGTGCAAAAAACCATAGGTAATTAATGACCATGGTTGCACTATAAAATCCATGATCCCTGATGGTAATTCAAAATAGTTAAATACATCAATTCGTAATAAGGATTGAAATATTAAACCAATAATAAACACCACCACATTAATGGCAATGATTTTACCAAAAACATCGAGATTACTAAACTTATATTTTAAATCTTGAATTGTACTCATAATTAATTCCAACGGTATTTATCCTTTTCATTTTTCTTCCAGAAATACATTAAAAGGAATCCTGTAAGTGCGCCACCGACGTGAGCCATATAAGCCGTATTACTTGGGCTAAAAATTGATTGCCCTGTTAAACCAGAGAATAAGTCTAAAGCAATAATCGCTGGAATAAAATATTTTGCTTTAATTGGTATTGGTAAGAAAATAAGCATTAATTTATTTTCAGGAAATAGCATTCCAAAAGCAACTAAAACTCCCATAATAGCGCCAGATGCACCAACCATAGTTCCATTAAATGCTCCAACAAAGCTATCAAAATGATCACCTAAAATTGGTAACCAAGCGGTACTGTATTTACCCTCACTTAAAACACTAACGACTTCTGCCTGCGAAACACCAGAATCTATTAACGTTGTTAACCCTGTATTGTACTGAAAATATAAAAACGCAAGTTGTATTAAAGCGGCTCCAAAACCTGATAACAAATAGAATATTACAAATTTCTTCCATCCAAAAATCTGTTCAACTGCAGTACCAAACATCCATAAGGCAAACATATTAAAGGCAATATGCATGAAATTTCCATGCATAAACATATGCGTTAAAATCTGCCAAGGTTGAAAATTTGGATTCTGAGGAAAATAAAGCGCAAACCACTGATAAAAGGCTTCTCCATTACCAATGGTTAAAGTCCCAATGAACATTACCACATTTATAATCAATAAATGCTTAACCGCATCTGTTATGCCTTGTCTCATGTGTTTCTATTATTATTTTTTTTGTCACATGTAATTCGCCATTAGTCCCCTCTGTAAAAATGAAGTTTTATTATGGCTCATTTCATATGCTACATAAATTTTTTCTCAATATCATCTACTGCCATCGTAATAAACGTTGGTCTATTGGTTGGTGATACATTTGGTTCCTTGCAGGCAAATAAACTATTTACCATGTGTTCTTGTTCTGTACTATTTAAAGATTGCCCATTTTTGATAGCTAAACTCTTTGCCATTGATTTTGCTAGTAAATCTGCTGTACTAAAATTAGCATCTGGCACATCATTCTCTACATCACTAATTAATTGCTCAAATATAATAGACACCTCACTTTCTGGAACTCCTACTGGTACTCCTGTAATCGTGATTTCTTTTGCACTTAACTCAGAAAACACAAAACCCGTGTGTTCTAAATCTGCTTTTAAATCTTCTATAATAATTGTTTCGTTGGGTGTATAATGCAATTGTAAAGGAAACAATAATTGCTGACTTGTTGCTTCCTTTATTGTTATATGTCTTAAAAAATTCTCGTACAAAATACGTTGGTGTGCTCTATTCTGATCAATAACCAACATACCAGATTTTAAAGTGCTTACAATATACTTTTGCTGTAATTGAAAAGTACTTTTTTTAGTTTCGATAGAAGAATCACTAAAAATAGATTCGTTTTTAGATTCACTTTCAAAGGTGACTTGACTAAAATCGGATTGTGAGTTATTACCTTTAGATTCTAAACCTACATACAAACTTTCCCAAGATTCTGTCGGTGCAGATTTAAATCCTGTATTATGACTCGTTGTTTTTTGTCTTGCAGGCGAATCATCTGAAAAAGGATTAAAACTGCGATCTACTTCAATAGCTGGAGTGGATGCTTTTTTATCTCTATAATCATAAGGCGTATTTAAACTGCTCTGATGTTCAAAATCTAAAACCGGAGCAATATTAAATTGTCCTAAACTATGTTTTACAGCTGAACGCAGAATGGCATATAGCGTGTGCTCATCATCAAACTTAATTTCGGTTTTTGTTGGATGAATATTGATATCTATAGATTTTGGATCGACAGTAAGATTCAGAAAATAACTTGGATGATAACCATCTTTCAATAAGCCTTCAAATGCCGATTTAATAGCATGATTCAAATAAGGACTCTTTATAAAACGTTGATTCACAAAAAAGAATTGTTCTGATTTTGTTTTCTTAGAAAATTCAGGTTTACCAACAAATCCTGAAATTTTTAAAACTTCTGTTTCTTCTTCAACTGGTACTAATTTTTCATTCGTTTTAGTTCCAAAAATATGAACTACACGTTGTCTGTAGTTTTCCTGAGGCACATTAAACATATCACTTCCATTGTGATAAAATGCAAATGCAATATTAGGATGTGCTAAAGCGACACGATGAAACTCATCTGTGATGTGTCTTAACTCTACTGTGTCTGACTTTAAAAAATTTCGTCTTGCAGGAATATTAAAAAACAAATTCTTTACCGAAACTGAAGTACCTGTTGGTGTCACAGAAACCTCTTGCGATTTAATTTCGCTACCTGCAATAATAATCGAGGTTCCTAAATCTTCTTCGTCTTGTTTTGTTTTTAGCTCAACATGAGCAATTGCCGCAATACTTGCTAAAGCTTCTCCTCTAAAACCTTTGGTATTTAGTTGAAATAAATCTTCAGCAGCTTTAATTTTTGAAGTGGCATGACGCTCAAAACTAAGTCTAGCATCTGTAACGCTCATCCCTTTGCCGTTATCAATAACTTGGACTAGCGTTTTGCCAGCATCTTTAATAATAAGTTTAATCTCCGAAGCATTTGCATCTATAGCATTTTCCAATAGTTCTTTAACTACTGAAGCAGGACGCTGAACGACCTCACCTGCTGCAATTTGATTAGCAACATGGTCTGGTAAAAGTTGAATAATATCTGACATTAGCTTTTGGGCAAGAAAATAGACAGGTCGAAACCAATGATGAATAAAAATAATAACACTAATACTGCTACTATAATAAAGACACGTTTATTAACACTATCATCATGATTGTGTCTATAATCGTCAATAGCCGCATTAAATTTCCCTTTGATTCCTTTAGCAGGATTTACCGTTGTTCTTTGGTCGTCAAACTTATGTTTAACCTCAAAAGGGCTACCATCGCCTTTATAATATTGCGGCTTGTAATTATACTTTTTGTTTTTTTTCAATTTCATTAATCCCATAACATCCTTATTTTATATATCCTTCTAGGACATAAATTAAAACAAAAATCAAAACGAGCAAGATCATTAAAGCTGGTAACGAAGAAAGCATTTTACCTTTCCGTTTATCATTGCCTTTAACATCATTCCATTTTGCTTTGAAGTCGTCTTTCGACTTTGTTGTATCGGAATCCTGAAGTCGAGGTTTATATGTAAAACGTTTATTTTTTCTTTGTTGAAACAAATGACTTGTGATTTATCTCAAAAGTACTGAAAATACAAGGAAACAACACTTAAGAATTCCTTAAAATTATTAACAAAAAGGATGCCAAGAGTTGCATGGCAGTATGCCATATACTTCTGTAAAATTAAATAATCCACATCAATAGTTTAATTGATGTGGATTATTTTAAATGTATTTTATAATTTCTGATTTACTCAGAATCTTTACGTAAAGCAGCCATTTTTATAGCAGCGATAGCCGCTTCAGTTCCTTTATTACCGTGTATTCCGCCTGAGCGATCAAGGGATTGTTGCTGATTATTATCTGTAAGCACACAAAATATAACAGGAATATCTCCTTTTACATTAAGGTCTTTAATACCTTGAGTAACGCCTTCGCAAACAAAATCAAAATGTTTTGTTTCTCCTTGAATTACACAACCAATAACAATAATGGCATCTAACATTCCAGAATCTGCATAAATACTTTTGCTCATTCTAGCGGCTCCGTAGGTTAACTCAAAAGCACCAGGAACATTCCAACGCACAATATTCTCCTTAATTGCACCACAATCTATAAGCGCATCAAAAGCACCTTGCCATAAACCGTTAGTAATAATGTCATTCCATTCTGAAACAACAATCCCAAACCGAAAATCTTTCGCGCTTGGGATTGTTGTTTTATCGTATTCCGATAAATTATGATTTGCAGTTGCCATGTATTATAAGCTTGCTTCTACTTTTCCTATTAATATATCTGCTGCTGCTGCTTCAGTTGAAGTAGAAAACTCAGATTTAATACGCTTTAAATATCCTAAAGCTTTATCATTCTCTCCTAATTCAATAGCAACACGTGCTGCTTTCATTAAGTATAATGGAGTTGTAAAAGTATTAACGTTAGCCTTAAATGCTTTTTCATAATACTCTAAAGCATCAGATTTTTGTTCTAATTGAACAAATGCATCACCAATACCACCTTTAGCGATAGGATTCAACATTTTGTCATCACTAGAAAAATCACTTAAATACGTTACAGCATTTTGGTAGTCTCTTAAGTTTAAGTATGCCATACCAGCATAATAATTGGCTAAATTGGCAGCTGGACTTCCACCATACTCGTTAATAATATCTAACATACCATATTTACCTTCACCACCATCTAAGGACATTTTGTAAAGTGAATCTGAAGACACACCACTAACAGCATCATCAAAATACTTTTTAGCTGTGTACATTTCGTTCATAGCATCTTTCTCCTTAGGTTCTGATACTAATTTGTTATATCCTAAATAACATAATACTAGTAAAGCGATAGCTCCAACAATACCTAAAATATATTTTTGATTCTTAACAGCCCATTCTTCAGTTCTGGAAGCACCTTCATCTAAAGTGTTAAACACTTCTGCTGTTGTTGATTCTTCTTCAAAAACCTCTTCCTTCTCTTTTACTGTCTTAGGTTTGTAGCCTCTTTTCTTATACGTTGCCATAAATTGTCATTTTGTGCGTGCGCAAAAATAAAATTTTTATTGGGATTTAAAAGCCTATTTATTTGTTATTTTTGAATTATTAAATAACAGACCATAATGCTTGGCTACATCAGTAAAATCGGGCATAACGTTATATTTCCATGAATCTAAATACGCTATCTTTAGTTAATTATAAAAATTTTGAAAGTCAGGTTTTCGATTTCGACGTCAAAATCAATTGTTTTGTTGGTGCCAATGGTATTGGAAAAACAAATGCACTTGATGCTATTTATCATTTAGCATTCGGTAAAAGTTACTTTAATCCTATTGCTGTTCAAAATATAAATCATAATGCCGAATTCTTTGTTGTTGATGGTAATTTTACTAAAAATGAGCGTGCTGAAAAGATAATCGTCTCTCTAAAGCGTGGACAGAAAAAAGTTATTAAACGAAACAGTAAAGCTTACGAAAAGTTTAGTGAGCATATTGGCTTTATTCCTTTAGTTATTATTTCGCCAGCAGATCGTGATTTAATTATTGAAGGTAGTGATACACGTCGTAAATTTATAGACAGTGTAATCTCACAAAGTGACAAAACTTATTTAACTGAATTAATTAGTTACAATAAAGTATTGACGCAACGTAATGCTTTATTAAAGTATTTTGCCCTAAACAATACGTTTAATGCAGATACATTAGCGATATATAACGAGCAACTTCACACGTATGGCAGTGATATATTTAAAAAACGGGATGCTTTTTTAAAGGCTTTTATTCCTATTTTTAAAGCACGTTATGAAGCTATAAGCCAGAGCAAAGAAGTTATAGACTTACAATATAAAAGTGATTTGTTTGATAATGAATTGATAGATTTATTAAAGAAGACTATTAACAAAGACAAAGCCATACAATATACTACTGTTGGTACACACAAAGATGATTTAGTGTTTCTGATTGACAACTTCCCAATTAAAAAATTTGGTAGTCAAGGTCAGCAAAAATCATTTTTAGTGGCTTTAAAATTGGCACAATTCGATTTTATAAAACAGCAAAGCGGAGTGTCTCCTATTTTACTCTTGGATGATATTTTTGATAAATTAGATGAAAATAGAGTCTCGCAGATTATTAATTTGGTTGATGATGAACATTTTGGACAAATTTTTATTAGCGACACACACGCCGAGCGTACTGAAGATGTGATTAAACAAATTCATCAATCGTATAAGATTTTCAAATTATAAGACATGAAAACAACATATATAAATAATAATAGTATTGCAAGACTCCCTTTTTCTGGCAGTCGTGGTCATCTTTCAAAGTTAAAATCGGTTATTTTCGCTTTATTACTATTTAGTATGGTGAGCTGCTCTAAGAATCCTGAAACCTACATTAAACATTTAGACGGTTATTGGGAAATTGAAGAAGTAACTATGGCAGATGGCAGTAAAAAAGAATACAAAATCAATGAAATCGTAGATTATATAGGTATAAATGATAGCTTAAAAGGCTTTAGAAAAAAACTAAAACCAGGTCTTAACGACACCTATTTTTCAACTGGAGATGCTGAAGCGCTTGAATTAAAAATTGAAGATAACCAGTTAAACATCTACTATTCTACACCATACGCAAATTGGAAAGAAACTGTTTTAGAGGCTACAGAAAATCAACTTCGTATTATTAATGAGAGCGATAACATTTATCTTTACAAACGCTATACATCAATAAAAATTGATTTAGAATAATTTAAAAAAATACCGTTTTAGCGGCAACTACCATGGCAAAACGAAATAACGACAATCAACCTATACAAGATATTTTAAAAGAATTTGTACAAAAAAACAATCTACAATCTGGCTTAGATAAAGTAGATGTTAGAGAAGCTTGGGCAAATTTAATGGGAAATGGCGTGAATAATTATACCACTGCTATTGAGTTAAAACACGACACCCTTTATGTACAACTTAGCTCTAGTGTACTGCGTGAAGAATTAAGTTATGGTATAGAAAAAATTATAAAAATGCTAAATGAATCGCTTAGAAAAGAAGTGGTAAAAAAATTAGTGCTGCGGTAGTTTTTATAAAATTCGTTGTTTTACTCAGTATTTAGTCCTAAAATACCATTTTAATGCTTTATTTTTAAGGTATTCTTTATTTTTACATCTGTGAATTTTTCTTGATAACACCGAAAGATGCAAAGAATTAGTGACATTCGTTTTCAACTTCCACATATAATTCGGTATTTTTAAGACATCTTATAATTCTACTTTATGAAGTATTTCAAACTGATACTATCCTTTATACTAACTGTAGGTATTTTCTACGCTCTTAACACCAAATTTGGATCTATTCCTCCAATCGGAAAATTTTTAAATCCTTATTCTGGCGTCTGGCAAAATGAAACTGACGAATCAATTAAAGGAGATATCACAATTCCAGGATTAAAAGACAAAGTTACAGTTCATTATGATGCAGAGTTAATTCCGCATGTATTTGCTCAAAACGATTTAGATCTTTATCGAGCACAAGGCTACATCACTGCAAAGCACAGACTTTGGCAAATGGAATTTCAGACTTTTGCAGCAGCAGGACGACTTTCTGAAATTATAGGAGAAGCAGCCTTAAGTTACGACAGACAAGAACGCCGTCGAGGCATGGGTTATGGAGCAGAACAAACCGTTAAAAAAATGTCTGAAGATAAAGAAACAACGGCTATTGCTCAAGCTTACGCAGATGGTGTTAACAGTTATATTAATCAATTAGATCCTAAAGATTATCCTGTTGAGTATAAATTACTAGACTATAAACCCGAAGCATGGACCATTAAAAAAACAGCCTTACTATTAATGTATATGACCAAAATGTTAGCTGGTGGTGACGAAGACATAGAAAACACCAATGCTTTACGTTTATTTGGAAAAGACCGTTTCGATTTATTATTTCCCGATTTCTTCGATATTACAGATCCAATCATCCCAAAAAATAACGATTGGAGTTATATTGATGTACCACAAACTCCAACACCAAATAGTCAGCCCGTTTTAGATTCTATTTCTGAAACTATCGATAAACCAGACCCTAATTATGGCAGTAATAACTGGGCTGTTTCTGGTGAAAAATCAACCTCAGGACATCCTATTCTTGCAAACGATCCGCATTTAGGACTCAACTTACCTTCTATTTGGTTTGTAATGCAATTAAGTACACCAAATCATAATGCATTTGGCGCCACCTTACCTGGAGCTTTAGCCGTTATTTCTGGTTTTAACCAACATATTTCTTGGGGAGAAACAAATGCCACAAGAGATGTGATTGACTGGTATAAAGTTGAATTTAATACTGATAGAACGCAATATAAATTTGATAACCAATGGAAAAATGTATCCATAAGAATTGAAGAGATAAAAATAAAAGGTAAAGAAACATATATAGATTCGGTGCTTTATACACATCATGGTCCTGTTGTTTACGACAAAAACTTTAAGTCGGATCAAGAATTAGCAGGTTATGCCATGCAATGGACAGGTCATATTCCTGGTAATGGTCAAAAAACATTTACCGAAATGAATAAAGCCAAAAATTACAATGATTATACTGCAGCGTTAAAGAATTGGGTAGCACCTGCTCAAAATTTTGTGTTTGCCTCAACTGAAGGAGATATTGCCATATGGATTCAAGGCTTGTTTCCTAATAAATGGGAAGGTCAAGGAAAATTTGTAATGGATGGCAGCAAATCTGAAAACGATTGGCAAAGTTTTATTCCACAAGCTTATAATGCACATACTTTAAACCCTGAACGTGGTTTTGTAAGTTCTGCAAATCAAACTCCGGTTGACGAAGCTTATCCGTACTACGTATTTAATGATGGTTATGAAACTTACAGAAACCGCGTAATAAATGAATTCTTTAATTCTAAAGAGAAATTTAGCGTTCAAGATTTTAAGGATTTACATAATAACAATTTTAACCTTAAAGCATCAGAATTAATGCCATATATGTTAGAAACTATGGATATTTCTAACTTAACCTCTGAGGAAAAAGAACTTTACAACATCGCTAAAGCATGGCAATACAATAATGATATGGAAGAAATTGGTCCAAGTTTATGGAGCGCTTGGTATGGTATTTTATATGATTTGGTTTGGGATGAATTTGATGTTAAAGACACAGCTATTGATGCACCTTTCACATATCAAACCATCTATCTTTTGAAAAATAATGGCGACGATGATTTTATGGATATCATTGACACACCCGAAAAAGAAACCGCAAAAGATTTATTTAAGTTGAGTTTTAGTAAAGCAGTTCTAAAACTGAACGCATGGAAAACAACAAATGGCAACCTTAATTGGGTGAACTATAAAGCTACATATGCAGGCCATTTATTACAAGCCTTACCTGCTTTTTCTCGGTTTGATATTCCTATTGGAGGAGGAAAAAATATTGTGAATGCGACATCAGAAAACTGGGGTCCTTCTTGGCGAATGATTGTAGAAATGACTTCACCTCCAACAGCTTTAGGTATTTATCCCGGAGGACAATCTGGAAATCCTGGAAGTAAATATTACGATAATTTCATAGATGATTGGGCTGCAAGCGAATACCACGAGCTTAATTTTTTACAAAGCAATACTGCAACCGAAGCTATTATTGGAACACAAATCTTAACACCAAGTAAGTAATGACTAAAAATATCATCAATTTTATAGCCACAATTGTTTTAGCATATGTACTCTCATTATTTCTACCTTGGTGGTCTGTGATGACTGCCGCTTTAGCCACATCATTATTTATTTCGCTAAAAAAAGCAGCAGTATTTTTTGTTCCTTTTTTAGCTATTGTTATATTTTGGTTTGTACTTAGTTATTTTTTAAGTAGTGCAAACGATTTTACTTTAGCCAAACGTATTGCTGTGCTTCTACCTTTAAGTGGCAATCCTTATGTATTAATGTTAGTGAGTGCCATTGTTGGTGGTTTGGCTGCTGGTATTACAGCTATCTTTGGAAAGCAATTAAGTGTTGCGCTTAAGAAAGCTTAAAATCACCTTTCTTTTATGATCAAAAGATCATAGTTACAGGAGTAAAAATACATAAGTTGAATAATTAAGGGAAGTGTAATTACCTAATAATATTAAAAATAATGTGCAGTAGCTATAAATTCATATTTTTAATTTAGCTCACCTTCAACCTCAACTAACTCGAAACTAGTTGCCCATTGCACAGCACTTTCAATAGTAGAAAAGTGTCTTATTCTCTTCTTAAAAAAGAGTTTTTCAATAACTGTATTTGCTAAACCTGCACCAGTATAACAAACAATACAATAACCTTTTAAGTTTAACCGACTTCTAAAAAACTGAAGCCAACCTGTAGGTTTTACAGAATAAGAATGAATTCGATGCGATATCAATACCAAGTCATCTCCTTTAGACTTTGCAAATTCAGAGACATCCTCAGTAATTTTTTTAGCGTGCTCTTCCCATGAAAAACTAACACCTTCATTTATTTCTGAAACAACAAAACCATCAAATATAAAAATATTACCAAAACTGTAATTTATTTCTTTGAGCACTTCATTATTTAATTCGGTGTTTTTTATACTAAGCATTAAGTAGGTTTAATCAATTGTATTACAAAGTAATAAAATATTAACAAATTATCTCATGACAATTATCATAACTTAAAAGAATAGAAAGATTCTAAATAAAAATAATATTCTAAAAATATAAAGCAAAAAAAAATCCCACAATTAAGTGAGACTTTCTTTTACTATTGTATTAAAATTGAGTGGTCTAATTATTTTACATCCATTAATTCAACATCAAATATCAGTGTTGCATTTGGCGGGATTACGCCACCTGCACCTGCAGATCCGTATCCTAAATCGCTAGGTATAACTAAACGTGCTTTATCACCAACGTTAAGTAAACAAATACCTTCATCCCATCCAGAAATTACTTGACCTACTCCAACTTGAAAATCTAAAGGAGAATTTCTTTTGTAAGACGAATCAAAAACAGTTCCGTCTGCCAATTGACCTTTGTAGTGTACTGATACTGTATTTCCTTTTTCTGCTTTTTTACCTTCACCTTTTTGGATAATTTGGTAACGTAAACCAGAGGCAGTTTCTTCAAAACCAACAGCTAATTTATCTAATTCTGCTCTTGCAGCATCACGTTCTGCAGCGATACGCTTTTCACGAGATCCTTCGAATGTTCTAAAAGCTTCAACAGCATTAAATTTTTCTGCAGCATCACCCTGTCTTACTATTTCTAAACTTTCAATAGTATCACCTTGAGCAATAGCATCTACAATATCTTGTCCTTTTACAACTTTTCCAAAGACAGTGTGCTTATTATCTAACCAATCTGTTGCAATGTGTGTAATGTAAAACTGACTTCCATTAGATCCAGGACCAGAATTTGCCATAGCTAATACACCAGGACCGTCATGTTTTAAATCAGGATGAAATTCATCGTCAAATTTGTATCCAGGATCTCCAGTTCCTGTACCTTGTGGACAACCACCTTGGATCATAAAATCTGGAATAACTCTATGAAATTTTAATCCATTATAATAAGGAGTACCTTGAGGCTTCACCGAATTTTCTAGATTTCCTTCTGCTAAAGCTACGAAGTTACCAACTGTTCCCGGAGTTTTCTCGAACTCTAAGTTTACTAATATTTCACCTTTTGAGGTGTTAAATTTTGCGTATAAACCGTCTTGCATTGTGTTTTCTTTTGTTTGAAGGTGCAAAGATAAGAAAGTTCCATTGAAGTTAAAATTGAAACGAAGTGTTTATTATTAACCACTTACTGAAATTAAAAAATTTGAGTTTTAAATTAATAAGGTTAGTTTTGAAAAAAAATTACATGGCATTTTTATCAAAACTCTTTGGCTCAAAAACTTCAGGGAATAAATCTGGCGACTCTGTTGAGGCTATTATTACTGATGTTGAAAACAAACCTTATGGTGTTTCTGAAACCAATGTGCTTTTTGCTGGTTTAAATGAATTAGGTGGTTACCACTTTTTCCAAACTGTTATTGTGGGTGAGCTCAATGTGAAATCTAAAAATGGAGCACAACTTTTCTTTAATGGTGATAATTTTAAATTAAAATTAGAATCTGATATGCCCGAATTTGAATCTGATAGCTCAGATATAAAAGGAAGACATATTACTAAGATTGATTTTCAAATTGAAGAAAGTGATGTGAAATTATTAGAGAGTGCGACACTTAAAAGTGTTCAAATTAAAGTGAAGAAACACGATCTATTATTTAGCAAGTATAATATTATTGATGCTTCTGATGAAGAGGAATAAATTCTGCAACTATTCAAAAAAATATAACGTTCGCTTAGAAAGCAATGGAATATATGTTTTCTTTAGAATTAGTCTAATTTTTTTCTCTGAATGATCTAAAATAGACACTGCAGTAATCTCATAATACGTCTTAGAGGAATACCATTTATTGAAAAAGTTTTCCTCTAATCTGTAACGACCGTCATTTTTTATTTCCTCAAACTTTACAAACTCATAGCCATAAGCTTCTAAAAAATCATTAGCTTCATCTGCTTTAAAAAACGGAATAAAAAACGCGGCATTTATGAATCCTATTACCCAAATATAAAAAGGCAATAATATAATTAACAGAACTATTATAAATAAACTCAATTGACTGTTTATAAATACTAATTCGCTACTTCACTCATAAATTTAATTCGATATAAACGCAACTCTTCGTCATCATAGTCTCCATCAAATTCTTCGATAGCTTCGTCTATTTTATCACTTTCAGACTCCATAAAGTAATCATGTATTTCTTCTTGTTGGTCTTCATCCAAAAGATCATCTATCCAATAATTAATATTTAGCTTCGTACCTGAAAACACAATAGATTCCATTTCCTTTATAAAGGCTGGCATCTCCATGCCTTTAGAAGAAGCAATATCAGTTAAAGGTAATTTTCTATCTACATTTTGAATGATGTATAATTTTATGGCAGAGTTTGTTCCTGTAGATTTTACAATCATATCCTCTGGTCGTAAAATATCGTTATCCTCTACATAGTCTGCGATTAATCCAATAAAATCTTTACCATATTTTTTAGCTTTACTTTCACCTACTCCATGTACATTAGATAATTCTTCAATAGAAACAGGATATTTTAAAGACATATCTTCTAATGAAGGGTCTTGAAAAATTACAAATGGAGGGACACCAAGTTTTTTAGCATTGCGTTTACGCAAATCTTTAAGCATTCCCATTAATTTTTCATCTGCAACGGCGCCTCCTCCTTTAGCATTGGTTATAATACTATCGTTAGAATCCTCATCAAAAACATGATCTTCTGCCATCATAAAAGATGATGGTTTACTTATAAAATCTGCACCACTGTCACTTAATCTTAAAACTCCGTAAGTTTCAATATCCTTCTTTAAGTAACGTGCAACTAGAACTTGACGGATTAACGCCATCCAATATCTCGGATCTTTGTCTTTACCTACTCCAAAGTGGTCTTGTAAGTCTGTTTTATGTGACGAAATCAGTGCATTAGAGTTTCCTACAAGTACTTGTACTAAATCTTTTGCTTTATATTTTTCATTCGTCTTTCTAACTGTTTCTAAAAGAATTTTAACATCCTCTTGCGCTTCAACTTGTTTTTTAGGATGCCTAACATTATCATCCATATCGCCACCATCACCAGTTTCGTTGTCAAATTCTTCTCCAAAATAATGAAGAATAAATTTACGTCTAGATACAGAAGTTTCAGAAAAAGCAACGACCTCTTGAAGTAAAGCATGACCAATTTCTTGCTCTGCTACAGGCTTTCCTGCCATAAACTTCTCAAGCTTCTCTATATCTTTATAAGCATAATAGGCTAAACAATGCCCTTCTCCTCCATCTCGACCCGCACGACCCGTTTCTTGGTAATAACTTTCTATACTTTTAGGAATGTCATGATGAATTACAAATCGCACATCGGGTTTATCTATTCCCATACCAAAGGCAATAGTTGCCACCACAACATCTGTATCTTCCATTAAGAACATATCTTGATGTTTTACTCGGGTTTTCGCATCTAAACCTGCATGATAAGGCACTGCTTTTATACCATTTACTTGAAGGACTTGTGCTAAAGACTCCACACGTTTTCTACTTAAACAATATATAATACCTGATTTTCCATCGTTCTGTTTTACAAAACGAATAATATCTGCATCTACATTTTTAGTTTTTGGGCGTACTTCATAATATAGATTAGGTCTATTAAAAGAATCCTTAAATGTCACTGCTTTTGGCATTCCCAAACTTTTCAGGATATCTTCCTGAACTTTTGGAGTTGCTGTTGCTGTTAATCCAACAATAGGAATATCGTCTCCTATACGTTTTATAATCGTTTTAAGATTTCTGTACTCTGGTCTAAAGTCATGTCCCCATTCACTGATACAATGGGCTTCATCTACAGCCATAAAGGAAATTTTGACTGTTCTTAGAAAGTCTACATATTCTTCTTTAGTTAAAGATTCAGGAGCTACATATAATAGTTTTGTAACACCATTAGTAATATCATCTTTAACACGTTTTACTTCTGTTTTATTTAAAGAAGAATTTAAAACGTGTGCAACACCTTCGTAATCGGATACGGCTCTTATGGCATCTACTTGATTTTTCATCAAAGCAATAAGTGGAGATACTACAATAGCAGTACCTTCTTTAATTAAAGCTGGTAGTTGATAACATAAAGATTTTCCACCACCAGTTGGCATAATAACAAAAGTGTTATTACCAGCTACGACGTTCTTTATTACTTCTTCTTGAAGCCCCTTGAATTCTGAAAATCCAAAGTGCTTTTTTAATGCGGAGTGTAAGTCAATTTCTGCAATACTCATTAATCCCTATTGGTATTTTATATACATTTGCAACAAGTTTAAAGATAACAAAATCTTTATACCTAGAAAACCTAATAAAAAATAAGTTTTGAACAGTAAGCAATCAATTTTAAAAACTGCTACATCTACCATAAAATTAGAAAGTAAAGCGATAGCTCATTTATCGGAATTACTTACTGATGATTTTGCTGATGCCGTAGAATTAATTTACAATTCTAAAGGTCGTGTTATAATCACAGGAATAGGCAAAAGTGCCATTATTGCTAACAAAATCGTTGCCACTTTAAATTCTACAGGTACTCCTGCAGTTTTTATGCATGCCGCAGATGCCATCCATGGAGACCTTGGATTAATGCTTGAAGACGATGTTGTAATATGCATTTCTAAAAGCGGAAATACACCAGAAATAAAAGTTTTAGTACCACTTATTAAGAATGCAAATAATAAAATGATTGCTATAACGGGTAATATAGAATCGTTTTTAGGGCAACAAGCCGATTTTATTTTGAACACTTTTGTAACTCATGAAGCGTGTCCTAATAATTTAGCACCAACAACAAGTACCACGGCACAATTAGTTATGGGAGATGCTTTGGCGGTTTGTTTATTAGAATTACGTGGGTTTTCGAGCAAAGATTTTGCAAAATATCATCCAGGAGGTGCGCTTGGTAAGCGACTTTATTTACGAGTGAATGATTTATCTTCTCAAAACCAGAAACCTCAAGTTGCTTTAGAAACATCTTTAAAAGAAGTTATTGTAGAAATTACGGAAAAGATGTTAGGAGTTACTGCTGTTGTGGATAATGACCAAATTGTAGGTATTATTACAGATGGGGATTTAAGGCGTATGCTAAGTAAAAGTGACGACTTTATGAGTTTGAAAGCAAAAGACATCATGAGTAAAAACCCTAGACGTATTTCTGAAGAAGCCATGGCTGTTGAGGCAAAAGAACTTATGGAAGAGTTTGGTATTTCTCAATTATTAGTAGAGCATGATGGTAAATATTCTGGAGTGGTTCATCTTCACGATTTAATAAAAGAAGGTATAATATAATGGCAAATAAGCAATTGGATGAGATGTCTTTTTTAGATCATCTCGAAGTATTAAGATGGCATTTAGTTAGAGCAACAATTAGTATTGCAATCGCAGCCACTTTAGCCTTTATTTTTAAGAGATTTATTTTTGATGTTATCATTTTTGGCCCAACACATATGACCTTCCCAACTTACGAAGGTCTTTGTAAAATGTCGCAATTTTTAGGCATGTCTGACACCACATTTTGTGCACAAGAATTTCCATTTATAATTCAGAACAGAACGGTTGCTGGTCAGTTTTCGGCACATATATGGACGTCTATTTATGCTGGTTTTATAATATCTTTTCCATATGTTCTTTATCAATTATGGAGTTTTATAAGTCCTGGATTAAAAGCTAGTGAACGCAAAAACTCTAGAGGTTTCATTATTATTGCATCATTATTATTCTTTATAGGTGTGTTGTTTGGCTATTATATAGTAACACCATTATCCTTAAATTTCTTGGCTAATTATCAGATTAGTGATCAAATTTTAAATGAATTTGATATTAGTGATGTTATTGCACTTGTCCGAACGTCTTCAATTGCTTCTGGCTTCGTGTTTGAATTACCTATCATCGTTTACTTTCTAACCAAAGTAGGCTTAGTAACTCCTCAATTTCTTAAAAAGTATAGAAAATTCGCCTTAGTTATCGTTCTTATTTTATCTGCGATTATTACACCACCAGATATTGCGAGTCAGGTTATTGTAGCTATACCTATACTATTATTGTACCAAGTGAGTATTTATATTTCTGCCGTTGTGGTTAGAAATCAGACTCGAAAAACTACAAGGGAAAATAAAAAATCAACAAACAAGTCCTAAATTATGTCTGATAGTGTAAAAGAATTTAATGATTATCGCGTTAAAATGAATGGTAAAATTTTAGCTGATAATAATAAAGTGGTTAAGCGTATTTTTAATCTCGATACTAACGCTTTTCAAGCAGGAGCTTTAGACAAAAAAACGAAAGAACTTTTAGGCTTAGTGGCTTCAACGGTTTTACGTTGCGATGATTGTGTTAAATACCATTTAGAAGCCTCTTATAACGAAGGTATAACTAAAGAAGAAATAAGTGAAGCTCTTGGTATTGCTACTCTAGTTGGTGGTACTATTGTGATTCCGCATTTGCGTCGCGCACATGAATATTGGGATGCTATAGAAGAGCACAATACAAATCCAGACTTATAATTACAAGGTTAAACTTTTAATAAATGATTGCTAAACAGAATAGAATGTATATGATTTTGTTAAATTTAGCGTTATTAGACGATATATGAAGTTACGAGCAGAACATTTAATGAAGTCCTACGGTGGACGAAAAGTAGTAAAAGATGTCTCATTAGAAGTTAACCAAGGAGAGATTGTTGGTTTATTGGGTCCTAATGGTGCTGGTAAAACCACATCGTTTTACATGATTGTTGGTATTATTAAACCTAACGGTGGAAACATTTTTTTAGATGATACTAACATTACTAAATACCCAATGTACAAACGTGCTCAAAACGGTATTGGTTATTTGGCTCAAGAACCGTCTGTTTTTAGAAAATTAAGTATCGAAGATAATATTCTTAGTGTTTTACAGCTTACTAAATTAAGTAAGAAAGAGCAACTCAATAAAATGGAATCACTTATTGAAGAGTTTGGTCTGGGTCACATTAGAAAAAGTCGTGGAGATTTATTATCTGGAGGAGAACGCCGTAGAACCGAAATAGCAAGAGCCTTAGCAACAGATCCTAATTTTATTTTATTAGATGAACCATTTGCAGGTGTAGATCCCGTTGCTGTAGAAGATATTCAGCGTATTATTGCTAAATTAACCAAAAAGAATATTGGTATTCTTATTACAGACCACAACGTTCAAGAAACTTTAGCAATTACAGATAGAACCTATTTAATGTTTGAAGGAACAATTTTAAAAGCTGGAAAACCTGAAGAATTAGCTAGTGACGAAATGGTGCGTAAGGTTTATCTTGGTCAAAATTTTGAACTTCGTAAGAAGAAGCTCGAGTTTTAATCTAATTACTCTGTCTTATTTTTTTAATTATTAAGATTATTACATATACAACGATGGCTTGTATAATTACATTAATAATCCAATATATACCCAACATATAGAGTTCTTCTTGAGCGAAAAAAGGTAAATTACTATTTATTAAACTTATAGGAAAACTGAATAAAGTTATTAGTATTCCTGAAATTGATGATAATTCATTGTGAGATTGAGACAATAAAACATCTGCTAGTCCAATTAAAAACTGAATCACCATTAGGACGAAGAAAATAGTGATGAAATATTTAAGTTTAATCCTATTCATTATTACAGTTGGTCTTTAGAACAAACTCATGTTCTTAATTTATAATAGTTCTCGTAGTCACCTAAGGACTAACTATATACAAACATAAACTATAATAGTTAAAGAAACCAAATATAGGCACTGATTTTTAATGCTTTACCGATTTCTTAGGAAGAAGACTCTTAATACCATTAACGATAAGCAAACAGCAAATACCAGCTGCAAGTCCTACTATAAAATCTCTTAAAATAGAAGGAATCTGTTCTAAGAAATGATGTAGAAATTCAATATTATGAACAAAAATTCCGCCAGCAACCAATAACAAAGCTATAGTACCAATAACAGATAAACTTTTAATTATAACTGGTAAAGCATTAACCAAAAGCGTTCCAGTGTTGAACAAAATACCAGTCTTATTTTTACTTTTTCCAATTAGTTTTAAACCAAAATCATCCATTCTAACAATTATGGCAACAATACCATAAACACCAATTGTAGCGATTAAAGCAACGACGGAAACTACAATAATCTGGGTTAATAATGGTTCTCCAACAACCGATCCTAATGCTATTATTACAATTTCTACAGATAGAATAAAATCTGTAACTACAGCCGATTTAATTTTTGCTTTTTCTAAATCTAATAATTCTTCCTCTGTAAAATCTTTTTTAAGCTCTACAGTCTCTTCTTTTGGATGTGGCACGAAAAATTCATAGATTTTTTCAGCTCCTTCATAAGCCAAATACAAACCTCCTAAAACTAAAACAACAATAACTGCCCAAGGAATAAATGCACTCATTAAAAATGCTAAAGGCAAAATTATTAACTTATTAAGCATAGAACCTTTAGTAATAGCCCAAAGCACTGGAATTTCCCTAGAAGAGACAAATCCTGAGGCTTTTTCTGCATTTACAGCTAAATCATCTCCTAAAATACCAGCCGTTTTTTTAGTCGTTATTTTAGTCATTGCAGCAACATCGTCCATTATAGCTGCTATATCATCTAGTAATGCAAAAAATCCTGAAGCCATTAGTTATAATTTTGTTATGAAAATATGAAATGAAAAATTTAAATTTTAGACCTTGACACTAAAGATAATAGTACATAAAACGCTATAACAAGTGGTATAGCTGCAAATTGAAGCACAATAAGAAGCACCACACTAATTATAAGAAAAATATAACGTATCGCATTATCTTTAAAACCCCAATTTTTAAATTTCAAAGCAAATAACTTAATGTTAGAATTTAAAAGGTAACAGCTTAAAAGTGTTAAACCGATTAAAAACCATTGGTTATAAATTATAGAATTCATAAGGTCACTATTCTGATACTCTAAAATTAGTGGTAAAGAAAGTATTACAAGTGTATTTGCTGGTACAGGTAAACCTTTAAAATAAGTCTGTTGGTCTTCATCTATATTAAACTTCGCTAAGCGATATGCAGAAGCTAAAGTAATAAGTAAACCAATTAGAGGCAGAACTGGTAATTTGAGTTGTTCCCAATGAAAAACAGTATTCCAACTTTCTGCATTAACTCCAAGATCTGGAGAATTTGTAGCATCTGCTATAAGCTTAAACATAATTATACCAGGCACTACTCCACTTGTAACCAAATCTGCTAAAGAATCTAGCTGAATACCTAATGGGCTTTGTACATTTAATTTACGAGCCAAAAGCCCATCAAAAAAATCAAAAAATATACCTAAAAACACAAAAATTGCAGCAGCAATAAAGTCACCATTTACTGCAAAAATCACAGCTATACACCCAGAAAACAAGTTAAGAAGCGTAACAATATTAGGAATGTGTCTTTTGAAACTCATAGAATTAATTTTTGTAAAAATATAAAAGTATTTGCGTCTAATCTTATATTTTTTAAAATTGAAGTAAAAGAAAACAATAAGAACATAGTTTTAGAGTTAAATAGATAGAAAAATATTATGCATCTTTGTAAAAAAAATTTGTTGTTGAAAAATTACTTGGTAATTCTCTTAACACTTACTGGACTAATCGCTTCAGCGCAAACGACACGAAAATATTCTAATGAATTTATGAATATTGGTGTTGATGCTGCTGCTTTAGGTATGAGTAATGCTGTTGTATCGCAAACTGCCGATGTTAATTCGGGTTATTGGAATCCTGCCGGATTAGTACATCTTGAAGATAACGAGATGTCATTAATGCACTCCAGCTATTTTGCTAACATTGCCAACTATAACTACATCGCATACGCAATGCCTCTTGATAATGATAGTGCTTTAGGCATATCGCTTATACGATTTGGTGTTGATGATATTTTAGACACGACACAATTAATAGACGACCAAGGCAATATAAATTACGATCGTATAAGTACGTTTTCTACTGCAGATTATGGTTTAACCTTTTCTTTTGCTAAAAAATTACCCTTAGATGGTTTAAACTTTGGAGTTAATGCCAAAATTATTCGTCGAATTATTGGAGATTTCGCGTCTTCATGGGGTTTTGGTTTTGATGCTGGTATTCAATTTGAAGGTAAAAACAATTGGAAGTTTGGTTTAATGGCAAGAGACATTACAACGACCTATAACGCCTGGTCTATTGACGAAGAAAAGTTTGAACAAATAAGTGGAGCTGTCGATGGTGAAAACCAAGAATTACCTGAAAGCACTGAAATAACGATCCCAAAACTGCAATTTGGATTGTCTAAAAAATGGATATTCCATTATGATTATTCATTATTAGCTGCTGCAAATTTAAACATGCGTTTTGCAGAGAATAACGATATTATATCAACGTCTTTTGCAAGTATTAATCCTGCGTTAGGATTTGAATTTGGTTATACAGACTTGGTATTCTTAAGAGCTGGAGTCGGTAATTTTCAAAATGAAATACAATTGGATGATTCTGAACAAGTCTCATTTCAACCTAATTTTGGAGTTGGTTTTAAATATAAAGGTATTCAAATCGATTACGCCTTTACCGATATTGGGGATCAAAGTGCCGCCTTATATTCTAATGTGTTTTCTTTAAAAGTAGATTTTAGCATTTTTAGATAGATAACCATCCTAATGAAATTAAAACTATCCTTTTTTGTTTTCTTATTTACTATTGTTTCTGCCTTCGCTCAGCAATTTAAGCTTTCTAACAATGCTCAAATATCTGTTTTAACCGTTGGTCCTGGAAATTCTTTAAATGATGCTTTTGGTCATAACGGATTTAGAATAAAAGATAACACGTTAGGTATCGATATCGTTTACGGTTATGGAGAATACGATTTTGATGCTCCTAACTTCTATTTAAAATTTGCTCAAGGAAAGTTAAACTATCTTATTAGTAAAAACAACTTTTCAGATTTCTATAATTATTATGTCCGCTATAATCGTACTGTAGATCAACAAGTTTTAAATATTACACCTACAGAGAAACAAAAACTATTCAACTATTTAGAAAATAATTATAAGCCTGAAAACAGGCGTTATCTATACGATTTTTTCTATGATAACTGTGCAACACGAATTAGAGACGTTACCATAAGCTCCATAAATCGTGAAATTGATTTTAAGCTACCTGAAAATTTTCAACCTAAAACCTTTAGGTCTCTTATCCATGATCATGTTGGTTTGAATACATGGGGAAGTTTTGGGATTGACATTGCATTAGGTTCTGTTATTGATAGAAAAGCGACTGCTTCTGAACATATGTTTTTACCACATTATATCAATTCGTTTTTTGAAGATGCGACTTTAAATGGTACGGAACGTTTAGTAAAAAAATCAACTACATTATATCAGAAAAAAGAAACTAATAGTGCTTCAAATTTTATTTTTAGTCCACTAGCTATAATGAGCTTATTAGGAATAATCATTTTATTTATAACTTACAAAGATTATAAAAACCATACTAGAACACAATGGTTAGACATCACCCTTTTTGGAATAACAGGTCTAATTGGTCTGCTTGTTTTATTTTTATGGTTTGCGACTGATCATTCTACAACCGCTCAAAACTATAACTTACTTTGGGCTTTTCCTCTTAATATTCTTATAATAGGGCAATTAGTAAAACCCGAAGTAAAAAATTGGTTTAAGAGCTATTTGAAATTTATAATTATTATGCTCTGTCTAATGTCTATGCATTGGATAATTGGAGTACAAGTATTTGCTATTGGATTAATTCCATTGCTTATAGCACTGTTTATTAGATATATTTTTATTCTAAAATTCTTCAATCAGGATAAAAAAAGTATCTAATTACTGGCCTCTATAATATAAAATAGTGCTTAATGTTTTTATAAAAATACTAAAATCTAAGAATATGCTTCTGTGCTTAATGTAGTACAAATCGTATTGAAGTTTAGTAAGGCTATCATCTACAGAAGAACCGTATCGTGTACTAACTTGTGCCCAACCTGTTAAACCCGGATTTATGATATGTCTTGTTTCATAGTATGGAATTACACGAGCTAACTCATCTACAAAGAAAGGACGTTCTGGACGTGGTCCAATAATGCTCATTTCACCTTTAATTACATTAAAGAATTGTGGAATTTCATCTAGACGAGAACGTCTTAAAAACATACCAAATGCTGTAATTCTTGTATCATTTTTTTGAGCCCATTTTACTCCATCAGCTTCAGCATTAACAACCATAGTTCTAAGCTTAAGAATCTGAAATAGTTCACTGTTTTTTCCAACACGCTCCTGAGTATAAAACAAAGGACCTTTATTACCTATTGCATTTCCTAATAAAATTAAAGGCAATAGAAGGACACCTATTAACAAACCAATCACAGCAAAGATCATATCAAAGGCTCGCTGAAAGAACATATAAAGCTTATTTTCATTACTACGACTAAAAGGAAAATATTTATAGAACTCTTTACCAACAAATTGAATAGGCACTTTCCTTAGCAACTCTTCATAAACCTGAGTATAATCTCTTATTTTAAAACCACGCTTTAACAATAACATTAAATCGTGATATACCTCGGGAGTTATTGATTCGGTATTTAAACTTGCGACTAAAATTTCGGATATTTTTTTGTCTTTAATTGTTGCTAAAAAATCTTTAGCTTCAAATTCTGGAAGATCCTTAGGTTTTATAGTATCTGATGAAGATACGTGACTGTTAACAAAACCAACGATTTTATAATTTGGATCTGAAGTGTTTAATGATTTTATTAATTCTTCAATATTAGAAATTTCACCAACTAAAAGTACACGTTTGTAAAAGCGAGGAGATTCAATTAAATTAATATAAATGAGTCTCCATAAAAGTATAAAAATAATTATAGTTACGTAAAGATATACAATCTGCATACGCTCTACAGGAAGATATGGTGACAAAACTGGTGTTAACAGATAAAATAGAACAACTGTAGAAGCTGTAATTACAACATTTTTAAATGTAGCTTCAAGATTACTCGCTTTTTGTAAATCGTACAACTCAAAAATAGTCCCAAAAACAGTGACATATACACCTAGCAAAATTAGAGCTACGCTATTAGCAATACTGACTTCAATATATTCAAAATCGAAATAAAGACTTAGACAATAGACACCTACGAAAACCATAAGTAAGTCTAAAATTCTAAGTAGAATCTTACGTTCAGAAATTTCAAAATGAATACCTTTTTTATTCGTCATTACATGTATAAAACTGGGTGTAAATATAACAAGTCCAAATGATTATTAACATTAATTTAAGACAAAATGGAATCCCATTTTGGTTTTACTGCCGTCCATGCAAAATTTTCGCTTTTTGCACGTGCATTAGCTATCAGTTTTTCTCTGAGCTGAACATCTGATATTAGTTCCAAAATTTTACCAACCATTGCTCTAGCATCCTGAGGCTCTACCAATAAACCATCTATAGTATCCGAAATTAAAAAAGGCATACCACCGACGTTTGTAGAAACCACAGGTAATCCAAGAGCCATAGCTTCAATTACGCTCACTGGTGTGTTATCTAAATTAGTTGTATTAATAAATATGTTATATTTTTCTGAAACTGAAATCCACTCTTTTTTTGTCAATTTCCCCGTAAATTCAATCTCTAAATTTAGATCATCCGCTAACTGTTTAACGTCTTTTAAAGTACCATCAGCATCTGGACCAACCATACATAACATAGCTTCTGGATAGTGCTTTTTTACTTCATTAAATACGTGAACCGCTAGTTTAGGGTTATAGATTTTTGAAAACGAACGTACCCATAACAATTTAGGACTAGCATAAGTTTTACTCTTAAAAGGATAATCATTTATTTGAATCGTATTAGGAATATGAACAATATTATCATAGCCAAATAATTCGAATTCTTGTTTTAAATACGCTGAAGGAGAAATATTATGTACTGCTTTTTTAAAGATTAGAGCACTTAATTTTGGACTGTTTTTTAATCTTGATGGGAGATTACCTCCATGTAAAATTGGAATGTATTTTATTTTTAATAAACTACATAATTGACTAATAATAAGAGCAAAATAAAAATTCTGAGTACTGTAAGTGTCAATTAAAACTATGTCTATATTATTAGATAATGTAACACACGACCTTACCATATCTAACAACCGAATTATCTTATTGGTTTTAGAGGACGTATAATGCATTATATAGCCTTCTTTCTCTAGTAGAGCACCAAGTATTTGAATTCCAGAAATATTAGACTTGTTGTTCTTTAAGTTGTTTCCTACGTACAGGATTCTTTTCATTTTTAACATTTAATAAGGCTAAGCCGTATACAAATGCAGGCATAGCTATTCGCATAGACATATGATTTATGGTCAAAAACCAAAAAGCTAAAAAAGCATAAAAATAATAATTACTTCGGTTTCTTGATCGCATTTCTAAAGGCTTAAACACTAGAATCAAAAGAATAATCACTCCAAGCATACCATGCTCTGCTAAAGTCCTACTAAATTCACTATGTGAGGTTACCCCTTGTCCTTCTAGTTCTATTCGCTGATCTTTGGCTCGGCTTGAACCAATTCCAAAAAAAGGATTATTAATAAAACCGTCTAATTCATGTTCAAATAACTCGGCTCGTCCTGTTGATAGACTTGCTTTTTCTCTTCCTAAATGATCTTTATTCGAATAGCGTAAACTCACTAAACCTCCAGATTGATCAATACTAATCACCCAAGTGAATATCAAACTCAAACAAAATAACCCAAACATAGCAATCAATTCATTTCGTTTTCTAACACGAGACTGTCGATAATAATAAAATAAAAATATAATGATTGCCATTAGAGCTGTAATAACACCTCCACGACTCATGGTAGTAACGGCTCTAAAAGAAATTAAGCCAAGAATAATGGCATTTAAAATTTTTAATCCTAGGTTAGGTGACTTTGTAAAAAGCCTTATAGCAGTTAAAAACATACCTAAACCTAAAGCTGCAGACACTTGATTTGCTCCCCAACCACCTGATGCAGATCGATTAGATGCCGTACTGGAGAGCACCTCTTTTAAATCGGGAACATATAAATAAATATAAGCTGTATGAGCTATAATAGGCAATACCATGAAAAGAAGTATCTGAGACAACTGACTATTACTAACTCGTTTATCATAACAAAACAATGCAGACAAACCCAAACAAACAGGACCACTTAATACAAAAGCGATATTAGTTCTAAAATTAGCATCAAAACTCAAAGTCGTAGAAGCTACAAAAATAGAAGGTACTAAAAACATAAGATAAATAAAATAAGGATAGCCCTTCCCTGAAATCCCTTTATAAAATATCCCCATCAACACAAAAAGTATCACAAAGTATTTACCAGCTTCATAGGATATAGAACCTTTAGTAGTTCTAAAAAAAACCTCAGCACCAACAAAATAGGCGCAAGCCTTTAAGACTTCATAGGTTTTTTTATCATCAGTTATAGTTACTATACGGTAGATAAAATAAACAACCGCCGCAAAAAAATATAGCTTAGAAATACTTTCATTAAGATAAATCAAAATACCTAGAGCGGCATGAAAACCAACAGCGCTGATATAAGTAATATTGGTTTTCAATTTATGCAGTCAGGTTTTAAAATAAAAGAAGTCGTGTAAATAATTATAGATTAACTTTAGAGTTAAGAAAAAATAATTTTATAATTATCTAATGGAAAGCGGTAATGATAACTTTTTCTAAAAATAAACAAAACAAAGTGTGTTATAAAAACAGGAATATAAGGACGTGTATATTTTAAAAACACATCGTATGTTTTATTATTATAATTACAAATTAAAAAAGGAACTGTATCTTTATTTAAGTAATTTCTATAAACACTATCTTCTTCTAATGGTTTATTCTCATTAAACGATTTATAGTGAACTATTTTCTTATTTCGAGATAATTGAAACAATTCAATAACAGATAATGGTACTTTTTCTTCATTAAAAAAAGTAAAACCATTATAAACATCAATAAGTACCCATTTATTTAGTTCCTTACTAAATACCTCATTAAAAGAATGTCCACCATACTCTGTATTAAAAGGTGCTCTTGTAGTTCCCCATTCTCTGACTTTAATTGAATTAATAACACAAAAATTATTAAAAATCTGAGCCATATCACTACACACTCCTCCCTTTCCATCTAGCATTATTCGTAAAGCCTTTTCTGAAGGCTCACTTAATCCTGGCCCACCTTTAATATTATTCTGTAGCCAAACACTCAGTTTTTGAATTAAACTCAAATCAGATTCTGGTGTAGAATCTTTAAAGATAGATTCATTGATTTCTTTATAATAAGCAGGGATATCTTCCTTTCTGTTAGTTTTATTATAGGTACAAGCACTTACATCACTAATCTCTACATTTTTAGACAGTAATTTAAAGCGGGTAATATATAAAATTGGGTGACGTTTAAAAACCCAAAACAGTTTTTTTAAGATCATTTAGAATAGCACATTTTTTAACATCGGCTAAATGTAATTATTTTTTTTTTACTAGGCATAATAAATCAATTTTTAACCAAAATAAAAACAGCATCTTACACTATTAACTGCTAATTTCAAATTTCACATTAAATCTATTTTAATCCGCTGATTATAATACGAATATGTGAATTTTGAAATAGTTGTTTTTTCTGAATCTATCATAGTAGAATATGTTGATTCTGATAGTCCTAATAGTTTTTCAATTTTAGTTAATAAACCTTCTTTTGTAATTGAAGGCAGTAAAAATCCGTTTTGATTATCAATAACATAATTAGAAATCGAAGACACATCAGAAACAATAGGTAAACAACCATAATTCATAGCTTCAGCTATTACTTTTGGAAAACCTTCAGATGCAGATGGTAAAATAATAGCATGAGAAATCTGATAAATTTGATGAACATCTTTACGAGATAAATAGCCATGAAAGATAAAGTTCAAAGCACTATCTAATGTTTGCTCTTTATAGTAATCAACTAATTCTCCATCTCCTACTAGATGAATATCTCCTATACACGCTTGTTCTTTAGGTGAAAGTGATTTAAATGCATTTATAAGTAAACCTAATCCTTTAGCCGCTTCTAATCTCCCAACGAAACAAAAATTAATCGCTTCTTTGTTTAATTTTTTATTTTGAGTAATAAATTGTCCATGTATTATCTCTTGCTCTGTTAAACATGGGTTTTCAAATGTAAGACAGTGTTTTTTCTGATTTTCCCACCTCCCATTTATAGTAACATTTCTATTCTGTTGTTTTAGCAAATAACGTTGAAAGCTATAGGCCATCGGTGCATTCTCCTGTTTCCAATTTCCAGCATATTTAAACCATCCTTTTTTTGAACTTAAAAAAACTAAATAAGGAACAACAAAAACTCCAATTCCTGTTGGTGCCCTAAACTGAAAATAATCTGATTTATTTAAAGCTTTTTGAATCGTTCTCAATATTTGAGGCGTTTTCCATATTATAGCAAGTTTATCTACTGTCTTTGTTCCGCCAACAGCTGGCAAAGCAACAAAAGTTATAGTGTTAGACGTGTAAGCTAATGCACTTGATGGCGCAGGAATATCATGCAACATAGCCACATGAATAATTGAATCGAAAACCTCTACCAAATTATTGACCTCAGTAACAGTAGATCCTAATCCGACAATAGTACCATCTGTTTTTTTGTAATGCTCCGTATGAGATATAATAGTTAATGTACTCATGTTAACAAAGCTATATATTGTTTAATAATAGTTGTCCAATTATGATCTAAAGCCCAATTTTTTGATGCTTCATAAAAGGTTTCTTTTGATTTTAGTATGCTATCAATTGCGTTTATAAATTGACGAGTATCACCGGAATCTACCAAAATACCCGAAACATTAGGTTTAATTGCATCTTCAATACCACAATTTTTAGATCCAATAGCTGGTACACCTAATGCATTAGCCTCAAGAATTGCAATACCAAAACCTTCAACATCTCCGGTTTTACTTTCACTACTCAACATTACAAAAATAGTAGTACTACTTAATGTCTGTTTTAATTGTTCATCGTCTAAAGCTCCATGAAATGTTATATGTGAATTTACACCTAAATCTATTGCTACTTGAGTAAAATAATCTGCCTCAGTTGGAATACCTACACAATGGTAATGTAGGTCAGGATAATATTTTAGTAATTCTGGTAAATGTTTTATAACATTGAGTTGCCCTTTTCTTGAACTTACACGACCAACTGTTGTTATTACAGGATTACCTTTTAAGACTGCTGAAGTCTTCTTATCAGAATTCCATTCGTTTACACGTATACCGTTTGGAATCACCTCAACGTCTTTATTTAAATATGATATTAAACTTTTTGTATAATTAGAAACAGCAACTATATTATCCATTTTATTTAAAGAATAATCTATCGATTTTTTCAAAATAAAAGACTTAAAGTTAACTTCTGTTCCGTGAACAACAGCTATTGTTTTTGCTTTTTTAAATCTGCTTATAAAAGCCACATTCCATAGCGAGAATTTACCAGTTGCAATGACATGCGATGTCTTTGAAAAATTTTTATAGGTCACAGCAATTCTATTTAAATACATTTTAAACCGTTGCTTGTGGCGCTTTATTCGTATAACTTTAAAAGGTAATGCTTTGTCAAAAACAATTTCTTCTTCACCTATTATTGATCGTTGATCTGCAATAACGGTAATTGAATAATTGTTTTTAGATAATTCCAAGGCTAATTGATAAGCATGATTACCTATTCCTCCTGGTTGGGGTGGGAATTCTGAAGTAACAATTAATAACTGCTTGTTCTGTAAATGCATTATAAAGTTTCTATTAAAGGCCCTTTATTTATTTTCTGACTCGCTAAACTCCAAGATTTAAATACCTGATAAAATACTATAGGAAGAATAAGCAGTGTTAGAAAAGCTCCCAATATCAATAAAGGTTTATTTTTTTTAAATTGATAGGGAAATATGGATAATGGCACCATACGAAACAAAGCTAATTTTGCCGCTTTTTTCCCATAATAACGTCTAAAATAATAAATAACACTAGGTATGGGTCTTGGAGCAAAAAAACTAGAGGGTCTAAAAGCATCCCAACTTCCCATTTCGCGTAAACCTCCTGTCCCTGCTTTTACATCAATGCAAGATGCTATTGGGTTAGATACACTTTTTATACCATCAAGATAAACGCGAATACCAAACTCACCATCTCCCATACGTTGTTTTTCAAATTGTCTATCAAATAAGCCTACGCTAGTAAAAACAGTTTTATAAAGCATGGCGTTACCTGTTGCAAACTGAGATGCTAGCGCAAAATAAGATCTATCTTTAGGTATTTGTTGCCCTTCTGGATAAAAAACACCCGCCGAAACTTCTGAATCAAAAAAATCTAAACACTTTAAATGAGAACTAATCCAATTAGAAGCAATACGAACGTCGTCTTCAGAAAGAGCAATTAAATCGCCTGTTGCGTGTTTAACAGCTGTATTACGTGCTAACCAAAGTGCTTTCTCTTCTTGTCTTATAAGATTAATATCTAAATTATAATTCTTATAAAATTCTGAATTAAAAGGTTCGGATTGATCTACAACTATAACTTCAAAATTAGAATAATCTTGTGTTTCTAAATCCTTTAAAACATCGTGTAAATAGGTGTATCTATTCAATGTAGGAATAACAACACTAACTTTAGGACTTTCTTTTAGTAATGACGAATTAAAAGTATCCCAATCTTTGTAAAAAATAGGGTTAGTACCAACAGAAACTCTATTAACAGATCTCGTTTTTAACCAAGCGCGTATTTCCTTAAATGGGTTATGAAATGAAAAAACTCTTAATAATAACACATAAAAAACCCAAGCTGAATTAAAATACTTTCGGATAAAATGATAATTATCCTCAACACTAATGGTTTCAAAACGAGCATATGTAGGTGCATCTCCAACGTAGCCATTTTGCATGGCTTGCCAAGACAAATCATAGTCTGCAGCACGTTCAGATGAATATTTGGTATCTCTGCTTAATTTTGACAAGACAAATTCTGGTAGATCCTTAACTTCAGGAAAAACAGACCCCTTAGTTTTAGTAAAGCACTGAAAATAATGTGTAGGCTGTATGTATTTTAAAAAAGTGAATAGCATTAAACTTTTTTTATCGTTTTTAGAATTTTTTTAAAAATAAGGTCTTTATTGAAAGTGCTAGTATATAAATCATTAAAATAATCACTAGTCATTCCTCTTTTCTCTATATAATTATGTAAACTGTGTTTTAAATCAGTTACAGAATTAGGATCAAATGTAAAGTTTTTTAATGAAAATTGTTCTTTATCTACAAAGTCTAAAGCTCCAAACTTCGAAGATACAATGACTGGCACTCCCAAAGCTATAGCTTCTATAAAAACCAAACCAAAAGCTTCATTATAACTAGGCAGCACAACCACATCCATACTTTTGTAGAAAGCAATCATTTCCGTTACGGACAAATTCCCTAAAAATGTAACACTATCGTTAAGATCTAATTGATCTATCAATAAACTTAAGGATTCCTTATATGCACCGTCTCCTGCTAAATATAATTGTACTGGCTTTTTACTTTCCGACTTTAGCTGACATACAGCTTCTATAACGATTTGATGGTTTTTATCAGATACCAAACGTCCTGGACAACCTATTTTAAAGACTTTTTCGTTTTCTAAAAGTTTTAAGGTTTTAGAACAAGGTTTATAATCGTTAATATTAGTCCAAAAAGGTACAGCATTTGTTCGCTCTATTGGCACTTTGTAAACCGTATGCATTTCTTCTTGTAATTGTTTGGAATTAGCCAAGACTAAATGTGCCATATTTAAATACAAGGTTTTGTTTAAAACTTTAATAACACTAGGTTTAGTGTGTCCATAAGCAGAATGAAACCAAGCGATGTTATGCTTAATCCCTAAAAGTCTGCCAGCTAAAACTGCAGGATTAATATAGCTAAAATTGGAAATAACAATGTTGGGCTTTTCTTTCTTTATTAGTTTATATATTTTATAATAATTACTAAAATACCCTTCATTTTTCTCAATACGAACCGAGACTCCGTTTTGAAAAAAAGATTTATTTTTTTGTTTTAAACAGAAGTTAATAACCTCATAACCTTCTTCTTTAAGTTTTTTAGATAATTCTTGAAAAAAGTAAGAGAGTAAGCCCTTATTATGCGTGTATAGGATTAAGATTTTCAATGACTGATTGATTATTAATTTATTCTCATAAAAGGATTCAAAGCATATAGTTTTAAACGTCTATTTAAAATTAAAGGAAGCGAAGTTTCATTTTTTTCTATACAAACCCAATTTTTATTTGATTGAGCTTTATGATTATTAAAATCAACTTTAGATATTCCTAATCTATCAATTGAATAACATTCATAACCCAAAGCTGTAATATAATTACAGAACGGATTGAATTCTATTTGGCCTCTTTTTTCTAAATATCGTTTGTTCACTTCTAGAATTAATATTGGCTTATTTCTTTTTATAATTTCTTCACTTCCTTGTAAAACTTGATATTCATATCCTTCTACATCTATACAAATCATTGAAATTTTCTGATCTTTTAGGCTTTTATCTAAAGTAACGGCATCAAATTCCTGAATATTATTTTCATCGCTAGCATGGGTGATAAAACCTGAACCTGAATTATTACCTTTAGGCACATTAAAATATTTTCTTCCTGTTTCATTAGATACCAAACAATTAAAAAGTTCTAAATTAAGTAAATTATTACCAGTTTTATTAAGAATGATAGAATCCAAATTTGACTGTAAAGGTTCAAACGCAAAAACTTTAGCTTCATGTTTTTTTGCCACATCACAAAAAGATATTGTTTCTGTTCCTATATTAGCCCCTACCTCAACTCCCCCCCTTTCTTATAAGTTAATACTTCATTTGCAATTAACACATTACGCCAATCAAAATAACCATGAATACTAAATTTAAAAGCATGAAAATCTACTGTATTTCCGCTAAAATAACTCCCCGTAAAACTTTTAATCTTAAAATTCAAACTCAATTGTTCACCTTCCTCAATTGAAATTATTCTATTTCGAACCGATTGAGAAAGAATTGGCGGCAAGAATCTACATATGATTTTTGCGAACCTATACTTTTTTATCATACAATGATTTTTCTTTAAAAAATTTAATATCTCGATTAATAGCATAAGTGTTTTCAAAATAATTTAAAAACCGCTGATAGCCATTACTTGCTAATTTATTCCTAAACTTTTCATCCTCAAAAATACGACCTAGCTGTAAGGCTAAATCAACCGAGTTCCCGGTTTCAAATAATAATCCCGTTTCTTCATGCTTAATAATCTCTTTGATACCAGTATTATTTGCTCCTATAACACAAGTACTAGTACTCATTGCTTCTATTACTGTAAAACCAAAAGCTTCAGAATAACTAGGGATTACTGTACAATAAGACATTTTATAAGCTTTTAAAACCGATTCTTTGTCTTTCTCTCCTAAAAAAAATACATTCTTAGAAATATCTAATGATTCCGTAAGCTTAACGAGATCATTTAAAATATTACCTTGACCAATAATAACTAAGTTAAGATTTGGAAAACGCTCTAAAAGTTTAGAAAACGAATGTAATAAAATATCGACTCCTTTACTTGGGTGAAGTCTCCCAACATAAAGCAGGCTTTCTGTACTTGTTATTATTTTCTGTAATGAATGGCTATAGTCTTTTACAGAATTGGGAAGCACTGTTATTTTACTTTCAGGTATTCTAAAAAAAGTTATAACATCATTTTTTGTAGCATTTGAGTTTGTTATGATATCTGTAGATAATCCATAAACTAGTGACTTTCTACATACTTTATATCTTTTCTGTGCATATTGAGAGCTTAAAGTTCTTATCCATGCCACTCGAATGTTAACTCGTAATAACCACCCCACTATTAAAAACAAATTCACAAAACTAAACATTGATATCATCGTATCTGGTTTATACTGACGTATTGTTTTGTAAAGAAATCTAAAGCCTTTCCAAGTTGTTAGTCGTTTAGTTGGCCATTTTAAAATAGTTATATTCTCATTTAACTTAATATTTGTTTTACGAATCTTGCTCGTTATAACAACAACCTTATTTTCCTCAGACAATTTATTACTTAAAGCAATAAAGTAATCAGCAGTTGAATTGTTCATTAAATTATATGAAATAAAATATACCATCATTTATTATTTTACCTAACAATATATTTTCAATCAAATAAAGAATAATCGCTTTGTTTAATTACAGACATTTAAAAGTTTCAGCAGATTGAAAAAAGCCAGACAACGTTAATTTTTCTTTCCAGATTTTACGGTTTTTTTTAAATAATAACATTAAATCTTCTTCATTTAAATTTTGATGAAACTCTAATAGAATCTCATCAATGCGATGTCTATCATTATAATCAACCCAAACAACATGTTTCTTCCAATCTATCTTTTTTTCTAACGGCAAGTAACCATCTGTATCAACATAGATAGGAATTCTCCCCATCATTAATGTTTCATAAAACCGCACTGAAAAATTCCCTGCTCCCCGCACGCATAAAACATATTGAGATTCTAACATGTTTTTATAAAATGTATTAGTGGTCTTTGTTCTAGACTCCCCTTTTTTTAAACCTGCTCTATAGGCTTTACGTTTTATGAAATTACAATCAATCAATTTATTATTCTCTAATTTATTTAATAAACTAGCACGTAAATAGCTTGTGGATAACACTTTTTGCTTTTCAAAATAACTAAAACCTATCTTAGTCCTAAGATTTCTTAAATACTGCTTTAGGATTTCTTCAACTGTATTTAGAACTGATGAATTTGCTTGCCCACAAAAACCCACTACTGGTTTCGAACCATAAGTCATATTTAAATAATTTGTATTTAAATTATTCTTCATTAAATAATCATCTACAAATGGAGGGTATCCGCAATGACCCTTTTGGTAATTAGAAACATAACCACCTTGCCTAAAAACAATTAAATTATTAAAAAAAGGAGTCTTTACACCAAAATCACCAGTATTAATAGACCAAACTATTTTACCCTGTTTTCCTGCTTCAATGATAACTTTATTAGCTAAATCTAATTGATCTGTTTTTGTGTAATAATACCATGACATAGGCAAAATCACAATATCTGCATTTGACATTAAATCAGTAATTAGATAATCAACATCACTAACACCATATAAAGTTTTACGTTCTTCATCGGTAAACCTATCTCCCTTTATAAATGCCTTCAACAACGGAAATAACTCAGATCGATAAGACGGGTTATAATGATTAAATGGATAATAAATTATCATACAAAATCTATTTATAACCAATAGCCACTAAATGTGCAGTTTCTTGCGATGTCTCTTCTAAACCTTTAGATTGAACACGATTAATAATATTAGAACTTATAGACTTTAATACACTAAAAGGATTACCACTTTTATAACTCTTTAAACCGTTTACTCTGTGTTTTCCTGTCTTTACAGCATAGTGAACATCAACATTATCAAAATATTTTTCTAATAAGGTTTGTAACTCTAACCTTTTATAATGCCTTACATGATCTGGATTTTTACCAGGACCTTCGTTTTTTATAAAATCCCCATTTGGTGTTGTAAAATAAGCCCAACCACCTTTGTCTACAACTTTGGCTATATTTTTTATAAAAACATCATCTGCCTCCACATGCTCTATAACTTCTATACAAACCACTGCATCGTAAGATGCATCAGGCAACGTAGATTTCGTCATATCTTCAATTACAACGTCTTTTATATTACTTCGTTTTTTTTGAATTGTTTTTAGGATTTCTGATGTAAATCCTAAATTTAAAGCTTCTCTTGTACCTTCTTCCTGAGGAACATCTAGCAAAGTAACAGCCATTGGTAAATTGATGGTATAAGGAGATTTACGACCACCTACATCTAAAACGGAAGGTATTGTATTTCCTTTTTTATGCTGTTTTAATAGTTGTTTAATATCCTTTCTAACGGTCACCAAATGCGTTGTCATCACAGGAAATGTTATCCAACGCAAAAATTCATAATTTGTCATAATTACCTTATAGAGTATGTTGTGCTATATCTTTCAGCTACAATAATAAAGATAAAGAATGAAAAAAGCATTGGGTTTTTATAAAAGGGGTCATTTTCTCTTATTTTCATAGAAATTTATAAACGCTTGATTTTGTTGCTCTAGATTAAATATGCTTTTTACCCGATATTTTGCTGTTGTAATAATCTTCTCTTTTTCATCAATACTTAAATGTTGTACATCATTTATTTTTTGAGCCAAAACTTTTGGCTGTCGTTTAGGAACTACCCAACCAGTCTTACCATCTAAAACATTCTCTGCCAACCCTTCAGCATCAGACACGACACATAACAAGCCCATAGATTGGGCTTCTAGTACGGCGTTACAAAACCCTTCTTGTATACTGTATTGTAAATAAATAGACGCTTTTTCTAATGTTTTTTGTACTTGATCGTGAGGTAATTTCCCTGCAAAAGTTATATCATCTAGAATATCTAGTTGGTATGCTGCAAATACTAAGCGCTCTCGCTCAATACCGTCCCCAATAATAGTATAATGAAAATTAACCCCTTGTTTCTTTAAACAAGCTAAAGCTTCAAATGTATATTCTAATCCTTTTTTCCAATGTAATCTAGCGACCGTAACTAATTCTAACGTATCAGTAAAAGCCCTTTTCTTATGAGAAGTAAAGAATTCTGTATCAATGGCAGGTGTAATAACATGGATGTGTTTTGAAGCAATATTGTAACCTATTAAATCGTGTTTCATTTCTTGAGACAGGACATGATAATCAATAGTTTTTTTAAACAAAAAACCATAACAATTTGGATGCTTCAAAGGAGATAAATACAGATCAAAACCTCTAAAACTAACAGCCATTTTCGATCCCATAGCTGCTGCTACATTTTCTCGATTAACGGCGAGCATACCAAAACCAAAATGCAACCAATCTACATTGTGACCTAGAAAAAAATGATTGAGAATAAGACTTCTAATATTTTCTTTAAAAGGCAATCCATCCTTTTTATTTAATTGATATAAATGATAGGTCCTTTTGGGATGTACAAAAAACGATTTTAATACGGCTAAAAAGCTAAACCAAATAGCAGATATAATACTTGCACCAAAATGAGGTGCACTTACTACTTTACACGAAAAAGATGCATCATCCGTATTTAAATAGTCCACAAATAAAATAACCCGAAAACCATGATCCTGTAAACCTTTTATTTTATTCCTAAAAAAAGTTTCCGAATAGCCGGGTATAGAAGACAAAACAATGCCAATCGTTTGAATATGTGATCTTGTTTTGGCCATATTATAGAGTTTGATATAAAGCCAACATTTGACTTACCATTTCCTCTTCACTATGCTGAGATGTAATAGTATCTAATGCGTTATTTAATAGACTAGTCTTTGCCTTTTCTTCAATTTTCATGATGTCTATAATTTTTTTTGCAATAGCATCAGATTCACGAATAGGAACAATAAAACCATTGTATCCGTCTTGAATAACCTCTTGCATGCCGCCACAATCTGTAGTTAGTACTAATGTTCTATTCTGCATGGCCTCTAATACAACATTGGCAATACCTTCTTCTATACTTGGTAATAAAAGTAAATCTGCATCAACCATTAATTCTTGGACTTTGGCATAAGGCAATGTATCTAATAAAGTGACTTCATTTTCTAACTTCAAATCATGTACTTGATAAGAAAACTCAATGTGGTTTGCACCACCAATAATTGTATAATGAAATTTAAAACCCTGACTTTTAAGTGTTTTTAAAGCATCTATAGCATATGTATAACCTTTTTTCCAATGAGGTCTACCTATAGAAATAATTTGGAAAACAGGATTCTCCTTAGGTAATTTCACACTCATTTGGTCTGGTCGCAAACCACTATAAACTACCTGAATTTTTTCTCTTGATGCATTATATTTTTCTGCTTCTAAACCAATCGCTATAGACACAGCATGAAAAGCATCTACCCTTGGGAAATTTTCTTTATACATTGCAGCTAAAGTAGCATCTGCAATAGGTGAGTAATTAATATGAGCGCCTCGCAAGCTTAGTACTAATTTAATACCAAATGCTTTAACCCAAACCCAGTCCGCTAGTCCTTTTGCCCATTGCACATGAAAGATGTCTGGTTTATGCCATAATATAGGATAACATTTTACCTTATCTAATAAGAGGTTTTTAGATTGTTTTTTTAAAATAGCATCTAGTTTTCGTTTGTCTTTCCCTTTAAAAAGGAACAACAACATACTATATTTTATTAAAAATAAAGTTTTACTAATTTTTGTGTTGTTATATGCAAAAACAGAAACAGATTTAGAATAAGATACTTTTTTCTTAGTAAAACCAAAGAGATAAATCTCACAATCTTTGCGAGACAACCCCAAAATAAGTCGCTCTATAAAAGTAGTGCTGGGTATATCTCCGGAGTAAATTGCTATTTTTAATTTGTCTTTCAATCTCTCCTATTTTTAAAAATTTAAAGATAAAAATCTTTAAGAAAATAAATCTATTTATTTAATAAATGATTCAGTTATTAATGTATTGTGAACGTTACTAAAGCATAATTAAAGATTCCTAAAATAAATAAGCTAAAAAATTAGATTATTTTTAATATCATACTTCTACAATTTCTTCATAAGGCAATAAAATTCATTGATTATCAGCTATAGACCTATATAATACTTCATGCTCCGAAATAAACTTATTCATACTAAAATGCTCTTGACAATAACTACGTAAACACTGACCAATTTTTGACCGATTTAAGGATTCCATTTCTTTAATTTCTATTATTTTTAAAGCTAAATCATCAACACTTCCAGCTTCAAACAAAAGGCTTTTAAAATCTTTTAATACAAAATTAATTCCAGTTATATCAGATCCTAAAACAGGAATTCCCATACTCATCGCTTCAACTAATGCCATAGGCATTCCTTCCTTCCGTCCTTCATTTAAAGTCGGAATAACATATAAATCAGCAGTTTTAAAATAAGGCCTAACATCTAATGATTTTCCCAAAAATTCAACTTGATCTTGCAGACCCAAACGATCTTTTAATGCTACCAATGTATCACCATAAGCATTATTGAAGTCTCCTAAAATACTAAGTCGTACTGAGGAATCTTGAAGTTGATTAATAGCTTCGATTAAAATTTGAACCCCTTTAACAGGCACTAAGTTAGCCACAGTAATAATATGAAATGATGTTGTGGTAAGTTCTAAAGGTTCTGTTACCACCTTAGGGTTATAATAATCCGTATCAATACCTAACGGAATTAGAGCTTGTTGCTTTTTTTTAGGAAAATAGGCACGCATCTCATTATTAATAGTAATAATAAAGTGAGCTAAATAACTTTTCATATGCCAATTTTTGTTATCAAAACCCATGGCTTTTTTAGTATAAATCCACTTCACACCAACTAGTCTTGCCGCCAAAGCTTCTGTCCAATCACTACTCCATTGCCAAGAATGTACAATATCATATTGATTCCGCTTATAAAATTTTGAAACCTTCCAAACTCTAAATAATAAATTGTAAAAAGGTCTATATGGAGATTTGGTTTCAAAAATATGAATTGGAACACCTAGAGATTCTATAACTTTAAAAAAAGCTCCTTTATTACTATTGCACGCTATTTCAGCTTCAAACTTATCAGGGTCTAAACCTTTTACTAAATCATATATAACTTTACCACTTCCTGCGGTATTAAAATTAGAAGTCGTAATTAGAACGCGTATTTTCTTATTCATAAATTTAAAATAAAGACAAAAGTTAAGACAGAGGCTTTTTAATGAATTTTATATAAACTTGAAAAAAAGGATTAAATCTTATATGCGGAACACGCTTATTAATAAAAAGACTTATGGGATTAAACAGTAAAAACATAAGCTTCAAATTATTTAATTTTTCACTTTTTAAAAGCTTTCCTATGTCAATTCCATAGTGTTGTAACTTCAACAAATCCATTTGTAATTGCTGGCTTAAAATGCGCATTGCTAAATCATTCCTTTTAACGACATCATCTACAAACAAGTTTTGTCTTAATTCAAAATATCTTTTCAATACACCGTGCTCTTCTTTATTGGATTTTGAAATAGTAGATAAGCTATGTCTAAAATAATGAAAATAGGTTTTATCATAGAAATAGCCTTTACAAACAAGTCCCATTCTAATAAACAAAAAGGCATCTTCGCCCGTATACGACGTATGAAAACCACCTAATTGCTCTACTACACGCTTCCTAACAACCAACGAGCCTGGACCTTGAAGACAAAAAAAATTTCGCAACCAAATATGTCCCAAAGTTGGCATATCATTAATGCCTTCTCTTATATCTTTTATTGGGTGTTTAATCACGCGATTCTTATAAAAACGTTTGGAACGACAAAATACAAAATCTACATCGTGGGTCTCTAATACACCAAAATCATACTCAAATTTCTCCGGTAAAATAATATCATCGCAATCCAAAAAAGCTAAAAACTCCCCTTTTGCAATCTTAATCCCTGTATTTCTAGCATGGCCTGCACCTTGTCTTTCCTCGGTTAAAATCGTATAATTAAAAGTAACGTTTTCCAACAGCAATCTCAAAATGCTTAACGAATCATCTTTAGAATTGTTATCAATAAAAACACATTCAAAATCACTAAAGGTAAAGGCATTGATTGTTTTAATTAGCTGATTTAAAAATGGTGCACCATTATAAATAGGGATGATAACAGATAACTTCATTAGTGTATATTATTTTGTTTATGCCATAACGCAAACGTTAACAACATACTTACAGGCGTAGAATAGTATACAGTATCAACCATTTTAAACTTATTATAAAAGTCATCTACAATTTCTTTTGGAATAAATTCTTGGAAAGAAGAATCATTAAGATACTTTTTTAAGTGATTATCATTTTCAGCTCCTAAAAATTGTAATTCAAAGTTGCGTTGAATATACGGATTACCAATAGCACTATTAAATTCTCGTTTCAATTTATTAACTATCCTATATGGTATATTGTAGGGACTTTTGTTGTAATGGAAATTATTTATATTAAATGGCTTATGCGCATGCCATGTTAAATTAGCTAATTTTTCATTTTGTTTAATATGAGCAATCTGTAAACGTCTATCGGCTAAATAGGCTTCTGGTATGGTACAAATAAACTCACACATTCTATTATCATAATAAGGCATAGATATGGGATGTACAGATTCAAAAACACATAAATTCGTTGTTGTCCACCGATGTGCCCATTGTGAGGTTTTAAAAGCTCTAACTTTAGCGCTAATATTTTCTATTTTTATTTTGGCTAAAGATTTTTCTATTCTAGATACTAAATAAGGCTTAAATTCTCCTTTTAGACTCCATGATTTCCAAAGTGCTTCTGCGAACTCCAAACCTCCAGGTTTTAGCATTTTTTTTAGCAGCAACTTGGTGACGTCTTCCTCTTTAATGCCCTCAGGCGCACCACAATCAAAAAGCACATCTCCCCAATGCCCTAATGAAAAAACACCTTTCATTTCCTTAAGTGCTTCCAAAACTCCCATCTGCCTAGAATGTGTAAATTCAGAATAACAGCCATTTAATTGAGCTAAATCGTCAATACAATTCCATAAATAACTTTTAGGTATTTTGAATGCATCAAATGTAAAATTACAAACGTTAGCAATCTGCTTGCTTATTTTATGCTCTGGGTAACCGCCCGGAAACGAATAACTATAAGCATGTACAGGATTATCAAGGTCTTTTAAAATTAAAGCCTGACTTCTACTGTCTAATCCTCCAGATAAAGGCAAAATAACAGGATGATCTCCTATTTGTTCTTTGGTTATTGCGGTTAATAACTCTATGTACTCGCTTAAAGCTTGCTCAAATGAAATATTTCTAGGTGTGTAATGCCATTCAAAATTAGGTTTACTTTCTACTAATAAGTTATCATCATTGAAATAATGATCATGAGCTGGCAATAAGCAAACGGTATCTTTCCAATATGTATCACCATCTAAAAAGAACCCCGTAGCAGCAAAAACACAAATGGCTTCTTTATATAATTCGTGAGGAGCATCTATTTTTGCAAACTCTTGTTTGTTGGGTAGTATTGGGGTTTTTATAATCATAGTTAATTTGGTAAAACAAATATATAATAATAAAAAACTAATTATTAAAAAGTAACTTGTCTGCTAAAGTCTCATCTAAAACTTCCGGATAGTCAGTTGATAATAAATCATCTAAATTATAACCATTATCAATATACCATTTGTTACTTTTTAATTTATTTTTACAATTCTCTACTGATATAATTCGATAGTGATAGCATAACAAGTAAGCCTGTTGAATATCTTTTTCTCTTAAACTATAGTGAAAAGGAGTCAATCTACTTTTTTCTTTTTTTATACCATCAACTATTTTTAGGTTTATTTTACGAGTTGGCGATTTGGGATGGTGATCCCAAACAGCATCAAAATATTTCGTTTTAAAAATGCACTTAACTTCAATTTCATCATAACGACAACGAAATTTTTGGTGCTCACTCATTTCATTTTCATGCTTTAAATCATGATTCCAACGATATGTATTCCCTTTTAATATGCTCTTAGGTGATTTTTCTAATCCATTACTACTCATCATTACCCAAGGTACTTTAATACAATGAACGTTTTTAAAGGTTGTTTCTAGTGATTCTCGAATAGTTTTGTTTCCATGTTTTTTTGTCGAAATAAACTCATCTACATCCACATAAATCATCCAATCAAAATCATTTTTAATCTCTTGATATAAAGTATTTGCAAAGTTATTCTGAATAATATTTTTTTCAAAAACCACTTTTACATTAAGTTTATTTAATAGGTTAGTATAAATAGATTTATCACTAGAGTTATCGTCTATTATAAAAATATTGTCCACTCCTTCATTTAAATAATACATAGCAAATTCTTCTATAAAAAACTCGTCTTTACATCTACATATTAAACCTATAGTAAATTTTTGCTTAAAAAAACTCATAAATTACCAATCTTCTTTTATATAAAAATGTTTCCAAACCTCTTTAGTACCACTTTTTATAATTTCTATTTCTTCTGGTTCTAATCTCTCTTTCCACGTAAAAATGTTTTCTTTAGAATCTCTTGAAAGGTAAGAGCTCTCTTGAGGTTTAGATGAATTGATAATAGCATTTTTTATTGGCGTTGTAAATTTCAAATTTAATTTTTTAAAAATTTGATTATACTTTTCTTCAGGACTTCTCGATAAATCTTCATGTCTAATAAAAATCCAATTGGGATTATCTTTATATTTTTCTTGAAGCTTAAAAACAACACTATAAAGAATATTCCATATTAGAATACTCGATTCAAGCAGGTCTTTTTTTTCATTAGCTAGTTCCATTTCTAACTTGTAATCAAGAAGATAATCTTGCATTAATTGATCTTGTTTTAATAAATTATTAAAATCAAATATCCAATTTTTCACTTTAACACTTGCTACAAAAGCAGCAGGATGTCGTATAGACACAATTACATGTGCATCTAATTCTTCATAAAACCATTCTGACGATAACAATGCTATAGGATCTTTATATAGCGGAATAGTATGAAAGCACTTTAACTCATATAAAAATGCATCTTTTACTTGCCCTAAATATTTGGTTTTTTTTAATGCTTTAAAAAGCCTGATGAAATCTATCTGATGAAACTTATTAAGATATTTCTTTAATTTCTTTCTGACACTTACATCAGAGTCCAAAGTAAAATATTGATACCAATATTGTAAAGGCATATTACTGTTTTTTGCAATATTAAAAGGCTCGTGTATATATTGCAATTCTTTAGACATCCCCATTATTTTCCCCATCCAAGTTGAACCTGATCTATGAATACCTGTGATTAAAAGCGTTTTTGGTTTCATTTCTATCTTTTATCCTTATTTTTTTACAAGCAACCTTAAAATTCTACGAACATAGATGGCTTTTCTCCTAAAATGTATTTTCGTACTTAATAATGGTCTAATTGCTAATTTAAGTCCCTCTACTTTATCACCTCTATTTAAAAGCTGCATAGACTGACTCAAATTATCATAAAGCAACTCTTTTTTTCGTTGCTCATTTGCAAGCACAATTTTTGAAGTACGAAATGCCCAAGACTTTAAATTAATAGCTTCCCAACTTAAAATTGTTTCATTAAAAAGTGTTTTATATGCAGTACCTAAAGCTTCCCAAGAATATATAGAAGCAATGTTTTTCGATTCTGATGCGTAAGCTAGATACTTATTTTTATCTTCTTTCATTACTACCAAAGCCTCTGCTAAAGCTAAAACATCTGCTTTATCACACAAAATACCACCACCTTCGTTTAATACATCTGCGGCGACACCTATATTTGTAGAAACCACGGGAATACCACTAGCTAAAGATTCTAAAACAGGTAAAGGTCCCCCTTCATAATCGGAAGTACATAAATAAACGTGTATCAGCTCAAAAAACTTTAAAGCTTCACTGTCCGCCGTTAATTTATGGTGGGTGTAATTAATATTTGCTTTTTTCAAATCCGTATAATAAAGCTCCCAACCACCACCTTGAATTATTAACTCGACATCTATTTTATTATCGACAAGTCTTTTGAGTACTTGAATAGCAATATCGACACGCTTTCTATTATCTTTACCGGGGTAAGACCCCATCATTCCTATTTTAAATGCTCCTTTTCCTGAATATAAGTTTGATTCAATGTCTCCAAAATCTTCGAGCATAATTCCTAATGAAGCCCTAATAGTATTCGTTTTCGTGCGATATTTTAGGTCATTTAACCACTCTTTAGATACAACGTGAATAACATCTGCAAAAGAAGCTTCTTCTATTTTGTAAGTTTCATCAGAACAGACATGATGTACTGTAGCTATTTTTGGAATAGATATTTGTCTATATGCTATCTTTCTATTTCCTCCTAAATGACCAACATTAAAAAGCCAATGCACAATATCTACGTGTTGCAACAAACGTTCAAACTCTTGATATCTATATTTAAATTCATGGATAGAAAAAAAGTAAACATCATCGTCGGGTAGAGCCTTCACCATACCTTTAGCAATAGCACCTTCGGACCAATGGAAATTACCAGAAACTAATAAAACTCTCATAACTTACTTTTCATTCTTTTTATTTTATAGGTCATAATTTTATTTACTACAGAATAATCGAACCAATTTTTAAGGAGAACATAATTATGTATGCGATTATACTCTGCTAATTTAAATGTGCTTTTTTCTGGATTATTACGCACGGTACCTTTATGCTTGCGCATAAAGTTTAGTTTTTCTGCGATATATGTAAATTTATAATTTTTAACACATAAATGTACCCAAAAGTAAAAATCACCAATTGTTTTAAATGAAATTACTTCTTTTGCCTTTTGAGAAAGCACCGTTTTTTTAAACACCACAGAACTTGCATTTCTAATAATACAATAATCTGGCATAAAAAATCTCAAAAAAGTCCTTCCATATATATTAAAGTCTTTTTCTAACAGCGTTTTATGTGTTCTTTCTATTCTAGTAGTGTTACCTATATCGTTATTATATTCATCTATATTGGTTGTACCAACAAAAACAACATCTGGCGCATAATCGGTATTAAAACGGGTCATTGATGTCTCTAAAAGCAAGGGAGACGCGTAGTCATCACTCTCTGCAATCCAAATAAAATCACCACTAGCAAGATCAATCCCTTTAAACCATTGCTTAAATGTAGATCCCGAATTCACCTGGTTATATACAATATGTACTATTTTAGGATGATCTCTATAACTATTTAAAATAGTTTTGCTATCGTCTGTAGAACAATCGTCTAATAATATAACTTCAAAATTAGTATAGGTTTGTGCTAATACAGATTCTATACGCTGCTTTAGATAGCGCTCATGATTATAATTTGGAATTATTATAGAAACTAATGGTTTGGTTTGCAATTTCACTATTGTTTATCTATGACTTCATTTTAATATTTTCACTTAAGAGAAATATCAATATAAATACTATTATTCTTTATTTATTAAACATGCTCTTAATATATTTCTTCCAATATTTTAAAGGAACAAAAAAAACAGAAGGGCATACAGCTTTTAATGTTTCAAATAAGTTCTTTTTATTACAATAAGAATAATTAAAAAACTGAAAATCTGTTTTAAATTTTTTATACACTAATTGTTTTCTATAAATATTATAAAACACAGAATAGTGTCGAAATTTCTTTATCCCTTTTTTTGAATGTACATCAAAAAAATCATCAGTCAGTTTTAAATCTTGCTTTAATTTTTCAAATCCATCCTTAATATTTTCCATACGGATAACCAAATCATACGTTACTTCTTCTCCGTTTAAAAAAAAATATTCTTTTTGAATATTTAAATGATCACCTCGATACCTTATACAACTATTATCATTTAAAATAGTTTTAAATTTTCCTCTCTTATAAATATAATTCTTAAAACTATCAATATAGCCCGAATCTTTTATTATATAAAAATAGTCTGATACTGCACGTCCATAAGGATTCCTAACAATTACAAACTTATAATAAGTTTCCCATTCCTGTTTACTTACAAAACCATAATCCAATAATTGTTGTGGTGTAGCATGTTGTAAATGTAAACCGTGCTTTTGATTCCAACCAAATAAATTAGAATTATTAGTCTCGGTGTTATCTAAATGATCTATACCAAAAGCTTTTTCCACAGAGGTTCCCGCACATTTAGATATATGAATAAAAATAATTTTATGGATATGATTTATCATGTAATATTACTGAATCTGTAGGTCTTAAACACTTCATTATTTTTTAGTCGCAAATAAAATTTATAATACCTTCCAAAGAACTTTTGTGAAATTTTGGCGAGGTAAAAATAATAATAGCGCTTCGGAAATACGTCTTTAAGTTCTTTAATAAATTGAGAAGGTAAATTTATATTCTGCTTTAATTCAAAATAACTAAGAACACATTGCAACAAAGAAAAGCGATTAAACTTATCGGATTTAGCTTTGTCTTTTAAGTCTAAATAATTCAACCAATGTGTATCAAATAATTTACGATGATGATGCAAACGATCAAGGTCTCTCTTACCTTGTTTAGAGTCAGACAAAAATCTTTTTTTAGTTAAAAACTCTTCTACGTAAACTAAGTCTGTTGTTTTTAACAATAATTTGCAATTAAAATTATATTCTTGTCCTGTAAGCAATGTTTCATTAAAACAAATATCCTTTACAACATCGCTTTTAACGACTAAATCAGAGGTTATCCATCTAATATAATCTACGGCAAAACTCTCAAAGCTCACTTGTGAAACTCTAAAATCGTAATTAAAAAAACTGTTATTTTTATGATTAAAGTATTTTGATTTACTTACTGAAAAATCTGCCCTCGTTGAACATAAAGCCATAACTTCTTTCTGTAATTTTTCAGGAACCATTAAATCATCGCTATCAAACCAATTAATGTACTTTCCCTTACTTACTTTAAACCCATAATTACGAGCTCCGTTACCCCCTGGCAAATGCGTGTCTGGTCGTTTGTGATACTGAAACCTAGCATCTTGAGATATATAACGCTCTAGTAAAGCCGCTGTACCATCTGTACTTCCGTCATCCACAACCATACATTCCCAATTGAGGTAAGTTTGAGCTAAAACAGAATCTAAAGTTTCCCCAATTAAATGAGCACGATTAAACGTGGGAATAATAATGGACACTAACGGTTCTTTTTCTAACATTTTATATTATAAAAGGCTAATATACAAAGTCAAAATAAAAAGGAAAGAAAAAAAACAAATAGAAATACTTAAGTAAAAACCTATCTTGTAGAAAAATAATTAGAAAGAACTAAAATAATCTAAACTATAAATTCTTATAAACCCTAAGATTGATAATTGATAACTTTATTTATAAATAATGTTTCCCCTTGACAGTATTAACATACCTACTTTTAATAATTAAAGGTTTAATTCTATTTAAAATAAGCAACTCGTATTTAATACTATTTGCATTTGCAAATTTAAATTGCAGTTGAAACTTTAAAATCATCTTACGGTGTTTATAAACTTGAGAATCTAATTTATTATCAATGTTAATATTAGCAAACTCTACTTTATATATCTTTTCAATATTTCGATAATATTCAGAAGTAAATAATTTTGGTTTAGTTGATTTTCGCTCTTCCCGATCATGAATAACATATTCTTTTGGTAAAACACCTACTTTAAAACCATGATACTGCACACGCTGACAATAATTATCATCTTCACCATAATGAAAAAATAAGGGATCAAAACCGCCAACTATTTCAATACATTTCCGAGACACCAACCAAGATGCCGCATTTACAAAGGGCACCTCATATACTGAAGCTAACTTATTACCTAATACAAAATCAGAATAAAACATTCCTGATTTTTCTTTACGCATATAATTGTTAAAGAGCCTATCCATTTTTTTCATATTACGAGTAATATGAATAGGGCTTAATATTCCATAGTCTGGGTGCTCTTTTTGATTAGCTATTAAATTTTCTAACACAGTATCTACAATATATGCATCCTGATTCAATAAAAACACATGCTCTGCTCCTTGATCTAAAGCATAGCGAATTCCTAAATTATTAGCTTGACCAAAGCCTAAATTTTCAGCTTGTTTAAATAAGACTACATTAGGATAATTGGTTTCAATAAAAGAAACGGTATCATCAGTAGAAGCATTATCTACTATAATTACAGGATAATTAGCACAACTTTTTAAACACTTCTCTAGCCATTGCATGCCGTTGTAGGTGACAATGATGATATATGTATTAGTCATGGTCTATGTTTTTTAAGTTTTATCAAAAGTAGTTTTATAATTTTTTTAAAACTTAATTGTTTAGCCAATGAGTCAGGTTTTAATAATTGTTTTTCCAACTTTTCCATATTAGAAAACAACTTATTTAATATTATTTTCTTTTGTTCATCTTCTTCCAAATAAGATATTAAACAAATTTGATAATGAATTATCTTCTTTAGTTGCTCTAACTGATTTAGCGTTGAAAAAACACCTACTCCATCTCTATAAACAGCCATCACTTCTTCTAATCTCTTAATATACCCTTTTTGTGCATTAAGAATATGTAAAAAATAATCTCCAACAGAGGAATATTTAAACTCCATTGGGAACTCAGACTTTCTATTTCGAAACATGACAGAAGGAGTATGCATAAAATTACCGAATTCAAGTAAATCATTTAGAGTAGCGCGTTCTTCTTTTATTCTATTATACCGAGCTTCAATTGAAACATCATTAAATAATTCTGTTCCTCGTAAAATCTTTACCCTATGAAAACATATACTATAGTCCGTATTCGCCTCCAAAAAATCAACCTGCTTTTGCAACTTCAAAGGATCAGTCCAATAATCGTCGCCCTCACACAAAGCAATATATTTACTTTGGCATTGCTCTAATGCCCATATAAAATTAGGCATCATTCCTTTATTTGTACTGTGCTTAGTATATTCTATCCAAAAGCCATTTGTATGATTTTTTTTTATGTCATCTATAATTTTATCGGTACCATCAGGCGAACAATCGTCAGCAATTATCAATTCTAGATCAAAATTACATTCTTGCATTAAAACACCTTCTATAGCTTGTTCTATATATTTTTCATGCCCATAAGTAATCATGCAGACAGAAACCTTCATATTATATAGTTTTTGAAATAATTCTACCTGGCACACCTACTATTGTAATATTATTTGGGACATCGTTTAGAACAACAGTACCAGCACCAACTGTTACATTACTACCAATGGTAATATCTGGTAAAATTACAGAAGATGCTCCTAAAGATGAATTATCTCCAATACTACTTCTACCAAGTATGTTTACATTAGGCGATATTTCTACAAAGTCGCCGATAATACAGTCATGTGTAACAATTGAATTATAGTAAATTAAGCACCCTATACCTATATCCACAGAATTAGATATTTTTACACCTGACAGTATAGTTACCCCAACTTTTATATTAACGTCAAAATTACCAATTTCGGCATTTTTCGAAATAATTGAAATTGGTTGTGCTCCTAATTGTGTAAATTGTTTAAATAAATTTTTCCTTAATAATGGATTTCCCAACCCCAAAACAAAAGATTTATCTTCTGATTTTAACAAATAGATTTCGACCTCTTTAAAAGATGTTAGTATCCGAAATCTATTATATAGTTTTGAAGGCAAATCACTACTTACATTGTCGAAAAATACAATATCATCATCTAGCAAGCCCATATCTATAGATACAATTTGCAATAGCTCTTTAGCAAAACCTTTAGCTCCAACTATTATCATAGCAACTGTTCTTTTACAATATTAATAATTTGGTTTAAATCCTCAGTTGCTAAACCCGCAAATAAAGGCAAGCATAAAACTTTAGAAGATATAGATTCCGAAATAGCCAAACTACATGGCTTTACATATGGAAGTGTATTCAAAGAGGGATAAAAATAACGTCTTGGATAAATAGAATGAGATTCTAACTCTTGTTTTACACGCAACAACTGACTCTCATTTTCAAAAATTACAGGATAGTAGCTATAGTTCCAATTGGTTTGGACTCTAATTTTTAGCAATTTCAAACTTGATGTCTCAAAGGCTTGATTATAAGCATCAACTATTTGCTTGCGCTCTTTGATAATTTTTGTCATATAGGGCAATACAGCCAAACCCATAGCCGCCTGTGGCTCACTCATTTTAGCATTAATCCCTAAACTTTGAAAAGCCTCTGGCCCATCATGTCCAAAATTATGATGAGAATACATGGCTTCAAAATACTGTGGTTTACAAAACAGAGCACCTCCTTCTCCGGTATGAAACAACTTAGTAGCATGAAAACTACAGCTGCTGACATCCCCATAGTTAAAAAGAGAATGTCCTTTATAAGTGACCCCAAAACAATGGGCAGCATCATAAATAACTTTTAAGTCATGTTTTTTCGCAATGACTTCAATAGCTTCTACATGACATGGATTACCAAAGACATGAGTCGCCAAAATGGCTGTAGTTTTAGATGTAATAGCCGCTTCAATCTTAGTTTCATCAATGGTTAAATACTCTGGATTTATATCTACAAATACAGGAGTACAACCTTCCCAAACGATACTACTAGTTGTCGCGACATAGCTAAAAGGTGTAGTTATGATCTCACCTTTTAGCTCTAATGCCTTTATTGCTATTTGTAAAGGCAAAGTACCATTAGTCATAGCAATGATATTTGGAGTGTCTAAATAGAATTGTAATTTTGATTCCAATTCTTTTACCAAAACCCCTCTATTTGTCATCCAACCCGTATCCCATGCTTTTTTTAAAATGGCTTGGTATTCGGCTTGTGCTGGTAAAAATGTTTTGGTGACATTTATCATCTATAATCTATATTAAAGTTTTTAAATAAAAAATTGATATCGTCTTGATAATATTTTTTTAAAAGATCAATCGTTTCTGAATCAATATCTAATATATAATTTCCTTGAAACACTTTTTTATTAGAAAACTTTGTCCAATCAAATGATTTAATTTTCAAAAAATCTGAAACAAGATCTAATGTTAAAGATGTATTTTTATGCATCTCTTCATTCTGAATCAATAAAAAATTTGATTTAAACTTATTTCTATATAAATCTATACTTTTAGAAAATTCTCCATTTTTCAAAATCGGACACTCTATCTGTAAACCTTTCTCCAAAACATTAATCTCATTTCTCACAAATAAATCAAAGTTCTTATATTCAACTTCCGTCCTTCTTATAACGTTTTTAGTATCTCCACCTCTTGTTTTTATCCATTTTATCCACCAGTCTTTGTCATTTTCAAAATATCTTTTTTTATACATTTGAAAAGCACTAAAACTTCTTTCTATAGGATTTCTTACAAGAATAATAACTTTACTTTCCGCGTTATACTCAAAAATTCTTTTTGAGGTGATTTGAGGATTTTCATCTAATAAGTAGGAAGGTGATGAGTCTATAAAAAAAAATTCTTTAAACGAAATTTTTTCTTTTAGAGTCTTTTTAAACTTAGAATGATAGTTACCTATACCTTTACTAAATAATTTATCATATGCGAAAAAATCTAATTCCTTTTGTTTACTTCCGCCTCTTATCTGTGGATGATTAGTCAAAAAACTATGCAAGGCGGTAGTCCCACATTTTTGCCCTCCTACAATAAAAAAATCAACCCTCATTATTAAATATCCATTTAAAAACTGGTTTTAAAGGCCCTTTAGTTTTCCCCATCCATTGTCCTAATTCTTTAGCTTCCTGAAGCATCGTAAACTGTACACAATCAGGCTCAAAAAACAATTGTTTTTTCCCATTTGTAACCATAACATCTACATTAAATTTCCCTTCATTAAAGAAGAATTTAGGCAATTGCATTGCTAACAATTGTTTTCCCTCTTTTTCTAAATTTAACTGAGCATCTTTAGAATTTGTAACAAATATAACGTTACCGTCATCGTCTTTAAAACGAAAGACAACAACTAAAGCTTTTAAAGAATGATTAATCAAAGTTAGATTTATAATCAAATCATCTTCTCTTGTAAGAGGATCATTATAATTTCTATGCTCCCCTTTCAATCCCACAGATTCTATAAAAAAAGATTGTTTTTCAAAATCTTCCTCTTTAAAGTAGCGTAAAGTTTCACCCCCTTTTGTATTCCCTAAATTCAAATAAAAACTAACAGCGTCATCGGTTCCTCCTTCAAAAACGGATGTTCCATGTTCCAATACAATAGCACGCGTACACAAACTCTTTACAGCCGCCATATTATGGCTTACAAACAAAACAGTTCTACCATCTCCTTTAGAGATATCCTGCATCTTCCCAATAGCTTTTTTCTGAAACTCAGCATCACCTACAGCCAAAACCTCATCAATCACCAAAATATCAGGCTCTAAAAATGCGGCCACTGCAAAAGCCAAACGCACTCGCATTCCAGAAGAATAACGTTTAACAGGTGTATCTACATAACGTTCACAGCCAGAAAACTCAATTATCTCTTGTTCTTTTACCTTTATCTCGGCTTTGGTCATGCCTAAAATAGCTCCATTCAGGTAAATATTTTCTCGTCCAGTTAACTCGGGGTGAAATCCAGTGCCAACTTCTAATAAACTTGCTATGCGGCCTTTAGTTTTTATTTCGCCTGTCGTAGGGATAGTAACTCGGCTTAGTATTTTTAACAAAGTGCTTTTACCTGCACCATTTTTTCCAATAATACCAAGGACTTCTCCTTGTTGTACTTCAAAATTAATTTCTTTTAGAGCCCAAACATAAGCACTATCCGCTTTGGTACTCCGATCATTAACGGCACCTACTTTTAAATACGGATCTTCTTTACTTCTAATACTAGCCCACCATCGATTCAAGTCGTGACTAATAGTACCAGTTCCCACAACACCAAGTCGGTATTGTTTACTTATATTTTCAGCTTTTAAAATGACACTCATTTAATATTTTTATAATTATAAATTCCAAAAATACAGAGTTATTTTTTCTAACAGAACTCTTAACTCTTAACTCTTAACTCCTAACACTTAATTAAATTAAACCGTATCAATAAACGTCTTCTCCGTTCTATTGAAGATAATAATACCAAAAAATAACACAATGAGCGTTACTATAACGGTATATATAATTCCGAACCAGCTAAAGGTGCCAGTTCCTAATAACATATACCGTGCAGTTTCTATAATATAAGCTAAGGGATTATATTCTACGACCCAAGAAATTTTTGGTAATTTCTCTCGCATTAACGTTAAAGGATACATCACAGCAGAGACATACATTAGTAATTGTACACCAAAACCAACTAAAAATTTTAAGTCACGATACTTAGTCACCATACTAGAGATAATCATTCCCAGACCTAAGCCCAACAAACCCATTAACAGCACTATAAAAGGAAAAAACAAAACACTACTCGTAATGTTAATTTCAGCACCATTAAGATAATAATAAATATAAAATGCAATGAATATCAGTAGCTGAATACCGAATTTCATCAAATTAGACATAATAATAGATAAAGGAACGATGATACGTGGAAAATAGACTTTTCCAAAAATGGCAGCGTTTGTCTTAAATGTATCACTTGTAGCCGTTAAGCAGGTATTAAAATAATTCCAAATAGAAACTCCGGCAAGGTTAAATAAAAAGGGAGGTACGGTTCCGGTTTCAATATTCGCAACTTTATTAAAAATAAGAGTAAAGGTCAATGCAGTAAACAAGGGCTGAATTAGATACCAAAGTGGCCCAAGTATGGTTTGTTTATAAACGGTAACCACGTCGCGTTTCACAAATAACATCAGTAAATCGCGATAACGCCAAATTTCCTTAAAATTAAAATCTATTAATTTACGCTCTGAGGAAATGGTATACAACCAACCATCATCTTCTATCTTACTCAATGTGACTCTTATTTTTTGTTGGGTAAATATAGTAATTCCATAGAGATACTAAAAAATAAGTTATAGAATTAATAACGACTTTTAAATAGAAAAATGTCATTCTGATCAAAGCGAAGAATCTTTTTATCCATTAACTGAAGCATTAGCGCGAAGCGATGGTCACTGAGCGTCGTTCACTGAGCGAAGTCGAAGTGAGTCGAGAGCCAATCTAAATCAACCAACTATGAGCAACCATCAAGCCACACCATTAGCATTATCGCTATCATCCACATTCAAATTATTTTTCAAATCTTTCGGAGTCATACAAACTTCAAAATCCTTATGATGTAAATAATTAGTATAGCCGTCCTCTAACGTCTTTTTTTGATACTGACTTCGCACAAGCTCTTCATTAATAGGACATTTATTAAATATATTGGTATTAACATAATCAAAGACAACACTCACAGGTAAGTTAAAGACGGCACAAAAATCATAAATATGAATCAATTGACGCGATCCTAAGTCGCGTTCATCACGTGTAAACTGCATTATATTACGAGCAGTACGCATACTTAAACCTGTGATATGCTGAATATCAGTGGAGGTTAAAAATAATTTCTTCTTTTCCATTTAGGGTAAATTTTAGGGTTCAACAGGTTAATAATTACTCACAATTTACACAATACCCTGAAATACAACCCGCTAAATGCAATGATTTTCGATATAACACATTTTATCGTAAGAAAAATTAAACAAAACAAGACTGCACCTGTATTTCATCGATTTAATTACGTAAAACACACTACTCATTAAACACTATAAATCAGAATTAAAGATTAAAATAACTTAATCTACCTTACATAGCAACCAAACTAAAGTTAATGTATGCATCATTTATGGATGGTCTATAGATAGTGCATAAGTACTGTATTAAAACAGAAATACGATTAAAATATACTGTTACAAAATCAGCAATAAAAGTCAAAATCGGAAACAAAAAGAAAACAATTACAATTTCGGAAATCTTAAAAAAAAGCCCCAAACCCTCAACCTAAATTTGTCATATCAGTAGTCAGATTATAAACCTAGTGTTCAATAAGGCGACAATGATAATCGAAGTTTTTAAAATGAATACTGAATAAATTTTTATTAATAATTTAAAACCCATTTCGTATGGCAAAATTAAGAAGCTTAATCAAGATCGAAGGAACCCTGGACGATCTTACCTTTTACAAGGGCAAAAAAGGGTATTTAGTTAGAACCAAAGGTGGTGTAAGTGCAAATCGTATTAAAAACGATCCCGCATTTGCAAGAACCCGAGAAAATGGTTCAGAATTTGGACATTGTGCAACAAGTGGAAAAATACTACGTCGCGCAATTATAAACTTATTAACTGATGCTAAAGACAATCGGGTAACTCCACGATTAACACAGGTAATGAGTAAGGTTAAAAATTCTGATATCACGTCCTTACGTGGTCAACGACAAGTTGGTATCGGTCTCACAACTCCTGAAGGAAGAGCACAATTAAAAAGCTTCGACTTTAATAGTAATGCACAGATGAGTTCTGTACTACGTTCCGATTTTACTTTAGACACCGCCTCTGGTGAAGTGAATATCGTAGATTTAATACCGAACCATGATTTAGGAATTCCAGGAGGAGCGACCCATGTAAGTTTTATTGCTGGATTTCTAAATTTAGATTTCAGTTCAGGTGACAAAGAATTACAAGTGAGTCCCACAATTAATTTAGCTATTAATGGTGTAACTAGTGCTGTAAATTTAGCACCAACAGCTATTCCTGCAGGTGCTGGAAATCAACTTTACTTCTTAAAAGTAGCATTCTTCCAAGAAGTAAATGGTATACAATACCCTTTAAATAACGGAGCATTCAATGCTCTTCAGTTAATAGAAGTATTGTAAACATTATTCTCTAAATCTAAAAAGCTGTCTGAAAAGACAGCTTTTTTTATATATAATCCCTAAAAAACAACCTTACCAAGCTCCCCTCTTTTTTTCAAAGAGGACGACCGGACATATGGAAATAGTCCTGCGGAATATTTTAGTGAAGGGGCGAGCTGTCGCATGGGCAAAATTCCCCGAAGGAACATAGGTGAAGAAAGGGGTGTTCAACACGCGCAAAAGCGTATATTAAGAATCAAACGAATCCCAAGTAATCTTTAAACCCTCCCTAACCGTATATTTAGGCTGATACCCTAAAAGATCTTGGGCTTTAGAAATATCAGCTAAGGAATCCCTTACATCACCTTGTCGATTAGGACCGTAAATAGCCTTTAGATCAGAGTCAGCAGCCATACGCAATGATTCCCATAAATAATTTATAGTAATGCGTTCACCACAGGCCACATTAAAGACTTCATTTTTAGCATCTATGGATGATGCAAAGAATCCTTTTACATTAGCTTGAACTACATTATCAATAAAAGTAAAATCTCTGGTTTGCTCTCCGTCTCCATTTATCTTAGAAGGTTCATTATCCTTAAGCGCTTGCATAAATAAAGGAATTACTGCTGCATAAGCACCATCCGGACTTTGCCTTGGACCAAAGACATTAAAATACCTTAATCCAATTACATCTGTATCGTAAGTAGTTCCAAATACATCTGCATATAATTCGTTGACGTATTTTGTAACGGCATAAGGAGATAAAGGTTTTCCTATAGTATCTTCTACTTTTGGCAAGGCTTTACTATCTCCATACGTTGAGCTAGACGCAGCATAGACCATACGTTTTACTGTTGGACTATCTTTCAACGCAATCATCATATTTAAAAACCCAGAAATATTAACTTCATTTGTAGTCGCAGGATCATTAATAGAACGTGGTACAGATCCTAAAGCTGCTTGATGAGAAACATAATCAATACCATCCATAGCATTTTTACAAGTCTCAATATCTCGTATATCACCTTCAATTAATTCAAAGGCTGGATTATCCATAAACTCTGCTAAATTCTCACGATGTCCATTAGAAAAATTATCTAGAACTCTAACTTTTTTAGCATTATACCTCAATAAATACTCTGTAAGATTGGAACCAATAAAGCCTCCGCCTCCAGTAATTAAAAAACTTAAATTAGATAAATCTGCTGTGTGGTGTGGGTTTGAATACATTATAATCTTGCGTCTACGGCATCTCTTGGAAGTAAAGATTTTACATCGAAAACAACACCTGTTTGTGATTTTAATTTAGTGATATCTAATTCTAAAAATTCTTTATGAGAAACAGCCAAAACAACAGAATCATAATCAGTACTTAAATTAGCATAATTACTAATTAAATCTATCCCGTATTCATGCTTCACCTCTTCTTTTGATGCCCATGGATCATAAACATCTACATCCAAATGATACGATTGGAACTCTTCAATAATATCAATTACTCTAGAGTTTCTAATGTCAGGACAATTTTCTTTAAAGGTAATTCCTAGAACAAGTGCCTTAGACCCTTTTATAGTTGCTCCTTTTTTAATCATCATTTTTACAGTTTCCATAGCTACGTAGCTTCCCATACTATCATTCATCTTACGACCTGCTAAAATAATTTCAGGATTATAACCAGATTCTATCGCTTTCTGAGCTAAATAATAAGGATCCACACCAATACAATGACCACCAACTAAACCTGGCGAAAATTTTAAGAAATTCCATTTGGTTCCTGCTGCCTCTAACACCGCTTTGGTATCGATATCTAGAAGTCTAAATATTTTAGACAATTCATTTACAAAAGCAATATTGATATCACGCTGCGAATTCTCAATGACTTTGGCGGCTTCAGCTACTTTTATAGAAGGTGCCATATGTGTACCCGCAACGATTACTTTTTTATATAAATTATCAACTTTTATAGCGATTTCTCGTGTAGAGCCAGAGGTCACTTTTAATATTTTTGTGACTGTATGTTCTTTATCTCCTGGATTAATACGTTCCGGAGAATATCCTGCAAAAAAGTCCTCATTATATATTAAGCCAGATATTTCTGTCAATATAGGAACACAGATATCTTCAGTAGCTCCTGGGTAAACTGTTGATTCGTATATTACAATATCATTTTTAGACATTGCTCGCCCTACAGTTTCACTTGCTTTTATCAGCGGTGTAAATACAGGCTTATTTAATTCATCAGTAGGTGTTGGCACGGTGACAATATATATGTTAGCTATCGCTAATACATCTACATTATCTGTAATATACAGTCCTTTGTTAGCGCTTAAATCTGTAGTTAAAACAGATTTTAAATAATCACTATCTACCTCTAAGGTTTTGTCTAGACCTGTATTTAATTCACTAATGCGTTGCTTATTTATATCGAAACCAATAACAAAGAATTTCTTAGCAAATTCTACCGCAAGTGGCAAACCAACATAGCCCAAACCTATGATTGCAACTTTATCTTCTGAATGTGTCATTTGTTTAATATTGATTTTAAAATAAGTAATAAATCTAAGTAAAAACTATAGTTCAGAACGTACTTTTTATTTATTTTAACTTTATCTACCCAAATAATTGTTTTATTGTAGTGAGTAGGATTTTTTTGACGTTCTAATATGCGTTCTTCATTTCTGTATTTCAAAGTAGCTGGACCTGTAATCCCTGGTTTAACTTCTAAAATTATGCGATCTTCTCCTTTTAATTGATCGGCGAAACCTGGCAAATCAGGCCTTGGACCAACCAAACTCATATCCCCAATTAACACATTATAGAGTTGAGGCACCTCATTAAGCTTACTTCGTCTTAATAATCTGCCTATTAGCGACGCGTTACTATCTAAACTACCCAGTTGATGCTCACCATTACCTAAAGTCCTTATTTTATAAATTTTGAAGCGATTTCCATACTGACCAATACGATATTGTGTAAAGACACCCCATTTCCCAGTATCGATAGTAGCTATAATGACAAGTAAGATAATGGGTATTAAAATAAAAGGCACACATATCAAAACCAAAACGACGTCAAAAATACGTTTGACATTAAGCTGTGTTTTCGTAATCAAAATTAAATAATTATAACTGGTTATATGCGCTTTAAGAAATCCTTAATCTTTTTCAGAATAGATTTTTGGTCCTTCTCATGATAAGAATTCCCATACACTCCGTATCCGTAGCCATAACCGTACCCATAACCATAGCCATAACCATAATTACTATTATTCTTATGCCTATAAAAATTAAGAACAAAACTCACATTTTTTAGCTCACCTGAACGATATTTAGCATTAACTAATTGCAACATCCCTTTCTTGGTATAATCTAACCGAACCATAAAAATTGTTGCATCTGCATATTGTGTTAATTCTAATGCATCAGTTACTAAACCTAAGGGTGGAGTATCCAAAATAATCATATCATACTCTTGTTTTAAGGTACCGATAAGTTCTTTTAAATGATTACTCATTAATAATTCTGATGGATTTGGAGGAATTGGTCCTGACGGAATTATATCCAGATTTTCAATGTGAGTATGTGTTGTTATCTCATCCAAAGTTCCATCACCAATAAGATAATTAACGACTCCTTTATCGTTGGCGATATTAAAATCATCAAATATTTTTGGCTTACGTAAATCTAACCCTAATAAAATGGTTTTTTTTCCTGAAAGTGCATAAACAGTAGAAATATTAATGGACGTAAACGTTTTCCCCTCACCACTAACAGAAGACGTCACCATTAAGGTGTTAGCTCTAGCTTCTGAAGAGTGATTTTTAAAAATAAACTGTAAACTAGATCTAATAGCTCTGAACGATTCCGCTACAGCAGACTTAGGCTTTTCATAAGCCACCAAATTATTTTTATAACGATATTTACCTACTAAACCCAATATGGGGATTTTAGACATCCTTGTTATTTCATCAGAACCATGAATAGTATTATCTAACAAATAAACTATGAAGATTAAAAACATTGGAATAAATGACCCTAACATTAAGCCCATCATATAATTCAAAGACTTATTAGGACCTATTAAACCACCACCAATATCTTTAGCTTCATCTACAATACCAAGATCCGAAATATTAGCCGCTTTAACAATAGCTGCTTCACTTCGTTTTGACAAATAAATATCATAGGCTTCTTGACTGATGTCTAAATTTCTTTGGATCTTTAAAAACTGTTGTTCATTTTCAGGCAAACTACTCAATTCCGACTCTAAACCTGAAATACTTCTATTCAAAGTCCCTATAATAACACCTATTGTTTTCTTAGTAGCATCAATGGTTTCTAATAATACATTTTTTTCAGAATCAATACGTCTATCTAACTCTTTGAAAAGCCCAGAACCTTCTTTGGTCGTATATTCCAAATTTTGCCTTTCTGCTGCCAAATTTACAATCTTAGAAACACTACTTAATATATTTTTTTCCTCTATACCAACACTTGTTGGTGCAGCAATATTAGTATAGTCTGTTTTAGTATTTAAATAAACCTCAAGGTTATTCAGGTAATCGAGCTTAGATTCTTCTTCTTGCTTAGATAACTCGAATTGTCGTAATTGTCCCGAAATTTGAGAAATTTCATTACTAACGTCAAATACCTTGTTATCCTTCCGGAACTGATTCATCTCATCAGTATAATCTGTAAGGCTCACATTTACAGCAGCTAAACTACTATCTATAAATTTAATCGTATTAGTCGCATATAAATTTTTCCGTTCCAACTCGGTTTTACTTAAAATTGCAGAAGTCGCATTAAGATAATCTACAATTTTATCTTTATTATTACCAGCCAATTGCAGCCTTAAAATAGAAGATGAAGACGCTGAAAATGCCCCAATTATTACATTAGATTTATAAGAATTAACGACAGCATCGAAATTACTAAATTTAAGAAAAAACTCTGACCCTGGAGAAATGTTTCTTCCCGGCCTTATTACAATTTTACCATTAAGAAAAGGTAATGAAACAACACTTTCAGTTTTATAAGATTTTGAAAATAATCCAATCGGCACTTTAATTTTAGATTTGGATTTATCACCATATTTCTGAGCAGAAGCACTAGCACCTTCAAATTCAGTAAACACCTCAAACTCATTCGCGTTAATAAAACGAATACCAACGGGATAACCAAGAACCTGATCCTTAGCCTCATCTAAAATAAATTCAAAAGGAGCTTTTTTATAGATGTCTATTTTTCGATACTTTCCTTCTTCCAAATACTCCATATAATATTGAAGAGAATCCACAACTTTTTCATTATGAGTTCGTGTTTTTATAGCTGTCATAATCTTGCCAACTTTCCCTGAAACACCACCCCAATTAAAGGATATACTTGTATTAGCTGTAAAAAATGGGTTTTGATCATTGTCTACAGATATTAACGAATCTAATTTATAAACATTTTGCTTCCTTACATTTATAAAATAAGCGATTAGCATAGCAACACCAACACAGGCTAATACAAATTTCCAAAGGTTTAAAACTTTAAAAAGATAACCTCTAAAATCAAAACTAATACTCTGTGATTCTATATCATCTAACTCTTCGTAATCTCTCATAGTATAATTTTATAATCTTGAAAAAAGCAAGATTCCTGTAGTAAGTAAAGAAAGAATTGAGGCTATAGTAGCAATACCAGAAATTGCTGTTGTACCTGTACCTATAGATTTCTGCACCAATGGCTTAACGTAAATAATATCATTAGGCTGAATATAATAATACGGAGAATTCATGACCTTAATATCCGTTAAATCCAAATGGTGAATTTTTTGACCTTGTGGATATTGTCTGATAATTAAAACATCCTTTTTATCACCCGTAATTGGTATCTCACCAACATTAGCAATAGCTTCAAAAATATTAACACGTTCTGTAAATAACACATTACTACCAGGACTTCCTACCTCACCATTTGCGGTATAACGTAATCCGGCTAGTTTCACTGTAACAAATATGTTTGCTGTTTCTTTAAATTGTTCTTTTAGTAATTTCTCTTCAATTAACTTTTCAATTTCTTCTGTTGTAAATCCTAAAACATTGATATAACCTAGTGTAGGAATTCTTACATTACCATGTAAATCGACAGTAAACCCATCAAAATAAGCACGTTCAGCACTACCTGCATTTAAATTACCTTCACCTGCAGGATTTAAAATTGATACCGTTTCCTGGTCTAATGCCTTTACTCTAATATTGAGAATATCATTAATTTGAATTCTGTATGGTTTCTGAACCTCATTGAGATTATTAGGTATAGAATCATATGTTGAATTCTCTTTGATTTGCAGATAAACTGTGTCTTTATGAGGGATACAAGAGGACACAACAATACAACTCAACAAAATGATTAAAAGCTTTATACGCTTCATATTTATAATGGATCTTTTGAGACAAATATAATGTATCAACACTAATATCAAAACTAATACTATTCTTTTTGGTTTATTTCCGTTCTTTGTAAAAAAAACACTTTGAATTATCTCAACGTAGAAAACATATCAAAATCATTTGGAGAGCTTGTACTCTTCAAAGATTTATCTTTCAGTATCCATAAAGATCAGAAGATTGCTTTTGTAGCCAAAAATGGAAGTGGCAAGACATCTATCCTAAATATTCTAGCAGGAAAAGATACTCCAGATGATGGTCAAATTGTGATAAGAAATGGACTTCGATTAGCATTTTTAGATCAAGAACCTAATTTAGATCCAGATCTAACTCTCGAAGAAACTATTTTCGCATCAGACATTCCTGTATTGAAAATTATTGAAGCCTACGAAAAAGCCTTAAAAAATCCCGAAGATGCAGATGCGTACCAAAAAGCTTTTGAAGGCATGGATCGCTATAATGCTTGGGAGTTTGAAACGCAATACCAACAAACCTTGTCTCAACTAAAATTAGACGACCTTTCTTTAAAGATAAAAACGCTCTCTGGAGGTCAGAAAAAACGTTTAGCACTAGCACAAGCTCTACTGAGTAAACCAGATATCTTAATTTTAGATGAACCTACCAATCACCTCGATTTAGAAATGATTGAATGGTTAGAGGAATATTTTGCAAAAACACAGCAAACCCTTTTCATGGTTACACACGATAGATATTTCCTAGAACGTGTTTGTAATGAAATTATAGAATTAGATCATGGCGAACTCCATACGTATAAAGGTAATTATTCTTATTATTTAGAAAAGAAGGAAGCCAGAATAGAAAACCAAGCCACAGAAGTTGGCAAAGCTAAACAATTGTTTAAAAAGGAACTCGATTGGATGCGTCGCCAACCCAAAGCGCGTACTACGAAATCTAAAAGCAGAATTGACGATTTTTCTGAAATAAAGTCCAAAGCGCACCAACGTCGTAATGACCATAAAATCGAATTAGACATCAACATGGAACGTCTTGGGAGTAAAATCATAGAGTTTCATAACGTATCTAAAGCATTTAAAGATAAAACGATTCTAGACGGCTTTGAGTACACCTTTAAAAAAGGGGAGCGTATTGGTATTATTGGAAAAAATGGAACAGGAAAATCGACGTTCCTAAATCTTTTAACACAAACAGCACAGCCAGATAGTGGTAAAGTTGTTCTTGGTGAAACGGTTAAAATAGGGTATTACACGCAAGGAGGAATTAAAGCAAAGCCTAATCAAAAAGTTATTGATGTTATTAAAGAATTTGGAGATTACATTCCATTAGCCAAAGGACGACAAATTAGCGCGCAGCAATTACTAGAAAAGTTTTTATTTAGCAGAAAAAAACAATGGGATTTTGTTGAAAAACTGAGTGGAGGCGAGCAAAAGCGATTGTATTTGTGTACTGTTTTAATTCAAAACCCAAATGTTTTAATTTTAGATGAACCTACCAACGACTTAGATATTGTAACGCTTAATGTACTCGAAGAATTCTTAATGGATTTCCCTGGAGTGCTTTTAGTAGTCTCTCACGACCGTTACTTCATGGACAAAATTGTAGATCATATGTTTGTCTTTAGAGGTCAAGGTGTAGTCGATGATTTCCCTGGTAATTATTCAGATTTTAGAGCTTACGACGCGAGTAAAACGAAAGAAATTGCTCCTGTAGAAAAAGTAGATACTACAAAAGCTGAAAAACAAAACGAAGCCAACAAGTTAGATTACAACGAACAAAAGGAATACAAGAATCTAACCTCTAAAATACGATCTCTAGAACTTGACAAAGTTGCCATGGAAGAAAAATTTACAAACCCTGATTTATCACAAGATCAAATTGCAAAACTTTCAGAAAAATTACAAGTGATAATAGATACTATTGAAGAAAAAGAAATGCGTTGGTTTGAATTGGCTGAGAAGATGGAAAATTAAAAACCGTAATACATGGTGTGAGTATAGTAAGTCCTTACAACTATTGAATTGCGAAACTTTAAAACTTTGAAACTAATAAAGTGTACCCAATAATAGCCTACATAAAATTCTTAACTCAGGCCTCTAACCAACATGGAGTCCACTCCCCTTTTGTCTATAATTTTGTAACCAAATGCCTGTATGACAAGACTGCTTATGAAGCTTACAACAAACTTAATCACTATAAAAAAGAGTTATTAAGCTCAGATACCATTTTACAAATCACAGATTTAGGTGAAGGCTCCAAAACTTTAGATGCTAACCAACGAAGCGTTGGTAAAATGGTTAAAACCTCTAGTAGTTCTAAAAAAGATACACAACTTTTATACAGACTGTCAAAATACTTCAAATTTAAAAACAGTTTAGAATTAGGTACATCTTTAGGTATGGGAACTTATGCGCTTTCTCTAGCTAATTCATCAAATAAAATCACAACGATTGAAGGCTGTCCTAATACGTCGGCATTTGCAAAATCAAAACTAGAAAACAAAGAAGTAAAGAACATTGAATTTAAAACTGGTCATTTCTCAGATACGATTTCATTATTAAAAGACGACAAATTTGATTTCATTTTTTTCGATGGTCATCATAACAAAACCGCAACCATCCAATATTTTGAAGCCTTATTACCTAAGATTCACAATGAAACCATTTTTGTATTCGATGATATATATTGGTCTAAAGGCATGACTGAAGCTTGGGAGTACATCAAAAATCACAAGTCCGTAACGGTAACTGTAGATGGCTTTAATTTAGGCTTCGTATTTTTCAGAAGAGAACAAGCAAAAGAACATTTTAAAATTAGAATGTAACAAAGGCTTAACTTTAGCGTCTTATTTAATGAACTGATTTTTAAATAGAACTCAATTATGCTTTTTTAATTTATCTTGCAAAAGATATAAGCACACAAACACTTTTAAACTATGAGCGGCAACGTCATTGAGATTAGAAATATCATTAGAGATTTTAAATTAGGACAAGAAATTGTTCATGTTTTAAAAGGCATCGATTTAGACATTAAGCGTGGCGAATATGTTGCCATAATGGGACCTTCTGGATCTGGTAAATCTACTTTAATGAATTTACTAGGCTGTTTAGACACACCAACAGCTGGGTCTTATAATCTTAACGGAAATGATGTTAGCCAAATGTCTGACGACGATCTTGCCGAAATTAGAAATAAAGAAATAGGTTTTGTTTTTCAAACGTTTAATCTTTTACCAAGAACAACGGCATTAGATAATGTTGCGTTACCAATGATTTATGCTGGTGCCAATAAAAAAGATCGTAATATGCGCGCTACAGAAGTTTTAACTGATGTTGGACTTGCAGATAGAATGGACCATAAACCCAATCAACTTTCTGGTGGACAAAGACAACGTGTGGCTGTTGGTCGTGCTTTAGTAAACAAACCTTCTATTATCTTAGCAGATGAGCCTACAGGGAATCTAGATTCTAAAACAGGAACCGAAATTATGGCGCTTTTCGATGAAATCCATAAATCAGGAAATACAGTTATTATGGTAACTCACGAAGAAGATATTGCTGCACATGCCAAACGTGTTATTCGTTTACGCGATGGTGTTATTGAAAGTGATACGTTTAATGATTAAAAAATCGTATTATATAATAGGATTTTTTAATCTCATCTTTTCTATTCTTTTATATATAATAAAGCAAGACTTCAATCTTTTATTTGTAATAAACATAGGATATCACATGATGTATTGGTTCATAGGCTATGTACCGAGATATCAACTGAAATTTATAGGAACTAAAAACCCAATTTACAACCTTGCTTTTCATGCTATTCGATTCTTTTCAATTGCAATTTCAGTAATTGGTATAATATTTATAATGTTCACAATTTACAATTCAATTAATTCTAATGAATTAGTTATGTTATTTTCAATGTTACAACCCGCTGGTATATTTCTTGGTGGATTATCGTTGTTTTTTTATTTGAAAGAATTAAAATAATCCCATATTTTACAATCTCACAATAACGAATATTTTTTTTACAATCAAGCTCAACTTTGGTACTTTACGTCTTTTTGTTTATCAACTTTTAACTCATAACGTTTAACTTTCAATTCATAACTCTTAACTTTGAAACATGAAAGTATACACAAAAACAGGAGACAAAGGAACAACCGCACTTTTCGGTGGTACACGTGTTCCTAAGCATCATATAAGAATAGAAAGTTACGGAACTATAGACGAGCTTAACTCTCATATTGGACTCATTAGAGATCAAGAAATTGATCAATTATATAAAAACACGTTGATGGACATTCAAGATCGGTTATTTACCGTCGGCGCCATTTTAGCTACAGATCCCGAAAAAGCACAATTAAAAAACGGAAAAGCACGTCTTAATATTCCAAAGATTTCAAACGAAGATATTGAGAAATTAGAAAAAGCAATGGATCTTATGGAAGATAGCCTTCCACCAATGACGCACTTTGTATTGCCTGGAGGTCACACAACCGTGTCATTCTGTCACATTGCACGCACAGTTTGCCGTAGAGCAGAGCGTTTGGCGTCGCACCTTAATGAGTTAGAACCATTCCAACCCGAAACTCTAATGTATATCAATAGACTATCTGACTACCTTTTTGTATTGGCACGGAAGTTGTCACATGATTTGCAAGCTGATGAGATTAAGTGGATTCCTAATAAAGAATCATAAGTTAAATTCATTCGAATTAACAAACACTTAGCTTTAAAAGCTCAGGATTAAAATCGCAAAAATTTAACCCGAAATAAAAGTTGAAGATTATACGTTCTTTTTATTAATGATTAAACATTTATAAGTGAAATTTGATTGATTCAAACCAACTAAATATAAATGTTCAGCGAGACCGATAAATTAATTTATATAATTACAAGCTAATTAATTTGATTTTTTCTTGGATTGTTCAACTAAAAAATTATTTTTGCAAAAATTAAATTACACACGCAATTATGTATTGGACATTAGAATTAGCATCTTATTTAAGTGATGCGCCTTGGCCAGCAACCAAAGATGAGCTTATTGACTACGCAATTAGAACAGGAGCACCATTAGAAGTTGTTGAAAATTTACAAGCAATTGAAGACGAAGGAGATTCTTACGACTCTATTGAAGAAATTTGGCCAGATTATCCAACTGACGAAGATTATCTCTGGAATGAGGATGAATACTAACATATAAAATTATCACAAAAAAGTCTCTTGCGTTTTTAAACCTAAGAGACTTTTTTTATTTTCGGATACATTTTTAGCGGTCCCCTTCGAAGGGACTTTAGGTGTGTTTTTATGTGAGCTAATCAATTATTAATAACACAAAATTGTAAATAGCAATTAAACTAACTAACTGAAATTAACAAAAAAAGATTGACCAAAATCAATCTGTTACAAACATACAAATATGACATTTTTAGATAAAGTACTTAAAGTTTTTGTTGGAGATAAATCCAAACAAGACGTTGGAAGTATTAAACCTATTGTTGAAAAAATAAAAACGTTTGAGAAAGCTCTTGAAGCATTATCTCATGACGAGCTTAGAGCAAAAACGGCTGAGTTTAAAGCAAAAATTGCTGAAGCTAGATTACCGCTTCAAACTAAAAAAGAAGATCTTTTAGCTAAAGCGCAAGTAACAGAAGATATTGACGAACGTGAAGACATGTATCTTGAAGTCGATAAAATAGACGACCAGATCTACGAAGTTACTGAAGGTGTCTTAAATGATATTCTACCTGAAGCGTTTGCTGTGGTTAAAGAAACGGCAAAACGTTTTGTACACAACACACAAATTCCGGTAACAGCAAATGCTTTTGACCGTGAAATTTCTGGTGATAATGATTATGTAACTCTAGATGGAGATCAAGCTGTTTGGTCAAATTCTTGGGATGCTGCAGGTAAACCTATTACTTGGGACATGATTCATTATGATGTGCAACTGATTGGTGGTATCGCTATGCACCAAGGTAAAATTGCAGAAATGCAAACTGGTGAAGGTAAAACGTTGGTAGCAACGCTTCCTGTGTATTTAAATGCATTGGCAGGTAAAGGTGTTCACTTAGTAACAGTAAATGATTACTTAGCAAAACGAGATAGTGCTTGGATGGCACCAATTTTTCAGTTTCACGGTATGAGTATCGATTGTATCGATTACCACACACCAAACTCTGATGCACGTCGTAAAGCCTATAACGCAGATATTACATACGGAACAAATAACGAGTTCGGTTTTGATTACTTACGTGATAACATGGCACATTCGCCAGACGATTTAGTACAACGTCCACATCACTATGCAATTGTAGATGAGGTCGATTCTGTATTAGTAGATGATGCACGTACACCATTAATTATTTCTGGCCCTGTACCAAGAGGAGACGAGCACGAATTTGATGCTTTAAAACCAAAGGTTAATGCCATTGAAGAAGTACAACGTAAATATTTAGTTGGTGTTTTAGCCGAAGCAAAAAAGTTAATTGCAGCTGGTGATACTAAAGAAGGTGGTTTTCAATTATTAAGAGCTTACAGAGGTATTCCTAAGAATAAAGCCTTAATTAAGTTTTTATCTGAAGAAGGAGTAAAACAATTACTTCAAAAAACGGAAAATTACTATATGCAAGACAACAATAGAGAGATGCCTAAGGTAGATGAGGAACTCTATTATGTTATTGATGAAAAAAACAATCAGGTTGAATTATCTGACAAAGGTGTTGAGTTTCTTTCAGGTAAAGATGATCCTGATTTCTTCGTCATGCCAGAAATGGGAATTGAAATTGCTAAGATTGAAGATAAAGGTTTATCATCTGAAGAAGAAGCAGACCTTAAAGAAGAATTGTTTAGAGACTTTAATGTAAAGTCAGAACGTATTCATACACTTAACCAATTATTAAAAGCTTACGCCTTATTCGAAAAAGACAATCAGTATGTTGTAATGGACAACAAAGTTATGATTGTAGATGAGCAAACAGGTCGTATTATGGATGGTCGTCGTTATTCTGACGGACTTCACCAAGCGATTGAGGCTAAGGAAAGTGTAAAGATTGAAGCTGCTACGCAAACTTTTGCAACAGTAACCCTTCAGAATTACTTTAGAATGTACCGTAAACTGTCTGGTATGACAGGTACAGCGGTTACAGAAGCTGGCGAACTTTGGGAAATCTACAAATTAGATGTGGTTGAGATTCCAACCAACAGACCAATCGCTAGAGATGATAGAGACGATTTAGTTTACAAAACGAAACGTGAAAAATACAATGCTGTTATCGATGAAGTTACAGCTTTATCTCAAGCAGGACGCCCCGTTTTAATTGGTACTACTAACGTTGAGATTTCAGAACTTTTAGGCAAATTATTAAGTGTTCGTAAAATAGATCATAACGTCTTAAACGCGAAACAACATAAAAAAGAAGCAGATATTGTAGCACAAGCTGGTAATGCTGGTCAAGTAACTATTGCCACCAACATGGCTGGTCGTGGTACCGATATTAAATTAAGTGAAGAAGTAAAAGCAGCAGGTGGTTTAGCCATCGTTGGTACAGAGCGTCATGATTCTCGTCGTGTAGATAGACAGTTACGTGGTAGAGCAGGTCGTCAAGGAGATCCAGGAAGTTCACAATTCTATGTGTCTTTAGAAGATAACTTGATGCGTTTATTTGGTTCTGAGCGTATTGCTAAGATGATGGATAGAATGGGACTTAAAGAAGGTGAAGTGATACAACACGGCATGATTTCTAAGTCTATTGAACGTGCACAGAAAAAAGTTGAAGAGAATAACTTTGGTGTTCGTAAACGTTTATTAGAATATGATGATGTGATGAATGCACAACGTGAAGTAATTTACAAACGTCGTCGTAACGCATTACATGGAGAACGTTTAAGAGTCGATTTAGCCAACATGATTTTTGATACCTCTGAAGGTATTGCAGAAAGTAATAAAAACGCAAACGACTTTAAGAACTTTGAGTTTGAATTGATTCGTTATTTCTCAATGGCATCACCTATTTCTGAAGCAGAATTCGGAAAAAAGAATCCAACAGAAATTGCAGGAATCATTTACAAAGCGGCCTTTAAGCATTACCGCGAAAAAATGCAACGTGCTGCAGATTTAGCATTTCCTATTATTGAAAATGTTTATGATACACAACGTGATAAATTTAAGCGTATCGTAGTACCTTTTTCAGATGGTGTTAAGAATTTACAAGTTGTAACCGACTTAGAAAAAGCTTACGAAACTAAAGGAACGCAGTTAATTAATGATTTTGAAAAAAACATTACATTAGCCATTGTAGATGATGCTTGGAAAGTACATTTACGTAAAATGGACGAATTAAAACAATCTGTTCAGTTAGCGGTTCATGAACAAAAAGACCCGTTGTTAATTTATAAGTTTGAGTCTTTTGAGCTGTTTAAAGCTATGATTGACCAAGTGAATAAAGATGTAATTTCATTCTTATTTAAAGGTGAAATTCCACAAGAAACAGCAGATACCATTCAAGAAGCAAAACAACGTAAGCAAGAAAAATTAGAAACTCAAAAAGATGAGATTCAAAATTTAGATGAGCGTTCTTCTCAAAGTAGACAAGCTGGTGAAGGTGCATCACGCCAACAACAAGTGGTTGAAACTATTGTTAGAGACCAACCAAAAATTGGACGTAATGATAAAGTGACGATTAAACACGTAATGAGCGGAGAAGCTAAAGACGTAAAATATAAACAAGCTCTTCCTTTAATTGCAAAAGGAGAATGGGTACTTGTTGAATAATACAAACTCTTGCGAAAGCAGAAACCTCTTTTATAAATTCTAAAAATCCTGATGTAACCATCGGGATTTTTTATGTTATATGCCTAACGTCACTTCCAGTATTCTGATTTTTTTTGTTGGAATGTATCAAGAAACTAGGAAAAACATCACGTATAATAATCATAGATTCTCAAATCCCTAAATTTCATCAGATTTTAGTAACTTTAAAAACATTAAACACCAATTCATGAAACACCTCATCACAGCGTTTATTTTTACAGGATTATTAGTATCATGTAATTCAACAGATAAAACAAAAACAACATCAGAGGATTCCACCAAAATGGATACCGAAGTAAAAACGACTTCAACGGAGAGCAACACACCATTAAAACCTATTGATACAGATGAAGCACTAATCACCACTGCATTGATGGCAGCTCCTGAAGCAAGTAGAGCAGGATGTAAAGTGATTGGCTATAATATGGCAGGTGAATTTGTGACCTTAAAAGAAGGAGATAATGAATTTATTGTGCTTGCAGATGACCCTAATAAAAACGGATTTAGTGCTGCATGCTACCATAAAGACCTAGATCCTTTTATGGCAAGAGGAAGAGCCTTAAAAGCAGAAGGAAAGAAACATCAAGAAATTTTTGACATCCGAGAAGAAGAAATGAAAGCAGGTAAATTAAAAATCACCTCAGGTGCAACATTACATATCTACTCTGGACCAAAAACAGACTACGATCCCGAAACATCAAAAGTAAAAGAAGCAAAACTACGATATGTAGTCTATATGCCTTGGGCAACATCTGAATCTACAGGTTTACCAGAATCTCCTGCAGCCTCAAATCATCCTTGGATTATGAACCCTGGCACACATAGAGCACATATTATGATTTCGCCATTGTCAGATGAAAAGAAATAGAATTAAATATTTCTAAGGAATTTTATCTGTATATACACTAAAAGAAAAAGCCTACAGAAACAAAACATGAATTTAAAAGAACAATTTAAGGAAGAATTCAATATTGATTTTCCAATAAAAGGAGGAGATGGTCTTTCTATTGAAAACCCAATAATTATTGAAAGAACCGAAATGAACGATTATGTCGAAGTTGAATATGTTTACTTAAAATATTATGCAATTTATAAAAATATAATCTGGCAACAAGTTGAACAAAATCTTTTAAGTCATAAGGATAAAAAAATAGATAGATTTAAAATGCTTATTCCTTTAGAGGATAAAGCCGAGTTTATAACGTTCTATTTCGATATTACGGAATGCTTAAAGTGTTAACCAATGTCATTCATAAAATCTATACATCTTATGTTGATATACATAGCCGCAATACTATTAACCGTAAGTCTCACGAGCTGTAAAAAACAGAAAGAAGAAACCCTTATCAACTCCACAGAACAAAACCAAATAACTTGCACTAAAAAACAATGCCAAGGCACATATGTTGGCAAAGAATTTATAAAAGGTGAAGATATCGCACACCAATTTTCTAACCAAATGTCTGCAGCAGTTGGCGACCAATTAAAAGCACTTTATACATCTGGCAACTACGCTAAAGTAGATTTTACAAAAATAAAAATGACTACTGAAGGTATGGGGTCAGGAAACGTAACTTATAGTCTATCTATTCCTTTTATAACTGTTAAAGCAAAGTGCGAGGCTTACACGTCTTTTGACCATGTTGGTGGTTGGAATCACACTCCTGCTCTATCACAACGTAAAGCTCAACTGAAAAATGTGTTGTTACCAAATCATCAATTAGACATTAGCACTTTAAAATCTACAGCAGAAGGTTTACAAGAATATTGGATTCAGTGGAAAAACAAAAACATTCAGGCTGCTTGTGAGGAATAAGTATTTTTGCTATAATAGTTCTCTTTACAATTCCTATAAATAATCAAAATTAACGGAATTGACCACAGCACACATCCAAACCAAAAACACCTAATCAAACTTATTTTTTATTTTAGTACCTTAAACACATGAAAAACGTATTAGCAACGATCGTAGGTTTTGTTATAGCATCTCTAACGGTTTATATTTTTGAATCGCTTATTGGACAAAATCTATTTCCTTTACCTGAAGGAGCAAATCCTATGGATATGGAATGGTTAAAAACCAACATGAATCAAATACCAATAGGATCTAAACTATTTGTTGTTCTTGCTCATTTCTTTGGAATTGTAACTGGTATGTTTGTCGCTGCTAAAATTTCTAAAAAAAGCATGATACCAACCTATATTGTTGGTGCACTAATGCTTGCCGCTACCTTTTTTAATATTATAATGTTACCAAAAGAATTATGGTTTACGCTTACTGATGGTATATTGGTTATTATAGGTTTCTTATTAGGACGTCAATTAGCATCAAAACAGATTAAAGTTTCTGATATCTAATTAAAATGTAAACCCAATCCGAATACCTCCCCATTTTGCAGCAGAACCTGATTTAAATTCTTTGGTGATAGCAGATCTGGTATATTCAAAATAAAGTGTTTTGGTTTTTACAACGACACCATAATTGTATTGTGTTGTAAAACGTTCTATTCCTCGCGATGCAATTGTATAAGGACTTTTATCGTTAAACAATCCTCCTTGCAAAGTCGCATCATAACCTATAACACTTAAAATAGGTTGTGCATAAACGTAAATTTGAAACTTCCTTTTATTTTGTAGAGAAGAGAATGCCGAATTAAAAAGTCCTAACCGACCATTAAAACCTATAGAAGCATTTGTAAATAAGGTTCCTAACTGCAATGTTGTTTGTGCTTGCAAGTCAAAAGTATTATTCAAATTAAAAAGTTGTTTTTCAAAATCGATTCTATAATTAAATACCACATCATTTTTAATCTGATTATCCCAACCTCCTGGAATTTTATTTCCTGTAACTTCATGAATACCAACTTGCATTTCCTTTCCAAATGCTCCAGATCCAATTAATCCCAGACTCAGTATTTGTGATATTCTTGTTTTACGGCTAAAGTTGGTTGCTATGGTAAAACTCTTTAACATAATCGCAGAAGAAAAAGGCCGATCACCATATTGTATAGCTTCACTCACATAATCGTTTGGAGTATAACCAATATGCTCTATAGCCAATCCGTATTTTGTAGTCGACTCTTTTGGTTTAAAAAAAACGTAATTAACAGGATTCTTTTCTAAACTTGGCAAAACCAATTCAAAACTATAACCTTGCGTATAGTTCTCATCTGTAGCAGCGAAATAATCATTATCATAATGAAACCTAAAATAACTCTCCTTTTCTATATTCCGAAATGACGCTGTATTATCTATTTTTTGAGCAAATAACACACCTGAAATCGACATAAAAAAAGCAACATATATACATCTAATTCTCATAATCATACTTACGAAAATTCATATGAAGTGGTTTTTAACTATTAACTCAAAAATTGTATTTTTAATGACTGAGACCAAAATTCATTAAAAACTGAGAGACACATTAAAATGGCCGACAAAATAAGTTTAAAAGAAGCGATTTCCATAGGTATTGGAGGCATGGTTGGAGGCGGAATTTTTGCTGTATTGGGTTTGGCTGTTTCCATTGCCCAAGGCGGAACACCTCTTGCGTTTTTATTTGCTGGTATTTTGGCTTTAATTACATCTTATAGTTATGTGAAATTGTCTCAAAAATATCCTGATCGCGGTGGAACCGTGAAATTTATTAACCAAGGTTTTGGAATTTCAATATTTAGTGGAGCTATTAATAATTTGCTTTGGGTAAGTTATATCATTATGCTCTCTTTATACGCCTCTGCTTTTGGATCTTACGCTCCTAATTTGTTTGAAATTACACAGAACAAAACGGTAGATTTTCATATTTATGCCACTACTATTATCATCTTAGCAACAGCTATTAATTATTATAGCATTGCTATTGTTGGTAAAATAGAATCTTATGCGGTAATTATAAAACTCATTATTCTTATAGGATTTATTGGTATTGGTGCTTACGGACTTATTGGAAACCCAAATGTGTCTCAATTGGCACTTTCTAATTGGGAATCTCCGGTACAATTATTTGCTGCAGGTATGGTCATTTTTGTAGCTTATGAAGGTTTTGAACTCATTGCCAATGCTGCTCCAGATATTGAAAATCCTGAAAAAAATATTCCGCGTGCTTATTATTACTCCGTGATTTTTGTAATTATCCTTTATATTGTAATTGCTTTTGTTACTGTTGGCTCATTACCTTTTGATACCATTGCCACCGCAGAAGATTATGTTTTGGCCGAAGCTGCTAAGCCAATGCTTGGTAAAATAGGATTTACTATTATTACTATTGCAGCTTTAATTTCAACATTTTCTGCGATAAATGCCTCCTTATATGGAGGCAGTCGTGTGAATTTTGAAATTGCTGAAGATGATGAACTGCCACATCATTTTACCTCTAAACTCTGGAATCAGCCGATAGGTCTACTCGTCACAGCTTTAGCAACATTAGTTTTAGTAAATGTTTTAGATTTAGAAAGTATCTCTACAGCAGGGAGTGTTGGTTTTATACTCATATTTGGCATTGTTAACTTTGTTGGTATTAAATGCGCAAAAGACACTGGAAGCAATAAAATAATTCCGATACTTGGTGTTGTATTATGTGTTTTGGCTTTGGTGATTTTAATTAACCAACAGCTTAAATCTAACCTCACAGGAGTCCTCGTATCTATGGCAATTATTAGTTTATGTTTTATTGCAGAATGGATTTATAAGTCTACCGAAAAGAACCACTAAGTTTAGTAGAGTTTCAAGAGTAAATTAGGATCTGGACAGTTTTGTTTATAAAATTCTAAATCTATGCTATTAGAGACACCAGGATAGTCACCTAAATAAACTTGCATATCTTTTATGATTTGAAAATGTAAATGTGGAGGATAATCGCCATTCACCTCAGCGGTTCCTAATGTCGCTATTTGTTGTCCTTGCTTTACTTCTACTCCTACTTTTAAATTTTCTAAAGACGCTAAACTTAAATGACCATAAAGCGTGTAAAACTCAAATCCCTGAATATTATGTTTTATAATTATCGTTGGTCCATAATCTCCATAATTCTTGTTGTTTTTAAAACTTTGAATTAGTCCTGATAAGGGAGCAAAAATTGGTGTATTGGCTTCAATCCATAAATCTAATCCGAGATGGATATTGCGTTCTGTTTCTAAATTCTGTTGGTTAAAATAATCACTGCGTTGGTAAATACCACGTTTTTCTAGGTAACCTCCAAAAGCGACTTTAGCATTATTAGTGTTTATATGGTTCCAGATGAATTGCTCTAAATTTGGAGAAGACGAGACATTTACAGCCTGTAATTTAGTGTTATGAATTGATAAATCAATAGGAATAAAATCTAGAGATTTTATCCTTGCATCAAACAACGAATTCACTTGAAGTGATTTTAAAAAGACCTCGACATTGGAAATAGACATAAAACAAAATTTCCATAAAAATACGAATCTATTTTATGGAAAACGGAGAGAAAAAATAAAGAGAAGGCTTTATAATAAATTCAAATTAAGAGTTATAATTTTAGTTTGAACTCAACCTAACATTACAATACCATCTTAATTAATAATCACATTACTAAACTTAGCATTTACCATAATATTACGATTAGAACTTTGTCCTTCAGGATAATTACGAATCGTTTTCTGTGTAGTTACTTTATTGTTATACTTGGAGCGATTACCTTTAAAATAAAGCGTGTAATCTATATTTTTTGGTAAATTAATAAGGGCATCGCTATTTTCTAAAACCAAATTCAGGTTTTTAAAAGATTCAGGAAGGTTAGAAATCGTAAGGTCTCCAAAACTACCATCAATAATCCCTGTGTCTGTTAAGTTTTCAATATTAATATTAGACGATTTAGAATTGAGTACTAAATTCTTAGCCGTTTTTATTTGGGCTTTGTCTACAAAATTAAGATTAAGCGTCCCAACATCCCAAGTGTTTATAACCACAGGAGAATAAGACACATTAATGGAAGTCTCGCTTCCATTAATGTGTTCTGCTACTAAAAATGAGTGTGATATATCTCCTTTTGCATTATGTAATGCTGAGACAATCTTTAACTCTCCATGTCTTACATTCATTTTAAGTTTTGCCTTTTTAGGGATTTTAATTTTAATCACTTTTCTGACTTTATTATTACCATTAGACTCTGAGTAAGTAGATAACCTAGACTCTTTTCTATTTTGTAATAAAGCTTCTCGTTCTTCAAGTGCTTGTCTTCGTTCTTCTCGCTTTTTAAGTAACATGTCATTACGCTCTTCTTTTCGTTCTGCTAATGCCTCTACTCTTTTCTCCATAGCTTCTGCGCGGTATTCTATCACTTTAGCTTTACTTTCCATCTCTTTGCTAAACCGTTCTCCCCAATCTTCCATCTTTTTAGACCAATCTTCACCAAACTTCTCACCTAAATCTTCTCCCCATTTCTCCATGTCTTTTGCCCATTTGCCATCAAAACGTTTGCCATATTCTTTGCCCCATTTTTCTATTTTTTCTTGGTAACCAGAATCTGCAAATTTCCGAGCCCATTCTTCCATTCGTTTTTGAAATTCTTTACCACCTTTCTTTTCGTACTTTTTACTCCATTCGGTTAAATACGTTTCACCTTCTTCTTGGTATCTATCATAATCAAAATCAATAGTGGTTACACCTTTTGGTAACTCAGGTAATTCTGGCATAATTGGCATTGCTGGCAATTGTGGCATACCAGGCATCATAGGCAATTCTGGCATTGTTGGCATTTCGGGTAAATCTGCCAAATTAAATTCTAAATTTTGCAATACCGTTGTGTAATCTCCTATATTTAAAAATCCTACACTTCGTCCTCCTTCGGACGAAATAATAACTTTATCGTTAGAACCTATGACATTAAGATTCCAGACGTTTAAGGCTTGTTTTAATTCGTCTTCAGATAATTTTTGGCCTTCTATATAAGCTTCAACTTCTACAACATCTTTATTCCATGTGTCTATTTCAATTTCTACATAGCTAGTATTTAATTCTACAACAACATCTTTACTCACTTTAATAGATTGTGATGTTTTACTCATTTTTTTCTGTGCATAACCCATTGTGGTTATAAGGCACAACACTAAAATTCTAATTTTGTTCATGATTTTTTGATTTTTAGAAATACCCTGTCTAGCGGAGTAAAATCTGTTCGTTTTTTGATTGATTGATTGATTACATCTGTTCTTGTTCTAATGAATAGTCACTAAATTCTTGAAGCTTTTCTTTAAGACGCATCACGAGATTGAGCCTAAATTTTAGATTATCGATTAAGGCATTAAGCGTGTCTTCATTAGGTCCATTATCGTTTAATTCTATCGTTAATTTATTATATTCTTCATTTAATTCTTTTAGTCTAAGCACGTAACCATCAAACAATTCTTTATTCTCAATTGTTAACTGTACTTTAGATAATTCTAAATTGATACTTGCTAAATAATAGTCCTCAACCTTTTTAAGATCTGGCGAAACATCGCCTAACGTTTTTAAATCCTTCTGAGTATCCACTACTTTAATAGGTTCCACTTGATTTACTGGCGACTGAAAAAACTGAAATGCTCCATAACTCAATCCTAATAATACAATGACACTTGCTGCGATATTTAACAAACGAAATCGCTGTGTTCTGTTTTGTTTTTTAGGAAATTCTTTTTCCAGTTTTTGAAGAAAACGTGCCTCATGGTCATGAGACATTTTTGTATTTTGATCTTTCGGGTCTTCTTCAAACAAATGTCTAAGATCTTGTGCCATTCTTCTCTAATTTTAATTCGGTTTTCAATTTTTGTTTGCCTCTTGATAGCTGTGTTCGTGATGCCACTTCAGAAATATTTAAAATCTCTGAAATTTCCTGATGATCATAACCTTCTATTAAATATAGCATGACCACATATTTATACTTTTCGGGAAGCAAATCTATAGCCATTTTCACATCTGTAATAGTAATGATATCGTCTATTAGCCAATCGTCATCGTTATCCTTATCTACAACATTAAGATGGTGTTCTTCTAATTCTACTATGCGTTGGCGCTTCGCTTTTAAAACATCAATACATTTGTTAATTACAATACGTTTTAACCACGCTCCAAAACTGACTTCAGCTTTATATTGTTCTAATTTTGAAAACGCTTTTATAAATGCTTCTTGAACAATATCTTCAGCTTCCATCGTGTCTTTTACAAAACGAAATGCAACTGTAAGCATGCCATTGCAATATTGATTGTACAATTGCATTTGCGCTTGCCTATCGTTTTGCTTGCATTTTTCAACAATATGAATTTGAAACGTGCTGATTTTGATTTTGTTTTTTTGATTGGTTACATCTTAAAGACGACACAAAATTGGAAGTGTTGCAAAATTTGAATAAAAACTTTCAAATGATAAGAAATACTTAAAATTCAACGTTTGATATCTATAAAGTTAGTGATTTGAATTATCTTTAAATCTTGAATGCATAAGTTTGCAATTAATTCTTTAACCTAAAATATTTTAAGCTTAACAATTATGTTAAAACGCCTTCTTATTATCTTAACCATATTAGCCTTAGGCTTACTTTTATATTCTGTATTTGTAGAAAATATTTTTTCACCACGTTTAAGTCCCAAAGATTCGGCAGAAATTGCACTCAACGATTTAAAAATTAAAGTAGAATACAACAGACCTTCTAAACGAGATCGTGACGTTTTTGGTGCACTTGTACCATTTGATAAAGTATGGAGAACAGGTGCCAATGAAGCTACAACTTTTGAAACTAACCAAACATTAATTATCGATGGTTTAGAATTGCCAAAAGGAAAATATACGATTTGGACAGTACCAATGAAAGATTCTTGGAAAGTGATGTTTAACTCAAAACAATATGATTGGGGAGTTAACGAAAAAATGGAAGCCATGTGGGATCCTAATTACGATGCAATAGAACTAAAAGTTCCTGCTCAAAAATTAGACGAAACTGTTGAAAAATTCACTATTGCTTTTGATAATAAAACAGGAAACTTAAAATTAACCATGGCTTGGGATAATATCTTTATTGAAGTACCAATAGAAATCATTACTCCAGCAAACTCATAACCCTTAGTTTTATTTTTTCAATTTTAATAAATGAAATAAGCTGAACTAAGTATTGGCATCAGTGTTCGCACGCCTAAAAATGGATTCGACGAAATAAAATCATTAATCTTTAGGTCTCACAAAAAAACGATATTTTTGTACCGATTAAGTAATAAGTGCATGACATATCAATTTACAATCATAGTTCCCGTTTATAATGAAGAGGAAAATTTAGAACGTGTAGAAACAGAACTTTCTAGCTATATTAAAATAGCTAAAGTTGCTACTTCTATTCTTTTTGTTAATGATGGTTCTAGTGATAAGAGTCAAACGTTAATTGAAGACATTTGCAAGCGCAACACGGCTTTCCAGTTTATTTCTTTTAAGGAAAATCGAGGTTTAAGTGCTGCTATAAAAGCTGGTTTTGACTACGTAGATACAGAATTGGTTGGCTATATTGATTCTGACTTACAAACAGCTCCTGAAGATTTTAATATCCTTTTAGACCATATTGGTTCTTATGAATTAGTTACAGGAGTACGCTCTAATAGAAAAGATTCTTTTGTAAAAAATATGTCTTCTAAAATTGCCAATGGCATAAGACGTGCTTTTACACACGATGGCATGGATGATACCGGTTGTCCGCTTAAAGTCATTAAAACAGAATACGCTAAACGCATCCCAATGTTTAGAGGATTACACCGTTTTTTACCAGCAATGATTATGCTTCAAAACGGACGTGTAACACAAATTACAGTTCAGCATTTTCCTAGAATGGCTGGTACTGCAAAATTTGGAGTATGGAATAGACTTTTGGGACCATTAATGGACTGTTTTGCCTATTTATGGATGAAGAAGAAGTACATTAATTACGACGTAGCAAAAACGAGTAAAGACATCCTATAATTTGAAAGACTGGATTATTTACAGCATCGGATTTTTAGCCCAGATTTTATTTTCTTCTAGGCTTATTATTCAATGGATTACATCAGAAAAGCAACGTAAAGTAATTACACCAAAAACATTTTGGACGCTAAGTTTAATCGCGTCATTCCTATTATTTATTTATGGTTATTTACGCTTAGATTTTGCCATTATGCTAGGTCAGAGTTTAACTTACTTTATTTATATCCGGAATTTACAACTTCAAGGACAGTGGCAAAAATTCCCAAAAATCATTCAATATTTACTCTTTGTTGCTCCAATTTTAATCGTTGTATTTTATTACAATAACAATAAGATAGATGTCGATTTACTTTTTTCTAATGCTGATATTCCGTTTTGGTTATTGATCTTAGGTATTGTGGCTCAAATAATTTTTACGTTGCGATTTGTATATCAATGGATACATTCTGAACGTCATAAAGAATCTACTTTACCTATGGGATTTTGGGTATTAAGCTTAATTGGAGCTGGCTTAATCTTGATTTATGCCATTATTAGAAAAGATCCTGTGCTATTTGTTGGCCATTTATTTGGCTTAGTAATCTATGCTCGAAACGCTTATTTAATTAGACAAACAAATGATTAAGCTTATTGAAAAGTATCCTATTCTAAGTTTATTACTTTTTGTAATTGTGATGCTTGGTTTTACTATTGACGCTATTCCTGTTACAATTATGGAAGCACGAAATTTTATTTCAGCTAGAGAAATGCTTACCGATAATAATTGGATTTTAACCACTATGAACGGCGAAGCACGTTATCAAAAACCGCCTCTACCAACTTGGTTTACTGCTGCTTTTGGTTACGTATTTGGTATTAAATCTGTTTTAGCTTTACGTTGGCCTGCATTACTCTTTTTGGCTAGTATTGGTATTTCTACTTACTTATTATCTAAGAAATTAGACTTAACAAAATCACATAGCCTAATTAATGGCTTCATTGCATTAACGTCGTTTTATGTTATTGGCATTATCGTAGAAGCTCCATGGGATATCTACACACATGGTTTAATGCTAATGGCAATTTATCAGTTATTTCTAATGTTTCAAAACGAAAAAACGTCTATTCTAAGATCGTTATTATTCGTATTATTTTTGGCTGGATCTGTCTTATCTAAAGGTCCTGTGTCTCTATATGTTCTATTCTTACCTTTTATAATTGCTTATAGTATTGCTTTCAAATTTAAAGGTGGAATCTTACATTTTTTAAAGTTATTAAGCCTTCTAATCTTTGGTCTTGTTATTGGTTCTTGGTGGTATCTTCATGTTCGTGTTGCAGATCCTGAAACCTTTGCCGCTATAGCAGAACGTGAAACTTCAAATTGGAGTAGTTATAATGTGAGACCATTTTATTACTACTGGAGCTTCTTTATTCAGAGTGGCTTATGGACAGTTCCTGCATTTATCAGTTTGTTATATCCTTATTTAAAAACAAGAGTTTCAAACCTAAAAGCTTACCGATTTAGTTTCTTTTGGACCATTTTTGCTGTGATTTTATTATCAGTTATTCCTGAGAAAAAATCACGATATTTAATGCCAGTTCTTATTCCTCTAGCTATTAATATTGGCTTTTACATGGAGTATTTAATTCGGGAATTCAAGAATTTAAAAGATAAAAAAGAAACTATTCCTGTATACTTTCAATTTGGATTAATAGGCTGTATTGCAATTGCTTTTTGGATTATTGGTTTCTCTTTTGGTCCGTTTTTAACAGGGGTTGTTCTCGCTAGATTTTTAATTTCGAGTATTGTATTAGTCGTTTTAGGATTTTTCATCTTCAAACATTTAAAAGCAAAAAACATTAAAGTGGTGTTTTATCTTGTTATCGCATTTATGTTAAGTATTGGTCTTTTTGCATTGCCATTGGCTAAAATTCAAGGTCAAGCAGGATACAAACCACTTTCTGAACTATCAGGAGATAACATTGCTCTATATTCTTTAGATGGCATATCACCTGAAGGCATCTACAATTATGGAGATAAAATTCTTAATATTAAGACTGATGACGGTATTATTATCCCAAAGGAAAAAGAATTCAGGTTATTAACTTCAAAAACTAAACCTGAAGATATTATTGAACTTTCTAAATTTTATAATATTGAATTTATAGATACTTATGATTTGAATTTTTCTAAAAGTGCCTATAAATCCAGATTGGTAAATAAACTCTATAAACTTAGTTTGAAATAAATCGTTTCAATAAATAGCTATTGAATTTATAAAATCCGAATCCTGCTAAAGCTCCAAAGGTTAAACCACAAAGTAAATCTAAAGGATAATGTACACCTACATAAATACGACTATAAGCTACAATTAAACTCCAAATTAATAATAGGTAGATTAAGTTTTTATAATAAGGTTTTAGTAACAAGCCTGCAAAAATAGCTGCAGCCATTGAGTTTGAAGAATGCCCAGAGAAAAAACCATATTTCCCACATCGTGGCGCTATAAAGCGTGTTAAATCCATGACACCTTCTGCTCTACATGGTCTTGGTCGTTGTATGGTATGTTTAAAAAGATTGGTGATTTGGTCTGTGAAGGTTATCATGGCTGCAATAACAAAAACCATAAGTAGCAACGCTTTCCAACCCATTTTTTTATAGATTAAAAATAGTAAAATAGCATATAATGGAGCAAACGTAAACTCATGCGTTATAGCAAGCCATAAACCATCCCAAGATTCCGAACCTAAATTATTAAGATATAAAAAAAGTTCTTTATCGTATTCTAACAATTGATCTAGCATTAATCGTCGTATCTAGCCACTTCTCTATCGTAAAAATCTGTAGCTTGTTGAATATAGTTTTCAGTTTCTGTTTCTAATTCCTTTTCATCATGCTCATCGAATTCTTCAAACCATTCTACCTCATCGTTCTCTAAATTAATAATAAAACGAGGGAATTCTGTATGTATTATGAAAATCGCATTTGGATAATCTGTATTGTCGCCAAGTATAAATTTTGGTAGTTCCATTTTATAAGTTTGAAGTTGGAAGCGTTACGCTCTAAGTTCTGTTTAATTTAAGTTACAAATATATAGAATTTGAATGAGCTCTTCGACTTATATTAAACTATCGAAAACTGAACAAACACATCTATTAATTTACTGCTTTTGCAATAAGTTTTTTGGTAAGGATATTAAATCTAATAAAAAGCAAAATTGCAGCTACAGTTAATCCTGCAATGAGTCCTACCCAAATACCAAGACTACCATAAACGTCTTCTTTACCTAAAAAATAACTAATAGGAAAACCAACAACCCAATACGAAATAAATGTAATTATAGTTGGTATTTTTACATCTTGAAGTCCTCTTAGAGCTCCAAGAGCAATAACCTGAAGACTATCACTAATTTGAAAAACCGCTGCAGCGAGCAAGAGTGTTGCTGCTATTTTAACTACTTCTGCAGTATCTACTGCATTCTCTGGATCATCTAAATCTACATACATGTCCGGAAGAAATTGATGAAATATCACAAAAAACAAAGCAAAAACAACGGCAAAAATAAAACCGACAAAAAATATAGATTCTGCAATACGCTTAAGTGATTTAAAATCTTTAAGCCCTTTTTGATTACCAACTCTAATCATCGCAGCTACACTTAATCCTGTAGCCACCATAAAGGTCATAGAAGATAAGTTAAGTGCTATTTGATTTGCTGCTTGTGCATTAGCACCTAACGTACCACTTAACCAAATAGCTGCTGTAAAAATACCAACTTCGAAAAACATTTGCATGGCACTTGGTAATCCTAAATGACTTATTTTTTTAATGGGATATTTTTTTAATTCAAAGAATTTAATATTAGTAACATAAGGTTTCGATTTCTCACGTTTTGCGAGTAACCACCATAAGTAAGCTACCATAACAAAACGAGAAACTAAAGTTCCCACTGCGGCTCCTACAATTCCCATTTCTGGACAACCAAACTTCCCAAAAATTAATACATAGTTAATAGCAACGTTGAGCAGATTAGCCACAATAGTTGCATACATAGGATATTTTGTTAGCGATAAACCATCACTAAACTGCTTAAATGCCTGAAAAACAATCAAAGGAACCAATGAAAATGCCACCAAATCTAAATACGGAATGGCAAGATCTACCACTGCTTCTGGCTGATCCATAACATACATTAATGGCTTTGCAAATAACAACATGGCAAATAGAACTAATCCTAAAACTGTACAAAGAAAAAGGCCATGTTTAAAAACTGACTTACCTTTTTGAAAGTTATTCTCAGTATCTGCTTCTGCTACTAAAGGTGTAATGGCTGTAGAAAAACCAATACCAATAGACATTGCAATAAAAATAAAACTATTACCTAAGGACACAGCCGCTAATTCTGTAGCACCTAATTGCCCAACCATAATATTATCTATAAAACTCACAAAAGTATGCCCAAGCATACCCAACATCACAGGTGATGCGAGTTTGAGATTATATCTAAATTCTTTAGTGTAATTGCTTAAAACCATGGTGCAAAAGTACTACTTCCATTTAGTTTTAATAATGAAATATTTGCTAAATAATAGAAAGCATAAGAGTTTAAAATAGAACTCTAAAACAAAGTGAAATTAATCGATTCTAGTTGCGTGTGTTAGAAACGATAAGCCTTGCTGACCAGATGTAGATGTCATTACTCCTTCAAAAATAGGCTCAGGAGAGGCTTTTGGAGTTTTCCAATCAAAAATAAAATTACCTCCTGTACCACCAGCAACATCAACTTCATTAATAACAATATCTATAGTTTCCATTGGAGATAAATATACAGGCTTATCAATATAAGCTTTTAATAATGTTCCGTGGGTATCGTAATAATTAACATTAAATAAATAGAGACTATCTTTAATACTTGTATTTCTAATACTTATCATCGCAGTAAGGTTATAGGTTTTATGCTGCGAATAACTATAAATCTGAGAGTAAACAGATAAATAAGATTTCCCTGAAATTAAAGAATCTATCGGTTGAATAGAGGCTTCTCTCTCACTCCAGTCAATTTTTTCATGCTCATCATTACCTAACGTTTCATTACAAGAATAAAAACAAAAAAGAACTATTATTAAACCTATTACTTTTTTCATAATGTGATGCATTAATTTACTGTTCTATACAAAAATAGCAGATTGGAGTTAGTTTATATCATTAATCATAAAGATATATTCCAAATATGACTAACAATAAAGTGCATAAGCTATAGCAGATAACACTTACCATAGCTTATGCACAATTTAAATAAAATTCTTACTTTACCATATTGGTCAACAGACCATTAATTAATTTATTCCATTTTTCTATTGATGCTATTTCCCCACTGAACTGAAAACTAACTTGTGCATTATAAAACTCTAAAATAATATTAGACTCATTTGTATTTGCTGCAGTAAGTTTTAAACTGAGTTGGTCAATGACTTCACTTTTATTAGCATTTAACCTTGTGTTTTTTACAATTTCACAATTTCTAATTGTTGTAAGGTCTGCAAATTGAGACTCTAATACATCGTCTTTACTTGAGACAAAAGAAACCGTATTTTTCACCTTATCTACGCCTATAGCATAATTTCCGCAGATCTCGTATTCTGTTACTTTACCTTGATGTTGTTCTGCTACATTTCTAAGCGCTAATAGTAATTCCTTTTTCTTTTTAGCTCTAGTTCTGTTAGTTATTATAAAAGGTATTGCACAAAGTGCAACACAGATAGTTCCTATGATAGTTATTCCTAAATCCATTGTTATGTTTTTTTAAATTTTTGATATAATGATTTCTGTATGAAGTGGACAGCCACGACATATTAATACGTTAATTATGACTACACGTGAGCGTAGTGACTAAAAAACATAGATTACCAAAAATTATGGAAAGGAAAAATAAGATCAGACTTTCTTTGCCTAATCAAAAGGGTATTGAAGTGATTATCGTATTGTTTAAACTTCGCATTAAATAGTAATTCATTTGAAAATGAAATTACTGCAAAGCCTTGAAAAGGTAATTTATAATTTGGTTCTGCATATTCTGATAAGACAGAAACTGAAACCTCAGATTGTTGTGTATGAAGGAAATGTCTAACAGAAGACGTTGTGAGATAATCCTCTTTTCCATTATTTTGTACAAAAGCTTGCGTATTGGATTTTGGTAATGTTTGTGCAGAAACACAAATACCAAAACAATAGATTGAAATAAGTAATAATACCCTTAATATTTGAGGTGTATTTCTCATTTTAAGTTATAGAATTTTGATCAAGTACACTATTCACTTCGTTTAAGCTATCTTCATTATCTAACAAGACCACAAGTATATCATTAGCTTCAACAACAGTTGAACCACCTGGTCTAACAAATTTATTATCTCGTTTAATCATTATAATAAATGCTGATCTTGGAAAATGCAAATCTATGATTCTTTTATCTACAGCAAAACTATTTGGAGCGATAAATACTTCTTCCATTGCCGATTTTGGTAAATTTAAAATATACCTATCATTTTCTGCTATAGGTTTTGCTTTTTCAGGCAATGCAACATTTAACCATTTTGCAAAAAGAGATAAAGTTGTTCCTTGAATTAAAACTGACGTAACAGATATAAAAAACACAATATTAAAAATCATATTTGCTTTATCAATACCTGCGAGAAGCGGATATGTTGCAAACACAATAGGAACTGCACCTCGCAAACCAACCCAAGAAATATAGAAACGTCTCTTAAGTTTCATTTTAAAAAACATTAAGCTTATAAATACACTTATTGGTCTCGCCACTACTATAAGAAATATAGAAATAAGCAGTCCTATTCCCATATAAGGTATAATTTGAGAAGGAAAAACAAGTAAACCCAGTGTAAGGAATAAAACAATTTGCATTAACCACGCTATTCCGTCAAACATTTTTAGAATTGTAGATTTATGTATTAAATCTTGGTTTCCTAAATAAACAGCACATATATATATGGCAAGAAACCCATTACCACCAACAAAGTCTGTTGCAGAAAACGTAATAAACATTAATGCAATAACTAAAACAGGATAAAGTCCTTCAAAACTTAGTTTAATTTTATTAATAATAATCTTACTCAAATTACCAAAAGCAAAACCTAAGACACCTCCTAAAAGCATTTGCTGAAAGAACATCATAACCATAGAGAAAATACTCTGATCTTGATTAATGACCAAGGTTAAACAAGCAAGCGTTAACACATAAGCCATAGGGTCGTTACTACCACTTTCTAACTCTAAAGTTGGTCTTAAATTGGTTTTTAAAGCTAAATTTTTTGATCGTAAGATTGAAAACACGGCTGCTGCATCTGTAGACGATACAATAGAACCAAGTAATAAACTTTCATAAATAGTAAAATCTGTAACAAACCAAACAAATGTACCCAATGAAACTGCCGTAAGAAAAACACCAACCGTAGATAAAACAAGTCCTTCTCTAAGTATGGGTTTTATGGCTTTAAAATTGGTATCTAAACCTCCTGAAAACAATATAAAGTTAAGAGAAACAATACCTATAAACTGTGCTAATTTAGGATCATCAAAACGAATACCTCCAATACCATCCGAGCCTGCTAACATTCCGATAGCTAAAAAGAGGATTAGTGTTGGAACACCAAATTTATAAGATGTCTTACCCACTATGATACTTATAAAAAGTAATAGCGAGCCAACTAATAATATGTTTTCTGTGGTTAAATTCATTATTTAAATACTTCAATTTAAGCAAGCGTAAATTTAGCTATTTAATCAACTAAATTGATTAAATAGCAAGTTTTAAAATGTTGCAGTATAATAAATTATCATCTTACATAAAACCGGGTTATATATTAACACTATTCACAGCAGAACACAACTTTAACTACCAAATTAACAGCAACTTAGTTTAATATATATAAAAAAAATAAGATAGCCATTTCAGCAATTATCACCTCTTAGAATGAAGCAACGGTCTTTTTTGCGTCTTCAAACTCAGTAATCATATCATTTACAATTTCTGCAACTGGTTTTACACTATGAATTAAACCTGCAACTTGCCCAATCTCTAATTCCCCATCTTCTAAATCTCCTTCAAACATGCCTCGTTTGGCTCTAGCCCTTCCTAATAATTGTTTGAGTTGTTCTGGTGTTGGACTTGTTTTATAAAGCTCTTGTAATTCATTATAGAATTTATTTTTCACCAATCTTACAGGTGCCAATTCTTTTAAAGTTAGTTGTGTATCACCTTCTTTAGCATTGACAACCACTTTTTTAAACTCTTGGTGTGCAGAAGACTCTTCACTAGCAACAAATCGGCTTCCTACTTGTACTCCATCTGCTCCTAAAATCATACAAGCTAACATAGCTTTTCCTGTGGCAATACCTCCTGCTGCAATTAATGGAATTTGTAGTTGTTCTTTTACCATTGGAATCAACGTTAAGGTTGTAGTTTCATCTCTTCCGTTGTGTCCTCCGGCTTCAAATCCTTCTGCCACAATAGCATCTACTCCAGCTTCCTCTGACTTTAAAGCGAATTTTACACTGCTAACCACATGCACAACTGTAATGCCTTTGTCTTGTAACCATTTGGTCCATGTTTTAGGGTTTCCTGCAGACGTAAATACAATTTTAACACCTTCTTCTACAATGATATCCATTATTTCTTGAACATTTGGATACAACATAGGCACGTTTACACCAAACGGTTGGTCTGTTGCTGCTTTACATCTCTGAATGTGTTCTCGTAAAACATCTGGATACATAGAACCTGCACCAATTAAACCTAATATTCCAGAATTACTTGCTGCTGATGCTAATTCCCAGCCGCTATTCCAAATCATTCCTGCTTGAATAATTGGATATTTGATATTGAAAAGTGATGTGATTCTATTTGCCATTTCTTTTAAGGTTTTTAATGCACTCTTAAAGAGCTAAAATGAATTCTGTTCTATCAATTAAATCTTAAATCAATGCTTTATAAATTTCATTGTTTTTGAAGATTCTTCGTTAATAAGTTTAATAAAGTAGACGCCTGCTATAAACTCTGAAACATTAATAACTTGAGAGTTGCCTTGTACTAATTGATGTAAAACTTGCTGACCTAATTGATTATAAATTAAGAATTCTATAGGATTTACATCAGAAGGATATATGATAATGAGTTCTGTTCTTACTGGATTAGGATAAAAGCTAAAGTTCTCGAAAAATTGATCTTCTGTAGCTAATGCTAAATTTCTAGCGAGTTCTAAATCTGGAATACCAAAACCAAGGAAATTGTCTGGTTCCGTGAATTGGGAAGCTGATTGCCTTACAAAACTCATAACTTCTGTTGGTGCCATATCTGGAATAGCTTGCCATAACGACGCGATTCCGCCACACAGAATTGGAGAACTAAATGAGGTTCCATTATTCTGAACCATACTATTAAACTCATTTATAACAAAAGCAGCTCCGCCTCTTGCGACCACATCTGGCTTTTGATAACCAACTTGCGCTACACTTCCTTGCGAGCTAAACGCAACATAAAGTCCATCTGCATCTACTCCACCAATACTTAAAACATCTGGAGAATCTCCAGGTGCACCAACGGTTTGCCAAGTTGTTGCTCCAGAATTCCCTGCGCTCACTACAACTAAAATTCCTTTTTCTACTGCAATTGAAGCACCTTTAGAGATATAAGCTACCTCTCCATCCATATCAGCTGGTGTATAACTATAACTATCATTATCATAAGTTTGATACCCTAGAGACGTATTAATCATATCTACTCCCAAACTATCAGCACGCTCTGCTGCTTCAACCCAATAACTTTCTTCTACCGGATTTTCACTTCCTGCATCTTCTGTTCTAAACACATAATATGACGCATCTGGGGCAGTGCCTACAAATTGATCTTGGATAAACCCAGCCATTGTACTTAACACTTTAGTACCATGATTACTGCCTGTATAATCGTAGACATTTGATGTTCTATCTACAAAATCATAACCATTTAACAAATCGCCATTATCTCGTAAACGCTGAAATGCTTGCATGGTATTAACGTTTGGGAATCCAGAATCCAACACAGCAATAGTAATGCCTTCGCCTGTAAAATCTGCTAAATGAAGCTGATCTACATTAATCATTTCTACTTGGTTTTGAGTGTCTCCGTATGTAAACGCTATTGTTTCATCTTCAATTTCTGTTTTACTAGAACTTAAAACGCTTCTTGATAAGGTATTTAAACTATTATTCGCGAAATCAATACTTTCAACAAAAGATAATTCAATTAAATTACTAATATCTACTTCTGTTCCTCTCACGTGAATAGCATTAAACCATTTTGATTTGGCCATTACAGTAATACCTATTTGCGTTTTTAAATCTGAAATATAACTTTCGTTAACTGGAACATCACGTTGGTCAATTGCTATATTATGATTCTGCTTTCGATCTATAGCTTTTTGAGAAAGAATACTAAGCGGATTTGCTATTGAAGTTTCAACATTAGATTTGTCTGTGAGGTAAATCCATGCGTCTTCTTGTGCAAATCCATATGTTATGAAAACTAAAAATAGCAGTGTTAAGTTTTTTTTCATGGAATTATAAATCTATACGTGTTATCTATACCATTTTCAATTCGAAAAAAGTTAAAAATTACAAGAACTGACAACTTCAATTAAAGCTATCATAAATATTAACGCAAAGGCAAATTAAGAAATAACTCCTGAACCTAACAATTCGTCTTCTTGATACCAAGCAACAAACTGTCCTTCTGTAATTGCAGATTGGTTGTTTTCAAACTCTACATACATACCTGTAGCCACTTTATGCAAGGTTGCTTTTTCTAAGGTTTGTCTATATCTAATTCTTGCCATTACTGACATGGTTTCGCCTTCGGTTAACGCTAAATCTTCTCTAACCCAATGTAATTCTGCGTTAGATACAAATAATACATTTCTATATAAACCGGGATGTTGTTTGCCTTGACCTGTGTAAATAATATTATCATTTACATCGGTATCAATAACAAATAAAGGTTCTATTGTACCGCCAACACCTAAGCCTTTTCGTTGACCTTTGGTAAAATAATGTGCACCTTGGTGTTTACCAACTACTTTTCCGTCTGATAAATTATAAGTCCTTTTTTTAGATAAATAGTCTAGTTCACTTTCTTTAGAATCAAACTCAGGAAGTGATTGGTTATAAATATCTAAAGATTCGCTGATCTCAACAATAACACCTTCTTTCGGTTTTAATTGTTGCTGTAAAAACTCTGGCAATCTTACTTTACCTATAAAACATAAGCCTTGAGAGTCTTTCTTTTCTGCTGTAATTAAATCTTGTGCTTTGGCTATTTCTCTTACTTCTGGTTTAATTAATTCACCTATAGGAAATAATGCTTTTGATAATTGCTGTTGAGATAGTTGACAAAGAAAATAAGATTGATCTTTGTTATTATCTGCTCCTGCCAATAATTGATGTATTTGTTTACCATCTTTTTCAATCGTAGATTTTCTACAATAATGACCAGTGGCAACATAATCTGCTCCAAGTTCCATGGCGATATCCATAAAGACATCAAACTTAATTTCACGGTTGCAAAGTACATCAGGATTTGGTGTGCGTCCTTTTGCATACTCATTAAACATATAGTCTACAATGCGCTCTTTGTATTGCACACTTAAATCTACCGTTTGAAATGGAATACCTAACTTATCTGCGACTAACATAGCATCGTTGCTATCTTCTAACCAAGGACATTCATCAGAAATAGTAACAGCATCATCGTGCCAGTTTTTCATAAACAAACCAATAACCTCATAACCTTGCTCTTTTAAAAGATAGGCTGCAACACTAGAATCTACTCCTCCTGAAAGTCCAACAATGACTCTTTTCATATTATTTAATCGCTTTATATCTAAATGCCAATTAGAGTGATTTCAATTATTTAACCAGAATTGTATCGAGAACAATTTTAACCTCAATTGCTTCTCGATATGAAATCAAAAAAAATGGCATTTCAATTGATGTGGCGGATTCGAACTTTAAAAATTAGTCCGAAAAACTTCGGCAAAATTACAAATAAAAAAAGGCAATCTTAATAAGATTGCCATTTTGAAATTCTATTGATAGTATAGTTATAAACTATTCTTTCTTATATATGACTTCTTGTGTTGTATGATCTATTTTTTTTACTAATTCGCCACCTTTAAAATACTTCCAAATTCCTTTTTTCTGACTTTTCACATAGTTTCCTTCAGAATTTGTATTCCCATTTGCATCATAATTAATAGTTTTTCCCTCTAAATGATCTTCTTTATAATTTGTATGCCTTAGTAAAATGCTTTTCTCTGAAAACCATTTTGACTCTCCATCGAGTAATCCTTTTTTATAATTAGCACTCTCTGCTAGAGTACCATTTTTAAAATAAACGAAACGTTCCCCTTCCAATAAACCATCTTTATTATAAGTTTCAACTATCATTTTTACGTCAGAATTTTTATGATAAAAAATCCATTCGCCAATAAAGCGTTTGCCATTCATTCTACCTTCACTAATGACTTTTTTAGTAGAAGCCAAAAATTTTACATCTGCAATACTATCTTTTCCTGTAAAAACTTTTACAGCACTTAATACACTCTTTCCTCCAGACAATGTGTAATACTTAAATGAATCTACTTCTTTACCATGCTCAAAAGCACCTTCATATCGTTTTTCCTTGGTATTATGGTAGTTCTTTGTCCACAAACCGTGACGTTTACCGTCTTTATCAAACTGATTAACTACTTTTTGAGCAGCAACAGTTGTTAAAATTATTGTAAAACTTAAGCTTAAAAATAACTTTTGTTTAATCATTATATATTTTTGTTAAACAAACATAGTGTTTGTGTTATGATGAACAATTTTAAAAACTCAAAAAAATGAAAATTATTTCAAAAAACTTCAAATTACTTGCAGTATTTCTTATGGTTTTAACTTTTTCTGCTTGTAGTGATGATGACGATGGAACACAAAACGTAACTTTACTAAATGTAGTTGATACTGCCATTGCAGATTCTGACTTAACGAGTTTAGTTGCAGCTTTGCAAAGAGCAGATTTAGTAGATGTATTAAGAAACGGTGATGATTGGACAATTCTGGCTCCAACTAACCAAGCTTTTAGTGATTACTTAAATGGAACAGCTTTAGAAGATGTACCTGTTGCTACATTAAGAAATTTATTATTAAACCATGTTATAAGTGCACGTATACCTTCTGTAACTATTACTAATGCAGGAAGTGGTTACACTAACACAAATGCTACAGGACCAAATGACGAATTTTTAAGTATCTATTACGAATATGACACAGAAGCAACTGAAGCAGGTGTTTATTTTAATGGTGCCTCTCGAGTAGAGCAAGCGGATATATTTGCTACAAATGGTGTTATACATATCATTGATGAAGTTATTGAATTACCAACAATTGCTACTTTTGCGACAACAAATCCCGCTTTAGAAACATTAGTTGTTGCATTGCAATATGCAGACACAGAATCACCAACAGTGCCTTATATTACAACTGTTTCTGATGCAACTGCTGGTCCTTATACTGTATTTGCTCCAACCAATGATGCTTTTGCTAATGTGCTAGTAGAATTAGATTTAACAGGTTTTGGAGAAGATGAAGGAGAACTAAACGCAGCTACTACAGATGCTGTATTATTAATGCACATTGTAAATGGTAACATTCAGTCTAGCGCTTTACCTAACGGAGATATTACTACTATTGGATCAGGAGTAATCACTGCAGACAATACAGCCTTTACATTAACAGATGGTTTAGATCGCGAGATTGGAATTGTAACAAGTTTAGTAGATATACAAGCTGTAAATGGTGTGGTACATGTTGTAGATACAGTAATACGTCCAGGTAATGCTGATTAAAGAAAGAAAATCGAGGTTGGTTACCTCATTTTTATATAGTTGATAGGTTAGTAGAAAAGCCCAAACTTTTAAAGTTTGGGCTTTTCTTATGATAATATTTTAGAAAAATAAATCCGTCGATGACCTTTTGGGAAATCTTTAATCTCACCAATAACCTTATAGTTGTTTTTAGTATAAAAGTCTTCTGCTTGAAAATCGAAAGTATCTACCATTGCCATTGAAGCTCCTAATTGCTTTGCGCTACTTTCAAGATGATTTAATAGTTTAGTTCCAAATCCTTGGTTCCTATACTTTTCATCTATCTAAAGGATTTTAATTTCTAATCCATTCCAATAATTAATTCCTGCCAAAATACCACCGACAATATTATCATTTTCACTTTTAATTGCAAATTCTAATGGTGTCCAAACTGAGGCTAATGCAACCACCTTTTCCAAGTTATCCATTTAATCCGTCAACAATAATTTTTATATCGTCTTTATTACAAACTTCAATTTTCATTTTCTTTTAATTAGGCATAAAAATAGCCTTAACAAAAATGTTAAGGCTATTTTATATTACGCTTACTCTATTGTAATTATTTCTTCTTACCTTTTTGTTGAGCTTGCTTTTGTGCTTCAGCTTGCTCCATCATTTCCGCCATTTTCTTTTGAAACTTGTTTTGTTTCTTAGGCTTCGTTTTGCTAACCTCAATCTTAGCTAACACTTTATCTTCGTCAATAATATAGTTTTTAATTACTAACATAATACCAATACTAATTAGGTTAGAAATGAAGTAATACAAACTTAATCCAGATGCATAGTTATTAAAGAATACTAACATCATTATTGGTGAGAAGTAAATCATGTACTTCATCATTTTGGCCATATCAGGCATACCTTCTTGTGTTGGTTGCGATGCCATTTGCTGACCTGTTGTCATTTTCATATAAAAGAAAATAGCAATTGCCGCTAAAATTGGAAATAAAGCCACGTGATCTCCGTATAATGGAATATGAAATGGCAAGTCTAAAACAGAATCATAAGAACTTAAATCGTCTGCCCAAAGGAAACTTTTTTGTCTTAAATCAAACGCTGTTGGGAAAAACTGAAACAAAGCATAAAATACAGGAATCTGCATTAAACCAGGCAAACAACCACTTAATGGACTAGCTCCAGCTTTACTCTGGATAGCCATAGTTTCTTGCTGCGCTTTCATCTTATTATCCTTATACTTTTCCTTAACAGCATCTAATTCTGGCTTTAAAATTTTCATTTTAGCCTGAGACAAGAATTGCTTGTACTGTACAAAAGACATCATTATTTTAACTAAAATAGTCATGACTATAATAGCAATACCATGTGGTAAATACTGTATTAAAAATCCGAATAAAGGAATGAATACAATTTTGTTTATCCATCCAAAAATTCCCCATCCAAAAGGAATACTTTCTTCTAAACCTTTATCGTATGCTTTTAAAGTTTCTGCTTTTGTTGGTCCGTAATATAAACCTAAACTCTTATTTAGCTCACCACCACTATAAGCTAATGGCAATTTAGATTCATAAATTTTAGTATAAAGTGTATCAATTTCATCATCTTCTACTAAATTGGTAGATGTTAATGCTACATTCTTAAATGGACTATCATTAGACACTAAAATAGAACTAAAGAAAAACTGTCTGTACGATAACCACTCAACATCTTCTGCGATTTCATCATCATCTCCACCTTGAGATAACTTATCAATCTTACCATCATCATGCATGTAGGTTAATCTTGTATAACGATTTTCATAGCTAATACTTTTTGCATGTCTAATCCCTTTTTGTTTCCAATCTAGCTCAATAGGTTGCGAGGTATTGAAAAGACCACTTAAACCTTGAGATTTAATTGAAAAATCAATCATATAATCATTAGGCTTCAACTCGTAACGGTATTCTAAAAATTCTGTTTCAGACACTTTAAGTTTCATAGAAACTATTGTGTTCTCTCCACTTTTAGACACCGTAGGTTGAAAAGGAAAATCTTGGGTATTGTGCGTGCGACTATCTGATGTGCTAAATGTTATATTGAAAGCACTGTTATTATCTTTTACTAGATATACAGGAACAGAATCATAATCTACAAAATTCTTTAATTTCACTTGAGATAAATGTCCGCCAATTCTATTAAACTTAAGTTCAAAAACATCAGTTTCTACTGTAGTTGTCGCTTCTCCTGGCAATGTAAGTGCATAAGAAAGCGCACCAACCTTACTTTGAGCTGCTGCGAGTTGTGTAGAATCTAAGGCTTTAGAGCCTGAAGTGAAATCCGCACTAGTAGTTACTAATGTTTCTTTTTGTCTACTTTCTTTTTTCTCTGCTTCAACTTGCTCCTGCTCTGCTATTTTCTGTGCTTCAAGTTCTTCAGGACTTGGTTGATTTTGATACATTATATAAATAAGTATCCCAAATATGAGAATAAAACCTATAATAGATTTAACGTCGAATTTCTTTTCTTCCATGTTTATTTTTCAGTTTTAGACCTGTCAGGTTTTAAAATCTAACAGGTCTTATATGCTAAGTATTGAACAACCCAAAAAACTGTCCAAAGTTAATTTTACGCCAAAGTGGCATCTTTTTATATTATTTCTTCTTCTTATATTTTAAAGCAGCCGCTACAAATGCCACAAATAGTGGATGTGGACATTTCACTGTACTTTTATATTCAGGATGGTACTGCACACCAACAAACCAATTATTCGCAGGAATTTCTACAATTTCTACTAAACCAGTCTCAGGATTGAAACCTGTAGCTTTCATTCCGGCTTTTTCAAATTGTGCTTTATAAGCGTTATTAAATTCATAACGATGTCTATGTCTTTCAGTAATCATTTCCGTGTTATAAACCTTGTACGCAATACTGTCTTTTTCCAGTTTACAATCCCAAGTTCCTAAACGCATTGTTCCGCCTTTATTAATCACATCTTTTTGAGATGCCATTAAATTAATAACAGGATCTGGTGTTGCTTCATCCATTTCTACAGAATTTGCATCCTTAAGGTTGAGTACATTTCTAGCATATTCTATCACTGCCATTTGCATACCTAAGCAAATTCCTAAAAACGGAATATTATGTTCTCTTACAAAACGCACAGCATCAATTTTACCTTCAATACCACGCTCACCAAAACCAGGCGCTACTAAAACACCGTCTAAATGACCTAACTTAAATTCTATATTACTTTCCGATAAATATTCAGAATGAATAGACTCTACATTAACCTTAACTTCGTTTTCTGCTCCTGCATGAATAAAAGATTCTAGTATAGACTTATAAGAATCCTGAAGCTCTACATACTTACCAATTAAACCAATGGTAATTTCACTTTTAGGATTTTTATGTCGCTTTAAAAATTCGTTCCAACGTTTTAAATCTGGCACATCACTTTTAAGATCTAACTGCTTCAAAACAACTTTATCTAAGCCTTCTTCTAGCATTAAATTAGGCACGTCGTAGATTGTAGATGCATCAATAGATTCTATAACCGCTTCCTTTTTAACATTACAAAAACGCGCTAATTTGGTTTTTATACCATCGTTAAGCGGATGCTCTGTTCTACATACTAAAACATCTGCCTGTACTCCACTTTCCATCAATGTTTTTACACTATGTTGGGTTGGCTTTGTTTTTAATTCTCCAGCAGCAGATAAATAAGGAACTAATGTTAAGTGAATAACACAGGTATTGTGTTCTCCTAAATCCCATTCTAACTGTCTAACGGCTTCTATGTATGGCAAAGATTCAATATCTCCAACGGTTCCTCCTATTTCAGTAATTACGATATCATAATCTCCAGAATTTCCTAAAATTTGAATTCTGCGTTTAATTTCGTCTGTAATATGTGGAATAACTTGTACTGTTTTCCCCAAAAACTCACCACGACGTTCCTTATCGATAACACTCTGATAAATTCGTCCTGTAGTTACGTTATTGGCTTGAGATGTTGGTACATTTAAAAAACGCTCGTAATGCCCCAAATCTAAGTCGGTTTCCGCACCATCATCCGTAACGTAACATTCCCCATGTTCGTATGGATTTAATGTTCCTGGATCGATGTTGATATAAGGATCTAATTTTTGAATGGTTGCTCTGTAACCTTGTGATTGTAAGAGTTTAGCTAAAGATGCAGCTATAATGCCTTTTCCAAGAGAAGAAGACACGCCTCCTGTTACAAATATATACTTAGGGTTTGTGGTCATGATACGTTTTTAAACGCAGGCAAAATTACAAAATAAAACGAGTAATCTATGAATTGTTCATGGTTTGTTTATATGTTATTCCTCATATAGTTTTAAATACTTAAAAAACAGACTTAGTTTTTGATTATCAAACCATTACAAACAAAAACTAATTATAATTTACAATCTCGCAACAACCTTAATTTACGATTAAAAAATAAAGCGTTTTCTACATGGAATATTCTTACGGAATTTACAAACAACTTACCTTATTATAGAGAGACAAATAGAACCCATTTTTAACTTCTTTTTAAAATCCTAACCAAACGTTGTGACTAAATCTACTTTGACTATTATTTACTAAAATCTCTACGGATATTATAAATAAGTTCTTCTAAACCATTGATTTTAATTTCACACATCTGTGCCATCATAAGACCAAGTTTTCCTTGAGGGAATCCTTTTTGTTGGTACCAAATATAATAAGGTTCAGGGATATCTAATAAGTAGCGATCTTTATACTTGCCATAAGGCATTTTATAGTGTGCCAATTCAATTAAAACTGTGCCATCTAATTCCATTTAATCAAATTTAAGTGTTTCTAATTTAAAGATTTAGGGGTGTTTAATAACTAATTTGAGAGTAAAAAGCGAAAGAAAAATCACTAAGACTTATAAGCTTCGTAAGTTTTTAACTCCTTTATAATTTTTGCTTCCCATTCTTTTTGCATTGTTACATTTATAGAATGATTGGTTTGCAAATCGTACAATTGTTGTGTGTCGTTTAAAGCCTTATTGATTGATGCATGTAACCTATTCATCTGTCCTTTTAAATTCTGATTTACAACTAATAAGCTAAGTTGCTCTCTAAATTTACGTGCATAAAGTTCAGTGATATCAAAATGTAACTGCTCATGAGCTAAAATATAAACGTCTACTTGTTTTTCTAAGAACCAGGATTTATTGGGATAAAAATGCGCTTCGACCTTCGTTGAAAAATCTACAATCTCTTTTCTCGATGTTTTTAAAGAATATTCAAACGTAATCCCAGAGGCCGTTATAGCCGAAGCTCTAGATTTTAGATCTGGTGATGCCTTAAAGTCTGCCCAAGTCAGTTTTCTAGATTCATTCCACAACATACTTTCTTCATTAGAATTGCTTCCAACAAAAAGAATAGTCAATAATATGAATAGATTTTTCAAGTGTACTGTTATACTTAAACCTTCGAAGTCCTATAAAATGCAGTAAATATTTCTAAATTACACTTCAAACAAATTAATTAGCTTTTACAATTCTTAAGTTATCATACTTCACAATATATACAGCCTGATTTACGTAACCTCCAAACAATGATTTATTATATCTAAACTTGTTTTCTATATATTCAGTTTCAATAGTACCTGTTGATGCCTCGTATAAGTTTTCAGCAGAAGCCAAACGCATTAAAAGGTCTAAAGTAATATCAAATCCGCGAACTACATATTTACTAGGTAACACTCCATAGTTTTTTTCGTAAGTCTCAATAAATGAATTTGTTTCAGTTTCGTCAAAATCTCTATTTATAGAAGGGTAATGAAATTTAAGACGAGATAAATTATTGTTATCAATATCCTTACCTTCAAAAGCTCTATTTTTATCTGTTGTAGCTAAAATAATTTCGGTTCTATCCACTACTAACCCATTAAGCATACTAATAGCTCCTGAGGCAAAAGAATTATTATTAGTTTCTAAAAACACATACGTTTTACCTGCTGAAAATACACGTTCTAAATCTACCGAGTTAATGTAATAGCCATCTTTTGATTTATTTTTTCTATTCATTCTAGAAAAAATCAATTTAGAATTTGGGAACTCTTTCTGTAATGCTTCACTTGAAGTTTTATGAGCGCGATCTGAAATAATAACAACTTTGGTTTTTAAACTATCTGCTTTTACAAAATCTAACATCGCTTTACTCAATAATTTAGCTTCTGGTATGGTCTGAAACACATTACTGTAAACTTCATTAGGCTTATTCATAGCCGCAATTACAGGAACTTTATCTCCCATTAAAGCTAATGCTACACGACTAAAACTATTATTTTCCATTGGGCCAATAATAGCATCGTAATCTGAAAAATCATTTTCTGCTAAAATCTCACCTGTTTTTGAAATTTGATAACGTGTATCAAAAACTTTTAAGTCTGTTGAAATCCCTAATTGTTTTGCAGAATCTAATGCCATCATAACACCAACATGGAAATCTAAAACAACAGATAATCGTTTATCTTCTTTAATCTGTTCTTTAGTTGCTTCAACAGCATCTACATCAATTCTATCAAGACGATAAGGTAACATTAAGGCTATTTTTTTAGTCTTAAAATTACTTAAACTACTTTTTAAATTTGCAGTTTCAAAAGTTTCTAAACTACCTGTACTATCAGAACCTGCAGGTACTTTTAAAACCATTCCGGCTTTTAAACCTGTTGCTTTTAACTCTGGATTTAAGTATTCTAATTGCTCTTGAGTTAATTTAAGTTTGCCCTTTAAACCATAAAATGTTTCTTTAGGCAATACTTCATAAACACCATAAGCTGGTTCAACCATCTTTTCTTCTTCATCTTCAATATTTGGCATATTTAAAATATCTCCTGGCTGAATAATAGCATTCATGTTAGGATTTAAGGCTTCTAATTCCGCAACTGTAATCCCAAATTTATAAGCAATTCTCCACTTACCTTCAGAAGGAAGCACGGTATATTTTTTTACAGTATTACTCAACGTTTGCTTAGAAACAACTGTTCGATATCTCGGAATTCTAATTTTATCTCCTTTTTTAAGATTTTCAGAATATAAAAAACGATTAGCTTTTTTTATTTCATCTTCAGAGACACTATACTTTTGAGCTAAACCATACAATGTTTCTTTTCGTTTTACCTTATGATTTTTATAATCTATAAGTTCTCTACTATCTTTTACTACAGCATCATTCTTAATTTTTGAATTCGGAATAATTAAAACAGTATTAGGTTGAAACTTGCGTTTAGCATCAGGATTTAAAGCATAAATATCAAAAGGTGTTACTAAATGCTCTTTAGCAATACTTTCTATCGTTTCTCCAGGTTTCACGGTGTGCTCAATATAATTTTGCGCACTTATACCTATTGTAAAAACAATTAATAAAATGGATAAAAAATTCTTCATGTATTGTATTCTATTTTACTTTATTTTCCGGAAATTATTTTTATTCCCACTCAATAGTTGCTGGTGGTTTTGAGCTAATATCATAGACCACTCTATTGACACCTTTTACTTTATTTATAATCTCATTTGAAGTCTTTTGCAAAAACTCATATGGTAAATTTACCCAATCTGCCGTCATTCCATCAGTACTTTCAACAGCTCTTAAAGCCACACATTTTTCGTAAGTACGCTCATCTCCCATAACTCCTACACTATTCACTGGCAACAACATAGCACCAGCTTGCCACACTTTATCGTATAGGTTCCAAGACCTTAAGTTATTTATAAAAATAGCATCGACTTCCTGTAATATACGTACCTTTTCTTCAGTTAGATCTCCTAAAATACGAATTGCTAATCCTGGACCAGGAAATGGGTGACGTCCTAACAATTCTTTATCCATATTCATAGAAGCACCAACGCGTCTCACTTCGTCTTTAAATAATGCTCTCAAAGGCTCAACAATTTTAAGCTTCATATAATCTGGTAATCCCCCAACATTATGATGACTTTTTATTGTTGCACTTGGTCCTCCTGTTGCAGAAACACTTTCTATTACATCTGGATAAATAGTTCCCTGAGCTAACCATTTCACATCTTTTATTAGATGAGATTCGTCATCAAAAACATCTATAAATGCAGCGCCAATGGCTTTTCTTTTCAGTTCTGGATCACTTAATCCTTTTAACGCATCCAAAAAGCGTGCCGAAGCATCTACACCTTTAACGTTTAATCCCATGCCTTCGTATTGATGCAATACATCTTCAAACTCATTTTTACGCAAAAGACCGTTATTCACAAAAATACAATAGAGGTTTTTACCTATAGCTTTATGCAATAACATGGCTGCTACAGAAGAATCTACACCTCCTGACAAACCTAAAACCACTTTATCGTTTCCTAATTTTTCTTTTAAATCTTCAACCGTTTCTTCTACAAAAGCATTTGGTGTCCAATCTTGCTCAACCTCAGCTATTTTAACCAAAAAGTTTTGAAGTAATTGATGTCCATCTGTTGTATGATAGACTTCCGGGTGAAATTGAATAGCATAAGTTTGCTCTCCTTCTATTTTATAAGCTGCATTTTTAACGTCGCTTGTACTTGCCAATAACACACCATTTGTGGGTAATTTTTTAATGGTATCACTATGGCTCATCCAAACTTGGCTCCCTTCGTGTATGTTTTCAAAGAAAATATCCTCCGCTTTTATATACTCTAAATTTGCTCTTCCGTATTCTCTAGTATTAGACTCTGCGACTTCGCCACCAGAAAAATGAGCCAAATACTGTGCGCCATAACAAACGGCAAGCATTGGTTTTTTTCCTCGAATTCCGTCTAATTCGGGATGAAGAACATCTTCTCCTCGAACGGAATTTGGGCTACCAGATAGAATAACAGCTTTAAAGCTCTCTGAATCTGAAGGAATTTTATTAAATGGGTGAATTTCGCAGTAGATGTTTAATTCTCTAACGCGTCGCGCAATAAGTTGTGTGTATTGCGATCCGAAATCTAGTATTAGGACTTTGTTGTGTTGCATGTGCAAAAATAGTAATTACAACTAAATTTGAAACAACAACAATGTAAATTTTATATCAAATTGTTAACACTAAAAACTTACCTTTTAATGGCTCTAATGCTTTCATCAATTTAGGAATTAATTCATCACCATATTCTAAGTACAATTCTGCAAAATTAGTGTTTCGTTCTTGCAAACTTTGGCCAGGAAATAATTGCTCTTGCAATGTTGTACAACGACTAATTTGATCTGCTAATTTTCTTTTTTGAGCTAATAACAATCGTTTTTCAAGATGTTTTAAACCTTTAATCTGCTTAACTTCTTGAGATTTTACCGCGCCTAAAAACGATTTATCCGTTTGTTCCGCTAGCTCATGTAGAGCACTAAATTGTTGTTCTAACTGTTTTATTTGTTCAGAAAAATCAATATCTATATTAGAAATTTGTCTTACTTTTTTATTAATGAAAGAATTACGTTTTAAAAACAAATCGCGATTAGAAATATTTAAACTTTCCAATTTTGATGCTTGCTTTTCAGATTTAACCAAAGCCGAATTTCTAAGCAACAATATAGGAAACGTCACATTTTGCGCTTCAAAATTAGATTTTAATTGCAACCAATAAATCATTTCTCCGCCACCACCTGTATAACACAAGTTTGGCAAAATAACTTCTTGATATAAAGGTCGCATAATTACATTAGGAGAAAATCGCTCAGGAAACTCATCGAGATGTTTTAGCAATTCACTTTCATTCCATTTAATTTTGGTATCTAAAACAGAATATTCTCCTGCACTTTCAATAATACGTTCTCTCAATCCATCTTTAATATAGAATAGATTTATTTCTCTTGGATTTACTTGAATTTTTAAATCTAAATCTTCAAGTTTTTTATTCGTCTCAGAAACATGTTTAAATGCCGTTTGTGCTAACATTTCAGTTTTCATCTGCGGAATAAACAATCGTTTCAATTCTCTATCATCTGCATCCAAAATAACCAAACCATGGTCTCCAAATAATTGATTAGCTAGATACCGTGTGGCATCTGCTAAATTATCATGGTTTACATAGGCATCTTTAAACCATTTTTTTAATTGATCTGCATTTTTTCCTGCTCCAAACTCTGCAGAAATCACATTAAAAACAGCATCTAAGCCTTCAGTGTTAAAATGACCTACAGCTCCGGTTTGATTAGAATTCCATTGAATCTTTTTCCCTTTAAAATTAAAATAATTAATTTCTTCAAAATCATGATCCTCTGAAGCCATCCAATAAATAGGCACAAAATTGTAATCAGGATATTTATTTTTAAGTTCTTTTGCTAAGTTTATAACTGAAATAATCTTGTAAAGAAAATATAAAGGCCCTGTAAACAAATTTAACTGATGCCCTGTTGTTATTGTAAACGTATGGTTAGAATTTAGGCTTTCAATATGGTTTAATGTAAGATCTGACGTGTCTAAATTACTATATTGCTGTTTTAGAACATCTACAAGTATCGCTCTATTTTTATGATTGAAGCTTTTTGATTTCTCATCAATTTGAGCTTTAAAACTTTCTAATGTTGGAAACCTATTATATAGTGGTTTTAACTCAGGCTTTTCGTCTAAATAATTACATATAAAATCTGAGAAATAGCTGGTTTCTCTAAACGGAATACAGTCAGTTGGCATTTTGAATCTTTTATTAGGGTATAAATATACTGCTCTTCTATTTTTTAACTGCTAATTTTTAGTTAATTCAATTTCACTAACTATCTTTACTAGCTTTCAATCAAAATAGTATATTAAATGCAAAAATTATTTCTAGTTCTATTGGTCGCTTTAGGTAGCTTAACCTTAACAATGGCTCAAAACATTAAATCTCCAAGTGAATTTTTAGGCTATGATATTGGCACACAATTTAGTCGTAACCATCAAGTTATCGATTATTTTAAATTTGTTGCAAATACAGTTCCTAATCAAATAAAGCTTGAAGAATACGGAAAAACAAATGAACGTAGGTCATTATATTTAGCTTATGTTTCTAGTGAAGAAAACATTAAAAACCTTGAGACTATTAGAGAAAACAATTTAAAAAACGCAGGTTTACTAGATGGAGAACCTTCTGCAACAGACATTGCTATCGTCTGGTTAAGTTATAATGTCCATGGCAATGAAGCATCAAGTTCTGAAGCCTCTATGCTTACCTTATATAAACTACTTTCAGAAAATCAAGATTTACTTAAAAACACGGTTGTAATTATTGATCCTTCTGTAAATCCGGATGGTCGCGATCGTTATGTCAATTGGTTTAATGAAACAGCTAACCAACCACATGATATTGACAGACAAGCTAGCGAACATAACGAACCTTGGCCAGGCGGAAGACCAAATCATTACCTTTTTGATTTAAATAGAGACTGGGTTTGGGCATCACAAGTAGAAACACAACAACGTTTAAAAGCCTATAACAAATGGATGCCACATGTGCATGTAGATTTTCATGAACAAGGTATTAATGAACCGTATTATTTTGCTCCTGCTGCAGAACCGTTTCATGAAATTATTACGGACTGGCAACGCGATTTTCAAACTCAAATAGGACAAAATCACGCCAAATATTTTGATAAAGAAGGTTGGTTATTCTTTACAAGGGAACGTTTCGATTTGTTATATCCTAGTTATGGCGATACCTACCCAACATTTATGGGAGCCATGGGAATGACGTATGAGCAAGGTGGTCATGGTATGGCAGGTTTAGGAATTCTTAATGATGAAGGTCATGTTTTAACTTTAGTAGAACGCTTAACGCACCATACAACTACAGGAATTTCAACGATTGAAATGGCTTCTAAAAATGCTAAAAAATTAAATTCTGAATTTGCAAAATTCTTTGATAATTCGAGTTTAAAATATAAAAGCTACGTCTTAAAAGGAAATCCAGATAAATTAAATAACCTAAAGAAACTTTTAAATAAGCATCAAATTACCTTTGAAAACCCTAACACTTCAAAAGTATCGGGTTACAATTATAAGACAGGTAAACAAGGAAGTATGAATATTAACGCTGCGGCTTTAGTAGTGCACAGCGATCAGCCTAAAGGTAAAATGGTAAAAGTTTTATTTGAGCCAAATGCTAAACTTACAGATTCTTTAACCTATGATATTACAGCTTGGTCATTACCTTATGCCTATGGACTAGATGCTATTGCAAGCACGTCTAAAGTTCAGAGTGGCATAATTTCAGCTAGAAAAGCACTTCAAATTTTAAATGATGCTTATGGTTATGTTAGTAAATGGAATTCTATAGATGATGCTCAGTTTTTAGCTGAATTACTAAAAAATGATTTTAAAGTTCGCTTCACAGAAAAACCATTCACATCAAACGATAAAAAATTTGAGCGTGGCTCATTAATTATCACAAAAGGTGACAATAAGCATATTAAAGATTTTGTTTCAACGTTAAATACTATTGCGCAATCACAATTACAATCATTAACTGAAATCAACTCCGGATTTTCACAAACCACTCCAGATATTGGGTCTCCTGACATAAAATTAGTGAATAAACAAAAGATTGCAGTGCTTTCTGGAGAAGGTACAAATTCTTTAAGCTATGGAGAAATTTGGCATTTCTTTGAGCAACAATTGCATTATCCAGTAACATCTATTAATACGGACGATTTTAGTAAAACTAATTTAGACAAGTACAATGTATTAATTCTTCCTAATGGTAATTACAGAAAAGTTTTGGACGCGGACAACATGACCACTTTAAAAGATTGGGTACGTTCTGGCGGAAAAGTAATCGCTATTGATGGAGCGCTTAGAAGTTTTGCAGGTAAAGACGGTTTCAGTTTAAACTATAAAAAAGCTGAAGATGAAGTCCAAAAAGACAACCTAACTTCTTATGCCAATCGTGAACGTGAATACACCGATAATCTGATTACTGGAGCAATTTTCAACACAAAAGTAGACCATACTCATCCTATGGCTTTTGGTTATGACACTAATTATTTTACACTAAAATTAGGTAGTGCATCTTATAGTTTATTAGATAGCGGCTATAACGTAGCTTACTTAAATGATACCAAGGTCTATTCTGGTTTTGCAGGACAGAATACAAAAAAAGCCTTAGACCAAACCTTAGTATTTGGAGAAGAACGTATGGGAGGTGGTAGTTTTATTTACATGGTAGACAACACGCTCTTTAGAAGCTTCTGGGAAAATGGAAAACTGTTTTTTGTAAATTCAATTTTCATGGTGAATAACAATGCTTATGAATTATAGTTAAAAATACAACTAATGAAAACTTTAAAAGAACAAACTGACGCTAAGATTGCCGCTGGAAGAAAAGCAAAACCTGACTTTATGGAAGGTGTTGATGCCATCATTAATAAAGCAAAAGCTTTCCAACAAGGCGCTGATGCCCTTAAATTAGGTGAAAAAGCAGTAAATTTTGAATTACCAAATCCGCAAGGAAAATTAATCTCATTATCTAGCTTACTAGAAAAAGGACCTGTAATTGTAACATTTTATCGTGGTAGTTGGTGTCCTTATTGCAACTTACAACTAAGAGCTTTACAAGCCAAATTAGCCGACATACATAAATTAGGAGCGACATTGGTTGCCATTAGTCCTGAGGTGCCAGATGAATCCATGACAGAAAACGAAATAAATAACATGGAGTTTATGGTATTGTCTGACCAAGATGCAAAAGTGGCATCACAATTTGGTGTGGCTTGGGAGGTACCTGAATTTTTATTGGATCACATGCGCGTCGATAGACAACTTGATTTAAAAAAAATCAATAATGGTAATGCTAGTGTTTTACCAATTCCTGCTACGTTTGTTTTAGGAACTGACGGTATAGTTAAATGGAATTATGTGAATATTGACTACAGAACACGTTCTGAGCCAGATGACATTATTGAAGCACTTAAAAAAATAATTTAAGAAGTTAGTACTCGTTGAAGCTCTAAAAAAAAGCAACAGATTTATTTTCATGATAGACAACATGATTTATAGAATCTCCTGAAAAAATGAAAAACTATTTTAGTAAATTCTATTTTTATGGTGAATAACAATACCTATGAATTGTAAGCGGTAACACTATTAATTTAAACCAATTTCAAAGAAAAAATTATCTTTTCAATTTTATAATTATGAAACATATTAAATCAACACTTCTAAGTTTATTGGTGCTTTTTACCATTTGGTCTTGTAAAGAGAACGCGACAAAATTAGAACAACAAGAAGAACAAGAATTCAAAGTTGAATACGAAAAATTCACTTTAGATAATGGTTTACAAGTCATTCTTCATGTTGACAAATCAGATCCAGTGGCTGCTGTAGCATTAACAGCACATGTAGGTTCTGCACGTGAAAAAGCAGGAAGAACAGGGTTTGCACATTTGTTTGAACATTTATTATTCTTAGAATCCGAAAATCTAGGCAAAGGTGGTTTAGACCAAATGAGTGCTCGTATTGGTGGTTCTGGAGCCAATGGCTCTACAAGTCGCGATCGCACCAATTACTTTCAAACGGTACCAAAAGATGCCTTAGAAAAAATGATTTGGGCAGAAGCAGATAAATTGGGTTACTTTATTAATACGGTTACAGATCCTGTATTAGCGAAAGAAAAACAAGTGGTTAAAAATGAAAAACGTCAGAATGTAGACAACCGTGCTTATGGACATAATTCGGCTGTAACAAATAGTAATCTTTATCCTAAAGGACACCCTTACAGTTGGGAGGTTATTGGCTCTTTAGAAGATTTACAAAATGCTACTTTACAAGATGTAAAAAACTTTTACAAGCGTTGGTATGTTCCCAATAACGTAACGTTAACTATCGCTGGGGATATTGATGTTGCACAAACAAAAGCATGGGTAAAAAAGTATTTCGATGAAATTCCGAAAGGAGAATCCATTCCTAAAATGGAAAAACAACCTGTAACTTTAAAAGCAACGAAGCGTTTATTTTACGAAGATAATTTTGCACGTGCACCAAGACTTACAATGGCTTGGCCTGCAGTTTATGAATATCATCCAGATTCTTATGCCTTAAGTGTATTATCTCAATATTTAACTGAAGGTAAAAAAGCCCCTTTATATAAAATTTTAGTTGAAGATAAGCAACTAACAAGTGATGTTGGAATGTATCAGTACTCATCTGAAATTGCTGGTCAATTAATGCTAAGTGTTACGGCTTTCGATCAAACGAATTTAAATACAGTTGTTACTGCAATCAATGAAGGTTTTAAGGATTTTGAATTGAATGGTATTTCAGAAAACGATCTTAATAAAATTAAAGCCGGTCAAGAAACAAATTTCTACAAAGGGTTATCTAGTGTTTTAGGCAAAGGTTTTCAATTGGCACAATACGAGATTTTTGCAGGTGATCCTGGGTTTATTAACCAAGATGTCAAAAACATTTTGGCTGTAACACCAGAAGATGTGATGCGTGTGTATAACACCTATATTAAAGGAAAGAACTTTATTGCAACTAGTTTTGTACCTAAAGGACAAGCGAGTTTAGTTTTAGATAATTCGCAATTAGCAAATGTTATTGAAGAAGAAATTATTGAAGGAGCTGAAGAAAATTTTGATGCTAGCATTGCTGCAGATTACGAAAAAACACCAAGTAACTTTGATAGGTCTATAGAGCCTGAATATGGTGAAAGTCCTGATTTAATAATTCCTAAAGTTTGGAAACAAGATTTAGCTTCTGGAATTAAAGTTTTCGGTATCGAAAATACAGAAGTGCCTTTAGTAGAATTTGAACTGGAAATAAAAGGAGGTTTACTATTAGAAAACATAGAAAAGGTTGGAGTTTCTAATCTTATGGCTAGATTAATGAGCAAGGGTACTAAAAACAAAACACCCGAAGCTTTAGAAAACGCTATTGAAAGTTTAGGAGCTCAAGTTTATAGTTACGCAACTGAAAATAGTGTAACTATTGCTGGGACTACTTTAGCCAAACATTTTGATGCGACAATGGAATTAGTAACAGAGATGTTATTGGAACCTCGTTGGGACGCAGAAGAATTCAACTTATTAAAACAAAGTACCATTAGTGGTATTCAACGTCAGAAAGCAAATCCTAATAGTATAGCCTCTAATGCATTCGCGAAGCAATTATATGGTGAAAGTAATATTTTAGCTTATAACAATAATGGCACAGAAGCATCTGTAAATTCTATTACACTTGCCGATTTACAAGACTTTTACTCAGAAAAATTAACACCTACCTTGACCAACTTACATGTAGTAGGTTCTATCACAGAAAATGAAGTTATTAAAGCTTTAGAAACAATTAATACCAATTGGGAATCTAAAAATGTTATAATTCCAGAATTAGCACAACCCATTTATCCTGAAACATCTAAAATATATTTCTATGATGTTCCTAACGCAAAACAATCTGTTATAAAATTTGGTTACCCATCTTTAAAAGCGACCGACAAAGATTATTATGCAGCTTCAGTGATGAACTATCGTTTAGGAGGAGGTAGTTTCGCTTCACAATTAACACAAGAATTAAGAGAAGGGAAAGGTTATACTTATGGTATTCGTTCTGGATTTAATGGAGATGCAAACAAAGGAGAATTCTCAATTAATAGTGGTGTACGTACTAACGTTACTTATGAATCTGCAGCTTTGGTAAAAGAAATTTTAGAAAATTATGGCACTAATTATACAGAAAACGATTTAGAAATAACAAAAGGTTACACACTAAAGAGTAGTGCTCGTGCTTTTGAAACGTTGGATGCTAAATTAAGTATGCTAAGTAATATTAGTAATTTGGGATATGCTGATGATTATGCTAAACAACGTGAAACTATAGTAAAAGACTTAACTGTTGCAGATGTGCAAGCTTTAGTTAAAAAATACATTACACCAAATCAAATGATTTATGTAATTGTTGGAGATGCTAAAACACAATTAAGCAAGTTAAAGGCTTTAGGTTTTGGTGATGCTATATTACTTAATTAAGGAAGCTGTAATAAAATAGCATATATAAAAAGGATGTTAGTTCTATTGGTACATAGAACTAACATCCTTTTTTATTTTTGTAAATTGACTCTCAATGAAAATTTATTTTAAGACCAATAAATCAGTTACATAAAAAATATGAGCTGATATACTAAACTAGCTACAACAAGACAAGAGAATACCATTAATACTCTAAGTTGATTTCTTTTAATAGTACTCATAATAACAATGTATTTGATATTAATAAGACACTAAAATTAATGTAACGTCACATAGTTATTCACTTAAAACCTTACTATAAAGGTCAAAACCCTCTTTTTCAACAACTTTGATCGTTTTAATTTCTACTCTTCATAAATAGCATCTTATTAATGGCAAGCAGTAAACTAATCACGATTTATTAACAATTTGTGATAAAAACTAAGAATAGTGTAGCTTTAACGCTTGTTTTTAAATTTCAAAAAAGCTAGATTCGTTTATCGTTGATTATAAAATATTGAAACGTTTTTATATCCACGCAACATCAGACGAACAATCTTTTTCGCTAAAAACTAACACCACAACAAAAAATCAACAACTAACGATCCTTTTTAAAAAATAAATTTATGCATTTACTACCTAGAGAAACTGAAAAATTGCTCTTGCATTTCGCTGGTGAATTAGCAACCAAAAGAAAAAATAGAGGCTTGAAACTAAATTATCCTGAGGCTATTGCATTAATTTCATCAGAACTAATGGAAGCCGCAAGAGATGGAAAAACAGTGGCAGAACTCATGCATTTTGGAGCCACAATTTTAAGCAAAGATGATGTTATGGAAGGCATTGCAGAAATGATTCACGATGTTCAAATCGAGGCGACCTTTCCCGATGGCACTAAATTAGTAACCGTTCACACCCCAATAAGATGATACCAGGAGAATATATATTATCAAAATCTGCTATTCAATGCAATAGCGATAAAGCAACAGCTAAAGTTTCTGTGGTTAATTCTGGTGATCGGCCAGTTCAAATAGGTTCGCATTTTCATTTTTTGGAAGTTAATAGAGAATTACAGTTTGAAAGAGAACATGCACTAGGAATGCGTTTAAATATTCCAGCAGGAACAGCAGTTAGGTTTGAGCCAGGAGAATCAAAAGACGTTGAATTAGTGGCTTTTGGTGGAAATCAAAAAATTGTAGGTTTTAGCAATTTAATTAACGGATTAGATCTCGTTAAAGACAAAGCATTAATTCTTGAGCGCGTTAGAAATTTCACAAAACAATATTAAATTTTAAGGTTTGGAAATCAATAGAATAAAATACGCAAACATGTATGGTCCAACCGTAGGTGATAAAGTGCGTTTAGCAGATACAGAGTTATTTATAGAAATTGAAAAAGATTTTACCGTTTACGGCGATGAAATTAAATTTGGTGGAGGAAAAACGATTCGTGATGGTATGGCACAATCTGCCAGAGCAACTCGTAACGATGGTGTTCTAGATTTTGTAATTACAGGAGCCATGATTATTGATCATTGGGGAATTGTAAAAGCAGATATTGGTATAAAAGATGGTAATATTGTTGGTATTGGTCGCGCTGGAAACCCAGACACCATGGATAACATTACTCCTAATATGATTATAGGAGCCTCTACTGAAGTTCATGGAGGTGCTGGTTTAATTGCCACAGCTGGTGGAATTGACACACATATTCATTTTATTTGTCCGCAATTAATAGAACACGCGCTATATAGTGGTATTACTACAATGATTGGTGGTGGAACTGGTCCTGCAGACGGAACCAATGCCACAACAGTAACTCCAGGTGCTTGGAATATTGAAAAAATGTTAGCATCAGCAGAAGCTTTCCCTATGAATTTAGGATTTATGGGCAAAGGAAACTGTGCAACACTAGAACCTTTACAAGAACAAATTGAAGCTGGAGCTTTAGGTTTAAAAATTCATGAAGATTGGGGTTCTACTCCTGCTGTAATTGATGCGTCATTAACAATGGCAGATAAATATGATGTTCAAGTCGCTATTCATACAGATACTTTAAATGAAAGCGGATTTTTGGAAGAAACCATAAATGCTATCGATGGAAGAACCATTCACACGTACCATACGGAAGGTGCAGGTGGTGGACATGCTCCTGATATTATTAAGGCAGCGATGTATCCAAACATTTTACCTTCGAGTACCAATCCAACACGACCTTATACCATAAATACGATTGAAGAACATTTAGACATGCTTATGGTTTGTCATCATTTAGATAAAAATGTTCCTGAAGATGTATCATTTGCCGATTCTAGAATCCGACCAGAAACTATCGCTGCTGAAGATATTCTTCATGATGAAGGTGTTTTTAGCATGATGAGTAGTGACTCTCAAGCTATGGGTAGAGTTTCAGAAGTTATTTCAAGAACCTGGCAAACGGCTCATAAAATGAAAGTTCAACGTGGAGAGCTGTTAGAAGATAAAGGGAATAACAATGACAATTACAGAGTAAAACGTTATGTGGCTAAATACACCATTAATCCAGCAATTGCTCATGGTATTTCAAATCATGTTGGGTCTTTGGAAGCAGGTAAATTAGCAGATATTGTTTTGTGGAAACCAAGTATGTTTGGTGTAAAACCAGAGCTTATTTTAAAAGGAGGAATGATTGCTGCTGCAAAAATGGGAGATCCAAATGCCTCTATTCCAACTCCACAACCTGTAATTTACAGACCTATGTTTGGCGCTTTTGGAAAAGCTTTAACAGATACATCACTAACCTTTGTTTCTAAGGTTTCTTTGGAATTAGGAATTAAAGAGAAATACGGATTGAAGAAAAAACTAGTCGCTGTTTCTAACTGTAGAGACATTTCTAAAAAAGATTTAATTCACAATGATAAAACACCAGATATAGAAGTTAATCCTGAAAACTACGAAGTAAAAGTAGATGGTAAAGTTATCACGTGCGAACCAGCAACCGAAGTACCTTTAGCACAACGCTACTTTTTATTTTAGATAGCATATGAAAATTTATAAAAAACTAGGTCATATTTCTACGTTTCAAACCCAAAATAAAATAGTAGATCCTATTGCTTTTGAATGGTATGAAGTGCATAAGCGTATTGCTCATAAAACATCTCAAAATGGAAATTCAATACAAATTAAATTTTTAAATGAAAATCCTAATTTCCAAGAAGGTGATGTTTTGTTTGAAACAGAAACCCATATTGGTAGTGTAGAAATTACACCTTGCGAATGTTTAGTAATTATACCAAAATCTAATTTTGAATTGGCTGCTGCATGTTTTGAAATTGGCAATAGGCATTTACCCTTATTTATGGATCATGACGAATTAATGGTGGCTTTTGATAAACCATTAGCACGTTATTTTGAAGCTTCAAATTATAAAATTAAAAAGGAAGAACGAAAACTCGTAAAACCTTTAAAAACAACCGTTGCTCCACATGGAGAAAACAAAAGTTTATTTACAAAAATCATGCAATTAACCCAACCTACATCTTGAATTCAGCATTACTGCAATTATTACATCTCAGCGATCCAACTTTACCCATTGGTGGGTTTTCTCACTCCAATGGACTGGAAACGTATGTGCAAAAAGACATTGTAAAAGATGAGACTTCTGCCCTACTTTTTATTCAAAATATGCTTTCACAAAGTATCGTTTATAATGATGCGAGTTATTTATCTTTTGTATTTTCAGCTATTGAAAATGAGGATTGGGACACTATTATTTCGCTCGATAATCATTGTAATGCTACAAAATTGCCTTCGGAAATTAGAATTGCAAGTCAGAAATTAGGATTGAGATTAATTAAAATATTTCAATCGTTAGATGAAAACAAAAACATTCAAATCTTACACCAAAAAATAAAAAGTAAAGAACTCTACGGCCATTATTGTATTGTGTTCGCTATTATTGCTCACGCTTTAAAACTGAAAAAAAAAGAAGCTTTAACCGGTTTTTATTATAATGCTGCTACTGCTTTCACCACAAATTGTGTGAAGCTAATTCCATTAGGACAGCAATCTGGACAGCAAATAATTTTAAAATTAATGCCGTTAATGGAAACCTTAGTGGCCGCTTCTATGCAACCAGAAAAATCAAAATTAGGATTGTGTTCCATTGGTTTTGATATTAGAGCCATGCAACACGAAAATTTATACTCAAGACTTTACATGTCATAAAAATGAAAGAAAGAACTTATATAAAAATTGGCGTAGCAGGACCTGTTGGTTCCGGTAAAACCGCGTTAATTGAAAGAATCACAAGAGCCATAAGCAAGGATTATAGTATTGCTGTGGTTACCAATGATATTTACACACAAGAAGATGCACAGTTTTTAACTCAAAATAGTTTACTCGATCCCGATAGAATTATCGGAGTAGAAACAGGTGGTTGTCCGCATACCGCAATTCGTGAAGACGCTAGTATGAATATGGAAGCTGTTGATGAATTAGCCAACAGGTTTCCAGAAGTTGAATTGATATTTATTGAAAGTGGAGGTGATAATTTATCGGCTACATTTAGTCCTGATTTAGCAGATTTGACCATTTTTGTTATTGATGTTGCAGAAGGTGATAAAATTCCACGTAAAGGTGGTCCTGGAATAACAAGAAGTGATTTATTGGTGATTAACAAAATTGATTTAGCACCTTACGTTAGAGCAGATTTAGGGGTTATGGAAACCGATTCACGAAAAATGCGAGTTGGTAAGCCTTTTATTTTTACCAATTTGTTTGATGGCACTGGCTTGGATGATGTTATTGGTTGGATTAAAAAATACGCACTATTTGAAACCGTTGAAGAACCCAATCTTTTAAAATGAAATCGACCGTTGCAATCCATACATTTAACAGAAATGGTATTACCTATTTAAAGGAATGCTTTGCCTCCAACCCATTTAAGGTAATGGATGTACGCGAAGATAAAACTCAACCGTGTCTAGAACTAATGCTTATGAGTTCTTCACCTGGAATTTTAGATGGCGACCATTATACGTTTCAAATTGATGTGAAAGAAAATTGTGCTTTATCGTTGCATACACAATCGTATCAGCGTATTTATAATATGAAAACATCTGCTGTTCAAAACACAACGATTAACGTTGGCGAAAATGGATTTTTTCAATATTTACCGCATCCAACAGTACCGCATAAAGATTCCAACTTCATAGCTCAAAACGACATTTATTTATCTACAGGATCTACGTTAATTTGGTGCGATTTATTTAGTTGTGGCCGAAAACTAAATGGTGAATCCTTCGATTATAATTCGTTTGAAAATAGCACAACCATTTATCAAAATAGTATCCCAGTTGCTATTGAGCATATTTGCTTTCAACCAAAATTACAGATGCCAACATTACTCGGTCAGTTAGAAGATTTCTCTCATAGTGGTAGTATTTTTATCATCAACGAAAACTTGGATGTCAAAACCATTAAACAAAAAGCAGACGACATTCTAATTCAATTTGAAGACATTGAATTTGGGACGTCACTCGCGCCAACAAATGGTTTAATAATAAAACTATTAGCTAATAGCGGAGAACATTTATTTCAGATTACACAAACGGTTGTTAAAGCACTTAAACTAGAAATTGAAAATTAATGGACCATAGTTTTTCTCTATTATTAACGTCTGCTATTGGCATCAGTATGATTCATACCTTAACTGGTCCTGATCATTATCTTCCGTTTATAGCCTTGTCTAAATCTGGAAAATGGTCGTTAAAAAAAACAATATTTTGGACGTTAATGTGTGGTTTTGCTCATGTTTTAAGTTCTATTTTAATTGGTTTAATAGGTATAGGAATTGGTTACACTTTAATTCAATTTGACCTTATTGAATCTACGCGTGGTAATTGGGCTGCATGGTTGCTATTAATTTTTGGAATTGGTTATACACTATGGGGATTATATAGTCTAAAACGCAATAAATTACACAAACATTTTGAGGTTAATGATGACGCTGATATTTTAATTTATGAACATAAAGATGATGGCAATGCTGTTTTACCAGACGAGAAATTTAAGGTAACACCTTGGGTAATGCTTTTTATTTTTGCTCTTGGACCTAGCGAACCTTTAATTCCGCTTTTATTCTATCCTACTGCTGAGCAATCTTTTCATCAAGTTAGCATTCTAATTATAGTTTATCTCGCTGTTACGTTACTATCAATGCTCTTTATGGTGTTGCTAGGTTATTTTAGTATTCAGCGTTTTCAGTTTGGCTGGCTAGAAAAATATATGGGATTATTGAGCGGATTGATTATTTTAACTTGTGGTATTGGAATGGTATTTTTGAATTGGTAATAGTTTATACCGCGATTTTTTTTTATAAAACCATCAACCTTATATAAATATTCCAAGACCATAATACTTGTAAAAAATGGTCAGGGTTAAACTGTAGTAAAACTTAATATTTACGTTTAACAAAAAAATGGTTGCTAATATGTCTAGTAAACACATTAGCAACCATTCAATAAATACTTTTATTTAAGAGACTAAGACTTCTCCATAAAGATCAAAATCTTCAGCTTCTATAACTTTAATGGTGGCAAACTCACCAGTTTTTAAATAGGTTGTTGTAGCATCAATACGCACTTCATTATCAACATCTGGAGAATCAAATTCTGTACGACCAACAAAATAATTACCTTCTTTTCTGTCGATAACCACTTTAAAGACTTGCCCTATTTTAGCTTGATTCAATTCCCAAGAAATCTGAGATTGAATTTCCATAATGTCATTAGCACGTTGCATTTTCACTTCCTCAGGAACATCATCTTCCAAATTATAAGCGTGTGTATTTTCTTCGTGAGAATACGTAAAACAACCTAAACGTTCAAAACGCATTTCTGAAACCCAATTCTTAAGTTCTTCAAAATGTGCTTCAGTTTCTCCTGGATAACCAACAATTAGTGTTGTTCTAATAGTCATTTCAGGAACAATTGCTCTAAACTCATTAATCAATTTTGTGGTCTTATCTTTTGTAGTACCACGACGCATCGATTTTAATAAATCATCAGAAATATGTTGTAACGGAATATCTAAATAGTTACAAATCTTTGGCTCACGCTTCATAATGTCTAAAACATCCATCGGAAAACCTGTTGGAAATGCATAGTGTAAACGAATCCATTCAATACCTTCAACTTTAACTAAGTTTTCTAATAACTCTGCAAGATTTCGTTTTTTATAAATATCTAATCCGTAATATGTTAAATCTTGAGCAATAAGAATTAATTCTTTAACACCATTAGCGGCTAATTTTTCAGCTTCAATAACTAAATTCTCAATAGGAGTACTTTTATGTTTTCCTCTCATTATTGGAATGGCACAAAAACTACAAGGTCTATCGCAACCCTCTGCAATTTTAAGATAAGCATAGTTTTTTGGTGTCGTTGTTAAACGCTCTCCAATTAACTCATGTTTATAATCGGCGCCTAATGCTTTTAATAAGCCAGGTAATTCTGTAGTTCCAAAATACTGATCTACATTAGGAATTTCCTTTTCTAAATCTGGCTTGTAACGCTCACTTAAACAACCTGTAACAAAAACTTTATCGACTTCGCCATCTTCTTTTTTCTGCATGTATTCCAAAATGGTGTTCACACTTTGTTCTTTGGCATTATTGATAAAACCGCAAGTATTAATAACAACAACGTTACCTTCTTGTTCATGGACAACGTCCTTTCCACTTGCTTTTAACTGTCCCATTAACACTTCGCTATCGTAAACATTTTTACTACAGCCTAAAGTAATGACGTTGATTCTGTTTTTCTTAAGAGTTTTTGTACGCATGTTTTTGTAAATCAGTTTGCAAAGATACGTAATGATTTACGATATTTGATTACTCGATTATGGTTTGTAATTTAAACGATTAAACCTTAGCTTATTTTTAGTGTCCTATATAAAATATAATCTTATGAAAAACAGCTATTTTACATGTCTCATCTTATCTTTTTTACTTAGTTTTTCATGCGCTTCTAACGACGATACAGAGCCTCAAGAACCAGAAACTGAAGACATATATTTTCCGCCTATAAATTCTAATGAATGGGAAACGAAGTCAATGTCTGAATTAAGCTGGAATGAAGATGAGTACGCTCCACTACTCAGCTTTTTAGAAGAAAAGAACTCTAAAGGATTTATTATATTACACAAAGGAAGGATAGTCGTTGAAGACTATTTCAATGATCATACAAGTAGTTCATCTTGGTATTGGGCAAGTGCAGGAAAAACGCTGACAGCAGCAGTTACAGGTATTGCACAAGAAGAAGGACTTATTGATATAAATAATAAAGTTTCAGATTATTTAGGAACGGGTTGGACAAGCGCTCCTTTGAATAAAGAAAATCTAATTACTTCTAAACATTTATTATCCATGACTTCTGGTTTAGATGACACTTTAGGTGATGATGTTTCACCTAATAATTTACAATATGTTGACGATGCAGGCAGTCGCTGGGCATATCACAATGTATATGTAAAATTACAAGATATTGTAGCAGAATCTAGCGATACCAGTTGGGATAATTACTTTAATACCAATCTTAGAGATAAAATAGGAATGTCTGGGAGTTGGATAGATCTTGCTGGTTTAAGTGTTTATTTTAGTAATACGAGAAGCATGGCTAGATTTGGCTTATTAACGTATGCCAATGGTAAGTGGGAAGACGAACAAATTCTTCGTGAAAATTATATGTCTGCTGCCACAAACACTTCTCAAGATATTAATTTAGCGTATGGCTATTTATGGTGGTTAAACGGTAAGTCTTCGTACCACTTACCTCAAAGTCAACTTGAAATTTCAGGTGAACTTATTCCTGATGCTCCAAGTGATATGTATGCAGCATTGGGTAAAAATGATCAAAAAATCTATATCGTTCCTAGTAAACAGCTGGTAATAATACGAATGGGACAATCTGCCGACGATGATAATTTTGCACTTTCTAATTTTGACAATGAACTTTGGGTAAAAATTAATGCGCTTATTGATTGATTCAATAAAACATAAAATATTTTATCAATTTTAAATTCCTCTATAGCGCAAGTTTTATGTAAAGAATACATCTAAAAAGTAAACAACTAAGTAGGATTATTCAAAAAACATAACACTTTGCATATAAAAAATAAGCTATTACTTACCATTTTCTTTTGCTACTCTATTCAAATATATGCCCAATTATGTGAAGGTAACTTAGGCGATCCTGTTGCTGAAATAGACTTTGGTTCTGGTACTGCTAGAGGAGGTGCTTTAGGATCTGAAATCACCGCATTTTCATACAGCAATTCTGGAGAATTAGACGAAGGCGAATACACCATATCAAATACCACAAGCGGATTAAAAGCTAATGCTTGGCATGTAACAACTGACCATACAGGAAACTCTAATGGCTATATGATGGTCATAAATAGTGCTGTTCTCGCTAACGAAGGTGTTTTTTATACCAAATCTATTACAGGACTTTGTTCTAATACAACTTACGAATTTTCTGCATGGTTGATGAATATTATGAATCCATCGGCAGGTACAGATCAATATCATCCCGATGTTACGTTTAGAATAAGTAGCCCAGGAGGTGAAATATTAGGATCATATAATACAGGTGATATTTCACAAAGTTCCTCCGGTATTTGGCAGCAATATGGTTTCTTTTTTACGCTAAACAATGATGAAACGGTTATTATAACCATATTAAACTCGGCTCCAAGTGCACATCCAGGAAATGATATTGCTCTAGACGATATTGCCTTTAGACCTTGTGGGCCAACAATTATAAATTCTATAGACAACCACATTAGCAGTGCAATTACACTTTGTGAAGATGAATTGGTTAACTATACCTTTCAATCTGATGTGTCTTCAGGTTATGTAGATCCTCAATATCAATGGCAATATTCTGATGATTTAGGTGAAACTTGGGTTGATATTAATGGAGAAACGTTAACGGAATTTACATTTACCGACACTGATAATTCTGGAATTTATTTATATCGTATAACGGTTGCAGATGGAACCAATATAAATTCGATTTCGTGTAGAATTACCTCAGAAAACTTTACGGTCACTATTCTAGAAACACCAGAGCCCTTAACAGGAGATTCTGAACAAACTTTTTGTACAACGCAACAACCCACTGTAAATAATATTAACGTCAGTGCAACTGCCATTTGGTATGATTCATTAATTGATGGAAATATCATTACAGACACATCAATATTAATCGATGGTACTACCTATTATGGTGCTCAAGAAACGGTTAACGGTTGTGAAAGTGATGTACGGTTTCCTGTATTAGTTAGCATAGTATCACCAAGTTTAATGATCACTAATGTAGAAACCTATATTTGTGACACCGACAATGACGCTGAAGAAAATATAGATTTAACACTTTATGAATATGACATGGTAAACTGTGAAGATTGTACATTTAGTTATTTTGAAAATCTAAATGAAGCCCAGAATAATAGTGAAGATGATAAATTAATAAATCCAGAAAACTACAATTATTACCCTGAAACTCTAACAATTTTTGTAAGAATAGATTCTCCTGACCAATGCTATCAAATAGCTGAAATTATATTAAATTTAGAAGCAACACCAATAATCGACCTAGAGGATTCCATTGGGATATGTGCCACATACAATGCTATAAATATTGATGCAGGTTATGGTTTTGATAGTTATTTATGGTCCACTGGAGACACATCACAATCTATTACTATCACCGACCAAAATCTAGGACTACATTGGGTTACTGTGACCGAAGATCATGACAATTATATTTGTTCATCTACTAAGAGTTTTGAAGTTATACTTTCCAATACTGCTGTTATATCTAATATTACCATTAACGATTGGTCAGATCATAACAACTCCATTACTGTTCATTTATCAAATCTGAGTTTAGGTGATTACGAATATTCAATAGACAATATTTATTATCAAAATAGTAGTGTTTTTTCAGGTTTAGATCCTGGAGAATATACCGTTTATGTTAGAGATAAAAATGGTTGTGGCATTATTGAAGAGGTTGCATATCTATTAAATTATCCGAAATATTTTACACCAAATGGTGATAATAATCATGATACTTGGTTTATAGAAAATTCCTCTTCAGAACCAGAACTAACGATAAACATATTTGATAGATACGGAAAGATACTTCAAACCTTAAATCATAATTCTCAATGGGATGGCACTTATAAAGGAAGTGACATGCCAACATCTGATTATTGGTTTGTAGTGACAAGAGAAAATGGCAGAACTTATTCCGGACACTTTACTTTAAAGCGATAGAATATTCAATTAAGAGGTGATTGTTCTATTATTTGAAGAATGAATCTACAAACTCATATTTATTAAAGACTTGTAAATCCTCAATACCTTCTCCCACTCCTATATATTTTACAGGGATTTGAAATTGATCGCTAATTCCTATTACAACTCCACCTTTTGCTGTACCATCTAACTTTGTTACTGCTAATGACGTTACTTCAGTTGCTGCAGTAAATTGTTTAGCTTGTTCAAAAGCATTTTGTCCTGTAGAACCATCTAATACTAATAAAACATCATGAGGTGCATCAGCAACTACTTTTTGCATTACACGTTTTACTTTAGTTAACTCATTCATTAAGTTAATCTTGTTATGTAAACGTCCTGCTGTATCAATAATAATAACATCTGCATTTTGATTCACACCAGATTGTAAAGCATCAAAAGCTACAGAAGCAGGATCTGATCCCATTTCTTGACGAATCATTGGCACATCAACTCTGTCTGCCCAAACTTGTAACTGATCTATAGCTGCAGCTCTAAACGTATCTGCTGCACCAAGGACAACGTTTAAACCTTTCTTTTTAAACTGATAAGCTAATTTACCAATAGTCGTTGTTTTACCAACACCATTAACACCAACCACCATAAGTACATAAGGTGTTTTAGAACCGTCAGCTTGTTTTGGTAATTCCGGAATTGTATATTCTGTGTCTTCACCAGATTTGGTTTCTGACAGTAAGGCCGCAATTTCTTCTCTTAAGATTCTATTTAACTCAGAAGTACCTAAATACTTATCCTTAGCAACTCGTTCTTCAATTCGCGTGATAACCTTTAAAGTTGTATTTACACCAACATCACTCGTTACTAATATTTCTTCAAGATTATCTAAAACGTCATCATCGACTTTAGATTTTCCTGCAACGGCTTTGTTTAACTTATTAAAAAAAGAAGATTTAGATTTCTCTAGTCCTTTGTCTAGTGTTTCTTTCTTTTCTGAAGAGAATATTTTTTTAAAAAAACTCATTTTGTTGTTCGGTTAGTTGTCTTATAGCTTTTTGTTGTTGCATTACGGATTACACATTGACATTGTATGTCTATTTCAAATTTGAACTAGCATCTTTTTAATTGACTGACTCAATTAAATTAGAGTCAATACCTTTAAAGACAGCGTGTAAAACCCAAACCACATATTTACTCGTGGTAACGCACAAAACATAATACAACAACCTTGCCTTTAACAAGTTACTGCTAAGTTGTCATACTATACCAATATCTATTCAAAACAACTGAAATAAAAATGCTATGTTCCTTTACTTAATTAATAAAAAAACTTCATTTTATTTTACAATGATTTTAAAAAGAATCAGCTATTTCAAATATAAACATAAAAAAACTGCTCTCAAATGAAAGCAGTTTAGTTAATCTATATTATAATAAAGATTATTTCTTATTCAAAAAGTCACTGACAAATTCTGGTGCCATTACTGATTCTACAAACATGTAAGCTCCAGTTTTAGGAGATTTTACCATTTTTATAGCTTTTGTCAAACGTTTTGATCCTGTCTGTAAAGACGCTACTGATTTCTTTGCCATGTTTTCTTATTTTATCTCTTTATGAACTGTCATACGCTTAAGGATAGGATTAAATTTCTTAATCTCCATACGGTCTGGCGTATTCTTCTTGTTTTTCGTTGTGATATATCTTGATGTTCCTGGTTGTCCAGAAGTTTTGTGCTCTGTGCACTCTAAGATAACTTGTATTCTATTTCCTCTTTTTGCCATTGTAAATTGACTTAAGCGTAAACGCTATTATTTGTAAAATCCTTTTGCTCTAGCTTCTTTTAACATTGCATCGATACCAATTTTATTGATAGTCTTTAATGCTGATGTAGAAACTTTTAATGTTACCCACTTATCTTCTTCAGGAATGTAAAAACGTTTTTTGATTAAATTAGCATCAAATCTACGTTTTGTTTTATTCATTGCGTGAGAAACGTTGTTCCCAACCATCGCTTTTTTCCCAGTAAGTTCACAAACTCTTGACATTGTTTTCTTTCTTTAGGTCTATAATTAATTTTCTGCTAATGCTTATTATTCTATTTCGTTTCTAGGATTTTCCTAAGAATTATAATAATAAGATTTTAAAATCCGAACATGGATATTTTAAACAGGGTGCAAATTTAGTAAAACTTTACGTTTCAACAAACATAAAACTATACTTTTTTTTCTGAACCCAAATAAACTTATATTTTCTCTCAAAAATGAAGAGATTTTCTCAGCATTTATAAACCCTTGCGAGTGTTCTGCAATTATTTTATTTTTTTAAAAAATAAGTATTAACGAATCTTCAGCTCAGAGAAAAAAAATATTGCTAGTTAAATTTCTTTTTTAAGTAATTCAAAAGCTTTATTTGTAGCTCTTACTATAACTTTTTCACGAGGAGTTCCAAAATTAAAAACTTCAGAATACACATTATCTTTTGTTGCAATAGCAATCCAAACGGTTCCTACTTCTGCATCTGAATCTCCTTTATCTGGTCCTGCATTACCTGTAGTACTTATGCCATAATCACTATTAAAAAGTGTTCGCACGTTTTTAGCCATTGTTTCTGCCACTTCTTTACTCACTACAGAATGGTCTTTAATATCTTTTTCTGATACGTTTAAGATTTTTACTTTAGATTCTGTTGCATAAGTAACCACACTTCCTTTAAAATAAGCTGATGCTCCTGCATTTTCAGTAAATGATTTTGCAATACGACCTCCTGTACAACTTTCTGCAACAGCCAATGTTTTGCCTTTTGCAGTTAATTGTTTACCAATTATCATTTCTATAGAGTCATCTTCTTCATAACCCACAAAAACATCTTCAATCTGAGGTAAAAGCAATTTAACTTGCTTTTGGATTTCGTTCTCTAGAATTGATTTTTCAGTTGCCTTTCCAGACAGACGTAAACGTACACGTCCTAAACTTGGTAAATAGGCTAATTTTATAAAATTAGGTAAATTGTCTTCCCATGCTTCTATTCGTTCTGCTAATGCACTTTCTCCAAGTCCGTAAGTTAAGATCGTTTTGTGCATTATATATGGAAACTTGAATTTAGCTCTTAACTTCGGAATTACTTGTTCCGTAATTAATGCTTTCATTTCAAAAGGTACGCCTGGAAGCGATACAAATACTTTTCCATTGTTCTCTAACCACATTCCTGGTGCTGTACCATTATGATTCATAAGAACTTCAGCTTTAGTTGGTACTAAGGCTTGTTGTTTGTTGACTTCTAAAAGCGGAGCCGAACTATATTTTAAAAAAATCTGTTCTACATTAGCCAATACCGCTTTATCTTCTATTAACGTATCATTAAAATATTCGCAAATAGTGTGCTTAGTAATATCGTCTTTAGTTGGTCCTAATCCTCCTGTAATAATAATAATATCGGCATTCTCTTCAGCTTCCTTTAAAGCTTTAAGAATATGAGCTTTATCATCTTGAACTGAGGTAATCTGATATATAGAAATACCGTACTTATTAAATTCTTTACCTAAAAATGCGGAATTTGTATCTACAATTTGACCAATGAGAATTTCATCTCCTATAGTAATAATTTCTGCTTGCATTACAGACCAAAATCGGTTTTAATCTCATTAACAGCATTCTCTACTGCAGTTAAAACTATCTGAAGTTGTTGGTCTACATTTTTATCAGTCTGCTCAAACTTTCCCCAATCTTGAACCTCTATTAGTGTATCTAAAACACCCAATTCAAATAAATCTACAGTTGGTTTCATTTTGTGAGCCGCCTGATAAACTTCTTTATAATCTAATTCTGGGACTGCTTTTTTTAATCGTGCCGCATCTTCTGGTACTTCTTCTAAGAAAGCAGCTGCAATAGCTGAGATAAAATCCTCGTCGCCTTCTGCCATTTCACGTACGCGATGTAATTGATAATGTTTTGACATTTATTTTATTTTTATTGAAAACATTTCTTGGTCTTCAAGATATCCTATTAATTGATCGTTTGCAAAAACTTTACCAACTCCTGCTGGTGTGCCTGTAAATATAATGTCTCCAATTTTTAAAGTGAAATATTTTGACACATATTCTATAAGTTCATCAATTTTCCATAACATCAACTCTGTATTTCCTTTTTGAACTAACGTATCATTTTTCTTTAAACTAAAATTGATTTTATCAATATTTTCAAAATCAGTTTTTGGTAACCATCTACCTATTACTGCAGCACCATCAAAGGCTTTTGCTTTTTCCCAAGGAAGACCTTTTCCTTTTAACTGAGCCTGAAGGTCTCGTGCTGTAAAGTCTATTCCTAGTCCAACTTCATCATAATATTTATGTGCAAATTTTCTATCTATATGCTTCCCAACTTTGTTGATTTTCACTAAAACTTCAACTTCATAGTGTACATCATCTGAAAAATCAGGTATAAAAAACGGCTGTTTCTTTAACAAAATTGCTGTGTCTGGTTTTAAAAACACCACAGGATCTGTTGGTTTTTCGTTTTCGAGTTCTTTAATGTGGTCAGTATAATTACGACCTATGCAGATTAGTTTCATATTTCTGTCATTCCTGCAAAGGCAGGAATCTTATTAATTTGATCTTTATTTTATATTATGGATCCCTGCCTTCGCAGGAATGACAATTAACTCAACTTGTTATTAAATTGACGAAGCTTAATAGCCGTAAGAACCTTCTTGGTATATAAAGGGAAATCTGCATTAAGTAACCATCCAAAATAACCTGGTTCTTTTTCTAAAACGTCTACGACTCGTTTTCCTTTATGCTTTCCAAATGAAAAACATTCTTCATCTTCTTTATTAAAAATTAAAAAACCTGCAAAATCTGCAAACTTTTTACGCGAACTGAATTCAGCTAAAAACTTAGTGTCGTTTTCCAAATCCTCATAACGATCTAATTGTGCTTTTAAAACTTCGTAAGTTGCTTTTGTATCTGCTTCTGCACTGTGTGCATCCTCTAAACTTTTATCGCAATAAAATTTATAAGCAGCAACCAAGGTACGTTGTTCCATTTTATGAAAAATAGTTTGTACATCAATAGATTGACTATTTTTCATATCAAAATCTACATCTGCGCGCAATAATTCTTCTGCCAATAATGGAATATCGAAACGATTAGAATTAAAACCTCCTAAATCAGAATCTTTTATCATGTTATGCACTTCCTTAGATAATTCTTTGAATGTAGGCTTGTCTGCAACATCTGCATCTGAAATTCCATGAATTGCAGTAACTTCTGCCGGAATTGGCATTTCTGGGTTTACCACCCAAGTTTTGGTTTCTTCTTTTCCATTTGGATAGACTTTAAGAATTGAAATTTCTACGATTCTGTCTTTTGAAACATTAATTCCTGTAGTTTCTAAATCGAAAAAACAGATTGGCTTTGTTAGATTGAGTTGCATTGTTTTTATTTTGAAAATCAAAGATAAATAGAATATGTAGAAAAGCCTTAATTAGAATAAAAAAGCTCATGTAGTCTTTTAAAATTTAATGTTTGACCAATCTAAAACTAACAACATCAAAAACCTAAACCTATTAAAAGCTTAAAATACTGTGTAGAACCAACACCCTGTTTTACTAAAAACGATATTGAAAACGACTAAATTCATTATCCTTAAAATATTAGCTATAAAAAAGAACTCTCATCACATTTTTTTTAGTAATTTGACATATATTCTTACATATTGTCGATTTCCATGCGAATACACCTCATATATTTAGTTTTTTTTCTACATTTTTTTGCACTTAATGCACAACAAAATAATAGCTCCACTAATAATCCAATACCTTCTGAAGACAACGAAATAAAACTTTATTTAGATTCTGTAAGTGAGCTTATGAGAGCTGATTATTACAAAGAAGATTACAGTTCTGTTATTATTAAAGCAAACGACATATTAGAAATTGCAAAAAGTAATAAACTAAATGATGAAATTAGTAAAATTCGCAGTTTCTTAGCAAATTCTTATCTCAACTTAAACGACTCTCTAAAGTCACTAGATTATGCTAGAAAAAACATTCAATTAGCAAGAAAACTAAACGATAATAGATCTTTAATAGGCGCACAGATTGATATTGGGAATATTTATTACGCTTTTGGAGAACCAGACCAAGCTATAAGTGCTTTTAAGAAAGCTATACCGCTTGCTGAAGAAGACAACAATGACCTCGCTCTTTTTCTCCTTAATCATAATATAGCTCAAATCTATTTTGACCACTTTAATCTACATGAACAAGCCAAACCATATCTCGATGCAGCAGAATTATATGCACCAGAACATTTTAAGACTGGGCTTGCAGGCCTTAACGCATACAAAGCTCAATATGCATATGAAAAAAAAGATTACGATTTAGCTAAAGGTTTTTACCAACAAGCTATTTTATTATCTAAAGAAACCAATAGTTTAGATATATTAAAAAAAGCATATAATGGTTATATTGAATGCCTTGCTCAAACAGGCGATTATAAAAAGGCCTATGATATTAACAAAATAAAAGATAGCCTTTCTGTTGAACAGAGTAAAGTAGAAATTCAAAAGTCGGCAGATAACCTGACTAATACGCTTAAAAATGCTAAAATAAAAGAAGAACTTAAAAATGAAGAACTCAGAAATGAGGTGATAATAGAAAAAGCGGCATCACAAAAAAATATCTTAGTCATAAGCATTTTAGTAACCCTCTTACTTTTAGTTCTCTTGGCCAACTTACTAAAGGTGACTAAAAATAGAAGAAAATTAAATATTGAATTAAAGAAAAAGAATGAAGAGTACTTAGCTGCCAAACTAAAATCCGAAAAATTAGCGGAAGCTAAATCACGATTTTTATCTACCATGAGCCATGAACTTCGTACTCCGCTATATGGTATTATAGGCCTAAGTACTGTGCTTAATAATGATAAAAACCTTATATCTCATAAAACCGAATTACAATCTTTAAAATTTTCTGCAGACTATTTACTAAACCTTGTAAACGATGTATTGACTTTAAACAAAATGGATTCTGATGAAAAAATAAAATTTAAATCAAAATCATTTCACCTTAATGACTTTCTTCATAACATAAAAGAGTCTTTAGAATACTTAACCAGACAAACTAATAACCAACTTATTATAACTATTGATCCTAAAATTCCGAAATGGCTAAAAGGAGACCAAACTAAAATGTCTCAAGTTCTCATTAATTTATTAGGTAATGCATTAAAGTTTACTCACCATGGTAAAGTGGAACTTTGTGTGTCTATTATCGAAATCACAGAAAACGAATCAAAACTTAAGTTTGAAGTTATAGATAATGGACAAGGAATTCCTTTAGCTGATCAACAAAAAATATTTGAAGAATTTGGACAACTTAAAAACCAAGGAGATTTTCAAGGATCCGGTTTAGGACTTACAATTGTTCAAAAATTACTTATCGATATGAAATCTAACATACAACTAGAAAGTGTTGTAGATGAAGGCTCAAATTTCTTTTTTGAAATAGCGTTTGGAATTTCAAAACGAGAGCGTTCCAATGAGGATGTTCAAGATAAAATCTCTACAGACTTGCTTCGCGGCAAAAAAGTCTTAGTTGTAGATGATAATAAAATTAACCTTTTAGTGACAAAAAAGACATTGGAAAGTCACGAAATACTCGTAGACGTTGCCACTAATGGTCAAGAAGGTATAGATAAAATTATGCTAACTGATTATGATTTGGTGTTAATGGATGTTCATATGCCTATTATGGATGGCATTGATGCGACTAAAATAATCCGAGACCTACAAAAACCTACTGTTGTTATTGCATTAACAGCTGTAACACAAGACGAACAAGACGACCGCTTTAAAGGTGCACAATTTGATGATTCTATTGTAAAGCCTTATAAAGTGAACGAATTTTTAAACACACTTGCCTCTAACCTTGTTTCTAAGCCTAAACACGATTAATAAATCAAAGTACTAAAAGTACTATTGTATTTATAATACAACAAAACAAAGACCATCAAAGAATTTGTATCTTTTCTAAATTGAATAAAAGCAAGATTACAAATAAGTTAGATCGCATAAACTTATAATTTACACAAAGGTAAATAATAGAAATAAAGGAGACTGAATTAGTCCCTAAAACCTAAAAAATAGATTTGATAAACCTACTCATATTAAGTAAGTGAACAAAGACTATAACACCCCTTACTACAGGCTACAATTACCACTAACAATATCTTGTACTGTAGGATCAAAAGAATTATCTTCAATGTATACTCCATATATTGAAAATGGTCCTGAACTTTCTTCTTGGTAAGTACCGTTAATAAATAAATTTTGTAGTGCACAAAAATCTACTAAATTTTGATTTGGAGCAATATTCATAACATCAAAATCCAAATCTCTACCAATATTAACACCTGTTACATTAATTAAATTATCTAAGCCATTTAAACTACTTAATGCATCATTACCACCAATAAAAAATAGATAAACAGACGATAAATTATCTAAACCAGAAAGATCTGTAAGTGCGTCATTATAACTAATTCTTAACCTGTTTAAATCTGTAATTTGATTTAATCCTTCTAGTGATGCCAACAACGGTTGTTCATAAATTTCTATTCTATTTGCAACCGATAAACTACTAAGTTCATAAATTGAATTTAATATAGCGTTATTTCGAATAGTAACATCATACGCAGATGTAAGTGACTCCAAACCAGCTAATGATATTAATGAATTGTTATTATCAACGAAAACATTACTTGCATTTATAATTCCGTTTAATCCATTCAATGAATTAAGTAATTCATTTGAAGATATATATATATTTCCTACCTCTACTAAATTATCTAATGATGTAATTGAAGCTAATGACGAATTAACATCTATACGAAGTTCTTCAACCGATATTAAACTATTAAATCCATCAAGATTTTGTAAGTTAGGATTATTTTCGATTGTCAAGGCACCATCAATATTTTCTAGATGAGATAATGGTGTTAAATCAACAATATTGGACGCTGTATCATATACACCAATTTTCAAACTGCCATTGATATTTGCATAGCCAAATATTCCAAAATTATTTACCTCATTTTGATTTAACAAAGTTACATCTCCATTAAATGTACCTCCTGTATCACCACAAGTATTCAACATTCCTAAATTCACCTCTTGGCTATCTAATAATACATCCTCTGCAACTGCCCATTGATTAGTATCATAATCAAATACCATAACGGTGATCATTTCTGTTGTTGAACAAGTCACAATACCTATATCAATTATTCCATCTGTAATACTAAATATATTTAGCTCGTCTATATAAATATATCCATTAGTTAGAGGGTTACCATCGCAATTAGTTGCTACACCTGTAAGCGATGTTGTGGTATACTCCTCAGTGAAAGAAACATTCAAACTAGCTTCCGTGGCATAGCCACCAAACGTCTCAGAATGTATCAATTGATTATTACAAGATCCAGAAACACCATAAATTGATATTAAAAGCTCTTCATTTTTTGGTATTAATCCACACTCAGAATCCTCAGAAATTATATTCCCTGAATAAATTACTTGATTATTACTTACACGCTCAATAGACACGTAATAAAGAGTACTTGCCGCACTACTATCAGAATCAATAGAAAAACATAATTCTACAAAATCTAATGGAAGATCACAGTTCCACCAAGAAAAATGAGTTACTGTACCTATATATTTATTATTAGTTTTAATAGCTTCTCCTTCTTCCTTCCAATAACCTTGTACTTCATTAAAATACCATAGTGGAATAGTATCTGGCGCAATACCTGTTTGGTTAGGCACCACAGGTAAATATATCGTTGATGGACTATTTTCATCTATATTTAAAACCTCACCTGAAGGAGAAAACAGTTTAACAGAAATCATTCCATATGTTTCAAGAATTCTAGCATCATTTGTTTCTGTTTGTGCAAATAATCGACCTGGCATTTCTAAAAATGTACTCCTTATTGATGGATCTAGATAATTTAATATGACATCAACATCTCCATCATACGAATCTCCTTGAGATGTTATAAAATCACCACTAAAGTCTACCTGAGCTCCGTTAGGCAAAGAGACTTCTGATGGCATACCACTACTCACTCTTGCCGTTACCTCTTTTTTTAATAAAACGATATTTATCTTACTAATACCATTAGCTTTTGGAATTACAACTCTTGACCCATCTATATAACCTTCTTTTTCAGCCTTTATGTACGCGAATTTCTCAAATACCGAAGCGTTATTTAATAAAAAAACACCATTAATATCTGTAGTGGCATTAGAATTCCCTATTGTAATTTGCACGTTAGCCAATGGTTCACCTTCCTCATCAGAAATTATTCCTAAAAAATCTGCGTTTATTGATTCACCAAAATTTTCTGTTTGGAAAATGAGATCTTTTTCAATTTCAGAAATCTCATCAATTGTTTCTGTTCTTATATCATCATCATTACAGCTTTGAAGTGTAACTAAAAGAATAAGTAAAAGGCTAAAAACGAATTTATTCATGACTTAATAGGTTTAGTCCTATAAACATAATATATTTTAGATTAAATTCATACTATTTGATTGATTGATTGATTGATTGATTGATTGATTGATTGAAATAAGCATTTATTTTTATCAGATATGATATTAAATCAAATGAAAAAATTAAGATAAATCTTGAAAATCGATTATTTTATTATTAATAAGATTTACTAATCCAATAATTCTGGATAATTAAGAATCAATTCAATTTTCTTTATGATTACTGTGATTTGGCTCATTTGCATTTCTATATTTCTAAAAAATAAGCTAATATCTCTATTAACCCAACTTTCGGAAATAATCCTAGCACCCAAACTAATTCTTAAAATAGCACTCTGAATATCATTACTATATTTTACATTAACAGCTTGCCCAATATGACACTTTTGTCCTGCAAGTCTAATTATTTCTAATGGAGAACCTTGAAAATGCTCAGATATATCAGAATTTAATAATACGTAGAGTTTTTTAACCTGATCTATAGACAACACCTTGCCGTTATTAACAATGAAAAACGGAAAAATGGTACGAATATTTCTCAATCCAAACCCTTTACTATTAGAGCAATTTGTTTTTGCTTCATCTCCATATAATGGCTCTAAAAAGGAAGCATCTTTTACAGAGTCTTCAACAAAATTACAGAACATTTCAATACCCATATTTCTGTAAAGAATTGGGGTTTTAAAATACCTATCCATTTCAACTATGGCAGCATTCCAACGCATGTAAGAGCCATAATTAAATCCATCAGATAATTCATTTGAACACGACCATGTTGTTGGCCAATCTGAATGATTGTAATAATTATTTAATCCTTTAGGCAAAGTGGTTTTTACATCAAAAATTTGGTTACTAATAGTTTTAGGAAAAATTAATGCTCCACAATATGGAGGACCAGTAAAATATTTACTCCCAGTAATACTTACAATATGCCCTCTGTTTAAACTATCTTGTATGTCTTGAGGATCTAACCTAAACTGAGCTGCATCAATAACAACTTGTATTGAGATATTGTTAAGATTATTTATTTTTTCCATCATATCCTTACTAGGTGATTGATAACCTAATTTTGAATGATCCATAACATGAAGAACAATCTGTTTACCAGATTCACTAGTTTTTAAAATGGCATTAAAGACTTCTGAATCTAACTGAGATGCCAGTTTTAACTCACCTTTTTCATCTCTTAAAGGTACTTTAATCAATTCAACATCTCTAAAACCTTCAATTCTATCTCCTTTTTTAATTGGGTAATTGAGTGCTGTAGTATTTTCAAAATGACAACCTTTTAATGCTGCAGCCACACCACTCCCGGTTTCATCGGATGCCACCAAAATATGCGCAATGTCTTTATCTGTAATAATTTGAGTAATACCTGCAATTTGAAGTGATGCATCAGTTCCCGATGGAGAAAAAATTATTTCACTCTCTTCGTTTAAATTAAATATACTTTTTAAGTTATTTTTTAAAGATTCAGAAAAGGCATTGGTTGTAGATTGAAAACCATTCTTTAAACTATTTTTAATTAAAATACTTCTAACTTTATCTGTCTTATCAAAGGCATAATTAGAAACACTTGTCGCTGTTGATGAAGCGAAAGTAAAAGCATCTGGCCTAGGAAATGGTCTGCAACCATATTTATTTAACAGTGCAACTTCATCTATATTTAATCTTAAATCACCTCCATCCATTAACAAATACTCTGTTGGTTTTGCTAAATTTTCTACAATTGGTTTCCAAGATGCTTTAAATTCTTTGTTGGTATTTTTTAAACCATGAAAATCTTGTAATTCTTCAAACTTCAGTAAAGCTTCAGCACTTATATCTTCACCTTTTTTAATTAAATCAATTAATATATGGTTGACAGATTCTAATTTTTCTTTGTCCTCTTTAGGTAATAATTTATAAAATATTCGAGTGACTCTAAATGCTGCAATATCACATAAAGCAACATCATCTTTTTTATTACCTAATGCTTTATACCAAAGTTGCCATTCAATACCATACCTCAAATAAACTAGAGCTAATACCGGATTTTTCAAATATAAAGCTCCTATTATGATGGATTTGTTTGGTACAATTTTAAATACATCTGGCTCAGTAGTAGAGGTAATTATATTAATGTTATTTAATTTAGGAACAGTATTAAAACGTTTTAAAACGTGAACCAGATAATTCACATTATCTTTTTCAAATAGACTTGTTCTTTTATATTGATTTTCTATAATTATATTATTTGTCATAAATGCTTTTATTTAAAACGTTTGTTAAAACGATTTTTCTTACTGTAAAACTTATTAATCATTAAACCTTGCAGTATTTAATACTCTCTTATTTTAAGATGATATAAAAATAAGTTTATTTAAAAAAATTAAGAGCCATTCTGGTTTTTAATTGCTCTATTTTAAAATTTTCATAAAAAACCATAAGTGTAGATAATTGCGTGCGATGCGATGGATGAATGTTATTTATTTCTTTTTTTGGGGACGTGACATTTCTAAAACTTCACACAAGTACAATGAAATCAATCTCATAACTAACGGTTTATTCTAAAAATTTTAACCAGATAATTTATTAAAACGAGAAGAATTAATATGAAATAAAATTTATTCATAAAAAAAGCACAGTATTTAAACTGTGCTTTTATAAATTGTATGTCATAAAACTTAACTACTTAAGCTTAAATTATATTTCACGATCAGAATCCCAATCTTCTAAATAATCTTTAACGGCTTTCACAAATTGTCCGCCAAGTGCTCCATTAACGACTCTATGATCGTAAGAATGCGACAAGTACATTTTAAAACGTATACCTATATAATCTCCTTCTGGTCCTTCAATAACAGCAGGTGTTTTTCTAATAGCACCTAATGCTAATATCCCAACTTGTGGTTGGTTAATAATTGGTGTTCCCATAATGCTGCCAAACGTACCAACGTTGGTCACTGTATAAGTTCCGCCTTGAATATCATCTGGACTTAATTTTCCTAATCGAGCTCTATTAGCTAAATCATTAACACGTTTTACCATGCCATATAAATTAAGTTGATCTGCATTTTTAATTACAGGAACAATTAAATTACCATCTGGTAAAGCTGCTGCCATACCAACATTAATGGCTTTCTTTTTTATGATTTTATCTCCTTGAACAGAAATATTCATCATTGGGAAGTCTTTTAAAGCTTTAGTAATAGCCTCCATAAAAATTGGTGTAAAGGTTAGATTCTCACCTTCACGTTTCATAAAGCCATCCTTAACTTTCTTTCTCCAATTCCAAATATTAGTAACATCAGCTTCAATAAACGATTGAACGTGTGCAGACGTCTGTACCGAATCTACCATATATTTTGAAATGAGTTTCCCCATTCTGGTCATTTCAATAACCTCATCACCACCAGAAATTGTAACTGGCTTTTCAGTAGGCTTCTCTGATTTTGGTTTTTCTTGAGCTGGAGCTATATCTTTTTTAGATGTTTCTATCGAATTTTGACGACGCTCAGCATCAAGCTTCATCGTATCTTCAGATTTAGTTGCTGAAATAGGCTCTGTTTTATGAACAGGACTTGGTGCAGAACTACGAGATTCTAAATAGGCTTTAATATCATTTTTAGTCACGCGATTATCCTTACCTGAACCAGATATAGTATCTAATTCGGCTTGAGAAATACCTTCTTGTTTTGCTATATTTTTTACTAATGGAGAATAAAAACGATCTTCAGTAGACACAACGGGTTCTACTGATGCTTTTGCAGCAACAACAGTTTGTGCTACATCTGCTACAACTTTAGGAGCAACAGGCTCTGCAACAGTTTCTGGTTCTGCAGCAGTAGCTTTAACTTCTACAACATTACCTCCTTCAGTTTCAATGATTGCTATCGTTTGTCCAACTTGTACAACATCGTCAACGTTAAATAGTTTTTCAACTAAAACACCTTCTACTTCACTTGGAACTTCACTATCTACTTTGTCTGTTGCTATTTCTAGAACAGCTTCATCCTCTTCTATTGTATCGCCAACATCTTTAAGCCATGAGGTTATAGTTGCTTCTGCAACACTTTCTCCCATTTTAGGTAACTTAAGTTCAAACTTTGCCATATCTTTAAATTGTAGGTCGTTATTTGCTAATCGCGTGCAAAATTACTAAAAAAATAGATGTTTTACTGAATTTTATTCAATAAAATCATATTAAAAGTGTAACACTTCACCTCTATTAATAGCACTATCGCTTCCGATGATAAATTTACTGTTTTTTGGAAGAAATCGAAACACAATATTTTCTTGCTTCGATTTTTGTTTCATATCTGAGATCACAGTACTCGATTTCAACATGTTAAAATCATAAACTACAACACTGTTACTTTCAATTTCTTCTTGAATAGAATTTTTAATTATGATAGGTTTCACCAATTGCTTTAATAAATCTTGATCCGGAACGGTTGAATATAAATAGGTTTTGTTTTGCTTTACAACCACATCATCTTTGGTATTACGAATGAGGTAAGCCATTTTAATACCTAACCAAACTATTGCATTAAATACTAAATTACGTTTAAAATGTGTTTTATAAAAGATCTGCATAGCTCCATAAAACCGTTTGGCATATTTAGCATCTTTTAAAGTACTTTCCCCTTTAAAATGAATAACTGTTGTATCTCCAAAATAATAATTATCGTAACCTGCTTTTTTAACTTTATAGGATAAATCTATATCTTCTCCATACATAAAGTAAGCTTCATCAAAACCTCCAACAGCTTGGTAAACGTCTTTTTTTAGCCACATAAATGCTCCGACTAAAATATCTACTTTACCAGAACTTTCAATTTGAAGTTGGTTGGCATAATAATCGTTATCATTCCCTAACACTTTCTTTAAGGATACTTTAGGTGTTGGCACATTACGTTTACTTTCTGGAAGAAATTTACCTTTTCCGTCTATAAGTTGGCAACCAACAATACCAAGATTGGATTTGCTTTCTGTAAACTTTAAAAGTTTAGTAAATGTGTCTTCAGCTACAACCGTATCTGGATTAAGAATACACAAATATTCTCCTTTAGCTTGACCGACACCAATATTATTTCCTTTTGAAAACCCTGAATTATCTTTATTTTCTATAAGTTTTACAGAAGGAAACATGTCTTTTACCATAGCACAACTATCATCTTGCGAATTATTGTCTATCACAATAATTTCTGCATCAAGGGTAGCAATAGCAGTTTGGACACTTTTTAGACATAATTCTAAAAAATCTCGAACATTGTAGTTGAGTATAATTACAGAGAGTTTCACGACAGCACTAAGATTTTAATGATGCTTCAAAAGGCACACGATCTATAATACTTCTACCTAAGGTTATTTCGTCAGTGTATTCTAATTCGTTACCAGCTGCGACTCCTCTTGCAATGGTAGAGGTTGTTACGTTGTAACCTTCTAGCTGCCTAAAAATATAAAAATTCGTTGTATCTCCTTCCATCGTTGGACTCATAGCAAAAATTAATTCTTTTACTTTACCCATTTTTACTTTTTCAACTAACGAATTAATCTGTAAATCTTGAGGTCCAATTCCATCCATAGGAGATATTTTCCCTCCTAAAACATGATATAAGCCTTTAAAAGAACTCGTGTTTTCTACAGCCATGACATCTCTGATATCTTCAACGACACAAATTAATTCGCTATTTCGGTTTGGATTTTCGCAAATTTCACAAATAACCTTATCACTAATATTATGACAAGATTTACAAAAATTAATTTCTGACCTTACTTTTGACAATGCATTAGCCAACTGAAACGTTTGATTTTCAGGCTGACGCAATAAATGCAATACCAAACGCAAAGCTGTACGCTTACCAATCCCTGGTAATTGCGACATTTCATTAACTGCGTTTTCTAAAAGTTTTGATGAAAATTCCATGGGCGCGAAGGTACAGATTTTTGTATATAAAAAAGTGATCGTTTTAAAAGACTATTCTAGAGCAAATTATCATTTATGAGATAGTTTTTAATAATTAATTCTGTTTTAAGGCACTCTTTTTTTTCAAATGCATTACTTTCATAAATTATACTAAAACGTAATTATCATGTCGCCAACATCAATACTTCTACTAATTGTATGTTACTTTGGATTGCTTATTTTAATCTCTTATTTCACTGGAAAAGAAGATTCTAATGCCGCTTTTTTTAAAGCTAATAAATCTGCTCCATGGTATTTGGTGGCTTTTGGAATGATTGGCGCTTCACTATCTGGTGTCACTTTTATTTCGGTTCCTGGTGCTATTGAAGCTAAGCAATTTGGATATTTACAAGTGGTTTTTGGTTACTTTTTTGGGTATTTGATAATTGCCTATGCATTATTACCGCTTTATTATAAACTAAACCTCACCTCTATTTACACGTATTTAAGAGATCGTTTTGGCATTGTAAGTTACAAAACAGGTTCTGTAGCATTCCTAATTTCTAGAACCGTTGGAGCTGCATTTCGTTTGTTTTTAGTGGCTAAAGTATTACAGCTTCTTGTCTTTGATCTTTTTGATATTCCTTTTGCTATCACTGTAATCATTACCATTGCACTAATTTGGTTATATACTTTTAAAGGTGGTATAAAAACAATCATATTTACAGATACACTTCAGACTTTATTTATGTTGGTTTCTGTGGTTGTTACCATCGTGTTTTTGGCTTCGGCTTTAGACTTACATAGCATTGGCGAAGTTATTACTTACACTCAAGAAAGCAACCTTAGTAAAGTGTTCTTCTTTGATGACGTTAATGATTCGCAATACTTTTGGAAAAGTTTCTTGTCAGGGATTTTTATCACCATAACCATGACTGGATTAGACCAGGATATGATGCAGAAAAACCTAACCTGTCGTAATTTAAAAGATGCTCAGAAAAACATGATAACCTTTAGTATTGTGTTAATTTTTGTAAACCTCTTGTTCTTAGTACTTGGACTAATGTTAACCCAATATGCTGCTGCCAATGGAATTACAGCTTCAAAAGATGATCTTTTTGCAACAATTGCTATGCTTCCAGAAATAGGCATTATAACCTCAGCATTCTTTTTATTAGGTTTAATTGCTGCAGCTTATTCTAGTGCAGATTCTGCTTTAACCTCTTTAACAACATCGTTTTGTTTTGATATTTTAGATATTGAAAACAAACCCGAAACCAAAAGAAAAGGCTTAAGAAAGCGTGTTCATGTTGGCTTTAGTGCTGTACTTGTTTTGGTTATCTTATTATTCGATTTAATCTTTAAAGATGTCTCTGTAATTTGGGAACTATTTAAAGCTGCAGGCTACACTTATGGACCTTTACTTGGATTATTCGCCTTTGGATTAATAACCAAATCACAAATTAAAGATAAGTTTGTTTGGATTATTGCAATTGCAGCTCCAATCTTATCCTATGTTTTAAATATGTATTCTAAAGAATTATTTAATGGCTATGAAATCGGTTTCGAGATATTAATCGTTAATGGCCTCTTGATGTTTTTAGGTTTGTTCCTAATAAAAAAGAAGTCTTAATATTGATTAGTACTTAATAATACCAACGTACACGCCACCTCAAAAGCAATAGAATTCTGTTTTAACAGATTATAAAATTCAGGATTTTCTGTACCAGGATTAAAAATAACACGCCTTGGATTTAAACCAATAATATAGTCGTAATAGGATTCTTGACGTTGCGGATTAAGATAAAGTGTTACAGTATCTATAGCTTTATAAGGCATTAATTCTGTATCGATAGATACATCTTCAACCTCACCTTTTCTTAAACCAATTGCTTTTACGCTATGCTTAAAATAACGTAGCTTTTTAATGGCCTTATTAGAATAACGTTCTGTTTTTAATGAGGCTCCGATAACTAATGTTGTTTTTTTCATAATGTTAAAAAAATGTTAAGTAAAATTATATGAGTAACATAATATAAATATAGTCGTCTACTTAATAACAAACTATAAAATCAATCAAAATAATCAATCAAAAATGAAGCATTTACTTTTAATGCTTATTATGGTGTCATCAACCATTTTAAGTGCACAACCCAACTCTAATTCTGACATAAAAAGCGGTTCTATTTCTGGACGTGTTATAGATGCAGAGCTCAACGAACCTTTACCCTATGTAAATATTGTTATTAAAGACGTTGCCAATAAAATTATTACTGGTGGCATTACTAATAGCAATGGTACTTTTGGTATTGAGAACATTCCTGAAGGTACTGTTATTGTTTCTATTCAATTTGTCGGTTTTAAAACCATAGATAAGAATGTAACTTTAGGAAAAGGTAATTACAAAGTGAATCTTGGAGATATTAAACTCGAAGAAGAATCTACAGGTTTAGATGAAGTAACTATCGTTGCCGATGTGTCTACCATTCAGCAAAAAGTAGATCGAAAAGTAATTACCATTGGTAAGGATTTACAAACGGCTGGAGCCAATGCAAGCGAGATTATGAATAACCTACCTTCTGTTAGTGTAGATCAGCAATCTGGAGCTATTAGTTTACGTGGTAACCAGAATGTACGTGTTATGGTCGACGGAAAACTATCTAACATTCCTGCAGATCAGTTATTAAAACAAATTCCTTCAACATCAATTAAAAGTATTGAGTTAATTACCAATCCTTCTGCAAAATACAATCCTGAAGGCATGAGTGGTTTTATAAATATTGTTCTTCATAAAAACACACAAATTGGCTTTAATGGAAATATTAATGTGGGTTTAGCCTATGATATTGAACCTAAATTTAATAGCTCTATTGATGCCAATTACCGAAACGGAAAATTCAATTTATACGGTTCTTACAGTAATAATATTTCAAAAAATGTTAACAACGGTTATATCAATAGAACCGAACAAAACATAGAGCAAAACTTTGACATATTAAATAATAATAAATCTCATTTATTTAAAATAGGGCTCGATTTTTACTTAAATGATAAGAATACAATTTCAGTTTTTACGAATCAGAATATATTTGATGGCAAAAACAATTCGAACTCTGCCATTGCTTATTTAAACGATTCAGCGCTTTTGGAAGAGCAATATGCTGAAGCCAATACTGAAAACGATTCGCAACAATATAACTTTAATTATAAGCACGATTTTAACGATGAAGGTCACAATATAGAACTTGAAGTTGATTATAATACTTATGAAGGTATTGGTGACACCAACAATCTATTTTTAAGTTCTCAACGTCCAAATTTCATAGAAGACACAGACACTGATAGAAAGAGTACAACCGTTAATTTAGATTATGTTAATCCATTATCTGAGTCTGCCAAATTAGAATTAGGTTTGGAAGCACGTTTATTTGACACTAATATTTTTTACGAATCTGATGCACGTGAACAGAATGAATCTGGAGATTATATTCCAACAACGACCAACTTTGATTATGCAAGAGATATCTATTCGGCTTATGCTACTTATGGCAAAACATTAGAAAAATGGAGTTACCAAGTAGGCGTAAGAGCAGAAACGGTTAATGTAGATTCTGATGCCTTTAAAAAAGATTTAGCTTCAGCAGAAGAGTTGGTTATTCCTTTTGAAAACAATTATTTTGAATTGTATCCTTCTGCTTTTGTTACCTATTCTGCTTCAGATAAAAACTCGTACCAGTTTAGTTATAGTAGAAGAATTGATAGACCAGGAATTGGACAAGTAAATCCTTTACCTAATTGGAGTACACCTTTAATTTCCGAATTTGGAAATCAAGAATTAAGACCACAATTCACCAATTCTGTTGAAGCTAATTACACAAGACAACTAGAAAAAGGTAGCATAACAGCTGGTGTTTTTTACAGAATTATTGAAGACGAAATTCAACAAGCTATTTTAATTGACAGAACAGATGTTAATCGCTTAATCTTTACCAATTTGAATTTTGATAATACAACCGCTTTTGGTATTGAATTATCATCGAATTACAGACCAACAAAATGGTGGAGTATTAACGCGAGTTTCGATTTGTTTTCGCAAACTCAAAAAAGTCTTGCAGAATCGTTTGATGTAAACCAAGACATTGTTTTAAATACTGTTGAAGTAGATAACGTTGCTTGGAACTTAAGAGCGTTTAACAATTTTAAAGTGAGTAACAGTTTAAGTTTTTCTGCTTTTGGAATGTACAGAGCAAAAAATAAAAATATTCAATTTGAAATGAACGATATGCTTATGGTTAACTTAGGTATGCGTTATAGTTTTCTTGAAGATAATAGAGCTAGCTTTAGCTTAAGTTACAATGATATTTTTAATACCATGTATGCACAGTTCGATGGACAAAGACCTTATGCACAACAAGGGAGATTTAACTGGGAAAGTCAACAAATATCTGGACGTTTATCATACCGTTTTGGAGGTGGAAAATACAGAGCAAAATCTCGTAAACAACGTGATAATGACGTTAAAGAAGGTGGCGGCATGTTTTAAAGACATATTTAATAGTTGAAAAAAAATGTTAATGGTTAGTGTTAGTAATCGACTATTAAATTGAGAAAACCCGAAACGCAAGTTTCGGGTTTTTGTTTTTTTGTTAAATGCGAGTTAAACTCATTATCAATTGTAATATAACAAGAGTTATTACGTCTATAGTAATAAGATTAATAGTAATTATTATAAATGGAGATTTATAATAGTGTTAGTAAAGTTGATTAATAGTTGGAAAGCCCAAACGAGAAATTGTTTGGGCTTTTTTAAATTTTATGAATTAAGATAATCTGTAAGTTTAAAAGAATGCTATCATTCATCAAATCCTTTTTTTTTTTACGTCTACTTCGCTCAACGATCACAAAGAAAAACATTATTCATTTCTTAATTATCCCTCAACTTGCAAACTCATTTCCTCAAGGCTTTATTTTTTTCTTACTTTTATAAAACATTATAATAAAAAGTATAATTCCGATAATTAACATCGCATACGCTTTATAATTATCTCCAAAATTCAGATTATCAAAATCTAAATAGGTGATTCCGAAAGTCAGAAATATAACAGCAATAAACCCAACAAGTCCAAGATTATTCTTCATAATTAATAATTGTAACTATATTATATTTTTTTTTTTAAAATTCATTTATTATAAGAATTAATATACTCTTGCCTTCGCAGGAATTCTACCATTTAATAATCACACTTCCCCAAGTAAAGCCACTACCAAAAGCAGCTAATACAACGGTATCGCCTTCTTTTATTTTTCCTTCTTCCCAAGCTTCACATAATGCTATTGGAATAGATGCAGCAGTTGTATTTCCGTATTTCTGAATGTTATTAAATACCTGATCGTCGGTTAACTTAAACTTACGTTGTATAAACTGTGCAATACGCAGATTTGCTTGGTGCGGAATTAGCATATCAATATCATCGACTTCTAATTTGTTTTTCATTAAACCTTCCATGATCACTTCACTAAAACGAACAACGGCATTTTTAAACACAAACTGTCCATTCATATGTGGAAAATAACTTACATCATCAGGATCATTATCTGCCAAAATATCACTTACCCAACGTTTACCCATTCCTGGAGCTACTAATACTAATTCTTCTGCATGTTCTCCTTGCGAATGTAAATGTGTTGATAAAATGCCTTTAGAATTATCTTCTTCTCTAGTTAAAACTGCAGCTCCTGCACCATCTCCAAAAATTACAGTAACTCCTCGTCCTCGAGTCGTTTTATCCATACCTTGAGAATGTAACTCACTTCCTATAACAAGGATATTTTTATACATCCCAGTTTTTATAAAATTATCGGCTACAGACATGGCATAAACAAAACCAGAACATTGGTTACGTACATCTAAGGCTCCTACTGTTTTTATATCTAAAGCATGTTGCACTTGTACACCTGGACCAGGAAAATACATATCTGGACTTAGTGTTGCAAAGATTATAAAATCAATATCATCTTTATCTAATCCAGAACGTTCAATCGCCATTTTAGCAGCTTTCACTCCCATAGTTGCTGTAGTATCTCCATCATCTTTTTCTACCCAACGACGTTCTTTAATCCCTGTTCGCTCTTGAATCCACTCGTCATTAGTATCCATGAATTTAGATAAATCATCATTGGTTACCACATTGTCTGGTAAGTATTTTCCTAAGCCTATTATTTTTGAATTGTACATCGAAAATTTATTTTTCGTTTCCGTGACATCGGAAAACATATTAGTTATCTCTTGCGAATTTAACCTATAAGATACAATTTACTTTTATTCCAAATCGGATTCGTTATGCACGCATAATACTTTAGAGTTGTGCCATCTTGTCATAATTAATTTCTTGGTATTTTATTTGACTAGTAATTATCTGTAATTAAAATAATAAATAACAGCCTTCAATTACGTTTAGATTGCGCTTAACGTGACAAAGAGGTAAAAATTCAAATAAAATGACAAAAGGAAGTATTAATGTATCGGTAGAGAATATCTTTCCGCTTATTAAAAAATTCTTATACAGCGATCACGAAATCTTTTTACGTGAACTTATTAGTAATGGTACAGATGCCACACTAAAATTAAAGCACCTTACTAGTATTGGTGAATCTAAATCTGAATACGGAAATCCTATTATTGAAGTTGTAATTGATAAAGAAGGTAAAAAACTTCATATTATTGATCAAGGATTAGGAATGTCTGCAGAAGAAGTAGAAAAATACATCAATCAAGTTGCTTTTTCTGGTGCTGAAGAATTCTTAGACAAATACAAAGATTCTGCTAAAGATTCAGGAATTATTGGACACTTTGGTTTAGGGTTTTATTCTGCGTTTATGGTAGCGGAAAAAGTTGAGATTATTACAAAGTCGCACACTGGAGCAGATGCTGCACATTGGACCTGTGATGGATCGCCAGAGTTTACGTTAGAACCTTCTGACAAAGCAACTAGAGGAACAGAAATTATTCTTCATATTGCAGAAGATTCTACGGAATTTTTAGAAGAAAACAGAATTAGTGAGTTACTTAATAAGTATAACAAGTTTATGCCTATTCCAATTAAATTTGGAACTAAAGAAATTGACGATCCAGAATTTACACCTGCAACAACTACGGATGCTGAAGGAAAAGAAATTACTGAGCCTCAGAAAAAAATCACGGTTGATAATATTATTAACAACCCAAATCCTGCTTGGACAAAACAACCAGCAGATTTAAATGATGAAGACTATAAAGGTTTTTACAGAGAATTATATCCAGCTCAATTTGACGAGCCATTATTTAACATTCACCTTAATGTAGACTATCCGTTCAACTTAACAGGAATCTTGTATTTCCCTAAGATGACCAATGATATGAACATGCAGAAGGATAAAATTCAACTGTACCAAAACCAGGTTTATGTAACAGATAATGTTGAAGGGATTGTACCAGAATTTTTAACCATGTTACGTGGTGTTATTGATTCTCCAGACATTCCATTAAACGTATCACGTTCTTACTTACAAGCAGATGGTGCGGTGAAGAAAATTTCATCTTACATTACACGTAAAGTAGCCGATAAGTTGAAATCTTTATTCAACGCAAATCGTGAAGATTTTGAAGCGAAATGGGACGATATTAAAATTGTTATTGAATACGGAATGCTATCTGAAGAGAAATTCTTCGAAAAAGCAGATGCCTTTGCTTTATACCCAACAGTAGATGGAAAGTTTTATACGTATGATGAGCTTTTCAACAAAACAAAAGCAACACAAACAGATAAGGATGGTAAATTAGTAATTCTTTACGCTTCTAACAAAGACCAACAGCACAGTTATATTGAAGCTGCAAAAGCGAAAGGTTACGAAGTGTTAATGTTAGACTCACCAATTGTTCCGCATTTAATTCAAAAATTAGAATCTTCTAAAGAGAATATTTCTTTTGCAAGAGTTGATGGAGACCATATTGATAACTTAATTAAGAAAGACGAAACTGCCATTTCAAAATTAAGTGAAGAGCAACAAACGGAATTAGATACTATTTTAAAAGAAGTAATTCCTTCTGAAAAGTTCGCTGTACAATTAGAAGCTATGGATAGTGATGCGTCACCATTCATTATTACACAACCAGAATTTATGCGCAGAATGAAAGAGATGCAACAGACTGGTGGTGGCGGAATGCAGATGTTTGGTAATATGCCAGAAATGTATAACCTTATTGTTAACACAAATTCTCCTTTAGTTAATGAAATTTTAGAAACTAAAACGAAGAAGAAACAAGAACGTTTAATTACGCAAAGTTTAGATTTAGCGCGTTTATCTCAAGGTCTATTAAAAGGCGAAGAGTTAACCAACTTTATTAAACGTAGTTACGAGATGATCAAATAGATAAAAGACCGCTTCGCTTTTAGAGCCAAGAGTCAAGACCAAAACCACTTTGTTAATTCAAAGTGGTTTTTTTTGTTAATTTTATCAGATAAAGTTTAAGATTATGAAACCACTGCACAAAAAAATACTTTTAACGATACTCATTATTGGCTTTTTGTTTTACATCGATCCTGTTTATGCAGGTCCTGGTGGTACAATTGCTAAAGGACTATTTAAAACTTGGTGGGGAAAAATAATTTTGTTTGCACTCTTTATTGTGCTCTTTCCTTTAATCGCTTACACCTATTGCGTAGAGTTTTTTGCTGTCAAGAAAACCAAAAAGCAGCTCAATCAAATTGGATTAAAGAATAAAGATTTTTCGTGGTTAAACCTAGATAAAAATGTACGTAACGTATTTACGCGTGTTTATATCGCTTGGGATAAAGAAGACATGAAAGAAGTTTCAGAATATGTTAATCATTGGTATTGGCAGAACCAACAGAGCGTTCATTTAGACCAATGGAAAAAAGAAAATCTTAAAAACGTATGTAAGTTAGACCAAATTAAAAGTGTAAAACCGCTTTACATAGAGCTAAGTGACACTAAAGATCTTGAAGGGTCTAAAATTGCTTTTGTTATTACTGCAGATATTAAAGATTATTTAAAAGACAGAGAAACAAATCGTATTGTACAAGGGAAAAATGAATTTGGTGACGAAGAGAAAATTTGGATTATGGAATATACCAATGGTAAATGGCTTTTGGATGATATTAGAGAAGGTAAATTTAGTTTAGCTTTTGCTAAAATGAAAAATGTAATACCAGAATTTCATAGCAGTACCACCCTAACAACAAAATAAATCTTTAGTATTTTAAATATTACTTATAACCACTTTGTTAATTCAAAGTGGTTTTTTTTATTTTATAAACTCATTAAAAAGGATGTTACACTCATTAAAAAGCATCATTAACTAATTCCATATATTTTATTCCTTCAATGGTTCATAGGTTTGATTTATACTAACATTAAAATCTTATCTCATGAAAAATCAATTCAACTTAGACATTAAAACACCTTGTTCAGAAAATTTCGATCAATTTTCTCCAACCGTTCAAGGAGGATTTTGTGGTTCTTGTAAAAAGGAAGTCATAGATTTCACAAAAATGAATGCAAATGAGATTGGCCATTTTTTTAAGAACAAAACAACAGAAAACACTTGTGGACGATTTAATGATAACCAGTTAAAAACGCATAACCAAGAAGTCAAAAACAACAAATTACTGAGCTATGTAAGCGGTATTGGACTAGCTTGTTTAGCTTTTTTTACCAGTATCACAGCACAAGCACAAGATGCAAAAAAGTCAGTAGAGTCAAAAGAGAACACCTCTGAGATTAAAGCTTTAAAATTCAAAAAAAATATTACCATAAAAGGTTACGTGTCTGAAAGTGACTCACCATTACCAGGCGCTAATGTAGTATTACAAGGTACTGAAATTGGAGTTGCAACAGATTTTGATGGTAATTTTGAGTTTCCTGAAAAACTAAAAGTAGGCGATGTATTAATTATTAGTTATGTAGGGTTTGAATCTCAAAAAGTAGTTATAGAAAATAAAACATCAGCTTCAAATATTGATTTAAAAATAGACATGAAATATACTTCTTGCGTAATTATGGGCAAAGTTGCAGTTAAACAAATCTACAAGTCTAAAAGAAATTAATCGAGTACATCAGTTATGAAAAAACGATTCTTTTTCTTTTTTGCCTTCATATTAAACTTTAGCTTTTCTCAAGTATCTGATTTTAAAACTATTGATTTTAGTAAAGCAGATAATATCGCAAAACTAAATGAAGGGCGTGACTTAAACAACTTACCTCTACTTACTCACAAATTAACGTCTAAACTACCTACTGACGTAGAAAAATTTAGAGCAATATACACCTGGGTTTGTAAGAATGTAAGTGCAGATTCTTACCAACATAATAAAGTAAGTAGAAACCGTGAGAAATTTAAAAATGATAGTTTAGGATATATTGAATGGAATAATGAATTCAAAAAAATTGCTTTTAAAAAACTACTCAATCATAAAAAAACCATGTGTACAGGTTACGCATATCTAATTAAAGAATTATGTTTTATTGCAAATATTGAATGTAAAATCATTGATGGCTATGGAAGATCTTTTGAAACCAATGTGGAAGAACTAAAATCTATAAATCATTCGTGGAATGCTGTAAAACTAGATAACAAATGGTATTTATGTGATGCCACTTGGTCTAGTGGTTACATGATTAATGGCAATCTTTTTGTTCAAGATTATAATGACGGTTATTTTTTAACTGATCCCATATTATTTGCTAAAAATCATTATCCAATTGAAAAAAAATGGTTTCTTAATAAGAATTTAAAAGTATCAAAATTCATTGCAGAACCAATAATTTATGGAGAAACATTTCAGCATCAAATAATTCCAATTTATCCAAAGGAATTGAATACAACTATAAAAAAGAATGAAGAAATCAATTTTAGCTTTAAGTTATTAAAACCTATTTCTAAAGAATCAATTTCATTAGTGAAGATTTCAGGAGATCATCAAAACCATTATAAAATATATGATTTTAAAAATGAAAACGGAATTATCACTTTTAAATATCGTTTTAAACGCAAAGGTTTTTATGATATACACTTAAAAATTGAAAATGATATTGTAGCAACCTATTCAATGGAAGTTACTAAAACATAATATAGTTCACCATAATTGACTAATACGAACTTAAAACCACTTTGTTAATTCAAAGTGGTTTTTTATTTACTTAAATTCATTAATTTGCTTAAAAACTCTCAATATATATGCAAGAGCCAAAGTCTTCAAAATCATTTAAAGAATGGTTAGATCATTTACAACAAGAAAGTTGGCAACTAGAGCTTGTTATTTCTGGTTTTTCAATTTTTGGTTTAATCTCCGTTTTTGAACCTCTGAGTTATCAATTTAGTTTAGCTCAAAATCTTGGCAATACCATAAAGGCTAATTTAATTATGATTACTCTAGCCTCTTGTTCTATTCTTTCTTTAAATCTTATTATTCATGTTATTCTTAGAGGCTTATGGATTGGTGCCCTTGGTTTGCGCTATGTTTCTGGAGACATTGATTTTGACACGTTAAATTACTACTCAAAATTCGATAAATTTTTAAGAAAACGCATTGGCTCCTTTGATAAGTTTATAGAAAAATTAGAAAACTATTGTAGTATTATTTTCGCTACATCCTTTCTGATGATCTTTTATTTTTTAGCATTTTTTATATGCACTTTGTTGTTTGCCCTTTTAATTAAATTTATCACTACCTCATTCGACGCAGAAACAATAGCCTTAAAAATCTTAGGTATTGTTTTGATTGTAATATTTCTAATATCCATTCTACTTACATTAATAGATTTTGCAACACTAGGTTATTTAAAAAAGAAAAAATGGCTTGCTATTATATATTATCCTTTTTATCGATTTATTAGTCTTATTACTTTATCCTTTTTATACAGAAGCTTGGTCTATAATTTTCTGGATAACAAATTAGGTAGGCGAATAAGTTTCATTTTGTTTCCCTTATATATCTCAGTTGCCATATTCTCTGCTGTAAAATTTGAGAGTTCTAATTACTTCTTTAATGAGAATGCCTCTTCTTTTTCGCAAACTAAACCATCGCATTATGAAAATTTAATTGAAGAAAACAAAGCGTTTGTTGATCTTGCATCAATACCATCAAAAATTATAACAACGCCTTATCTACCTATTTTTATAGAGTTTGATGATGACATAGAAGATAATATCGTTAGTTTTAATAAAGATTTAGAGATTGAAGAAGAAACTAGAGGTCTCAATATAAACTTTATTAGAGACACAGATAAAAACAACAGTTTTGATAGTTTAATTAAAAATTTGCAACCCATATATTTAAAAACGCTTGAGTCCTTTTTTACCATAACAATTGACACTTCAGAATATAAAGATGTTGAGTACACCTTTACTAAAAATAGATTTAAGCAAACAGGTTTTGAGACTGTAATGAAAATTACTCCACTTAAAGAAGGTAAGCATTTACTAAGTATTGACAAGCATATTAATCGTAAAGACTCGCTAATTAAAGTTAGCCATGTAAAAATTCCTTTTTGGTACTATAAAAATGATTAATTATTCAATTTGTAATATTATGTCTTTAAATGTTTAGTCCTTATTATAAGGATACAATGAAACACTAAAAACCACTTAACCAAAAGCTTAGTGGTTTTTTTGTAACTTTTCAGCAACAATTATCGTCTTACTATTATAATCAATCAAAAAACATTATGAAAACATTTTATTCCTCTGCTCTATTTCTAATGAGCATTCTATTTACAACAACCATTTTAGCTCAAAATCTAACCCAACAATTTGATGCCATTGTAGCTCAACATTACAATAATGCAGATGCACCAGGCGCTACAATTTTAGTCGCTAAAAATGGTAAAGCCATTTACAGAAAAGCGATTGGGAAATCGAGTTTAGAATTGGATGTTAATATGGTTCCGGAAAATGTATTTATGCTCGCGTCTATTACTAAGCAATTTACAGCAGTCTCAATTTTAATGCTAGAAGAACAAGGCAAGCTAAGTTTAGACGATCCTATTACTAAGTTTATTCCAGATTATCCAACTCATGGTAAAACAATAACTGTACATCAATTATTAAATCACACTTCCGGAATAAAAAGCTATACAGACAATCCAAATTTTCTAGAATTGGCACGTATAGATAAAACATTAGATGAGTTAATTGATACTTTTAAAAACGAACCTCTAGATTTTGAACCTGGAGATGCTTTTAAGTACAACAACTCTGGCTATATATTATTAGGCAAAATTATCGAAGTAATTTCTAAAGACACGTATGAAAATTTTATAGAAAAAAATATCTTTGAATTGTTAGGCATGACAAGTTCAAGCTATGGAAACAACAGAGAATTAGTAAAAAACAGAGTTGAAGCTTATGAGGAAGAAGATAACGGCTTTGTTAATGCTAGTTATTTAAGCATGACCTTACCACATGCAGCAGGTTCGCTAACCTCAACAATTGACGATATGTTAAAATGGCAAAATGCTTTGACTAATAATACGTTAATAAAAGCGACATCATTAGATAAAGCTATCAATGGTTCTAAGCTTAATAACGGAGAACATATTACTTATGGTTATGGTTTAGCAGAAATGAATCTTAAAGGATCTAAAGGCTATACGCATAGTGGCGGAATTTTTGGAACATCTACCAATGGAATCTATTTAATTGAAGACGACGTTTACGTTATTGGTTTAAGTAATTGTAGCTGTAATGATATTGGAGCTGTAACGCAACATTTAGCGGCTATAGCTATAGGAAAACCGCTTCCTACTATGAATGATGTAATTATACTTTCCGAAGATAAATTAAAACAATGGGTTGGTGCTTATGAATTTGAAGATGGTGCTATTAGACATATATATTTAGAAGATGGAAAACTGAATAGCATGAAAGAATCTGAAACAAATACGGCATTTAAAATTTTTCCATTATCCGAAAATCATTTTATGTTTGAAGACAGTGGTATTGAGTACAAATTTTCTAAATCTAAAGATGGAAAACGTGAAGCTATTTTTATTACTGATACAGAAAATATAGGAAAAGAAGTTAATAAGCCCTTACCAGAAGCTCGCAAAGAAGTAACGCTTACAAATGCTATTTTACAACAATACACAGGTAAATACCAATTAGCACCTAATTTTAATGTTACACTTACAGTTGATGGAAGTCAAATTTTTGCGCAAGCTACAGGACAAGGTCAATTTGAAATTTATGCAGAAGATGAGACTAACTTTTTCGCGAAAGTTGCTGCCATAAAAATTAAGTTTAATAAAGATCCATCTGGAAACGTAGAGAGTTTTACCATATACCAAAGTGGCCAAGAAACCCTTGCAAAAAAAATTGAATAAGTTTATTTACTACTAATAATTAGAAACCACTTTGCAAAAACAGAGTGGTTTTTTCTAATATAAATATGCCGTTTAACTAGTATTCATATAGCCTATCGGATTTATTATTAACTCCTAATCGTTTTCAGTATCTTGAAAAAGACCTAAAGAACTCATTACTAGTGAAATCAAATAATTTAGTTATAAAAACAATCTTCAAAGACCTTAACTTCAAAGAAGATGACACTAAAATTATAGCATCTGTCTTTCAAAAAATAGAGGTAAAAAAAGGAACTATTCTACTTTATGCCAATGAATTTGCTGATTCTGAATACTATGTTGTTTCGGGCTGCATAAGGACTTTCTATACCGATTCAAATGGAAAAGAATACACCGTTCAGTTTGCTATTAACGATTGGTGGATTAGTGATTACACCGCTTTTTTCACTTCCGAAAAATCTATAATGACTATTGATGTGATTCAAGATGCAACACTTTACAAAATCACAAAAAAAGAAAAAGATATTTTATTTAAAAAAATACCTGAAATAGATCGCTTCTTTAGAATAAAGTTAGAACGTGCCTTTACCGCATTTCAAAAAAGACTATTGGCTAACCTCGCTCAAAACGCTACAGAACGTTATCTTAATTTTATTAAAACTTATCCCGATATTGAAAGAAGTGTAAAAAATTATCATATTGCATCTTACTTAGGTATTACTACAGAAAGTCTTAGCAGAATAAGAAAAGAATTATAATTTATTTATGTTTATTACCATACATCAATTTTTTAAGATTTATATAATTCTACTTTTGCAGTCCTAACAAGGATAAATAATCCCTTATTTTCCTAGGAATTAATAGCTAAAAAAGCGTGAGTTTTAAAACTCGCGCTTTTTTTATGTTTAAGTTTATTTAAAAACTAACTTGGAATAAAATGAAAAAGACCATCTTTCGATGGCCTTTTCAATTATTAAGCATTACTAACTATTAATCCAAAATTAACTTCTGTGACGTTCTTCCTTGTTCTGTAAGTACATTAACAATATAAATTCCATTAGACATCCCTCTAATATCCATAGAATTAATTCCGTTTTCTAATTTAGCTTGTTTTATTATGCGTCCTGATAGACCAACAATTTGAACATTGATATCGCCAGACACTGAATTATCTATTTCTATACTAAACTGTCCTTTCGTAGGATTAGGATAGATATTTAAAACTGAAGACAGATTAAAATCTTCTACAGATAATGACAATTGTGCTTCAAAAGATCCTATATCTCTAGAACCTCCAAATACCATCTGACCAATTTGATCTGCAAACGTATCTGTTGCATCTCCAGCATCAAAAGCAGGAGAATCACTTAACAATTGATGTGTTAATGTTACACCACCATTGTCTTCTAAAGTTCCTAATAAAGGATCTACTCCCTCTATATCATTAGTTTGAGTTGTAAATACTCCCAGATCATCAGATCCAATTAAATTGAAATCATTTGAAGTTAACAACCCTGACACATCTGTTCCTGAAGTTGCGGTATTTAAAGCTACAATCGTATTTTTTAAAGACACATTGTTTACAGCCTCAATTCCACCTGCAATTCCGACAGATGTATTCATTGCTACAGTTACGGCATTAAGATCTAAACTTGCACCATTATTTGTTAATCCACCACCAGAAACCGATGCTGCATTCCCTGAAATTGTACTTGTCGTTACAGACGTCATTGATCCTGTATTGTTATAAATCCCACCACCTTCAGAAGCTGTATTATTATCTATTGTAGACATAGAAACTGACATTATAGTCCCTCCTTGGTTCCATAATCCACCACCTTCGTTAGCAGCAGCATTTCCTGTAATTGTACTTGTAGAAATGGTAACGATTCCAGACATTCCTGTAACATGAAATCCACCACCATTTCCTGGTGCTGCAATTCCTGCTAAGCCATTAACATCGTTATTAGACATTGTTGAATTTGAAAATATTAAATTACCATCAATAAGTTCAATAGCACCACCTGCTCTATTTGCTGCGTTACTGTCAAACGTTGAATCCATAATTGTAACATCACCAGCTGTACTTAATAATCCACCACCAGAAGCAGAAGCACCTGAAGCTATATTATTTGAAACTAAAGTTCCGTTCATCACATTTAAAGTTCCTCCATTATTGAAGATTCCAGCACCACCATCATCTGCTGCATCACCTAAAGCTTCATTAGCATCTATAAGAACATTATCTGTTGTCATTATTCCAGAACCATTCCATAGCCCTCCACCTTCACGAGCAGCGTTATTTCCATTTACAGTTCCACCAAAAATATCAATTGTACTATCTCCACTTACATGAAGTCCACCACCATTTCCAGGTGCTCCTGTACCAGTTACAACTCCAGTTATATTAGTATTTAAAATAACATCAGTTAACGTTACTGGTCCACTTCCATTAGTTTCAATTCCACCACCTGCTCTATTCGATTCATTAAAAGCAATTGTAATTCCGTTCGCCATTAAAGCACCTGCTGCGTTTAAAATTCCGCCACCAGTAGATTGTGCTCCATCAGCTATATTATTTGTAATTTCAGTCATTCCTGACATATCAAGTGTACCACCTTCATTGTAAATTCCACCACCACCAGCAGCACCTGCAGTCATAGCATCGTTTCCTGAAGCTATATTTCCATCAACCATATGATCTACAATAGTCATTACTCCTGATCCATTCCATAAACCACCACCTTCGTTGGCTGCTATATTATTATTTGTTGTACCACCAGAAATATTTGTAGTTGCTGGACCTGAAACATGAAGTCCTCCACCAGAACCTGGCGCTGCAACTGCAGGAGACACTCCAGCATTATTCATATCTAAAATTGTATCCATAAGATTTAAAACACCACCTGCAAGTTCAATTCCACCACCAGCTCTATTCGCTTGATTAGATGTTACAGCAGAATTTGTTACCGTTACTGTTCCACCAACTGTTAAAATTCCACCTCCAGAACCAGAAGCTCCATCTGCGATATTATTACTTATTATTGTATTATTTTGAACGATTAATGTTCCTCCATTATTAAAAATCCCTGCACCACCATCATCTGAAGAAGCTCCACTTGCTATATTTCCATTTATCGATACACCATCTACAGTCATTGTAGCTGTACTATTCCAAAGTGCACCACCTTCTCTGGCTGCTAAATTATTACTCATTGTACCACCTGTAATTACAGCTGTTCCTGAACCACTGATATGAAGTCCTCCTCCATTTCCTGGACTAGCCATTGCTGGTGAAACACCTGTATTGTTACCACTAACATTGTAATTTCCTGAGAAAGCAATAGAACCGTCTATAATTTCAATAGCTCCACCTGCACGATTAGATTGATTAAAAGCTAATACAGCATCTATAATTGTAACCGCTCCATCAGTACTTAAAATTCCACCACCAGAACCTGAAGTTCCAGAGGCTATATTATTTGTTATTGCTGCTGCATTACCAACAACTAAACTTCCTCCATTATTAAATATAGCTCCACCACCATCATCTGCATCATTACCTAAAGCGATATTAGCATCCAAAAATGTAAAGCTTACATCCATAGTTCCTAAGTTATTCCATAATCCACCGCCTTCTTTAGCTGCAAAATTATTTGAAACCGTTGTAAAATTAGAAACCGTTGCATTTGTCGTACCTGATAAATGAACTGCACCACCATTTCCTGGGTTTGGAGTAATTGTATTTCCTAATCCAATGTCTACACCAGCAGCATTTCCTGTAAGTGTTACACCTGATAAAATTAAGGTTCCGTTAGAACTATCTTCAATTGCACCACCTGCTCTACTGGCATAGTTCCCTGTAATTGATAAGCCATTAGCCAAATTTAAAATACCATCCGTATTATTAAAAATCGCACCACCACGACCTCCTGGTGTTGCACCTGAGGCGATATTACTTGATAATATTGTTCCTGCTGAAATATTTATAGTTCCATTACCATTGTTATAAATACCTCCTCCACCAGTAACATCACCTAAAGCTGAGTTTTCTGTTATCGTTACATCAACCACATCTAAAACACCACTACCATTCCATAGTCCACCACCTTCTTTACCAGCTACGTTTCCATTAACAGTTCCGCCATTAACAATTGCACTTCCTGCACCTGTAATATGTAATGCACCTCCATTTCCTGGAGCTGCAGTGGCAGGTAATACACCTGCGTTGTTATTTATTAAATTAACATTAAGTAATGTAATTGCTAATCCTGCACCAGAATTATCTTCAATGCCACCACCTGCTCTATTAGCTATATTGTTTGAGATTTCAGAATTATTAACTGTTAAGACTCCACCAATAGCATTAAAAATTCCACCTCCAGAACCAGACGCTCCATTTGCAATATTTCCTGTTATTGCTGAATTGTTAATTGCTACATCCGCGTTAGTAATATAGATGGCGCCTCCATCTCCTTCAAGACCATTAACTAGCATTAAATCATTTAAAACTACCAATCCTGAAGTAATATTAAATATTCTACCATTACTGTTTGCATCTATAGTTGTCATAGATGACGAGTTTCCACTTATGATTAAGTCTTTATTAATTAAAAGCTCACTATTTAAATTTATTGTTGATACTGATGCATCAAAAGTTATAGTTCCACCATTTGGTGTGTCTGCGATTTCTGTCCGCAATGTTCCGTCTGTTCCATCATCTGCACCACTAGTCACTAACTGAGCGAATGCACTTGTTGAAATAAAGAATGTCATCGCCGTTGCAATAACAAAAGTAATTTTGTTTTTCATGTTGATTAGTATTAGATAAAATGGTTAATTATTCTTCCTCTTTGGAAAGCACAAATACCTACGAGAAAATTTTAAGGTCGGTTTTACAAAATAATTCCTTTAACATACTTTTAACATTTTAAGCTAATTAATAGCAAATTGTTATTTCTAAAATGACAGTAGTAATTATCTAACTTTTATTGTACTATTTTTTTTACTTTTAATGAATGAAAATTATTTCTACCAACATTGCACAACCCACAACTTTTTCTTGGAATGGTAAAGAAATTACAACAGGTATTTACAAAACACCAACTGATGCTCCTATATTTTTAGGAAAAGAAGACGTGAAAGGAGATGTGGTTTCAGATCGAAAAGTTCATGGTGGAGAATTTAAAGCTTGTTATTTATTCTCTTTGAATCATTACGACTATTGGAAAAATTTATATCCAAATTTAGAATGGACTTATGGCATGTTTGGTGAAAACATAACGGTTAAAGACTTAGACGAAAGTCAACTTTTTATTGGTGATATTTATAAGCTTGGTAATGCTCTAGTGCAAATCACGCAACCAAGAGAACCTTGCTTTAAGTTCGCGCATAAATTTGGATCAAATACCGTTTTAAAACAATTTATTGATCATGGTTTCCCTGGTACTTATGTTAGAATTTTAGAAGAAGGAGAGGTAAAAACAGGGGATCACTTCACATTAATAGAATCTAAAAAAGATAGCGTATCAATTTATGATTTTTTTAAATTGTTATATGCCAAGGAAAAAAATGAAAACCACATTAATTTAACACTCAACAATGTGGCTTTACCACAAAATTTAAGAAAGCGCTTAGCATTTTTCTTGAAATAAATTTGGTTACTTTAGTATCTAATTAGAATAAACATGTCAACCAAATTCAATAAAACAGGACTCATTGATAACGAAACACGTAAAGCAGATTCGTATTTGACTTCTCAATTATTAAAACATCTCAATCCTAATAAAAACGGATTGTATTTAGATGTTGGTTGTGGTACTGGCAATTATAGCAATGCCTTGCAAGGAAAAGGATTTCAATTTGTTGGAATTGATCCTTCTATTGAATTACTTCAAAAAGCACTCTCTAAAAATCAAAATATAAAATGGAAAGTTGGTTCTGCTGAAAAAACAAATTTACCTCAGCATAGTTTTGATGGTATAATTGCAACGTTAACTATTCACCATTGGAAAAATCTGACGAGAGCATTTTCAGAATTACATTATATTCTAAAACCAGAAGGTAACATTGTTATCTTCACTTCTACTCCGCAACAGATAAAAGGGTATTGGCTAAATCATTACTTCCCAAAAATGATGGAAGATTCTATGCAACAAATGCCAACATTAGAAGCTATTGAAGAAGCGATGCATACTTCAGGCATAAAAATGACAAGTACTGAAACTTACAGCGTAAAACCAAACTTAGAAGATCAGTTTTTATATTGTGGTAAAAAAAACCCAGAACTGTACTTTGATGACAGTATACGTCATGGTATTTCATCTTTTAATGATTTAGCAAATATTAAAGACGTAAAAACTGGATTGTTGGCATTAAAAAAAGATATTGATAGCGGAAAAATTGACGAGACTATAAAATCTTACGATAATGATTTTGGCGACTATTTATACATCATAGGAAAAAAGACAGGAGCTTAAAACCAAGTTCTTTTACCTTATCTTTGCAATACTAAATTACAACCCAATTGCAAGAAAAGAAAATACATCCCAAAGTAAAAACCGAACTTCATCCTAGAAGTCAGCATAGAGAACGCTATAATTTTAAAAAACTGATTAAAAGTTCACCAAAATTAGCAGCCTATGTTGCACCTAATAAATATGGAGATGAATCTATCGATTTTTTTAATCCAGATGCTGTAAAAGCATTAAATAAGGCATTACTAATTCATCATTACGGATTACAATATTGGGATATTCCTAAGCATTATTTGTGTCCTCCAATTCCTGGAAGAGCAGATTACATACATAATATTGCCGATTTATTAAAAGGAGATGGTACTGTTATTCCAAAGGGAAGTGACATAAAAGGTTTAGATATTGGTGTTGGTGCAAATTGTATTTACCCAATTATTGGTCAGCATGAATATGGTTGGTCATTTATCGGAAGTGATACTGATGAAGCAGCAATTATATCTGCGAAGGAAATAGAGCAGAAAAACTATAAATTAAGATCTACTATAGAAATTAGGCGTCAAGAAATCGCTAACAACTTTTTCTATGGAGTTTTAAAACCTGAAGAAAAAGTAGATTTCACCATTTGTAACCCTCCGTTTCATGCCTCTTTAGACGATGCTCAAAAGGCAAGTTTAAAAAAGCTAAAAAATCTTAATGGCAAACGTCCAAGCAAAGCACTTTTAAACTTTGGAGGACAACAAAATGAATTATGGACAAAAGGTGGTGAAGCACGTTTTGTAAAAGATATGATTTACGAGAGTAAGCATTTTGGAAAACAATGTTTTTGGTTTACAAGTTTAATTTCTAAGGAAGCGACACTTAAACCAACTTATAAAGTTTTGGAAAAAGTGAATGCGACTGTTGTAAAAACTATTGAAATGGGACAAGGTCATAAAATCAGTAGATTTATCGCTTGGACTTTTTTAACAGAACAAGAACAACACGACTGGATAAAAGAACGTTTTTAGAATAAATTTTCTTATGAATATTTGTCTTTATATTTATCGATAAAGGCAAATATCTCCATTGTTATTTTTTTAGCATATCTATTTTCACTAATCATATCCCAAGTAATTTCACCATCTACAACTCCATCATAAATATAATTAGCAAATTTCAATTTATATCTACTATTTAGTGTCTTCTTATTATCTGATATTTTAGGTAAATTAATATCCTTTCTACGATTAATTCTATTATTTAAAAATCCACCAAGACCAATATTAGCATAATCACTTTCCGAAATATCATCAATATTGTTTATCAATTCAGCATCTTGATTTAAGACATCAACAATTATTTTTTTCAAGATTGAAAACGATAATATATTTTCAATTTCAACAGCACCAGTGTGGCTGTATATAATATTATCATTGTCCTTGGTTATTTTTTTTAAGTAAGTATGCTTGGATTGTTTATCTGCACCATCTTTATCGGCTAACAAATAAATTCTATTTGATAATGAAAAAGCATTTATTTGATCTTTAATTTCCTCCTTTTGTTCGTCACTGACTTCACCTGTAAAATAATAATGAGCTAGGTTACTTCCTGCATATTCAAAAAAAGCAAAATCTACATCCTCCTTAAAATGGTATTCTTTCTCTATACTTCTTAAATAAGCTATTAAAAAAGCAGATAAATATTTTCTATCTGTAATTCCTTCAATCCAAATACTACAATTAGCTAAAAAAACCGATGAGTTATTAACGCCGAGATTTTCCATTAAACTTGAATCACCTGGCTTAACATTTCTAATTAAAACTTTGTGATCCTTTGATGTTTTACCTATTAATTTCGAAAATGAATAGATTGAAATATTACTATGATTCAAAGTCAAATCAAGTAAATGATTAGAGTGTGTTGTTATGAAAAATCTTAAATTCTTTTTCTTAATCTCAGGATTCGAAAGTATTTGTTTTAAAAAGAGTCTTTGCATTCCTGGATGCAAATTCAATTCAGGTTCGTCAATAAAAATCCAAGAATTATTCTCTGCTGTAAATATGGGAAACATAAGTACTATTATTGCCTGAATTCCATCACCTAAATCATGTATTTCAAGATCTTCATCATCAATATAAAAGCTAAGGTGATTATCCCCATCTAATGCTACAATATCAATATCCTTCCCATTAAAGAAATACTTTTTTAGGAATAACTCGAATTTCTCAAATGATTTGCGAATCTTTCTTTTAGAATTTCTCACCTTTTTAACTTGATCATACAAATCCAATCCTGTGAATATTGAAATATTCTTGTAGGAATTATCAAACTCATTAACTTCAACTTCTTTGAAATATGTTTGAAGTATAGTACTCCTATACAAATTACTATCAGCAGACATTGCACCACTTGATATTAAAGTTTTGGCACCTCTTTGAGTTGGTATAAAGATTTTTTTAGGTGAAACGATTTTGATAAATTTTTTCAAAATATAATCCAAATGTTCAATAGTCTCTTGAATAAAAGGATTTACATCTTTAGCTAAATTAATATTAAATTGTATATTGACATTTACCCCATTGTAATTACCACGAGCTTTTACATAGCCATAATTACTCAAAATTCCTTCTGTAATTTTGAGTATACCTAATAAGTGTTTCAAATTATTGATATAATCTTCCCTATTACCTAATTGAATATTATTAAGTAATTCTTTAAACATTGTAATAATTAATACCAAGTAACTTTTATCAAATTTTATATTACTATCAAAGTTCTTATCCTTTGATTTTAATAACTGAATCTCTCTCTCAAGTATTTCGTATTGATTTAATCTATTAACATGAAAGGAAATAAACGCGTTAGAATTAAGCCTATTTTCAACTTTACTTAAAGAATCAATAATTTCAGATAAACTTTCCTCTAACTTATTCGAAAAAAGGATATGTTCTTGCATTTTTAATAATCCTCTTGAAAAACGGCTCTTTCCAGAATTATTCGCCCCAACAAAAATATTGACTTCAGCTATCTCGCTTAATCTATCAATTTTAGCTTTGTCACTTGTATAGTGAGTTTCAGTTAACTCTTTCGCAAGATTTCTAGTAAGTTGTATGTTCATATTGAAATTATATTATATCTAAAAATAGATTAATTTTTAAAACTACCTTTGCAACAAACAAAATTATATGTCATTTAAAGACTTACATCTAATAAAACCCATACAAAAAGCTGTTGCAGCTTCTGGTTATGTTGAACCTACTTTGGTACAACAACGTTCTATTCCACTAATTTTAGATGGTAAAGATGTTATTGTATCTGCACAAACAGGTACAGGAAAAACGGCTGCTTTCGCCTTACCTATTCTTCAGCAATTGTACGATAAGCAAGATGCTCCAAAAAAGGGTAAGAAAATTAGAGCCTTAATTATAAGTCCAACACGTGAATTAGCCATACAAATTCAAAAGAATTTTAAAACCTATGCTGAGTTTACAACCTTAAAATCTTTAGTGGTTTTTGGTGGTGCTTCTATAGAACCACAAATTGATATGCTAAAAAACGGTGTGGATATTTTAGTTGCCAGTCCTGGTCGTTTACTCGATTTACACAAGCAAGATTACATTAATCTGGATTTTGTTGAAACCTTTGTTTTAGATGAAGCGGATTTAATGCTCGCTATGGGCTTTATTGATGATGTAAAAAAAATTGAACGCCTTTGCCCTAAAGAGAAACAAACCTTATTATTCTCTGCAACGATTCCTTATAAAATTGAAGAATTAGCAAATACATTGCTTAAAGATCCTGAACGTATTGATGTAACGCCGACAAAATCGGTTGCTAAAAATGTGAATCAAGTATTATATTATGTTCCTAAGCAAAATAAAATTGAACTGTGTTTACATTTAATGCGTAACACTATTGAAGGCAACGTTCTTATTTTTAGACGTACTAGAAATGGTGTGGATAAATTAGAAGAAACCTTATTGAAAAATGGGTTCTCTGTAAATAGTATTCACGGTGATAAACCACAAAGTGAAAGACAAACGGCTTTAAATAAATTTAAAAACGGTTACGTTAAAATTCTTATTGCTACAGATGTTGCAGCACGTGGTATTGATATTAATGAATTAGACAACGTTCTTAATTTTGATATGCCAGGCATACCCGAAACGTATGTACATCGAATTGGTAGAACTGGAAGAGCTGGTCATACAGGTAATGCTTACTCATTATGCTCTGCGGACGAAAAGAATTACATAAAAAAGATACAACAAGCTATTAATGTTCAGATTCCGGTAGAAACGGAACATCCTTACCCTTTAGATCCTAAAGCGGAACCTATTGTTCACAAAAGACAAGGTAGTAAGTATAAAAAAGGTCGTAAAAGTGAGGCTTCTAAGAAGAAGAAGAAACGTTGGTATTAATTAGTTGTTAAAGCATGGCATATAAAACCTTAATGTTTCTTCATTTATACACCGTTTTACCTTGTGTATTTATTGGTGCTTATCTTTTAATTGTAAAAAAAGGAACTAAAACTCATAAATTTCTTGGTAGAATTTATATGATTTTAATGCTGTTTACAGCAACCGTGACATTATTTATGCCTGCTGCAGTTGGTGAACGCTTTTTAAATCATTTTGGCTGGATTCACCTCTTTAGCGTTTTAACATTTTGGACTGTACCAACGGCATATATAGCTATTAAAAAAGGCAATGTAAAAGCTCATAAACGAAAAATGATTTTACTCTACTTTGGTGCAATCATTATCGCTGGCGCTTTTACATTAACTCCTGGACGTTATTTACATGCTGTGTTGTTTGGGTAAGCTACTCAAATTTCATTTCAAAAAGTAAGTAATGTTTAATCCCAAATTTCTCACCCCAGTTTTCAATATCCTTTCCTGAGGTTCCTACGTCACACCAAGACAAAGAACCATCTTCTCTTTCGTAAGGTAAAATATAAGCTAACAAATAAAACGACTTGTTATAGCTGATTTCTAAATTGCTTTCATCGGCTAGATTTCTTAAACTATAATTTTCAGAGTCAATAGCTTCATAGGTTTTATTGACACTAAATCTTGGGAACTTAAATGTCATTTTTAATTTATTATCTTCGGTATGTTTAGAAATAACTTTCATTTTAAACACCGTATCACTTAAAGTTTCAAATTGCTTAACACCAATACTTCTACTGTCCATAACGGCTGTGTCAGACACTATTTTACCATCCCATATTTCCTTAACAGAGAGCCTGTAACTTTTTCCTTTAAGTTGCTCTCCAGAAAATTTTAACCTCATATAATCAATGCCTTCAAAACTTAGAATATCACTTACTTCTTCTATATCTGATGCATATTCAGTTTCCATTTTTAAACCCGAATCCGTTTTAGAATTCGTTTCCTTCTGTTGTGCTAGCAATCCGCTGGAACAATTTAATGCAGCAGCCATAATTAGAATTCTCTTCATAAATTAATTGTTTGTTTTTTTGATTGAATCGTTGTATGAATAAATAATACCATGGATAATATCGAAGAAAATCTCACCTGAAAACTCACCTTTCCCTTGTGATTTTCGTTCCATCATATTAAACTTCTCCCCTTTCTTGGTAGGCTGCATTTCTATGGTATACTTGCCAATAAAATTCTTAGTGTTATTGCCTATCACTTTAAAACTGTAATCTAATTTGGGATAAAAGAAATGTATCTTAGAATATTCTGAATACAGATTAAAACGCTTAAAATCTTTAGCCCAATTATAAAAATAATACTCACTATTAAAATCCGTTATGGTTACATTCTTTTGAATTTCTCCTATTTCAAGCTTTGAGAATTCTGATGTAATTTTAGTGTTTTGAATACTTCCTATTTTACTGTTTCTTAAATTAATAAATTCAAAATCACCGCCATCAATCGCTATAGCTTCCAATGTTGCATTCTCAATTTTAATTTTATTATATGGATTTGATATTTCTTTAGTTTTTAAAGCCCCACCAATTAGCGTTCCTGTAAATTCATTTCTTAGATGATGTCTTATGTATAATCCTGATTCTTTCGCATTGACTGTTAATTTTAAATACGGTGGAATTTTAATTGTAAAACGACTTCGCATCATTTTTATACCTCCTTTTTTAAAATTAGTCACCTTACCATTTTTGTCTACTTTTTTAAAACGATCGTTAATATATTTCAAAGAATTACCTTGTATACTGTGATTATTCTGTTCTATTTCTAAACGTAATGTATCTAATGATTTACGACTGACAGAATCCTTTTTAGACTCAAAAAATGATTGGTTTATAGTAATAGCATCTGTTGTTTTAAATTCATAAGTTTCGATTGAAATTTTATTTTCACTACTAGCATTGAGTGTAATATGATTATCAAATTTACCGACCTCTACTTTTATCTCATCCAAAAAGGAATTAATTTCTTTCTTTGAATACCCATCAAATTCCATAATATAATCCACATGAACTTTCCCATCTATGGACTCTTCCAACGCCACTGTAACATTCTCTAAATTGAAGATAGCTGTGGTAGTTTTATTGGTTGTAAAAGACTCGCTATGAATCTTATGTTGTTGCGCATTTAGCATAACTGATGTGATGAGTATCAGTGCTAAAAATCTATATCGTACTTTCATTCTGTTCGTTGTTTTGATTTAATATGTTGATGTGCTTTTGAATATCTTTTAAAATTTGAAGTCGTGTTTGAAGATTTTCAACGAGTGCTTCAATGACTAAAATGTTATTAGCATCGTCTTTAAACTGTAAAGAAATAACTTTGTAATCTGCATCTAATTCCTCTAGTTTTTTTCTGAAACGTTCTACCAAAACGGCATCGTCTGCGATAGCTATAAAACTCTGCCATTCGGTTTCAATATCTTTAAGATACTCTGCCTCTACAGCTTCTACTTGCGCTATAATTGGTGACACTTGATTTAGTTCTGGTTTTGCTTCCTTTTGCATTACATTAAACCCAATAGTTAATGCTATAATTAAAATGGCCGCTGCACTTAACCATGCATAAGGACGTCGTTTTGGTTGGGATTGCTTTTTGAGTCTTTCTCTAAACTCTATTCTATGGTTTTCCGGAAGCGTTTTTAAATTATCTTCCTCATTAAATAGGTTTCTAATATCTTGCTTCATTGTACTTTTGTTTTAATAGGTCTTGTAATTTTAATTTTCCGCGTCTTAAATGTGTACGTGATGTTTTTACGGGAATTTCTAAAATCTCTGAAATCTCTTCGTGATCGTAGCCTTCTAGCAAATAAAGCTTCACTACGATTCTATGTTTTTCGTTTAACTGCTCAATGGCAAATAAAATCTCTTGCTTCGTAATTGTTGTATCAAATTGCCAATCGTCTTCGTTTATAATTTGCAACTCTGATACTTCTACGGCTTCAAACTCTAACTTATTTTTCTTTAAAACATCTAAACATTGGTTGATGATAATTCGTTTTAACCATGCTCCGAAAGTCGCTTCTGGCTTATACGATTCAATATGTCTAAACGCTTTTAAAAAGCCTTCTTGCATCGCATCTTTTGCATCTTCATCATTTAGATAACGACAAGCAATGGTATACATCGCCTGACTGTACTTATCATAAACTTGCATTTGTGCAACTTCATTTCCTTTTTTGCAAAGCTTAATAAGTTTAGTCTCTAATTTATGCATTGGGTTGGTTAGCGGTTTCTATTATAAAAACGACAAAATAATATTGGGGTTTCAAATTATTACAAAAAACATCGAATTACTTAAACTTTTCAGAATTTAATAGTCTTTTATTGTAATGCTAAATTTATTTCAGCATCTTTAATCCTTTGCTACACGTTATCTATAACTTAAAAACAGATTCGTGTAATTAAAATTAAATAACATAAAAATGTATAAAACATTAGCCTTATTTCTTTTCATTAGCCAAATTACATTTTCTCAAATAACAATTAAAGACAGTATAACATCATATCCTGTAAGTTACGCAACCATCTCTTTTGGAAATGGTAACGGTCTTTTTGCCGATGACGAAGGTCAATTTATTTTCACAAAGAAATTATATCTAGATATTGATTCGCTTTATATTTCTGCTTTAGGTTTTAAAGACCTTAATGTTGCTACACATAATTTACCTACAGAATTGTTAATGCAACCTGAAGCACATCAATTAGATGCTGTTATAATTGGTAATAAAGTGGATAGAAAGTTTAAAGTAGAAAAACTAAAACCGTATTTAGACGACGACTATTACAAATGCTGGCTACCCACAATAGAATCTGAAATTGCCGTATATTTTCCTAAAACAACTTCTAAAGATCAGAAACTGTCTGAGATATTATTCCCTATTGCATTAGAATCAAAAGATTGGAGTAAGCGAAATAAATCTAATAGTGAGAAAAAACGCTTCTCAACGTTATTTAAAGTAAAATTCTATGCAAACAATAACGGCGTTCCTGGTAAGGTTTTAACTTACGAAACGACTGTTTTTAGAGCAACTGAAAAGGATGGAGATTTTCATATGTTGAATGTCGATAACTATGATATTTATATTCCTGAGAATGGTTTTTTTGTGTCGCTGCAAGTTTTAGGTTATACCAACAAAGACGGAAAATTATTACCAAACAAAAAGTATAAAGAGATAAAATCTAAACATGGTGATATTGTTAAAATACCAACCAATTTTAGACCATTATTACCTTTTACAGATGAAATTGAAAGTAAAAACACCTTTATAAAACGGGTTTTTATTAATGGAAATAATTGGGTGAAATTTGATAACGGCAATCAATTTAAATCTAGTTTATTAGACAAGAATCTATTTAATTACGGAATCGGTCTAACGTATAAAACTTATAAAGATGAATGACCTCATTGGTCTATACCTCTTCAATTCTAATTAACATATTAGGCTTGGATATATTTAAACTAATTACCTTTTGAAAACTAAAACAGGTACAAATAAATGGGTTTTGCCCATAATTATATTTTCGCAATTTTGTTGTACTTCGTTATGGTTTGCAGGAAATTCTATTATTGATGATTTAATATCATTCTTTAACCTGAATTCAGAGTCTCTTGGCTATATCAGTTCTTCCGTACAATTTGGATTTATAATTGGCACTTTTATTTTTGCTATTCTTACTTTAAGTGATCGGTTTTCTCCATCTCGTGTGTTTTTTATTTGTGCCATTTTTGGCGCTAGTTTTAATCTCGGCATGCTTTATTCTAACAATACGCTTTTTACCATACTTGGATTTAGATTTTTAACAGGATTTAGTTTAGCTGGTATTTATCCTGTTGGGATGAAAATTGCTGCAGATCATTTTGAAAAAGGTTTAGGTAAATCTCTTAGTTTCTTAATTGCCGCCTTAGTCTTAGGTACTGCATTTCCGTATCTTATTCAGTCTTTTGATTTCAATATTAAATGGGAAATGGTTATTTGGACAACGTCCATTCTAGCTTTAATTGGAGGTGTTCTTATTTTTCTATTGGTTCCAAATGGACCTTACCAAAAACTAGCTGATAAATTTGACATTTCAAAAATTCTAAATGTTTTTAAAAAGTCTAGTTTCCGATCTGCAGCTTTTGGATATTTTGGACATATGTGGGAACTCTATGCCTTTTGGACTTTTGTGCCAATATTACTTATAATGCATTCTAATCTTCATAATGTATCACTGAATATTCCTTTATTTTCGTTTATCATTATAGCTTCAGGAACAGTATCTTGTATTTTAGGTGGTTTCATTTCTAAAAGATTAGGTATTAAAAAAACAGCTATTTTAACCTTAACTATTTCAGGGATCTGTTGCTTGCTATCACCTGTCTTTTTTATGATAAACTCTACTCCTCTATTTATAATTTTCTTAATTATTTGGGGAATGGCAGTGATTGCAGATTCACCATTATTTTCTACAATGGTTGCTCAGAATTGCGAAGCACAGTCTATTGGTACAGCTTTAACAATTGTAAATTGTCTTGGCTTTTCACTTACAATTGTAAGTATTCAATTATTAAACGCTATTATAAATAATAATTTCTATCCTGAGTACGCTTTTATGATTCTGGCTTTAGGACCAATTATTGGACTCATTTACCTGAAGAAAACATAGGTTATTCTATCTCAAAATCGAAATACGTTTTAGGAAAAGGCTCCCAACGTAACGTAAAATGCCACCATTCTTTTGGATAATTTCTAAAATTATGCTTTAACATTACGGTTTGTAGTAATTGCCTATTTTTCTTTTGTATTTCTGTAAGATCGTTGTGTTCTACCCAAGATTCCTCTCCAAAGAAATCAAAAGGACTCCCCATGTCTAAAGGTTCGCTGGTCTCTCCATCAATAATAGTTAAGTCTAAAGTGCTTCCTCTACTATGTCCTGAACGCGAAGCAATATAACCTGCATTAAACAAGTTTCGTTTATTAACTTCTGGGTAAAATTCTGATTTACTAATAGTATCATTTAATTGTCGTGCCCAACGAATAAAATGATTCACAGCACGTTGTGGTCTATAGCCATCATACACTTTTAAACATAAGTTTTGTTGTTGTAATTCGTCTTGAACCAATTTAAGTTTTTCCGCTGTACCTTTTGTAATAATTAATCGATTAGCCTTATAACCATCTATAGTATCTCCAACAAAGTTATGATCAGAAAAATAGCGTAATTCAACATCTAAATCTGGAATAATAGATTTTGCGTAAACAAAACCCTCAGGTAAACTCTGCTCTTGCTGAAAGCTAAAAGTTATTAGCAACAGACTTGCGATATAAAAAAGCGTTTTATAATTCATATTATGCACTAATTTAGTAACAAAAATAAACTATGAACCTGTTTTCTCAAGAGAAAAACCATTTTAAACTTCCTAATGCAGAATTAATTTACGTTCCTAATTGTTTCTCTAAGGATGACTCTGATACTTATTTTAAAAATTTAAAACTGACAACCGATTGGCAACATGATGATATCACTATATTTGGAAAAACATATAAGCAACCCAGATTAACAGCGCTTTTTGGTGATTCTGACAAACCATATAGCTATTCTAATATTGAAATGCTTCCTAAGCCATTGACGTCAATATTAAAAACAATAAAACAACAAACAGAAAATATAACGAACCACAATTTCAATACCGTTTTGGCCAATTATTACAGAAATGGTAACGATAGTAATGGTTGGCATGCAGATAACGAAAAAGAACTAGGAATAAACCCTATAATTGCCTCTGTAAGTTTTGGAGAAACGCGCCCATTTCATTTTAAACACAGACACATCAAAGAACAGCGCTATAAACTGAATTTAGAACACGGCAGTTTATTAATTATGAAAGGGGAAATGCAGCACTATTGGTTACACCAAATAGCAAAAACAAAAAAAAGTATTGGTGAACGTATCAATCTTACTTTTAGAACTATTGTAAGTGATTAAATCAGTTATAAATAAAGTAAAACCGAAACTATAAAACACAAAAAACCGAGATCCCTCAATCTCGGTTTTCGTTATTTGCTTTTTTCTTTGCTGGTAGATTCAGGGTCTCTAATTCAACACAACACAAGGCAAATATTAATTAATTAATCCATTGAACTAAAACCTAAATTTCAGTACACTTCAAATATATAATTCATTTTTAAATACAACGCTTAAAAACATATTTAATCGATGAAATACATATATTTTTAACATATGTCGTCAAAAGAATGTATTTCATCGATTAAATACACTACATACCGTTACTTTATTTTTAATACTAGTATTACAAATAAGTTTAAAATTATACTATTATGTAAAACTTAAACCAATATGAAGTAACTTTAAACATCTATATCTAAATAAAATGAAACACTATTTAATTATTGCCCTATGTTTGGTTAATGCTATTGGTTTTAGTCAGGTAAAAACCTACTCTGAAGAAGAGTTGTCTATTACAAAATGGATTGATGGAACACTACTTACACCAATTGAGAATGATAAACCTGATTTAGCCATAATAATTGCAGGCTCTGGTCCTACTAACAGAAATGGAAATCAAAATTTTTTAAAAAATAATTCTCTTAAAAAATTAGCGTTAGGACTTACAGAAAATGGCATTGCTACATTTAGATATGATAAACGTATTGTAAAACAAATTCTAAAAAATAATGTAGATAAAAACATGATGTTTGATGATTTTGTAACAGATGCCTCAGCTGTTTTAGATTATTTTATTGAAAAAAACAATTATAGCAACATCTATATTATTGGTCATAGTCAAGGTAGCTTAGTAGGTATGCTTTCTGCTCTTGATAAAGCTGATGGTTTTATTTCATTAGCAGGAGCTGGTAATAATATTGGAGATGTTTTAATAGAACAAATTACCAACACAGCTCCAATCTTTGCGGAAGACACAAAACGAGTTGTAAACAGTTTGAAAGAAGGAAAAACGACTACTGATTTTCCTGTAGCATTAAGCTCTGTATTTAATGCAGATCTTCAACCTTTTATGATGAATTGGATGTCATACAATCCTACTGACATTTTAAAAAACCTGGAGATGCCTATACTTATTATTAATGGCACAAAAGATCTTCAAGTTTCTGTCAAGGAAGCCGAATTATTAAAAGCGGCTAATGAAGAAGCTAAACTCGTAATTATAGAAAACATGAATCACGTACTTTTTGAAATAGAAGGAGGTGATTTAGAGAATTCAAAATCTTATAACGAATCATTTAGAGAAATTTCTCCAGTACTCATTAAAAGCATAACGGACTTTATAAAACTCTAATCACGCACTCTAATTTCTTTTTAAGCATAAAAAAGCATCTCTTCTAATAACTATTAGTAGGAGATGCTTTTTTTTAAACTAACTAAATAAAATGAAAAGCATCCCAACCACGAGATGCTTTTTCTAACTAACCAACCAACGTAATGTTACGATTTTGTAGTGTGTTACGCTTTGGTAACTATCGTATTAATCATTACGTTTAGTATATTACAAATGGCGTGCCAAACTTCATTTTTTAATTTATTTCATTAAACTGTAACAAAACAATTTTTTTGCATACTAATAAAATATAGTATATCTTTATGATATCATTTTAATATCATATTGATTTTAATGATTGTTAACCAACTAAATTTTAAATTATGAAAGAAGAAAAAATCATCGTTCCAGCAAATGGCTACTTAATGCTATTTTTATTTATAATACTCTTCTTTGGAAGCATAGCCCTTATTCCTATAACAAAAACTGGTTGGTCTGTATTTGGTATTGTTGCAGCTATAGTCTTAGCCTGCGGATTCTTAATGGTACAACCAAATGGATCTAGAGTTTTATTGTTATTTGGAAAATATGTTGGTACTATAAAGCAAAATGGTTTTTATTGGGTGAATCCTTTTTACACTAAAAAGAAGATTTCATTAAGAGCGAGTAACTTTGATAGTGAACGTCTAAAAGTGAATGATAAATTAGGAAACCCAATTATGATAAGTACTATATTAGTTTGGCGTGTTCATAATACCTATAAAGCAGCTTTTGATGTCGATAATTACGAAAATTTTGTACGTGTACAAACTGATGCTGCAGTTAGAAAACTAGCAAGTATGTATCCTTATGACAATTTTGCAGACGAAGGTGTTGACGAAGATATTACATTACGTTCTAGTGTTAATGAAGTTAGCAATGCTTTGGAAAAAGAAATAGACGAGCGTTTATCCATTGCTGGTATCGAAGTCCTAGAAGCACGTATTGGTTATTTAGCTTATGCGCAAGAAATTGCAAATGCGATGTTAAAACGCCAACAAGCTACAGCAATTGTTGCTGCTAGACATAAAATTGTAGAAGGTGCTGTAAGCATGGTAGAAATGGCCATAGAGCAACTTAGCAAAAAAAATGTTATAGATCTAGATGAAGAACGAAAAGCAGCTATGGTAAGTAACCTTATGGTTGTGCTTTGTGGTGATAAAGATGCTTCACCTGTTTTAAATACAGGAACTTTAAACCATTAAAATGAATCAAAAACAGATTTACAGTATAGCGATAGGAGCATCTATTGGAAGTAGTATAGGCACCACAATTGGTGCCATAACAGATACCATTGCAACGAGTTTAATATTTGGTTCAATTATCGGAACAATATTAGGTCTTATATTTGCCTTCGTGATTTATAAGACAGACCGTAAAAATGATACATTATGAAAGAATATAAAGTGGTGACACCTAAATTAGGCTTCAGAAATCGTATTCAAAATTTTGAAGATCTTCTCAATCAATATGCTCGTGAAGGTTGGGTTGTTAAGGATATTGCTGTGAATTGGTCTTCGGTAGTTTTTGAACGTGACAAAAATAGATAATGAAAATCTTTAAAGAAGAACAACGTTTCAATCAATTATGGCTAATTGTGCTAATGTCAATCAGCATTTTAGTGCCTATTGGTATTATATTAAAAACGTACCTTGAAGACCCTAAAAATTTTTCGTTAGATAAATTATTTTCAATCCTAGGAATTTTGATCTTTGCTTTTGGAGTACTATTTGTATTTAAACTAACCACTAGAATAGACGGAGAAGGAATTCATTATCAATTCTTCCCTTTTCATTGGAAGCTTAAAGCTATTAAATGGAATGAAATTAATATAGTCTATGTTAGAACCTATAGTCCTATTAGCGAATATGGTGGTTGGGGATTAAAAGGTGGAGCAATGTGGAATGGAGCTAAAGGAAAAGCTATAAACGTTTCTGGCAATGTTGGAATTCAATTAGAACTAAAAAATGGCAAAAAACTTTTAATTGGTACACAAAAACAAAACGATGCTAAAGCCGTATTAGCGACCTATAAAACAAAATTAATTAAGAAAACAATAAATGTCTAAAAAGAAAGCCTTTGCACTACGAATGAATGAAGATATGCTGAAAGCCGTTGAAAAATGGGCTTCAGATGAATTTCGTAGTACTAACGGCCAGATAGAATGGATGCTAATGCAGTATCTAAAAGAACATAACCGGCAACCCAAGCCAAAAGATAATTCAACAGAAAAAAAGTGATCGGAAACGGTCACTTTTTTAGGTTTAAATTTTTGTATTTTGCAGACACAAAAATAAAACCATCTATGGATACCACTCCAATTTTTACTGACGATACTATTGTATTTGGACTCTTAATGTTAGCCTTAGGCTTTGTATTTGTTACAGAATCTATTAAAACAGGTTTTTGGTCCAAATTCTATAAGATAGTTCCTGGTTTATTTATGGCTTACATGGTTCCTGCTGTTTTAACCACTACAGGTTTAATTTCTCCAGAATGGACAACCATATCAGAAGATGGTGTACTCACAGAACACAGTTCTAGTTTATATTATGTGGCAAGTCGGTATTTACTGCCTGCTGCTTTAGTTCTCATGACGTTAAGTATAGATTTAAAAGCTGTTTTTAATTTAGGTTGGAAAGCGCTAGTGATGTTCTTCACAGGAACTATAGGAATTGTAATTGGAGGACCAATTGCTATTTTATTAATTTCAACAGTTTCACCAGACACCGTTGGAGGCATTGGACCAGATGCCGTTTGGAGAGGACTTTCAACTCTTGCCGGAAGTTGGATTGGTGGTGGCGCCAACCAAACTGCCATGTTAGAAATTTATGGTTATAACCAAGCAAAATACGGAGGAATGGTATTTGTTGATATTGTCGTAGCTAATATTTGGATGGCAATAATACTCATTGGTATCGGAAAAAGAAACCGAATTAATAAATGGTTAAAAGCAGATACATCTTCTATTGAAGAATTAAAGGAAAAAATGTCTACGTTTTCTGAAAAAGTAAAACGAAACCCATCACTTACAGATATTATGGTTATTTGTGCTATTGCATTTGGCACAGTAAGTATCGCGCATTTAAGCGCTAATTATTTAGCTCCACTATTTGAAGGCATAGTAACAGATATTAAATCACCAACCACTAGGAATATATTTACTTTTTTAGGATCTAAATTCTTTTGGATGATAAGCGTTGCCACTATTATCGCTATTGTGTTATCTAATACAAAAGCCAAAAATTATGAAGGAGCCGGAGCAAGTAAATTTGGAAGTGTTTTTATCTACATACTTGTTGCTAGCATAGGAATGAAAATGGATTTAATGATGATTTTTGACAACCTTGGACTTATTGCCATTGGTGTAGTTTGGATGACAATTCATGCATTCCTGCTGATCTTTGTTGCTAAAATAATTAAAGCACCTTATTTCTTTTTAGCTGTTGGGAGTCAGGCTAATGTTGGTGGTGCAGCCTCTGCTCCTATTGTAGCATCTGCTTTTCATCCATCGTTAGCAACTGTTGGAGTCTTATTGGCTGTTTTTGGTTATGCTGTTGGAACAATTGCTGCAATTGGATGTACAATTTTAATGGAATTAGCAGCGGTTAGTTAGCAAGATTAAAACAATTATAAGATATTTGCGCACCTAATAATTAAGCCAAACATGACAAAATTAAACAAAGCTTTAAGTCTCATTATTTTAATAGTACTTGCCGTTTCTTGTGGTAAGAAAAACGATGCTAATTTCACCTTAAAAGGAAAAGTTAAAGGCTTGAAAAAAGGAATTGTATATCTACAGAAAGATGGAGATTCTAGTATTGTAGATTTAGATTCTATAGTAATTGCTGGTCAAACTGAATTTGAATTACATACAGACCTCGAAGAACCAATGTTACTTTATTTAAAACTCTTTAAAAATGATGGAAAAGAACATTATATTCCTTTTTTCGCAGATAAAGGAGTGACTGAAATTAGCACTACTTTAAAAAGCTTTAATTATGAATCAGAAATAAAAGGCTCTAAACAACAAGAGCTTATTGAAGAGTATTTAAGCTTTATAACTAAATTTAAAGACAAAAATCTAGATATCATCGAAGCGAGTTATATGGCTCAAAAGCGCAATGATAGTATAGCATTAGATTCATTAAATAACTTAGCAGATTTACTTATAAAACGTAAATATGCTTATACTATTCAATTTGCAATGAATAATAAGGATAGTGAAGTTGCACCTTACTTAGCCTTAACGCAATCTAATAATATAAATCCAGTCTATATAGATTCAATTTACAACAGCTTAGGTACCGAAATTAAAAACTCGTTATATGGTAAAAAGTTGAACGATGCTATTACGGCTAGAAAATCTGCAGAATAGCAATCCTGTAAAATCTTTTATAAGACTATTTGAAGTGCATTAAACATTACTACAACATAAAGTAACAAAAAATCCAATCAGTATATGATTGGATTTTTTGTTAGATAAATATAGAATTTAGGTTAACCACATTCATTAATAATTAGTCATACCCACTAAATAAAAAAGCTCTAACTATTTAAAATAGTTAGAGCTTTAAAGAAGAGCCGATGGAGGGACTCGAACCCACGACCTGCTGATTACAAATCAGCTGCTCTAGCCAGCTGAGCTACATCGGCAAAAAAAGCTTACCACTAATTTTGGTAAGCAGGCGCAAATTTAAAATAGATTTTTAAATCTGCAAATCTATTTACTTTAAATTATTGATTTTTTCAATAAGATCTCTTCCTTTTGATTCAAGGTCAGCATTAATTGCTTTAAAGTGTGCTTTTTTATTTTCTGCACCTCTATCATTTACACGAGCAATTAACTCATCAAATGTAACAATAGCTTCATCTATAACAGCTTCACTTTCTTTTGTTGGTTTTTCAGCATGAGCTAATTCCCAAACGTAAACTGCTTCAATAATATCTCCTAATACGTAGTTGATATCTTTTTTTAAATCTCTTTTATTTGACATGATAATTATTTTTTATAATAACCGCAAAAGTACTAAATCCTTTTAGTTATTTGATTCTCATTATTAATTTTTATCTGAAGTTTTAAACGTACACTTCTAGAAGTTTTCCGTAATCTGATTTTAACGTAAAGTTTTTAATTTCAGCAGGAATCAATATCGTTTCTCCTTTCGAAATATATTCGCTTGAAACACCTGTAGAAACTTCAACCTCACCATCTACACACATATAGATTAAAAAAGAATCGTGTGTGTTTTTAACGTCTAGTTCTGAATCTATCTCTACAAAATTTGTTGTAAAGAACGGACAGCTTACCATTTTGTTAGACGTATTCTTTTCTTTTTGATAATCGATTCTAAAATCATTTTCCATTTCAAAATCAAAAGCATCAATAGCAATGTCATTGTGTAATTCGCGTGCGTTACCATTATCATCTACACGATCCCAATCGTAAACACGATATGTAACATCACTTGTTTGTTGTATTTCTGCCAATAGAACTCCCGCTCCAATGGCATGAACTCTTCCTGCTTCAATAAAATAAGTATCACCTTCTTTTACTGTATCAAAATTTAAAATTTTAGTTAGTGTATTATCTTCAAGGTGCTTTAGATAGGTTTCTTTATCAACGTCTCCATTAAATCCAACAATTAAATTGGCGTCTTTATCTGCTTGCATTACGTACCACATTTCTGTTTTACCAAATGAATTGTGTCGTTTTTTTGCCAATTCATCATTGGGATGCAACTGAATACTTAAATCTTGTTTTGCATCTATAAATTTAATAAGTAAAGGAAATTCGTTCCCAAAACGTTCCCAGTTTTTATCACCTAAAAGATCCGATTTATAATCATTTACTAAATCTTGAAGTGATTGTCCTTTTAATTCCCCATTAGAAATTACAGAAACATCATTTGGCACTGTACTGATCTCCCAACTCTCACCTAAATCTTTAGAATCCGAAGCTTTATTAAAATGTTGATTTAATTTTTCTCCACCCCAAATTTTATCTTTCAAAATGGGTTCAAATTTTAATGGATATAACATGTTTGATTTTTGTATTAATTTCCCGAATACGTAACAAAATTACGAGGTGTTTCATAAAGTGTGATTTCTAAATGAAACTTTGAATCGAGTTTAGGTTTAATTTTATTATATATAACAACAGCAATATTTTCTGCTGTAGGATTTAAATCTTGAAATTCAGGAACTTCTACATTGAGATTCTTATGATCAAAGGCATCTTCAATTTCTGTTTTAATAATATCTTTCAGTATTTTAACGTCGATTACAAAACCTGTTTCAGGATCTATGTCTCCAGTAACACTTGCTATTAATTCATAATTATGTCCATGAAAATTTGGATTATTACACAACCCGAAAACAGATTCGTTTTTCTCAAAACTCCAATCTTTTCTATACAGTCTATGTGCTGCATTAAAATGTGCTTTTCTATGAACCGTAACTTTCATTATTTATTAATATTTATAAATTCATAAAATTTATCGAAAATAATTATAAACCAAGCGGTGTAAAATTGTGGATTTTCAGCGATATCTGTTTTTACAGCATCTAGAGACATCCATTTCCATAATGCCACTTCATCTTTATTGATATGAGGTGTATCATTGTAATACCCAACCATAACATGATCAAATTCATGTTCTGTCAATCCATTATCAAACGGAGCTTTATAGATAAACGAAGTCTTTTCTTCTAAATCAGTTACAAAACCCATTTCTTCTTGCAATCGTCGCTTACCTGCCTGGATATTGGTTTCTCCATCGCGTTGATGACTGCAACACGTGTTAGTCCATAATTCTGGCGAATGATATTTATGCGAAGCACGTTGCTGAAGCATCAATTCGTTATTATCATTGAATATAAATACGGAGAATGCACGATGTAAAAGTGCTTTCTCATGCGCTTCCATTTTGGGCATTAAACCAATCTGATTATCATTTTCATCTACTAAGATGACTTGTTCTTCTGTCATAATACAAAATTAACATCTTAAACCTTAATAATAGTGAAGGAATTCATAAAAATTAACCACTTAAAATATTGAATGAGGATTTAATCATTTGCAATAGCAATTTATAATCGTAAGTAATCTAAACTTTATTTCAACTAAAAACATACATCAGCCAATATTATTCTTGTTTAACGAAAAATTAATAAACACTTTGATTTTCTAAGTGTTTAAAATCTTTTTATAACCACTATATTTGCAATCCGTTTTTAATACTACCTATGAGCTTTTTAGAAGAAATAAACAGACGAAGAACCTTTGGAATTATCTCGCATCCAGATGCCGGAAAAACAACACTTACAGAAAAACTACTTTTATTTGGTGGTGCCATTCAAGAAGCTGGAGCTGTAAAAAGTAATAAAATAAAGAAAGGAGCGACAAGTGACTTTATGGAGATTGAACGCCAACGTGGTATCTCTGTAGCGACTTCTGTATTAGCCTTTGAATACAATGGTATTAAAATAAATATCTTAGATACACCTGGACATAAGGATTTTGCTGAAGATACGTTTAGAACTTTAACAGCTGTTGATAGTGTAATTGTAGTTATTGACGTTGCAAAAGGTGTTGAAGAGCAAACTGAAAAACTGGTTGAAGTTTGTAGAATGCGAAATATACCAATGATTGTTTTTATCAATAAAATGGATCGCGAGGGTAAAGATGCATTTGATTTATTAGATGAAATTGAACAAAAATTAGGATTAAAAGTGGTGCCTTTAAGTTTCCCTATTGGAATGGGTTACGATTTTAAAGGAATCTACAATATCTGGGAAAAAAACATTAATTTATTTTCTGGTGATAGTAGAAAAGACATTGAAGAAACTATTCAGATCTCAGACTTGTCGTCACAAGAGTTAGATAAACTTGTAGGCGAAAAAGCAGCAAACACACTAAGAGAAGAAATTGAATTAGTAGAAGGTATCTATCCTCAATTTAATAAAGAAGATTATTTAAACGGTGAGCAACAACCTGTGTTTTTTGGGTCTGCGTTAAATAATTTTGGAGTGCGAGAATTATTAGACTGTTTCGTCGATATAGCACCAAAGCCAAGAGCAAAGAATAGCGAAGAGCGTTTAGTAAAACCAGACGAGAAACAATTTAGTGGGTTTGTTTTTAAAATTCACGCTAACATGGATCCTAATCACAGAAATAGATTAGCATTTGTAAAAATTGTTTCAGGAGAATTTAGACGTAACACACCATATCTTCACGTAAGGAATAATAAAAAGTTAAAATTTTCTAGCCCAAATGCCTTTTTTGCTGAAAAGAAAGAGATTGTAGATATTTCATATCCAGGTGATATTGTTGGATTACAAGACACCGGAAGTTTTAAAATTGGAGATACTTTAACTGAAGGTGAAATATTAAACTATAAAGGAGTCCCTAGCTTTTCACCAGAGCACTTCAGATATATTAATAATGCAGATCCAATGAAAGCTAAACAGCTTTATAAGGGTATTGACCAATTAATGGATGAAGGAGTTGCACAGTTATTTACATTAGATTTAAATGGTAGGAAAGTAATTGGTACTGTTGGTGCTTTACAATATGAAGTTATTCAGTATCGTTTAGAACATGAATATGGAGCAAAATGTACATACGAAAACTTGAACGTACATAAAGCTTGTTGGGTTGAAACAAAGAATCAAAAGAGTGACGAGTTTAAAGAATTTATTCGAGTAAAACAGCGTTTCTTAGCTAGAGATAAGCAAAACCAATTGGTGTTTTTAGCTGACTCTATGTTTTCTTTACAAATGACACAGCAAAAGTATCCTAATATTGTTTTTCATATGACTTCAGAATTTGAGTAAACCAAAGTTATAATAGCAATAAATGTTAAAAAATAACGCTTTTTATCGGTGAATTTTGTTTTTGAACGATATTTTTATTAGATTTACTCAATTGCTTATATAATAAATTAAGATTAACCCCAAACTAATCTACTTAATATGGATACTAACGAAAACGTTTTCAGTAATCAAGACATTACTGTAACCTATAAACCGCGCAGTTGTGTAAATGCAGGTATTTGTGCTAAACAACTCTCAAATGTATTTAGAAGTTCAGTCATTCCCTGGATTAACTTAGAAGGTGCACAAACTAATACCATTATAGACCAGATAAAAAAATGTCCATCCGGAGCCTTACAATATCATATGAATAAAAAAGAAGTTGCTTAAAAAGAAGCTTCATTAAAAAAATAAAAAAGCCTTTGAATTGATAATTCAAAGGCTATTGCATATCATAGATATTACTATCTGGTATACTTTTAAAAATACTGCAACACACTTAACTCTACAATAGTATTAATACTTTCGTTATACTATAAGTTTCCATATTTCGACTAAGCTAGACCTGTTGATCTGAACTTTACAGGAATAGGTTAATACGTAACGTTTAGCACACCACATTATAAGCTATAGTAAAACATTTATTTTAACTTGCTTTTTTAAGCTTGACCTGTTGGACCAAAATTAAGTGGAATTGGTGGTTGTTCGAATAAACGTTTAGAACACCACATTATAAGCTATAGTAAAACACTTATTTTAACTTGCTTTTTTAAGCTTGACCAGTTGGACCAAAATTAAGTGGAATTGGTGGTTGTTCGTAATCTTTAATTTCACCATGTGCAGCTTCAAACCGTGTTACATTGTCCCCTAACGCTTTTAATAAACGTTTTGCATGCTGAGGTGTTAAAATAATTCTAGACTTTACTTTACTTTTTGGAGTTCCTGGCATTATACTCACAAAATCTACTACAAATTCTGATACAGAGTGATTAATAATTGCTAAGTTAGAATAAATACCTTCCGCAATTTTCTCGTCTAATTCTATATTGATTTGTCCTTTTTTAGGATTATTCTTCTCGTCTGCCATGTTATATTTATTTATGCTTCATCATTACAAGGAAGTCTAATTAATACTAGTTGTAAACCTGTAAAATAAACGATTTACAGGAAATTTAAAAATATAAAAGCCTTCAAGTTTAATAACAAGAAGGCTTTTATTTCTATTGTATATACTTAAGAAAAATTGAATTAGTTAAAATTCATTTCTTCTTTAGCTTTCATCATTTCGTTAAACTCTTCTCTAGAACCTACAATGATGTTTTCGTATTCTCTAACACCTGTACCTGCTGGAATTCTATGTCCAACAATTACATTTTCTTTAAGTCCTTCTAGTGAATCTACTTTACCATTTACAGCTGCTTCGTTAAGAACCTTAGTAGTTTCTTGGAACGATGCCGCAGATATAAACGACTTAGTTTGTAATGAAGCTCTAGTAATACCTTGTAAAATTGGAGTTGCAGTCGCTGGACTAGCATCTCTTCCTGTTACAAGATTCTTATCTTCTCTTCTTAAGCTAGAATTTTCATCTCTTAAATCTCTTACAGAAACGATCTGACCTGATTTCATGTTCTGAGAATCACCAGCATCTTCCACAACTTTCATTCCGAAAATTTTATCATTTTCTTCAATGAAATCTGATTTATGAACCAATTGGTTTTCTAAGAAAATAGTATCACCAGAATCAATGATTCTAACTTTACGCATCATTTGTCTAACAACAACTTCGAAGTGCTTATCATTAATCTTCACACCTTGTAAACGATATACTTCTTGTACTTCATTTACTAAGTATTGCTGAACAGCTGAAGGGCCTTTAATATTAAGAATATCATTTGGTGTAATAGAACCATCTGATAAAGGCATACCTGCTTTTACATAATCATTTTCTTGAACAAGAATCTGATTAGACAATTTCACTAAGTATTTCCTTACATCTCCTAATTTAGATTCGATAATAATTTCACGGTTACCACGTTTAATTTTACCAAATGAAACAACACCATCAATCGCACTTACAACAGCAGGATTAGAAGGGTTACGTGCTTCAAATAATTCTGTTACACGAGGAAGACCACCAGTAATATCACCAGCTTTAGATGATTTACGAGGTATCTTAACTAAAATCTTACCAATATCAATCTTATCTCCATCATCAATCATAATGTGAGCTCCAACTGGTAAATTATAAGAACGGATAGTTTCACCTTTAGAATCTTCAATCAATAATGTTGGAATCAACTTCTTGTTTCTAGATTCTGAAATTACTTTCTCTTGGAAACCTGTTTGTTCATCAATTTCAACTTGGTATGTAACCCCTTGTTCGATGTTTTCATACTTCACTTTACCAGCAAATTCTGAAATAATTACACCGTTATATGGATCCCATTCACAAATTACAGCACCTTTCTTAAGTTTACTTCCACTCTTAACGTAGATGAAAGAACCATAAGGAATGTTGTTTGTACTTAGAACAATACCTGTTTTAGAATCAATTAATTTCAATTCAGAAGTTCTAGAGATCACAACATCTACCTCATTACCTTCTTTATCTTTAGATTTAACTGTTTTTAAATCTTCAATCTCAGCAACACCATCAAACTTTACAGTTAATTTATTCTCTTCAGAAATGTTACCTGCAATACCACCTACGTGGAATGTACGTAATGTTAACTGTGTTCCTGGTTCTCCAATAGATTGAGCCGCTACAACACCAACAGCTTCACCTCTTTGTACCATTTTACCAGTAGCAAGGTTACGACCATAACATTTAACACAGATACCTTTCTTGGCTTCACATGATAATGGTGAACGTACTTCTATTGAATCGATAGGAGAATCTCCAATCTTCTTAGCTATAATATCATTAATATGACCTCCAGCTTCGACTAATAACTCTTCAGTTAATGGGTTATAAACATCATTAAGTGATGTTCTACCAACGATTCTTGCTTCTAAGTTCTCAACAATTTCTTCGTTTTTCTTAAGGGCTGAAACTTCGATTCCTCTAAGTGTACCACAATCCTCTTCATAAACAATTACATCTTGAGAAACATCTACTAAACGACGTGTTAAGTAACCTGCATCGGCAGTTTTAAGAGCCGTATCCGCAAGACCTTTACGTGCACCGTGAGTAGAAATAAAGTATTCTAAAATTGAAAGTCCTTCCTTAAAGTTAGAAAGAATTGGATTTTCAATAATTTCACCACCTGCTGCTGTAGATTTTTTAGGCTTAGCCATTAATCCACGCATACCTGTTAACTGACGAATTTGTTCTTTAGAACCCCTTGCACCAGAATCAAGCATCATAAACACCGAGTTAAATCCTTGCTGATCTTCACGAATACGCTTCATTGACAATTCAGTCAATTCTGCATTCGTTGATGTCCAGATATCAATAACTTGGTTATAACGTTCGTTGTTAGTAATAAGTCCCATATTATAGTTACCCATAATACCATCAACTTGTTTATTAGCAGCATCAATCATTCCTTGCTTCTCTGCTGGAATAATAATATCACCTAAACTAAATGATAGTCCACCTTGGAATGCAAATTTATATCCTTGAGTTTTAATCTCATCAAGGAAATCTGCCGTTTCAGGTACACTTGTCTTTTTAAGAATACCATGAATGATTTCTCTTAAAGACTTTTTAGTTAATACTTCATTTATATAACCTGCTGCTGCTGGAACTTTTTCGTTGAAAAGTACACGACCAACAGTAGTTTCAATAATTTGTTTTGTTAACTCACCTTCTTCATTAAAGTCAAAAGTTCTAACTTTAATTCCTGCATTTAAGTCAACTCTCTTTTCGTTATAAGCAATATTTACTTCTTCTGGAGAATAGAATGTTAAACCTTCACCTTTAACAGTATAAGTTTCATCTGTTTTACGCAACTTAGTCATATAATATAAACCAAGTACCATATCCTGAGAAGGTACAGTAACAGGAGAACCATTTGCTGGGTTCAGAATGTTATGTGAAGCCAACAATAAAAGTTGACATTCCAAAATTGCTTCAGGACCTAATGGTAAATGCACAGCCATTTGATCTCCATCAAAATCGGCATTAAATGCAGTACACACTAATGGGTGTAACTGAATTGCTTTACCTTCAATAAGTTTAGGTTGGAAAGCCTGAATACCAAGTCTGTGTAACGTAGGAGCACGGTTTAAAAGTACTGGGTGTCCTTTTAAAACATTCTCTAAGATATCCCAAACTACAGGTTCTTTTCTATCTATAATTTTCTTTGCAGATTTTACAGTTTTTACAATTCCTCTTTCAATTAGTTTTCTAATTACAAAAGGTTTGTAAAGCTCTGCAGCCATATCTTTTGGTAAACCACATTCGAATAATCTCAATTCTGGTCCAACAACAATTACAGAACGTGCTGAGTAATCTACACGCTTACCAAGTAAGTTTTGACGGAAACGTCCTTGCTTACCCTTAAGTGAATCTGATAACGATTTTAATGGTCTGTTAGAGTCTGTTTTAACTGCAGATGATTTACGTGTGTTATCAAACAATGAATCTACTGATTCTTGTAACATACGTTTTTCGTTACGTAAAATAACTTCTGGTGCTTTTATCTCAACTAATCTTTTAAGACGGTTGTTACGGATAATTACACGACGGTATAAATCATTTAAATCTGACGTTGCAAAACGACCACCATCTAAAGGCACTAAAGGTCTTAATTCTGGCGGAATTACAGGAACAGCCTTCATGATCATCCATTCTGGTCTGTTTTCTCTAACTAAGTTTGAATCTCTAAACGCTTCAACAACTTGTAAACGTTTTAATGCTTCAGTTTTACGTTGTTTAGATGTTTCGTTATTAGCTTTATGTCTTAAATCATAAGATAATTGATCTAAATCTATACGCGCTAATAAATCGATAAGACACTCAGCACCCATCTTAGCGATGAATTTGTTAGGATCTGTATCATCTAAATACTGGTTTTCTTGAGGAATAGAATCTAATATTGTTAAATACTCTTCTTCAGTTAAGAAATCCATTTTTTGAATTGGTTCTCCTTCAGCATTCATAGCTATACCTGGTTGTATAACAACGTAACGCTCGTAATAGATTATCATATCTAATTTCTTAGATGGTAATCCAAGAAGGTAACCTATTTTATTTGGTAACGAACGGAAATACCAGATATGAGCAACAGGAACAACAAGATTAATGTGTCCTACTCTATCTCTACGTACTTTCTTTTCAGTTACTTCTACACCACAACGGTCACATACAATACCTTTGTAACGAATTCTTTTATATTTACCACAAGCACATTCAAAATCCTTTACAGGACCAAAAATACGCTCACAGAACAAACCATCTCTTTCTGGTTTATGTGTTCGATAATTAATAGTTTCTGGCTTTAATACCTCACCACGAGACGCTGCTAAAACAGACTCAGGAGATGCTAAACCAATAGAAATTTTATTAAATTTCTGTACTGTATTCTTATCTTGTTTTCTTGCCATGTTCTTTATAGTATTCAGTCTTCAGTCTTCAGTACATAGTGATTACTATGTACTGACGACTGCCTACTATTTTTATTCCTCTAATCTAATATCTAAACCTAAACCTTTCAATTCGTGCATAAGTACGTTGAACGATTCTGGAAGTCCCGGTTCTGGCATTGGCTCACCCTTCACGATAGCTTCGTAAGTTTTAGCTCTACCAATAACATCATCTGATTTCACAGTTAAGATCTCACGTAAAGTACTTGATGCTCCATAAGCCTCAAGTGCCCATACTTCCATCTCACCAAAACGTTGTCCACCAAATTGTGCTTTACCACCTAATGGTTGTTGTGTAATTAACGAGTATGGTCCGATAGAACGTGCGTGCATCTTATCATCAATCATGTGACCAAGTTTAATCATATAAATCACACCAACTGTTGCTGGTTGATCAAAACGATCACCTGTTCCACCATCATAAAGGTAAGTATGTCCAAATCTTGGAATACCAGCTTCATCAGTGTATGCATTAATTTGATCTAAAGTAGCACCATCGAAAATTGGAGTAGCGTATTTCTTACCTAAATCTTGACCAGCCCAACCTAAAACGGTTTCATAGATCTGACCAATATTCATACGAGAAGGTACACCAAGTGGATTTAATACAATATCAACTGGAGTTCCATCTTCTAAGAAAGGCATATCTTCTTGACGAACGATACGTGCAACAATACCTTTGTTACCGTGACGACCTGCCATTTTATCACCTACTTTAAGCTTACGCTTTTTAGCAATATAAACTTTAGCCAATTTAATGATACCAGCTGGTAATTCATCTCCAACAGAAACCGTAAATTTCTCACGTCTTAATGAACCTTGAAGATCATTCTCCTTAATTTTATAATTATGGATTAAATCTGCAACAAGTTCATTGGTATGGTCATCAGTTGTCCACTTCCCTGAAGTTAAATGTGTATAATCATCTACAGCATTTAACATCTTTAAAGTATATTTTTTACCCTTAGGAATAATTTCTTCTCCTAAATCGTTATATATACCTTGAGCTGTTTTACCGTTAACGATAGTAAATAATTTTTCAACAAGAACATTTTTAAGATCATCAAATCTGTTATCGTAAACATCTTCAAGCTTTTCGATATCTTCTTTATCCTGAGCTCTCTTTCTCTTATCTTTTACGGCTCTTGCAAATAATTTCTTATTAATAACAACACCATGAAGAGACGGAGATGCTTTTAAAGAGGCATCTTTTACATCACCTGCTTTATCACCAAAGATCGCTCTAAGAAGTTTTTCTTCTGGAGTTGGATCAGATTCACCTTTAGGTGTAATCTTACCAATTAAGATATCACCTGGTTTGATTTCAGCACCAACGCGAATCATCCCATTTTCATCTAAATCTTTAGTTGCTTCTTCAGAAACATTAGGGATATCATTAGTTAACTCTTCGTTTCCTAATTTTGTATCTCTTACTTCTAATGAATATTCATCAATATGAATAGATGTAAATACATCTTCTCTAACCACTTTTTCAGAAATTACAATCGCATCCTCAAAGTTATACCCTTTCCAAGGCATAAAGGCTACTTTCATATTTCTACCAAGTGCTAGTTCACCATTTTCAGTAGCATAACCTTCACAAAGTACTTGTCCTTTTGCAACTTTATCACCTTTCTCAACGATAGGCTTTAAATTAATAGACGTTCCTTGATTTGTTTTTCTAAACTTTACTAATGGATAAGTTTTAGTATCACTTTCAAAACTAACAATAGCTTCGTCTTCAGTACGTTCGTATCTTATAGTAACTTTTTCTGCATCAACATATTCTACAGTTCCATCTCCTTCGGCATTAATTAATACTCTAGAATCTGAAGCTACTTGACGCTCTAAACCAGTTCCTACAATTGGTGCTTCAGGACGTAATAATGGTACTGCCTGACGCATCATGTTAGATCCCATTAATGCACGGTTGGCATCATCATGTTCCAAGAATGGAATTAACGACGCAGAAATTGATGCAATTTGGTTTGGTGCAACATCTGTATAATTTACACTTGTTGGTTCAATAACTGGGAAATCACCTTCTTGACGAGAAATAATCTTGTCTTCTAATATTTTTCCGTTATCGTCAACTTTGATAGTTGCTTGCGCAATTAACATATCTTCTTCCTCTTCAGCACTAAGATATATTGGTGTATTTTTAATATCTACAACACCATTTTCAACTTTACGGTAAGGCGTTTCAATGAATCCCATTGGGTTCACTTTCGCGAAACAAGATAAAGAAGAAATTAAACCAATATTTGGTCCCTCTGGTGTTTCAATAGGACATAGACGTCCGTAGTGTGTATAGTGAACATCACGTACCTCAAAACCTGCTCGCTCTCTTGATAAACCACCTGGTCCTAATGCTGAAAGACGACGCTTATGCGTAATCTCTGCAAGAGGATTCGTTTGATCCATAAATTGAGATAACTGATTTGTACCAAAGAAAGAATTAATTACAGACGATAACGTCTTAGCATTAATTAAATCAATAGGAGTAAACACTTCATTATCACGAACGTTCATACGTTCACGAATAGTACGTGCCATACGTGCTAAACCAACACCAAACTGAGAAGATAATTGTTCACCTACTGTACGTACACGACGGTTAGATAAGTGGTCAATATCATCAATTTCAGCTTTAGAATTGATAAGCTCAATTAAATATTTTATAATAGTTATGATATCTAATTTGGTCAAAACTTGTTTGTCCATTCCAATATCTAACTGTAATTTCTTGTTCATTCTATAACGACCTACCTCTCCAAGAGAATAACGTTGGTCAGAAAAGAATAATTTGTCAATAATACCACGTGCTGTCTCCTCATCTGGCGGCTCAGCATTACGTAATTGACGGTAGATGTGCTCAACAGCTTCTTTTTCAGAGTTTGTTGGATCTTTCTGTAATGTGTTATGAATAATAGCATAATCCCCTTGCTGAGCACTTTCTTTATGTAAAAGAATAGTTTTTACTTCAGCATCAAGAATTTCTTCTATATTGTCTTTATCTATAACAGTGTCACGGTCAAGTACAATTTCGTTACGTTCGATAGATACAACTTCACCAGTATCTTCATCAACGAAATCCTCATGCCATGTGTTAAGAACACGAGCAGCAAGTTTACGACCAATAACTTTTTTTAATCCAGATTTTGAAACCTTTACTTCTTCTGCAAGATCAAAAATCTCTAAAATGTCTTTATCACGCTCAAATCCGATAGCACGGAAAAGCGTTGTAACAGGTAACTTTTTCTTTCTGTCAATGTAAGCATACATTACCTGATTAATATCCGTTGCGAATTCTATCCAAGATCCTTTAAAAGGAATTACTCTTGCTGAATACAACTTTGTTCCGTTAGCATGAAAAGATTGGCTAAAGAAAACACCTGGTGATCTGTGTAACTGAGACACAACTACACGTTCTGCTCCATTGATACAAAATGTACCTGAAGGTGTCATATAAGGAATAGTACCTAAATACACATCTTGAACGATTGTTTCGAAATCCTCATGTTCAGGATCCGTACAATACAATTTCAATCTGGCTTTCAAAGGTACACTGTATGTTAACCCCCTTTCGATACATTCTTCTATAGAATATCTAGGTGGATCAATAAAGTAATCTAAAAATTCTAATACGAATTGATTACGCGTGTCTGTTATCGGGAAGTTCTCCATGAAGGTGTTGTACAAACCTTCAGTGCCTCTTTCTTCTGACTTTGTTTCTAATTGGAAAAAATCCTGAAAGGATTTAATTTGGATATCCAAAAAGTCTGGGTAATCTGTCCTATTTACAATAGAAGAGAAATTAATTCTTTCAGCCTTTTTTGCTAACATTGATGAACGAGATTTTATTAAATAAAAACTAAAAAATGTATATAACGTTTATATACACAAAAGGGTTTAGGTCTTAGAGTATTACTCTAGACCTAAACCATGTATTGTAGATAAGGTAAGCTTACTTAAGCTCAACTTCAGCTCCAGCCTCTTCTAATTGAGCTTTTAAAGCTTCAGCTTCATCTTTAGAAACAGCTTCTTTGATTGCACTTGGTGCATCATCAACTAATCCTTTTGCTTCTTTTAAACCTAAACCAGTTAATTCTTTAACTAATTTTACTACAGCTAGTTTAGAACTACCTGCCGCTTTTAAAATAACATCAAATTCTGTTTGCTCTTCAGCAGCTTCGCCACCTGCAGGTCCAGCTTGCATTACTGCAGCAGCAGCAGCAGGCTCAATACCGTACTCATCTTTTAATATAGTTGCTAGTTCACTAACTTCTTTTACTGTTAAGTTAACTAATTGTTCTGCGAAATCTTTTAAATCTGCCATTTTTCTATTGTTTTAATGTGTGTGTGTGTTATAATATAATTTTCTAGTGTGTGCGCTGTTATTAACCTTCTCTTTCAGATAAGGTCTTAACGATACCTGCGATAGTTCCACCACTTGATTTAAGTGCAGAAATAACGTTCTTAGCAGGTGATTGTAATAATCCGATAATATCACCAAGAAGTTCTTCTCTTGACTTAATACTAACTAAAGTATCTAATAAATCATCGCCAATGTAAACAGTTTCCTCAATAAATGCTCCTTTTAATAAAGGCTTTTCAGATTTTTTACGAAATTCTTTTATTACTTTAGCAGGACCGTTACCAGTTTCAGAATACATTACTGATGTATTTCCTTTTAAAGTTGTAGGTAAATCACCGAATTCTCTATCCGATGCTTCCATTGCTTTCTCTAAAAGTGAATTCTTTACAACAGCTAATTTAATGTTAGCTTTGAAACACGCTCTTCTTAAGTTTGAAGTTGCTACTGCATTTAATCCAGAAATATCAGTTAAATAGATATTTGAATTATCTGCTAATTGACTAGTCAACTCTTCAATTACTTGGGATTTTTCTTCTCTTGTCATAATGTTCTAAGTTTAACTACTATCCTATTTTTGTATCAATTGAAATACTTGGACTCATCGTACTTGACATGTAAATACTCTTTACATAAACACCTTTTGATGACGTCGGTTTCAACTTCATTATTGTAGATAATAATTCTTGAGCATTCCCAATAATTTTATCAGTACTAAACGATGCTTTACCAATTGGCGCATGTACAATACCAGTTTTATCTACTTTAAAATCTATTTTACCAGCTTTTACTTCTGCAACCGCTTTAGCTACATCCATAGTTACTGTTCCTGTCTTAGGGTTTGGCATAAGACCTCTAGGTCCTAATACTCTACCTAATGGTCCTAACTTACCCATTATGCTAGGCATTGTAACGATAACGTCTACATCTGTCCAACCTTCTTTAATTTTCTGTAAGTACTCATCTAATCCAACGTAATCCGCGCCAGCTGCTTTAGCTTCTTCTTCTTTATCTGGAGTAACAAGAGCAAGAACCTTCATGTCTTTACCTGTACCGTGTGGTAATGAAACTACACCACGTACCATTTGATTGGCCTTACGAGGATCTACACCTAATCTAATTGCTAAATCAATAGAAGCATCAAATTTTGTATAAGTAATTTCTTTTAGTAATGCTGAAGCTTCTTCTAAAGAGTAAATTTTATTACTATCTACCTTTGCTTGTGCTTCTTTTTTCTTCTTTGTTAATCTTGCCATTTCTAAAAAATTTTAGTTTGGAGCTTCTCCTCCTTTAACAGTGATACCCATCGATCTTGCAGTTCCGGCAACCATTTTCATAGCTGATCCGATTTCGAATGCATTTAAATCTACCATTTTGTCTTCAGCAATTGCTTTAACTTGATCCCAAGTTACTTTTGCTACTTTACGTCGGTTTGGTTCTCCTGATCCTTTCTTTACTTTGGCCGCTTCTAATAATTGTACTGCTGCTGGAGGAGTTTTGATTACAAAGTCAAATGATTTGTCTTTGTAAACTGAGATTACAACTGGTAAAACTTTACCGGCTTTATCTTGGGTTCTAGCATTAAACTGCTTACAGAACTCCATAATGTTAACTCCAGCGGCACCTAAAGCGGGTCCTACCGGTGGCGATGGATTCGCAGCACCTCCCCGAACTTGTAGCTTAACTACTTTGTCTATTTCTTTTGCCATTTCTTAATGTTTATACGCTTACCTATTTTTGAAGCTTAGGTAATACGCTCTTTATTGTAACAATTATTAAACTTTCTCTACTTGCATATAACTTAATTCTAATGGTGTTTTTCTTCCGAAAATCTTAACCATCACTTCAAGCTTACGCTTTTCTTCATTAATTTTCTCGATTGTACCATCAAAACCATTGAATGGACCATCGATAACTTTTACAGTTTCACCTTTAGTAAATGGAATTGCTACATTAGCATCTGCTTCAACAGATAATTCATCTACCTTACCTAACATTCTATTAATTTCAGATTGTCTTAATGGTACAGGATCACCACCTTTTGTCTCCCCTAGAAAACCAATAACATTAGTTATAGATTTAATAATGTGAGGAACTTCTCCACTCAAATTGGCTTGAATCATAATGTAACCCGGGAAATACACTTTTTCTTTTTGTATTTTCTTTCCGTTACGTATTTGAATCACTTTTTCGGTTGGTACTAAAACCTGATCAACAAAATCACTTAATCCTAATCTTGAAATTTCATTTTCAATATAAGATTTGATTTTATTTTCTTGACCGCTTACCGCTCTAACAACATACCATTTTTTATCAGACATATTCTCTTCTTGTATATTTGTTAGTGAATCATTTCAAAATAAGCCTTTACTGCTTTACTAAAAACAGTATCAACTCCCCAAATAGCTAAAGAAAAAATGATTGAAAAAACTGCTACAATCACCGTTAACTTCTGAGCTTCTGGCCAAGGTGTCCAAGACACGTTGTTTTTCAACTCTTCAAACGATTCTTTTATATATGTTGTTAAACCTGCCATTTGATTATTTTCTATATTAAGGATTAAAATATAATCCAATTTTACGTTTTGCACGGGTTGAGAGACTCGAACTCCCGACACCTGGTTTTGGAGACCAGTGCTCTACCAACTGAGCTAAACCCGTAAACAATAATCAAGGCGTCCCGAGAAACGAGACACCTTAATTAAATATTTTAACTTATATTGTTTAGTCTAAAATTTCAGTAACCTGACCAGCACCTACTGTTCTACCACCTTCACGGATAGCGAAACGTAAACCTACGTTCATCGCAATAGTGTTAATTAACTCAACAGTAATAGTTAAGTTATCTCCTGGCATTACCATTTCAACCCCGTCAGGAAGCATAATATTACCTGTTACATCTGTAGTTCTTACATAGAACTGTGGACGATAGTTGTTATGGAATGGAGTGTGACGTCCACCTTCTTCTTTTTTAAGTACGTAAACCTCAGCTTTAAACTTAGAGTGTGGTGTTACAGAACCAGGTTTAACGATTACCATACCTCTAGAGATTTGAGATTTCTCAATACCTCTTAATAAGATACCAGCATTATCACCAGCTTCACCTCTATCTAATATTTGACGGAACATTTCAATACCCGTAATAGTAGATGTCAATTTCTCAGCACCCATACCAATAATATCAACAGGATCACCTGTGTTAGCTACACCAGTCTCAATACGACCAGTTGCAACAGTACCACGACCTGTAATAGAAAACACATCTTCAATAGGCATTAAGAAAGGCTTATCCATATCACGAACAGGCTCCTTAATCCAATCATCAACAGCCGCCATTAATTCCATAACAGTGTCAACCCATTTTTGTTCTCCGTTTAAGGCACCTAAAGCAGAACCAGCAATCACAGGTCCATTATCACCATCATACTCGTAGAATGATAACAAATCTCTAATTTCCATTTCAACTAATTCAAGTAACTCCTCATCATCAACCATATCCACTTTATTCATGAATACAACCATACTTGGAATACCTACCTGACGCCCTAAAAGAATGTGCTCACGTGTTTGTGGCATTGGACCATCTGTTGCAGCAACAACTAAAATAGCACCATCCATTTGAGCAGCACCTGTAACCATGTTCTTTACGTAATCCGCGTGACCTGGACAGTCAACATGAGCGTAATGACGATTTGCAGTCGCATATTCTACGTGTGAAGTATTAATTGTTATACCTCTCTCTTTCTCTTCTGGTGCGTTATCGATTTGATCGAAATCTTTCGCTTCAGATAAACCTGCATCAGCTAATACTTTAGTAATAGCAGCAGTTAAAGTTGTTTTACCGTGATCTACGTGTCCAATAGTACCAATGTTTAAGTGTGGTTTTGAACGATCAAAAGTTGCCTTTGCCATGTTTAATTTATTTTAAATCTTAATTTTAATATTTGTGTTCAATTGTTATTCTAAATTGTAACTTAGAAAAAAAGAGCCAATGACGAGAATTGAACTCGTGACCTCTTCCTTACCAAGGAAACGCTCTACCCCTGAGCTACACCGGCTTTTCATTTACGATTACCGATTAGTTAGATTTACGAAGTAAAAATCACGCATGTAAACTCGCAAATTTTAGAGCGAGAGACCGGGTTCGAACCGGCGACATTCAGCTTGGAAGGCTGACGCTCTACCAACTGAGCTACTCTCGCATTTATAACTAAATCTCTTTAATTAATGGTTTCAATATTTCAAATCATATTATTCAACTTATCGAATAATATTTTTTCAGCATTCAAGTCCGCAAAGGTAGAACTTTTTATTGACAATTCGCTAAAAATATTTTGTGGGGAGAATAGGATTCGAACCTATGAAGACGTAGTCAGCAGATTTACAGTCTGCCCTCGTTGGCCGCTTGAGTATCTCCCCAAAATTTTAATTCAATATTTCAAAATTTAGAAGTTTTTTTTATTCCTAAAACAACTTCTAAAAGAGCCGATGGAGGGACTCGAACCCACGACCTGCTGATTACAAATCAGCTGCTCTAGCCAGCTGAGCTACATCGGCTTTTTATTACTTTCTAGTGGTCAAAAAGTGATCATAAAAAAGCCCGCTATTTCTAACGGACTGCAAAGGTATTCTTTTATTTATCTTATCAAAACATTTTTTGAAAAAAATTTATAAAATTTTATTCTTTTTTTTTCATTGCCTAAAAAAGGAGTGCTTCCACGCTTTGTTTCTCTATCAATTTAGCCATAATGACGTAACATATATAATTGAAGAAGAGCATTATGCATATATACAACATCTTTTAGGACACTTAGCCCCACTATGAACTCTAACTATGTGATCTTAATTTCTCTTTTCGTTTTTTTATTTGTCTTCCCAACGATGCAATAGCGGCATCAGCTCCTTCTTCGAAAGTTTTACATTGTTTTTTTACTACAAAACTGTCTCCTGGTACGCTTACTTTCGCTTCAAAAATTTTATTTTCTTTATCACTTGTGTTTTCAACTTTTAAATACACATCGGACTGAATTATTTTATCATAGAACATATCTAACTTATCCATTCGTTTCTGAATAAAATCTAATAAAGTAGTATCTGCTGTGAAATTTACGGATTGCGTGTTTACTTTCATGTATTTATATTTTTTAGTTTTTATAGTGCTATGCGATTTATTTTCAACATTTCCTTTTACAACTAAATATTGAATTCGCTCTTTTCTTAAATTATGCTTTAACGTGTATAACGATTAGCTGAAATCTAATAGTTACTTTATATTAGGTAAACTTAGCCTAAATTCCTTGGGTGTGATTTGGCATATACTTTCTTTAATTCTGTTATACTATTATGAGTATAAACTTGTGTGGCTGCTAAACTTGTATGTCCAAGAAGTTCTTTTACGGCATTTAAATCTGCACCTTGGTTTAATAAGTGCGTTGCAAACGAATGTCTTAATACATGAGGGCTGCATTTTGCTTTCGTAGATGCTTCACTAAAATACCTATTTATTATTCTGTAAACAAGTTTTTCGTAAATTTTAAGACCTTTTTTTGTTAAAAAGAGCACGTTGTGATTTTCAATTACTGCTAAATTATTTCGATAATCTAAATAGCGATTTAAAGACTTTGACAAAGATTCGATTAAAGGTATGTATCTTTCCTTTTTACGTTTACCCAACACCTTTATCTGATTATTGCTTTTGTCTACATCTAATAATTTCAAATCTACCAATTCTATACGTCTAATTCCTGTAGCATAAAACAATTCAATTATTAATTGATCTCGGGCTGTTTCAAAATCTATTACCTCTATGGAATTTTCAAGTACGGTTCTTAATTCTTGTTCAGAGAAAGGTAATTGTACTTTCTTCCCTACTTTTAAAGCTTTATGTTGTTTTAAAGGATTGACTTGAATGTCTTCTGTTTTAAGTAAAAACTTATAGTACGTATTTAATGACGAAACTTTTCTGTTTATTGTACGGTTAGAGATATCACTATCTACCAATTCTACTATCCATTGTCTTATTTCGGAATAACCAACATTAGTTACATTTTCAGAATCATGATGTTTATTTAAAAAATCTTGAAAATTTGATATATCTCTAGTATAAGCAACCACTGTATGCTTAGAATATAGTTTTTCTAAAAGCAAATAGTCTGAAAAGGATTTAAGATTCATTCGGTTTCTTTGATTGTCTTTAAATATAATTATTAGTATTCAAATTTGAACAAAAAAATCCTGCATAATGGCAGGATTTTAATTTTGTAAAGAGAAAAATTACTTAACAGACCAAACAGAATAACTTTTTGGTGGTGCCTGTACTTTTACCCATTTACCAGATTGGGTTGTTGGCTCCCAGTTAGAATTTCCTGTATAATCTTTAATTACCGTATTAGACCAGTTGGTTTCTATCCAACGTTCTTGCCATGTATCTGAATTATTAATATAAACTACAAGTCCTGAATTGTTATAACCATTTCGTTTAGCAACATACTCATCATTATCTGCGTGTAATATATTAGTAGAACCTCCCGCTAAGTTGTTATGTATCCAAATAAGATTATTCATGCTATCTTTATTTAGCCATTCTTCATAATCTTTATAAAAAATAGTTGGATAACCTTCATGTGTTAATATATAAGCATATGCTAAAATTTTATTATTTGTAATTTCATCTGTATCATGATTAGTTACAAACGTCACGGCTCTAGATGCATTTTGTTTCCATAACATATTATCATTAAGAGCACTTAAATCATTGCCCATAAAAGCATCTTTCATTTTGTAATAACAAGCAAAATCAAAAGCACTAGCTTCTGCAGAACTTGTCCATGAATCTAACAATGAAACATTACTATCCCATAATTCTCCTACTGAAAAACCACCTACTTCATCTTTCCAAGCTTTTACAACCCATGGTTCAAAACCTTTTACATAATCAAAACGCCAACCATCAATACCTATAACATCTTTATAATATTTTGCTACACTATTGGAGTTTTTCCATAACCAATCCTGAACATAAGTTTGATCGTGACATAAATCTGGAAAACCCCCAAATGCTCCACTATCGTTAGTATGAACATTATTAGCATGAAAATCTGTTGCTGAACGGTAAAAATTGCCAGACATTGGATTAAAATCTGTCCATGTATTGCCACCTGTATATGTATTAGCTTCACTAGATCCACCGCTATTGTGGTTAATTACAATATCTGCAATTACGCTAAGTCCATTTTGATGTGCATTATCAATCAGATTGGTTAATTCCTTTCGAGAACCAAAACGTGTTTCAATACTTCCCATTTGATCATATTCTCCAAAATCAAAATAATCAAAAGGATCGTAACCCATTGAAAATGGACCATTTTGTGCTTTTGAAATTGGCGGCAACCAAATAGCATCTATACCTGCATTACTCCAATCTGCAACTTTAGTATCTACTGTATTCCACCATGTTCCTCCTGCAGGAACATCCCAATAAAAAGCTTGCATCATTACACCTGAACCAATAGATTTTAGTCCATCTCTCTTGGTGCTTGAAACATTAAGCTGTGTTTCTTGATTTAATTCTTCTTCAAAAACATTTTCGTCTTGACTACAATTAAATAGAAATAGCAGAAAACAAGCACTACCTATAAGTTTTAATTTTTTCATTTGTATTAGCGATTAGTTATATCTCTAAATTTAGAGGAATAAAGACGGGATGCAAAACGGAAATACTTACGAAAACGTTTGCGTGTTAATAAATCATTAATTTTTAACCCTAAAAATCAGTAAAACGCAAAAAACTCGCGAAAAAATTCACGAGTTCTTATTATTGTATAAATAAACCTACACTTAATACTTTATTTATTTGGTTTCTATGTTGCTGGCTTGTAATCTTTATTATCAATGACCATTTTAGCAATAATTTCTTTAAGTATCTCTGAAGTTCCTCCTCCAATTGGACCTAAACGACTATCTCTAGACATACGTGCTAAAGGGTAATCTTCCATATAGCCATATCCTCCTAAAAACTGAAGACATTGATAAATAACATCATCTGCCATTTTAGTAGACTGTAACTTAGACATGGTTGCTTCTTTAACTACATAATCTCCCATATCTAATCGCTTAGCGACATAGTAATTAAACTGTTTACAGATTTCCATTTGTGTTTCGCAATCTGCATACGTATGTCTTAATGCTTGAAACTTATCTATTGTTCTGCCAAAAGCCGTTCTTTCAGACATATATTGTTTCGCATATTCTAAAGCATATTCTGCTCTTGCATGAGAATTTACTCCCATTATTAAACGTTCTAAAGCAAAATGTTGCATTATATATGGAAAGCCTTGATCTTCTTCTCCCATTAGGTTCGATGCAGGAATTACCACATTGTCAAAAGCAATTTCTCCAGTATCTGACGCTCTCCAACCTAACTTATCTAATTTTGTAGCCGAAATACCAGGAGTATCTCTATCCATTACAAAGATGCTAATTCCTTTGTTTCCTAATTCTGGACTTGTTTTAGCTGCAACTACTAAGTAATCACTATAAACACCATTTGTAATAAAGGTTTTAGAACCATTAATTACATATGTGTCTCCTTTTTTGACTGCAGTAGAACGCATTCCTGCGACATCACTACCTCCAAAAGGTTCTGTTATACATAAACAACCAATAGCATCTCCTAATGCACTTGGTGTTAAATATTTTTCTTTTTGCTCATGATTCCCTTCCTTGTTTAAATGCGTCATGGCTAAATAAGCATGTGCCCACATCGCTGCTGCAAAACCACCAGAATTGATGCGTTGCATTTCTTCAAGAAAAATTACTGTATAAAATAAATCTAAATCTAGTCCGCCATACGCTTCAGGTGTAGCGAGACCAAAATATCCCATATCGCCAAATTTCTTCCATATAAAACGTTCAATATGTCCAGTCTCTTCCCACTTATCAATGTGTGGTACAACTTCTTTTTGTAAGAAATCTCTAAGACTTTCTCTAAATAAATGGTGCTCTTCAGTGAAATACAAATTTGACATATAGTTATATTAGTTATAAATGCAAATATAACTTAATTATCTCTAATTTTTTGATGGGAAAATCTTCAACTTTTGTTAATTCCTCAATAGATTTAAAGCTTTCTCTTAGCGTACGCTCTTCTATAATATTGTGAGCAATTTCGTAATCTATATATTGAATGGTTACTAACTCGTCTCTAGTTGCTGTGTTAAGATTAAATTTCTTAGTAGCTCTTGGTGTTTTAACTGTAAAATCATTCTTAATACGTTCAATAACCTCTGGTGACAATCCGTATATACTGCTTAATTGCACTTCCGATATAAATCCACCTTTAAATTTATTTCTATAGGTGATAATACGTTCTGAAAGTTTTTCACCTACTCCATAAACCTTCTTCAATTGACTTACTGTTGCTGTATTTAAATCAATCTTTTGAGCATAGGTTTTAGGTGTTTTGGAATTTGAATACGAATTACTATAACTCTGATTTTTAGGTTTTGGATTAGTTACCCAATCTGGAAACTTAAAATACGGTGAGATTTTAGACAGAAGTGAATCTGAAACTTCAGTGACCTTCTGAAACTCTTTTGCAGAATTCACCCATTTATTGGTTGTTCTAAATTTATGAAGTCTATCTATTTCTTCATTTGTCATCCCAAGCGTATAGCCTTTATAGTCGGTAATGTAATTTGGGTTAAAAGGATAAATTTTAGGTTTCCTATTTTCAATTTCTACTAAACGAAGAGAATCTAATTCATTTTTAAACGCATCGAGTTGATCTTTATTCGCAAGGGCTATATCCTTATTAGAACTTTCATCGTTAAAAGGAACGAATAAATACAGACATTGTATAATAACCACAATGGCCAACAATAAAAAAATCCCACTCCGTTGTTTATTAGAAAACTGGAAATGGGATTTCATATTGTTATAATTTAATGTTTATAAATCTACAAACGCTGTTTACTCTATATCATTTACTTGAATAAGTTGGTATATAACATGTTTGATTCATTTTATATAATTTAAATAAAAGAGATTAGGCTTTATTCGTTTTAATCGCTTTCATATACCTGTTAAGTTCTTCTTTCACTTTTGGTGCTAGTAAAATTAATCCAACCATGTTAGGTACCATCATTGCAAATACCATAGCATCAGAGAAACCAATAACAGAATCTAAACTTGCTGCTGCTCCTACTATTACGAAAATACAAAAAATCACTTTATACGTATACTCCGTTCTTTTAGATCTACCAAACAGATAAGTCCAACCTTGAAATCCGTAATAAGACCAAGATATCATAGAACTAAATGCAAATAATACAACTGCAACAGTTAATACATAAGGGAACCAAGAAATAGAAGATTCAAAAGCACTTGACGTTAATAATATAGCTTGTGCATCATTTGCTGGAGGATTTAACGGATCTACAAAACCAGTTATAATTAAAACTAAAGCTGTCATTGTACATACTACAACTGTATCTATAAATGGTTCTAATAGAGCAACCATACCTTCACTTGCTGCATATTTTGTTTTTACTGCAGAATGCGCAATAGAAGCCGAACCAATACCTGCTTCATTAGAGAAAGCGGCACGTCTAAATCCTTGAATTAAAACTCCAACAGCACCACCTGCAATACCTTCTGGGCTAAATGCTCCATTCCAAATAGCAGCAAAAGCACTACCAATCATATCATATTTTGCAAAGATTACAAATAATGATGCAGCTACATATATAGCTACCATAAATGGCACAATCTTATCTGTTACTTTCGCTATTTTCTTAATACCTCCAATAATAACAATACCCACTAGGATTGCCATTACTAAACCAAATGCCCAACCATAACCATGTAGGAATGATTGTTCTCCACCTGTAATATTTTCAACTAATTGAAAAGCTTGATTTACTTGAAACATGTTTCCACCTCCAAAAGATCCACCAATAACAAATATGGCGAATAACACAGCTAATACTTTTCCTAATCCTGCAAGACCATTAGATTTTAACCCTTTTGTTAAGTAATACATTGGACCACCATAAACGGTTCCGTCTTCTCCAATATCTCTATATTTTACACCTAGTGTACATTCTACAAATTTTGATGCCATTCCTAAGAAACCTGCAACAATCATCCAAAATGTTGCACCAGCTCCACCAATAGAAACTGCGATAGCAACACCTGCAATATTCCCTAAGCCTACAGTTGCAGATAATGCTGCTGTTAGTGCTTGAAAATGCGATACTTCTCCTTCATGGTTTTCAATAGCAATAGTTTCAATATTATCTCCGCCTGGTGTTGAGTCTCCTGCTCCAACTAAAGATTCATGATGATCTAAATCATCGTACTTACCTCTTACAATATTAATAGAGATTAAAAACCCTCTAAAATTTATGAAATTGAAATAAAATGTAAAGTAAAGCGCACCTAATATTAAGGGAAACAATACCCAATAAATACTTATAGTATCTGTAAATGGAATTTGATAAAAAACAGCCTCTACAAACCATCCTGTTGCATTACCAAAAGCTTTGTCAATTTTTTGATCAATCCCAACCTCTTGGGCATCTTGAGCAAAATTTAAAAATGGTAATAGTAAGGCAAAAAATGACAGAAGATATTTCTTCATAAGTGAATTTGTTAGTTAGTTTTTGGTTTAAGATCGACAAGATGATAAAAAAAAATGGTTTTTTAAAGTCTCAGACGTTAAAATGGATTTATTTACTGTTCTATATTATATTGAGAATTCAGTTTTTGTATTTGCTTTGGCCTACCGATAACAATGATTTTTGAGCCAGAAATTAATTCTGTATCCGCTTCAGGATTTACAATGTATTCTCCTTTATCATCTTTAAATCCAATAACGGTACAACCTGTATTTTTACGTAAATCTAAATCTCTTATGGTTTTAACTTCATTCATATTATAAAGTTGCTCTACCTTAATCTCCTCAATATTAATGTTTCGCTCTCCTACAATACCTAAGTTATCTATAAATTCTACTAAATCTGGAACCACTACCAAAGATGCCATATGGTCTCCTCCTATTCTATCTGGTAGAATAACATTGTTAGCACCTGCTAATTTTAATTTATTATATGAGGTTTCTTCCGATGCTCTACTTATTATAGACAATTGAGAATTAATTTGTCTTGCTGATAATACTATAAATAAATTATCTGCATCATTTGGTAAGGCACAAATTAGTGTACTTGCCTTTTCTATTCCTGCAGCAAAGAGTATTTCATCTTCGTTGGCATTTCCTTCTATAAAGATGATATTATCGTCTTGAAACTTTTCAATAACCTCTTTATTACGTTCAACTATGACAAATGGCTTTCCGTAATCACTTAGCTTTTTTGCTGCCTGTTTACCATTACGACCATAACCACAAATAATAATATGATTGGTCATAGCATCAATTTTCTTCTGCATCTTACGTTGTTTTATGTCTTCTATATTATTTCTGCTTAAAATAAATTCAGTTATTATTGATATTGCATAACCTACAATTACCACACTTGCTAAGATTAAAAATATTGTAAAAATTTTAGATTGTGTATCTAACGGATTAACCTCTGCAAAACCAACAGTGGTAACCGTTATTACTGTCATGTAAAGTGCATCTAGCCATAGATATCCTGAGATAAATCTATAACCTAAAACACCAATACACAATAGAAACACCAACATCATTACTGCTGTGTAAATCTTAGATCTATAGAGTCTTAAAAGCGGATTATCCATTTAATACCAAAGTAATTATAAGTCGAAAACCGAAGAGCGTTTTGTATACACTATATCTTTTATGCGCATCCAAAAGGCTAAAAATAAATATAATGCAAAACCAAAACCTACGGTTACAAAGGTGAGATACATAAAAGAAGTTCTTACAATTTTGGCTCTAATACCCAAACGATCTGCAATACGTTGACAAACGTAATACCCTCGTTTTTGAAAATATAAAAGAAGATTGTGAGACCTATTCATACTGCAAGTTAGTTAATTTTTCACGATTAAACTATTGCCAACAGCACAATGTAAGCACTTGTTTTTATCGCAATACTGTTGTTTTAGTTGTAATAATGCTTGAGAATTTAAAGCATTTTTACCTACAGGTTTTAAATCTAAAAATTTAGATACAATACTGTTAGTCTCTATTTTAATTTCTTTAATAAGTTGAAAAATTTCATCATCATTTAGTTTACCTTGAGCTTTAGCATAACTAAACTTTAAAGGAATAAGCGTATTTATAATGAGTAAATCAATGAAGGATTTAGTTAATATTTTATTTGATTTTTTTGAAGTCTTTGGAAATGTATAATGCGACTTCCAAAATTCAGTTACACCTTTATTAAAAAATTCGTGAAACTGATTTCGGGTTTGCAAACGCATCACTTTAGAAAATAAGTTTTGTTCTAGATTATATAAATTAGCAAATTGAGATAAACGGATCGTTGGGAAGTTTGGTGGTCGTAACCTAAAAAACTGTAAAGGTAAAACACCTTTATTATCTAATTTAAATTTTTGTTTTAAAAACCCATAACGTTCTTTTAAATCTATAAAATAGCGCTCTTCTACATTATCACCTGCAAGCAATCCTGATTGTCCAAAAAGTAAAGCTTCTACATCTAATACATCATTTTGTAATTTTCTTATAATTGAAAAACTGAATGAATTTGCTAAGCTTAAAAAAGCATCTCCATTTACTTTAAGACCAAAATTCTTTAGTAACATTTTAAACAAGACAGCTTCCCAATCGTTATTGGACGTTTTTAGTAGATCTTCTATTATTTTAGATTTTTGCTCTAAGCGTTCAATGTATAATCGTTCTAACCAATTATTGAGAAGAAAATCATTTACTTCAGAAAAGTTGGTTTCACAATTAATCCAAGATTTAGAATACATCAGTTTTTGATACTTGTGAATTAAGTTTTTATCTACGTAGTGCTTTAATTCTAAAGTTGGAATTTCGGAATTATCTTTTCTAAAAATTTCAGTATCATGTTCCCAAACCACATGCAGAATTACATTATCGTAAGCTTTATCCGTTTCATGATTATGAACATACCAATCCGATGATTTTATATGAATCTCAACATTACCAGCCCAAAGCTGCGAACCAATACTTAATTGTGAATTAAAAAAATCTGGACCCGAATCATGGTTGTGCATACCTAAATTGGCGATGCTAATAGTTTTGTCCTTTGTCGTTTTTAACAAAGAAGAATCAAAGGCTTTATGTTTCCAGATATAATGAAGAAAATCTTCTTGCATGCTCTAAAATACTAAATCCTTAGAGAAAAGTTGCTAAACTACGTCTTGTTTTATAACACTATAAAAACTAAGAAGCTTATGCAGTTCATTAACATTAAACGGTTTACTTAAATAACCATCCATTTTATAACGTTCTGTTTTTGCTTTTACTTCAGATTGAGAAAAAGCCGTTAATGCAATAATAGGAATTGTAGATTTTCCTTTATCACTCATTTTTCGGATAAATCTTGTGGTATCATATCCATTTAATATAGGCATTTGCAAATCCATTAATATTAAATCAAAATCTTTTTGATCATAAATATCTAAAAGCTCTTGTCCATTTTTTGCTATTTCAAAGTTGATTTCCCATTTTTTAAATAGCTTTTTAAGTACCAAAGCATTGATTTGGTTATCCTCTGCCACAAGTACTTTTAAAGCAATTGAATTTGTGTTAGATATCTGATTCTGTTTTAATGTGTTTACGCTACTAGAATTTTTTAATGAAATATCAAACCAAAATCGAGATCCTTTCCCTTCTACACTATCTAACTGAAGACTTGTAGACTGAATATTTAAGAGCTCTTTACTAATATACAATCCAAGTCCTGAACCTCCATATAACTGAGACGTGTTATCGTTGGCTTGGACAAAACTTTTAAAAATATCCTTTTGTTTGTTGTAAGATACTCCTATACCAGAATCTTTTACGCTAAATCTTATTTTTGTATTATCTAAGTTAGAACTTAATAATTCAATCTTAAAAACAACACCTCCAATATGCGTGAATTTAAACGCATTACTCAGTAAGTTTTTTAATACTTGAGATAATTTTAAGCTATCACCTTTTAAAATTGAAGGAATAGAACTGTCTAATATCGTTTCAAAATTAAGATTATTCTTAACTGCTGTGTGCTTAAATTGTAGTTGAATATTTTGGATAAGTTCTGAAAGATTAAATTCATCTTCAACCAATTTTACTTCATTAGATTTAAATTTATTAAGATTTAACAGATCATTAATTAATGCTAATAAATGCTCAGAAGAATATTTTAAGATTTGAAGATTTTCTAATTGCTCTGGCAAAAATTTTTCCATTAATAAAATATCAGACATACCAATAACTGCATTTAATGGTGTTCTGATTTCATGAGACATGGTAGATAAAAATTCGTCTTTTGTTTTATTAGCTTGGTTTAATTCAATTTCTGTTTCTTTTAGTTGCGTGACATCTACCATAGTACCAATAGTACCATTTGCAATTCCGTTTTTATCGTAGGTAAGCACTAAACGTACTTGAACCCATACTTTTTCTCCTGTTGGTTTAAAGTACTTTAACAACGTTATAAAATCGTCATGGTACTCTGCAAAAAAACTTTGAAGTCTTAAATTCTCATCATTATTAATGCCACTTAATAAATCTCTGTAATTTTTATTTAACGATTCTTCGACAGATATACCTAATAAATCTTGACAAGCTTTATTTAAATATTTAAAATTGCCACTCATATCGGTTTTAAAAATGACACCTTCAATTGTATCTACAATAATGTTTAACTCAGATTCTGCTCTAACCACCTCAGATTTTAAAGCCTGATTGGCTTTAAACAGTTCATTAGAACTTTCTTCTAAAATAATTTCAGCATGTTTAACATCATCATCATAGCCCTTGTAGGCTTCATTTACGGCATTAAAAAAATCTTTGAATTTTTCTAAGTCTGCGTCATCAAATCCGGATTTCCGAATTTGTCTTCTTAAAAGTCTATGTTTATTAGAATTCATCATTCTGACAAGGTTGTTATTGTCATGGTTTGATTATGCAATTCACAAGGTGAAAACAAACCGAATGGAGCAATTTCACCGTAAGAATAGAAACCTGTTATTTTTGGTTTTTCACCAATAATTTCTCTAACAACTTCTACCTCTTCTTCTACTAATTGTTTTAAAACTAAACGACGTCCAACGCAGCTTATTAATATTGCTAATTCTGTGTGTTGCTTGGTAACATTAATTGCTTTTTTTGCGGAATCTTCTGCCCCATTTATTAGCCGATCTACATTAGCTTTCATTAATCTTACATAAGCACCTTCAGGAATATTACCTGCAAAGGTTAAACTTTGTTCAGCTTCATTAACCCCTAAAATAGTTCTTACCACTGGAGCATCACTCTCATTTACCCTTAAATTTAGTGGAAATAATAATCCTGAACTTGGTAATTTTTTTGCATTATCACCTAAAAAAGATTTATACAATTCTAATGCTGGGAAACCATCTAATTCATAAAGTACGTTTTCATCAGATTTGGTAACTCTACGTTCAATTCCAAAACTATCCCAACCACCTTTAGAACTATAACCTACTTTTAATTCGTTGCCATACAATCCTATACCTACAGCAATTTTATCTGTTATATCTTTATTAGCAATAACAAAGGTTTCTTTAAAGTCATAGCCATCTCCTGCTAATCCGCCTGTAATACTCGTACTCGGTAAAACACTTCTTAAACCAGATACCAAATCTGCTCCATTAACATTAAGGCCATCACTAAATAGTAGAATATGTTTTAAATCTTCGGATTTTAGTTTTTGAGCTAAACTAGCTCCTGCTTTAAAACTTTGATTTTTATGTTCTATTTTAACTATTTCTAGTTGATGCTGTACCTTTTCAAATTTAATTGCAGTTAGCGAAACCGTTTCGTCAGTAACGGTAATTCCTGATATTTCACCTGCCGTAGAACAACCAAGGAGATTTACATTGGGATACATTTTTAATAATTGCTCAACTAATTCTGTTTTAGCTTTAAACATCGGAGATACAAACAATAAGATTATGTTGGGTACAATCTCAATTGTGTTTATGCTATTATGCCATGTTGAATCTTTGAGAGATAACTGCTCTACTATCATTATAGGTTAAGTTTAGGTTGGGGCAAACACAAATAATCGTAGAAATATGCGTTTAGACGAATATATAATAATTTTTCATTATTTCGAAAACTATATATTTTTAAATCACAAGAATAGAGATAATTACATTTTAATAATAAAAAAAGTAAACTATCTTCAAAAAATCACTAAACTTTTACATTTTAAGCAAAACGAAACTTACACTTATCGCAAAAAAAAGGTATTTATCACAATTGCTTATTATTATTAAAAAGCATCATCATCAAACAAATTTCTTCTCATTGTAGCAAAATCATTTAATAAAAAAAATCCTGACTATTAATCAGGATTTTTTTTGTTTTAATATTAAATACAATTCTTATGCTTCTCACCGTTTACAATGAAAAGACCTTTTTATATATGCGTTAAAATCCAAAGTTCAACTTCTTCATTTTTACGATGCTCTAAGTCGCGTTTTGTTTTGTCTGATGCTTTTTTAACATTTTTATTAAAACAACGTTCTAATTTAAATCGGCCTCCTTTTGCTAGTTCTTCTTCAATAGGATGTGATTTAGTTAAACCTGTAATTTGCGCCAAATTTGAAAAGATGAGTACTAGCTTTCCTTCTGGCAGTAACATTTCTTTTGCGGCTTTAAAGAAATCAGGAAACAAGGCGTCATTATAGTAAATAGCTTCGTCTAAATTTTCAATATTTCGTTTTTCTGGTAACCAAGGTGGATTAAAGACAATCAGCTCTGATGGTTTGCTCCATTTACCAAAAAGTGATCCAAAATCTAATTCGACTTTACGAGATAATTTTGTGGTTCCCATTGCTTCTGTTAAACCAACAATTGCGTTTGGATTGGTATCTGTCCCAAAGACTTTTTGAAACCCATGCTTAATCATTTGCAATGCTAATACTCCACTCCCAAAACCAACATCGATAGCTGACTTTTTTGGTCCTGAATATCGTTTTAACCAATTATCAAATAATTCTAAATGTTCAAAACGTGTTGGAAAGTAAGTTCCATAAAACGGATGAATCTTGTTTCGTAACACAGGTATGGTAATTCCGTTCTCATACCATTGCCAAGCACTATTTAAGCCTTGTACTTGCGGAAAGGTGAGTAAAAAATCAGACGTATCAGGATACAACTTTTTAAACCAACCAATATTTGGTGATTTTTTTACTACTAATTGATGTTCTTCAATTTCTATTACAATAAGATTGGAAAGCTTATGATATGCAGCACGATACGCACGTTGTTCCTTAAACGTTTTATTAGCGAACGTTTTATTAAGATGATATTGTATCTCTTTTAAAAGCACAGCACCATTATTATAGAATTCCGTGATTAATACGTAATTACCAGCTTCTAATGTTTTAATCGTTGATTTAACATCTGCTTCGCGATTAAAAATTGCTATTTCTTTAGGAACTGAAATCGGTTCTGGTTTGTTTACTTTTATTTCAGAATTCATAGAATTGTTTTACTTTTTGTAAAGGTAGGCTAATGATTGTTAATTAAAACCAAACCCTAAATAGATTGCTTTGTTTCTGTGGTCATGATGAAAAATAGAAAATCCTGATAGTGATATCAGGATTTTTGTTTTTTATGAATGATAAAATGTTATTTGTTAATCTATATACCCCATTTCTCGCATCCAATCGTCATTAAACATTTTACCAACATAACGACTACCATGATCGTGAAATAAAACCACAACTACATCGTCTGGTTTAAAATGCTCTTTTAATTGTAATACTCCTTTTATAGCAGATCCTGCGGAGTTTCCTAAAAACATCCCTTCTTCTTTTGCCAAACGTTGTGTGTACACGCAAGCATCTTTATCGGTTACTTTAGTAAAACCATCAATAATATCGAAATCTACATTTTTAGGTAAAATATCTTCACCTATACCTTCTGTTACATAAGGATAGATTTCGTCTTCATCGAAAATACCCGTTTCGTGATATTTTTTAAATACAGAACCATAAGTATCTACTCCCCATATTTTAATATCAGGGTTTTGTTCTTTTAAGTATTTTCCAACACCAGAAATAGTTCCTCCTGTACCAACTCCAACCACAAAATGTGTGATTTTACCATCCGTTTGTTTCCAGATTTCTGGACCTGTACTTTGGTAATGTGCTTTAGCATTACTAGGATTATCGTATTGATTAACATACCAAGAATTTGGTGTTTCTTCACCTAATCTTTTAGATACAGAATAGTAACTACGTGGATCTGTTGGCTCTACTGCTGTTGGGCAAACAATAACCTCTGCGCCTACTGCACGCATAATATCTACTTTCTCTTTAGACTGTTTATCTGCCATTACAAAAATACATTTGTAACCTTTTATTATGGCTGCTAATGCTAATCCCATTCCGGTATTTCCAGAAGTTCCTTCAATAATAGTTCCTCCTGGTTTAAGACGACCATCTGCTTCTGCATCTTCAATCATCTGTAGAGCCATTCTGTCTTTTACAGAGTTTCCTGGATTAAAAGTTTCGTATTTAGAGAGTACCAAACAAGGTAAGTCTTTCACTAGTGCATTCATTTTCACTAATGGTGTATTTCCTATTGTACCTAATATATTTTCTGCGTAGTCCATAATTTCATTTTGCGATTGCAAAGTTACGTTAAATGTTGTGTTATTAAAATCCTTAAAAAGTTAAATTCTAATTCCAAAAACGGTTACTCAAAGTAGCACAGAGATATTATCTTAAATTATAAACTGAATATGGTCTTTAATCAAACCGAATCGCTTTAACTGGCGAAATCTTAGAGATAATTACGGAAGGAATTAGAAGCATTAATAAACACGCTACGAAGGTTCCAATATTGAGCATTACAATATAATCCCAACTGATATAAACTGGTGCCGTGCTTACATAATAAGTATCTGGATTTAATGGAAATAACTTAAAATACTTTTGCGCGAAGAGCAACCCTAAACCAATTATATTTCCCCAAAGCAACCCCAAACCAACCAAGTAAGACGCGTTATAAAGAAACACTTTTCTAATGGTCCAATTAGAACTTCCAAGTGCTTTTAAAATCCCTATCATGCTTGTACGTTCTAGGATTAAAACTAGCAATGCTGTAATCATATTTATACCTGCGACAATAATCATAATGGCGATAATGCCATACGTATTGTTATCAAAAATCTTAATCCACTCGAAAATAGCATAATGTTTTCTAGTAATAGAAGTCGCATTCATTAATGACGGAATGGCCTTATAAACTTCTAAAGTCTTCTCATCAATTTGTGAGAAATCATCTATAAAAACTTCAAAACTTCCTATTTGGTCATCTTCCCACTTATTAAGACGTTGAATATGTCTTAAATCTGCAATACAGAATTTTTCGTCTAATTCCTGAAAACCAGAATTATAAATACCTACAACTTCATAATTAAGAATACGTGGTCTGTCATTCAATGGATTTCCAAATAAGGTTTGAAATGTATCTCCAATTTTAAAACCTAACCGATTCGCAAGATATTTAGAGATTAAAATTTCCTCATTTCGCTTTTGCGTATAATCCGGTAATCTTCCGTCTATTAAGAACTCTTTAAAATAGTTCCAGTTATAATCAGCTCCGACTCCTTTAACTATAACACCTTCAAAATCTGTTTCAGTTCTAATTATTGCAAACTTTTGAGCTACTCCTTGTATGTGTTTTATGCCTTCAACTTCTGTGAAATTAGGATAAAACTTTTGATTTCTAGATATTGGAACTTGCGATTCATCTGAAGAATTGGTGTCATAATTAGTAATTTCTATATGACCATTAAATGCAACGACTTTATCTCGGATTTTTTGTTGCAGCCCTAGACCAGTTGCAATCGCAATTAGCATTACAATTATGCCAATAGCAATTGCCGCGATACCAATTTTAATTATTGGTGCCGAAACACTACTTTTATACGTTTTATTGCCTATTATACGTTTAGCTATAAATAACTCGAAATTCACACTTAAATATGCTTTTAAAGGTTGTCAAAAATACAGTTTTATTCTCTATAATAATTGGGATTTGTGTTGTAACATTTTCATGCGGCAATAGAGTGAAGCAAGATGATGGAAGCTCCAAGTTTAAGGACTTAGCAGACAACAGTACTTCTACTGTTTACAACGTAAAGAACAAAGTAGAGAAACCAATTATTGTTGGAGCCAATAGAACTCCATCCTATTTACCCTTATTAAAAGGAAAACGTGTGGCTGTGGTTGCTAATCAGACGAGTGTAGTTTTTAAAGCTGAAAACTATACGCATATCGTAGATTCATTATTAAGCCTGAATATTGACATAAAGAAAGTATTTTCTCCTGAACATGGGTTTAGAGGTACTGCAGACGCTGGTGAATTGGTAAAAGATGGTAAAGACACTAAAACGGGTTTAGCCATTTACTCACTGCATGGTAAACATAAAAAACCAACTAAAGCACAGCTTGAAGATGTAGATATCATGATTTTTGATATTCAGGATGTTGGTGTTCGATTTTACACTTACATTTCTACATTACATTATATTATGGAAGCTTGTGCAGAACAAAACATTAAGCTTTTAATTTTAGATCGTCCAAATCCAAATGGAAATTATATTGATGGTCCTATTTTAGAAAAAAAGCACAGTAGTTTTTTAGGTATGCATCCTATTCCTTTGGTTCATGGTATGACCATTGGCGAGTATGCAAAAATGATTAATGGTGAAGCGTGGTTAACTAATGGAATCGCTTGTGATATTACTATTGTTGAAATGGAACATTATAATCATAATAGAACTTATAGCTTAGCCCTTAGACCATCTCCAAATTTACCAAACGATCAATCTATTGAGCTATATCCTAGTTTAGGCTTGTTTGAAGGCACCAACATCAATGCTGGTAGAGGAACAGAATTTCAGTTTCAGCGTTATGGAGCTCCATTTTTAGATAAGAATCATTATACTTTTAAGTATACTCCTGTTCCTAATTTTGGGTCTAAACATCCAAAACATGAAAATGAAGTTTGTTATGGCGTCGATTTATCTAAAGTACAAGCAGAACGTCATTTTACGTTGAAGTATATTATGGATGCATACAATCATGCCACTGATAAAACTAAAGTATTTAATACGGCTAATTTTACCACGCATGCAGGAACTGCAACATTGCAAAAACAAATTGAAGCGGGTTTGAGTGAAGCTGAAATTAAAGCGACTTGGAAAAACGACTTAGAGGCTTATAAAAAAGTAAGAAACAAGTATTTACTTTATAAATAAGTTATCTAGACTACTCTTTAGTTATAGTATTTAACGCATTAATCCTATTCTGACTCTTAAGAATTTTTATTAGCACATCTGGGTAGTCTGTAATAATACCATCGACATTCCAAGCTATCATTTGTTTCAGATCTTCTTCTTCGTTTACAGTCCAAGGAATAACCTGAAAACCTTTACCTTGATAACTATTCACAGATTCTGCTGTTAATAATATAAAATATGGACTTATAATTTCTGGTTTAAAAGACAACGACTTAAGTTTCTTTTCAATCGCTTCATTATCGTCAATGAGTAAAGCGACTTCCATTTTTGGAGATTGCTTTTTTATTTCTTCAAGGATTTTAACATCAAAAGATTGAAGGTTCACACGCGTAAGCATATCATTCTTAATAATCTCGTCTAAAACTAATTTTACATAGGCTTTTGGCTGTGGCGTAAAAATGCCATAATAATCGGATTCAGATTTGATTTCTATATTAAATTTAACGTCTGAATTCTTCGTTTTCGCCATATCAAAAACTTCAGATAATAAAGGCTTGTAAGTATTTAGTTTTTCTTGTTGCGGATAAGTTGGGTGAAATTTTGTGCCACAATCAAATTGTTTAATTTCATCATAATTCATTTTAAACAAATTATAATGCGGCTCTAATGAATATGGAATGCTTAGACCTTTTGGATTGTAACAAATTACAGGATTCATATAAGGTTCATGCGAAACCACAACCTTATGGTCTTTTGAAATTACGATATCTAACTCTAATGTATTTACGCCAATATCAATCGCTTTTTCGAATGCTGGCAACGAATTCTCTGGCAACAAACCTCTGCATCCTCTGTGACCTTGAATATCAATTTGTTTATTTGAACTGCAACTCATACAAAGTAGTATTAAAGCGATAATTGCATTAGTTTTCTTTATCTGCAGAAATCGTTTGTTGATCATAATTTTGAAATGGTTGTTTAAGTAGCTCTTTTATATTACTGTTTTTAACCTCATCTGGAAAAACATCAACAGCATAAATCAACTTTTCACGATCCATATACCAATAGGTGCCAAGCATACGATCCCAAATACTAAAAATATTTCCAAAGTTTGAATCTGTATATGGCAATCTATAATGGTGATGATTTTTTTGCATGTCTAGTGAGATAATGACATTTGCTGTGTGTAAAAAAACAAATTAGGAATAACATGTTTCCATTTATTATATTTAAAATTAAATAATGGCAAACCACCTTTTAACAACCAAAAAAGTAAAACTTCCAACCAAAATAAGACTTCGAAGAGACGAAGTAATGGTTTCGAAATATGTGATAATACTTTCCAATAATTTTACGAATTAAGGTTGATAAGCAATTGTGCTTTCTTCAAATTTACTGAAGAAATTTGAGACTTCCATTGTTCTGCATTAGTATCATCACCTAAAATACTATACGCTGTGTAATATAAGAAAGCTACAAATGATAAGTTATTTTCCTCCACATTTTCTGCATCCATTCTATTTAATTGTCGTAATACTTTTCTAGCACTTGAGGTAATTAAATTGGCCTGAATCTTTAAAAGCACTGCACGTTGCGATAGTTTTAGTTGATCTTCACTTGGATTTAATGAAATAAGTTCTTCTGCTTCTTCTAAATAAATCTGAGATAAATTAATAACTTCTGCTCTTACGTCTTTTTTTACATACATAGAAAAATCTAGATATTTAGAAGCTAAAAAATAAGTAGAATAAAAATCCTTATTAATTTTATAACCTTGTAATTCATTAGAAACAAACTCTGTAGTTAATCCATAATTTTGAATTATTGTAGTGATATTTTGATAGTTTACAAAATGTGTTGAACTATTTAAAATATTACCATTGATATCCATAATTTTAATAGAATCATCGTTAAACTTATCTATATAACTTTGTTTTCGTTTCCCCTTAATCTTTAAAAACAAATCGGCATACTGATCCTCGTTTACAATGACAGGCACAAAATGTTTCCAAATTAATGGACTAATAGCTTCGTCTTCAAACAAATTTTCGATTAAAAGAGTCCTACCATTAGTGTCATTTACTAAAACAGGATATTCATAGTTTGTAGTGTCTTCCCAGACCATTAAAACCATCTTATTCTGTACTGCCGCTAAATCTTGAGCAACATCTAAACTTGTCATCCATGCTTGTGCATTAGAAACAGTAATTGAACCGAAGACAAAAAGTATAATTATAATAATATTTTTCATAAGATGGTTTTAAGCCTATTTGTATCAAAAATTATTCCGAAGGTTGTTCTTTTACTTCTGAATTCTCTTTTTCATTTCTTCAACAATATTATACGCTGCAGGACAAATAGCAACATTCTTTAACGTTAAATTAGAGATTTGCTGAAACTTTTTACGGTCTGTATGTGGAAATTCACTGCAAGCTTTTGGGCGAACATCATAAATAGAACAATAATTATCTGCTCCTAAAAATGTACACGGAACCGATTGCAACACATAATCGTTCTCGTCATCTAAATGCAAATACGTTTCAATAAACTGCTGCTCTTTCATTTTGAAAAATTTAGCAATACGTTGTATATCCTTTGGCGTAAACAAAGGGCCTGTTGTTTTACAACAATTAGCACAGTCTAAACAATCTGTACGTTCAAATTCTTCTTCATGCAATTCTTGCATTAGATAATCTAACTGCTTTGGTGGTTTCTTTTTTAGCTTCGTAAAAAAGGTTTTATTCTCCTTATGCTTATCTTTGGCGAGCTTTGGAAGGTTATTTAATTGATCTTGCATAAAACAAATTTAATTAAAGTTCTCGATACAATTTCGATAAAAATTGAAATCACGCAAACTGACGACCAACTATGAATAAAGATCTCTTCGGAAAAGCATTATTAGACTACCAAAACGAAAATTACACAGAAGATCTTATTACTTCAACTAGTATTTCAGATGAAGATGCCTTACCACTTCCCTATTTATTTAGAGCATATTCTGAAATGCCTAAATTGGAACAAAAAGCTTTAAAATTAGCAAAAGGACATGTTTTGGATGTTGGTTGTGGTTCAGGAATTCATGCATTATGGTTACAAGATAAAGACCTAAAAGTTAAAGCTATTGACAACTCTAAAGGTGCGATTGAAGTCGCAAAAAAACGTGGTATTCTTAATGCGGAATTAAAACCACTTTTAGAGGAAACCGAAACGTTTGACACCATTTTGCTATTGATGAATGGTACAGGAATTTTTCAAGAGTTATCTGAAGTTTCTACCTATTTGAAGCATTTAAAATCACTTTTAAATCCTGATGGTCAAATTTTAATTGACTCTTCTGATATATCATATATGTATGAAGATGAAGATGGTGGCATGTGGCTAGATCTTAACCAAGGTTATCCTGGTGAATTAGATTATTTCTTGTCTTATAAAGGAGAAAAAGAAGTCCCTATGAAATGGTTATATCTCGATTTTGAAACCTTGAAAACAGCGTGTTTAACAGTTGGTTTGAAGTGTGATAAAGTTATGGATGGAGAGCATTTTGATTATTTGGCAAACCTCTATTAAAGACAACTAGAATTATAAAACTTTACAATTTCTTGTAAATCTTCCTTCTTATACGCTTTAGTATCAATTTTATTTTGAAGCAGAGGACAGTCGCTAAAATATTCCATAGCTCTTTTTCTAAACGATTTAGTTAAACTCACCTGATTGAACATCTTTGGAGTTTCGCCTTCTTTTAAAATTAAAACTTGATTATGACTTCCCATATAACCAGGATTGTAAACAGGAACACTATTAGGCGCACCTGTTGCAGGCGTCCAAGATCCACCTGATTGCACTGCTACTGTTCTGCCAACTAATTTTAAAGGCCCATCTATCATTAATTCTGCAAAACCCATTTTGGTTTGTTTCTTATTTAAATAAATAGGAATAAAAGTTTCTACTCTAGTTTTTTTAATACGCTCCTTGTTTACGCGCTCTTTATATGTAATTGTAAAAACAATACTATCAATTTCTTCAGGCTTATATTTAGATTTCTTAGATTTTTTATCAGTTCTAAATTTAAGTTGTTCTTTTTTTAAATTGATAGCATCAGACATCATAGGAATAGTTGCCAAACCTATTAACGTTTTGTCATTTTTTAAATACACGACAGCTTCTGTCCAACCGTATTGCGCAAATGCAATATTTGAACACCATATAAAACAACATAAAATAAAAATAGATTTCTTTATCATTACTAAAAATTATTGATCCTCTCCACCTACAACAGTTTTCAACACCTTAATATTAGGAATCTTTTTAGCAGCAACTGTCATAATATCTTGATCTAAGATAATAAAATCTGCCAACTTTCCAACTTCAATACTTCCTTTTTCATCTTCTTCAAAATTAGAATAGGCCGCCCAAATAGTCATCCCTTTTAAGGTTTCTTCTCTAGTTAAAACATTTTCCATTTGAAAACCACCTTCTGGAAATCCTTCTAAATCTTGTCTTGCAACTGCAGCATAAAAGGTTAAAAACGGACTTACACGCTCTACAGGAAAATCGGTTCCTAAAGCGACTTTTCCGTAGGCTTCTAATAGTTGTTTGTATGCATAAGCGCCTTTTATACGCTCTTCTCCTACTCTATCTTCTGCCCAATACATATCGCTTGTGGCATGTGTTGGTTGTATAGATGGCATTACATTTTTATACAGCTCAAAATCTTCAGGTGAAACAATTTGAGCATGCTCTACTCTCCAACGTCTATCTTCTTTTCCTGATAAGACTTTATTATAGGTTTGTAAAACGGCATGATTTGCAGAATCTCCAATAGCATGTGTATTCATTTGAAATTCAGAATTGGCAATACGTTCTGCTGATGCTTTTAAAGTTTCTAAATCTGTAACCATTAAACCCAAATGACCAGGTTTATCAGAATACGATTCTCGTAACATAGCACCTCGAGATCCTAAGGCACCATCTGCATAAAACTTGAATGAGCGTACATTTAGATAATCTGTTTTAGTAATCCCTTTATCTAAAAAGTAATCCAAATTATCCTCAGACGCGGACACCATAGCATAAATACGCATTTTTAAATCTCCGGATTTCTGAAGACTATCAATAAGTTCAATAGCTTCTTTATTTAATCCGGCATCATCAACAGTAGTTAAGCCCAAATCAAAACATATTTTTTGTGCTTCTAATAAAGCATTAGTCACATCGTTTCTTGTGGGTTGTGGCCAATGTTGCATTACTAACATTTCTGCATTATCAACTAAAACCCCTGTGAGTTCACCATTCTCTACAACGACTTCTCCACCTTCAATTTTACTATTTACGGTTACATTTCCTAAATCTAAAGCGGCTTGATTTGCTAATATAGCATGACCATCGATACGTGTTAAAGCAATTGGTGTATTTGGATATAAGTTATCTAAAAGCTTCTTATTTGGAAATTCTTTTTCTTCCCAATCATTTTGATCCCAACCTCTTCCTAAAATAAATTTATTATTTCTTTCATTCTGAAAATCTAGAACACGTTTTACAACATCCTCAAAACTTTTTGTCCCAACTAAATCTACTGCTTGTTGATTAAAACCTAATCCTAAAAAGTGGCAATGAGCATCAATAAATCCGGGAACAATAGTTTTGCCTTCGGCATTAATGGTATCTATAGCTTTGTATTTATTATCAATTTCAGAGGTCGTACCAACAGCTATTATTTTTCCATCTTTTACAGCAAATGATTCCGCTTTACTAAAAGCATCATCAACCGTATATATGTTTGCATTTGTAACAATTAAATCAGCTTGTTGTTTGTTTTCTTGACAAGCAAAAATGGTAATTAGTGCTAGGATTGTGAATAGTTTTTTTCTCATGGCGATTCTATTATGTTTTTATGTATCCGTGAATCTTAGCTATCCTTCTTATCGTTTTGACTATAAAAATATGTCAATTCGAATTTATAAAACTGATATTACTAGAAGTGACGAACATTGTAAAAATAAGAAAAGCGCTCCAAATTGGAACGCTTTTCATTTATAACAATAAGATGACCTTATAATTCTTTTTAAAAATCAAACTGATACGTTGCTCCTGCAAGAACTTGAATACCCTGTACAGGATAATCCATCCAGCGTTCATAATTTTGACTAGCAATGTTGTTTGCTTTACCAAAAACAGATAACTGATCGTTTATTTTATAACCAACGTGTGCATTAATATCAAAATAACTCTCTAGAGAGACTGTAGAAACCGCATTATTAAGTGAATTAAGTTCATCTACAAAAATTCTCTGATCCTTACGCTCTCCTACGAAGAACAAACTTGAGCCTGCAAACCATTGTTCAGAAATTTGATAATCTATAAACAGAGATGCTGTAAGATCTGGCATATTCCAAGCCTCAGCTTGATTATCTGTACTGTAACTAAAATATTCTCCTTTTATACCTAAAGTAAAATTTCTATTGAAATCTACATTTAATTCTCCAGCTATTGAAATTGTTGAAACATCATCATATACAACATTAAATGAATTACCATATTGATATTCTGTTAATGGTGCATTTGAAGCTGTGTTTGATTTATACATTGCTTTACCTTGTTCTGCATAATAATTAGCTTTTAAATTGTAACCAATAGTGTTAGTCAGCTTTCCTTTTATCCCTAAAAATGTTTTGTATTGCTGATTGGTTGGCGTGATAAATAAAGATGGTGATACAAATGGATTTTCGTTAGCAAAATCATAATAAGAATTCTGAATTAAGCCTCCTTTTAGTCCTCCATAAGCAATTAACAATTCGTCTACTAAACGGTAAGAAGCTTCAATATTAGGATAAATATAAAATTTACTATCGCTGAATTCAGTATCCTTCAGATAGACTAATTTCACACCTAAGTCTAAGGTTAAATCGTCTTGAGACATTTGGTATGATGGTGCAAAACCAAAGGTGATATTCCCATAATTAATATCACTTGTATTATTAAAATTCCTATCAAAAGAACCACTGATGTAATCTATAGAAAATTCTGCATTTATAGTTTCATCTTGCACAGGCACATCAAAACTAGTCTTAGCGACTAATCTGTTTTCTGCAGAATCTTGAATATCTCCAAAACGTCTAAAACGAAGACTTGCATCTTTAACAATAGCATCTTCAAAATCTATTTTACCACCAACATAAAAGTCGTTATACGTTTGGCCTGCATCTATATCATTAATGACATCTTCTGCATAATAATCTTGAGGCACTCCATACCAATTATAAGTTAATAAATTAAAGCCTCCATCTACTTGCCAAGTAAAATCTCTATCACTTTTTTTATAATAGGCATTTAACTTAGTTTTTGAAAAATCATCATCCAATAGCACATCATCAATACCACCTTGAGACGAATGGTGACTGAAATATCCACCAACATTTTCGTTTCTACTTAATTCATGGTTTAAATAAACTTCACCTAAAATAGTGGTGTAAGTTCCTACACCTAACGATGCGTAATTATCGTATAATTTTATCGCTTTGGCTTTATCAACGGTTGCTGCTTTTCCTTTAGCTGGTGTAAACGTAGATGCCACAGGGATTGAGAAAATATTGTATTTTATTTCCTTTTTCTTAACGGCATTTGAATCGTTCAATTTTGGATTATCTTTAATCTTAAAGGCATCTGAAATTGTTGGTGTATATGGTTTTATAACGTTAACCGTTTGGTCTGCTATGGTATCTTTTTCTTGAGCATTACTAAAAGTTAAACTTAAAGCGAAAATTACTAAGATTATATATTTAATTTTCATGTGTATTATTTTGATTTGATTGAAACTATCTAACTCTATAAACCAGTTAATATTTGATCGAATTCCCCTGGTTGTAAGGGATTACATTCCGCAAAATTTTGTTCAATAGATGGATTATTAGTGAATAAACAAAAGAAACCTGATTTTTTAAATGTTTGCTCATTCTCTACAACAATTTTGTATTTATAAGTTCCATCTGCTAATCCATCTACTCCAAACTGACCTTGAGTTTGAACAGGAAACAAATTATTAAAACCTGAACCATAATCAGTACTTTGAAACACAACCTCATCATCAATAGAATAAATAGTAACTTCATGATTATTATATAATTCTATATTTTCTATTGGAAAATAATCATTGTTTCCGTCACCATTTGGCGTAAAAATATTATCAGCTATTATGTCACCTTGAGATTGATCTAAATTGTCTACATCTTCTCCAAATGCAGTTAATCCAGAACAGCAACCCGAAAACACATCTTCTTCGCCTTGATTATTGTCATCATCTCCACATGAAATGACTAGAATTGTTAATACAATTATTGGAATATAAAATATGAGACTATTTATTTTTTTCATTACTTTAAATTAGGTTGATGATTTTTCACTTCGAGTAAGCTCTGTGACCACATAGGGACTTGTTAGTTGTCGTCTGTTTCAACTGAAGAATTCGTCTTTGCTTCTTCAGCTTTTATTTTGTTTAATTCTTCTTGTGCTTCAGTAACAACCTCTGTAAAATCTGGGAAGTTGCTAATTACACTTTCTAATATGTAGGTCGCTTGAAATGCATCTCCTAAAGCATAAAAATTCTTCGCCATTACCACCAATCCTTTTGCACTAAACAATTTATAGCTACCATAATCCTTAGCTAATCTTTGAATAGTTGTATTCGAAGCTTCGTACTGACCTTCTTTATTTTTAAAATAACCATTGTAGAATAAGGCTTCTGCAGCAACACTTCCTGTAGCAATCTTTTCAACTTCTGCATAAGCTGTTTTTGCTTTTGCTTCATTACCTGTTTTAATCGCAGAACGTGCAATCGTTAATTTAGCATCACTCTTAACCTTGTTATCTAATTTTAAGTTTTCTAATACTTTTTCTGCATAACGCTCTGCTTTAACGTAATCTTCAGTTTGGTAATACGCATTCATTAAGTTAGACTGTGCGTAGATGACATTCTGAGGGTAATCTGCTTCTGTTTCCAATCGTTTTAAAACAGGGACTGCGTTTTCCCAATCTGATTTGCTTAAATAAATCTCACAAAGCTTAACAACCGCTTGTTCTGTATATTCCGATTTTAAGTCATCTACAACGGCTCTGTAATGTGGTTGTGCATTATCATACAAATCTTTTTTGTAATACAATTGCGCCAAATAGAAATGGGCTTTTAAACTGCTAAGACCTTTAGGAAATTGCGTCAAATATTTATTAAACTGACGAATGGCTTTATCTGTATCGTTATCTAAATAGGGTTTTTCTGCAGCTAAGTATGTAGTGTTATCTAATTCTACATCAGAAATCTCAACATAATCTAAAGTTCTAACCCAAGTTGCATACTCGTCTACTTGACCTAAATCGATATAAATTAAACGTACTGTAGAAACTGCTTGAACTGCTTCTCCAGAACCTGGGAAATCAGTCGCTACTTTTTTAAACTTCGTTAATGCACGATTGTTATCATTTCCATTATAATAGACTAAACCTTGACGCAATAAGGCTTTTGAAGTAAAGGCACTTGTTTTGTATTCAGAATTTAAGCGATCATACATTTGCATGGCTTTCTCTGTATCGTTAGATTTTACATAAGAATTGGCCAACTCATACATGGCATCGTCTCGTAAAGCTGATTTTGGATACGTATTTATAAAAGATTTTAAAGCTGAAATTTTAGAAGAGCCTTTGCTTAAATATCCTTCACTCATTGCGATTTGAAACGCTGCATAATCCGATTCGATTTCATTAATCTGAATCGCTTTTTTATAAGCATCAATAGCATCGTTATATTTACTAGACACAAAATAACCATCTGCTAATCTTAAATACGCATCATTTTGATGCAATTTGTCATTCGACTTATTCTTAATAAATTTCTCAAAATAGTTTGAAGCATTCGTATAATCTTTCAACTTAAAATACGTGTATGCTAAATTGTAATTTAGGTGGTCATTTTCTGATAAACTTGAAGATTCACTAAAACCATCAAACTGCTTAAATCCAATTAATGCATCGTTATAATTGGTTAAATTATATTCCGTTTCGGCTTTCCAAAATGTGGCTTTAGCAACAAAAATTGGATCTCTAGGTTCTTTTAATGATCCTTTAAAGAGCGACAAAGCCTCGTTATACTTATTCTCATTGTATAATTCTACAGCTCTAAAAAAGGCTACTTTTTGATAAGCCGCTTTATGCTCAAAACTGTTTTTACCTTTTAAAAGCACTAATGCTTCTTTATAATTTTTAGATGTGATGTATGAATCGATTAGTAACGTTTCAATTTCATCTTTATAACTTGTATTTGGATACTGGCTCAAGTACCCTGTTAAAACTTGTGGAACGGATTGATATGGGTTACCAATTTCATAACTAATCTTAGCATAATTTAACCACGCATCTTCTTGAATTTTTAAATCAAAATCCATTTGCGATGCATTTCTAAACGCATTTAATGCTTCTTGTTTTTTCTCTAAATTAATATAACTCTCACCCAAATGGTAATAGGCATTCTGAGCTACTGGATTATCTCCACCTATAATTTTATTGAATTCTGAAATCGCACTTTCAAAATCATTTTGTTTGTAATACGCATATCCTAATTGGTAATAATCTGTATTATTCCACTTTCTGTCTTTGCCTTTATAGTCTTTTAAATACGGAATAGCTTTGGCATACTGCTCCAGATTAAAATAACTTTCACCTATAATTTTAGATAATTCAGATTTTTCAGCGGCATTACTTTTAGGCAATTGCGCTTCAGCCAATTCTATGGCTTTTTCAAACTTTCCTAACTTAAAATTTAAATCGGCCTGATAATAAGATAACTTCTCTTTGTACTTTTCGTTATCACTAACTTGATCAAAATACTCATTTGCTTTATCGTAGTCATCGCCTTGATACGCCATAAAACCAATGTAGTACTTCGCTTGCGATCCGTATTCTTTAGAATTTACTACACGATTAAAATACTTAGTCGCTTTCTTTTCGTCTTTAGTCGAATACAAGGCATATCCATAATTAAAATTAAAACGTTCTTTTTCGGCTTGTGCCATATTGCGCTCATCAACTTTGTCGTACCACTTGCGTGCATAGGCATACTTTCCATTGTTAAAATAATAATCTGCAACATCTAAAAAAGCGGTATTTTTCTTAGTACTTGTTGGATAGTCCTCAACAAATTCTGTGATCAAATTATCGGCATTATTTTGATTTAATCGTACAGCGCAATTGGCTATATAATAAGCGCAATCAGATTCTACAGTTGCATCTTCAGTATTTAACTTTACATCGTCAAATAAAGATTGTGCTGCTTTAAACTGATTATTATTATATAACGTTAATGCCTTTTGATAATCTTGCAAATCGTTAGTATATATCGCGGATTTTTGCGCCATTCCTATTGAAGAAATTACAAGAAAAACGATGATTAATTGTCTTTTAAAGAACATCATTTGATAAGTGTTTTATTGATGATTTTATGTTGTAGCAAATATAATTCATTACTAAATCTATAACGATGGAATTTGTTTATAATTATAAACGGAGTTATTAAATATTAGTTTTCGGTTTTTATACATAATTATCTCATTAAAAAATAGCCTTTGAACGTCGTAGAAGTTTGAAATGACATTGGGAGATTCGCATTTTAAGTTCTATTTTTACAGACCGTAAATCAGTCCTTGTTTTTCAAATAAAACAACTGATTTTCTCTTAGTTAATATCATTTACACCAACAAATTCTGAATTTTCCGAAACAACAGAATTGGTAAACAAAAACATATATTTTGAATAGAATAAACCAAAAATTAAACGAAGACCACAAACTATTATCTATATATTTTACGGCTGGGTATCCAAATACTAACGATACTGCTACTATAATTGAAAGCTTAGAAAAAAGTGGTGTAGATATGTTAGAAATAGGGTTACCCTTTAGCGATCCACTTGCAGATGGGCCAACTATTCAAGCCAGTTCTACAGAGGCTTTAAAAAATGGAATGACTAGCGAATTGTTATTTGAGCAATTAAAAGACATTAGAAAAACGGTTTCTATTCCATTAATTATCATGGGTTATTTTAATCCTATGTTGCAATATGGTGTTGAAGCATTTTGTAAAAAATGTCAAGACGTTGGTATTGATGGACTTATTATTCCTGATTTACCTGTTGATGTTTATCATTCAGAATATAAATCAACATTTGAAAAATATGGTTTAATCAATGTCCTTTTAATTACTCCACAAACGTCTGAAGAACGCATTCGCTATATCGATTCTGTTTCTAACGGCTTTATTTATATGGTAAGTTCTGCTAGTGTTACAGGAAGTAGTTCTGGTTTTGGAGAAGAACAAACTAATTATTTTAAGCGAATTGCAGATATGAAATTAAAAAATCCACAAATTGTAGGTTTTGGTATTTCAGATAATGAAACATTTACGCAAGCCACCCAATATGCAAAAGGTGCTATTATTGGGAGTGCTTTTATTAAGCATATCACTAAGAATGGTGTCAATTCAACAGAGAACTTTGTAAAATCGATATTATAATATGAAAGTATTAAACGATTGGAGATTAATAATCTTGCTATGCCTAACATTGGGTTTAGCTCCATTTTTTCCTGAACCACATATTCTAGGTAAAATTAAATGGATAGCAGGAGGAGCAAACGGCATGACCATAAAAGATTGGTTTGATGTTGTGCTCCACGGATTTCCATTTGTTTTACTTCTAAGACTAATTATTGTAAAAATCACAAAGAAAAATGTCGCTTAACATTGTACTTATAGAACCCGAAATACCAAATAACACAGGTAACATTGGTCGTTTGGCATTAGCCACCGGATCTACATTACATCTTGTAAAACCTTTTGGATTTGAAATTGATGACAAACGGCTTAAACGCGCAGGACTCGATTACTGGCAACATCTAGAAGTTATTTATTACGATAACATAGAAGATTTCTTTTCAAAAAACAAAGCCGCTAAAATGGTGTTTTTATCCAGTCATGGTACAAAATCGCATTGGGATATTACCTTTGAAGATAACATGTTCCTAGTTTTTGGAAAAGAATCTGTAGGTTTACCAAAGCCATTACTAGAAGAGCATGCAACGCAATTATTCAAAATTCCGTTGTATAGTGACGCTATCCGAAGTTTAAATTTAGCGAATTGTGTGGGTATTGTTGTCTATGAAGGTTTAAGACAAATAGAATAAAAAGTATAAAATTTGCTATTTATTATTCTTTTTTAAATAGTCTAAATACAGATCCTCTACCTTGGTTCTAGCCCAAGGTGTTCGTCTTAAAAACTTTAAACTAGATTTTACTGAAGGATTATCGGTAAAACAACGGATGTTTATTTGATAACCCATATATTCCCAACCATAATGCGTTTGCAGTTCTGTAATAATCTGCTCTAGCTTTACTCCGTGAAGTGGGTTGTTGGGTTGTGATGACATCGTTTTTATTTGTCATTCCTGCGAAAGCAGGAAACTGTTTTATTTTTATACTTAAGAGGATTCCTGCCTTCGCAGGAATGACAACAGAATTAATTAGTCTTGCACCAATTCCTTAATCTTAACCGCTTTTTCAAAATGATCTAACTGATGGGTTTTAATCCACCACGTCGCAGCTTCCATCAATAATTCTGGATTATCATTTTTGTTTTTAAAAAATGCATAAAATGAAATGCCAACATTAGTACCTTTCTGAGCAATCTTTTTATCGCAAACTTCTATGATTTTATCTTTTAAAGCTGAAGTCATTACTTAACGTCTATTATCGTTATTTCGATTACGACTTTTACTTTTATTTCGATCTGAACTAGAGCTTTTAGATTTTCCTGAATTTCTATTATTAGCACCTCTACCGCGTCCTTGATTTCTATTCTGACCTGGCTTAATTGGCTCAGTTGAAGCATTAGGATCTGGTTCGAAACCTTCAAGAATCTCCACTTCAATCTTCATATCAATCAACTTCTCAATATCTCGTAGAAATGTAGTTTCATCTGCACTTACTAAAGAAATAGCTTCTCCACTCGCACCTGCTCTACCTGTTCTACCAATTCTATGAACGTAGTCCTCAGAAATATTAGGTAATTCAAAGTTTATAACATGCGGCAACAACGGAATATCTAAACCTCTAGCTGCAATATCTGTAGCCACTAAAACTCTAATTGAACCATTTTTAAATCCGGCTAATGCTTTTGTTCTTGCTCCTTGACTTTTATTACCATGTATAGCTGCGGCTGTAATACCAGAACTAATCATTTTTTTACAAAGCTTATTAGCTCCATGTTTTGTTCTATTAAAAACTAGAACTTGTTTCCAATTACCATCCGTAATCAGTTTAATAATCAAGTCTGTTTTTTTGCCTTTAGCAACACGATATACTTTTTGTTCAATAACCTCAACAGCTGTATTTTCAGGAGTCGCTTCAACTTGAATAGGATTATTAAGAATAGAATAGGCTAATTTCTTAATATCTTTAGAAAACGTTGCTGAAAACATCAAATTTTGACGTTTGCTTGGCATAATTTTCATTACACGTTCTATATCACGCAAAAATCCCATATCTAACATACGGTCTGCTTCATCTAAAACAAATATTTCAACATGCTTTAACGATAACAAACCTTGATTTTCTAAATCTATTAATCGTCCTGGTGTTGCTACTAACACATCAACTCCTTGTTTTAAAGTTGCTACTTGCGGTTTCTGGTTTACACCTCCAAAAATAACAGTACTTCTTATATCTAAAAACTCACTATATTCTTTAACATTTGCATAAACTTGAGCAGCTAACTCACGTGTTGGAGTTAAAATTAAAGCTCTTATAGATCTGCGTCTTTGATTTGTATTCTCAGAAAGAAGATGTAATAATGGTAAGGTAAATCCTGCTGTTTTACCTGTCCCTGTTTGTGCAGATGCTAAAACATCTTTCCCTTCTAATACAGGTGGAATTGCTTTTGCTTGAATTGGAGATGGTGTATCGTATCCTTTTTTACTTATTGCTTTTAGTAATGGCTCAGATAAGCCTAATGATTTAAATGACATATATAAAGTTTATGAAGCAAACTCTATTTTTATTTTAGGTCACTCCTTTAATTTGGCGCGAAGTTACATTTAATTTATGCCTGACTCTAAAAAAACGCTTACTATATTATAAATACTCCGTATCCAGCCATTGTTTAAACTTAATTAATGGATTAGTTTTTCGATTTTTAAAACTATGAATAGAACTACTAATTATTAAAACAGCAGCACTTAGAAAAGCTATATACATTATTGTTTCGTTAGTTAACTGATTAGCATTACCTATACCTATTAATGCCCAAGCACCAACAAGAGCAAATTCTCTCATATTACGTTGCCATGTAATTACTACATTAATTACCACGGCTACTAGGATTAAGATAATAGTCCAAGTTATATTAGACAATCCAAAACCATCCCACCCCATTTTCACTAAATAAGTAGACACATTTGCAATACTCGCCACAGTAACCCAACCTGAATAGATTACAAAAGGCCACCAAACAAATGCAATAACAGGAAATGGTTTATCATCTAATTCCATACGGTTATTAATCACAATTTTGAATAATGATCCCAATAGTAAAAAGATAAATAGACAAGACACTCCTGTATACTCATAAATCCAGGCAAACACCCAAAGTGAATTAAATAAACATGACAGCATAAACCACCAACCTGTTTTTAATACAAAATCATCATTTTTAACTTTAATAAACAAACTTCTACTCTGGAAAACAACAAAGCTTAAAAGCAACAAATAAATGATTCCCCAAATAGCAAACGTATAACCTGCAGGTGTAAATAAGGATCTGTAACTATTAGAGACTTCGCCAATAGTTGTATTATTTAAAGCTCCTGTATTAGACAAATAATTAATAAATACAGTTGCTATAAAAGCAATTCCGTTTCCTATTTGGAGTGTTTTCTTCATGATTTAATTTTTATCTAAAGTAATAAATAGAACCTATACCGTTAACTAATTTAAGTAAGTCTTTAACTTAAATAAAAAAGATACTCTACTTCTTAGGATAACGTAATTTCGAAACTTTAAAAACATCATCTTAAGTTATTAACCTGATATTCTAACTGCTATAATTACGTATATTAGCTGTCAGATAAACTATAAATCCAATAGTTCCTAGAATAAAAAAATGATCAAAAATGAAAACACTACTCTGTTTTTTACTCATATTACCATTTCACATTTTAGCACAAGAACAGACAAGCTCGGAGAAATTTTGGCAGCAATTAGAAGCGCATTGTGGTAATGCTTATGAAGGCGAAATTATAGAAGGCGGAAAAGAAGGAGATGGATTTACAGGTGAAAAATTAGTAATTCACGTACGCTCTTGTGATACTAACATTATTAGAATTCCATTCTTTGTTGGTAATGATAAATCGCGTACTTGGGTTTTAAGTATGAATGACGAGAACATAATCAGCCTGAAACACGATCACAGACACGAAGACGGCACTGAATATAAAATCACACAATATGGTGGCACAAGCTCTAATCAAGGTTTAGCTAATTTACAAATGTTTCCTGCAGATGCACATACTTCAGAAATATTACCTGCAGCCTCTACCAACATTTGGTGGTTTACTATAGATGAAACAAGCCTGACTTATAATCTACGTCGTTTAGGTACAGACCGTTTGTTTGCGGTTCACTTTGATTTAACTAAAACTATTGAAACTCCTGATGCACCTTGGGGAAGTGAGGATTAAAAATGACTTATAATAAGAATTAAAGCGTAGCCAATAGATGCTGAACCTCGACAATAGTTGTTCTATACAGTTTTTTATTAGGTTTTGTTAAACGCTGAGACTCTATAGAAATTTCATCTAACAAAGCTTTTCCTTCTACTGTTCTGTTATTGTCTAGATAAAATTTTGCCAATTCTAAACGTTCAGCATAATTGGAATAGGGTCTATCTATAGCTTTCAATTGCACTTCTGCCTCTGCTGTTTTACCCAATTCACTTAAAGCTAAACCGTAACAAAATTGTTGTTTAGATCCCTTAAATTCTGACTTCGCTTTTATAAATTCTACTTGTTCAATAACTGCTGTATAATCTTTCATCTGAAAATAACACAATATCAAATTTTGTCGTGCGTATAAATCATCTTGAACAGCATCTTCTAAAGTAATATTGTAATTTAAGATTGCATTAGTAAAATCCTTATTCTGGAAATAGGCATCGGCTAATTCTATTCTATTAGTATATGTATCTATAAATTGAAGCTTCTTTTCTAAATCTTTTATCCGTTTCGTTGGATTAAGGACTAAGGTTATTTCCTCTTGAATTTTTTCGGCATCATTTTTATTAAACATCTGAGTTACGATGTAAATTAAAGGCCCAATAGCCGGAACAAAGAAAATAAGGAAATACCAATAATAAGGTTTGCTATTTTTATAAGCATGATACAAACAATACACTTGGACAATTATAAGTAAGTAATACATAACTCAAATTTAAGCAATTTATAGATCTATTTTATCTTGTAAAAACCAATTCGGTTTCTGAAGACAACTCATCACTAAACCCATAGTTTTCATAATTGAATGCTTTAATATCGTCTAAGGTTTTTGCATTAGTATCAATAATATATCTTGCCATTAACCCTCTCGCTAATTTGGCGAAAATGGCTACGATTTTATACTTGTCGTTTTTAAATTCTTTAAAAGCGATATTAATTACAGGCACTTTTAAGACCTTAGTATCTATAGCTTTAAAATATTCTTGACTTGCTAAGTTGAGGAAAATTTCGTCCTCTTCCATTTCATCATTTAAAGCTTTAGTCACTTTCTTTTGCCAAAACTCGTAAAGATTTTTGTTTTTACCAACTGGCATTTTTGTTCCCATTTCTAATCGATAAGGCTGTATTAAATCTAATGGTTTTAAGACTCCATATAATCCTGAAAGAATACGAACAGTATCTTGAACTTTGTCTAGCTTATCAGTATCAATAGAATAAGCATCTAACCCTCTGTACACATCTCCACTAAACGCATAAATGGCTTGCCTTGCATTGTCTTCAGTAAATGGTAATTCCCACTCTTGGTTACGCTCGTAATTTAACTGACTTAAATTATCTGATATATGCATGAGCGTCGATAAATTCTTTGCCGATTTCTTTTTTAATAGCTTATTTAAACGTTGTGCTTCGTCTAAAAAAACACCTTCTGTAATTCTAGAAGTTGGTAACTCGGTATCGTAATCTAAAGATTTTGCTGGTGATAATACTAATTTCATGCTATGCTTAATTTATTTCTATAACAAATACACTTGTAAGCGAATATCTGTTTAAGGTTATACTATTTTTCTTTTTCTACTGTAAAAATACAATGTATCTAAAAGAGTTTCTAATAATAATGAACACTAAAATTAATGTCACTATAAGAAATAACTATTTAATATCTAAAAACAATTGATATAACTAATAACATGTTTTTTTTTACTTTTAGTAAGCTGTAATTAAAAAGCAATAAGAAAGTACGTTAAGAAATGAAATCAAAAAAACCAACATATAAAACAGCGCTTACATATTGGTTATTGATTTTTAAACTAAAAGATACCTGCTTTTTCAGATATTAATGTTTCTCTGATATTATTGCTCTATGTGTTTTGCATAATGCCTCCACTTCTCTATACATAGCTGCATATCTTCTGGCACTTCAGATTGAAATTGCATAAATTCTCCTGTTGTAGGATGCACAAAACCTAATGTTTTGGCATGTAACGCTTGTCTAGGTAAAATCTTAAAACAATTATCTACAAATTGTTTGTACTTAGTAAACGTTGTTCCTTTTAAGATACGCTCTCCTCCATAACGTGCATCATTAAAAAGCGTGTGACCAATATGCTTCATGTGTACACGGATTTGGTGTGTACGTCCCGTTTCAAGCTTACAAGTTACCAAAGTTACATAACCTAATCGTTCTATAACTTTATAATGTGTTACTGCTGGTTTTCCTTTTTCTTCGAAATCGTCTATATAAACCGTGTTTTGTAATCTATTTTTAGGATGACGTCCAATATTCCCTTCAATGGTACCTTCATCGTCTTCCAAATTTCCCCAAACGATGGCAACATATTCGCGTTCACTCGTTTTCTTAGCAAACTGACTTGACAAATGTGCCATAGCTTGTTCGGTTTTAGCAACCACTAACAATCCACTTGTGTCTTTATCTATTCGGTGTACCAAACCTGGTCTATCACTAGAGTTATTTGGTAAATTTTCAATATGAAAAATAAGCGCATTAATTAATGTACCAGAATAATTTCCATGTCCTGGATGCACCACCATTCCTGCTGGTTTATTCACTACAAGTAAATCATCGTCTTCGTAAACCACATCAATAGGAATATCTTCGGCTACTAATAGATTTTCGTGTGGAGGATGCTCAAACTTAACTGTAATGTAATCGTTAGGTTTTACTTTGTAATTCGATTTTACAGGTACATCATTCACAAAAATGCTTCCATCTTTTGCTGCAGCTTGAATTTTATTACGCGTTGCGTTTTCAATAAAATTCATTAAATATTTATCGATACGCAGTGGTTGTTGTCCACTAACTACTCTAAAAGCATGGTGCTCATAAAGTTCGTTTTCTTCTTCTGAAATATCAGGAATATTTGGCATTATCTTAAATTATAGTTTACCATTCCCTAATACTAAGTCTATCTTAGATGTTAAGGGTAATAATGTGCCTGGTTTTAATGTCTTGCCTTTATAAGACATAGATATAACACCCTCACCAATAGCATCTTTGTAGGTGATATCACCAATTTCAAACTCTAAGGCTTGCAATTGTGGCTTGGCTTGTCTAAAGGTGCGTTTTAAAATATTTGGCACTTCTACTTTTCGGTAACCTGAAGGGTTTAATATTAAATATATTTTTCTGTTTTCTTTAACCTGCGCTCCTGCTATAGGGTTTTGCTCTATAACAGAATACTTAGGATATTTAGGGTTGTAATTAGCAGAGTCTTGAATCTCCATTGCCAAATCATGATCCTTTAACTCTATACCAACAGTCTCTAAAGATTTACCCTTAAGATCTGGTACAATTACAAATTCTCCATGATTGGTAGTCATATTTAACCACTTAAGGACAATAAAACACAACACCACAATGGCTACAACGGCTAATGCCAATTGTTTAAAAAACACTTTACTGGTAAGAAACTTAACAAAACTCATGAGCGAAATAATTGTTGACAAAACTAAGGAATTCTAACATTAAAATAACGTTGAATATTTAAAATACGTATGATATCGTAATTTAGTTTATTGAAATAATTGATACTTTTGTTTTACGACATTTTCAAACTATACAATGAAGAAAAATATAGCAATCATTATGGGAGGTTATTCTAGCGAATACAAAATCTCTCTTTTAAGTGGTAACGTGGTTTACAACACCTTAGACAAAGACATTTACAATGCTTATCGTGTGCATATTTTTAAAGACAAATGGGTTTTTGTTAATGATATGGACGAAGAATTTCCTATTGATAAAAATGACTTTTCTGTTTTAGTAAATGAAACTAAAATTAATTTTGATTGTGTTTTTAATGCTATTCACGGTTCTCCTGGTGAAGATGGTTACATGCAAGCCTATTTTGAATTGTTAGATATGCCGCAAACGAGTTGTTCTATGTATCAATCTGCATTAACTTATAATAAACGCGATTTACTTTCTACACTTAAACCCTATGGTATTAAAACCGCTGAGAGTTATCCGCTTAATCAAGGAGATATAATTGATGAGAATGCCATCGTTGCAAAAGTAGGCTTACCTTGTTTTGTAAAAGCTAATAAAGCAGGAAGTAGTTTTGGAATATCTAAAGTCTATAAAAAAGAAGAATTAAAAGAAGCTATTGAAAACTCTTTTAAAGAAGATAACGAAATTATAATTGAACAATTTTTAGATGGTGTTGAAGTCTCCGTTGGTGTTATTAATTATAAAGGTGAAACCGTAGTTTTACCAATAACCGAAATTGTATCTGAAAATGATTTCTTTGATTACGAAGCTAAATATTTAGGGAAGTCGCAAGAAATTACACCTGCTCGCATTTCTGAAGATTATGCAACCAAAGTTAGAATTGAAGCCAAAAGGGTTTATGAAATTTTAAAGATGAAAGGTTTTTCGCGAAGTGAATTTATCTTTAAAAATGATGAACCTTACCTACTTGAAGTTAACACAGTACCTGGCTTAACTAAAAACAGCATTTTACCAAAACAGGCTGATGAAGCCGGAATAAGTTTGAAGGATTTGTTTGGCAATGCTATTGAAGATGCCATGACAATTTAATACTTATATTTGAAATTAATAAGCTTCCCATCTTTATGGGAACTGCAAAACTGCATCCATGAAAAGAGCAATATTCCCAGGATCTTTTGATCCTATAACTAACGGTCACTACGATATTATAAAACGCGGTATTAAACTCTTTGATGAAGTAGTGGTTGCCATTGGTATAAACGCAGATAAAAAATACATGTTCTCTTTAGAAGAACGAAAAACATTTATTGAAGACGCTTTTAAAGGCGAACCTAAAGTAAAAGTAGTGACCTACACAGGATTAACTATTGATTTTTGCGAAAAAATTGATGCCGAATTTATATTGAGAGGTTTACGAAATCCTGCCGATTTTGAATTTGAAAAGGCCATAGCACATACCAATCGAAGGTTATCTAAAATTGAAACGGTATTTTTGTTAACGGCTGCTAAAACGTCTTTTATTTCGTCTTCAATAGTACGTGATGTACTTAGAAATAATGGCGACTATACGGTTTTAGTTCCTGAAAGCGTAAGGGTGAATAAGTAATATTAAGTCTTATTTCTTTAAAATAAAATTTCAGGATAGTGTTGTTGGAGCACTTTAATTTTAGATTCTAAATTTTCTAAAAATTTCTGATGCGCTTCTGATGCAGCATTAAAAGGTCTGTGTTGTAATCCTTTTTGAATGATTTCTACAGTTTCAGCTGTTTTTATAGCTTCTTCCGTTAACCAAACAATTTTAAACTTGTCCCAAATATAATCGATAGCTACCTCACTAGGATGAAGCATATCTACATTATAGAAACGATAATCCCTTAATTCATCCATCATAATTTCATACGACGGAAAGTAATACAATTGATGTCTCGGTTCTACTACTTGATGAATTGCAGCTAACAAATGCGATTTACTTTGTGTATTTTCTACAAAGCCGTCTTTAATATGTCTTACAGGTGACACAGTAAATAGAAACGAAACTTCAGGATTGATACTTTTTACTAAGCTGACAATAGCTTCAAGAGATTCTGTAATTTGATCTACAGAAAGTAATTCTTTTAGAAACTGTTTTTGAGGTAATTTATGGCAATTAGCAACAACCTTATCCGATTCAATATGCCTATAAACCCAACTTGTTCCTAAAGTTATTATAACATGTTTTGTATTAACTAAATTATTGTGAGTCTCATCAATTTGAGAATTTAAAACACTTAGTAATTCAACTTTAGAAGTCTTGTTTAATTTTGAGTGTGCATCTAAACAAAACCATTGTTCGTTATGATAGTATAAATCTTCTTCAGAATAATAATCTTTATTTATAGAACGCGTAATTAGATGTTCTATCGCTAAAGGATGAAATAAAATCCCGAACGGATTAATTGTAGATTGAAATTTATGATACATAAACTTACTTCCAATATTCTCTGAAAAACAAGAACCAAGCAACAACAATTTAGAGTTGTAATCTATTTGATTGTGCTGTTGCTTGACTAATGGTATTTGTGTTTGTAGTTTCATAATAGATTCCACATCAAATGCGGAATAACATATATATTATAGATAACCTTTAGCAGCCTCCAAAGCAGCTTCAATTCCAGCAGGATTTTTACCACCAGCAGTGGCGAAGAAAGGTTGTCCTCCACCTCCACCTTGGATGTGTTTTCCTAATTCTCTTACTATAGTACCAGCGTTTAAGTTTTTACTCGCTACTAATTCTTTAGAAATGTAACACGACAAAATTGCCTTACCATCATTTTCTGCACCAAACAATAAGAATAAGCTATCAAACTGACTTCCTAACTCAAAGCATACATCTTTAACACCAGATGCATCTAAATCTATTTTTTTAGCTAAAAACTGAATCCCGTTAATTTCCGTCAATTCGTTTTTAAGTTCGCCTTTAATATTCTTAGCTTTATCTTTAAGAAATCCTTCAATCTGCTTCTTTAATTCTGCATTCTCACTTTGAAGAGTCTCTAATGCTTTTACTGGCGTTTTTACATTATTAAGCAAAGCTTTCATTTCAAGATAAGCTGTGTTATTCTCAGAATAATAGTCTTTAACCGCTTTATTAGTAATTGCTTCAATTCGTCTAATACCTGCAGCAACAGCACCTTCAGATACTATTTTAAAATGCCATATATCAGATGTATTCTTTACATGAATACCTCCACACAGTTCCATAGAGTTTCCAAAACGAATCGTTCTAACTGTATCTCCATATTTCTCTCCAAATAAAGCCATTGCGCCTTCTTCTATGGCTTTTTCCATTGCAACATTTCGTTGTTCTTCTAAGGGTAACTTTCCTTCTATTCTAGCATTTACAAAATCTTCAATTTCTTGTAATTGCTCTGAAGTTACTTTTGCGAAGTGCGAAAAATCAAAGCGTAATGATTTTGGCTTTACCAAAGATCCCTTTTGTTCTACATGCTCGCCTAAAACAGTTCTTAATGCTTGATGCAATAAGTGTGTTGCAGAGTGATTACTAGAAGACAAAGCTCTGTGTTCACTATTAACTACAGCTTTAAAACTTTCATTAAGATGCTCTGGTAAATTTTTACTTAAATGGATAATAACATTATTCTCCTTTTTAGTATCTAAAATATAAATTAAATCTCCATGTGCACCTTGTAACGATCCTTTATCTCCAACTTGACCTCCTCCTTCTGGATAAAATGGTGTTAAATTAAAAACCAATTGATACATTTCGCCATCCTTTTTAGACGTAACTTTTCGGTATCTCGTAATCTTAACAGTAGCTTCTAAGGCATCATAACCTATAAATTCTTCAACATCATCTTCTGCTAAAACTGTCCAATCCTCTGTAGATGTTTCACTAGCAGAACGCGATCTTTCTTTCTGTTTTTGTAATTGTTCTTTAAATCCTTTTTCGTCTAATTTTAAATTCTTTTCAGACAAAATTAAAGCGGTTAAATCAATAGGAAAACCGTAAGTATCATATAACTCAAAAGCTTTTTCGCCGGAAACAGTATCTCCTTTGGTTTCTTCAACAATACGATTCAACAAAACTAAACCTTGATCTAAGGTTCTTAAAAAAGAAGCTTCTTCTTCTTTAATTACATTTTCAATTAACACTTTTTGTGCTCGTAATTCAGGGAATGCATCTCCCATTTTCTTACTCAACACATCAACCAAACGGTATATAAAAGGTTCTTTTTTATCTAAGAACGTAAATCCATAGCGTACTGCTCTTCGTAAAATTCTACGAATTACATATCCTGCTCCTGTATTACTTGGCAATTGACCATCTGCAATTGAAAATGCAACAGCACGAACGTGATCTGAAATAACACGGATTGCAATATCTGCCTCGTCATTATTACCATAAGTCTTATCTGTAATAGTTTCAATCTCACGAATAATCGGTGTAAAAACATCGGTATCGTAATTAGATTGTACACCTTGCAAAACCATACACAAACGCTCAAATCCCATTCCTGTATCAATATGCTTGTTTGGTAATGCTTCAAGCGAACTATTTGCTTTTCGGTTGTATTCCATAAAAACCAAATTCCAAACCTCAACCACATGCGGATGATCCATATTGATTAACGTCTTTCCATCAATCTTTGCTTTTTCTTCAGCAGAACGAATATCGACATGGATTTCGCTACAAGGTCCACAAGGCCCTTGATCTCCCATTTCCCAAAAATTATCCTTCTTGTTTCCTTTTAGAATGCGATCTTCAGCAATATATTGTTTCCAAATATCGTACGCTTCCGTATCCATTTCTAGATTATCGTCATCATCACTACCCTCAAAAACAGTCACATAAAGGATATCTTTATCTATTGCATAAACTTCTGTAAGCAATTCCCAAGCCCAAGCAATAGCTTCTTCCTTAAAGTAATCTCCAAAACTCCAGTTCCCTAACATTTCAAACAAGGTATGGTGATAGGTATCATAACCGACTTCTTCTAAATCATTATGCTTACCTGAAACACGCAAACATTTTTGTGAGTCAGAAATTCTACTTTTCTTTGGTTCTGCATTGCCTAAAAAGTATTCTTTGAAAGGCACCATACCTGCATTAACAAACATTAACGTTGGGTCATCTTTTAAGACCAATGGAGCAGAAGGAACAACAAGGTGCTGCTTTCCTTCAAAGAAATTTAAAAATTTAGATCGTACGTCTTGAGACTTCATATACTGAATTTAAAGCTTGTTTGTATTTAATTACCAAAAATGCAAAACAATTTTTTATCTTTGGTTGCTTTGCGAATAAATTACAAACCGAAATTATGTCTGTAATTCTGCAAAAATAGCATAAATTCAAACATGGCTAAAGTAAAATATTATTATGATTCCGAAACGCTTTCTTACCGTAAAATAAAGCGTAAAAAAACGACAACTATAAAGTATGTATCGGTGTTTTTAACTGCTGCAGCACTCTTTGGGTTTCTTTCTTTTTTTATTGCTAGTCAATATATTGAATCACCAAAGGAGCGCCAAATGGCTAGAGAATTGCAAAACATGGAACTACAGTTTGAATTAATAAACAAACGTACAGACGATGCTTTTGCAGCTTTAGAAAACGTAGAAGAACGCGACAATGCCATTTACAGACTTTATTTTGAAGCTAATCCCATACCAACAGAACAACGTAGAGCGGGTTTTGGCGGTATTAACCGTTATAAAAAGTTTGAAGGATTTGATAATTCTCAATTAATAAGTGAAAGTAATAAACGATTAGACATCTTAGAAAAAGCCATTGTAGTACAATCTAAATCTTTAGATGAAATTGCTAAACTAGCGGAAGACAAAGAGAAGTTTTTAGAAGCGATACCAGCTATTCAACCTATTAATAATGTAAACCTCACACGGATGGCTTCTGGTTATGGTTACAGAACTGATCCATTTACTAAGGTTAGGAAATTTCATTTTGGTATGGATTTTACAGCTCCTCGTGGCACACCAATTTACGCCTCTGGAGACGGAGTTATTAAACGTGCAGATAACAGATCTACAGGTTATGGAAATCATATTCGAATAGATCATGGTTATGGTTACGTTTCATTGTATGCACATATGTACAAGTACAACGTTAAAGTAAATCAGCGTGTAAAACGTGGCGATTTAATTGGTTTTGTTGGAAGTACAGGCCGTTCTGAAGCACCTCATTTACATTATGAAGTCTTTAAAGATGGAGAACGCATAAACCCTATTAATTTTTATTACGGTAACTTATCTGCCGAAGAATACGATATTTTGCTTAAAAAAGCATCATTAGAAAACCAATCACTCGATTAAGATGCATATAGACTTACCAGAAAAACGTTATTACGGAATTGGCGAAGTAGCCAAAGCCTTTAAGGTAAATGCCTCCTTGATTCGGTTTTGGGAAAAAGAATTCGACGTTTTAAAACCTAAGAAAAACGCTAAGGGCAACCGAAAATTTACACCAGAAGATATTAAGAATTTAAAATTCATTTATCATTTGGTTAAAGAGCGTGGTTTTACTTTAGAAGGAGCAAAAACACATCTTAAAGAAGAAAAAAAACAAGCTTTAGAGAAATTTGAAATTATTAATAAACTCGAAAGCATAAAAGCACAACTAACTAAAATAAAAACACAACTTTAAAACTATACTATTATGAAAAAATGGCTAATTCCTGTAATTATAATTGGACTCTTAGGATTTGCTTTATACTCTTGGGGCAAAAATTTCAATAACACAGCCGTAACACTAAACGAAAACGTCAAAGAATCTTGGGGAAATGTACAGACATCTTACCAACGTAGAAATGATCTTATCGGAAACTTAGTTAAAACAGTACAAGGTGCTGCAGATTTTGAAAGAGGAACTTTAGAAGCTGTAATTAAAGCAAGATCTGAAGCCACAAAAACAACAATTGACCCTTCTAATATTACACCTGAACAATTAAAACAGTTCAATCAAGCACAAGGTGGATTAAGTAGTGCATTATCTAGACTATTAGTTACTGTAGAGAGATATCCTGATTTAAAAACAAATCAAAATTTCTTAAAATTACAAGATGAATTAACTAGTACAGAAAATACGATTCAAACCGCAAGAACACGTTATAATGAAAAGATCAAACCTTATAACATACACGTCAATACATTTCCAAACAGCATTTTAGCAGGCTTTTTAAACTTTGATGAAAAACCATATTTTGATGCTGAAGTAGGAGCTGAAAAACCAGTAGATGTAGAATTTGACTTTTAATAAAATTACAAATGTCTAAACTAGAAGATTTTCTAACCGCAAAAGACGAAGAAAAAATCGTTGAAGCTATTCGTCTTGCCGAAAACAAGACTTCAGGTGAAATACGAGTTCATATAGAAAAGAATTGTACAAAAGACATTTTTGAGCACACAACAGAAGTGTTTCATTATCTAAAAATGGATAATACAAAACAACAAAACGGGGTTCTTATCTATGTTGCTATAGAAAACAAATCTTTTATGATTTACGGAGATGTTGGTATCAATAATGCTGTAGATAAGGACTTTTGGAATACAACACGAGATGTTATTTCATCTCATTTCAGAAAAGGGGATTTTGCTAATGGATTAATTACTGGAATTGAAAAAGCAGGAAATGAATTAGCAAAACACTTTCCTTGGTTACATGGTGATACTAATGAATTAGAAAACACGATTTCTAAAGGCTAATGCAAAACTTAAAACTTCTCGTATTCACATTATTCTTAAGCTTATGCTTTACTGCTAATGCGCAATACAACATACCTGAAAAACCAAAATTTATTCCTCCAGTTATAGACAGCACACATGTTTTACAACAAGGAGAATTCACTGCACTTTCTGAAAAACTACGTCATTATAGTGACAGTACTTCAACAGAGGTTATTGTTGTAATAATACCAACAACGAAAGGTGAAAATATTGGTTTACTAACACCAAGATGGGGACAGAAATGGGGAATTGGGCAAGCTGAAGAAGACAATGGAGTATTTATTCTATTAGCTAGAAATGATCGTAATATATGGATTTCGCCAGGTTATGGTGTAGAAGACAGACTGACAGCAGGTATTGTTGGCGAACTTACGCGTAATATTATTATACCAGAATTTAGAAACGGAGATTATTATGCTGGTCTAGACAAAGGCACAGACGCAATTATTGATGTGTTGAGTGGTGCATATACAAATAACAGAACCACTAACAACTCTAATGGTACACCAATACAGGTCATTATATTCTTAGTCATTATTTTTATCATATTTGTTATTGTAATTTCTAAAACTAGAGGAGACGGAAATGGTGGAAGCGGCGGAAATAGATCTAATCAAAGAGGACTTCTTGAAGCTATTATCTTAAGTAATATGGGTCGTGGAAGTTATTCTCGAAGATCATCTGGTGGTTTTGGAGGTGGAAGTTTTGGTGGTGGAGGCAGCTTTGGCGGAGGTGGTTTCGGCGGCGGAGGCGGTTTCTCTGGTGGTGGAGCTGGAGGAAGTTGGTAATATAGACAGTAGTTACTTTTTAACTTTCTGAAACTCTGAAACTCTGAAACTCTGAAACTCTGAAACTCTGAAACTTAAAATGAACTAATCAAAAAAGATAACACCTCCATCATCTGATTCACCTTTACTTCCTAAACTATTAAACTTATAACTTAAGCTTAGCATAAAATACTGTCTTAAAACGGTACTTTGCTTATCTTCAATATAATCTTGAGTAGCTATACGCTTAGCATTGGTATTCTGGTTTAACAAATCGTACACTTTTAATGTTATAATGGCTTTATCCTTAAACATACTGTAAGCTAATGTTGAGTTCCAAAACCATGCACTTTTCTGAAAGCCATCTGCCACATTTGGATTGTAATTAAAATTGATATCATTTCGCCACTCAAAGTTTTTAGGTAAAAAAGTAGCTGTTCTTACTCCTGCATTATGACTTGTAAATTCTCGATCTTCAAAAGCCTCAATATCATAAGATGTATTAGTATAACTTATCTGGTAATAGGGTTTAAATTCTAATACTTTATCCCATATAAAATCGATACCAAGTCTTGGTGTGATCTTATCGGACTTGCTTGCATATTTCACATCATTATTAAAATTAATTCGTTCTGACGTATTATAACTTGCCCTCAATTTTAGCTTAATAGTTCTTAAGGTATCAACCTTAAAATCTTTATTATAGTTTACCCAAGAACCAACATTATAATTACCATCAACATTTACATAAGTTGTAGTTCTCCTCAGCGTTTCTTCATCTATTGTAGTTTTAGCTACGACTTGATTATCTGAAACACTCGCATTAACACCTACATAAAAGCCTGTACGTTTTTGCCAATCAAACCCATTATATCCGAGATAAACACTATGGTTATTTGAAGGCTCTAAATTAGGATTACCAATTATAGTTTGAAGTGGGTTTGAAACATCTTCGTAAGCTTGAAGTTGCCTTAATCCTGGCGGCTGATTCTGTAACCAATAATTAGCATAAATAGAAGATTTTGGGCTAAATGTATAGCTTATATAAGAATTCGCTTCAATATTTTCAAAATTGCGCTCTACATTAAATTCTGGTCTTAATAAATCTTGATTTTTTAAAGTTCTTATATTATAACCTAAATCGAAACTTGTCGATAATTTTTCGCCTCTATAAGACAATCCAACAGACGGAATATTTCTATAATCTGTATATTGAAAATCTGTACTTAAATCGGTGTTAAAATCCGTAAAATCCTGTGTTCCATTACTAAAATCAAAAGTACTTTCTCGGTTATTATCTTTATCTCTAGCGTATTTATAATCTAAATTCAAGAAGAATTTTTTAGTTATTAGTGGTAATCTATAGGATAATTTTGTAGAAATTCCGTAACTATTGTTTTCTCCTTCAGTAAACTGATTTCTATCTATGATTTCTGGATTACTACCAAAAACCTCTGTATTAGAATTTAAAAAATCATCACTTTCTTGTTGGTTTACACTGGTTACTAATTCAGCCTTGATAAAAGCACCTCTATTCCCTAATCGCTTAGTTATAGAAATTTCATTAGAAAACCGCTTTACATAACGCTCTACATTTGAGTTAACGTTAGATTGATTTGTTAAGAGCATATCTTCATCTAAAGTTTCTTCGTAACTAGAATATCGTGTTTGGGATTTAGAATAACCAAAAGTAGGCTCTATGTTAATTTGAAACGTAGAATCCGTTTCAATTTCGAATTCTAAATTAAAAGAATGATTATCTGTATCATTATCTGATATAGAATTTGAATTGGTAAAATATCGTGAATCCGACAAAATAGTTTCACGTTCAGCTGAGGATTCATTTTCTGAATTACTAGATGAGAAAAAATAATCTGCAGACACATCTGTTTTTTCACCTATAATATCAGCATAGTTAACACCTGCATTTTGGGATGTTGTAATCCCTTCTCCTCCTCCAAAAGAACGACCATCTATAGTAAAAGAACCATTACTATCGAAAAATACACTGCCTCCACCACCAAACATTTTGGAAATTTCGCCAAAGCTAAAACCTGGTGTGTTAGTATTATTCCCACCTGCAAGTACACTTACACGTCTATCGTTATCAAATAAGTTTACCATGCCTGCAAGCTCGTAACGGTCGTCAGTTCCAGCACCTGCAGATACACGTCCAAAAATGCCCTTATTGTTTTCTTCTTTAATAGTAAGATTTATAGTTTTATTCTCTTTATCACCTTCTTCACCTGTAAAAGCTTCAGATTTAGTTTTTGTGTCAACAATCTGAATTTTCTCAATTATATCCTTTGTTAAATTCTTTGTTGTTATCGTAGGATCATCACCAAAAAAAGGTTTTCCGTTAACTAAAATTTTGTTTACACTTTTACCATTAACTGTAATATTACCTTCGTCATCTACTTCTACTCCTGGTAATTGCTTAAGTAAATCTTCTACGTTAGCATCTTTCTTAGTTTTAAAAGATTTTACGTTAAACTCTAAAGTATCTTTTTTAATGGTTATTGGTGCTGTAGATTTCACTAAAACTTCTCCTAATTGATTGTTCAGCGTTAAAGCGATAGTGTTTAAATTAATCTGTGCTTTATCAATTTTAATTTTCTTAAAATAAGTTTCATAGCCAACATAAGACACATAGAAATTTAAACTCTCATCGTAAGTTGTACTTTCTATTTTAAACTTTCCATCTTTATCTGAAATCGTATACGTAACAACAGCACTATCTTTGACACGCTCCAAATAGATTGTTGCCGATTCTAACGGCATATCTGTATCTGACGCTTTGAGTGTTCCTGTAATTTCGAATGATTTTTCTTGGGAAAATGATTGCAGTGCAAATAAAAATGCAAAAACTAAGATTAGTTTCTTCATGATGATGATTGATTGATTGATTGATTGATTGATTGATTGATTGATTGATTGTTAGCGGTTATTAAACGCAAAGAAACTAGAATTCTTATAAAACTTCTTAAAAAATTTATAAAATTATCGTTTAAGCGTAAAATGACCTTTAAATGTTCTCCCATCTAAAAGTCTAGCAACAAACCAGTAATCATCTGTTGGCAATACCTCTCCATTATATGTACCATCCCATTTTGGGTTATTATAGTTTAATATAGCCACTAATTTACCGTAACGATTAAACACCTCGATAGTCATTGAATCAGTAAACTCAGAAGACAATCCTTTCATCTGCCACGTATCATTAACCATGTCTCCATTAGGTGTGAAAAATTTTGGAAAGCCTAAGACAGAAATAGCCATGGATACCGTTCCGCAATCTGCTTTTATATCTTTAACGTAAACGGAATGAATTCCTGCAGGTACATTTTCAAAAATCATAGATTCTTGATATATACCAAACTCATCATTTAAAGCGTATAAATATTCTCCATCTCCTGAGACGAATACAGAGACCACATTGTTTTCAGATAAATCTGAGACTTCAATAGTTTCAAAAGTCGCCGTATCTGATGGCAATACTATAATAGTTCGCTCTGCAGTACAACCAAAAGGTTTTGTTACTTCTACGGAATAGCTTCCAGCTTCATTGACTTCAATCGTCATCGTAGTTTCACCTGTAGACCAACTGTAATAATAGTTATTTGAAATATCATTTACCACACCTCCATAAAGCGTAATTGTTTCAGGAAATGTATTTGAGCAATAGTAAACCGTTTCGTCATCTAAAAGATTTGGCAAAACGTCAACCTTTAAATTTACTTCCGTAATACTATAACAACTTCCGTTTTGTGCTAATCTTGCAAAAATAGTTTGATTATACGGTTGTGTATTGGTGTAACTGGTATTCAATTGGTTTTCTTGAAATAAAGCATCGTTATGTGTTTCATAATATCCAAGAACAATAACATCTGCAGATTCAGAATTTAAAATTTCACTTTCAGCTAGTGTTAAATCAAAACTAACTAATCCTGTTTCGTCTTGGTTATCACAAACAGTTAATGTACCACTATTAGATGTATTTGTATTTACAACCAAAAGTACTTCAGCTATTTCACTACAATTTGTAACTGTATTTAAAACTTGTGCATAGACAATCTGATTATTGACTTGATTTATATACAACTGATCATCTATAGGAATAGATAAATCTATGGTTTCAAAAAAGTTAACTTCTAAATTATTTAAACTACCATTTACAATTACATCACTATATGCACTAAGGTTGAAAGAGGAAAGACCATCAATTATAGCATCTTCACATTGATTAATAGTAACATTATTAACATCTGGCTTAGGATTTACTGTTACCGTAAAAGGATATCTTACAATATTAGTTGCACAGCTTTGTACTACAGGCAAAAGCCAATAGGTTGTTGTTGCATTTATATTAACGTTATAATTTAGTCCTGAATGTATTGGAGAAATAGATGTTGAAGTTTCGTACCATGAAACATCTACTGTAGAGGCTTCAACGGTTAGCATCACAGAATCAGAGCCACAAACCGTAAAATCACTGCTTATAACTCGAGGCATTATTATAGTACTACTAGTAGATAAATTAATAACCGTTTCATTAGGCATACCTCCAAACTCTACAATATAACCCTTAGGATGGTAAGGGTTGTTAATACCTGGATCTCCTGTATTACCTAAATCGTTCCATGCGCCCAATACACCAATTGATGGATCAGTGATATGTGCATAATCTTCTTCATTAAAATTGTTAGGCTCATTAGTATTCCAGAATTCGAACATTCCATTTTGAGCTGAACCATTAGCAACACCTTGCCAAAATACTTGTCCTGCTTCTGGACCAGTTTCCCAAATCCAAGTGCCTTCGTTTTGCTGATCAGAACCTCCTATCCAACCTGTACCTGTGCTTTGTTCTCCTGCCAACTGAGATTCATCTTCAGAAGTAATTGTAGCCAAGTAACCTTGTAATCCAAAATAATTTAAACTAGCTGCAGCATCTCTAGCTTCTGTCCAAGTAATACCAAGATCTGCTACATAAAAATAATAATGACCTGTACTCGGTAAATAATTAGCATCACCTAAATTGATAGAAACTTGTCTGTCTTGTGTAAATAATGTTTGTGTAGTTTGAAAAAGAACATTTTCAATAGCAGATGAAAATTCCGCAAACGTAGCTGGACCCGTTAAAGTTAAACGGCCTTCTGTAGTACTCCAACTTGACGTGATATTTGGGTTTACCCCACTTAAAGCTAAATTATCTAGACCAATTTGATAGCCTTCTACGATTTGAATATAAATCTCAGGTAATGACGTATCTTCTGAATTTGGGTCTGAAATAAGTGCAGATGTTACAATTGGAATTGAAGAACCTGGACAATAAATTTGCCCTCCTGAAACACTTATTTCAGGAGGTAAATTTTGTGAGAATCCATTAAAAAAATAAGACAGCACAACTATTAGAATAAAGGCAGACTTATTTTTCATGAAATAATGATTTCTATTTTTTACGCATGTAAACGCTTATAGGAACACCATTAAAATCGAAATGATCTCTTAGTTTATTCTCTAAAAATCGTTTATACGGATCCTTTACGTATTGCGGTAAATTACAGAAAAAAGCAAATTGCGGTTGCGGAGTTGGCAACTGCATAATGTATTTTATTTTTACAAATTTACCTTTGTAAGCTGGAGGTGGCTGATTTTCAATAATAGGTAACAATGCTTCATTAAGAACACTTGTCTTAATACGCTTCGTTCTATTGTTATAAACTTCAACCGCTGTTTCAATCGCTTTAAAAATACGTTGCTTATTTAATACCGAAATAAATACTATTGGTACATCGGTGAAAGGAGCAATTTCTTTTCTAATATGTTGCTCAAATTCTTTAGCTGTTTTAGTATTCTTTTCTATTAAATCCCATTTGTTAACGAGAATTACAACACCTTTTCTGTTACGTTCTGCTAACCAAAAAATATTTTGAACTTGTCCATCAAAACCACGAGTGGCATCTAATACAACCAAACAAACATCACAATGCTCAATAGCTCTTACGCTTCGCATTACAGAATAAAATTCTAAATCCTCTTTTACTTTAGCTTTACGACGAATACCTGCCGTATCTACTAAATTAAATTCGAATCCAAAACGGTTATATTTTGTATCAATAGAATCACGAGTCGTACCTGCAATATCAGTTACGATATAACGATCTTCACCAATTAAAGCATTAATAAATGACGATTTACCTGCGTTAGGTCTTCCTACCACTGCAAACCTTGGCAATTCATCTTCTTCTACCTCTTCTACTTCAGGTAAAGCTTCTACAACAGCATCTAATAAATCTCCTGTTCCACTTCCATTGATACTAGCAATAGCAAAATATTCACCTAAACCAAGAGAATAAAACTCAACAGCATCTTCTAATCGCTTATTGTTATCTACTTTATTTACTACTAAAAAAACAGGTTTATCTATTTTTCTAAGTAATTTGGCAACATCCTCGTCCATGCCAGTTACTCCAGATTCTACATCTACCATAAAAATAATGGCATCAGCTTCTTCTATCGCTAATTCTACTTGTTTATCTATTTCGGCCTCAAAAACATCATCACTACCAACTACATAACCTCCTGTGTCAATTAGGGAAAATTCTTTACCATTCCAATCTGTTTTGCCATAATGACGATCTCTTGTTACACCACTTACAGCGTCAACAATAGCTTCACGTCTTTGTATAAGACGGTTAAAAAATGTCGATTTCCCTACATTAGGACGACCTACTACAGCTACTATATTACTCATTTATTTTTATTTAAGGCTACAAAGATAATATATACTTGCGTGTTATAGTGAACTATTATTGACTTTTCACTTCATATTGAAAAAACAATTCTAAGCAAAAAAAATACAGTAAAAAACGAGACAAAAAATAACTCTAAAAATTGTTAATATCCTGTTGATAACAAGTATTTATTTAAAGTAATTAGCGTTAATTTTTAGTAATTTTATTGTCTGTACTTTATCAGTTTTTATTTACACTTTTAGTGATATTTTTTATAAATTTATCTTTTCAAGAACAGCCCCATTCTTGCAGTTTTATATCAATTCAAAAGAACAAAACACTTAAGTAACCACCTTAAAAACAAAACGTTATAATTAAATTTAAAAATATGGGGAGATCTCTTACGCTAATCTTAATTTTGGTTTTATGCTCTAAATTTGCACTAGCTCAAAAAAGCTATAGAGACCATGCTATCCAAAAAGGTGAAAGCGTTTACATGATTTCTAGACAATACGGAATATCTCCATCTGCTATTTTTGAACTCAATCCGGGTTCAGAAGTCATGATTTATGCTGGCAGAACTTTACGTATTCCAAATTCAGATACTACAAGCACTCCAACAACCACCACGGCAATTAATGGAGATCTCATCAGTAACTATATCGTTAAACGAGGTGAAACAAAATTTGAGCTTTCGCGACGTTTTGGAGTGAGCATTACAATGCTAGAGCAACAAAATCCGCATATTATAAATATGCTCCAAGTAGGACATATTATAAATTTAGATAAATCAATACAGGAAAAAGAACGTACAGTAAACAAAGGAGAGCACTATGTGGTTAAAGGCGAAACGCTTTGGGGAATTTCTCAAAAATACGGCATAACTTTAACTCAATTACAAACAGCAAACTCTAGTAGATTATCTGAATTCTTGCAAATTGGACAAACATTAATTATTCCTGATAACAATTCAAAAACTGAAACTGATAGCGATTATGTTGTGCAACGAGGAGATACAAAATTTGGATTAGCAAAGCGTTTTAATATGTCTATTGCTGAACTTGAAGAAAAAAACCCTCAGATCGTTAATATGCTTATGGCTGGCCACAGACTTCACATAGACGATACTGTTGCTACGACAAACACAGACACACCTGACAATGAACCTACTGAAGCTTCCAACCCAATTGAAGATCCAATTTTAACTGAAGATACGGCCTTAAATGATATTCCTGTTCCTGACGTTGATTCAACTTCTACAGTCGCTACAGGTGATTATAAAGATTATGTTATAGAACCAAAAGAAACACTTTTTGGATTATCCAGAAAAGCAGGAATGACAATTGATGAGTTCACAACATTAAACCCATCTCTACTAACATCTGTGAACACTGGTGACATTATCAAAATGCCAAGAAATATTACTTCAACCACTGTTAGTCCTAATACAGAAACTACAAACACTCCTAATAATACAACAGTAACACAGACTAATAAAAATAAAGCGTTATATGATAATTTAATATCAGAAACAGCAAATGGCCTATATTTTTACACTCCTTTTTCTAGCGATGAACTGAGCGAGCCCGAACAAAGACGTAAAATGATTAGTACTAATGCCGATTTTCAAAAATATGTGGATTTCTTCCAAGGTGCTCAGATTGCAATTGACTCTGCAAAAGCTATTGGTTTAAATTTTGATGTCACTTTAATTAAAAAGAATATTGCGAAATCTAATTTAACAATAGAAAGTCCGCATAATAAAAACGCGCTCATTGTTCCGTTTTTAGAGAATAGTGCTAATTTCCCTAATATTATATCTGATAAATCATTTTCTATAATTGATATTGAATCGAATATAAGTTCTAATGACAGTATCAATATATATAAATCAATAGCGACAGATAGTGTTCAGAAAACCAAAACCTTAAATTATTTAGCAAAACAAAACGCAAATATTGTCGTTGTCAGTGACCTTGATGAAAACAGAAATAAAGGTTTAATTTTAGAAACACTTCCAAATTCTAAATTTTTAAAAGTTGATAACGCTGGATTTTTTAAATCTGACGAATTGACTATTGCATTGGACAAGAACAAACTAAATTACGTTGTTTTTGACAGTGAAAAAACCATCGTTCTTCTGAATACCACTACAGCTTTAATGAGTAAATTATCGGATTATAAAATTGAACTCGTTACACTAGAAACATCATTAGTACCAGAACAAAGTGAAGTTTCAGAAATGAGGTATCGTATTTTGAAACTTATTTATCCTACTGTTACAAATCCAGAAAGTGAAAAAGGTAGCACTGCATTTGAACAAAATTATGAAGCTGAATTCATATCTAAACCATCACAGTATTCTATATTAGGGTTTGATGTTACTTTAGACATAATATTAAGGATTTCAAACAATTCATCATTTGAAGACACTAGTTCTATAATATCAATTCAACCACACCTGAAATTTGATTATAAAAAGATAAACGACCAACGTTATTCAAATACAGGAATATATTTAATGCAGTACAATTCTGATAAAGGAATCAAAGAACTTAATTAATCTTAGACAAGACTATAGAAGTCTAAAATAGTAATCGATTTTTAAGACGTCTAAACCCAGCTTCTGAACTAGTAAAAATGTTTTAAGAATAGAAATCACATCATAACAAAAGCTCTTAAAGCACTAATTATTTTAATGTTTTTATCCTTTTTAAAGTTAACCTAACATGCATATTACAGTCTAGTTTCAACTGATTCTTATAGGATTTAAAAATGCTATAAAACTGTAGGTATTAATTTTGTTATGTAAGGGCTATTTACATATATTTGTTTTCCCTCAATCTTTCAATGCTGCAAGCGATAATTTTATTTTTGAACTTGCTGTTCTTAATCCATGGCAACAATTTCAAGGAAAAGTAATTATTTTAAATTTTTTTAATGAAAGCCAAAAAGTACAGTTTTAAAAGTTATCCTATACTTATAGCATTTCTTCTTACATCAATTATTAGTGGATTCACTACTGTGAATGCACAATGCCCAATTGTAACTAATAATACACAAACGCTATGTGATATAGAATCTTTACTTGTAGGAGACCTACAAGCTACAGATTCTGGTGGTGGAGTATTTTGGTATGCTACTGCTACTTCAACAGTGCCTTTATCAAATTCAGAAAACCTAATTAACGGAGAGGACTATTATGCAGACGACAGTACGGGAACATGCGGCACAAGATCTCGTGTAGACATTATTATATTTGGCCCTCCAACTGGTAGTAATTTTCAAGGTGTATGTCTAGACGATTCATCTTTAGCGACAGTAAGTGATTTAGAAGCAACAGGAAACGATGTGCAATGGTACTTATCTTCTTCTGGAGGCACGGCGTTAAATGACACAGACGTGTTAATGGATAACACCTTATATTACGCAGATCAAGCTAGTCCTGACGGAAGCTGTAGAACATCAAGGCTTTCCGTTTTAGTTATTGTTGGCTCTACGCCTATTCCAACTGGTGATTCTATTCAACAATTTTGTGTAAATCCAAGTGTTACTCCTACAATAGGAGATTTAGTTGCGAGTGGCACGAACAACTGGTATATCTCTTTATTTTCAGCCTTAGCACTATCTCCTTCTACTCCATTAATTAATGGGCAAACATATTATGCAACATCTTTAGATCCTCCGTGCGAAAGTACAGGAAGATTCCCTGTTTTAGTGATGTTAGATATCGCCCCAAACGCAGGTGAAGATAGCTTGTTAGATCTCTGCGAAACTAATATTAGTTCTTCTATCGATTTATTTCTAGAACTTGGAGGCCTACCTGATACTGGAGGGTTTTGGACACCAACATTAAATAGTGGAACAGGTATTTTTGATCCTTCTATAGATCTAGCTGGCGAGTATACTTATACTGTAAATTCTAATAATAGTTGCCCAGATGAATCTGCAATTGTTACTGTAAACATAACACCTAAACCAAATGCAGGAACTGATGGAGCTATAGATTTATGTAGCACTAGTGACGTTATAGATTTATTTTTAAGCTTAGGTAACACTCCTGACATCGGAGGAATTTGGTCTCCAACTCTTGCAAGTGGTACAGGCGAATTCAATCCAGCAGTAGACGCTGACGGTATTTATACATACACCGTTAGTGGCACGGCTCCTTGTATTGATGAAACCGCTACAGTTACAGTTTCTGTAACTCCATATAAAGATGCTGGCGAGAATGCCAGTATAGATATATGCGATAACGTAGGAACTATAAATCTTTTTAATAGTTTAGGTGGCACGCCAGACCTTGGAGGTATATGGTCACCAGCACTAAACAGTGGAACTAATATTTTTGACCCTTCTGTTGATAGTCCTGGGATTTTTACATATTCATTCGCAGGGAATACTCCTTGCCCTGATGAATCTGCAACAGTTAACGTTAACATAAACCCATTACCAAATCCGGGTTCAAATGGCACCTTAGAAATTTGCAGTAACGACTCAAATACATTTAACTTACTTAATAGTCTTGGAGGTACTCCTGATGGTGGTGGTACTTGGTTTCCTGCTCTTAATAGTGGCACTGGAGTTTTTGACCCTTCAATTGATACTGTTGGCATTTATACATATACAGTATCAGGCATAACGCCTTGTCCAGATGCATCAGCCGATGTTAATGTGGTATTCATACAGGAACCAGACGCTGGAATAAGCGCTGAAATTGAAATCTGTAGTAATGAAGGAATTATTAATTTATTCGAAAATCTTGATGGTACTCCAGAAATTGGAGGAACTTGGTCGCCTGCTCTTGCTAGTGGATCAGGAATTTATGACCCTTTAGTTGATTTAAATGACACCTACACATATACTGTAATAGGAACAAATCCTTGTGCCGATGCTACTGCAACTATTACAATTACACTCAATCCATTCTCTAATGCTGGGCTTAATGGAACTGTTATCATTTGTACTGAGGATGGCACTATTAATCTTTTTGACAGCCTTGGAGGTTCACCTCAATCAGGAGGAATTTGGTCTCCAGCATTAGCAAGTGGAACAGGAGTTTTTGATCCTTCTATTGATGCAGCAGACACCTACACCTATACAATTTCTGGAATAGGGTCATGTTCAGATGATTCAGCAACAGTTGAAGTTTCAATAGAAATATCACCTGACGCTGGCACAGATAGCACATTAACTCTTTGTAGTCTTACAAATACAGTCAATTTATTTAATAGCTTAAACGGAAATCCTCAACTAGGAGGTACTTGGTCTCCTACATTAGCGAGTGGTACTGGTGTTTTTAATCCGAATATAGATGCTGATGGAATTTACACTTACACAATAACTTCAATCTGTGGAAGTAGCGCTGCGGAAGTTACGGTTACCTCTACAGATGCCAATAGCGCAGGAACAGATGGCACAGTTGAATTTTGCAGTACAGATACTACAATTATAAACTTATTTGATAGTCTTGGAGGAAATCCTGATAATGGAGGAACTTGGACTCCGACACTTACTAGTGGTACCGGAATTTTTGATCCCACAATAGATACTGCAGGTTCATATACGTATACCGTTTTAAATAGTGCAACGCTTTGTCCTGATGATTCTGCTACAATTGAAGTTTCAATTATACAAGGACCTGATGCTGGAAATGATGGTGTACTCAATTTATGTAATTCAACAAATACCGTCAATTTATTCGACAGTCTCTCCGGAAATCCTGAATCAGGAGGAACTTGGACTCCAACATTAAATAGTGGTACTGGACTTTTTGATCCTAATACAGACGCTGAAGGAATTTACACCTATACTTTAAATAATTCATGTGGTACTAATTCCGCCACTGTAGCTGTTTCCTTTTCAAACACAAATGATGCTGGAACGGATGGCTCTATTGACTTTTGTAGTACTGATGCCATAGTAGATTTATTTAATAGCTTAGGAGGAACTCCTGATATTGGTGGAACATGGACTCCTACGTTAACAAGTGGAACAGGAATGTTTGATCCTAGTATTGATCCTTCAGGACTATATACCTATACTATTTCTAGTGCTAGCGCAACTTGCCCTGATGCAACTGCAGTTGTTACAGTTTCTGTTTTACAAGGCCCTGATGTTGGAAACGACGGATCCTTAAATTTATGTAACTCTACAGATACTGTCAATTTATTTGAAAGCCTTGGAGGAACACCTGAAACAGGAGGTACTTGGACACCAACTTTAAATAGTGGAACTGGAGTTTTAGATCCTAATATAGATGCAGAAGGCATTTACACGTATACTTTAAGCAATTCATGTGGTACTAATTCGGCTACTGTAATAGTTTCATTTTCGGATACAAATGATGCTGGAACTGATGAGGCAATTGAACTTTGTAATACTGAACCCGCTTTCAATTTATTTAATAGCTTAGGAGGAACTCCTGATGTTGGAGGAACATGGACTCCTGCACTTGCGAGTGGAAGTGATACTTTTGATCCTAGTATTGATGGTTCTGGTATATATACCTATACCATTTCTAGTGCTAGCGCAACATGCCCAGATGCTACAGCAGCGGTTACGGTTTCTGTTTTACAAAGCCCTGATGCTGGTAACGACGGTTCATTAAATTTATGTAACTCTACAGCGATAACAAATTTATTTGAAAGTCTTTCTGGTACGCCTGAAACTGGTGGGATTTGGACTCCTTCTCTAAATAGTGGTACAGGAATATTTGATCCTAACGTAGACGCTGAAGGAACTTATACTTACACGTTAAGCAACTCATGTGGCACTAATTCAGCTACTGTGGCTGTATCTTTTTCAGATACAAACGATGCAGGAATGGATGGCACTATCGAACTTTGTAATACCGATACAATAGTAGATTTATTTAATAGCTTAGAAGGAACACCTGATATTGGCGGAACATGGACTCCTACTCTAACAAGCGGAACTGGAATGTTTGATCCTAGTATTGATCCCTCAGGACTATACACCTATACTATTTCTAGTGCCAGCGCAACTTGCCCTGATGCTACTGCAATTGTTAATGTCTCTGTTTTACAAGAACCTAATGCAGGAAATGATGGAACTTTAGATTTATGCTCAAATTTAGGTTCTGTAGATTTAATTAGTGGACTTAGTGGTGCACCTGATACTGGAGGGATTTGGACACCTGCTTTAAATAGTGGCACAGGAATTTTTGATCCAACTATTGATGCTGCAGGAAATTACACCTATTCTTTAAGCAATACATGTGGTAGCAGCTCTGCTATAGTAACCGTTTTAATTTCAACAGCTAATGACGCTGGAACTGATGGTTCCATTGAATTCTGTAGTAATGATGTAGCCACTGATTTATTTGATAGTCTTGGTGGAACTCCACAATCAGGTGGCTTATGGACACCTGCATTAACAAGTGGAACAGGAATGTTTGACCCAAGTATTGATATTGTAGGCACATATACATATACGGTTTCAGACAGTACATCTTCTTGTCCTGAAGCAGTGGCTTCTGTTTCAGTTACCATATTAGCACCACCAAATGCAGGTAGCGACGATACACTTTTACTATGTTCTAATGAAATTGATTCTGTAGATTTATTCGATAGTCTTGGTGATTCTCCTGATGCAGATGGAACCTGGACTCCTGCACTTGCAAGTGGCACAGGCATTTTTGATCCATTAACAGATACTGCTGGCATTTACACATATACTGTTATATCAACAGATTGTAATATTACAAGTTCTGCGGATGTAACCGTTACCATTATAGACCTTCCAGATGTTACTGGATTAGTTTTATCTAAGGAAAACACCGATAATGTTTGTCTTGGTACAGATGATGATGTCATCATTAATATAACAGGAGCCAATCAATTAATAGATGGTGATTATTCTATTGTATATGAGCTTACGCAGGCTAATAATTCTGTAAATACTATAGCTATTACAATAATCGATGGGAATGCTTCTTTTACAGTTCCTATAGAGTTATTACAAAATCCAGATTTAACTATTTTAACACTAAATGAATTATTTGTTTTAGGTCAAGATTGTAGCGCAGATACATCAAATGTTGCAGCACTTAAGATCAATGTTGAAGATATATCAACACCTGAAATTATCTCAGGTGGTAACGAGTTTTGTGAAACTGATAACCCGACATTAGAAGACTTATCAAATAATATTGTTGATGAAGAATTAGTTTTTTGGTATGATGCACTTGTTGATGGTAATGCTTTAGATAATTCTGAAATTTTACAAGATGGAGGTGTTTATTATGGTGCCATTAGATCAGAATTTGGCTGTGAAAGTAGAGAGCGTTTAGAAGTGACAATTATTCTAAATCCTTGTATTGGAGAACTATTAATACCTGATGGCTTTTCCCCGAACAATGATGGAATAAATGACGTGTTTGATATTTTATGGATTGATGATCTGTATCCTAATTTTAAGCTAACGGTATATAATAGATATGGAAATATTCTTTATGAAGGAGGATTAGGCTCAGCAAAATGGGATGGAACTTCGAAGAAAAACGATACAAAGCTTCCTGCAGGTGTTTATTTTTATGTTCTAGAATTTAATGATGGAGAGCGAGAGGCACAACAAGGAAGAGTCTATTTAAATAGATAATAATGACAAGTAAGATAACAAAATATAGCATTGTGATTATGACTCTAATTTTAGGGTTTGTTTCTCATGCACAACAAGATCCACAATACACACAATATATGTATAATATGAGTGTGATGAATCCTGCTTATGCTACTGATGACGAATCTACCATTAGCGCAGGCCTACTTTACCGATCGCAATGGACAAGATCCGTTGGTGGACCAACGACAGGAACATTCTTTGCTCATACTAAAATCAAAAACCGTATCGAAGGTGGATTATCAATTGTTCATGACGAAATAGGAGACGTTGTAAAACAATCTAGTGTTTATGCAGATATTGCTTATGTACTTCCTGTAAGCGATAATTCAAAATTGTCTTTTGGTATCAAAGCTGGTGCAACATTTTTTAGCACCGATTTTAATGGTTTTGTATATTCCGATCCATTACCTGATCCTGCTTTCGCTGAAAACATAAATAGAACCTTTCCTAATATAGGAGCGGGTTTATATTATTTTACAGAGGACTATTATTTAGGACTGTCAGTTCCCAATTTATTACAAACAAAACACCTTAAAGAAGATAGCGGTCTTGTTTCTGAAGCCTCAGAAAATATGCACTTCTTTTTAACTGGTGGCTATGTCTTCAACTTTGGTGAAAATTTTAAATTTAAACCAGCTTTTATGACTAAATATGTTGGAGGATCACCTCTATCATTAGATATCACAGCAAACGTCTTAGTTTATGATAAGGTAGAATTTGGAGCCTCATATCGATTAGATGATTCAGTTAGTGGAATCGTTAATTTTTCTATGTCAAGCACAGTAAGCATTGGTTACGCTTACGATCATACACTTTCTAATTTAGGTCGATTTAATTCTGGCTCTCACGAAATATTTTTATTATTTAACATTGATAAATTTGGCAAAGGCTACGATAAATCTCCAAGATTTTTCTAATTGAAAACAAATGAAAACGTTTAAACTATATATTGTATTAGTCACTTTAACAACAGTTACGCTTTGTTTTTCTCAATCGAAAAGTAAAGCAGACAAACTGTATGAAAATCGCGCATATATTGATGCTGCAGAAATTTATGCTCAACTTCCAAAAACAGTTGCTAATCTCGAAAAACTAGGTGATTGTTATTATTATAATTCAGAATTTGAAAATGCACACAAGGCCTACAAACAAGTTTATGATTTAAAAATTGACGCAGGATTGTCAGATTCTTTCTACTTCAAATACTTTGATGTGTTAAAAGGCATTAAAAATTATGAAGAAGCAGACGAGATTTCTACACTTTATTTAAAAGATTCAATTAATACTAAAAACTTCAGGTCTTTATTAGAACGTATAGTTCCTTATAATTATGAATTAGAAAATCTAACCAAAGATGTTGGAGGCTCTAGTTTTGGAGTTGGACTTAATGAAGACAAAATTGTTTTTGCTTCAACAAAAAACATAAAAAACCCAAATTATAAATGGAATGGTAAACCTTATTTAGACTTATATGAAGCAAAAGTTTCTACAGGTGATAAAATTACATTAGATAGTGTTCAGCCATTAAATAAAAAGATAAATATTCCTACTCAACATGAAAGTAGCGCTGTATTTACTAAAGACGGTAAAACAATGTACTTTTCTAGAAATCTAAAAAAACGAATTGATTTAGATTCTACAAAAGTAGCCGTTGTTAGTATATTTATGGCAGAGCTAATAGATAATGAATGGACAAATGTAGAAGCTGTTTCGTTTTCTAGTGACACGTATTCTACAATGCATCCTGCGTTAAATAATGATGAAAGTAGATTATACTTTTCAAGTGATATGCCTAGTTCAATAGGCTCTTTTGATGTATTCTATGTAGATGTATTTGACGATAATAGCTTTGGAGCTCCAATTAACTTAGGTGAAAATGTTAATACAAAACGTAGAGAACAATTTCCTTTTATCGCCACTGACAGCACGCTATATTTCTCTTCTAATGGTAAACATGGCTTTGGTGGTTTAGACCTATTTGCGAGTAGTGTTAGCAATAATGAATTTTTAGACGCGCTCAATTTAGGTGAATCGATAAATAGTGAAAAAGACGATTTTGCTTTTGTGGTGATAGATTCTGTAAATACAGGCTATATATCCTCTAATAGATCTGGTTTGGATAACATCTATACATTTAAACGTATTGAAAACGAAAGAACCTATTATATTGAAGGTGTAGTTACAGACAAAGTTACTGGTGAAATTTTACCTTTTACAACGGTTACCTTATTTGATAAAGATGGCAATGTTATCGCTGAACAGGTCGTAGGTGAAGATGGTAGATATATGCTTCCAACAAAACCGAGTCAAAAATATTCTGTTGAAGGTTTTCAACCAAAATACATTCCACAAATTGAATTTTTTGATACTAACGATAAAGGTAACATAGAGTTTAATATTGAACTTGAAATAGAGTCTTATAAAGATGCTGAAGAAATAGTAACCGATGATGCTGATGGTAATACGTTTATTGAATTAGAAAATATATATTTTGATTTTGCTAAATGGGAAATAAAACCACAAGCCGCAAAAACATTAGACGTTTTGGTCGCTCTACTAACTAAATATCCTCGTATGGAAATACAACTTGGAGCACATACCGATTCTAGAGCTGGATTTGATTTTAATTTAGACTTATCTGACAAAAGAGCTCGTGCGACCTTAGAATATCTTGTAGAGAATGGTATATCAAGAAAGCGTTTAACCTCTAAAGGCTATGGTGAAACTAAGCCATTAGTACCATGTGGTGAGAACTGTACCGAAACAGAGTACTCAATTAACAGACGTTGTGAATTCTTAATTTTGAAATAAAAATTTCTCAATATTAGTATTGATATGGCACTACCTAATGAAATCGTTTTAAGACCACGCTTTAAGTTTGAGGTTAGTGCTAATAATGAGAAACTTCTACAAAGTTTTGAGCAAACCAAAACAACTAAAACTACATATATTGTATCTAGAATTGATGACCACATTTTTATAAAATTCCCTAAAAAAGATCAACATTTTTGGTCACCACAATTACATCTAGAAATTAATGCCGCCAAAGAAGACCTATCTATAGTTCATGGTCTTTTTGGTCCAAACCCAACCGTATGGACCATGTTTATGTTTATGCATTTTATAGTTGCAGGCTTGTTTTTAGGCTTTGGTGTTTGGGCCTATACCAATGTGACTTTAAATAATTCTTATGCCATACAGATAGCATTAACCATATTTATGATTATACTATGGTTTGTGCTATATATTGCAGGACGCCTTGGGAGATCCAAAGGCATGCCTGAAATGCATAAATTAAAAGGTTTTATGAAGGACGTGCTAAGCAGTTATCTCTGATTGTAACCGAAGCGTCTTAACTGATTCTGATTGCTTCTCCAGTTTTTATTCACCTTTACATAAAGTTCTAAATGCACTTGTTTTCCAAAGAACTTTTCTAAGTCTTTACGTGCTTCTACTCCAACACGTTTTAAAGCCGAACCTTTATGACCGATAATGATCCCTTTTTGGGTTTCACGCTCAACCATAATTACAGATCGCATTCTTATAATGTTGTCTTCCTCAAAAAACTCTTCAGTATCCACTTCTACAGCATAAGGAATTTCTTTTTTGTAATGCATAAGGATTTTTTCTCTAATCGCTTCGTTTACAAAAAAACGTTCTGGCTTATCTGTTAATTGATCTTTTGGATAAAATGCAGGTGATTCTGGTAATAATTCTATAATTCTATCAAAAACGTTTTTAATATTAAACCCTTCAGTAGCCGAAATAGGAAAAAACTCAGCATTAGGCACTTTTTGTTGCCATAACTCTGATTGCTCTTCCAACTGTTCTTGGTTAGATTTGTCAATCTTATTCAACAATAATAGCACAGGAATTTTAGAATTGGTAATCTTATTAAAGAAAGCTTCATCTTTAAGCTCCTTCTCACCGATTTCAACCATGTAGATTAAAACATCGGCATCATCAAAAGCCGACTTTACAAAATCCATCATAGAAGCTTGCAACTCGTATGCTGGTTTAATAATTCCTGGAGTATCACTTAATATCACCTGAAAATCTTCACCATTTACAATCCCTAAAATTCGGTGTCTTGTTGTTTGCGCCTTAGAAGTGATTATAGATAATTTTTCACCTATAAATGCATTCATTAACGTGGATTTACCAACATTAGGATTACCTATAATATTTACAAAACCTGCTTTGTGCATCTTTTTAAATTTATTGCAAAGTTACAATCTTTAATCAATTATCACGTAAAAGAAGAAATTACAATTTTTTATTTGATAAATATAACTATTGCGTTATTCTAATTCTTCTAATTTGGACTTTCATCAATAGCTCTCAATCCGAGATTAACTTAACCTATCTATAATAATTCTTATGACTAACGTTATAAACTAATCTTAAATAGAACGACCATACTCCTTAAGACATTCTATGTTGATCTATAAATTAGAATAGATACGACTAACTGAATAATAACGATAACTTAAATATTAGAATCATTAAACTTCATTCTAAATTGTGTATTAATATCCTATTAAAAAAGAATACTCTACAAATCTTTATTAATCCGAAAATACAGAAACAAAAAAAAGTCTTTCCAAATGGAAAGACTTTAAATAATTTCTTAGAAATTATAATTATATCGCTGCAACATACTTAGTTAACTGAGATTTTAAATTCCCTGCTTTATTAGCATGAATAACATTTCTCTTTGCTAACTTATCTAGCATACTGATAACTGAAGGTAACATTGTTTGTGCCTCTTTAGCATCTGTTAACTCACGTAATTTTTTAATAGCATTACGAGTTGTTTTATGCTGGTATTTGTTAAGTACACGTCTTTTTTCGTTACTTCTAATTCTTTTTAAAGCTGACTTGTGATTTGCCATTGTTTTTTTTTCTTATTAAAAATTGTAGCCCGTAGGGGAATCGAACCCCTCTTACATGGATGAAAACCATGCGTCCTAGCCGATAGACGAACGGGCCATTTGTTAATATTAGTCTTTTAAATGAACTAACAATGTTTCCATTGCGGGTGCAAATCTACAACTATTTTTAACTTCTGCAATAACTTTTTAAGTTTTTTTTTTAAAAAATTAATAAGCCTTAGCAAAAAGTACCCGCTGTGTAGATGGGTTCCCACTATAAATACACTTACCAGCCTCTAGCTTATTATCTGAAGGTATGCATCTTATAGTTGCTTTTGTTAATTCTTTTATCTTTTGTTCAGATTCTATTGTACCATCCCAATGTGCCGAAATAAAACCTGTTTTTGTTTCTAAAACATTTTTAAAAGTTTCTAAATCGTCAACTTCAGTGATATGTTCCTCTCTAAAATTCAAAGCTTTTTTAAATAACTCGTCTTGTATTAACTCTAAAAGATCTTTAATGGTTGAAGCTATATTATCAATCTGAACAATTTCTTTAGTTAATGTATCACGTCTTGCCAATTCAACGGTATTATTCTCTAAATCTTTTGGTCCAATAGCAATACGTAATGGCACACCTTGCAATTCGTGCTGTGCAAATTTTGCTCCTGGTCTGTGAGTCGTTCTCTTATCAAACTTACAACTTACACCTAAAGCTTTAAGTTCTTTTATTATTTGTTCTGCTTTCTCTGTAATCGCTTCAAATTGCTCATCAGTCTTAAAAATTGGAACAATAACCACTTGCGATGGTGCTAAATTTGGAGGTAACACCAAACCTTTATCATCACTATGTGTCATAATTAAAGCTCCTACTAACCTCGTAGAAACGCCCCAAGATGTTGCCCAAACATAATCTAACTTACCTTCGTTATTTGTAAACTTAACATCAAATGCTTTTGCGAAGTTCTGACCTAAGAAGTGCGATGTACCAGCTTGAAGTGCTTTTCCATCTTGCATTAAAGCTTCAATACAATACGTTTCAATTGCACCTGCAAAACGCTCACTCTCAGTTTTTACTCCTTTAATGACAGGAATGGCCATAAAATTTTCTGCAAACTCTGCATAAACATTATTCATTTGCTCTGCCTCTATCAATGCCTCTGCTTCTGTAGCATGAGCTGTATGACCTTCTTGCCATAAAAATTCAGCTGTACGTAAAAATAAACGTGTTCGCATTTCCCAACGAACGACATTTGCCCATTGATTTATTAAAATTGGCAAATCTCTATAACTTTGGATCCACCCTTTATAAGTGTTCCATATAATAGCTTCACTAGTTGGTCTTACAACTAACTCTTCTTCAAGCTTAGCATCAGGATCTACTCTTAATTTCCCTGGGTTATCAGGATCATTTTGTAATCGGTAATGTGTTACAACAGCACACTCCTTAGCAAAACCTTCTGCATTCTTCTCTTCGGCTTCAAATAAGCTTTTAGGAACAAATAATGGAAAATAGGCGTTTTGATGTCCTGTCTCTTTAAACATGCGATCTAATTCTGCTTGCATTTTCTCCCAAATGGCATAACCATATGGTTTTATAACCATACAGCCTCTAACTGCCGAATTTTCTGCTAAATCAGCCTTAACAACCAATTCATTATACCATTTTGAATAATCGTCGGCTCTACTCGTAAGATTTTTGCTCATTTTATATGTTTTGGCACAGAAATTGCACCTATGTTAAATGTATTAAATAGTTTAGCAAAACTAACTATTTTTGCTATGTTCAACAATAAAAAAAAAGAGATATGCAATTTAAAACTATTATTACCCAAAAATTGCCATTTTTTGTTGCACTTGGTTTAGCGACTGTGTTAACTTCTTGTGGATCGTTTCAATATGCAGGATATGACAACGATGGCATATATTCAGCGGAAGAACCAGTAAACGAAACTCAAGAAACGGTTGTTACAACATCTACTGACGACTCTAATTATTACAAAAATTATTTTTCTGAAAATTCAGCTGAAGTTGATGCTATAAAAGAAGAATCTGAAGTTTTTACAAATATCGATTCTTATGAAAGTGATTATACAGAACAAGCAATAGACACTACAGAACAACAACCAGCTTATGGTGGTTGGGGGCAAAACAGCAATAGTGTTACAATTAACTATATAGATAACGGTTGGTACGGATACAATAACCCTTGGATGTTTAATGGTGGATTTGGTTATTATAACTGGGGAAGGCCTTGGGGTTTCAACAATCGTTGGTCATTAGGATATAATAATTGGGGTTATGGAGGTTATTATGGTTATGCTTATAACTCTCCTTGGTTTTACAACAATGGTTTTGGTTACGGCTATGGATATAACAATTACAATGGCTATTACCGCAATAACAATAGATATGCTTTTAGTAATTCTAGAAGAGGATCTTTACTTTATAACAATAATTTAAGTGGTCGAGGAAATTCAGCTTTATCAAGACAAAACTATTCTACACGAAGATTATCTAACTCAACAGCTTTAAGTAGAACTAGATCAAGTAATGGAGTGAGATCTAGTAATCCTTCTACGAGAACAATTAGAAATTCACGATCAACTACTACAACGAGGTCAAATTCAAATAATAGAGTAACTAGACCAACTTCTACACGATCAGTTAGATCTAGTTCAAGATCATCGACACCAACAAGAGCTACAAGATCATCGAGATCTGTACGATCTAGTTCAGGAAGTACTACAAGATCTTCATCTAGTAGCACAAGGTCATCATCTAGTAGTACAAGATCTTCAGGAAGCACAAGATCTAGTGGTTCTTCTAGCAGTAGTAGACGAAGTAGAGGCTAAACTTTATTAAACACATAATCTTAAAAAATTGTATATGAAAAAGTTACTTATGCTAAGCATAGGCTTATTAGTCACACCTTTTATTGAAGCACAAGATATTACAGATGCGATTAGATATTCTATGGACGAAATTGAAGGTACTGCTCGTTATAGAGCAATGAGTGGAGCTTTTGGTGCTTTAGGTGGAGATATGTCTAGTGTTAATATTAATCCTGCAGGATCTGCAATATTTAATAATAGTCACGCCTCAATATCCTTAGGTTTGACTAATAATAAAAATGATGTTAATTATTTTAGTGGAAATAATTCGTCTTCTAATTCAAACGTAGATTTAAATCAATTAGGTGCTGCTTTTATTTTTGAAAACATCAATACAAACTCAAAGTGGAAAAAATTCTCATTAAGTGTTGCTTATGATCGATCCGCAAATTTTGATGATGATTGGGTTGCTTCTGGACAAAACACAAATTCTATAGATAGCTACTTTCTATCATTTACTAATAACGTAGAAATCCCTTTTGGAGTTTTAAAACTTCAACCTGGTGAAAATATAGAGCAGGCTTATGCTGCTATAGGTAGAACAAATGGTTATGCAATGCAACAAGCCTTTTTAGGCTATTGGTCTGGAATTATAGATCCTGAAAATCCTGATAATAACACTAATGATGATGAAACTAATTACTTATCAAACATAGCATCTGGTAATTTCAATCAAAATTATTTATACTCATCAACAGGCTATAATGGTAAACTTGCATTTAATTTTGCCGCAGATTATGATGACAAATTATATTTTGGAATAAACTTGAATAGTCATTTTATTGATTATGAAAAATTTACACAGTTAAGAGAAACCAATTCTAATACAGGATCATTAGTAAACAATCTTGTTTTTGAAAATTTACTATCGACTACCGGAAGTGGTTTTTCTGTACAGCTTGGAACTATTGCAAAGTTAACTAATGAATTAAGGGTTGGTTTAACATATAACTCACCTACGTGGTATAGAATTAGCGAAGAGTTAGTTCAAGGTATTGATTCTAACATTGCCGATCCAGAAATAGGATACATTAGCAGCGTTACTAATGTATATGAAGAATACAAGTTACAAACTCCAGGAAAAATCACAGCAAGTTTAGCTTATGTATTTGGCAAAAAGGGTTTGTTGAGTTTTGATTATTCTTTAAAGGATTACAGTAATACAAAATTCAAACCTACTTCAGACATACTTTTCTCTAGTTTGAATAATGATATTAATAATAATTTAACCGCTGCTGCAACTTATAAAGTAGGAGGAGAATATCGTTACAAACAAATTAGCTTTAGAGGAGGTTATCGTTTTGAAGAAAGCCCTTATGAAGATAATAATTCTTATGGTGATTTAAATGGGTATTCTTTAGGGTTAGGCTACAATTTTGGAAATCTAAATTTAGATTTTGCTTTTAGCCAAGCAAAACGAGATGTTGAATATCAATTATATAATATTGGACTTACAGACTCGGCTTCAATTGAATCAAAAATCACAAACTTTGTATTAACATTAGGATTTAATATATAAGCAAATTAACACTACTAAAAAGCCAGAATACATTAAGTATTCTGGCTTTTTTTATTGAATACGATCTAACTAGAATAGTCACTCTTAGTATATATCGTTTAAAAGAAAATTTAAGGTCTCTTATAAAACACTTTTATGAACCCTCTTTGACTTTAATAAATCAATGATAATAGTAGTTCTAGTAAATATTGATACAATTAGAAGGCTTATTATTTCTCTTTCAATTTAAGCAACGTTTTAATAACACAAATTCACTAGCATTATTATATATAAAAAGCCCTGAGTATTTTAAATACTCAGGGCTTTTATATTATTTAAATTGCAACCTTATCGTTTCAAGGTAAAATGGGCTTTTAATTCTTTACGTTTTCCTGGGATTGTGTTTGGTTCGTCATACTCTACTGTAAACCAGTAGTCACTTGTTGGCATTGCTTCACCATTAAATGTTCCGTTC